>CAWBEL010000003.1:0-12951 GCA_963787985.1 uncultured Actinomycetota bacterium | reverse complement strand
AGCCCGGCAACTCCGTTCGTCCCTCGCGAGTTGTCCCGGCCTCTGGCGGCTGCTGCCTGATGTAGGTGGGACAACTCGCGGCGAGGGCGGCCGATACGCTGCCGCGGTGGCCGATCTCGAACGCACCCTCGTCCTCGTCAAGCCCGACGGCGTGTCCCGCGGACTGTCCGGCGAGGTGATCCGCCGCATCGAGGCCAAGGGTTACCGCCTCGCCGCGCTGGAGCTGCGACGGGCCACCCCCGAGCTGCTCGCCGAGCACTACGCCGAGCACCAGGGCAAGCCGTTCTACCAACCGCTGGTCGATTTCATGCTCTCCGGTCCGGTCGTCGCCCTGGTGGTCGAGGGCGAGCGCGTCATCGAGGGCTTCCGCTCGCTGGCCGGCGCCACCGACCCCACCGCGGCCGCGCCTGGAACGATCCGCGGCGACCTCGGCCGCGACTGGGGCCTGAAGGTGCAGCAGAATCTCGTGCACGGCTCGGACGCGCCGGAATCGGCCGCCCGGGAGATCGCGCTCTGGTTCCCCTCGCTCGGGTCCTGACGCAGCGTCGGACGGGGCGCGGGTCGGTCCCACAGGCTGGGAGTAGTCACACCAGTCCCACCTGACCCGCGCGTCGCAGCGGGGAATGCCGTCACGCCGACCTTACGATCGCGTCAAGCTGTCTTCTGCGATCTCCCCGAAGTAGGTCCGTCGTGACGTTCACCCCGCTTGCCCGGCGTGCCGTGGTGTCGCGCGTGTCGCAGCGCAGTGGCGAACTGCTCGGCGGTGACCTCGCGATCGATCTGGGCACCGCGAACACGCTCGTGTACGCCCGTGGACGCGGCATCCTGCTCAACGAGCCGTCCGTGGTCGCCGTCGACACGAGCACCAACTCCGTCGTCGCGGTGGGCGCCGAGGCCAAACGCATGATCGGCCGGACGCCGGACCACATCAAACCGGTGCGCCCCCTGCAGGACGGCGTCATCGCCGACTACGACGTGACGGCCGAGATGCTGCGCTATTTCGTGCGCAAGGTGCTGCGCCGGCGCGGCGCGTTCACCGGTCCGCGGATCGTGGTCTGCGTGCCGTCCGGCATCACCGGCGTCGAGCAGCGCGCGGTCAGTGAAGCCGCCTACGCCGCCGGCGCCCGCAAGGTGCACATGATCTCCGAGCCGATGGCGGCCGCGATCGGCGCCGGCCTGCCGGTCAACCAGCCGTCGGGCTCGATGGTGGTCGACATCGGCGGCGGCACGACCGAGGTCGCGATCCTCGCCCTCGGCGGCATCGTTGCCTCCACCAGCGTCCGTGTCGCGGGTGACGCCCTCGACATCGCGATCGTGGACTACGTCCGCGCCCAGTTCGCGCTGCTGATCGGCGAACGGACGGCCGAGGAACTCAAGATCTCCGTCGGCTCTGCCTTCCCGGCCGCCGGCCCGAAGACGGCCGAGATCCGCGGCCGCGAGGTCAGCACCGGCCTGCCGCGCAACATCAGCGTCTCGGCCGACGAACTGCGCAAGGCGATGGACCCGCCTCTCGCGCGCATCGTCGCCGCCGTCCGGGCCACGCTCGACCGCTGCCCGCCCGAGCTGTCCGGCGACCTCGTCACCGGCGGCATCGTCCTCACCGGCGGCGGCGCGCTGCTGCGCGGCATGGACGCCCGACTGGAGCGCGAGCTCGGGGTACCGGTGCACGTCGCCGAGCGCCCGCTCGACTCGGTGGTGCTCGGCACGGCGACGGTCGTGGAGCACTTCGACCAGCTGCACAAGGTCGTCGTCGACGGCCATCGCCGCTGATCGGCGGCCGGTATGCGGCAGCTGACCCGGCGGCAGCGGATGTCGGCCGCCGTCCTGGCGGTCATCGCGCTCTGCTTCATCACCCTCGACCTCGGCGGCGGCGGCCTGCGGGGCGCCCATGACGGTGTCCGCGGAACCTTCGGCTCGCTGTATCGCGGCACGGATGCCGTGCTCGGTCCGGTGCGCCGGTGGGTCGCAGGCCTACCCGACGCGGGCACCAACGAGAGCCGCATCAAGGCTCTACAGCACGACAACGCCGTTCTGCAGGGTCGCATCGACGCACTGAGTTCCGACCACAGCACCACCGCCCAGCTTGCCCGGCTGCAGCGGGTCGCCGACGGCACCAAGCGGCGCATCCTGCCCGCGCGAGTCATGGCCTACGGCCCGGGCGGCGGGTTCGACTGGACGGTGACCGTTGACGTCGGCTCCCAGGACGGCGCGCAGACCGGGCAGTCGGTCACCAACGGAGCCGGCCTGGTCGGGCGGGTGCTACGGGCCGACGCGCACAGCGCGGTGGTGCTGCTCGCCGCCGACCCGCAGTCCGGCGTGGGGGTACGCGACACCGCGACCGGCCAGATCGGAGTCGCCACCGGCCACGGCGCCGCGGGCTTCACGTTCGCGCCGCTCGACCCGACCGCCCGCGTGCATGTCGGCGATCGCCTGATCACCGGGCCTACAGGCTCCACGAGCTTCGTGCCCGGGCTGTCGGTGGGCACCGTCACCGCCGTCCAAGCCTCGTCGGACGGGACGACGAACGCCACGGTGCGACCGGCCGCGTCGCCGACCGCCGTCGATCTCGTCGGGCTCGTGCTGGACACCACGGTGAGTCAGGCGGGCAGTGACCCGCTCCTCCCGCGGGGCGGCCGGTGACCCGCGCGCGGGTGGCCGCCGCCGCGGCCGGGATCATCACGACGCTGCTGCTGCAGGCCACGCTCGTCGGGCCGCTCGCAGGCTGGGTCCCGCTGAGCCTGCCCGCGGTGCTGGTCGCCGCCGTCGGGCTGGTCGACGGCCCCGCGACCGGCATGTCGTTCGGATTCGCCGCCGGACTGGTCGCCGACCTCGACTCCTCACACGCCGCGGGCGTGCTCGCCCTGTGCTGGATGGGCGTCGGGACGCTCGGCGGCCTGGTGGCCGACCGCCGCAGCCTGCGCAAGGACGCGGTGACGGCCGGAGTGGTGAGCGCCGTCGGCACCGCGGTCGCGACGCTGGCGCTCGCGCTCGTCGGCCGCACGCAGGTGATGGACGCCGTCCGGGGCCTGCTGCCCTCGATGCTCGGCGACGTCCTGCTTGGCGCGGTCGTGCTGGTCGTGGTGCGTTCCCTGCTGCACACCGACTCGCTGCGTGCGCCGCACGCGGTCTACACCGAGCTGACGGTCGGGGCCGGACGTGGCTAGCTCCACCCTCGCGTCGCCACCGGTGCGCCGGCCGCCCGCAAGCCGGAAGACCAGCCGCCCGCCGACCCCGCGCCGGCTGACGATCATCGTCGCGCTCGTGGCGTCGCTGATGCTGACGCTGTTCGCGCGGGTGTACTACGTCCAGCTGCTCGACCCGCACAAGCCCGTCCAGACCGCGCAGGCCACGCACACCGGCACCGTGCCGATCCCGGCGCCGCGCGGGCAGATCGTCGACGCCCAGGGCCGCTCGCTCGTCACCGACACCACCGTGCAGACGATCACCGTCGACCGTGACCTGCTGCAGAAACGTCCGGACAAGGGCACGGCCGTGCTGCATCAGCTGGCCACGCTGCTGCACACCAACGCCGCGCTTCTCGCGAAGAAGATCACGCCGTGCGCGCCCAAGGTGCCCGCCCCGTGCTCGACGGCCGAACCGTTCGCGCCGGTCACGGTCGCGACCAAGGTGCCGACCAAGACCATCCTCGCCATCAGCGAGCACCGCGAGCAGTTCCCCGGCGTCGCCGTGCAGACCGTGACCCAGCCGTCCTACCCGGGCAGGTCGCTGGCCGCGCAGGTGCTGGGTTACACCAGCGACGTCACCTCGATCGACGTCAAGGCGAACAAGAACCTCAACGACGCCGACACCATCGGCGCCTCCGGGCTCGAGCAGCAGTACGACACCGAGCTGCGGGGCACGGACGGCCAGCAGAACGTGTTGTTGAATCCGCAGGGTTACACGGTCGGGTTCGGCTCCACCGCCGCGCCGACGCAGGGCGACACCCTCGTCACCAGCATCGACGCGCGCGTGCAGGCGCTGGCCGAGAGCTCGCTGGCCCAGCAGATCAAGGACTCGCGCAAGCAGGGCAAGCCGGCGACGTCGGGCAGCGTCGTGATCATGGATCCGAATACAGGGCGCATCGTCGCCGCGGCGAGTTACCCCACGTACAACCCGTCGGTGTTCATCGGGGGAATCTCGAACACCGACTACGCGCACCTGACCTCGACCGCGGCCAACGTGCCGCTGCTCAACCGCGCGACGGCCGGTGAGTACGCGCCGGGCTCGACGTTCAAGCTCATCACGTCCTCGTCGCTGGTCACCCACCACGAGATCACCACCGACGGCATCTACAACTGCCCGGGATCGCTGACGATCGACGGCCGCACCAAGACCAACTACGACTCCGAGGTGCTCGGCCCGATCACTCTGCGCGACGCGCTCGGCTACTCCTGCGACACGTTCTTCTACCGCCCGGCGGCCGACGAGTACTTCGCCGACCAGAGCCGCATCGCCAAGGGCAAGAAGCCGAACGAGTACCTGCAGCGCATGGCGGCGGCCTACGGAGTCGGCACCGCGCCCGGCGTCGACCTGCCCCCCGGGGAGCAGTCGTCGGGCAGCTACGCCGACCGCGAGACCCGTCTCGCGCGCTGGCAGGCCAACAAGAGCACGTACTGCGCGGAGGCGCGGAGCGGTTACAAGAACGTCGCCAACCTCTCCGACCGGGCCTACCTGACCCAGCTGGCGTCGGAGAACTGCACGGACGGCTGGCGCTACCGCGCCGGCGACAACGCCGACATGTCCATCGGGCAGGGCGAGACCACGATGTCGCCGCTGCAGCTCGCCGTCGCGTACTCGGCCATGTTCAACGGCGGCAAGATCTACGAGCCGACCTTCGGCTGGGCCGTCGTCGACGGCAAGGGCAAGGTCGTGAAGACGATCGAGCCGACGGTGCGCAGGACGGTGCCGGTCAAGCAGTCGCTGTACAACTACATCGCCAACTCCCTGTCGTTCAGCCGCGGGTGGGCGGTGTCGGGGGCGTTCGCCTACCTGAAGTCGCCGTATCGCGACAAGCTCGGCGGCAAGACCGGAACCGCCGAGGTCTTCGGTCACAAAGACACGTCCTGGCTGGCGAGCTGGGGCCCGACGTACAAGGACTCGAAGGGCAACGTCAAGGCCCACCTCGTCATGGTCGGCATGATCGAGCAGGGCGGCACCGGCGCCTTTGCTGCAGGCCCGATGGAAAAGCGCATCTGGGACGGGCTGTTCGGCGTCAACGGCAAGAAGCCGCTGCTGCCCGGACAGCAGGCCGCCCACCAGCTGCCGGACGTCGTCAAGACCTCGACGGTGACGCACAAGTGAGCGCCCGATGACGTTGACCGCGCGCGACCCCCGCGCGCCCTTCACCCTCACGCCGATGTCGATGCCGCTCGAGCGGCGCGCCCGCGGTTACGACCTGCCCCTTGCCGCCGCCTCGTTGGGGCTGGCCCTGATCGGTGCCGTTCTGGTGTGGGCCGCGACCCGGGACGTCCAGCAGGCCGCCGGACTCGACCCGCAGGCCTTCCTCTGGCGGCACCTGATCAACATCGTCATCGCGATCGGCTGCTTCGTGGCCGCGTCGCGCCTCGATGCCCGACTGCTGCGGCTGCTCGGCCCGATCGTGTACCTCGCCAGCGTGGCGGGGCTGCTGCTCGTCATGGTCGCGGGTTCGACGATCAACGGTGCGCACGCGTGGATCCGGCTCGGCAGCACCGTCGAGATCCAGCCCGCCGAGTTCATGAAGCTGGGCCTGATCATCGGCATGGCCGTGCTGTTCACCCAGCGAGCCGAGCTTCGCGACGACGACGGGCCGCCGACGACCCGTGACGTGCTGTTGGCGCTCGGGCTGGTCGCGGTGCCGCTGGCGCTGATCATGCTGCAGCCCGACCTCGGTTCGGCGATGGTGCTCGGCTGCGCGGCCCTCGGTGTGCTGGTCACCGCCGACGTGCCGGCCCGGTGGACGATCGGCCTGCTCGCGGCCGGCGTGCTGGTGGCCGTGCTCGCGGTCAAGTCCGGTCTGCTGGCCGACTACCAGCTGGCCCGCTTCACCTCTTTCGCCCACCCGGGCAAGGACCTGCAGGGCAACGGCTACAACGTCGCCCAGGCGCACATCGCGATCGCCAACGGCGGGCTGTTCGGACGCGGGCTGTTCCACGGCCCGCAGACCGACGGTGGGTACGTGCCGGAGCAGCAGACCGACTTCGTGTTCTCCGTCGCCGGCGAGGAGTTCGGGCTCGTCGGCTGCTTCGTGATCATCACGCTGTTCGCCTTCGTCTGCTGGCGCGGGCTGCGCATAGCCCGCGACAGTGACGCCGCGGGACGGCTTGTCGCGGCCGGCATCGTCTGCTGGTTCGCCGTGCAGGCGTTCCAGAACATCGGCATGAACCTCGGACTGACACCGGTGACGGGCGTACCGCTGCCGTTCGTGTCCTACGGCGGGTCGTCCATGTTCGCCCAGGCGCTCGGGGTCGGCTTGCTCCAAGCCGTGCACCGCCGCCGCGTGGCGTGACCGTGCGCCCGTCCCTGACCCAATCTCGAGGCCACTCATGCGGTGCACCTATTTCTCGATGGCGCTAGCAGAGCCACCTGCCCGCCGTCGCCTGTTAGGCGGACCCAAGCATCGGTCCAACGAGCGGGTCCGGGTCCCGCGCTTCGCACCCCAGTTCTAGCCGACCGCCAGAACCGCCGACGGCACTGGCAAGGTGCTCGGTCGGCGGAGGAGGACGTTCGCGACCCCGGCCAGCCCGACCCCGAGCAGGCCCCATCCGACGAGGTCCAGCGTGGGGCTGGCCAGCACCACGAACGCCACCGCGTGCAGTGGTTGGGACACCGCGACGCAGACGCCTGTCCAGGTCGGAAACGACCGGGTCCGCAGCAACGCGACACCGAGCAGCACGGTTCCGAGCACGTGTCCGGCGACGAACACGACGCCCGCGACGGTGATCGCAGGGTGCGTCGCCGAGAGCAGGGCCGCCGTGGTGTGGACGGGGACGTGGGCGTGCGCGGCGCTCCACAGCAGGCTGTCCTCCGCGATCAGAGCGCCGAGACAGAGATAGCCCGGGACGAGCAGGGCGAGCGCCCAGGCCCGCATCCGAGTGGGTGGCAGCTCGGCCGCGACGGCCAGCAGCCCGGGCAGCAGCGTGACCAGCGCGACGACACCCAGCACGAGGACCGCGCTCTCGCGGCCCGAGTGCGCGGCAACGGCTCGCGCCGTGCCGAGATCGGTCGACGCTGTGTAGTACGGCAGCAGGTACCTCAACGCCGCGACGCACAGCGGGCCGACCGGCAACAGCGCCAGGGCGACGCGCTTCACCGTGCCGCCGCCGTTCGCACACGACCGCCGACCACCAGCGCCAGCGCAACTGCGGTCACGAGGACGATGGCCGCTGCCGCGCCGACCGCCGCCGCGGGCACGCCGGACACGAAGAAGGCCGGGACCGCGCTCACCGCGGAGACGACGCGCAGGACGGCGAGCGTGCGGAACGCTGCCACGTTGCCGCGCCAGGCCGGCACGAGGCACCCAAGAGAAGCGACGCCGAGCACGGCGCCGATGACAGCGATGGAGTAGGGCGGGTGCTTGCCGTCGGTGAGGGCCAGCCCGGCGACGTCGGCGAGGGACAGCAGGGCGAGCAGGACGAACCCGACACGGACGGTGGCGGGTTCCGAAGGGGAGCGGGACATGGTGTCTCCTCGAAAGCGCGGGACATGCTGACCCGGCAACCGTGCGGCTCCGGGCCTCCCGCCGGCATCGGATCGCGCTTCCGACCCACCGGGAAATCGCCCGGGCGAGCCGGGAGTGCTTCCCCCTGCCGCCGGGAAGCCGAGCGGTACACAATGTCGCCGTGACAGCGCGCCCGGCGGCCCTCGCAGCGGCGGTCGTCGCCGTCGCGCTCGCCGGCGCCGCCGTAGGCCTGACCGTGTCCGTCGGCTGGTCGTTCGCCCAGGCCGTCGACAGCTTCGTCGTGAGCAACCTCGTGATCGGCCTGCCGTTCGCGTTGTGCGGTGCGTTGATTGCGTGGCACCGGCCGCACCACGTGGTCGGCTGGCTCTACGCGGTCGGCGGGTGCGCGCAGCTGATCACCGCGTTCACCGCTCCGCTGGCCCAGCAGCTGTCCGAAAACGGTGCGTCCTCGGCCGCGGTGCGCGCGGCGATCACCGTGTGTTCGTGGGCGTGGCCGGTGCACATCGGGATTTGCCTGCCGCTGTCGCTGCTGCTGCTTCCTGACGGTCGGCTGCCCTCGCGTGCGTGGCGTCCAGTCGCCTGGGCGGTCGGGTTGACGTCGCCGCTGTTCGTCGTCGAGGTCGGCACCACCGCGGGCCCGCTGTCGCCCGGACTGCCTCAACCCTGGGGCGTGCTGCCGCGCACTGGCGGCTGGTCGGTGCTGTGGACCGCCAGCGAGGCGCGCTGGGCGGTGACGATGCTGCTCGGGGTCGTGGCGCTCGTCGTGCGCTACCGCAGCGGCGACGACGCCCTGCGCCAGCAGCTGCTGTGGCTGCTCGGCGCGGCCGCCACCGTGCTGGTCGCGGTCACGCCGTGGGCCCTGGTCAGCGGTACACCGATCGTCGTCCTGTTCGCGATCCCGTTGCTGCCGATCGCCATCGCGGTGGCGATCGTGCGGCACGGCCTGCTGGACGTGCGCGTCGTGCTGGCACGCGGGTTGAGCTACGCGCTGCTGTCAGCGCTCGTGCTGGCGGGCTACGTCCTGCTCGTCCTGGCGCTGTCGGGGGTCGTGTCGGCGCTGGTGGTCGCGTTGCTTGCGTTCCCGTTGCGCGCCCGCCTGCAGCAGGTGGCCGAGCGGATCGTCTACGGCGACCGGGACCCGTTCGACCTCGCCTCGCGCGTCGGTGAGCGGTTGGTCGACCTGCCGGGCAGCTTGGCGGAAATCAGAGTCGCTCTGCAGTTGACCTACGTCGGCATCTCCCTGGGCGACGAGACCGTCGCGTCTGCGGGAGACCGTCCCGTGCACGTCGAGAACCGGCCGTTGCGCGACGGGGCCGAGCTGGTCGTCGGGCCACGAAGCGGGGAGTCGTCGCTCGGCAGGCGCGACGAGAAGGTGCTCGACCTGCTCTCCGGCCCACTCGCCGTAGCGCTGCACGCGACGCTCGTGTCCCGTGACCTGCAGCAGTCCCGGGAACGGCTGGTCGCCGCCCGCGAGGAGGAGCGGCGCCGGCTGCGGCGCGACCTACACGACGGGCTCGGTCCATTGCTCACCGGCGTCGCGCTGGCGGCCGACGCCGCGGCCAATCTCGCCGAACGCGATCCCGGCCGGACGCGGGACCTGCTGACCGGCGTGCGGACCGACATCCGCACCGCGATCGGCGAGGTGCGCCGAGCCGTCGAGGACCTGCGGCCGCCTGCGCTCGCCGAGCTCGGTCTCGCCGGGGCGTTACAGGCGCGTGCGGCGCAGACGGTGCGGCGGGCCGACGGCACGCCGCTGGCCGTCACGGTGGACGCCGTATTCGACATGGAACTGCCCGCCGCGATCGAGGTGGCGGCCTACCGCATCGCGACGGAGGCGCTGAACAACGCGGTGCGGCACTCCGGCGCGACGACCGTGCGACTGCGCCTGCGTGCCACCGACGACCTCGTGGTCGAAGTCGTCGACGACGGCGATCCCGGCGACGAGTGGCACGCGGGCGTCGGCATCACCGCGATGCGCGAGCGGGCCGCCGAACTCGGCGGGGCGTGCGAGGTAGGTCCGTCACCCGAGGGCGGCGCGGTACGGGCCCGGCTCCCGCTGGCGTTCGCATGACCGAGGCGTCACCGATCAGGGTTGTGGTCGCCGACGACCACCCGGTCATGCGCGCCGGGCTCGCGGCGCTGCTGGACTCGGTTCCGGACGTTGACGTCGTCGGCGTGGTCAGCGACGGGCGCCAGGCTGTCGACGCCGTGCTGTCCCATCGGCCTGACGTCGTGCTGCTCGACCTGCAAATGCCCGAGCTCGACGGACTCGGGGCCCTACGCGAAATCACGCGGCTCAGCCCCGAAACGGCGACCCTGGTGCTGACGATGTTCGACGACGACGACTCGTTGTTCGCGGCCATGCGCGCCGGCGCTCGCGGCTACCTGCTCAAAGGGGCCGAGCAGGACGACATCGTCCGCGCCGTCCGTGGGGTCCGCTCGGGCGACGCGGTGTTCGGGCCCGGTGTCGCAGCACGAATCCTGCAGCACCTCAGCGAGCCGGTTGTGGCACCGCGTGCCTTCCCGGACTTGACCTCGCGCGAGTACGAAATCCTCGACCTACTGGCCGCCAGCCAATCGACCAGCGCCATCGCCGTCCGTCTGGGCATCGCCGCCAAGACCGTCAGCAACGTCGTCTCCAGCGTGCTCGTCAAGCTCCAGGTCGCGGACCGGGCCGAGGCAGCGATCCGCGCCCGGGAGGCAGGTCTGGGGCGCCAGGGCGGCGCGTCGCCCCCCTGAGCCGGCTAGTGTCCGGCCGATCGATACAGCTATTACGTCGCTGACTGGTCGCCCTTCCTGATCACCGAAGTCGACATCGACCAAGATCGACCCTGATCCGGCGGGTGGTTGCTCAGTTCGGTACTCCCGCATCGGGTACGTCGGCGGCGGGTGGGGGAGTCCGCGACGTCAGCGTGATGCCGACGCTCGCAACGATCACCAGCACGAGCGCGATGCCGAGGACGAGCGTGATCGACTGGCCCAGGACGACGATGCCCGCGATTGCGGCGACGGCCGGTTCGAGGCTCATGAGCAGGCCGAACACGTGCGTGGCCAGCCGGCGCAGGGCAACGAGCTCCAACGTGTAGGGCACGAGGGAGGACAGCACCGCGACGCCGGCGCTGGCCGCGATGACGCCGGGGTGACCCAGCCGCGATCCGCCCTCGACGATGCCGGCCGGCAGCACGAGCACGGTGCCGAACACCATGCCCAGGGCGAGCGCGTCCAGGGCCCCGTACCGGGCGCCCACCCGTTTGGCCAGCAGGATGTAGACCGCCCAGCACGAGGCGGCGATCAGCGCCAGCACCACACCGAGGGTGCTCACGCCGGAATCGTCGCCTCGGAGCGCCAGCAGCACGACCCCCGCTCCGGCGAGCGTGACCCACAGCCCGTCGAGCAGCCGCCGCGAGCCGGCGAACGCCACCGCGAGCGGTCCGGTGAACTCGATGGTCACAGCCACGCCCAGCGGCAGCCGGTGCAGCGCCTCGTAGAAGCTCCAGTTCATGCCGGCGAGGAACAGCCCGTACAGGGCGACCAGGCCGATGTCCGCCCGGGTCCGCCCGCGCAGCGAGGGCCGCGCGACGACCAGCAGCACGAGGGCGGTGATCACCACCCGCAGCAGCGCGACCCCTGCCGGCCCGACGTGCGGGAACACCTTGTCCGCGAACGCCGAACCGACCTGAACGGACGTCACGGCGCCGAGCAGCAGCACCTCGGGCCGGACCGCCGCGGTCCGGTCGCGCCGCGCCGCCCCGGCCGGGACTGCGGTGTCGGTGTCGCCCACGACACCCGATCGTGCCACCGCAGCCCGCCGGTCGTGCCGCCGCAGGTGTTCGCGACCTCGCGTGCGTGGCAGCATGCCGGCATGCGCTTCTCCCGCCGCGCGGTGCTGGCACTCGTCGCAGCTGCCGTCGCCCCGCTCGCGCTCGTCCCCGCGGCCGCGTCCGTCGCCGCCCAGGCGCCGGCGCACGGCGCGATCGGCGGGGGTGATCCGTACTTCCCGCGGCTGGGCAACGGCGGGTACCAGGTCCGCAGCTACGCCATCCACATCGCCTACACCCCGTCCACCCACCACCTGTCCGGCGACGTCACCGTGCACGCGGTCTCGACCGAGGCGCTGTCCCGCTTCGACCTGGACCTGCGCCGAACGATGAAGGTGAGCACGGTGCTCGTCGACGGCCAACGCGCCCGTTTCTCGCAGCCACAGTCCCTGGTGCAGGAACTCGTCATCACCCCGCCGCACGCGCTGGGGCGCGGTAAGGCCTTCACGGTGCGCGTCCGCTACGCCGGCACGCCGCACAGCGTGGTGGACCCGGACGGCTCGCTGGACGGCTTCGTGACGACCACCGACGGCGCGTTCGTGGCGAGTGAGCCGCAGGGTTCGCCGAGCTGGTTCCCGGTCAATGACACCCCGCGGGACAAGGCGACGTACTCGGTCTCGGTATCCGTGCCGAAGGGGCTCGTCGCGATGTCGAACGGGCGCCTCGTGAGCCACCGCACGGGCGGTTCGCGCACGACGTGGTCCTGGCAGCTCGACCAACCGGTGTCGAGTTACCTGATCACGGCCACGATCGGCAGGTTCGCCGTCACGCGCGGCCGCAGCGCATCGGGGATCCCCTACATCACCGCCATCTCGCCGCAGGAGAAGTCTGCCTCGACCGTGATGAAGGAGGTGCCCAAGATCGTCGACTACTTCCAGAAGGTCTACGGCAGGTACCCCTTCGGCGTCACCGGCGGCATCGTGGCCCACGCCCACCAGGTCGGCTATGCCCTCGAGACGGCGTCCCGCCCGCTGTTCGACCGCGCCCCGGACATCCAGACGCTCTCCCACGAACTCGCGCACCAGTGGTTCGGTGACGAGGTGACGCTGGCCCGCTGGCGCGACATCTGGCTCAACGAGGGGTTCGCCGAGTTCTCCTCCTGGCTCTGGGACGAACACCGGGGGGCGATGACGGCCAAGCAGCACCTGCAGGCCCTGCTGGCGCGCCCGGCGTCGGACACCACGGAATGGGACCCACCGCCGGGCAATCCCGGGTCCGCGGCGGACGTCTTCTCCGACTCGGTCTACGACCGCGGCGCGGGCACGCTCGAGGCCCTGCGCGAGACCGTCGGCTCCACGACGTTCTTCCAGATCATGCGTGGCTGGCTGCGGCTGCACCGCTTCGGAAATGCGCAGGTCCCGCAGTTCACGGCGTACGCGGCGCACGTCGCGCACCGGGACCTGACGGCGTTCTTCCACCGCTGGCTCTACGCGGCCGGAAAGCCGTAGCGGTCGGAACGGCCGCCGACCGGAC
>CAWBEL010000002.1:0-8115 GCA_963787985.1 uncultured Actinomycetota bacterium | reverse complement strand
TGTCCGGGGCCGCGTGCCGTCCGCTCGTTGCCACGAGGTGCAGCCTGCCACTCCCGGCGACGCCGGTCAGTCCCGCGCGCCGCCGTGCTGCGGCGTCAGCCCGTCGATCACCTTCACCGCGGATTGCGGGTCGTCCGCGCTGATCGTCACCTCCGCACCGCCGACCAGATGCAGCCGCAGCGACGGCCCGGACCGGATCGTCAGGCGCGTCCCCCGCCAGGGTGACCAGTGGATGCCCCACCCGCCCATCCGGCTGACGGGGATGTCGACGGCCTCTGCGCCGGCGATGCGGCCGAGCGGGTACCGGAAGCGCGGCACGCCGAGCACGCCGTAACGCACGGCCACCCCCTGCGGGCCTGCCGTCGTGCGCACGCTGGTGACTGTGAGGTTCGCCGCGAGCACGACGACCGCCGCGACGACGATCGGCGCCCACGCGACGTGCGGGACGCCGCTGAACGCGATCAGCGCGACCGCCAGGACGTTCATCACCCAGAACAGCGGCCAGTTCGTGACGCGGCCGCTGTACACCGTGGTGGTCATGTCAGCCCCTCGATCATGGTGAGCAGTTCGGCGCGGCTGTAGCCGTGCCGCCGAGCCAGCGTCACGAACTGCCGCGCCGCATCCTGCAGTTCGGCGCGGACCACGGCCTGCTCGGTTACCCGCACCCCGCGGCCGCGCCGGAACTCGAGCACCCCGTCGTCCCGCAGCTGCCGGAAGGCCGCGAGCACGGTGTTGCGGTCGACGGCAAGAGCATCGGCGAGCTCCTGCGCGGGCGGCAGGCGCTGCCCGGCGGTGAGTTCCCCGGCCACCAGTCCGCGCCGGACGCAGGCGGCGATCTGCTCCTGCAGCGGCGCCCGTGCGCCGGCGTCGATCGTCCACAACATGATGCTGGTGAAACTAGCACCATTCCTGCGCGCGGGTCCAGCGGTTCGCCGGGTCGACTCCGGAATGCGGTTGCCCGCTCGCGTAGCGTCGAGCGATTGTGGCCGTTGATCCCGAGCTACTGTCCGAACGCAACCACCTCGACCTCGCCCGCCGCTGCCTCGTCGCCATGCGCGAGGCGGCCGACCACCTCGCCGACTACGGCGTGGACGAGCTGGCGAGCCATGCCCTGGGCCGCATCCGCGCCGAGCGAATGGCCGCCCTCGACGCCGAGCCCGATGCGCCGCCGTTCTTCGGCCGCACCGACCGTGACCGCGACGACCGGCCCGGCGTGGAGGTGTTCCACATCGGCCGCCGCCATGTCCGCGACGTGGCGGGCGACCCGGTCGTCATCGACTGGCGGGCGCCGATCGCCCGGGCCTTCTACCGTGCGACGCCCGATCAGCGGCTCGGCGTGCGGCTGCGCCGGCGATTCGGGTTCGCCGACGGCGAGCTGTCCTCCATGGAGGACGAGCACCTCGACCGCGGTGAGAACCTGGGGTTGGCGTCGGGCCTGCTGCGCACCGAGATCGAACGCCCGCGCGTCGGCCCGATGCGCGACATCGTCGCCACCATCCAGCCCGATCAGGACGACCTCGTCCGGGCCGACCTGGATACCTCGCTGTGCATCCAGGGAGCACCGGGAACCGGCAAGACCGCCGTCGGCCTGCACCGCGCGGCCTACCTGCTCTACACCTTCCCTGACCGCCTGCGGCGCTCCGGCGTGCTCGTCGTCGGCCCGAACGCCGCCTTCCTGCACTACATCGCGCAGGTGCTGCCGTCGCTCGGCGAGGTCGGCATCACGCAGAGCACGATCGCCGGTCTGATGGCGCACGACGCCCGCGCCGCCGAACCCGCCGCGCTGGCCGTCCTCAAGGGCGACGCCCGGATGGCCGACGTCGTCCGCCGCGCCGTGCTCAGCCACGTCGCGAAACCCACCGAGGACGTCGTGGCCGTCATCGGCACCCGCCGCTACCGGGTCGGGGCGCACCACCTGCGCCGCTACGTCGACGACGCGCGGCGCGCGCTGGGCACCGGGCTGCGGTGGTCGCTCGCCCGTGAGCGGCTGCGCCAGCAGGTGGCCGAGGACGTCCGCCGGCAGCGCGAGGACCGCGGCGGCGCGCCCACCGATGCCGAGACGGCCAAGGTCGCCCGCTCGCCCGCGGTCAAGGCGTGGCTGGACGAGGTGTGGCCCGAGCTCGACGCCCGCTCCCTGCTCGCGCGGCTCTGGGCCGAGCCGGAGTTCCTGCGCCGCTGCTCGGCCACGACGCTCACCGACGAAGAACGGGTCGCACTGCACCGCGCGGCGCCGAAGTCGGTGCGAACGATCCGCTGGACGGCGGCCGACCTGGCGATCCTCGACGAGCTGGAGTCGCTGCTGCGCGGCACCGAGACCTTCGTCCACGCCGTGGTCGACGAGGCGCAGGACCTGTCGGCCATGCAGTGCCGTGCGGTGGCCCGCCGCTGCCCGCTCGGGTCGGTGACCGTGCTCGGCGACCTCGCGCAGGCGACCACGCCCTGGGCCCCGGGCGACTGGGCTCGCACGCTGGCCCACCTCGGGCACGACGGCGCCGCCGTGCGGCCGCTCACCGTCGGCTACCGCGTGCCGGGCGAGGTGCTGCAGATCGCCAACCGGCTGCTGCCGCACATCGCACCCGACGTCCCGCCCGCCTCGTCGGTGCGCCAGGGCGACGACGCCCTGACCTACGGCCGGGACCTGCTCGCGGCGGTGCGGACCGCCCTGGACGTCGAGGGCTCGATCGGCGTGATCTGCCCCGACGCCCGCGCAGCCGCAGTCGTGGCCGAGCTGGCCGCGGCCGGCGTGGAGGCGCACGCCCTGGACGAGGACGCCGACCGCCGGATCACCGTCGTCCCCGCCTCCGGGGCGAAGGGACTCGAGTTCGACTCGGTGGTCCTGCTCGAGCCGGCCGAGATCGTCGCCGCCGAGGCGACCAGGCTCGACGGGCTGCGCCGGCTCTACGTCGTGCTCACCCGCGCGGTGTCCCGCCTGCAGATCGTGCACGAGTCACCGCTTCCGGACGAGCTCGCGGCCTGAGGTCCGTCCACGGCTCGCCGGTGAGGCCCTCACCGATGCACAAGCAAGTTGATAATAAGCTGTGACGGTATCGGGACCCGCGGACAACCGGCATTGAATGCTCCTTTGCCTCCGGGCGACCGAGGCCGGCGTCGGCGGATGGTCGAGACCCGGCCTGCACGAGTGGCGGCGATGCCCGGTCGTGCAGCAGAACTCGGACGAGGAGACGGTTATGACACCCAGTGCAGGGCAGTTCGCCCATGACGTCGTCGTCATCGGCGGGTGCGGGCACGTGGGCCTGCCGCTCGGTATCGCCTTCGCCGACCGCGGCAAGAACGTCGTCCTGTACGACATCAACAAGGTGGCGGTCGACAACGTCAACAGCGGGGTCGTGCCGTTCCGCGAGGACGACGCCGAGGGCCGCCTGCAGCAGGCGCTCGCGGCCGGTCTCCTACAGGCCAGCACCGACCCCGAGGTCATCAGCCGCGCCGAGGCCGTGGTCGTGGTGGTCGGCACGCCGATCGACGAGTACCTGAGCCCCGACCCGCAGGCCATCCCGCGGGCCCTGGCCGAGTGCGCCGAGCAGTTCCGCGACGGCCAGCTGCTCGTGCTGCGCAGCACCGTCTACCCGGGCGTGACCCAGCTCGTCGAACGCGCGGTGGACAACTTCGGCGTCGACATGGACATCGCCTTCTGCCCGGAACGCATCGCCGAGGGCCGCGCGATGACGGAGCTGTTCGCGCTGCCGCAGCTGGTCGCCGGCCGGACCGAGCGGGCCCAGAACCGGGCCCAGGAGCTGTTTGCGGCCCTGACCGAGACGATCGTGCAGCTCACCCCCGAGGAAGCAGAGCTCGCGAAGCTGTTCACCAACACCTGGCGCTACATCAAGTTCGCCACGGCCAACCAGTTCTACATCCTCGCCAACGACGCCGGGCTCGACTTCGGCCGGATCCGCGACGCGCTCATGCAGGACTACCCGCGCGCCTCCGACATGCCGATGTCCGGCTTCGCCGCCGGCCCGTGCCTGTTCAAGGACGCGATGCAACTGGCGGCCTTCAGCAACAACAACTTCCCCCTCGGCAACGCCGCGATGCTGGTCAACGAGGGCCTTCCGCTCTATCTCGCCTCCCGGATGGGCGAGCGCTACGACCTGTCGACGATGACCGTCGGCATCCTCGGCATGGCGTTCAAGGGCGAGAGCGACGACATCCGCTCCAGCCTGAGCTTCAAGCTGCGCCGCCTGCTCATGACCAAGGCCGCCACCGTCGTCTGTGCCGACCCCTACGTCGAGGACGACCGCCTGATCAGCGAGGAAGCCCTGCTCGAGCAGTGCGACCTCGTCGTCATCGGCGCCCCGCACGCCCGCTACCGCCGGCTCGAGGTCCCCGTCCCCGTCGTCGACATCTGGGGCCTGCGCGGCGACGGGGTGCGCGTGTGACCTCTGCTCCCGCAGACCCCGAGATCGCCGTCGACCCGCAGGTCGCCGTCGTCATCCCGGCCTACAACGAGGGCGACGCCATCGTCCCCGTCCTGCGCCGCATCACCGGCGCCGTCAAGACCGCGTGTGAGGTCCTGGTCGTCTACGACACCGAGGACGACACGACGGCCGGACCGGCAGCGGCCTTCGCCCGGCGCGACCCGCGGATCAAGCCCGTCCTGAACACCTACGGTCGCGGCCCGGCCAACGCCATCCGCTACGGCATCGATCAGGCGTCGGCGCCGGTCGTCGTCGTCACCATGGCCGACGGCAGCGACGACCCGGCCCAGATCGACACCCTCGTCGGCCTCGTCGACCGCGGCGTCGTCGTCGCCGCGGCGTCGCGATACATGCCCGGCGGCCAGCAGGTCGGCGGCCCGTGGCTGAAGAGCCGGCTGTCCCGCCTGGCGGGCAAGTCGCTGTACCGCTTCGCCCGCATCGGCACGAGGGACGCAACGAACAGCTTCAAGGCGTACTCGACCGAGTTCGTCCGCAAGGTCGGCATCGAGAGCCGCGACGGGTTCGAGCTCGGTCTCGAACTCACCGCCAAGGCCCGTCGCCGCCGGCTGCCGGTCGCCGAGGTCCCCACCATCTGGCTCGACCGCGAGCTCGGGGCCTCCAACTTCCAATTGGCCCGCTGGATCCCGCGGTACCTGCACTGGTACCGCTACGCGTTCGGCGCGCGGATCACCGACTAGACCCCTCCGCGGCGCGAACGGCGCCAGCGGTCGATCAAGGAGAAGAAGTGACGAAGGTACTTGTGACCGGCTCGGCCGGCTTCATCGGCGGTTATGTCTGCGAGGAACTGCTGGAGCGTGGCCACGAGGTGGTCGGGATCGACAACTTCTCGAAGTACGGGAAGGTCACCAAGTCCTACGACGACCACCCGAACTACCTGCTCGTCGAGGGCGATGTCCGCGACACCGACCTGATGGTCAAGCTGCTGGACGGGTGCGAGCACCTGATCGCCGGCGCTGCGCTGATCGGCGGCATCTCCTACTTCCACGCCTACCCCTACGACCTGCTCGCCCAGAACGAGCGGATCATCGCCTCGACCTGCGACGCGGCCATCAAGGCGCACGAGGAGGGGTCGCTGCAGAAGGTCACCTACCTCAGCTCGTCGATGGTCTTCGAGTCGGCGACGCACTGGCCCTCGGCCGAGGGTGACGAGCGCAAGATCCCGCCGCCGCTGTCGTCCTACGGGTTCCAGAAGCTGGCCGTCGAGTACTTCGCCAAGGCCGCCTGGGACCAGTACAAGCTGCCCTACACGATCCTGCGGCCCTTCAACTGCGTCGGCATCGGCGAGTCGCGGGCGCTGGGCGACGTCGAGGTGCTGTCGGGCAACGTCCAGCTGGCCATGAGCCACGTCGTCCCCGACCTCGTGCAGAAGGTGCTGAAGGGCCAGAACCCGCTGCACATCCTGGGCACCGGCGAGCAGGTGCGCCACTACACCTACGGCAGCGACCTCGCCCGCGGCATCGTCACGGCCATGGAGCACCCGGCCGCCCTGAACGACGACTTCAACCTGTCGACCGCGGAGTCGACCACGGTGAAGGAGCTCGCGGAACTCATCTGGCGCAAGATCAACGGCACGGACGTGCCGTTCAGCGTCGTCAGCGACGACCCGTTCGAGTACGACGTGCAGAAGCGCGTGCCGGCGACCGCCAAGGCCAAGGAGATCCTGGGCTTCGAGGCGACGACCACGCTGGACAACATGCTCGACCAGGTCATCCCGTGGATTCGCCAGGCGATGGAGGACGGGCGCATCTGAGGTCCGCCCTCGACCCGGCACGTCGCGAAGGAGCTCACCCGTGGGTCGACCGGTCACTGACCCGGAGCTGAACGAGGCTCCGGGCACGCCGTCACCGGACGGCGAGGGCAGCGCGGGCGGCGCCAGCAGCGCCAGCGACCAGGCGCCGCGGCGTCCGGTCCACCGGCGGGCCGCCGCCTCGCTGTCACGCCGCGCCCGCACGCCGGGCGCGGTGGCGGCCCTCGTCATCGCGCTCCTGGCGTTCGGCTCGCTGCTGATCGCCCATCGCGCGGGCGCGGTGCCGCAGGGCGACGACTGGTCCTACGTCAAGACCGCCCTCGCGCTGCACCGCACCGGCCACATCCAGCTGCAGGGCTGGGGCCAGATGTTCATGCTGGGCCAGATCTTCACCGCCCAGCCGCTGTTGTGGATCCTGCCCGACCACACGCTGACCCTCGACATCTACGGCGCGATCGCCATGAGCGTCTGGCTGGGCTGCGCGTGGGCCCTGGGCCGCCGGATCGTCGGAGAATGGCGGGCCGTGCTGCTCGTCCTGGCCCTCGCGGTCTGGCCCGGCACCGGCGTGCTCACCGCCTCGTTCATGACCGACGCCCCGTCGGCGGCCGCCTCGCTGGGGTGTGTGTTCCTCGGCGTCCTGGCGATCACGAAGCAGAGCAGGCTGCTGCTCGCGTTCAGCCTGCTGGCCGGGCTGTTCGCGTTCACGATCCGCGAACAGCTGGTCGTCGGCCTGCTCGCGGTCGTGCTCGGCGCCCTCGTCGCGCGCGGGTTGCGCCGGCGCTTCCGCGTCGAGGCGGTGGTGGGCGCCGCGGTCGTCGCGATCATCTGCGCCGTCCTGGAACACCTGCGGCACCAGCTGCCGAACCCCGACCTCGCACCGTTCGGGTTCGGCACCCTGAACTTCAGCTCGTTGCCGCCGACCCTGTTGCCCTGCCTGTTCACGATCGCACTGGCCGTCTCGCCGCTCTCGGTGTGGACGCTGCTCAGCCTGCGGCTGCGCGATCTGCTCAACCCCGGTCGGCTGATCGGCTGGGCCCTCGGCGTGTGGGCCCTCGGCCACATCGTGAATTGGACCTTCGACCCGATCCCGCACCTCACCCTGCCCAACTACGTCACGGCGGCGGGGTCCGTCCCGGTGACCGCACCAGGTTCCTCGCCGCACATCATGAGCGACGAGGTGTTCCGGACCATGCAGGTCCTCGCCATGATCAGCGGCGTCCTCATCGTCGGCGAGCTCGGGGCCCGGCTGACCCGGCCGGCGCGGCTGTGGACCCAGCTGCGCGACCGGCCGGCGGTCCTGGTCATGACCGTCTACACCGTCCTGCTCGCCGGCTTCGCCACCGGACTCGCCTTCGGCGGCCAGGCGCAGTTCGACCGCTACCTGCTCGCGATGTTCCCCGGGTTCGGCATGCTGCTGCTCCGGACGCCGAGCAGCGAGCGCGTCACCGTGCCCGTCCGGGTCTGGCGCACCGGCTTCGCCGTCGTCCTCGCCGCCACGACCGTGTTCCTCGGATGCGTGGCGCTGGACTCCACCGTGTCATCGGACATCCGCGACGCCGCCGTCTGGCGCGCGGCCGCCCGCCTCGAGGCTGACGGCGTGCCCAGCGACACCATCAACGCCGGACTGAACTGGGACGGCATCCACGCCAAGACCGCCACCGACCGCGTCGGGGCCCTCAAGCTGCACGCGAAGTACTCGGGCCAGCACTGGACGCTGATCTTCCCGAAAGAGACCGACTGCTACATCGTCACCGTGTCGCCCAAGCACCTGCACAGCTGGATCCTCATCCGGCACACGCATCTTCGCCCGTACGGCTTCGGGCGCGGGCGCTTCGACGTCTACACCTACTACCGCACCACCTGCACCGCGGTCCCGCGCTGACGCGCGGCGACGATCGGCGCGGTGCGCGCAGC
>CAWBEL010000001.1:0-1529425 GCA_963787985.1 uncultured Actinomycetota bacterium | reverse complement strand
AGACGAAGAGCCCGCAGACGAACGGAATCGTTGAGCGCCTGCACAAGGCCATGTTAAAGGAATTCTACCACATCGCCTTCCGCAAGAAGCTCTACACCTCGATCAAAGAGTTGCAGGACGATCTCGACGATTGGATCAGACGTTACAATGAGGAACGGCCGCGTCAAGGCCGCTGGCATTTCGGGAAGACGCCGATGCAAACCATCCTTGACGCCATCCCTATTGCGAGGGAAAAACGATCGTTGCCTGACCACCATCAGCAGGAAACTGGCCACCTCCAGGGGGCACCGCCTGTAAGATCAAGTACAAGCTACTACATCAATCCATGCCGTGCTCGACCGTCATGGCCTCGTCCAGCACATGAGGCCCAGACGCCAGCACGCCACCGGAACGCCGCTGTCAGCGGGTGCCGCACCCAATGACCTGTGGTGCGCCGACGACAAGGGCGAGTTCTGCCTCGGCAACCATACCTCTTGCTATCCCTTCACCGTCACCGATCAGGCCTCGCGCTTTCTCCTCCTTTGCGAAGCACTCGATTCGACCCGCAAGGAACTTGCCTTCACGGCCCAAGGTTCACCCATGTCTTAGGCACGTTCCGTTACCTATGTGTCCGGGCTTGACATCTTACATTTGGAGCGGGCGAAGGGATTCGAACCCTCGACCCCAACCTTGGCAAGGTTGTGCTCTACCCCTGAGCTACACCCGCAGAGGATAAATCACGAAAAATCCGGCTTTGTCCCCACTTCCGTCCCCATTTCGTTTTTTAGGTTTTGACTATAGCGGATAGGCGCTGGATCGACAAGCGCGTCGCTTTCTAGCTTTCTAGTCCACAAGCGCGCCCCCCAAGCTGGGTCGAAACCGAGATCAATGAACATCAGGAAAAGCTCATCGCGAACCGCCGACTGGCCGGATGATCGGCGTTAATCGGGCGGACAAGCTGTGAACTCTTGGATGACCATGCGATAGTTTGCGGCGACGCGCGCGACGACAAAATTCACCCGCAAGTCATGGGCGATCAATTGGCCCAAATGGCGACCCGCCATACAATGTGAAGGGGGATGGCCACATTTCGGGGCACGGCAAAACCGTTCATTCGGACTTTATCATGGCTGCGGGCGAGATGACCGAAGCAGAGTTCACGGCTTTCTTGGCTGATTGCGTGCGCGTCATCTTGAAATCGCTGGCGTCCGGCGCCTTTTTGTTCTTGTTGGATTAGGGTCATCAGCGGGAGGTCCTCGATGCCGCACGATCGGTTGGCCTTACCCCCCACTATATTTTTGAACTCACATGTTCCTCACCAAGGAATTACTTTTCCATCGCGCGTAAAATTCCCCGTGAAATCCTGCGGCGCATCGAGCGCAAGCCACACAGTACCTGCCGCGCCCTGCGAAACCTCGCGCTCGGCATTCTGGCCACCCATGTCGGTCTTGACCCAACCAGGGCAGACCGCGTTGACCGCCACCGCGCCCCGTAATTCGGCTGCCAGAATGGCGGTAACAGCGTTCAACGCGGCTTTCGAAATGCGATAGGCCGCATAGCCGCCCTCCATGTCGGAAAGCTGGCCCATGCCGCTGGATATATTCATTATCCGGCCCGCCTTGCTGCGTTTGAGCAGCGGCACGAGCGCTTGCGACAGACGCAGAGGCGCCAGCGTGTTCGTTTCCAGTGTCTCACGCACGCCGCCAGCTTTACCTCAAGGCCGGACGCTTCCTCTTTCGTGATAATGCCAGCATTGTTGAGTAATGCATCCAGGTGGCCAAAGCTCTGCTCAAGAAACCGCACAATGCCGCGATGCTCTCCGCCCGGGTCGTATCCAGCGGGTGAAATTGCACCTACAGATTCTGCGCGGCCAGTTGCTTTACCGCTTCCTCGCCAGCGTCGGGCTTGCGCGCGGTCAAACGACCTGCGCGCCGCGGCTGACCAGTTGGCGGCAGATTTCGAAGCCGATTCCGCGATTGCCTCCGGTAACGACGATGATAGGCCTGTGCTCGGTCATGGCCGTCACTCCTGGCGCAGGAGTTTGAACGCATGAGTCCACTCATTCCGCAGGAAACCCGGAATGCACCACAGCATGCAGAGCGGCTCGATGGCGCGGGCCGCCTCGACCTTGCCCATGTCGGCGGTCTCCCAGCCGAACTGATCGAGGATGCCGCGCACGGTTTTCTTTGCCGCCTCGTCGTTGCCGCAGATGAACATCGTCGGCTTGCCGCCCGTGAATTGCGGATTGACCATCAGCGCATTGCCCACGGAATTGAAGGCCTTGACAAGGCGCGCCTCCGCAAACTCGCGCTGAAGACGCTCCATCAGCGACTCATCGAGACTGGTGAAGAATTTCAGGACCCCGTTGACGGGAGGCCATCGGCGATGGGGTTCGTCGCATCGATGACAGGCTTCCCCGCCACGTTCGCCATGCCGGCCGCACGCAGCGCTCGGGCGCCGCAGTGCCCTTGACCGCGAGTACCACCAGCTCGCCGAAATTCGCGGCATCGGCGAAGCTGCCGACTCGGTCGATGCGGTGCTGGCCACCCCAGTCCTTTAGTTTGGACGGGTCGCGCGTCCCCATGACGACGTGATCGCCATGCTTGGCGAAGCCGTCCGCCAAGGCCTTCCCGACGTCCCCAGATCCAAGTACTCCCACCTTCATGATTTCGCGTCCTCTTTAACCAGGATTCTCCAGATGACCCTGAACTGGCGAAAATATTCGCGTCTTTCCGGCCTTCCTGCAAGACAGACGCGAGGTGCGGACCGCTACCGTGACCTCGAGCAGCCCTAATCACAGCATGGATGCTTCTAAGAACCCGGCGCGCTAATAACGCCAAATCAAAAATCCGTTCGCGCGTCGAGCATGTCTTCGCCGAGCAGAAGGATCGGATGGATTTGTTCATCCGGACCATCGGGATCGCGAGAGCGAAGACGAAGATCGGACTGGCGAACCTCGTCTACAATATCAAACGCCTGCTCTTCTTGCGGCGCATCGCGGCGGCATGATCGATAGTTGCCTTCGTCAGGGGCTTTAAACATCGCAAACACCGCGCCGGTCGCTCACGTCAGACAAAATTCCGGCGCGGAAGCCAATCAAAACCGCTCAACCACGCAATATGATCGCGTTAATAGAAGCATCCAGCTGTAAGCGCATCGCCCTTGCCAGCGTGCGAGCGTTCGGCGCCGCGCCATTGGTCCGAACAGGTCCAAGCCCACCAGGGTCACAGCGCGTGAGACTTATATAAGGTGGTCGCCTAAGTGGCGCCAACCGGTTGTCTCACTATGAGGCCGCAGTACAGGAAGAACAGGTTCATGCCCGACCACGACCTCGTCGCCCTTTGGGAGGCGCATTGCCGATATGAGTTCGAAACCCGGGACGTCGACGCCACCATGGCGACGATGGTCGCCGAGCCCTACGTGAACCACGTGCCGACAATGACCGGCGGTGTCGGCCACGACCAACTCAAGCGCTTTTACAAGTACCACTTCATCGGCGGCAACCCACCTGACACCGAACTGGCGCCGATAAGCCGCACGGTCGGCGCCGACCAGCTCGTCGACGAGATGCTTTTCAAGTTCACCCATACGAGCGAGATCGACTGGATGCTGCCGGGTGTCAAACCGACCGGCAGAAGGGTCGAGATTCCCCTCATCGCAATCGTGCGATTCGTGGACGGCAAGGTCGCGCACGAGCACATTTACTGGGACCAAGCTTCAGTCCTGGTGCAGGTTGGGCTACTCGATCCTGCGGGTCTGCCGGTGGCCGGCATCGAGACCGCGCGCAAAGCCGTCGACCAAACGCTCCCGAGCAATGAACTCATGACCCGGTGGGCGGCCAGCTCTCGCAAGCCGATCTGACGGCACGGACACTTTGGATGGCTGCGAGCTTCATTGGCTCATGCACGAGATGCGACATTTTTCTCCCCCAGGACGGTATTTAAGAGGGGGTCAAAATGGTCTTTCCCCAACTCTAACTCTAGGATTGTCTTATCTGTTTGAAAATATTCAATATGGGGGTTTGACCATGTATTTGTAAATTATTGACTTTCTGTTCTTGCTCGTCTGGACTTCCGTCTTCGGCGATTAACTTCTTACTCCTATTTGTACTATCCACTCGGCACGATTTGTGCTATATTCCGCCCATGCAGCAGGTCCAACTAACCTTCAAACAACTCGCCGAGGCGGCCCTCGAACTCGGGGCAACGCCCAACGCGATCCGGGTGTGGCGACAACGCGGTATCGCACATCGCTACCAAGTGAAATTAATGCAGCACTTCAACGGTGCTCTTAAAATAATTGATTGGTCTCCTGACGGTGATGCCATCGCTACAATCGCCCGCCCTCCAACGCTCGCGGACATCTGCCGGGAGAGGTTTGGAGGCTATAGTCTTGAGACCCTCAAACGGTCGCCTTGGGGCGATCCCGACATTATCGAAAATTAAATGCCGGATTGAACGGCAGCATGCTCGTAGACCCAGGCAGCCCCACGACCACATCTTCGATGGGGTAATGCCTGGCGAGTACCGTCATCTATGAGATGAGACAGGGATTGCCCGTTTTGCATTCGGCCGCACTTTCAGTTTACGTCGACGCGCTGATCCAAACGGCCCAGGACCGTCATCGGGCGGTCAACCGTGAACCGTCCGATCCCCGCGTTCCGAATCCGGGAGAAATCGGCGGCGGCAATGCCTGTCAGTTCCGCTGCCTTGCGGACTGTCAGGCGCTTGCGGTCTAAAGCTTTAATATCTGCGCCGCCAGGATGGCGCGTAGTTGCTTCCTGCTTGATAGGTGAAGCTTGCGAAGGACCGGCGCACGTCATTCGAGGGGCGTCCAACGGGGCGTTTGAGGTGTTGGCGAAGCAGTAACAGCCGCCAGCAAAATTACACGCTTGCGCCGCATCTGACAGGGACCGGCACGAATTCCCGGCAATGGCGAAAAATCTGTTGACGCTCATAGGGTGACTATGTTTCGCTAAGCGTCCCGACGGAGCATGGAAAGATCGCCAAGCGATCAGCTCCCGGCGTGCATTGCGCCGCGTGATTTCCAGCAAAACAATCTCTGGTTTGATTGAGTTGGCGCACCGCGTGGGCTCGTTGCTGTTGGAAATCGCACGCATGGCTGCTCTCCTGGATGCCTACATCTATCGCGCCGGCTTAGCGCGTCAATTAAACCGCAATGAGCGCACCCTAGAGCGCTGGGCCTCTCATGGCACTCGACCCGCGATCATGCGGATTGGCAAGTCCCCTCATTACCGGAACGACATAGTCCACGCTTGGCTCTTGGCCATGCAAGAAGAACTAAGCTTGCGTGAGTTTTGTGAGATCACGGCTTCCCGCACGCAGTTTCGCGCCCGTGACCTATGGGTATTTCGAACAATCTCTATAATGAAAAATAGTAAGGCTTATTTCGAACGAATCTCGCCAATGTGGCTTCGAGGCAGAGACATATGTATTTGACAATAAAGGATTTTCATCTCCTAATTTCGGCTATCCGGCAAAACAGGCCTCTTTTCGACCAGTGGCGAAGCCAACGCCGCAATGATTGTGTGAGGAGGCAAATATGACGGACCTCGCGGAAGAATATCGGCCTACCCGCTTTGATCAAGTCCGTGGGCAGGAGTTGGCTGTCGAGTGGTGCCGCAACCAAATTCGAACGAACAAGGGCCAATCCGTCCTGTTCAGCGGCCCAATCGGAGTAGGAAAGACATCCATCGCAATTATCTTCGCGAAGTCGCGATTTTGTGAGTTGCCAACCGAGGATATGTCTCCATGCGATGCCTGCGCGTCATGCCACGAATTCGGTGAGCGCGGTCAGAACCTGCCAGACTTCACGCGTCACGACTGCGGCGAAAGGAGCCGAATTGAAGACATCACCAACCTGGCCGACCTGGCGCGTCAAGGACCGTTCATCACACACTATCGGGTGTTCTTTCTCGACGAAGTCCATAACCTCTCGCCGAGAGGATTCGATGCGCTCCTGAAGGCCCTTGAAACCCACCATCGATGGGGGCCGACCATCATTCTAGCGACGACGAAGCTCGACAAGGTGCCGCGCACAATTCGCTCGCGTGTCAAGGAGCTTGAGTTGCAGCTCTTTTCGCCGGCTGAATGCACGACCTATCTGCGCGATATATGCACGCGAGAAGGATTTACCTTCGACACCGAGGCATTGGACGTTTTGTCCTCGGCCAGCGCCGGTCATCCGCGTGATCTCATCAAATACCTCGAGGAGGTTGGCGAATTCGGCGCTATCACCGAGACCAACGTTCGTCGTGTGTTGCGGCTCGATTTTACGAACACCCTTCTCGACTATGCGATCGCGCTCCTGAACGGGGATTTGCAAGCTCAATTGAACATCGTCGAGGACTGGCACGAAGAGCCGGCGCGCAAGCTTGAGTTCGTGCATCGCCTCCTGACTTTCATCTATTTGAATGACGTACTTCGCGTCGTGCGCGCCGACCCGCTCATCGACCCGTCCGCTCCCGCTCAGAGAGCCGAGATCGTGAACGGCTTCGCGCAACGCGCCAAAAAACTCGGCTTCTCGATCAACACCTTTTGGCAATGCGCGCTGGAACGCTTAGTGGCAGAAGGACGTGTGTCCGCCAGCGCTTTACTCACGCGGCTCACCGCGTTCCATTTCTTGGTGAATGGCGAAGCGACCAGCAATATGCGATCAGTAGCTGCCGCTATTCCCGTCAACTCTCAAAAATTAGCAGGTCAGAGTTTCACGCGCTTGCGCTCCATCGGCGCGTTGTCCGCCCATGCGAATTACCTCACACGCCAGCAAGTAGCGCAGATTTATCACGTTGGATCGTTTCTTCCTCAACACTACGGGACCCTGTTCAATGCGCGGATTTCAATACATCACGGCGAGTTGGGTGTTCAGCGACACGACGACGCCGTGGCCCTCGCTTCAGGTCTGACCCACGCGATAGAACTTCGAACTCGAATATCGACTGCCCCCGAACGTCAACGGATTCCATTGGTCGCACGTTCATGAACGAGATCGGGAAGGAGGAGTGGTGACTCGGATGGCGGCTTACATCTCTCCTAATCACATCGAGGAAATCGTGACTTGGGTGCGCCACCGCTTTTTCGCCAAGCGTTTCCCCAAGCATCGGCGAATGCACTGGGCGTCGCCCGGGTGCGGAGCGATTCGCTTGATGCGCGCTTAAAGTTTCATTGGTCGAGCGTGCGCGCTCAAATGCGAGGATTCAACCCCACGGTCCTCGAGCGCTCGGCGTCGAACGGGCTCATGCCACTGATCGAGCTCCTCGTAATCCCGCGCCGGCTGCGAGCCGCGACTGGCGGAGCGGAATGTCGGAAGGTCTTCGGGACCTCAGAGTCCCTCGGCCCCACGGTGCGACGGGAGGCGGCTAACGATCAAATGAAATTTCTGTCCGCTTTCAATGATCGAGCTTGGTCGTCCCTCTATATCGGATGGGAGATTCGCGAATATGCAGACCGTAATCTCGAACGCAAACGTCGGCTGGACGAGGAGGATAAAATTCGGGCCATGTTCGCCGGAGGATCCGAGCTTGCAAACGTTCGGCGGACGGACGAGCTCAGAAAGCTGCATGCTTCCTTTCCGATAAATCCTCGCCTTCGACGGCGGACGTGGTCGGGGTGGTGGCTTCCTTCAACAACAATCGCGCCCTGACAAATTAGGAGAACATCGATGGATGCTAATCCGGCTGATCTCGAACGCGCCGACCAAGCCGCGTTGGAACTTCACGGCCAGCTAGCGTTTCCGCTGTGGAATTCATACGACCCCAATCTGTTCCGTCTCGGAAAATTTCTTTTCACAGTAGACATGGAAAGGCTCGCCTCTGCGGTCTACGCGATAACAATTCCTGACAGGGCTTCGGATCATATTCTCATCGAAATTACGAGCTCTCAGCTGCGATGCGTAGGAAATACGCGGGACATGAATTTCTCGTGCTCCGCATCCATCCCCCTCTCCAAGGACTCTGCGATAGGCCCCAATCCCATTTGCTTCGATATCCATCAAACGCGTCTTAAGGGGATATGCAGTGCATTCAAACATTCGGTGATCGAATTTGAGTTGGACAAGAATAAAAACACATTGTCGTTTGTTTTGGGCAAGGAGAAGGAGATATCGTTCCAGCTTACTGTGGAATGGTGCCCAATGCTTGAAAAGCCTTTGCCGTCGCCGTTCCTCTATGAACTGCCAGACATCGATCTCCTCAAGCGTGCTATCTATTACGTCACGCCAATGAGTACGTGTGGTCGGGCGCCTCTGCCCCACTATCCAGGCGTGCAATTTGCCGACCGCACCGCCTTTGGTGGCTATTCGAGAGGGCTATCGAAATTCCATTCGGCGGCCCTGCCCGACGGCAAGTTCAATTTGCCTCGACAGGAAATTTGGAATATCCGGTCTTTTATCGGCAGATTGAGGGGCCGCTGTACGCGTTTCACGACTTAAGATCGATCGGGCTTTAAATCCGAATTCATGAGCTGCTCATGGAAGACGGCATCTGACTGGCAGGCTGTTCCAATCCGCCCCTTTGAGATTCCACCAAGAGACTGGGTTCGGATCCCAGTGAGGGAATTCCTAAATAGTATCGTCATAGCATCGATCGCTCTCGAGGAGACCGCATGTCAAATCAAACATGAGGACTCTGGGGACTTCCTCGAACTCTTAGCCATCAAACCGACGGCAAGATTTTGGGGGATGATTCACGGCGTGGAAGCGAGAGCGCAGGCGCTGGAGCTCGACGAGCAAGAGCCAACGCCTCCCCCCGTCCTGACCTTCAAATTGCGCGACCTGAAAGAGATTATGCAGTGGGACAAGGAGCCAAACGTGACGGTTGGGCTCGGGGAGAACACTCTCGTTCTACGGCATGAAGATGGGGAAGAATGCGTAGCAACGTCGATCCTCGCAGGCAAAGCAAGGAATTGAGGTCTCCCGAATGAGTTGCGACTTTATCGACGAACCCGGCGAACTCATTCGACGGAAAATTTGAACGCTCCGTTGTGAGCCTCACATGGGGAGGCTCGGGTCAAGGGATGAGATTGGTCGTGACCAAATTCCAGTGGTTGTTTCGGCATCCAAGGTCTGAGCCCGATTGCATGACCTGGTTGTTTCCGCGCCAGATCAACCTCCCCATTCGGTCGCCGCGCGAAGCGACACCGCCGGCTCCATCGCGCAGCAAGGCCGAGGTCACCGATCGTCCGGGCATTTCCGTCGGTCCGTGACGGCCTTCTGTTGTTCACGTCATCACCCAGTCAGGCGTATAGCCAGCCCCCTATGGGCTCCGGCCTCGGGGGCTAGCCAGGCAGCTCGGGGATCGCCGGACAGAGCCGAAGGGCATCGGCACAAAGTGCGAAACTGCACAGGAGCAAGCTCCGCCGTGGCCGCGACTTGCAATCGACTTTGCTGTTCTTCGGTTCTTTCGGCAAAGACCCGATCCGCCATTCAAAGCTGCCGCGTAAAGGGTGACAGGGTGACCCCACCCGTTCCTCCTAGCCCTACCGGGTGATGGAGGTTGTGGCAAAGACCCGGCCGATGGAGCCCTCCGCAGGGTCTGTGTTGGCCTCTATGCTTTCCCCTGCTCGGGAAAGCTATGGCCTCAGGAGACCAGGGTTTCTGGAACAGGAAAGAAGTAGCTTAAGATAACTAGATACCCAGCCGGGCCCCCACGAAACCCTAGACGAGCAACACGACCCAATGGCCACCTTCTATAAATTCGGCAAGCTCTGGGAAATCCCGCCCGCCGCGGCCCGGCTGGGCAAATCCCTCCCAGCCAATACGCAGGCCTTCGAAACCTTCCTCACTAATCTCGAACCGATGTACTCGGCGTTCATTTGTGCGCATCCCCGCTGTCCCAAGGAGCCAGACCTGCCCGCAGTCCGCTATGCGATCAAGGAGTTCATGGAGAGGCAGGCGCCGTCAAACTTCTTCTTCGAACGTTGGGCGGCGTCCTACGACCCGGCGCGGAAAGTCACGTATGTTTCATGGTTCCTGGGCACCATTGCTTATTTCCTCGACAAACTGGATTTCTCAACCCTGGTCCCGCCCCCCGTCGAAACAAAGTTTCCGGTCTTCATCGCCGAGCCGCCCAGCGCGCCCATTGATCCTGCTCCACCACAACGCAACCAGGCGCCCGCCGCTTCATCGCCAAGCGCAGCATCCCGGAAGCCCGGCCAACCCATCGCTCCGGCCGCCCCCGCCACCCAACCGGTCCGCCAGTCCCGGCTCTGGAATGCCGGCGGTCCCACACCCCAGGCCTTTCTCAGGGACCGTCGAAAAAGAGGAGCGACAAGCACAGATGAGACATTTTCAGCGGGAAGCTTCATCGGCATTGGCTAGGCCGATCGGCAGGCAGACGGCGTCCAGCCCGGTGACGCCTGTCCGCCGGGAGATGCCAGTTTCATACCGCGCAGATCGGGCAAGCGGCCGCCGGAAGGTGATGACCCCAGCAGCTGGGAATCCGGATGGAATTGAATCCCTTGGTGAAAAAAATGACGAAACAGCAAAACACGTCGTACGCAGTGATGGCACAGCGCATAGAGGCGCAGGACAGCTTGGATGACTTAGCAAAGACGAGATGAACGAAGAAGCCGACAGAACACCACGAATTGCTATCCGCATCGGGGACACTCGCGCGCGGAGGATTGCAAAGGATGCGACGATTCCCGGCAAATATCGGGATGGCGATTGCCTTCAGTATGCGCGCGCGCTTCATGCCAGATTCAGGGCCGCAGGCATTCGCTCGAAGGTCGTTTCTTTTAACTATGAAACACTGCCGGTTCCGCAGCCGCTTTTTGGCGATGTCCCGGCGGTCCCCGCACGGGATGAGCGAGGCGGGTTCACTGGCGCGCATGCGGTGGTCGTCTATGAAGACATGGGGCGCACGATGTGATGGATAATGAATCGTGGCAGCCGAAATGGATTCACGATTCCTCGCCAGACGCCGCGGCGGAACGATTTAGCGGAATGCATACGCTCGTCGCGGATGCGCAAGTCATCTCCGAACCGCAGCATCCGGCAGAGTTTGAAATCCGGTCCTCATGCGCATCGCCGAGCTCGACATGCACCCGCTGGACGCGCTCGACCGCCAGCACTCGGCGCAGGACGACCACGGCCTGGGCATGTGCAACATCACCAAGTGCTGCACCGAGGTCTGCCCCGAGCACATCAAGATCACCGACAACGCGCTGATCCCGATGAAGGAGCGCGTCGTCGACCGCAAGTACGACCCGCTGGTCTGGCTCGGCAACAAGATCCGCCGCCGGCCCAGCTGGTCGCCCGGTGCGCCCGGCGTTGTGTTGATGTTGGGCGCGGGACCGCGTCTGTGCGGAGAGTCACGCATCGCGGCCGCGCCAGGGCCGTCGTCCGAAGTTGAGGTCAGGCGGCCATACGGGGGGGACGGCCGCCTGACATCTCTATAGTCCCGAATTCTGGCGGCAAGGCAAGTCTGACGTCCCGACATTGTTGTGCGGCAACAAAGAACTCGGACATCCCGGGCGTCGAAAGCTGTCACTCAATGTGACCGCGACCGGCACCCGCGCTACGAAGCCCCCGGACAGGATGTCCGGGGGCCTTCGTCGTGGTGGCGGGTGTTGGGTTTGAACCAACGTAGGCTGAGCCGGCGGTTTTACAGACCGCTCCCTTTGACCACTCGGGCAACCCGCCGGGTGCCGATCTGGTATATCGGTCGGCACCGCCCTCGCGAGCGGCACCGGCGAGAACCTTACCCGAGCGTGGCGACTAGCTTGGGGGCGGGAGCAGCGAGTACGGAGGTGATCGTCGTGGCCGACCCGTCGTTCGACGTGGTGAGCAAGGTCGACCGGCAGGAGGTCGACAACGCCCTGAACCAGGCGTCCAAGGAGCTGGCGCAGCGCTTCGACTTCCGCGGCGTCAACGCCTCGATCGAGTGGTCCGGCGAGCTGGGCGTGACGATCAAGGCCGACACCGAGGAGCGCGCCAAGGCCGCCCTCGAGGTGTTCAAGGAGAAGCTGGTCAAGCGCTCCATCTCGATGAAGGCGCTCGACGCCGGCGACCCGAAGCCGTCGGGCAAGGGCTACGCCATCGCCGGCACCCTGCGCCAGGGCATCGACAAGGACCACGCGCGCCAGATCGTCAAGCTCGTCAAGGACGAGGGACCCAAGGGCGTGCAGGTCGCGATCCAGGACGACCAGGTGCGCGTCACCGGCAAGAAGAAGGACGCGCTGCAGGAGGTCCAGTCGTTGCTGCGCAACGCCGATCTGGACGTCCCGCTGCAGTTCACGAACTACCGCTGAGCGCCACCGGGGTAGTGTCCCGGTTTGTCGCAGAACCGGGTTTCGCTGTGGATCACATCCGTGGACACGGTGATCGGCGAGACTCAGTGCACGAGCGTTCACGGGGCAGTGGGCGCGTCATCACGTCGTGATGTGCACGGGGGCAACACAGTGGTTCACACGCGGGACAACAGGCGTCCGCTCAAACGCGGATCCGCAAGCGCCGGGCGAAGCTGCGGTCCTGGTGGTACGGCACGCCGGACAACGAGAAGGCGCTGACTTCATGGGCGTCGGCGTTGTCCTCGTCGCTGTCGCGGTCGGCGCCTGGTTCGCCTCGTCTGATCCTTCGCGCGAGCGAGGTCAGTGCAGGTAGCGCGGGTCGCTCTGGGCCATCTGCTCGAGGCGCTGGATGCGCAGCTCCATCGGCGGGTGCGTCGAGAACAGCGAGCGCGCGGTGCTGCCGAACGGGTTGGCGATCATCATGTGGCTCGCCGTCTGCAGCCGCGGTGTCTTGACGAGGCTGACCGCGTTGGTGCCGCGTTCGAGCTTGCGCAGCGCCGACGCCAGCGCCAGCGGGTCGTTGGTGAGCTCGGCGCCCGACTCGTCGGCCTGGTACTCGCGGGCGCGGCTGATCGAGAGCTGGATCAGCGACGGCCGCCAGCGGGCCGAGGAAGACCATCAGCAGCTCGACGAACGGGTTGCGGTCGCGGTCGTCGCTGCCGAAGAAGATGGCGAAGTTGGCCAGCAGCGTGATGCCGGCGCCGAACGCCCCGGCGACGGAGGAGATGAGGATGTCGCGGTTGTAGACGTGGCTGAGCTCGTGGCCCAGCACCGCCCGCAGCTCGCGCTCGTCGAGGACCTGCAGGATGCCGGCCGTGGCGCACACGGCGGCGTGCCGCGGGTTGCGGCCGGTGGCGAACGCGTTCGGCTGCGCCGTCGGCGAGATGTAGAGCCGCGGCATCGGCTGGCGGGCGGAGGTCGCCAGCTCGCGGACGATGCGGTACATGGCCGGCTGCTCGGCCTCGCTCACCGGGCGGGCGGCCATCGAGCGGAGCGCGATCTTGTCGGAGTTGAAGTAGCTGTAGGCGTTGAGGCCGACGGCCAGGACGCACCCGATGACCAGCCGCCCCGGCCCCACACGGCGCCGCCGACGATCACGAAGAGCGCACCGAGCAGCCCGAACAGGACCGCCGTCTTCAACCCGTTCTCGAAGCGATGCATGTCAGGTCAACGCGCAGGGCGGCCCCGGCGTTCCCGCGGCAGCGGCGGTCACAGCGCTCGGCGGACCGAGGCTCTGGGAGACTGCGGGCATGTCCGCGACCGACCATCTCCTGCACGCCAACGAGCGCTACGCGGCCACCTTTCCCGGCCCCCGCCCGCTGCGCCCGAAGCTGCGCACCGCCGTCGTCACCTGCATGGACTCCCGCCTCGACCTGTTCGGGGCGCTGGGTCTCGAGGTCGGCGACGCCCACCTGATCCGCAACGCCGGCGGCATCCCGACCGAGGACGTGCTGCGCTCGCTGGCGATCAGCCAGCACAAGCTGGGCACGCGCGAGATCATCGTCATCCATCACACGCAGTGCGGCATGGCCGGCTTCGACGACGACGCCTTCCGGGCCGAGCTGGCCGCCGCCTCCGGCGCAGGAACCGGGCTGGCGGGTGCCGGGCTTCGACGACATCCAGGAGCAGGGACGCCGCTCCCTCGAGACCGTGCGCACCTGCGCCTGGCTGCCGCACCGCGACGAGGTCCGCGCCTTCGTCTTCGACGTCGCGACGGCGCCGGCTCACCGAGATCGAGAGCTGACCACCCGGCCACATCTGGACATGACATCGGTGTGAAACGGTTAAATCGTGTCGTTACCCGACGTGTTCGGGACCATTTCCTGCCAAGGTCGTAGCCAAAGGGCCTGACCCGGTCACACACTCAAGCCATGACTCGCCGACCCCCGGCGCGCGAGTGGCGTGACGACACCCCCCGGTCGTTCACGTACCAGCCTCCCGCGCCAGCATCCCGAACCCACCCGCGCAGCCCGCTCCGCGTGCTCGTCTCGCTGCTGCTGCAGCACTGACCCCAGCCTCCGTCAACAGCAACGAGCCCGGTCCGCCTCGCGGCGGCCGGGCTCTCGCTGTGCGTACGGGTCGTCTCAGGCGACGTTCTCCTGCCACTTGAACGAGGCCATCAGGCGCTCGACGCGCTGATCCAGCTCGTCCTCGAGGTCGGTCTCGACGACGAACTCGGCCAGCAGGGCCAGCTTCTGGCCCGGGGCCGGCATGACGTAGCGGCGGGTGCCGGGGGCCGGGTCGAAGTCCAGCAGCTCCTGGGCGGCGGAGCCGGGGGCGACGGCGCGGGTGTCCAGGCCCTCCTCGTCGTCGATGATGCCGACGGTCAGGGCGCCGGTGGCCTCGCGGATGTCGTCCTCGACGACCATCGTGCTGAGCACGGCGAGCAGCGGAGCGCCGGAGGCCTCGTCGGGCATCCCGGCGTCGCTCGGGCTGACCACCATCCAGTCGCGGCAGTCCATCTCGAACGCGGGCAGTACCAGGTCGGCCATGCCGAACTCCTTCGTCTGTCGTTTCAGCGTCCGCTCGGGGCTGAACGGTGGGGGTCTGAAGGCTTCAACGCTCCGCGCCGTGATGCGGGACCGTATTTCGGGTCCTTCGGTGCTTGACAAGGCGTATACCCGCGAGATAGCTCGTCATCACGACGCTGACCATCCGGACAAAACCGCCTGCTCGCCACGAATCACGACAACCCTCCGGGCCCCCCATCCGGCACCAGCGAGACCGGCCGGCGACGCGTGACCCAGCCCACCGGCCTGCCACAGCCCGGGTCCGTAGGATTACGGGGTTGCCCAGGATCGCGGAGGCTCTGCCGGCATGGCCAAGAACGTCGAACAGCTGGATCAGGTTGTCATCCGTATCGCCGGCGACTCGGGCGACGGCATGCAGCTCACGGGTGACCGGTTCACGCAGGAGACGGCGATCTTCGGCAACGACCTCGCGACGTTCCCGAACTTCCCGGCCGAGATCCGCGCCCCTGCCGGCACGCTGGCCGGCGTCTCGTCCTTCCAGGTGCACTTCGCCGATCACGACATCCTGACCCCGGGCGACCGGCCGGACGTGCTGGTGGCGATGAACCCGGCGGCGCTGAAGGCCAACCTGGGCGACCTGCCCAAGGGCGCGACGCTGATCGTCGACACCCGCGACTTCACGACCCGGGCGCTGGCCCGCGTCGGGTGGGCGAGCAACCCGCTCGAGGACGGCACGCTCGAGGGCTACAACGTGCACGCCGTCGACCTGACCCAGCTGACCCTGGACGCGCTCGAGGGCACCGAGCTCTCGCGCAAGGACGCCGGCCGCTCGAAGAACATGTTCGCGCTCGGGCTGCTGTCGCTGGATGTACTCGCGCCCGACCGAGGGCACGCTGGAACTTCGTCCGGACGAAGTTCGCCAACAAGCCCGACATCGCCGACGCCAACATCGCCGCGTTCAAGGCCGGCTACAACTTCGGCGAGACCACCGAGGCCTTCGGGGTCTCCTACGAGGTCAAGCCGGCGACGGTGCCGGCCGGCACCTACCGCAACATCAGCGGCAACCTGGCCCTGGCCTACGGGCTGGTCGCGGCCGCCAAGCGGGCCGAGCTGCCGCTGTTCCTGGGCGCGTACCCGATCACCCCGGCCAGCGACATCCTGCACGAGCTGTCCAAGCACAAGCGGTTCGGCGTGCGGACCTTCCAGGCCGAGGACGAGATCGCCGGCATCGGCGCGGCGCTGGGCGCGGCCTTCGGCGGCGCGCTGGCCGTCACCACGAGCTCCGGGCCGGGCGTCGCGCTCAAGGGCGAGACGATCGGGCTCGCGGTCTCCCTCGAGCTGCCGCTGGTCATCTGCGACATCCAGCGCGGCGGCCCGTCGACCGGCCTGCCCACCAAGACCGAGCAGTCCGACCTGCTGCAGGCCATGTTCGGCCGCAACGGTGAGGCGCCGGTGCCGATCGTGGCGCCCCGCTCCCCCGGCGACTGCTTCGACGCCGCCCTCGAGGCGGTGCGCATCGCGCTGACCTACCGCACCCCGGTGTTCCTGCTGTCCGACGGCTACCTCGCCAACGGCTCCGAGCCGTGGCAGGTGCCCTCCGTCGACGAGCTGCCGGATCTGCGGACGGAGTTCCAGACCGAGCCCAACGGCGATGTGGAGGGCGAGTACCTGCCCTACCTGCGCGACCCCGAGACGCTGGCCCGCCCGTGGGCGGTGCCCGGCACGCCGGGGCTGGAGCACCGCATCGGCGGCATCGAGAAGGCCGACCGCACCGGCAACATCAGCTACGACCCGGACAACCACGACTTCATGGTCCGGACGCGGCAGGCGAAGGTCGACGGCATCGCCCGGACGATCCCGCCGATGGAGGTCGAGGACCCGTCCGGCGACGCGAAGGTGCTCGTGCTGGGCTGGGGTTCGACCTACGGCCCGATCGGTGCCGCGTGCCGGCTGGTGCGCTCGTCCGGCGCCTCGGTCGCCCAGGCGCACCTGCGCCACCTCAACCCGTTCCCGTCCGACCTCGGGGACGTGCTGGCCCGCTACGAGCGGGTCGTCATCCCGGAGATGAACCTCGGCCAGCTGGCCATGCTGATCCGGGCGAAGTACCTCGTCGACGCCATCTCGGTGACCCAGGTCCGTGGCCTGCCGTTCAAGGCCGACGAGCTCGCGGACATGCTGCAGGGAGTGCTGAACCATGACTGACCTGGGACTCAAGGCGAAGGACTTCAAGTCCGACCAGGAGGTCCGCTGGTGCCCGGGCTGCGGGGACTACGCGATCCTGGCCGCGGTGCAGGGCTTCATGCCCGAGCTCGGGGTGCCGCGGGAGAACATCGTGTTCATCTCCGGCATCGGCTGCTCGTCGCGGTTCCCGTACTACATGAACACCTACGGCATGCACTCGATCCACGGCCGCGCGCCGGCGATCGCGACCGGCCTGTCGACCTCGCGTCCGGACCTGTCGGTGTGGGTGGTGACCGGTGACGGCGACGCGCTGTCGATCGGCGGCAACCACCTGATCCACGCGCTGCGCCGCAACGTCAACCTCAAGATCCTGCTGTTCAACAACCAGATCTACGGCCTGACGAAGGGCCAGTACTCCCCGACGTCCGAGCTCGGCAAGATCACCAAGAGCTCGCCGATGGGCTCGCTGGACTCGCCGTTCAACCCGATCTCGGTCGCCATCGGCGCCGAGGCCAGCTTCGTGGGCCGGACGATGGACTCCGACCGCAAGCACCTGCAGTCGGTGCTGCGCGCGGCCGCCGACCACGAGGGCACGGCGCTGGTGGAGATCTACCAGAACTGCAACATCTTCAACGACGGCGCGTTCGACGTGCTCAAGGAGCCGGAGACCCGCGACGACTGGACCATCCGGATGGAGCACGGCCAGCCGCTGCGCTTCGGGGCGAGACGCTCGGGTCGAAGGCGATCGTGCGCTCGGCGACCGGCGCGCTGTCGGTCGAGTCCGGCGTGGCCGAGGACGACCCGCGGGTGGTCGTGCACGACGCGCACGCCGCCGACCCGTCGTACGCGTTCGCGCTGTCGCGGCTCTCGTCCGGCACGCTCGGCGCCGAGGGTGGCGCCTACGCGCCGATGGGCGTCTTCCGCGACGTCCAGCGCCCGGTCTACGACACGATGATGAGCTCGCAGCTGGCCGCCGCCACGGAGAAGCAGCCGAGCGACGACGCCGCGCTGCAGAAGCTGCTGCTCGGCGCCGACACCTGGTCCGTCGACTGAGCCATCGAGTTCTGTCGCGCTGAGAAAACACCGTGTCCCCGATCTGTCGTACGCGCGTACGACACATCGCGGCCGTGGGCGACCTGGGTCAAGGACAGCGCGACCGCCTGAGCTGAGAGTTGCGCCGCTGACAAATCGGGCGGAACCCGGCATAGATGATCACCTGTCACACCCCGACTTGCGCGCCCGTTTATGGTCCGTGTTGGGGAACGCGATCTTGTGATCGCGCGGGGGGATCATCATGTGTCGACGGGTGCTGCGGGTGCTGCTGTCCTGCGCGCTCGCTTTCGGCACCGCCGGTTTCGCGGTCGCGGGCCGGGCGTCCGCGGCGCAGGCCGCTCGACGCTCGGCATCGACGTCGGCGGGCACCTACGTGCCGGTGGCGCCGGCCCGGCTGCTCGACACCCGCAAGAGCCTCGGCGGCTCGCAACCGGCCGCGCACGGGACGGTCGACCTGCAGGTGCTCGGGCGCGGCAGCGTGCCCTCGACCGGCGTCGCCGCGGTGGCGCTGAACGTCACCGTCACCTCGCCGGCGAAGTCGGGCGATGTGCGCGTCTACGCCGACGGTGCAGCGCGGCCGACCGTTTCGAACCTCAACTTCGGCGCGGGTCAGACCGCGGCCGACCTGACCATCACCCGCGTGGGCAGCAACGGCAAGGTCGCGCTGTACAACGACTCGTCGGGCGCGGCGCAGCTCGTCGCGGACGTCGCCGGCTACTACCTGTCGGGCACGCCGTCGAGCGCCGGCGCGTTCGCGACGACCACCCCGACCCGGGTGCTCGACACCCGGACGAAGCTGGGCGGCACGGCTCCCGGGGCGCGCGGCACGGTGCACCTGTCCGTGCTCGGCCGGGGCGGGGTACCGCGTACTGGCGTCTCCGCGGTCGTGGTCACGCTGACCGTCACCGCGCCGGCCGCGGCGGGCTATGTGACGGCCTACCCGGACGGGATCCCCCGCCCGGTTGCCTCGAACGTCCTCTTCGCGAAGACCCGTACCGTCGCCGATCTCGCGGTGGTCCCGGTCGGCGCCGACGGCAAGATTGCGCTCTACAACGGTGCACCGGGCGCCGTCCAGCTCATCGCCGACGTCGTGGGCTACCACCTCGCCGGGTCGGCCACTGCGTCCGGCACGCTGACGCCGCTCACGCCGGCCCGGGTGCTCGACACCCGCACGAGCGGGTCGGCGCCGGCGGCGAACAGCACGGTGACGCTGCCGGTGCTCGGCCACGGCGGCGTGCCCACCTCGGGCGTGCGCGCGGTCGTGCTGACGGTGACCGCGGCCGCGCCCCCCGCCTTCGGCAACGTCCGGGTGTACGCCGGCGGGTCGAGCACGCCGGGCACGTCGAACGTCAACTTCGCCGCCGGGCAGACCGTCTCGAACCTGGTCGTCGCCCAGGTCGGTGGTGACGGCACGGTGGCGCTCTACAACGGCTCCAGCGGGTCGACGCCGCTGGTGGTGGACGTGGCCGGCTACTACCTGTCCAGCCACGACACGCCGCCGCTGGCCGGGGTCGGGTCGTCCGGGGCGACGGCGCAGGCGCTGCCTACGGTGCAGATCGACGGGGTGGTCTGGTCGCAGGCCATCGTCGGCAACACCGTCTACGCCGGCGGCAGCTTCGCCCACGCCCGCCCCGCCGGCGCTGCCGCGGGCAGCAGTCTGACGCCGCGCGCGAACCTCCTCGCGTACAACCTGACGACCGGTGCGCTGATCACGTCGTTCGCGCCCGCCCTGAACGGCGACGTCAAGATGGTGGTCGCCTCGCCGGACGGGTCGCGCGTCTACGTCGGCGGTGCGTTCACCACGGCCGACGGTCAACCCCGGTACCGGCTGGCCGCCTACGACACGGCGACCGGCCGGCTCGACGTGAACTTCCAGCCGTCGCTGGACGCGACCGTGAACGCGCTGACGGTCACGAACAGCACGGTGTACGCGGGCGGCACCTTCGGCGTTGCCGACGGGGTGGCGCGATCGCGGCTGGCCGCCTTCAGCGCGAGCACCGGCGCGTTGCTCGGCTGGGCGCCGGCGGCCGACGACACGGTGGACGCCCTGCAGCTGACCCCGGACGGCACGCACGTCGTCGTGGGTGGCGGGTTCGCCCACCTCGGCGGGGCGTCGGCACCGGGAGTGGGATCGGTCAGCGCAAGCACGGGAGCTCCGACGTCGTTCGCGGTGAACCAGGTGGTACAGGACTACGGATCGGGTGCGGCCATCCTGTCGTTGAGCACGGACGGCACGGCGATCTACGGCACCGGCTACTCCTACGGCGACGGCAACTTCGAGGGCACGTTCTCGGTCAACCCCACGACGGGAGCGATCAACTGGATCGAGGACTGCCACGGCGATACGTACGACAGCTACGCCTCCCCCGCGTTTGTGTACACCGTCGGGCACCCGCACTTCTGCGGCAACATCGGTGGGTTCCCCGAAACGTCGCCACGGACCTATCACCGCACCCTCGCCTTCACCAAGAACGCGACGGGAGCCGTGCAGCCGAACACCGATGCGCAGTACCCGAGCTTTCCCGGACGCGCCGCCCCGTCGCTCGTCACGTGGTTCCCGGACCTCGACGCCGGCACGTACACCGGCCAGAGCCAGGGCGCATGGACGGTGACGGGTACCGATCGGTACATCGTCGAGGGCGGCGAGTTCCTCAACGTCAACGGGGTGAAGCAGCAGGGGTTGGTGCGCTTCGCCGTTCCCGCGGTGTCCCCGGACAAGGACGGCCCGGTCGACACGAGCACCGCGACGACGCCGGCGCTCACGGCGCTGTCCGCGACGAGTGTGCGGGCCACGTGGTTGACCAACTGGGACCGCGACGACACGAACTTGACTTACCGGCTGTACCGCAACGACGTCGTGGTCGACACGGTGTCGGCGACGTCGACGTTCTGGAACCGGCCGACACTGAGCTACACCGACACCGGGTTGCCAGCTCATGCGACGGCGTTCTACCACGTCACCGTCACCGACCCGGCCGGGAACACGACGCGGGACGGCACCGCGTCGATCACGCCCTGAGAGTGGCCGCGCGCGCTCTGTCGAAGCAGGTCTCGTTCGGGGTTTGTCTTACGCACGTATGACGTTGCGGGCCATTACGCGCTGATCGCGTACGTCACGTTCCTGACGTGCGGTTTCGGTCGATGTTGATCTTGACCCCGGTTGGCGCGTACGACACGAAGACGGCCGCTGGACCCCACCCTCCGGCGCGGCCTGAGATTCCGGTGACACCATCGTGCACGCGCCTAACTAACCTTGGCAGCCTTCGACACTTGGTCGTAGACCCAGCGATAGGTCCGCTCCATGCCCTCGGCCAGGGTGGTCGACGGTGCCCACCCGTACGCGGCGCATCAGCTCGGAGTTGTCGCTGCTGCGGCCGCGCACGCCCTGCGGGGCGGTGAGGTCGTAGCTGGCGCTCGAGCGTGATGCCGGCGATCTCCTCGACGATGTCGACGAGCTCGTTGATGCGTCACCAGCTCGTCGCTGCCGAGGTTCACCGGCGTCGGGCTCGTCCGACCGTCGGTGATCAGCCGGGTGCCCGTGATGCAGTCGTCGATGTACATGAAGGTGCGCGTCTGCTCGCCGTCGCCCCAGATCTCGATCGCGTGCTCGCCGGTGAGCGCCGCCGACGCGACCTTGCGGCAGATCGCGGCCGGCGCCTTCTCCCGGCCGCCCGTCCACGTGCCGTGCTCGCCGTAGACGTTGTGGTAGCGAGCGACCCGGGTCTGCAGGCCGAAATCCTCGAAGAAGTGCCGGGCCATCCGCTCGCTGAACAGCTTCTCCCAGCCGTAGCCGTCCTCCGGCATCGCCGGGTAGGCGTCGCTACTCACGCAGCGCCGACGACCTCGGGCGAGGTCTGGTGCTCGGCGGCGTAGACGCAGGCGGAGGAGGAGTAGAAGTACCGCTCGACGCCGGCGTCACGGGCCGCCAGCAGCATGTGCGTGCTGGTCAGCACCGACAGCATGCATGCGGCCTTGTTGTTCTCGATGAAGCCCATGCCGCCCATGTCGGCGGCGAGGTTGTAGACCGTCCGCGCGCCGGTCGTCGCCTTGCGCGCCGTATCGAGCAGGGAGACGTCGCCCTGCACGTTCTCGGCGTCCGGGTGGACCTGGTGCCAGTCGTCCAGCGGCTTGATGTCGACGCCGCGGACGGACAGCCCGTCGTCCAGCAGGGCTCGCACCAGATGGCCGCCGATGAATCCGCCGGCACCGGTAACCAGGGCGTCGACACTTGTCATGCCTGCAGACTTCCTTCCTGGCCGCGCGGCACCCGAGACGGAATGCTTGCCCGGTTCGGGCGAACCCGGTTGATGGGTCGGAACCGGCCGGCTCCCGCCGGGCAACGGCCGTGAAAGGTCCTCGTACTGGTACTCGTACTCATACCCCGAGCGGTTGCGGCCGCGCGGAACGCGGTTGATGACGACGCCGCCCAAGGTCGCGCCGACCCGCCGCAACGATTCGGCCGCCCGCGCGACAGCTGGTTCGGTCGTCGAGCCGTGACGAGCCACGAGCAGCGTGATGTCGGCCAGCGCGGCTGCCGCGGCGCCGTCGGCGACGGGTAGTAACGGCGCGGTGTCAAGGACGACGTAGTCGACGATCTGGATCAGGAGCGGCCACCGTGTCCCGCATGGCGACCGAACTCAAGATCTCGCTCGGATTCGGCGGCGGCGAACCGGACGTCAGCACCCAGAGCCCCTTCCCCACCTTCTGGAGTACGTCCCGCACAGCGGTGCGGCCGATGAGGACGCTCGTCAGACCGACGTCCGACAGCAAGCCCATGGCTTTCGCGACATTTGGCCGGCGCAGGTCGGCGTCCACGATGCACACCGTGAACCCGGCCTCCCAGAGGGCGTCGGCCAGGTTGACGCTCACGGTCGTCTTGCCCTCGCCGCTCATCGGGCTGGTCACCGCGAGGACGCGAGCGCGCCCATCGACGTTCGCGAACTGGATGTTCGTCCTCAGCTGGCGGAAGTTCTCGGCGCGGGTGCCGTGGATGTCGTCCTGCAACGCCACGGGCGACTTCGCAGCGCGCGGGTCCTCGACAATCGAACCCATGAGTGGAGCGCCCGCAGCCTTGGCAGCCGAGTCGGCGTCCCGGACGCGGTTGTCGAACGCGTCACGCACACGGGCGAGCACCCCGGCCACGACGATCCCGATCAGGATCCCCAGGGCCAAATTCAAGATGGGTCGAGGACTTGTGGGCGTCCCAGGAACCTGCGCCGGTCCAGTGAGGAACAACCGGGTCGAGGTGCTGTAGCGCTCTATCGCACGGATGAAGGCGCGCGCGGCCGAGTTCGCTATGGCCGCGGCTCTCGAGGGCGAGCCGTCCGTGACCTGGATGTCAATGATCGACTGCCCGGCCTGCGCCGAAGCGCTCAGTTCGGCGGCGATTCGCCCACTCGTGAGGCCGGCCTTGAGGTCGGAGCGAACGGCGTTCACGATGTCCGGCGAGTCGATCACCCGCGCGTAACTGGTCACCTGCGTCTGCACGTAGGCGTTCGCCTGCGCCTGCGTCGCGCCGCCGACCGCGCTCGACGAGACGAGAACCTGCGCGCTCGCCGTGTAGGTCTTCGGCGTCAGCAGTGTGACGGCGAGCGCGACGACGGCAGCCACGATCACGACGGCGGCGATGAGCTTCCAACGTTCGCGGGCTATGCGCAGCGAGGAACGACCCTGCACCACACCTCACCCTCACCCCAGGCGGTCCGCCGTGGCCGCGCCGTATGGTAGCCCGAGCATGCCGACCCTCGCTCTCTCGAAGCTCAGGATCCTCGTACGCAGGCTCCGCGCCAACGGCGTGCCCGTGATCGCCGTCATGGCGATGGTCCTGGTCGAGGCGATCCTGCTCCGCTCTGACGCCTCGTCGACTGCGCTGATCGGTGCGGCCGTACTCGCCGGAGGTGTCCTCGTCACCATGGGTTCCTCCGCTCCCGTGGACCTCCCGCGTCTCGGAGTGTGGGCCGCCTACGCAAGCGCCTTCACCCTCACCTGGAACGGCTGGCGGGTCGGCCCCTTGCTTCCGGGCGACGTCCTGGTCCTGCTCACCCTTCTGCTCTTCGCCGTCGGGGCACCGCCCGGTACCTTGCGTGCTCCTCCCCCATGGGTCACCCAATTGGCTGTGACGCTCGTCGCACTTACCGTGCTGATCGTGCTGCGGCCACCCGACGCGGCCTACCTGGTCTCGCGGGTCCGGTTGGACGCCGGCGGAGTGCCCTTGCCGAGTCCCGCCACGTCGGTCTCGGCGAACCTCTTCGCCGGCTTCAAGTTCGTCGTTGGCATCGCGGCGATCCCCGTCGCGTTCGCGGCCGCGACCCTGACCGATCCGCGTGCGCCGTGGCGACTCGGCGCAAGCTTCGCGGCCGGAGCAGCCCTGTCGGGTCTCGCCGCCGCCGTCGATCACACGCACCTGGTCTCGCTCGGCCATCTGCTCACCGGCGTGCCAAACATCGGAACGCGTCAAGCGGGCTTCACCACCCAGCCCAACTTCCTGGCCGCAGGATTGGTGCTCGCTATCCCTTTCGCGGCGTGGCTGGCGACATCGCACCAGAGGCCGCACCGTGTGCTCGGTGTAGCGGCGCTGGTGTCGCTCCTGCTCGGCGTGTACGTCAGCGGATCTCGCGGCGGCGCGGTCATGGCGGTGATCACGGTGTTCGTCGCGTTAGCGCTGCTGCCGCGAAGCCGAGCGCACGTCCCCACCGCCCTCCTCATCACCTCCGCTACCGCGTTTCTCGTCGTCGTCGGGTTCCCGACCGTTCGCACCCAGGTGCTCCAGACGACGCGACTGCTCGGGGGCGACGGAGCGGCCGGTAGCAGCGCGATCCGCGCCGTGCTGAGGCATCAGGGTGCGTTGGATTTCCGACACTCGCCGCTTTACGGGATCGGCCTCCAGTTCGGCACGGACGCCTCGCAGGTGTACCTCCAGGAACTGGCGTCCGGGGGTCTGCTGCTCATCGTGAGCGTCTCGGTCTATCTCCTCGGCGCAGCCGTCGGCGCGTGGCGCACGATGCCGCACGACGACCTCGCCGCTGCCGCCCTGGCGGCCGTAGTCGCAACGGCGGGACTGGACCTGGTCGAGGCCGATCTCACGGACCGGTTCTACTACGTGCCAGAGGCCATCCTGGCGGCACTGCTCGTCGTAGCGCAGACCCGATCACCCGACCGGGACGGCCCGGCTCGGGTCACCCATGCACGCCCCGCTCCCTGAGGGCGTCCCTTATCCCCTCGGCCGTACGCGCCCAGGTGAACCCGTCGGCGTGCCGACCCGCCGTCTCGAGCATCCGGCGGTCGGTCGCGAGCGCCGAGCGCGCGGCGGTCACCACACCCGCAGGCGTCCACTCCGGGAGAACCGACGCATGGCCGCCGGCAACCTCCAGGCAAGCCTTCTCGGGCCCGATGACGACCGGAATCCGTAGACGCATGGCCTCGACGACCGGCAGGCCGAAGCCTTCGAAGTCGCTCGGGAACAGGACGAGGCGAGCCCCGGTCATCACGCGTTGGAATTCCGCGGCCTCGAGGTAGGGGGCGAGCCTGACCCGGTCCTGGATCCCGGCGCTGTCGACCGCTGCCGCCACGGTCTCGTGCGCCGTTGCGCGCAGGCCGAGAATCATCAGATCAGGCAGATCAGCGGCACTTGCCCACGCCTGCAGGATCAGATCAAGGTTCTTATTCGTGTGATGGCCGAAAGCGACGGCCATACCGTGTCCGTGGCCGCGGTCCCACCGGTCGACGTGGTCAGCCCCCTCGTGCACGACGACGATCCGATCGGCGGGAAGGTCAGGGCACGCCGAGCGAAGGTCAGCTGCTGTGCGTTCGGAGACGGCCACCGCGAGGTTCGCCGTACGCACGCCGTGCCGATGCGAGAGGGTCCGCAGGACGCGGCGGTGGAGCGGGAACTGTTCGGGACGCAATTCGTGGCGCAGGTCATGGGTCACGACGGCGAGGGGCACCGCGCACCGCCGCACGACGGTCGCCGGGTTCGCCGCGACGACAGCGTCGATCCCCAGACGTTCCACTATTCGCGGCATGCGGACGGTCAGCACCGCAGAGCGAAGCACCCACGCGACGGCTGGGAACCGGATGTCGTAGCGGACCGCGCCATCGGCCAGCGGCCACCAGTGGGCTCCGGCGGGCAGGAGCACGGTGACCTCGTCCTGCGGGAATCGCCGAACCCACCCGGCAATGAGGTTCTCGGTGTACACCGCGATCCCACCGTAGGACGCCGGCATGGCGTCGATCAGGACCTTCACCGGAAGACCTCACTGTCCCGAGCGTGCGACGTTCGCCGTGGGCGTGCGAGTGTATTGCCGGCAGCCGACACGACGTCCGAAGGAGATCGCGCTCGATGCGAATCGCCGTGCTCACCCAGGGCCGGACAGGCTATCTCGACGCCGCTCTGTCGGCCGCTCACGAGCACGGCGACGACATCATGGTGGTCGCGCCGGCCCGCAACGACGACACAGCGTACGGCCGACTGGCCATGGATGGCTTCGCCCGCTGCCTGACGTGGACGAAGGAGCCGGGCTGCGGACGAGCTGGCCGCGGAGGTCGATGACTTCCGCGCCGACGTCGTCGTCATGGTGTCCTGGACAAAACCCCGCAGCTACCGCCATGTAATCACGACCAGGCCACCCGGTGTGCTCCGCGTCCTGCTCATGGACAACGTCTGGTTGGCCACGCCCAAGCAGTGGCTGGGGCGGGCGACCCACCGCACCTACCTCGATCCGGTGTTCGACTGCGTCCTCGTGCCCTCGGAACGCACCGAGTTCTTCGCCCGGCGTCTGGGATTTCTCTGCCGCGGACGTGATCCGTGGGGCATGGTCGGCCGACACCCAGTTGTTCGGGGCGGACCCGGTGGACGGTCAGGATCTGCAGCGCCGACGCGCGTTCCTCAGCGTTGCCCGACTCGTCGACCACAAGGGCGGCGACATTCTGGCTCAGGCCTACGCGCGGTACCGAGACCTCGTCGACGATCCTTGGGAGCTACACGTCGCCGGGCTGGGACCACTCGCCTCGGCTTTCGACGGACTTCCCCAGGTCACCATGCACGGATTCGTCCAACCGCGGCAGGCGGCCGAGCTCATGCATCGGGCGTCCAGCTTCGTGTTGCCGTCAAGGGTCGAGCCGTATGGTGTCGTCGTGCACGAAGCCGCAGCCGCTGCGCTTCCCCTGCTCTGTACTGACCGCGCCGGCGCAGTCCCGATGTTCCTTCAGGACGGCGCCAACGGTTGGACCGTTCCGGCCGGGAACGTCGAGCTGTGGGCCGAGGCCCTCGCGCGGATGAGCACGGCGTCTGCGGCGCGGCTGAGTCAGATGAGCCGGACCAGTCACGCGCTGGCGTCGCGGCTCACCCCGCAGCTGTGGGCAGAGCACGTCCACGACGAGTTCGGCCGACGGCTCGGCGCACCGACCCGCCGGCGCGCGTCGATGCAGGCCACACCGCCAGCGACGGACCTCGGACCCCGGGCGTGAGAACCGCGGTCGCCCGCGGTCGGCTCGCCGCTCGCCGTGTGGGCCAGACGCCGACCACCTTCGTCAACTGGCGCGCGTTGCTCGGCGGGATGGCCCTCGAAACGGTGGGCCGCGGACCGGAGACCCTGACGTTCCGCACCCGGACAGGACTCACCCTGTATAGCCCCAACCGACCGGGTGCCCGGGTACCCGTCTACGAGATCTTCGCCGAGGACGCCTACCGGCTGGCATGGACACTGGGTCCGCTGATCGAGCGGCCCGTCGGGGTGCTGGACATCGGAGGCCACATCGGCACCTTCGCCATGCGTCTCGCACAACTTCATCCGACCGCCCAGATCACGAGCTACGAACCGTCACCGACGACGGCGGGGTATCTGCGGCGGAACGTGGCCGCCAACGGTTTCGGCGATAGGGCGCACGTCGTCCAGGCTGCAGTTTCGGAGACCCGCGGCCGCGCGGCCTTCAGCGACAACGGCGCCGGCAGCGGAGAGAACGGGCTCGTCGCCGTCGTCCCGTCCACGACTGCGCCCACCGAGGTCCGTACAGTGACCTTCGCCGACGCCGTTGCCGACGCGAAGACCGCGATCGACCTCGTCAAGATCGATTGTGAGGGCGGAGAGTACGCCATCGTTCTGGGCTCCGAACCGCAGGACTGGTCCAGTGTCTCGCGCGTCGTGATGGAATTCCACCCCGTGCCGGGGCACTCGTGGGATGAGCTGCGCACCAGGTTCGAGGCGTGGGGTTTTGCCGTTCAGCACGTCCAAACCCAGAACGGCTACGGCTGCGCCTGGCTGTCGCGCTCACCCCTTCCTCCCTTCCCGCACTGATGGTCCGCCTCCCACCGTCGCTGCGCCCTCTCTTCCCCTACCTGAAGCCGGTGGTCGTCCGCGTCACGAGGGGGCTCGCCCCGGCGAGTATCCGATGGAGCAGGCGAGGGCGCGTACCGCTACCGGCCGTGTCGGTCGCTTCGCTCGCCGATATCGACCCGAGCGAGGGTCGCGCGGTGCGCGCCCGCGCTGCGGAGTCGCTGACTCGAGGACCGATGCCGGGGTGGCCCGCCGGTCTCGCACTGTCCGATCGGAGCGACGGCGACACGATGGACGATGTTTGGGCTGCGGAACTCACCCGCGGCCGGGTCCTCGGTCGACATCGGGCGGTGATCACCGGGGACAACCGCCTTGTGCAGCGGCCGAGTCGGTACTTCGGGACCTCCCGTCCGCGCGAGCATCCGCTATACCTTCGCCCGACGAGCCCACCGCCCCTGCACATCCCCGGTCGCCTCGGCGCGCTGACTGCACGTGGCGACGGGAACTACTACCACTTCCTGGTCGACGTCCTGTCCCGGCTCGCGCTGCTGGAACAGGCCGCGTTCGAGCACCCCGACCTCTGGTACGCCCCGACCGGAATGCGTTTCCACCGCGAGCTTCTCGACCTGTTCGACATCCCTGGCGACCGGATCATTGACGCCGACTCGACGCCGCACGTCTGCGCCGACGTGCTCCTCGTCGCCGACCTTCCGTCGCACATCGAGAACAACCCGCCGTGGGTCGTCGCCTTTCTCCGTGAGCGTCTGTTGTCGCGAGTCCAGGTGCGCCCCGGGCCGGACGTCTTCGTCACCCGTGGCGCCTCCACGCACAACCGCAGCATCCGCAATGAGGCCGAGGTGGTCGAGGCCCTGACCACACGGGGGTTTGTCACCATCGATCCCGGGATGATGAGCGTGCGCGAGCAGATCGAGACTTTCGCCGGCGCCCACCGCATCGTCGGGGCGCACGGCGCGGCGCTGACGAACCTCATCTTTGCGTCACCCGGCGCGACCGTGGTCGAGTTGTTTCCCGCCGGTTGCCTGTTACCCGACTTCTGGCGACTGGCGTGCGGGGTGTCGGGACTGCGGTACCGCTACCTGTCCGCGCCCGGCGGCCCCACTCGCCCGACGCGCAACCGGACGATCACCCGCGACCTCGACGTCGACGTCCCCCGCCTATTGACCCTCCTCGACAGCACCAGCTGAGTCTCGGCCGGCACCCGGGAGCACGAGGTGGGGCTGGGTGTCGGCCCAGTCGGCGATGAGGCACGCAAGTTCCTCTCCGATCGCGCGGTGCATCTCCGGGGAGAAGTGGAAGCCGTCGGGGAGGGCGACGTCGGTGTCGCCGCCGGCGATGCGCTCGGCGATCGGCCGCACATCGAAGAAGCGCACGTTGTCGCGGGCCTTCGCGACCACGACCGCCTGCATCGCGGCGTTCATCACCTCGACCCGCGCGGTCATCCCGGGAAACCACGAGCGATAGCGCGAGCCGGGTGGGAGCAGCTCGACAACGAACACCAGGGGGCTGCCGACCTCTTGCACGCGATCGATGAGCTTCGAAAGGTCGGCCGCAACCCGCCGTGGCCTGCCGCGGCGCAACGTCGGGTCGATAGCAGCGTCAAGCCGGGCCTGCAATCGCGCCGACGCCATCCAGACCTTGCGCAGAAGCCATCTCCGGTAGAGTTCCGCGCCGCGCCGAGGGCGGCTGCGCGTGCTGTTGGCGTGTCGTTCGAACCACCACGGAAGGAAGAGATGCATGCTCTCGTAGTAGCCGTAATTGAGGACGATGACGTCGGGCGACCAGCCCAGAACCTCACGTTCCCAGTGCAGCAGGGTCGACTTCGCCCTCTCCGAGGCCAGCGAAATGGTCCTCACTCGGGCCGGGCGACCGGCCGCGAGCAGACCAGCCTCGACCGCCCGGGGATACGCAAGGTCAGAACGGGGCCCGCCCATGCGCCCCACAGAGCTGACCGTGGAGGCGCCTTTGACGAGGATGCGGATCGGCAGTGCGAGAGGCGGCCGTCCGCTCGACATGGCCGCCCCCAATTGCTACCCGTCGCCGATTCCCGGGTCGCACGGTAACACCGCGCCTGATCGCCATCCGGCGCTCCCCCGGGGAATGGGATAGCCTGCTTGGGCCGAGAAATCAGGGTGTTCTCGCGCCCGGTGGGCGGTTGCGGAGGAGAGTGCGTGCCGGTCACGTTGATCGTCGAACCTGACCCGGACGGCCATCGCTTCCAATCTGTGTCCTTTGTGGTGGATCACCTTCTCGCCGCCGGTACGTCCGGCGAGAGCATCACCTTGCTCACGTCCCGCGGCGCCGGATCAGGCGAGCAGTTCACCGCCTACCTCGCCGGGCGCTGGCTAAGGGTGGAAGAGGTCTTTGACGACGTGATGCCGTCGACGCGCACCGTGGCACGCGAGATCGCGGACCGAGCGCGGGGGAACCGCATCTCCGATGTGGTGGTCATGGAGGCCGATCAGACGCTCAAGTGCTGGTGGCTTGTCGCCGCGCGCGAATTCCGTGGGCTGGGATCAAGGAAACCCAGGATCGTTTTTATGCTCGTCCGCTACCCGACCGCACTGCGACTGACGGACTTCGCCGCATGGCGGCTGCGCGGCGGCAAGGCCGTCCTCGCGGCCCTTGCGATGTCAACGAGGACCCTCAGCCGGGTGGCCGGTTCACCGGCCGGGCCGACCGCACGAAGGGCCTGCTGGTCAAGCGGGTGCGCGACCCGGAGGTCTGCACAGCCCACTCGCGTGACCGCGCCCGCCTGCGCCAGGAATTCGGACTCCCGGTCGATCGGGTCATCGTCGGACTGTTCGGCGTGATCACGGCAAACAAGAACGCGCCGCTCGTCCTGGACGCGCTGGCCGCCGCTTCGATCGATGCCGACCTGCTCCTCGGCGGCCGGGTCGCACCGGACGTATCTGCATGGCTCGAGTCGTTGCCCGACGACCGTCGCAACCGCATCCGCATCATCGGCGGGTTCCTCGACAACGCCACACTCGACAAGCTGGTTGCGTGCGTGGACGTCGCGCCGATCGTCCTCGTCAACCCGGGACCGAGCGGCATCATGGGCAAGGCACTTGCTGCCGGCGTTCCGATCGTCACAGCTGGGTCCGAGCTGCGTGCCCGAGAGGCGCGAGCAACAGGCGGGGGGAAGTCGCGGAACTTCCCGTCGACGGCATCGGCCACGCGCTGCGCCGAGCCCTCGACAATCGCCCGCTGAGAAGGCCGTCGGATCTCGCTCCGGCGACGCCGGCCGAGTTCGCCGCCACCTTGCTCGGCACGACCGCCGCGGTGGGATGAACCCGGTCCTGCGCAGCGCGCTGGCGCGCACGCTGTCGTTCGCTCCCGCTGCGCTGGGCACCCTGCTGGCAAGCCGCCTCATAATCTCGCACTTCGGCATCGCCGCCTTCAACGCGTTCTCCCTCATCATCGCCCTGATTGCCGTGCTCCCGCTGAACGATCTCGGTGTCGGCGCTGCGGTGACGAGTGCCTATGCCGCTGACGGCGTGGACTCCTCGAGGGCGTACAGGGTAACGCTGACCGCGACGCGCGTGCTGGCCGTGTCGACGCTCGTCACCGCGATCGGGGCGGTCGTAGTGACGGTCCTCGATGGCTGGCCGGATGTGATCGGCGGCGCGGCCGGCCCGAACGCATGGACCGGCGCGGCGGTCACGATTTTCGCGCTCGCCTTCGTGCCGGGGCTCGGCGCCAGCATGTTGCTCGGCGTGCACCGAAACCACGTCACAGTGCTCGTCCAGACGCTCCAGGCACCCTTGATCCTGGCCGCGGTGGCACTCCTGTGCGTGCTCGGCGGACATGTCGGGCTCCTCCTACTGGCCCCCCCGACGGCGCTGCTCGTGATCAACGTCGCGACGGCGGCGCTGGGCAGCCGCGCGACCGGAATCAGCTGGCGGCGTTTGTCGCGGGACGTTGTCGCGGGCCGCCGGCGACGGCCTGGAGGGTCGTGCGCGCGCTGGCCGGCCCAGTGCTCGTCACCAGCATCGCCACGCCGATCGCCGTCCAGCTCGACCGCATCGTTCTCAGCCACGTCTCCTCGTCCCGCGCAGTGGCCGAGTACTCGGTCGCGGCGCAGATCTTCGCCCCGGCCCTCGCTCTGGTTGCGGCGGCCGCGAGCCCGTTGTGGCCGATCTGGCAGCGGGCGCGCAGCATAGGGGGCTGGGCCCGGGTGTCGGGCGCACCGTCGTTCTGTTCGCCTCCGTCGCCGCTGCGATGGGAGCGGGACTCGCGCTTCTGGCCAACCCGATCGCCGCTGTCATCGGCGACGGTCGCATTCATCTCGGCGTGCTACTGCCCATCGCCGGAGCTCTCACTGTTGTCATCACCGGCCTGGCGTGGCCGCTGGCGATGTACCTGATGGATCCGCTCGGTGCGCGTTTCGTGGCGTGGTGCGTTGTTCTGGCGCTCCCGATCAACGTGGTGCTCTCCATTTATCTCGCACGTGCATTCGGAGCCGCTGGGCCGTTGCTCGCCACTGTGATCGTCGGGGCGGGCGTGCAGTGTCTGCCGTGCATCGCATTCATCAGACGCCGGTCGGATGCTCCGGTTACGGGTCGAGCCGACCGCGGTGGGGCGCCCGCGAGCCGTTAGCCCCGATTCTGCTTACGCCCGGCCGAGGCCGGAAGAACGTGGCGTCGAGTTGCAACAGCCGACCGGAGGCTGGGTCGACGAATCCGGGCTCCACGAACCACAGCTCCAAACCGTGAGCGATCAGCAGCTCGAGCAGTTCGGGCATCAACGACTGGCCGACGTACAGGGCGACGAACGACGTCTCAACCCGTACGGCCGCGAACTTGATCGAGGGTGCCGACCGCGCCTTCAAGAACCGTCCGCTCGTACCCTTGCACGTCGATCTTGAGCAGCGCAGTGGACGGGTCGACACCATGCCGGTCGACGAGTTCGTCGACCGTCGTGGACGGCACCTCTTCGCGCCCGGCGTAGTGCGACTCCGGCGCCGCATCGGCGTGGACGGGCCCATGGGCAGAACGGAGGAGGAGACGGAGTTGCCGGCGACATTCACGGTGATCGTCCCTGGACGGTCGGACACCGCCGCCCGCTCGAATTCCCAATGCGGATCCGCTCGAGTCGCAACGGCGAGTGCGGCGCAGGCCTCGCTCAACGGCTCGACCGACAGGATCCGACCTCTGAAACCGGCGCGACGCAGGTCACTGCGCGAACTGGCCGGTGTTCGCTCCGACGTCCAGCACCGTGTCGACGCCATGCGCGTGCAGAGCGGGCACGAACCGCCGCTTGACGGTTTCCCGTTTGACGTCAAAGCCCGCGTAATGGACCGCCAGTCGGGTCCGTTCGACGAGCCCCCCTAGAAGGGCACGTAGGCGGGAGGGCGGCTCGCTCACGCCGCGATGCGGTCGCCTTAGGCACGGAGGCACCGCTCAAGACCGACTCGAAATGATCTGCGATCGCCATGATGTCGAACCGCTGCTCGGCCAGATCACGTGCCGCGGTGCCGATTCGGGCTAATTCTCCCGGCACCGCAAGGATCTTGCATAACCAGTCGCTCGCGTCGCGCGCGCCGCCCTCGGTCGGGTCACCGACGAAACCCCCAGCTGCCTGCACGTCGTCCGCGGCAGCGTTGTCCGAGGGTGCGAGAAGGATCGTCGGACGGCCCGCCGACAGGTACGTCAGCACCTTGCTCGGCACCGAGAACGCAGCAGCTTCGATCTCGAGCAGGGCGACGACGACGTCGGCGCTGGCGATGACCTCGCTCAGATCCTCCGCGGGTTGAAGGGAAGAATGCGAACGTCATCGCGCCCCCGGGTCGCCTTGGCGAGATCGTCTGCCCCGACACCTTCGGAACAGACGACGAGTCCGGCGTCGACTCCTCGAGCACGTAGGGCATCGAGCAACGTCACCAACAACATCGGGTTGTGCTTGCGCCCGAGGGTTCCCGCGTACAGCAACCGGACCTCCCACGGCGGGAGTCCGACCCGCTCGCACCACTGATTGTCGCGCGGGCCCGGACGGATCTCATCGAGCGGGGCCAGTTCGGGTTCACGGAGACGTGCCCGGTGTCCAGACCCCATGCTTGGTACTGCTTGAGGAAGCGGTCGCTGATGGTCACGACCCGGTCGGCCGAACGCACCTGCGCCGTCTCGAGGCGACGCATGGCTTCGCTCAACGGCGCCGACAACACACCCGGGAGCCGGCGTCGATCTCCGCGCTGATACCACGGCTGTACAGATCCTGATGCCATAGCACCCACGAAAGATTCCGGCGCCGGAAGAACCGCTGCATCCGAGCGAGAGCGAAGAGCGGAACATTGCAGGCCACCACGACATCCACATCGGGCGATCGCCGCATCGCCTGCTGCCACGCCCGCGCATAGCTCAATTCGAATCTCAGCCGCGCCAGCAGGTCGTACTTGCGTAGCGCCACGCCCGCGGACAGCGATTCGACACTGAGCGTCTCGGGGTCCACGCGCCATCCACCGCAAGGTTGCCACGTCCCGTCACGTACTGCGCACTGAACTGGTGCACCACCGAATGTCCGCGTCGGGCCAATTCCCGGGACAACTGGACCTGAAAGGGGTGCCCGCTGTAATCGTGGACGTGAACGCGCACTCGTCACCTAGCAGGTCAGTGGATAAGCCGGCGCGGACAGTGTGTCGCACATACATGGACCTGTCGTGCTGAAGTGGGCGGGGGTGAACCAGCGCACACCTGTCCTCACCGAACACGACCCTGATTGGTGTCACCGCCTCTTCAAAGCCTCGCATCGGCAGCACCCAGGGCCTTGGCCTTGCGCTGTGTGCTGGGACGACGGTGACCGCCAAATGTCGGCACGCCGGAGGCGGGGCTGTGGCCCCTAGAATGGCCGCAAGTGGGGCGGCGCACCGTTGCCTGACGTTAGGAGCCGGGCCAAGTACGGCATCTCGGTGGCGCAGCCGATCTCGCCCTTGTTATAACGACGATTTGGTCGGCTTGACGCCCTCGACGACGAGGCTGGTCGCCGCCTCGGCCGGGTGCATCCGCACCTCGAGCTCGCGCAGTTCGGGGTAGTCGCTGCTACCCGGGTCGCAGCGGTGGACCTCGAAGCCGGCGCGGCCCATCTCAGTACTGATCGACGCGTAGTCGTAGCAGAACCCGAGGTAGTGCTTGTGGCCGACGAACACCTGCTGGATCAGCTGCACCGGGTGGTAGAAGTCGGGGCGGCCGAGCTCGCGGTTGCGCGCCATGCCCAGCTCGGCCAGCTCGCCGTTCTCCAGGTACTGCTCGCGCGACCCCTTCGACGTCGGGCGTCGCGAGCCGAATGACACCACCCGGCTTGAGCGCGGTGAACGCATGCCGGAACGCGAGACGCCCCTGCTCGAGCGTCAGGTGCTCGATGACGTTGTCGGCGTAGATGAAGTCGACCGAGCCGTCCGGGATCGGCCAGTGGTTCGTGGCGTCGAGGTACGCACCGCCACGCCAGACGACGTCGGTGTTGATCCAGCCTTCGATGGGCTTGAGCCCGGAGCCGATGGCGATCTTGACGTCTCCGCGGCCCGCGGCAGCGGCGTATTCGCTTTGGAAGAGCTTCGCGTTCTTCGACCGGAGGGTGGTGTTGAGCGTCGCGTCGACGTAGGGGACGACCTTCTTGCGGATCCGCGGCGGAACCATCTGTTTCACGGTCGAGCGTGCAGTCATCGTCGGCCTTCCTCGGTCGAGGTCAGCACGGTAACACCGGCTCGTCGCCCGTCCGCTCCTCGCCTTGCGTGGTGCAGCGGTGTCAGGCGTCGACGGTGGCGAACGGCTCGCTGACGTGCGACCTGACCGTCACGCGACTGTCCGGCCTATCCCGGCCGTCGTCGATCAGCAGCACGAGGTGGGCGTCCGTGCCCACGTCGGTGCGGTCGACGACGGTCCAGACCGTCTCGCCCCACACGAAGCGGTCCCCGGGGCTCAGCGAGCCGGCAGTTGCGTTCAGCACGCGGAGCAGCGTGCCACACGCGTCCGGACGGGCACCAGATGACTGCCCTGTGAACCACTGCGGCGCGTCGACGTCACCGGCGCCCAAGGGCGCGGAAGTGCCAGCCGGCGGCTCGCCACAACTCGGGATCGAGCGCGTTGCGGCCGTCCAGAATGTTGCGTGTCTGGACGACGGTCCCGATCTCCTCCGGGCCCAGATCCCGGAACTCCTGCCACTCGGTCAGGTGCAGCACCACGTCGGCGTCGCGGCAGGCGTCGAGCGCGGAGTCGGAGTAGGCGAGGGTTGGATAGTCCTGCCGGGCGTTGTCCATCGCTGCCGGGTCGTAGACCCGCACGGCGGCGCCGGCCTTCTGCACCCCGAGAGCGACGTCGAGCGCCGGCGAGTCGCGGATGTCGTCGCTGTTCGGCTTGAACGCCGCCCCGAGCACGCCCACCCGCTGACCCGCCAGGGTGCCACCGCAGACCTCGCGAGCCAGGTCGACCATGCGGGCGCGACGGCGCAGGTTGATGTCGTCCACGCTCTTGAGGAAGGTGAGCGCCTGGTCGACGCCGAGCTCGCCGGCGCGGGCCATGAACGCCCGGATGTCCTTCGGCAGGCAGCCGCCGCCGAAACCGAGCCCCGCATGCAGGTAGCGGTGACCGATCCGTTCGTCCTTGCCGATCGCCTCCGACAGCTGGACGACGTCGGCACCGGTGACCTCGCAGATCTCGGCCATCGCGTTGATGAAGGAGATCTTGGTCGCGAGGAAGGAGTTCGCCGCTACCTTCACCAGCTCCGCGGTCGCGAAGTCGGTGACGATGAAGGGCGTCGCATCGGCGTCGAGAATCGGCTGGTACGCCTCGGTGATTGCGGCGAGGCCCCGGTCGCCGTCCACTCCGACGACGATCCGGTCCGGATGCAGGGTGTCGTGCACCGCGAACCCCTCGCGCAGGAACTCCGGGTTCCAGACCAGCGCACCGCCGGCCGCCCGGACCTGATCAGCCAGCCGAGCAGCGGTGCCGGCGGGCACCGTCGACTTACCTACTACCGTCGCGCCAGGACGCAGGTTCTCGCACAGCGAGGTGACCGCCGCGTCGACGAAGCTGACGTCGGCAGCGAACTCGCCCCTCTTCTGGGGGGTCCCGACGCACACGAAGTGCACGTCCGCGAATTCAGCCGCCTCGGCCACCGATGTCGTGAACCGCAGGCGACCGTTGCCGATATTGGCTCTGAGCAACTCGGGCAGGCCAGGCTCGAAAAACGGCACCTCACCCTTGCTCAGGCGCTCGATCTTCGACTGGTCGATGTCGAGACCCACCACATCGTGGCCGAGCTCGGCCATCGCCGCGGCATGCGTCGCACCGAGGTACCCGGTGCCGATGACCGACAAGCGCATCACCTGACGTTGCCCACCCTGAATGCTGACGAACCCGACGAACCACCGTTCGGATCGGGCAAATGCCGAACCCGACGCCGGTTTCCGTGTGATCCGTGTTAGAGAGCGGTGACAGAGGGGCACCTTAGCTGGGACGAAAGTCCTGGGAAACCGGGACTGAGTACCGGGACCTAATCCTGGGGCTCACGGCGCCGGCCGGGAACCGGCAGCCGACTTGGCGGGGGATCGCCAGCACGCACATCACCACCCTCCACCGGCCACCGCGCCGCTGTTTTGAATCGGATCCCCGCCATGAACACCATGAACGCCACCGGCACCAGCACCACCGCCACCGCTGCTCCCGCCGCCCCGGCCGTCACCGAGACGGTTGAGCCCCGCTCCCGTCGCGGCCTGGCCGGCACCGTGCTCACCGCCCTCGCCGTCCTCGTCGCCCTGCTCGCCGGGCTCCTCGCCCCCGCCGCCGCCCAAGCATCGACACCCACGGTCACCAAGGCCGAATGGTCCATGGCCGTCGCCCTGGAGAAGACCCTCAACGCCGAACGCAAGGCCCACCACCTGCCGGCCCTGTCCATGCGCACCGCGCTGCTGCACTCCGCCCGCAGCCACAACCTGGCCATGTCCCGCGCCAACACCATGAGCCACCAGGTCCGCGGCGAAGCCGGGTTGGCCACCCGCGTCACCAAAGCCGGCTACAAGTGGCACTACGCCGGCGAGAACATCGGCTGGAACTCCATCATGACCAACACCGGCGTCCAGCAGCTGGAAAAGATCATGTACGCCGAGGTCCCCCCGAACAACGGCCACAAACTCAACATCCTCAACACCCACTACACCAACCTCGGCGTCGACGTCTACCTCGACACCACCCACCACAAGATCTGGCTCACCGTCGACTTCGGCCGCCCCTAACCACACCCCACCACCCGCACTCCGCACCACCATCTGCACCAGACCCGAACGGGGTCGCCTCCCACAGAGGCGGCCCCGTTCGGCGTTTCCCGCGCTGGGAGGATCGAGCGATGCCGGAACCGACTGCCGCCCTGCAAGCCGTGCGGGCCTCGACCGCCGACCTCGTCCAGATGCTGGCCGCGCAGCCGTGGTCGGACGCCGACGCCGCGGCGCCGTCGCTTCTCCCGGGCTGGACCCGGGGGCACGTCCTCACCCATCTCGCACGCAACGCCGACGCCACCACCCGGACCCTGTCGGGCGCGCTCCGCGGCGAGATCGTGGCTCGCTACCCGGACGGCCCCGCGGCGCGTGACCGTGACATCGAGGCCGGCGCCGCGAGGCCGTACGTGGAACTGGTGCAGGACCTCACCGCATCCGCCGAGCGGCTCGATCGCGTGTTCAGCGCGCTGTCACACGCTGACGGCTGGGAACTACCCGCCGAGCGGTCGAAGCCGGCGGGCACCCACGTGTACTGGCGGCTGCGCGAGGTCGAGATCCATCGCGTCGACCTGGCGTCGGACTACACGCCGGAACGCTGGCCGCGCTTCCTCGTGGCCAACCTGCTGCCCGAGGTCGCCGAGTCGCTGCCGTCCCGAGCACTCGAGCCGCTGCACGTCGAGATCACGTCCGAAGGACCGGTCGGTACCGACTTGGTCGGCACACTCTGGGCTCCGGAGGACGACGGCGCGGCGCGCACGGTGGCCGGCCCGGACTGGGCAATCCTGGCGTGGCTGGTCGGTCGCGGGTCTGTCGTTTCCCACGTCATCGCCGATCAACCCGAGCTCAAGCCCTGGCGCTAGGAACCCGGCCGGCCGGGCCCTCAGTACTTCGCGATGAGCGCGGTCACGATGGCGGCGAAGAGGCAGAGGCCGCCGGCCAGCAGCATCCACAGGTCGATTCGGTCGCGCACACCTTCCTCAACGCGCAGGGTCTCGCGCTGGATACGGCTGTTCTCCACGCCCCCTCAACTCGCGCGGACGGACTTCGACGCGCTGGTGCTGGCGGCCCAGGCCGAGTTGGCGGGCACGACGACGCGGTAGGTGGTCGTGCCGCGCGCGGGCTTGACGGTGAACGCGTACGCCGAGTGCGACGACAGCGTGCGCGTGGGTGACGTTCACCCAGCTGGAGCCGGACTTGCGCTGCAGGTACGCCACCGACCCGGCCCGCGACGGCGAGACCGTCCCGGACACCCGCACCGTCCTGCCGTAGCGGATCGAGGTCGCGCTGGTCGCGATCGACGCCGTCGCGGCGACCATCACGGTCCGGCTCGCCGAGGTCGCGCCGGCGTAGACGCCCGCGGCGGTGTGGGTCAGCCGCACGTCCACCGAGTACGTCGGCTTGAAGGTGGTGAACGTGACCGCCCCGCTCGCCGAGGTGCGCGCGGTGGTCGGGAACGTGGTGAACGCGCCGGTGCTGCCGTGCCGGCGGTACTGCAGCGCGACGACCTCGCCGGGCAGCGGGTCGCCGGTGTCGGTGCGGGTGAGCGTGCCCGTCACCCGCAGCGCCGAGCCGTACGTGACGGTGGCCGGCAACGAACCGAGCGCGAGAGCGGTGGGCGCGATCAGGGTGACCGGGGCGCTCGCGGCGCTGGCCGCTCCCGTCCCGGCCGAGTTCTGCGCGGCCACGGTGAACGTGTACGCCGCGCCGGCGGGCAGGCCGGTGATCGTGGTGGTCGTCGAGGGGCCGACGGTGACCGGGTCCTGGTCGACGCCGCCGGTGTCGGGCGTGACGACGTAGCCGGTGACGGGCGCTCCCCCGGTGTCGGCGGGCGCGGCCCAGGTCAGGGTCACCGCGGCACCGGACACCGACGCGGTGACGGCGGTCGGCGCGGACGGCGCGCCGGCGCTGACGGTCACGGCCGGCGACGGGTCGGACGCGGTGCCGGTGCCGGCCGCGTTCACGGCCGCGACGCTGAACGTGTACGCCGAGCCGCGCGCGACGGGTGAGACCGTCGTCGACACGACGTTGCCGAGCGCGATCGCCGGCTGCGGCCACGCCGTCGCGGTACGGCGTCAGCACGTAGCCGGTGACGGGCGCGCCACCGGTGTTGACCGGCCGCGTCCAGCTCACGACCAGCGCGGTCGCGCCGGGCGGCTGCACCGCGGTGACGGCGGTCGGCGCGTCCGGCACCGTCGCCGCCACCGTGACCGGAGCGGACGCGGCCGACGCCGGCGAGGTGCCCTTCGCGTTGGCGGCCGCGACGGTGAAGCGGTAGGTGGTGCCGCGCGTCAGGCCGGGCACCGTCGCCGTCGAGGCATTGCTGGCCACCGGCACGGCGGGCGCGGCGCTCGCCCCGACCCACGGCGTCACGGTGTAGCCGGTGATCGGCATGCCGCCGGTGTCCGACGGCGGCGAGAACGCCAGCGTGGCCGTCGTCCCGGCGACGCTCACCGAACCCACGACCGGTGGCGCGGGGACGGTGGTCGGCACGGTCAGCGCGGCGCTCGGCGACGCCGGGCCGGTGCCGACGGCGTTCACCGCCTGCACGGTGAAGGTGTACGCGGCGCCCTTGACGAGGTTCGTCACCGTCGCCGAGGTGCCGGCGGTCGCGAGGGCGCCGCCGGCGACGCCGTTGCGGTAGGGCGTCAGCAGGTAGCCGGTGATCGCGGAGCCGCCGGTGGCCGGGGCGGTCCAGGTGACCGTGGCCGAGGTCGGGTCGGACAGCGTGGCGGTGGGGGCGGTCGGCGCGGCGGGGACCGTGGCGCTGCGGCGGTGGCGGCGGGGTCACGATGGTCACCGCGCCGACCACCGTGAAGTTCGCGGTCAGGTGCGCGGCGACGAGCTGCGCGTGCGTGAGGGTGGTGACGTTGCCGGCCAGGTCGTGCACCACGACCGGCCCGATGGACCAGACGCCACCCGGCGCGTTCAGCGGCAGCGGGATCGCCGCGGCGTACGAGGCGGTGGCCGGCGTGCTCGTGGACGTCGGCGTCCCGGAGACCGTGCGGGTCGTGCCGTCCGGGGCGGTGACACCGACGTCGACGGCGGCGATGCCGGAGCCCGTGTCGTGCGCGGTCAGGTCGACGCCCAGCGACGTCGGGGCGGACAGCGAGGTCAGGTCGACGGTGGCGCGGCTGAGGGTGAGCGAGTCCAGCGTCGGGGCCGTCGTGTCGGCCTGACCGGTGACCGGCACCGAGCCGGTGAGGCCCTTCGCGGCGAGGGCGGTGCTCGAGGTGTCGCTGCCGTTGCCGGACACGTCGACGGCGGAGATCTCGATCGTCCACGTCCCGGGATCGACGAAGCGCGGCAGCGTCACGGCGCCCTGCCACCAGCCGTCACCGGCGTCCCCGGCCACGAGGTTCAGCGCGGCGCTCAGCGACTGGTAGCCGTGCGGGCTGGTCAGCGTGGCCCAGGCGGTGGCCACGCCGGAGCCGGCGTCGGTCAGCCGCACGAGCAGGTCGGCGTCGACGCTCGCGGCGGCAGTGCTGATCGGCGACGGCGTGACCGCGACACCGGCGACGGCGGGGGCGGTGGTGTCGGTCGGCGCGGTGACGACGAACGAGGCGGAGATGCCGGCGGCGGTGAGCGCTGCGGTACCCAGGACCGCGTCCGGGCCGTTGTCGGAATCGAGCTCGACGCCGGTGACCGTCCAGCGGCCGGCCGACCCGTACCCGGGCACCTGGACGTCGAGGTCGGTGACGACGTGGGCGGTGGTGTCGACGGGGGTGGTGACGGTGTGCGGCGTGCCGTCGGGAGCGGTGACGGTGACGCTCACGTCGTCGATGCCGGAACCGGAGTCGGTGGCGACGACGTGCACCGGCACCGTGGTGCCGTCGCGGCCGGCGCTGCTCGCGTCGACGGTGGCGGGCACGGTGACTCCGTTCAGGGTCGGCGCCTGCGTGTCGGTGGCCGGCGTGACGGCGAGCGTGGCGCTGCTCAGCGCGGGGTCGCCGCGGCCGTAGTCGCGTTCGTTGCCGGCGACGTCCACGAGCGAGACGGCGACGGCCTTCCACGTCCCGGCCGGGGCGTAGCGAGCGACGGTGAGCGGGCCGGCGAACGTGCCGGTGACGCTGTTGCCGGCGACCAGGTCGGTGAGGGTGGCCGTGACGTCGGTGCCGTTCGGCGCCTCGAGGGTGACCTGGGCGGTCGCGAGGCCGCTGGCGACGGCGCCGGCCTGGGCGTCGCTGATGCCGGCGGTGACGGTGACGTCCTGCGCGCCGGCGGTGGTGTTGACGGCGTTCGGGCTGACGGTGAGGTTCGTGAGCGTCGGGGCGGCGGTGTCGGTGGCGGCGGTGCCGACTGTGGTGGTGCGCGAGGTGCCGAGGCTGGCTTGGCTGATGTCTGCGGTGTTGCCGGCGAGGTCGGTGAGGGTGACGTCGGTGGCGGTCCAGGTGCCGGCGTCGGTGGCGTTGAGGTACGTGCTGAAGACAACGGTGCCGCTGTGCGTGGTGCCGGCGGCGAGGTCGTCCGGCGTGAGGTCGATCGTCCGGGTGCTCGTGCCGTTGGTGAGGGTGACCTCGGCGTCGGCGAAGCCCGAGACGGCGTCGGCGACGTCGAAACTGCCGTCGACGCGGGCGGTGCCCTGGTAGGCGGTGGTGACGGTCGCCGGGCCGAGCGTGAAGTGGGCGAGCGTCGGCGGGGTGGTGTCGTCGCTGGACGTGACGGTGATGGTGCTGGTCGGCGGGGTGCCGTCGCAGGTGCCGTAGGTGTCGTAGCCGTCCGTCGACGGTGGCGTGCAGAGCTCGAGGGTGTTGCCCTGGTTGTCGACGATCTGCAGGTCGGCGAGGGCGTAGGTGCCGCTTGTGGTGAACGCGGGGACGGTGATGTCGGCGGTGTAGGTGCCGGTGGGGTCGGGCGTCGCGGTGGGGTCGACGGTGAAGACGCCGTCGACCTGCTGGCTGGTCGTCGGGTCGACGAATGCGACGTAGCCAGAAGCGACGCCCGAGTCCGCGTCGGCCGCCGTGATGCGGGCCTGCACCGTCCGGTCGCCGTCGGAGGTGTCGACGCTCGTCCGGTCGAGGGTGATGCCGGCGAAGGTGGGCTTGGTGGTGTCGGCTGTCTGGGTGACGGTGAACGTGGTGCTCGGCGGGGTCACCGCTGCGGTGTTGCCGGCCTTGTCGGTGAGGGTGGCGGCGGTGACGGTCCAGGTGCCGGGCAGCGTCCAGTTCTGGACGGTGTAGTCGCCCGTCCAGACGTCGTCGGTGTTGGTGTTGGTGTCTCGGCCCAGATCGACGTAGTCGGTGACTTGTTGCGGGCCCGTCAGGGTGAGCTGCGCGCTGGTCGTGCCCGACTGCTGGTCGGTGATGTGCGCGGCGAAGTGGACTGTGCCGCCGGCGCGGGTGATGTCGATCGTGGCGGGCGTGGCGGTGAGGCTCGCGAGCGTGGGGGCGGTGGTGTCGGGGGTCTGCGTGACGGTGAGGGCTGTGGCGCCCGGTGTTGTCGCGTTGTTCCTCGCGACGTCCTGGAGGTAGACGCTGCCGCTGTAGGCGCCGGCCGGGGTGCCCTGCGGGATCGTGACGGGGATGTCGTAGGTGCCGTCGGTCGGGGTGCCGCTCGTGCGCTGGGTGTCGTCGAAACCGATGGGGCCGATTGCCTGGTTGCCGCTGGTCAGGGTGAGCGTGCCCTGCGCGAAGCCGGTGGGGGTGACGCCGGCGGGGGCGGTGTCGTCGATACGCACCACGACGATGGCGCGGGCGTCGGCCTTGGTGTCGTCGACGGTGGTGGGCAGGACGCGGTACGAGACGAGGGTGGGGGCGGTGGTGTCGGTCGCTGCTGCGTCCGCTGCCGTTGTCGTGAGCGCCGCGCCGGTGAGCACGACGGCAGCGACCGTCAGGGCGACGGCGCTACGTCGGACACTGCGGACAGGGCGGACACGCAACTGCACGGGGGCCTCCACCCCCGCGGGCGGTCCGACCTCCCCAGGTCGGGCTTTACAGAGGCTTTACCTACCCAGATGGACGTTGATCAAACACGGTTGTTCGGTTCGGTTGTTCGGCTCGTTGGGCGCTCGCTTCCAGCGCGGGATGTGCCGACCAGGGTCTTCGACCCCGGTCGCTCGGTGTCGCGGGGTCGCCCGCCGCTGGTCGTCCGGAAATTGCTCCAGAATTTCTCGGAGTCCGGCCGTTCTGGGCCCGGAACTTGTCAGTACCCCCGGCCTAGTGTTCGATTCGTGGGGGCGGGGGTTCTGGAGCAGCTGGCGGCGATGCGCGCCGGTGTTGATGCGCTGCTTGCAGATGCGTTCGCGTCGGTGTCGGGGCCGGAACTGATCGAGTTCCTGCACGCGCTGGGAGGCGCATCGGCGTCAGGAAGCCGCGGTCGATGAGCTGATGCTGGCCAAGGCGGAGGAGTTGCGGCTGGCCGGGGATTACGGCCGCACGTCCACGGTGGATCTGCTGGTGGCCGGGGTGCGGGTCTCGGCGGCGGAGGCGCGGGCTCGGGTGCAGGCCGCGGTGGACATGGGCCCACGCCGGGCGTTGACCGGCGAGCCGCTGCAACCGCTGCACCCGGTGGTGGCGGCGGCGCAGGTGGCGGGGGAGATCTCTGCCGAGCATGCGCGGGTGATCACCCGCTGCATCGAGCGGATCCCGGCCGAGGCCGGACCCGAGGCTCCCGAGATCGCGGAGGCGATGCTGGTCGAGGCCGCCCGGCATCAGGACCCGCGTGCGCTGGGCGCGACGGCGCAGGCGTTGCTGCTGCGGTTGGACCCGGACGGCCGCGAACCCCGCGAGGACGAGGTCGAACGCCGCCGCGGGTTCACCGTCGGCGACGAACGCCACGGGGTGAGTCCGGCCCGCGGCGAGCTGACCGGGGTGACGGCGGCGGTCTGGCGCACGATCATCGACGCGCTGTCCGCGCCGGTGACAGGCCCGGACGGCGAACCGGACCCGCGCAGCGCGGCGCAACGCCGGCACGACGCGCTGCACGAGGCCGGGTTGCGGCTGCTGCGCTCCGGGACCCTGCCCGATGCCGGCGGGACACCGGTGACGGTGCTGATCCGCACCACCGAGGCGGACTTCGCCGACCCGAACGGGGTCGCGGTCACCGAACACGGCCAGACCCTGTCCATGGCCCAGGTCTGGGAGCTGCTGGACGAGGCCGAGATCGTCGCGGTCGGCTACGACCCCACCGGTGCGGTGAAGGACTGCGCCCGCCAACAGCGGCGCGCCTCGCCGCTGGCAGCGCCGCGCCCTCGCCTCCCGGGACGGCGGCTGCTGCTTCCCAGGCTGCACCCGCCCGGCCTCGTGGTGCGAGGCCCACCACGTGTGGGAGTGGATCCTCGGCGGCCCGACCTCCCTGGACAATCTTGTGCCTGTTATGTCCGTTTCACCATCGACATTTCGCCCGTTTGGGCTGGGTCGTGACCATGACCGACGGGCTCCCCGTCTGGACCCCGCCACCCTGGCTCGACCCCGGGCAGCAACCCATCCGCAACACCGCGCACCACCCACCGGACATCGACTTCGAGGCGTACCGGCACCCCGACCTGCAACCGGCCTGACCATGCAGGTGGGTGACGCGCGCGGACAGCGGCGGCTCGATGAACCGGTGTGTTCCCTGGACAGCGCGAGTCGTTCCAGCGCGCGCGAACAGCGGCGGGACAGCTCAGCCGGTGCGGTCGATGACCACGTCGGTGAGCGTCTCCAACGCGCGGCGGGCGGGCACGTCGGGCAGCCCGTCGAGGGTGGCGCAGGCGGCGCGGGCGTACCCGCGCAGCGTCTCGTGCGCCTCGTCCATCGCCGACGATGCGCGCAGCAGACCCAGCGCCTCGGCGTGCTCGTCGTCGTCGACCAGCGGGCGGGCGACGAGCTCGCGCAACCGGGCACCGGCGGCGTCGTCGGCCTGCAGCGCGTACAGCACCGGCAGCGTGGCGACACCCTCACGCAGGTCGGTGCCGGGCGTCTTGCCCGACTCGTCGGTCTCCGAGGCGATGTCGAGGATGTCGTCGCTGAGCTGGAAGGCGATGCCGATCTGCTCGCCGAAGACGCGCAGCGCGGCGATCGTGTCGTCCGGAACCCCGGCGTAGTGCGCCCCGAACTCGGCCGCGGTCGCGATCAGCGAGCCGGTCTTGTCCTCGAGCACCGACAGGTAGTGCGCGATCGGGTCCTCGCCGTCCGCAACACCCACCGTCTCGTGGATCTGACCGATGACCAGCCGCTCGAACGTCTGCGCCTGCAGGCGCACCGCGAACGGGCCGAGGTCGGCCAGCAGGTTCGACGCCCGGGAGAACAGGAAGTCGCCGGTGAGGATCGCGACGGTGTTCGTCCAGCGCGAGTTGGCCGACTCCGCACCGCGGCGCACGGGCGCCTCGTCCATGACGTCGTCGTGGTACAGCGTGGCCAGGTGGGTCAGCTCGCAGACGACGGCGGCGGAGACGACCTCGGCGCGGACCGGCTCACCGAAGTGCGCGGCCAGCGTGCTGACGAGCGGTCGGAACCGCTTGCCGCCGGCGTCGACGAGGTGGTGCGCCGCGGCGTTGACGAAGGTGTCGTTGGAGTCGCACGCCTCGGACAGCGCCCGCTCGATCGCGTCCAGGACGCCCCGTACGGACGCCTCGAGGACGGGGTCGGCGAACGCGATGCCGAGCGCGACGGGGCTCACGCCCGGCTCAACCGGTGAGGTGTGCAGCCTTGGCTGCGAGATCGAGGATGGGCTGCGGATAGACGCCGAGGAAGATCGTGACGACGACGCCGAAGGTCAGCGCGATCGAGGTCGACCAGCCCGGGATGGCGATGGTCGGCCCGTCCTCCGGTGGCTCGGCGAAGAACATCAGCACGATGATGCGCAGGTAGAAGAACGCCGCCACCGCCGAGGCGATCAGCGCGATCACGACCAGCGGGCCGGCCACGTGGTACGCGGCGCGGAACACGTAGAACTTTCCGGTGAAGCCCGACGTCAACGGGATGCCGGCCATCGACATCAGCAGGATCGTCATGACGACGGCGACGAACGGGCTCTTACGGGCGAGGCCCGCCCACTGCGACAGCCGCGTCGCCTCGCCCTCGGAGTCGCGCACCACCATCAGCAGGCCGAACGCGGCCAGCGTGGTGAAGCCGTAGGTGAGCACGTAGAACAGCACGCTCGAGATGCCGTCCTTCGTCAGCGCCACCATGCCGACGAGGATGAAGCCGGCGTGCGCGATCGAGGAGTACGCCAGCACGCGCTTGATGTCGGTCTGCGTCAGCCCGAAGACCGCGCCCACCACCATGGACGCGATCGCCGCACCCCAGACGACCGGCCGCCAGTCGTAGGACGAGGTCGAGAACCCGACGTAGAGCACGCGCAGGATCGCCCCGAACGCGGCGACCTTCGTGCACGCCGCCATGAACGCGGTGACCGGCGTCGGCGCGCCCTGGTACACGTCCGGCGTCCAGCTGTGGAACGGCGCGATGCCGGCCTTGAACAGCAACCCGACGAGCAGCAGCGCGAGGCCGAGGTAGAGCAGGATGTCGGACTTCGTGGACGTCCGGGTGGCGGCGAGGATGTTCGGCAGGTCGACCGAGCCCGCGTAGCCGTAGAGCATCGCCAGGCCGTAGAGGAAGAACGCCGACGCGAACGCGCCCAGCAGGAAGTACTTGACCGCGGCCTCCTGCGACAGCAGGCGGCGGCGCCGGGCCATGCCGGCCATCAGGTACAGCGGCAGCGACAGCACCTCGAGCGCGACGAACATCAGCAGCAGGTTGTTCGAGATCGGGAAGATCAGCATGCCCGAGACGCTGAACAGCAGCAGCGGGAAGATCTCCGTCTGCACGCGCTCGCTGGTGGCCAGGCGACGGTCGTCCGGCGAGCCGACGACTACTGCCGAGGACGCGACGATCGGGCTGCCGACGTCGACGCTGCGCTCGGCGAGCAGCAGCACGGCCATGACGGCAAGCACGAGCACCGTGCCCTGGATGAACAGCCCGGCCGGGTCGATCGCGAGCGATCCCGCGAACGGCTTGTTCGAGCCGGCCGGCGACGGCGTGGTGATCGACGTGCCGTGCAACAGCCCGACCGACACCACCGACGCCACCAGGCCGACGAGGGTGACCCCGACCTGGGCGGTGAAGCGCTCCGGGCGGGGCACGACGACCTCGACGAGCACACCGAGCAGGGCCGCGCCGAGGACGATGAAGATCGGCGCGAGCGCCGAGTAGGCGATCGACGGCGAGTTGATGTGGTCGCCCGCGGCGGCCAGCAGCATGGCGCTCACTTTCCTTCTCCCGCGGACTTGCCGAGCAGCGGCGCCGGGTCGGTCTTGTGGACGTCGGACAGCGTGGCCTTGACGGCCGGGTTGATGACGTCGAGGACGGGCTTCGGGTACACGCCGAGGAAGATGATGATCGCGATCAGCGGCGCGACCGAGAACACCTCACGCACGTTGAGGTCCCGGAACTTGGTGACCTTCTCGCTCACCGTGCCCTGGAAGGTGCGCTGGTAGAGGTACAGGATGTAGATCGCGGCCAGGATGATGCCCGTGGTCGCCACGATCGCGAGGCCCTTGTAGCGGGTGAACGTGCCCACCAGCACCAGGAACTCGCTGACGAAGGTGCTCATGCCCGGCAACGCCAGCGCGGACAGGCCGGCGAGCAGGAACAGCCCGGCCAGGATCGGCGTCACCTTGGCCGCGCCGCCGTAGTCGTCGACGTTGCGGCTCTTGCCGCGGGCGATCAGCAGGCCGACGACGATGAACAGCGCGCCCGTCGAGAACCCGTGGTTGACCATGTAGAGCACGGCGCCCGTGCCGCTCTGCGTGGTGAACGCGAAGATGCCCAGCCCGATGAAGCCGAAGTGCGCCACCGAGGTGTAGGCGACCATGCGCTTCATGTCGCGCTGGCCGATGGCCAGGAACGCCGCGTACAGGATGCCGATCACCGACAGGATCATGATCGGGATCGCGAAGTACTTCGAGGCGTCCGGGAACAGCGGCAGGCAGTAGCGCAGGAACCCGAACGTCCCCACCTTGTCCAGCACGCCGACCAGCAGCGCGGCACCACCGGCCGGGGCCTCGGCACCGGCGTCCGGCAGCCAGGTGTGGAACGGGATCAGCGGGGCCTTGATGGCGAAGGCGATGAAGAAGCCGAGGAACAGCCACTTCTGCGTCGCATTGTCGGGCAGCGGGTGCGCGATCAGGGTGGTGATCGAGAAGCTGCTCGTGCCGCTGGAGATGTAGAGCCCGATGACGGCGGCGAGCATGAGCAGGCCGCCGACGAGGGAGTACAGGAAGAACTTCATCGCCGCGTACTGCCGGCGCGGGCCGCCGAAGCTGCCGATGATGAAGTACATCGGCACGAGCATGGCTTCGAAGAAGACGTAGAACAGGAAGACGTCGGTGGCGGTGAAGACGCCGACCATGAAGAACTCGAGCAGCAGCAGCAGGCCGAAGTAGTTCTTGACGCTGCGCCGCCGGCCGCCCTGCGCCGGGGCGGCCTCCTCGGCACCGGAACGGCTGTCGAGGGAGTTCCAGGACGCGAGGATGACGGCGGGGACGAGCAGCACCGCCATGGTGACGAGCACCAGCGCGATGCCGTCGACACCGAAGGCGATGTGCACGCCGAACGCCTTGATCCAGTTCACGCTGAACATGAACTGGAAGCGCTCGCCCGAGGTGTTGAAGCGGACGAGCACGACGATGGCGTACACGGCGACGATCAGCGACGTGACGAGGCTGATCTGCTTGGCCAGCTTCGCCTGTTCCTCGCGCAGCGCGAAGACGCCCAGCGAGCCGACGAGCGGCAGCAGGACGAGATGAGCAGCGTGGGGTTGTGCATCAGTGACCTACGCTCGCTTCGCTCGCTGCGGCCACCAGAGGGCTACGCATGACATTGTTCGCTCCGCAGGCGTCGCTCACTGGAATCTCACCGCCAGGAGCACGGCGACGACGGCGACGGTGCCGCCGAGCATCGACAGCGCGTAGCTGCGGACGAAGCCGGTCTGCACCCTGCGCAGGCGCGCCGATCCACCGCCGAAACCTGCTGCCATGCCGGTCACGGCGCCGTCCACCCCTCGGTTGTCGAAGTACACCAGCGCCCGCGTCAGCCACTGCCCGGGCTTCATCAGCACGTTCTCGTTGAAGGCGTCGGCGAACAGGTTGCGCCGGGCCAGCACGGTAACCGGCGAGACGCCGACCGGCTGCACCGACGGCACCTGCCGGAAGGCGAGGAAGCCGCCCGCCGCGCCGAGCACCGCGACCAGCACGGTGATGATCGTGAGCACGACCGGCGAGATGGTGTGCTCGCCGACCTCGACCGACGGGCCGACCGACGGCGTCAGCCAGTGCTGCACGCCCCCGCCGACCGTCAGCAGGAAGCCACCGGCCAGCGCGAGCACGCCGAGCACGATCATCGGCGCCGTCATCGACACCGGCGCCTCGTGCGGGTGGACGTCGTCCTCCCACCGGCGCTTGCCGAAGAACGTCATGACCAGCGCACGGGTCATGTAGAAGGCCGTGATGCCGGCGCCGAGCAGGGCGACGATGCCGAGGATCCAGCCGCTCGCCCCGCCCTTGTCGAACGCGGCCTCGATGATCTTGTCCTTGGTGAAGAAGCCGGTGAACGGTGGAATGCCGATGATGGCCAGGTAGCCGCACGCGAACACGCCGAAGGTGATCGGCATGACGCGGGCCAGGCCGCCGAAGCGGCGCATGTTGATGCGGTCGTTCATGGCGTGCATGACCGAACCGGCCGACAGGAACAGCGCAGCCTTGAAGAAGCCGTGGCCGAGCAGGTGGATGACGCCGATGGCGTACACGCCCTTGCCGAGGCCGACGGCGAGGAACATGTAGCCGATCTGGCTCACCGTCGAGTTGGCCAGCACCCGCTTCAGATCGTCCTGCCCGCACCCGGCGATGCAGCCGTACATCAGCGTGATGGCGCCGATGATCGTGACGACGGTCTGCGCCGCGGGCGCGAGGTTGAAGATCGACGCCGAGCGGGCGATCAGGTAGACGCCGGCGGTGACCATCGTCGCGGCGTGGATCAGGGCCGAGACCGGGGTCGGGCCCTCCATCGCGTCCGGCAGCCACGTCTGCAGCGGGAACTGCCCGGACTTGCCGCACGCGCCGAGCAGCAGCATCAGCGCGATGGCGGTGGCCGCGCCCTTGGAGAAGTGCGCGCCGAGGACGGTGTCGAAGGCGGTGCTGCCGGTGTAGGCGAACATCAGCATGATCGCGATGGACAGGCCGACGTCACCGACCCGGTTGGCGAAGAACGCCTTGTTGCCGGCCGTCGCCGCCGAGTTGCGGTTGAAGTAGTACGAGATCAGCAGGTACGAGGCGACGCCCACGCCCTCCCAGCCGACGTAGAGCGCCAGGTAGCTGTTCGACAGCACCAGCAGCAGCATCGCGGCGATGAAGAGGTTGAAGTAGCCGAAGAAGCGGCGCCGCCCGGCGTCGTGCGCCATGTAGCCGACGGCGTAGATGTGGATCAGCGAGCCGACCCCGGTGATGAGCAGCGCGAACGTCAGCGCCAGCGGGTCCATGAGCACGCCGGCGTCGACGTGGAAGCCCGCCACCGGCACCCAGCTGAACAGGTGCTGCTCGACGTGCCGGTTGCTCTCGGACTTGACCGAGAAGAACAGGACGACGGTGTAGGCGAACAGCGCGACGGGCACGAACGCGCCGAGCAGGTGTCCCCACTTGTCGCCGCGCTTGCCGACGGTCAGCAGGAGCAGGGCCGAGAGCGCCGGGACGGCGATCAGCAGCCACGCGCCTGACTGCACGCCGTGGGCCACGGTGATGTCCACTTCGTTCCTCGTCTATCCGGTCCGGGTCTATCCGGTCAGTACTTCAGCAGGTTCGCGTCGTCGATGGACGCGGACCGGCGCGTGCGGAAGATGGTCATGATGATGGCAAGCCCCACGACGACCTCGGCGGCGGCCACGACCATGACGAAGAACGCCATGACCTGCCCCTCGAGGCTGCCGTTGATGCGGGAGAACGTGACGAGCGAGAGGTTCACGGCGTTGAGCATCAGCTCCACGGACATGAACACGACGATGGCGTTGCGCCGCACCAGCACGCCGACGGCGCCGATGGTGAACAGCGCCGCCGAGAGCACCAGGTAGTACGTGGGCGTCATGAGCGCACCTCGCTCTCGTCCAGTTCGGCCGGGTCCAGCGCCCGCTCGTGGCCGGGACGCACCGAGAAGTCCTCCTGGCCGACCATCGTCGACTCGTGCGAGATCGAACCGTCGGGCAGCAGCGCCGGAGTGCCGATGGAGTTCCCGGTCGACAGGACGCCGGGGCCGGGCAGCGGCTGCGGGCGTCCGGAGCGGATGCGCTCACGCGCGTGCGACTTCTGCGTGCGCTTCGGGCCCTCACGCTCGATGTGCGCGAGCACCATGGCGCCGACGGCGGCGACGATGAGCAGCGCCGAGGTCAGCTCGAACGCGAACAGGTACTTGGTGAACAGCAGCTCCGCGATGGAGTTGACGTTGGTGCCGTTGGCGTTGGGCGCGTCCAGGTTGGTCGGCTTTTCGCCCTTGAACGCGCGTCCGACGCCGAGGGCGACCATCAGCGCGAAGCCGAGGCCGAACAGCGCCGCCGCCCAGCGTTGGCCGCGCAGGGTCTCGATGATCGAGTCCGAGGCGTCACGGCCGACCAGCATGAGCACGAACAGGAAGAGGATCATGATCGCGCCGGTGTAGACGATGATCTGCACCAGCCCGAGGAACGGGCCCTGCTCGATGAGGTAGAACGCGCCGAGGCACATCATCGTCGCGACCAGCGACAGCGCCGAGTGGATCGCGTTGCGCAGCAGCACCATGCCGATCGCGCCGGCCAGCGAGATCGGCCCGAGGATCCAGAACGCGATCGCCTCGCCCAGCGGCACCTGACCCTGCATCAGCGGCTTGCCCGCCTCGAGCAGAACGTGCGCGCTAGCCATGGTGACGCCCCACCTCGATGGCGTGGCCGGTGATCGGCCGGCCGGCGACATTGGCGGTGCTCTGCGGGGCGCCCTGCTGCAGCGGGGCCTGCGACTGGACGGTGTAGTAGTCCTTCTCGTCGTCGCCGAGGCGCATCGGGTGCGGCGGCGCCTCCATGCCCGGCAGCAGCGGAGCCATGAGCTGCTCCTTGGTGTAGATCAGCTCCTGCCGGTTGTCCAGCGCCAGCTCGTACTCGTTGCTCATCGTCAGCGACCGCGTCGGGCACGCCTCGATGCACAGGCCGCAGAAGATGCAGCGCAGGTAGTTGATCTGGTAGATCTTCCCGTACCGCTCCCCCGGCGAGTAGCGCTCCTCGTCGGTGTTGTCGCCGCCCTCGACGTAGATCGCATCGGCCGGGCAGGCCCACGCGCACAGCTCGCAGCCGACGCACTTCTCCAGCCCGTCCGGGTGCCGGTTGAGCACGTGCCGGCCGTGGTAGCGGACGTTCGGCGGGTAGTAGTCGAACGGGTACTGCTCGGTGTAGACCTTCTTGAACATCGTCGCGAAGGTCAGCCCGAAGCCCTTGGCGAAGCCGGTCACGCCGCCCGTGGGCGCGTCCAGCGGCGCGGACGGCGCCGGCGTGTTCGGCGCCGGCGCGCGACCCGCGGGGCGGCGCTCGGGTAGGTCACTCATCGTCGGGTTCTCCCTCGGTTCGGCCGCTCTCGAGCTCGGCCTCGCGGCGCCGGGCGCCGGCCGACACCAGCTGGCGCGGCGGGGTCGGGATGTGCAGGTCCATCGGCGGCGTCGGGAACGTCTGCTCCAGCTGCGCCTCGTCCTCGTCGTCGGCGGCATCGTCGGCCGCCTTCCGGGCGGACGAGCCCTCGTAGATCATCAGCGCCGGGACGACGATCACCAGCAGCACGATGCCGAGCGGCAGCGCGGTCGCGGCGAGCGCCGACCAGCCGCGGTCGCGCAGGACGTGGATGGCGGTGACGGCGAGGATCCAGACCAGGTTGACCGGGATGATGATCTTCCACCCCATCGCCATGAACTGGTCGTAGCGCAGGCGGGGCAGCGTGCCGCGCAGCCAGACGAACACGAAGATGCAGGCGATCACCTTGAGGGTGAACCAGATCATCGGGTACCAGCCGGCGTTCGCGCCGTGCCACAGCGAGATCGGCACCGGTGCGCGCCAGCCGCCGAGGAACAGCGTGGTCGCCAGCGCCGAGACGGTGACCATGTTGATGTACTCGGCCAGGAAGAACATGGCGAACTTGAACGAGGAGTACTCGGTGTGGAAGCCGCCGACCAGTTCGGACTCGGCCTCGGCCAGGTCGAACGGCGCGCGGTTGGTCTCGCCGACGACCGAGATCGCGTAGATGCCGAACGAGACGATCAGCGGGATGATGTTCCAGAGGTGCGCCTGCTTGGCGACGATGCCCGAGGTGGACATGGTGTCGCTGAACAGGAACACCGCCACCATCGACAGGCCCATGCCGACCTCGTAGGAGATCATCTGGGCCGCCGAGCGCAGGCCGCCGAGCAGCGGGTACGTCGAGCCCGACGCCCAGCCGGACAGCACGATGCCGTACACGCCGAGCGAGGAGCAGGCGAAGACCACGAGCACGCCGACCGGCAAGTCGGTCAGCTGCAACGGGGTGTGGTGACCGAACAGGTTCACCGTCGGGCCGAACGGGATGACCGAGAAGGCCACGAACGCCGGCACCGCCGACAGGATCGGCGCCAGGAAGTACACCGGCTTGTCGGCCAGGACGGGGATGATCTCTTCCTTGAAGGCCAGCTTGATGCCGTCGGCCAGGGACTGCAGCACGCCCCACGGGCCGACACGGTTCGGGCCGATGCGGTTCTGCATGCGGCCGACGACCTTGCGCTCGAACACGATCGAGAACAGCGTCATCAGGACGAGGAAGACGAAGACGCCCAGCACCTTGATCAGGTAGATCCAGAAGGGCTGGTTGCCGAACCCGGGCAGGTTCTGCGACACCGCGAGCGTGGCACTCATGCTGTCCCCTCCGTCTCGCCGACGACCGGCGGCGCGTCCGGTCTGGTCAGGCGCACCGTGGCGCCGGCACCGGCGCCCAGCGTCGTCCGCACCGCGAAGCCGCGGGCGTTCGTCGGCACCCAGACGACGCGGTCGGGCATCGCGTCGACCTCGACCGGCAGCACCATCGCGCCGGCGTCGGTGGAGATCGAGATCGTGTCGCCGGCGGCCACCCCGACCTCGGCCGCGGTGGCCGGGCTGATGCGGGCGATCACCGGCTTGGCCGTGCCGGCCAGGTACTCGTCGCCGTCCTGCATGCGGCCGGCGTCGATCAGCTCCGCCCACGTCGCGAGCAGCGCCTCGCCGGCGAGCGGCGGCGTCGGGGCGTGGCCCTGCACGCTCGGCGCTGCCGGCCGCGTGCCGACCGGCGCCGAGGCGCAGCAGCTCGTCGCGGGCGGCCTCGACGGTGGGCAGGCCCAGGTCGACGTCCATCTCGTCGGCGAGCGCGTTGAGCACCCGTCCGTCCGAGATCGCGCCGGTGCCGCCGATGGTGGCCGCGAACGGGCGGCGCCGGCCCTCCCACGTCACGAAGCGACCGGCCTTCTCGGCCGCCGGGGCGACCGGCAGCACGACGTCGGCGTGTTCGGTCACCGCGCTGTGCCGGATCTCGAGGCTGACGATGAACCCGGCCCGGGTCAGCGCCTCGCGGGCCAGCGCCGGGTCGGCGGTGTCGTCGGGATCGACGGCGCCGACGACCAGCGCGGCCAGCGATCCCTCGGCGGCGGCGGCCAGGATGCCGTCGATGTCGCGGCCGGGCTGCAGTCGGCACGGTGGCCTCGCCCCAGAGCGCCTCGACCTCGGCGCGGCCGCCAGCGTCGGCGACGGTGCGGCCGGCGGGCAGCAGGGTCGGCAGCGCGCCGGCGTCGACGGCCCCGCGCTCACCGGCGCGGCGCGGCACCCAGGCCAGCCGGGCGCCGGTCTCGGCGGCCAGCGCGCAGGCGGCGCTCAACGCACCGGGCGAGCTCGCGAGCCGCTCGCCGACCAGGATCAGCGAACCCTCGGCACCGAGCGCGCCGACGACGGCGCCGGGCAGCGAGTCGATCGCCTCGCCCTCGCCGCCGGGGACGGACGGGATGAGCGTGCCGTCGAGCTTGGTGAGCCCGCGCGACGAGCGCGCGGCCACCGACCAGACCTGCGTCCGCCCGAGCCGCGTCGACTTGCGCAGCCGCAGGAAGACGATCGGCGACTCCTCCTCCGGCTCGAGGCCGGCGAGCAGCACCGCAGGCGCAGCCTCGAGGTCGCGGTAGGAGACGTGCTCCGGCCCGCGCCCGACCACCGACGAGGCGAGGAACTCCAGCTCCTCCGCGCTCACCGGACGGGTGCGGGCGTCGACGTCGTTCGTGCCCAGGGCGACCCGCGCGAACTTGGCGTAGGTGTAGGCGTCCTCCTCGGTCAGCCGGCCGCCGGGCAGCACGCCGACACCGCCGCGGGCGACGGCCTCGGTGAGCCCGTACGCAGCACGCTCGAGCGCCTCGGGCCAGCTGGCCTCGACCAGCGCGCCGTCGGCGTTGCGCACCAGCGGGGTGAGGATGCGGTCGGGCTGCGTCGCGTAGTGGAACGCCCAGCGACCCTTGTCGCAGTTCCACTCCTCGTTGACCTCGGTGTCGTTGCTCGCCAGCCGGCGGGTGACCTTCGAACGGCGCCAGTCGGTGCGCTGCGCGCACCCGGACGAGCAGTGCTCGCACACCGACTCGCTCGACATGAGGTCGAAGGGCCGGGCGCGGAAGCGGTAGCTGGCGTTCGTCAGGGCGCCGACGGGGCAGATCTGCACCGTGTTGCCGGAGAAGTAGGACTGGAACGGCACCTCGTCGGAGGTGCCGATCTGCTGCTCCGCGCCGCGCTCGAGCAGCTCGATGAACGGGTCGCCGGCGATCTGCAGCGAGAACCGCGTGCAGCGCTGGCAGAGCACGCACCGCTCGCGGTCGAGCAGGACGTTGCTGCTGATCGCGACCGGCTTGGGGAACGTCCGCTTCTGCTCGTGGAAGCGCGACTCGGCGCGGCCGTTGCTCATCGCCTGGTTCTGCAGGGGGCACTCGCCGCCCTTGTCGCAGACGGGGCAGTCGAGCGGGTGGTTGATGAGCAGCAGCTCCATGACGCCCTGCTGCGCCTTGTCGGCGACGACACTCGTCAGCTGCGTCTTGATCACCATGCCGGGCATGACGGTCGTGGTGCAGGACGCGGCGGGCTTGGGCATGCCGCGGCCGTTGCCCATGTCGGTGACCTCGACCAGGCACTGGCGGCAGGCGCCGGCCGGGTCGAGCAGCGGGTGGTCGCAGAAGCGCGGGACGGAGATGCCCAGCTGCTCCGCGGCCCGGATGAGCAGCGTGCCCTTCGGTACGGAGACCTCGATGCCGTCGATGGTGACGGTGACGAGGTCCTCCTTCGGGGGTGCTTCAGTCATTTCGCTCCTCCGTCGCTCAACGACGGCGTACTGAGCCACATGGATGCCTTCGCAAGCTCAGTCATCACTAGTGAGCTCCTGCCAGGGCGCGTTCCTGCGTGCCTGCGAACGGACAACCGCCGTCGAGGTGCGCCTCGTACTCCTCGCGGAAGTACTTGATCGAGGACGACACGGGGCTGGTGGCGCCGTCGCCGAGGGCGCAGAACGAGCGGCCGAGGATGTTGTCGGACAGGTCCAGCAGCGTCTGGAAGTCCTCCTCGGTGCCCTCGCCGCGCTCGAGGCGCTCGTAGATGCCGACGTACCAGTACGTGCCCTCGCGGCAGGGCGTGCACTTGCCGCAGGACTCGTGCTTGTAGAACTCGCTCCACTTCAACGTGGCGCGCACGACGCAGTCGTCGGTGTCGAAGATCTGCACCGCCGACGTCCCGAGCATCGAGCCGGCCTTGACGGCGGCGTCGAAGTCGAGCGGGGTGTCCAGGTGCTCGGCGGTGAACAGCGGGGTGGACGAGCCGCCCGGCGTCCAGAACTTCAGCTCCTTGCCGCGGCTCATGCCGCCGGCCATGTCGAGCAGCTCGCGCAGCGTGGTGCCCATCGGCGCCTCGTACTGGCCGGGGTTCGCGACGCGTCCGGACAGCGAGTAGATGCACGGCCCGGGCGAGCCCTCGGGGCCCATCTTCTTGAACCAGTCGGCGCCGCCCAGAACGATGTACGGCACGCTCGCGAGCGTGCCGACGTTGTTCACGACCGTCGGCGCGTCGTACAGGCCGTTGGTCGCCGGGAACGGCGGCTTCAGACGAGGCTGCCCGCGGCGGCCCTCGAGCGAGTCGAGCAGCGCCGTCTCCTCGCCGCAGATGTAGGCGCCGGCACCGGCGTGCACGGTGATGCGGCAGCTGAAACCGGAGCCGAGGATGTCGTCGCCGAGATACCCCGCGGCGACGGCTTCGTCGACGGCGGCGGTGACGCGGCGGATGGCGTGCACGGCCTCGCCGCGGATGTAGACGAAGGCGTGGTTCGCGCGGACGGCGTAGCAGGCGATGATGATGCCCTCGACCATGGAGTGCGGGTCGTTCATCATCAGCGGCAGGTCGCGGCAGGTGCCCGGCTCGCCCTCGTCGGCGTTGACGACGACGTAGTGCGGCTTGCCCTTCTCGCCCTTCTTCGGCTGCGGGATGAACTGCCACTTCATGCCGGTCGGGAAGCCCGCGCCGCCGCGGCCGCGCAGGTTCGAGTCCTTGACCATGGCGATCAGGTCGTCCGGCGGCAGCGTCAGTGCCTTGCGCAGGCCGTCGTAGCCGTCCAGCTGCTCGTAGTTGGCGATCTTCCACGGCTGGTTGGTCGTGAACCGCTTCGTGAGAACGGGCGTGAGGCTCATCAGTTCGCCTTCTTTCCACCCGGGTCGCCCGGACTGGTCGTGCTCTCCGGCTCGGCCGAGTGCGACGGGTCGGACTCCGACGTGCTCAGCGGCGCGTCGTCCTGGCTGGGGCCCTCGCCCTTGGCCGACGACCGGCCCGCTGCGGCCTCGGCGTCGCCGGACGTGCGCTCGCTGCTGTCGTCGACGGCGTAGGACGGGGCGGTCTCGCCGCGCTGGTCGGCCAGCTGCACGCCGATCATCGTCGGCGTACCCGAGGCGGTGGCCTCGGGCGCCATCGCGGCCTCGTCGTCGAAGAAGCCGGCGATCTGGCGCGAGATCTGCTTGAACGTGCACAGCGGCGCGCCGCGGGTGGGCAGCGGGGCCGGACCGGTGCGCAGGCCGTCGACGATCGCGTTCGCGGACTCGACCGTCTGGTTGTCGAAGTACTCGTAGTTGACGGTGAGCACCGGCGCGTAGTCGCACGCGGCCAGGCACTCGGCGTGCTCGAGGGTGATCTTGCCGTCGGCGGTGGTCTGGTTGTTGCCGACGCCCAGCTCGTCCTTGAGCGCGGTGAAGATCTCGTCCCCGCCGAGCATGCCGCACAGCGTGTTGGTGCAGACGCTGACGAGGTACTCGCCGGTGGGGTTGCGCTTGTACATCGTGTAGAACGTCGCGACGGCCGCCACCTGGGCCTTGGTGATGCCCAGGGTCTCGGAGGCGAACGCGATGCCGTCCGGCGTCACGTAGCCCTGCTCGGACTGCACGAGATGCAGGATCGGCAGCAGCGCCGACCGCGCCTGACCCGCGGGGTAGCGCGCGATGATCGCCGCCGCCTCGGCGCGCGTCCGCTCGCCGAACACGTTCGGGTTGCCGGGACGGTCGAGGTTGATGACGGTGGTGCGGAAGTTGGTGCGGTCGGTCTGGTCCGGCGTGTTCGTCGGCAGCGTCGCCCCGACGTTGCGGTTGCTGCCGTACGGCTCGGTCCCATAGTCAGGACTCATCGTGCGTCCTCGCTGCGCTCGGAGTGCGGGTCCCCAGACGCTGTAACACTGTTCGCTCCGCAAGCGTCGCTCATCGATCACACCCGCCCATCACCGGGTCGATCGAGGCCACCGAGGCGATGACGTCGGCGATGATCCCGCCGATCGACAACGCCGCCACGGCCTGCAGGTTGATGAACGACGGCTCGCGGAAGTGCACGCGGTAGGGGCGGGTGCCGCCGTCGCTGACCACGTGCGCGCCCAGCTCGCCGCGCGGGCGACTCGATCGGCGTGTAGACCTGCCCCGGCGGGACGCGGAAGCCCTCGGTGACGAGCTTGAAGTGGTGGATCAGCGACTCCATCGACGTCGCCATGATCTTCTGCACGTGCTCGAGGGAGTTGCCCATGCCGTCCGGGCCGAGCGCGAGCTTGGCCGGCCACGCGATCTTCGGGTCGTCGTGCATCGTCGGGCCGGGCTCGAGGCGGTCCAGCACCTGCTCGATGATCTTCAGCGACTCGTGCATCTCGGCCACGCGCACGACGAAGCGCGACCAGCAGTCACCGCGGTCGTCGGTGGGGACCTCGAAGTCGAAGGTCTCGTAGCCGAGGTAGGGCTGGGTCTTGCGCAGGTCCCAGGGCAGGCCGGCGGCGCGCAGCAGCGGGCCGGTGACGCCCAGGGCCAGGCAGCCCTCGACGCCGATCCAGCCGACGTCCTTGAGCCGGTTGATCCAGATGGGCTGGCCGCGGAGCAGTCGGTCGACGCCGAGCAGCTCCTCGTGCTGGCCCTTGAGGAACTCGCGGAAGATCTCCGGGTAGTCGGCCGGCAGGTCCTGGGCGACGCCGCCGGGACGGACGTAGCCGTGGTTCATGCGCAGGCCGGTGACCGCCTCGAGCACGTCGAGGCAGCGCTCGCGCGCGCGGAAGCCGTTGGTCATGGCCGTCAGGGCACCGAGTTCCATGCCGCCGGTGGCGAGCCACACCCAGTGCGACGAGAGGCGGTTGACCTCCATCATCAGCACCCGGATGAGCTGCGCGCGGCTCGGTGCCTCGATGCCGAGCAGCCGCTCGACGCTCAGGCAGTAGGCCGTCTCGTTGAAGATCGGCGACAGGTAGTCCATGCGCGTCACGAAGGTGACGCCCTGCGTCCAGTTGCGGTACTCGGTGTTCTTCTCGATGCCGGTGTGCAGGTAGCCGATGACGACGCGGGCGTCGGTGACGGTCTCGCCCTCGAGCTCGAGTACGAGGCGCAGCACGCCGTGAGTGGACGGGTGCTGCGGGCCCATGTTGAGCACGAGCCGCTCGTCGGTGATCGGGTCGGTGCCGCCGAAGACCTGGTCCCAGTCGCCACCGGTCAGGTTGTAGACGCGACCCTCGGTGGTGTCGCGACTCGGCGCGTACTCGTCGCGCGTGTCTGTCATCTCACGGCCCTCACTTATAGGCCCGGCGCTCGTCGGGGGGTGGGATGGTGGCGCCCTTGTACTGGACCGGGATGCCGCCGAGCGGGTAGTCCTTGCGCTGCGGGAAGCCGTCCCAGTCGTCCGGCATGAGGATCCGCGTCAGCTGCGGGTGACCGTCGTAGACGATGCCGAACATGTCGAACGTCTCGCGCTCCTGCCAGTCGGCCGTCGGGTACAGGCCCGTCAGCGACGGCAGGTGCGGGTCCTCGACCGGCACCGCGACCTCGAGCCGGATGCGGCGGCGGTAGGTCATCGAGGTCAGGTGCGCGACCGAGTGCAGCCGGTTGACCGAGCCGAGGTAGTCGACGCCCGAGACGCTGGAGCACAGCTCGAAGCGCAGGTTCTCGTTGTCGCGCAGGGTCTGGGCGACGCCGGTGAGGTGTTCGCGCGCGATGTGCAGCGTCAGCTCGCCGCGGTCGACCACGACCTTGAGCACCGCTTCGGCGGCGTGCTCGTACGCCTCGAACAGCGCGTCCACGACGTCGTCGAAGTAGCTGCCGTACGGCCGCTCGGCCGTCGGCGGAACCCACGGTTCACGGACCAGGCCGCCGAAGCCGGAGGTGTCGCCGCTGCCGGTGACCCCGAACATGCCGTGCCGCTCGACCCCGTAGGGCGAGTCGGCCTTGTACCCGCTGCCGGTGCCAACGGTGGCGCGCGCGACGTCCGCCGCGTTCTGCTCGGGTGCTGCGTCGTCCGGGACCGGACGCTCTACGGGCCCGCCCATCAGCGACCGTACTTGTACGACGACGGCACGAGCTCGACGTTCTGGCCCTCGAGCTTCTTCGCGCGCTTCGGCCCGAGCGGCTCGTTCATGATCTTGTGGTGCAGCTTGAGCACGGCGTCGATGAGCATCTCCGGCCGCGGCGGGCAACCGGGCAGGTACATGTCGACGGGCACGACGTGGTCGACGCCCTGCACGATCGCGTAGTTGTTGAACATGCCGCCGCTGCTGGCGCAGACACCCATGGCCAGCACCCACTTCGGCTCGGGCATCTGGTCGTAGATCTGGCGCAGGACCGGGGCCATCTTCTGGCTGACGCGGCCGGCGACGATCATCAGGTCGGCCTGGCGCGGGGACGGCCGGAAGACCTCCATGCCGAAGCGCGCGGAGTCGAAGCGCGGGGCGCCGAACGTCATCATCTCGATGGCGCAGCAGGCCAGGCCGAAGGTGGCCGGCCACAGCGACGACTTCCGCGTCCAGTTCACGAGCTTCTCGACGGACGCGAGCAGCACCCCGTCCGGAAGCTTCTCCTCTAATCCCATGGCGTGTGCCTCAGTCCCAGTCCAGTCCGCCGCGGCGCCAGACGTAGGCGTAGGCGACGAACACGGTGACGATGAACAGGATGATCTCGACCAGCCCGAACAGGCCGAGCGCCTTGTTCGCGACGGCGTAGGGGTACAGGAAGATGATCTCGATGTCGAAGACGATGAACAGCATCGCCGTCAGGAAGTATTTGATCGGGAACCGCTTCGGGCCCTCGGTCTCGGGCGCCGGCTCGATGCCGCACTCGTAGAAGTCGAGCTTGGCCTTGTTGTAGCGCTTGGGGCCGGTGAAGGGCGCGATCGTGACCGAGAAGCCCGCGAACAGGAAGGCGAGGGTGAACAGCAGCACGATCGGCATGTAGGGCGCGAGCATCTACCGGGCTCCCTTCGAGGTGGTGCCGTTGCCGGTGCCGCCGGCGGAGTTCAGGTCGGTGCGCGACGGTGCGCCGAATGCGCTTTCCGACCGCATTTCACAGGCTAGTCCTCGCCGTCCGGCCGGACGGAACGAGGGCTGACGGGGACTCCGGGCGCTCATCGGACCGGTGGCGTCAGCTTGGTCAGGACGGAGATGACGCGGTCGGACAGGTCACCGTCGTGCGGGTCGCTGAGGTTCGCGAGCAGCTTGAGCACGAACCGCATCAGGGCCGGATGCGGCAGGCCGTGCCGGGTGCAGGCCTGCATGACCTTCGGGTTGCCGATCAGCTTCACGAAGATCCCGCCGAGGCGGTAGTAGGCACCCCACTCGTCGGCCATCCGGTCGGGGTAGGCGCGCAGGGCCCGCTCGCGCCCCTCGGGGGTGGTGCGGGTGAGCGCCTGCACGACGGCCTCGGCGGCGTACTTGCCGGACTCCATCGCGTACGGGATGCCCTCGCCGTTGAAGGGGTTGACGCTGCCGCCGGAGTCGCCCACGAGCAGCAGGCCCTTGACGTAGTGCGGAGTGCGGTTGAAGCCCATCGGCAGGGCGGCGCCGCGGGTCGGGCAGGTGGCGTTCTGCTCGCGCAGGCCCCATTCCTCCGGGGTGTTGTCGAGCCAGCGGGTGAGCATGGCGCGGTAGTCGGTCTTGCCGAAGCCGGCGCTGGAGTTGAGCACGCCCAGCCCCGCGTTGACCGTCCCGTCGCCCATGCCGAAGATCCAGCCGTAACCGGGCAGCAGCGCCGACTCGTTCGGCTTGCCGTCCCAGAGTTCCAGCCAGGACTCGAGGTAGTCGTCGTGCGTGCGCGGGCTGGTGTAGTAGCGGCGCACAGCCACGCCGAGCGGACGCTTGTCGTTGCGGTGCACGCCCAGGTGCTGCGCGAGCTTGCCGCTGACGCCCTCGCAGGTGAGCACGATCGGGGCGCGGAAGCGGACGGGCTTCTTGTCGGCCACGGTGCGTCCCTCGACGCCGACGACCAGGCCGTCGTTGTCCAGGATCGGGGCGGTGACGCTGGTGCTCTCGAACAGCCGGGCGCCGGCCTTCACGGCCTGGTTGGCGAGCATCGCGTCGAGGTCGGCGCGGGGGCGGACGAGCCCGAACGGCGGGAAGCTGGTGAGCTCGGGCCAGTCCAGGTGCAGGCGCTGGCCGCCGCCGACGACGCGCAGGCCGCGGTTGTGCAGCCAGCCGTTGCGCTCGCTGACGTCGATGCCCATGTCCACGAGGGCGCGGGTGCCGCGCGGGGTCAGCCCGTCACCGCAGACCTTCTCGCGCGGGAAGGTCGTCTTCTCGACCAGCGCGACGTCCAGGCCCGCGGTGGCCAGCCAGTACGCGGCGCTGCTGCCGGCGGGACCGGCGCCGACCACGACGACGTCGGCCTGCACCTCACGGTGGGCATCGTGCGGCGACGTGCTGGCCTGCGCCTCGGCGGCCGGTGCGGACATGCACGCGCTCCTGGGTGAGGGGGTCTTCGAGCTTGTGAATGCCTTCACGAGCACGGTCGTCCCAGTGTATTCCTGCTGAAAGTCCAGGACGACCACGGAGCCGCGCCATCCTGGTAGGTCCGGCTTATGGTGCGCCGCGCCCGGATTCCGGGCCGGATTGTGGGCAGAGCGCACCAGAAGCGGTAGCACCCCCGCAGCCTGTGGACGGACGGCGACGCGTCCACCGGATGCGGGCGACACTGCGCTCGTGCACGATCTGCCGGACCCCGACTGGTACTTCGACCACGTCCTGGCCTACGCGGAGCCGGGCGGGTCCGGACCGATCCGGCCCACCGAGGTCGACGAGTGGCGCCAGTGGTGGGCGGATCGGGCGGACGTCGTCCAGGCGCAATGGCCGGCACTGTGGGCGCGATCGGCGGGGTTCGTGGTGACGACGCCGTCCGCCGCTGCTGCCGGCGCCGGTCGCAACCTCGTCCGCCGCCAGTTGCGTCGCGGCGTCTGGTCCGCGCCGGACCGCGGAGTGGTTGCCCTCCTCGGGCCGACCGCGAGCACCGACGGCGGTGACCGGTGGTCGATCGAGCGCCGCACGCATGCGCTGGCCGCCGCGGCTGCCGCAGTGCTCAACCCCGGTCATGTCGTGACGGGCCGGACCGCGGCGATCCTCGTGGGTCTGCCGACCGTGGACATCCCCGAGCGGCCCGAGCTGACGGTGGCACGGGGAGCGAAGGTACGGCGGAAGGGTGCGCGGACCGCCACGCTTCCGGTGACCGCAGCCGCCGACTGGTTCGGCGTGCCGCTGACGCCCACAGCGCGGACGGTGGTCGATGTCGCCCGCCATTCGAGGACCGAGGGGATCGTCGTGGCCGACGCGGCGCTGCGCTGCAGGGTGACGACACGGGCGGAACTGAGCGCTGCACTGGACGCCGTTGTGGGGTGGCCGGGCGCGCGGGCGGCGCGCGAGATCTGTGTGCTGGCCGACCCGCTCGCCGAGTCCCCGCTCGAGTCGTTGACCCGGCTGGCGATCCACGACGCCGGGCTGCCGGCGCCGACGCTGCAGGCGCCGATCCAGCTGCCGGGCCGGCGCCGGCCGTACTACGTGGACATGCTGTGGGCCGACCGGCGGGTCGTGCTCGAATGCGACGGCCTGCTCAAGTACCAGGAGCGGGCCGATCTCGTGCGCGAGAAGCGCCGGCAGACTGCGATCAGCCGGCTGGATCTTCAGATCGAACGCGTCATGTGGGACGACGTGATGACAACCTGGCCGCACACGGAGGCACGGCTGCGGGAGCTACTGACGTGACCGCGCTGCGCTTATGGTGCGCCCCGCCCAGAATCAGGCTCGGAATCCGGGCGTGGCGCACCATAAGCGGGGCGACCAAGGCTGCGGGTTACTTGACGCCGAGCAGGTCGATCACGAAGACGAGGGTCTGGCCGGACAGCTGGTGTCCGCCACCGGCCGGGCCGTAGGCCTTCTCCGGCGGGATCGTGAGCTGGCGCCGGCCGCCGACCTTCATGCCCGGGATGCCCTCCTGCCAGCCCTGGATCAGGCCGCGCAGCGGGAACTCGATGGTCTGGCCGCGGTTCCACGAGGCGTCGAACTCCTGCCCCGAGCGGAACTCCACGCCGACGTAGTGCACCTCGACGGTGTCCCCGTCCTTGGCCTCGGCGCCCTCGCCCACCACGATGTCGAGGATGTCGAGGTCCGCGGGCGGTTCGCCGCTCTGGGCTGGGATTTCCGGTTTCGTCAATGCCATGCACCCCATCCAACACGAACTGGGCGCCCGCTAGCGTCGGCAGGTGTGGACGTCCGCGACGCACCGCTCGCCGAACTCGACCCGGGCACGCTCTACCGCATCCTCGCGCTGCGCACCGACGTGTTCGTCGTCGAGCAGAACTGCCCGTACCCCGAACTCGACGGGCGTGACCTCGAACCGGCCGCGCGGCAGCTCTGGATCGAGCGGGACGGGGCGGTCGTCGCGACCCTGCGGCTGCTGCGCGACCCGGACGGCAGCGCCCGCATCGGCCGCGTCGCCACCGCGAAGCAGGCCCGCGGCGACGGTCTGGCCGCGCGATTGATGGAGCGGGCGCTCGAGCTGGCGGGTGGGGGTGACGTCGTGCTGGACGCGCAGTCCTACCTCGCCGACTGGTACGCGCGGTTCGGCTTCGAGGCGTCCGGTCCGGAGTTCGTCGAGGACGGCATCCCGCACGTGCCCATGCGAAAGGCAGCCTCATGACCCTCGACCCGCAGGCGCTCGGCATGGCGCCGCACCCCGAGGGCGGCTGGTACCGCGAGACGTGGCGGCACGACGCGACCACCGATACACCGCACGGACGCCGCAGCCTGGCCACCTGCGTCGCGTTCCTGCTCGAGCCGGGTCAGGTGTCGGCGTGGCACCGGGTGCGCTCGGCCGAGCTGTGGCTGTGGCAGGGCGGTGCCCCGATGCGCCTCGGCGTCGGCGGTACCGGGGATGCACCGGGTGACGTCACCGAGCACGTGCTCGGCGTCGGCGGGCAGCACCTCGTCACGCCCGACCAGTGGCAGACCGCGCGCCCGGACGGGGACGAGGCGTCGCTGGTGGCCTGCGTCGTGGCGCCCGGCTTCGACTTCGCCGATTTCACCCTGCTGGACGGCTGATCGTGGCCGAGGACAACCTGATGACCCCGTGGCCGCAACGCGCGATGGAGCCCGACGCCGCGCCCGACGCCCTGCGCGGCGGTCCCGAGTACGCGCGCCTGCACGCCGCGCACCGGTTGCTCGACGACCGCCTCGCCGGGGCGGCGCTCACCACCGACGTCGAGCGCGAGGTGACGGCCCGCCTGGAGGAGCTGAACGACCTGCTCGCCGCCCACCAGGTGCCCGAGCGCGATCGCATCGACGGCTGGCGTCCGGACCTGCCGGGACGCGGGCATCCGCTGCTGCCGCCGTTCGTCATCGACTCCGACGGCGCCGGCACGGTGCACGGTCGCGTCACGTTCACCCGTCTCCACCTCGGCGGCGGCAGCGCGGTGCACGGCGGCGTACCGCCCCTGCTCTTCGATGACGTGTTCGGCCGCGTCGTCAACCACAACCAGGCCGCGGTCGCGCGCACCGCCTTCCTGCACGTCGACTTCCGCCGCGTCGTGCTGCTCGACGTCGAGCTGCGCTTCACGGCCACCCTCGACCGCATCGACGGGCGCAAGCGCTACGCGTCCGGCACGCTCAACGATGCCGACGGCAACGTCCTGGTCGAGTCGCACGCCCTGTACGTCGAGCTCCGTCCGGGACAGCCGTAGTTCGGGTAGACGTACAGCCGTGATCGGTGAAACTTTGCGCGCGGCCGGCGGCCTGGCCCGCAACGCGGGACGCTCGGTGCCCCTCGTCGGCGGGCTGCTCGGCTCCGGTGTGAGCCTGCCCCTCGAGGGACGCGTCGTGCTCGTGACCGGCGCCGCCCGTGGCCTGGGCGCCGAGATCGCGCGGCAGGCGCACAGCCGCGGCGCGTCCGTCGTGCTGGTCGGCCGGCGGTACGCCGGGGTCCGCAAGGTGGCCGGCCAACTCGGCAGCAGAGCGCTCGCCGTCGAGGCGGACGTGTCGGACTTCGCGGCCCTGCAGGCGGCAGCGGACAGGGCGATCGAGAGGTTCGGCGGCATCGACGTCGTCGTCGCGAACGCCGGCATCGCGCCGCCGACCGAGACGGTGCTGACCATCGACCCGGACGCCTTCGAGCACACCGTCGACGTCGACCTGCTGGGCCAGTGGCGAACCGTGCGGGCGGCGCTGCCGTCGGTGGTCGAGCGGCACGGCCACGTCGTCGTGATCTCCTCGATCTACGCGTTCTTCAACGGCGCGCTCAACGCCTCTTACGCGGCCAGCAAGGCCGGTATCGAGCAGCTGACCCGCGCGCTGCGCGTCGAACTGGTGTCGCACGGCGCCACCGCGGGCGTCGCGTACCTGGGGTTCATCGACACCGACCTGACCGCGGACGCGTTCGCGCAGGAGCACGTCGCGCAGGTCCGGCGCGCCGTGCCGGCGGTGTTCACCCGTCCGATCACCGTCGAGGCAGCGGGAGCGGCCGTCATCCGCGGCATCGAGACGCGCGCCGGCAAGATCGGCGCGCCGGCCTGGGTGCTGCCACTGCTACGGGCCCGCGGGCTGGTGACGACGATGATGGACGAGGTGATGATCCGCAACGCCACCCTCACCCGGGTGATCGGCGAGGCGGACGCGGCCCACCGCGCCGACTGAGGCGCAGGTCAGGTGGAGGCCGAGCCGACCGTGCCGCCGATCTTGGCCTGGACGGCCTGCGCGTCCTGCTTCGTGGGCGGAGTGCTGGTGCTCTGCGGGCCGCCCAAGACGATCCACTGCGGGCCGGCCACGTAGTAGACGGTGCCCGATCCGGTGCCGGACGCGGCGAGCAGGCCCTTTGCCGCAGTGGACGCCGACCCGCCCGGTTTGAGCTGGAGCAGCACGTACTGAGTCGTACCGGCGGTACAGCTGATGCCGGCGGTGGCACCCAGCGTCGTGCCGGCCGCCGCCTGGGGCTTCCGGGGGACGGGGCTCGCGCAGCCGAGCTTGGTCGCCAGCGGAGTGATCACCGCGCCGAGTCCTGTCGAGGAACCCGAGGCGGCCGCGGAGCTGGGGGCACTCGACGCGGCCGCGGACGACGGGGCCGCCGCGGCGCTGCTCGTCGGCGCCGAGCTCGAGCCCGCGGCCGGCGAACTGGACTGCGTACCTGACGATGAGGACGAACAACCGGCGAGCGCCACCACCCCCGCCGCGGCAAGGGCCAACGGGCTCACGACAGTCATCAACTTCGGCATGCAACGCCATCCTGGGAATCGGGGATCGAACTCGGCACGGACACCGGTCCCCCGGCTGCTTCTCCCACGGCGGTGAGGACGTGGACCTCACCGGGTGGGACCGAACGTGGAGCCGCCTCGGGGAATCGAACCCCGGACAACCTCATTACGAGTGAGGTGCTCTGCCGACTGAGCTAAGGCGGCGCGCCGCGACGTTCCGCGACCGGGGAAGTCTAACCGGTGCCCGCGTACCGATACCCGGCGGCGGCCGGTTGATCAGCGTGAGTCGAACGCCTGCCGGGACGAGCAGACCGAGGCCAGGGCGCAGGTGGAACGCCGACCGTCGGCCGCCATCCGCACCACGACCTGCTCGCCGGGCACGTTGTGCCCGACGACGGTCCCGACGCCGTCGTCCGTCTCGACCTCGGACCCGACGGCGGGTGCGGTGGCGGCGAACTCCTGGTACAGCGGGTGCTCGTACTTCAGGCAGCACATGAGCTTGCCGCACGCGCCGGAGATGCGCAGCGGGTTCGGCGGCAGGTCCTGGTCGCGGGCCATACGCACGCTGACCGGCTCGAAGTCGACCAGGAACGTCGAGCAGCACAGTTCGCGCCCGCACGAACCGATCCCGCCCATCAACCGGGCCTCGTCGCGCGCTGACAGCTGCCGGAGCTCGACGCGGGAGTTGAGCGTCGCCGCGAGATCGCGCACCAGCGCCCGGAAGTCGACGCGGTGCGGAGCGGTGAAGTAGAGGGTGGTGACGCCGGTGGCCGCCACCCAGTCGACGCCGCTGAGCTTCATCGGCAGGCCGTGCTCGCGGATGAGTTTGCGTGCCGCGACCCTGGCCGCCGCGCGCCGCTTGCGCGAGTCGCCGGCCGCCTCGACGTCGCGGCCGGCCGCCATGCCGGACAGGACGGGCAGCCCGCCGATGTCGTCGTCGACCCACTCCGGGGCCCAGACGACCTGCGCCACCTCGTCCCCGGCATCGGTGGGGTAGAGGACGTGGTCGCCGACCTGCGGCGTCAGCGTGCCGGGGTCGGCGTAGTACAGCCGACCCTTCGGCTGGAAGGTCACCGCGCACACCGTCGTCACGCCGCCACCCTAACCAGCGAAAGCACGCCTGAGGCGGCCGACGATCTTCGGCGCAGACACCACAGACCACACGAGGTACGTTCCGTCCCAGGAGGCACTATGGATCTCGCAGGTATCCGGGGCCGGCGCGCGCTCGCCACGGCGGTCGCAATGGCAGCGCTGACGGTGCTGGCCGGGACCTCGACGGCGTCCGCGTCCGCGAGCCCCGTTGCCCCCGCTCCGGCACCCACTTCGCACCCCGGCGGTCTCACGCCGGCCCAGCTGCGCACGCAGGCGAACGCCGGCTACCGCCCGGCCGCGGCCAAGGCCACGGCCGCCGTCTGCGGCAACGGCACGATCCACTGCAAGCCCGGCCGCTCCGGTTCGTGCACCGGCTACTCGTCCCAGAGCACGCCCCCGGCGACGATCCGCGTGCTGGTCCACTCGTCCTCGACCAAGACGAGCATCCAGGCGGTGCCGTTCGAGACCTACGTCGAGAACGTGCTGCCGAACGAGTGGGTCGCGGGCTGGGACGGCGACTCGCTCAAGGCCGGGGCCGTCGCGGTCAAGTCCTACGCCTGGTACTGGGTGACGCACTACGGCGGCTACGTCGGCACGACAGCGACGTCCACCGATTGCTTCGACGTCACCGACGACACCTCCTTCCAGGTCTATCGCGCGAACTCGGCGCAGCCCCGGACGACGGCCGCGGTGCAGGCCACGTGGCCGTACCGGCTGACGCAGAACGGACAGGTGTTCCAGGCCGGATACGCCGCGTACCTGAGCAGCAGCAGCGAGGCGTGCGGCGCCCACGCGAACGGCTACCAGCTGAGCCAGTGGGGCAGCCAGAACTGCGTCGAGGCGAGCACCGGCAACAAGTTCCCGGTCATCCTCGAGGCCTATTACGCGGGCGTGCAGCTCGCGACGACCCGCCAGCTGACCACGCTGCACGACTTCGTCTACGACCAGACGAGCAGCAAGGTCACCTGGGACTCCGCGACGGGTAACTGGTCGATCGACGACGGCTACCCCACGACGCTGCGCTACGGCCTGCCCGGCGACCTGCCGACCGTCATGACCACCGGCGACGGGTTCGCCCGCGTCGGCGTCTTCCGTCCCTCGACCGGCACCTGGTACATCGGCACTCCCACCGGACGCACCGCCAGGACCGTCCGTTTCGGCACCAAGGGCGACGTCCCGGTCCAGGCCCAGTACAACGGTCCCGCCCAGCCGACGGTGATCGGCGTCTGGCGCCCGTCGACCGGGGTCTGGTACCTCGCCGCGGCCGACGGCTCGATCGGCACGCGCGTGGTGTTCGGTCAGCGGGGCGACGTCCCGGTGCCCGGGCACTACAGCGCCGGGGCCGACCAGATCGCGTTCTTCCGGCCGTCGACGGGCTACTGGTGGTTCGCCGGAGGCAGGACGACGCACTACGGGCAGGCCGGCGACATCCCGGTGCCCGCCGACTACGACGGCAACGGCACGACCGACCTCGCGGTGTACCGCCCGTCCACGCACCAGTTCTTCGTCAGGGGCCACGCCCCGGTCACATGGGGACTGGCCGGCGACATCCCCGTGGTGGGTGACTTCACCGGCGACGGCAAGGCCGATCTCGCCGTGTACCGCCCGTCCGACCAGCGCTGGTTCGTGCACGGCCAGAACAGCGTTGCGTGGGGCACGGCGGGCGCCCAGCCGATCGGCAAGGCGCCCTACAGCGACTGAGCCGTTCTAGGCGGAATCAGGCAGGCGCAGCGCCGCGGTCATCGCCTCGACCGCGATCCGGGGTTTGACGTTCAGGTCGAGCGCCTCGCGACAGCCGAGGATCGCGTCCAGGCAGTGCAGGGCGCCGGGCGGGTCGAGCACGCGGGCCACCGCGACCACGTCGTCGGCGCGGTCGGGATGCGCCGGCGCCACCGGGGAGCCCGCGTGCAGCAGCAGCACGTCGCGGTAGAAGGCGGCGAGATCGACGAGCGCGCGGTCGAGCACGTCGCGCTGGGTGCGGGTGTGCCGTGACTTCTGCCGGCGCTCGAGATCGCGCAGCACGCCGGCCGACCCGCGGACCGCCGCCGCGGTGCCGCGCCCGGTGGCGCCCGCGCCCATGGCGACCTGCAGCTCCTCGGTCTCGGCGCCGTCCAGGCCGGCCGACAGCGCGGCCGCCTCGGCCTCGGCGGCCCCGATGAGGTGGTCGGCCGCCTCGAGGCAGGCACGCAGCGACGTGAGCGACCGCGGGATGGCCAGCACCTCGGACCGGCGGTCGCGGGCGTCGGCATCGCGGGCCAGCCGGCGCGCCCGCCCGATGTGCCCCTGCCCGGCGGCCGCCGCCCACGCCGCGACCTCGGGATCCACGCCGTCGGCGCGCAGCACGGCGGCGACCGCGTCGGCGGGCGGCGTGCGCAGCGGCACCAGCCGGCAGCGGGAGCGGACGGTGACCATGACGTCGTCGGGGTGCAGCGACGGGGCGCAGAGCAGCATGACGGTGCGCGGCGGAGGCTCCTCGATGGCCTTGAGCAGCGCGTTGGACGCCTGCTCGGTCAGCCGGTCGGCGTCCTCGATGAGCACGATCTGCCAGCGCCCCAGCGAGGGGCGGCGGGCGGCCCGGCCCACCACCGAACGCATCTCCGTGACGCCGATGGACAGCCCCTCGGGCACGACCAGGTGCATGTCGGGGTGGGTGCCGGCCGCGATCGTGCGGCACTGCGCGCACTCCCCGCAACCCAGCTGCCCGGGACGCTCGCACTGCAGCGCGGCGGCGAAGGCGCGCGCCGCGACCGATCGTCCGGACCCGGCCGGCCCGATGAACAGCCAGGCGTGGGTCATGTGGCCCGGCGGGGCGGGGCGCCCGGCGGCGATGTCGGCGGCGGCGGCCGCGGCGGACCGCAGCGTCGCGGTGGCCTCGTCCTGCCCGACGAGGGCGTCCCAGACCGTCACGGCGTCATCCTCGCGCGCCCGTCCGACACGTCCGGCAGGTCCGACGCATCCGGCGCCTCCGTCGACACCGAAGGCCCCTCGGCGGACGATGCGCTCACCAGCAGCGCGCGCAACGCCTCGGCGAGCGGCCCCACGGTCTCGGGCGGCAGCGGGGCCAGCAGCTCGCGCTCGGCGGCCAGCAACGCCTCGAAGGCCCCGTCGACCAGCTGCCGGCCGGACGCGGTCAGCGCCACCCGCACCAGGCGGCCGTCGACGACGTCGGGCGCCCGCTCGACCAGCCCGCGCGAGGTGAGGCCGTCCACCCGCGAGGTCATCGTGCCCGACGTGACGTAGGTGCGGGTGGCGAGCTCGCCGGCGGTGAGCTGGAACGGCTCGCCCTCGCGGCGCAGCGCGGCGAGCACGTCGAACTCGTGACGGCGCAGGCCGTGCCGGGCGAAGATCGCGGCGCGGCGCTCGCTTAGCACGCCGGCGAGGCGGTCGAGGCGGGACAGCACCTGCAGCGGCTCGACGTCGAGGTCCGGACGTTCGCGCCGCCAGGCAACGACGATGCCGTCGACCTCGTCGTGCGATCGGCGCGCACCCATGCGCCCATGCTGCCACATCTCTTGACGCCGAGAGGTCTGCGCGCGGGGAGGGCCTCAGCCCAGGAACGGGCCCAGCGCGCCCCGGATCGACCCGGCCAGCTGGTCGACGGGCAGCCCGGCGTCGAGCACGAGGTAGCGCCCGGGGTCGGCGCGCGCCAGGGCGAGGAACTCCGCCCGTACCGCCTCGTGGAAGACCATCGACGCCGACTCCAGGCGGTCGAGCGTGGCGCGCCGGCCGGCCCGGGACAGACCGACCGCCGGATCGAGGTCGAGCAGCACGGTCAGCTGCGGCGTCAGCCCGCCGGTCGCCCACCGGGTGACGACGCGGGCGTCCTCGCCGAGGCCGCGGCCGGCGCCCTGGTAGGCGAGGGTGGAGTCGACGTAGCGGTCGGTCAGCACGACCTCGCCGCGCTCGAGGGCGGGCCGCACGACGCTCTCGACGTGCTGCGCGCGGTCGGCGGCGTAGAGCAGCGCCTCGGCGCGGGGCGTGACCTGCCCGGCGGGGTCGAGCACCAACCCGCGCAGCTCGACGCCGAGCGGGGTACCGCCGGGTTCGCGCGTCTCGACGACCGTCCGTCCCGTCTCGCGCAGCCAGCGTCCCGCCAGCGCGATCTGGGTCGACTTGCCGACGCCCTCGCCGCCCTCGAAGGCGACGAACAACCCGGCCGTCACCGCGGCTGCGATTCGGTCGGCGCGGCGAGCTGGGGCGCGGTCGGCGGCGAGGCGTGCGCCGGCGGCAGGTGGTCCACGGTGTCGGCATGATCGTCGCCGGCCAGCGGCGGGTCGCCGGTGCGGCGCAGCGCGGTCCGGGCGCCCAGCAGCCGGTCGAGGCGTTGCAGCACGGCGGGGGGCAGCTCGTCGGAGCGGTCGGCGAGGCAGACGACGAAGCGGTCGCTGTTCATCGCGGCCTCGTCGAGCAGGGTGGCGCGGGCGGCGGAGGTGTCGACGTCGTCGGACGAGCCGGTGAGCGCGACCCCGTGGTCGGCGGCGTCGATCTCGGCCCCGTCGTCGACGACAAGAACGAGATCGGGCTGCAGACCGCCGGTGCTCCAGGCGTTGACGCTGCGGATGCGGTCGACGTCCGCGCCGCGGCCGCTGCCGTGCAGCGCCAGCGACGTCAGCACGAAGCGGTCGCAGACGACGACCTCGCCGCGCTGCAGAGCCGGGCGCACGACGATAGCGACGTGTTCGGCCCGGTCGGCGGCCGACAGCAGGGCGGCGGTCTCGGGCTCGACGCCGGCGGTGCCGTCGGAGGCCGCGGCGATCAGCAGTTCGGTGACCCGCTGGCCGGTGGGCAGGTCGGTCGGTTCCTCCGTCTCGAGGGCGACGTAGCCGCGATCACGGACCGCGGCGGCGACGAGGGCGGCGTACCCGGCGGTCGCGTCGGCGTCCATGCCGTCCACAGCAACGAACAGACCCCGGCGTTCCGGCGACGTCGCGACCACGCCCCCCAGCCGGCGCCCGACGACGTCGCGCAGCCGGCTGCGGCGCCCGGCAGCGCGCGAGGTCGCGTACCAGCTGACGGCGATCGCGACCACCCCGCCGAGCAGCAGCGTCAGGCCGGGGCCGCTGAAGCGCAGGTGCGACTCGTCGCCCACGTGGATCGAGTGCGAGCCGATGAACCCGGCCAACAGCGGCCCCACCGCGATGGTCGCCAGCAGCATCAGGCGCACCGAGGACAGGACGAAGGCGAAGATCCGGCCGCGGAGCCGGTCCTCGACCTCCTGGCCGATGAGGGTGTAGCCGATGATCCAGGCCATGCCGGCGAAGACGCCGACGAAGGCGGCCAACCCGTCGGCGAGGATGAAGTCGCGGATCAGCGACATGATCAGCAGCGTCACGCCGGCGCCGCCGATCGCCAGGCCGAACACCCGGCTGCGCGGGTAGCTGGGCAGCACCCGCGGGCCGATGAGCATGCCGACGGCGAGCCCGGTGAACAGCGTGCCGAACATGATCGAGTAGCCGGCGGTGCCGGCCGAGAGCGTGTGCACCCACAGCTGCGCCACGCCGATGGTGAGACCACCGGCGGCGAACGCGCCGATGATGCCGATGTAGAGCGCCCGGATCAGCGGGTCCTTGCGGACGAAGACGACGCCCTCGCGCAGCAGCGTCACGACGCCCTGCTCGTGCTCGCGCTCACCGGGCGCCGCCGAGATCTGCCGCCGGCTCAGGAAGACCGTGGACGCGCTGACGATGAAGCTCACCGCGTCCAGGCAGAGCGCGATGACGATGGCGACGTTGACGTGGCCGGGGCCGGTCGCCGACTTCCCGCCGATGATGCGGTTGCCCGCCGACAGCAGCGCGAACACGGCCGCCGCGACCGGCACGCTGCCGTACACCGAGATCAGCGAGATCTGGTTGCCGGTCGCGAGTAACCGCTTGGGCATGACCGAGATCCACACGACCTGCTTGGCCGGTTGGGTGAACAGCCCGGCCGCCTCGATGACGAACTGCGCGACGTAGAGCCACACGAGGTTGTAGCCGATGGCGATCGAGGCGTAGAGCACGGCGGCGGTGACCTCGCCGATGATCACCGTCCGGCGCCGGTCGAACTTGTCGGCCAGCGCCGCGGCGAACGGGCCGAACACGAGGTCCGGGGCGAGGCGCACGAGCAGCACGCCCGAGATCGCGACGCCCTGCGTGGCGACGGTCTGGTGAGAGGTCAGCTGCTGGGCGAGCGCGGTGTTGGCGAGCAGGCCCAGCCAGTCGCCGAAGCTGCTGAACGTGATCGCAGCCCACATGCGGCGGAACAGCGGGATGCGGAACAGCGTGACGAGCTGGTTCTCCGGACGCGCCCGCCGCGGCCGCGCGGTGTTCGAGCCTGTCATCGCGAAGCCTGTCCGATGAGTTCGCCGGCGGTGCGTCGCACGATCCGCACGCCCGTACCCCCCAGCCCGTCCAGGGTCACCTCGTCGACGCCCCACAGCCGCCGCGACGCGCGGTCGACGAACAGCACCGACAGCATGACGGGCGTCGGCGGGTCCTGCTGCACGCCGCGCAGGCCGGAGCCGCCGGAACTGCCCTGCGTGAGCACGGTGGTGTCCCCGTAGCGGCGGACGTCGCGACGGTGGATGTCGCCGGCCAGCACGAGCGGGACGACGCCGGCCAGCGCGCGGCCGGCCGCCGGGGCGTGGACGAGCGCGATGTCGGCACGGCTGGCTTGTGCCTTCAGTGCCGCCGCGAAGACCTCGGCCGCCTCGCCGACGCGGTGCGCGGAGTGGTCGTCGCCGGTGGTCTTGTCCGGGGTGAAGCGCGGGTCGGCCATGCCGACGAACCGCAGGCCCGCGACCTCGCGTGGCGGGTCGCCCGCGCCGAGGACGACGGCGTTGGGTTGCCGCGCGACGGCGGCGGCAATGCCGGGCGAGTCGTGGTTGCCCTTGACGTAGACGTAGGGCACGCCCAGCTCGGCGATCGGGTCGGCCAGCGCTTCCTCGGCCGGCGTGCCCCAGTCGACGAGATCGCCGGTGTCGAGCACGGCCACCGCGTCGTAGCGCTCGACGAGCACCCGGGCCAAGGGATGGGCGAGCGGGCTGAGGTGGATGTCGGACACGTGCACGAGCCGGATGGCGTCGGCCGGCGGCGCGTCCGGCAGCTGCGTCAGGCGGGTGTGGACGGCGGTCGCCGTGCGCAGCAGGTCGGCGAGCTGATCGCGGTAGGTGGCGATGCGCGCGGGCGCGGCACGCAGGTCGCCGAGCAGCAGCGGGGCGCGGGTGAGCAGCCCGGACAGCGCGGGTTCGCGCCACGCGTCGTCGTGCCGGGTCGTCGCGGCGATGGTCGCGGCCGCGCCGAGGCCCAGCCCCGCCAGCGCGGTGCTCGCCGCGACGTCGCGCGGGCGGCGCCAGGTGAGGGCCGCCAGCGTCGCGGCCCCGCCCAGCGCGGCGGCGACCGACCGCACGCCGACCGCGGCAGCGAGGGCCCGGCCGTCGCGGCTCGCGCGGCGACCCAGCTCGTCCAGCCGACCGGTGATGGCGGCGCGGTCGGCATCGCCGGCCGGCATCACCAGCAGCCCGCGCGCCCGGTCGGGGTCGACGGCGACGGGCGCGGCGTGCACGGACAGCGGACCGGAGTGCGTCGCGAGGTGGGCGTCACCCAGTGGCGGCAGGTCGACGTCGACGCCGCCGCGCCGACCGACGTGCACGCGGGCAGTCACCTCGACGGGTCCCACGAAGCGGCGCGTGGCGGGGACGAGGCGGAGGCCCCCGAGCGATCCGGCGAGGCCCACCGCGCCGCGGGCAAGCCACCGGTTCAGCCCAGAACGCCGACCGGAAGGCACCGGGGAAGTCTAGGTAACGGCGATATGCCGATGCTTGCCGAACGGGCTCCCCCTCAGATAGTTTGACGTCAAGAGAATTATCTTGACGCCAAGAGAGTTGGTGGCCATGCAGTGGGACCCGCAGCAGTACGGCCGGTACGAGGACGAGCGGGCGCGGCCGTTCGGCGATCTCCTCGCCCGCGTCGGCGCGACCGACCCACGCCGCGTGGTGGACCTCGGCTGCGGCACCGGTGCCCTCACCGCGTCGCTCACCGAGCGGTGGCCGGGCGCCGCCGTGGAGGGCGTCGACTCCTCGGCCGAGATGATCGCGCAGGCGCCGGCCGGACCGCGGCTGCGCTTCACGCAGGGCACGGCCGAGGACTGGACGATGCCCGCCGACACCGACGTCCTGCTCAGTAACGCGCTGCTGCAGTGGGTGCCGACGCACCGGGAACTGCTGGTGCGCTGGGCGGCGCAGTTGCCGGCCGGTGGCTGGCTGGCGTTCCAGGTGCCGGGCAACTTCGACGCGCCGTCGCACGTCGCGATGCGCACGCTCGCCGCGTCACCGCGCTGGTCGCCCCAACTCGAGGGCGTCCTGCGCGGGGGCGAGACCACCGATCCCGTCCCGGAGTACGCGCAGCTGCTGCTCGACGCCGGTCTTCGCGTCGACGCCTGGGAGACGACGTACCTGCACGTCCTGCCCGGCGAGGACCCGGTACTCGAGTGGTTGCGCGGCACCGGGCTGCGTCCGGTGCTCGACCGGCTGTCGGACGACGACGCCCGCGCGTTCAGCGGCGAGCTCGCCGAACGGTTGCGCGCCGCGTACCCGCCCGGACCGCACGGCACGCTGTTCGGGTTCCGCCGCGTCTTCGTCGTGGCGGTCAAGGCATGACCACCGCCTGCATCACCGGCTACGACCACGTGCAGGTCGCGATCCCGGCCGGCGGCGAGCAGGTCGCGCGGGCCTTCTACGGCGCGCTGCTCGGGATGGCCGAGCAGCCCAAGCCACCGGTGCTCGCGGCGCGCGGCGGGTGCTGGTTCAGCTCCGGCGCCGCCGTGCTGCACCTCGGCGTCGAGTCGCCGTTCACCCCGGCTCGCAAGGCCCACCCGGCCTTCCTCGTTGCCGACCTGGACGCGCTGCGCGACACGCTCGAAGCGGACGGCCACGCCACGACCGACTCGTCCGGCGAGATCCCCGGCGTGCGCCGGTTCCACTGCGCCGACCCGTTCGGCAACCGGCTGGAGTTCCAGCAGGCCTGACGAGTTGTCCCGGCTAGATCACGCCCCGGGTGTCATCTAGCCCGGACAAGGTGCAACTCGGGCGTGGTGACCCGGGGAGCGTCAGGACGACGTCTTCGCCGGAGCCTTCTTCGCGGCCTTCTTGGTTGCCGTCTTCTTGGCTGCCGTCTTCTTCGCGGCCGTCTTCTTGGCCGGCGACTTGCGGGCGGCCGCCTTGCGCGGGGCCTTCTTGGCCGGGCCGCGGGCGCGGCGGTCGGCCAGCAGCTCGGACGCGCGGTCGTCGGTGATCGACTCGACGGCATCGCCCTTGCGCAGCGAGGCATTGGTCTCGCCGTCAGTGACGTAGGGCCCGAACCGACCGTCCTTGATCACCATCTTCTGCTCCGACACCGGGTCGACGCCCAGTTCGCGCAGCGGCGGCGCGGCGGCTGCGCGACGTCCGCGCTGCTTCGGCTGGGCCAGGATCGCGGCCGCCTCGTCGAGGGTGATCGTGAACAGCTGCTCCTCGGACTCGATCGAGCGCGAGTCCGTGCCCTTCTTGATGTAGGGGCCGTAGCGGCCGTTCTGCGCCGTGACGTCCTCGCCGTCGAGCTGCCCGAGCGTGCGCGGCAGCGTCAGCAGCTGCTCGGCGTCGGTGAGCGTGACGGTGTCCAGCGACATCGACTTGAACAGCGAGGCCGTCCGCTCGCCGTCGGTGACGTACGGGCCGTAGCGGCCGGCCTTGGCGGTGATCTCGCGTCCGTCGCCCGTGGTGCCGAGCTCGCGGTCACCCGAGGGCGCGTCGAGCAGCTCCTGCACCTTGGCCGGCGTCAGCTCGTCCGGCGCGAGATCGTCCGGCAGCGAGGCGCGGCGCCCGTCCTCGGCCGTGCCCTGCTGCAGGTACGGGCCGTAGCGCCCGACCCGGACCACGACGTCGTCGAACAGCGGGATGGAGTTGATGCCGCGGGCGTCGATCTCCTCGAGCCGGGTCGCGATGAGCTTCTTCAGCCCGCCCTGCGCCGAGATGCGGTGCGAGTCGGCGCTGGCCTTGTCGTCACCGAAGTAGAAGCGGGTCAGCCAGTCGACGCGCGAGCGTTCGCCGGTCGCGATGTCGTCCAGGTCGTTCTCGACCGAGGCGGTGAAGTTGTAGTCGACGAGGCGCGCGAAGTAGCCCTCGAGCAGGCCGATCACCGCAAACGCCGTCCAGGTCGGGACGAGGGCGGCGCCCTTCTTCCAGACGTAGCCGCGGTCCTGGATCGTCTGCATGATCGAGGCGTAGGTGGACGGCCGGCCGACGCCGAGTTCTTCCATGGCCTTGACCAGCGACGGCTCGGTGAAGCGCGCGGGCGGTGAGGTCGTGTGATCGGTCGGCACGAACTCGCGTCCGTCGATGGCGTCGCCGCGGGCGAGCTGCGGCAACCGCTTCTCGGCGTCGTCCTTCTCGGCCGACTCGTCGGTGTCCTCGACGTAGGCGCGCAGGAACCCCGGGAAGGTGATGGTGCGCCCGGACGTGGTGAACACGACCGACTCGTCCGAGGCCGACGTGGCGTTCAGGCGGATCGAGACGGTCGTGCCGACCGCGTCCGACATCTGCGAGGCGAGGGTGCGCTGCCAGATCAGCTCGTAGAGGCGGAACTCCTCCGACGACAGCTGGTTGGCGACCTGCCCCGGGGTGCGGAACGAGTCACCGGCCGGACGGATCGCCTCGTGCGCCTCCTGCGCGTTCTTGACCTTGCGCGTGTAGATGCGCGGCTCGGCCGGGACGTAGGCGTCGCCGTACAGCTCGCGGGCCTGCGAGCGCGCGGCGGTCAGCGCGGTCGCGGACAGGTTCGTCGAGTCCGTACGCATGTAGGTGATGTAGCCGTTCTCGTACAACCGCTGTGCCGTCCGCATGACCTGCTGCGCGGGCCAGCGGAACTTGCGCCCCGCCTCCTGCTGCAGGGTCGAGGTCATGAACGGCGCGTAGGGACGGCGGCGGTACGGCTTCTCGTCGACGCCGCCAACGGTGAACGGCCGGCCCTGCAGCCGGGCGGCGAGCCCGCGAGCCCCGGCCTCGTCCAGGTGCAGCACGTTGGCCGGCGCCCGCCCGGTGGCCGGGTCGAAGTCGCGTCCGGTGGCCAGCCGGGTGTCGTCGACCGACACCAGCGTCGAGGTGAAGGTCTGCGGGTCGCCCGGCTTGGGCTCGACGGGCGCGAAGGTGCCGACGACGTCCCAGTAGGACGCGGTGCGGAACGCCATCCGTTCACGCTCCCGCTCGACCACCATCCGGGTCGCGACCGACTGCACGCGGCCGGCGGACAGGCCCGGCAGGACCTTCTTCCACAGCACGGGGCTGACGCCGTAGCCGACCAGCCGGTCGAGGATCTGCCGGGTGCGCTGCGCGTCGACGAGCTGCCCGTCGATCTCCCGCGGGTTCGCGACGGCGCTGGCGATCGCCGACGGCGTGATCTCGTGGAACACCATCCGCCGGACCGGCACCGTGGGTTTGAGCGTCTCGACCAGGTGCCACGCGATGGCCTCGCCCTCGCGGTCCTCGTCCGTCGCGAGATAGACCTCCGCGGCGTCCTTGACCAGGGCTTTGAGCTTGCTGACCTGCTGCTTGCGGTCGGCGCTGACGACGTAGAGCGCCTCGAACCCGTTGTCGACGTCGACGCCCAGGCTGGCCCAGGGCAGGCCCTTGTACTGCGCCGGGACGGAGGCGGCGTTCGGTGGCAGCTCGCGGATGTGGCCGATCGAGGCTTCGACGGTGTACCCGGGGCCGAGATAGCCGCCGATGGTCTTGGCCTTCGCCGGCGACTCGACGATCACCAGCTTGGTGCCCGCCCGTCCGCCCTTGCTCGCCACACACTCTCCTTCACTGCCGCTGCACCGGCCGGTGTCGTCACCGAAGGCCGCGTCGCGGACGGTACAGGACCCACGCAACAGCGGTGTCTCGTCGGCACGCCCGTCCGCCCGGCCTCACAGCCGACGTGCGGGGTGACGGCGTGGAGGCTCGGTCAGAGATCGCTGGTCTGGCTGGTGATGCAGTACGTGCCGTCACCCTGGCGCTGGAGGTCGATCGTGACGGTGCCGCTGCGCCCGTCGTTCAGCGAGACCGACCCCGGAACCGAGGTGACCGACGCCGACGAGTCGAGTGCCCCGTTCGAGACGGCCGAGGTGACGGCGTTGACGTCGGCCACCGTCAGCGGGAACGCCGACGGCACGCACCACAGCGCCCGGGGCGTGTAGTACAGGTGGGCGGCGAGATCGCTGAAGTAGGAATTGCCGAGGGCGTCGGGTGACGTGAAGCCGGTCGAGGTGCCGGCACCCGGCGGGACCGAGGGCAGTCCCGCGCTCGTGGGGACGCCGGGCAGGCCTGTCGCCCCGCCCGACCGGCCGGTGGCACCACTCGGCAACCGGCTCGCCCCGCTCGGCAGGGTCCGCGACCCGCTGGGCAGCGTGCGGGACCCGGTGGGCGGCGCCCCCGCGATCGGCACCTTCTTGTTGGCGTCGCTCGTGACCAGCAGGACGGTGGCGAGGATGCCGCCGACGATCACGACGAGCGCGATCAGCAGCGAGACGACACCGCTGGCACCGCTCCGCGAGCGCGGCGGGGACGTGACCCGCGGGCCCTGCTGCTGCGGGGCGGTCGGCTGGTACGGCGGCGGGGCCGGAAAGCCACCGGTGGGAGGTGGTGGCGGTGGGGCGGGCGGACCCGGACGCTGGCCAGGCACTCCGTACCCCGGCCCGCCAGGACCGACGGGGCCACCAGGTGGGTAACCGGTCACCGGGCCTCCCTGTCGCCACTCACTGGTCGCACGATCTTGCCATGCGCCCCGCCGTTCAGGCTCCGGGCGGCGCCGGCCACTGCTCCTCGGCACCCGGCGGCGGTGCCCCGAGCAGCTCGACCAGCCGCCGCAGCCGGCGCGCCGACGTCACCCGCCAGGCGGGCCGGCCGCGGCCGGTGAGCGACACGGCCGCCACGCCGAGCCGGGACAGCTGCGCGCCGGCGGCGACATGCACCACCTCGTCGGAGGTGGCGAGCAGGTACCCGGCCTCGTCCCGCCGGCCGGTGGCGAGAGCCCACAGCCGCAGGCCCGCCGCGGCGAGGGCGAACCCGGCCGGCAGGCCCTGGTTGGCGCCGCGCGTCCAGCGGGCGGCGTGCGGCAGCAGGTCGGCGCTGAACGCGGTGCGGACGCCGAGCCCCACCGCCGCCGGAACGACCGGGTCGTCGCCGCCCACGCCGAGTTCGGTGAACACCGCGTTCAGGGCGTCGGCGCGCCACTGCGCGTCCACGACGACCGACAGGCGGGCGCCGGCGCCCGAGCGCACCCATCGGCCGCCGGCCAGCAGGATGCCGTCGAGGTCGCCGAGCGTCGGGCCGGTGGCCTCGGCGCCGAACAGCGAGAACTGGGTCATGGCAGACGCTGTCTCACAGACGTTGTCTTTCGGGGCGGTGGCTCGATCCTGGGACCAGGTACGACGACGGCCCCGGCACTGGGCCGGGGCCGTCGCTGCTGCATGGTGCGGTGGCGGAGTGACCGCCGGCTGGTCAGGCGGCGGCGGCCGGCGCCGGTTTCTGCGCGGCCGGCTCGTCGCCCATGGACACGTGGCGCCGCTTGGACACGATCACCGCGGCGGCGATGATCGCCAGCGCGACGAGGCCGACGAGGATCCGCAGCCCCACCGAGGCGTGCGAGCCCACCGTCAGCTTGACGACAGCCGGGGCGACCAGCACCGCGACCAGATTCATGACCTTGATCAGCGGGTTGATCGACGGGCCGGCGGTGTCCTTGAACGGGTCACCGACGGTGTCACCGATGACCGTCGCCTCGTGCGCCGCGGTGCCCTTGCCGCCGTGCACGCCGTCCTCGACCATCTTCTTCGCGTTGTCCCACGCCCCGCCGGAGTTGGCGAGGAAGATCGCCATCAGCACACCGGCCGCGATGGCGCCGGCCAGGTAACCGGCCAGCGGGCCGATGCCGAGCAGGAAGCCGACGGTGATCGGCGCGAAGATCGCCAGCAGGCCGGGCGTCGCCAGCTCGCGCAGCGAGTCCTTCGTGCAGATGTCGACGACGCGGCTGTAATCCGGACGTTCGGAGAAGTCCATGATCCCGGGGTGGTCGCGGAACTGCGCGCGCACCTCGAACACCACCCGTCCGGCGGCGCGGCCGACGGCACTGATGGCCAGACCGCTGAACAGGAACACGACCGCGGCGCCCACGATGAGGCCGAACAGGTTGTTCGGGCTCGTCAGGTTGATGTTGGTCAGCGAGATCTCGGTCAGCGTTCCGATGTGCTTCGGGTGGCTGATGCCGTTGATCGCGTCGGTGATCGCCTTCTGGAACGACCCGAACAGCGCGGTCGCGGCCAGCACGGCCGTCGCGATCGCGATGCCCTTGGTGATGGCCTTGGTCGTGTTGCCGACGGCGTCGAGGTCGGTGAGCACGCGCGCACCCTGCTCGTCGATGTCACCGGACATCTCGGCGATGCCCTGCGCGTTGTCCGAGACCGGGCCGAAGGTGTCCATCGAGACGATGACGCCGGCGGTGGTGAGCAGGCCGCACCCGGCCAGCGCCACGGCGTAGAGCGCCACGAAGGTGATGCCGCCGCCGAGCAGGAAGGCGCCGAACACGGCAGCGCCGATCAGCACCGCCGAGTACACCGCCGACTCGAGGCCGAGCGAGATGCCGGCCAGGATGACCGTCGCCGCGCCGGTGACCGAGGTGTCGGCGACGTCCTTGACCGGACGGCGCACGGTGTCGGTGAAGTAGCCGGTCAGCTGCTGAATGAGCACCGCGAGGACGATGCCGATGACGACGGCGCCGAACGCGATCCACTCCGGGTTGCCGCTCGCGCCGCGCACCGTCGAGTCGAGCTGGGAGAAGTCGCTGAACTTCGAGAACTTGCTCGGCAGGAAGGTGAACGCCGCGATGGCGACGCCGATCAGCGACACGGCGGCGGCGATGAAGAAGCCACGGTTGATCGGCACGAGGCCGTTGCGGTCGCTGGGCTTGAGCTTCGTGACGAGGATGCCGACGACCGAGACGATGATGCCGATGCCACCGATGATGAGCGGCAGCACGAGACCCTTGGCGCCGAACGCGGTCTGGCCCAGGATCAGGGCCGCGACCAGGGTCACGGCGTAGGACTCGAACAGGTCGGCGGCCATGCCGGCGCAGTCACCGACGTTGTCGCCCACGTTGTCGGCGATGGTCGCGGCGTTGCGCGGGTCGTCCTCGGGGATGCCGGCCTCGACCTTGCCGACGAGGTCGGCGCCGACGTCTGCGGCCTTGGTGAAGATGCCGCCGCCGACACGCATGAACATGGCGAGCAGGGCGCCGCCGAAGCCGAAGCCCTCGAGCACGGTGGGGGCGTTGCTGTTGTAGACGAGCAGCACGACGCTGGCCCCGAGCAGGCCCAGGCCGACCGTGAGCATGCCGACGATGCCGCCGGTGCGCCACGCGACATGGAAGCCGCGCTCCCGGCCGCCGCCGCGGGCCGCTGCCGCGACGCGGACGTTGGCCTGGGTCGCGAGCGTCATGCCGATGAAGCCGACGGCGGCCGAGAACACGGCGCCGACGATGAAGAACAGGGCCCGTCCGAGCTGGATCTTGAAACCACCGTGGTTGACCGGCAGGACGAGCAGCAGGATGAACACGATCACCGAGAAGACGGCGAGGGTGCGGAACTGCCGGTTGAGGTAGGCGCGGGCGCCCTCCTGGACCGCCTTCGCGATCTCCTGCATCTTGACGGTGCCCTGGTCGGCCTTGAGCACCTCCCGGACCAACGTGTACGCAAAGCCGAGCGCCGCGATCGCGATCAGCAAGGTCACGACGACGATGACGTGCTGACCCGAGCTGATCCCGGGTTCAGCCGCCAAGAGGTGCGAAGCCATCCATCTCCCCTACGGTGTGTTCGCCGCTCCGGGATCTACGCACTGGAGCGGCCGCATGCCAGGTGCGCCGACCCTTGTCGGGACTTCCGGCGCTGACCGGCGGAGTGTAGCCCGCGGCCGGGCGAATCGGACGCGGCGGGTCGGGTCCCGAGGTGCTGTAACGGCGCGTGGAGGGCCGTCTACGGTGTGGGCTCTGTCACACCTAACCCGGCGTCAGCCGGCGACGGATGCCAGGGCCTCGTCGACGGAGGCGTGAATGGCGAAGACCCCGTCCAGTCCGGTGATCGTGAACAGCTTGAGAATGCGTTCATGACTGCAGACGAGGGGGAGGGAGCCGCCGGCCTCGGTCGTGGCCGAGCGGGCCTCAACCAGGGCGCCGAGCCCGGTCGAGTCGAGGAAGCCGACCCCGGACAGGTCGACGACGACGGTGTGCACGCCGGACTGCAGCAGCTCGGTGAGGCGCTCCTTGAGCGCAGGTGCCGAGTAGACGTCGACCTCCCCGCTGACGGCGACGACGGGAATGTCGCCGACCGAGTGGCGAGAGACGGACAGCTCCACGGCGGTCACCTGTTTCCTGTATTCCTGCAACAACGAGGGATCTTTCTGCAACGACGAGAGACGACGACGGCGCGACGGCGAGCCCGGCGGCTCGGCACCGGTGTGCCGGAGCCCGGTGAAAAGCATGCCACAGGCCTCGAGGACGTGATTCGGTGAACGACGCGCGGGCGCTGCTCGACCGCGTGCTGCTCGGTGTGCCACCGGACGAGTCGCCGGTGACCCACGTCGAATCCATCCCGCCGCGCTCCGAGATCCGTGTGCCGTGGCCGGACTGGACCCCCGAGGCGGTGCGCCGAGCCTTCGCCGCGAAGGGCGTTGCCGCACCGTGGGCGCACCAGGTCGAGGCGGCCACGTTCGCGCACGACGGGAGGTCGGTGGTCGTGGCCACCGGCACCGCATCCGGCAAGTCCCTCGCCTACCAGCTGCCGGCGCTCGCGGCGCTGGCCGACGACGACCGGGCCCGGGTGCTGTACGTGGCGCCGACCAAGGCGCTGGCCGGCGACCAGCTGCGCGCGCTGCGTGAGCTGGGCGACCTGCTCGAGGCGGCGTTGCCCGGCCTGCGAGCGGCCACCTTCGACGGCGACACCCCGTTCGAGGAGCGCGACTGGGTGCGGGCGCACGCCAACTGGGTGCTCACGAACCCGGACATGCTGCACCGCAGCGTGCTGCCGAACCACGCCCGGTGGTCCGGATTCCTGCGCCGCCTGCAGTACGTGGTCATCGACGAGTGTCACGCCTACCGGGGCCTTTTCGGCGCGCACGTCGCGCAGGTGGTGCGGCGGCTGCGGCGGGTCTGCGCCCGCTACGGCGCCGAGCCGACCTTCGTGCTGGCGTCGGCGACGGCGGCCGACCCGGCCCGGTCGGCGTCGCGGCTCGTGGGCCTACCGGTCGCGGCGGTCACCGACGACGTGTCGCCGCGCGGGCGGCGCACGTTCGCGCTGTGGGAACCCCCGCTGACTGCGCTGCGGGGTGAGCAGGACGCACCCGTGCGCCGTGCCGCGGGAGCCGAGGCCGGGCGGATCCTCGCCGACCTCGTCGTGGAGGGCGCCCGAACGCTGGCCTTCGTCCGCTCGCGACGCGGCGCCGAACTCACCGCGATGGGCGCCGCGCGGTATCTGCAGGAGGCCGAGCTCGCTGCGCTCGTGCCCCGCGTCGCGGCGTACCGGGCGGGCTACCTGCCCGAGGAGCGGCGGGCCCTCGAGGCGGCGCTGACGTCCGGTCGGCTGCTGGGCGTCGCCGCCACGAATGCCCTCGAGCTGGGTCTCGACATCTCCGGCCTCGACGCCGTCGTGGTCGCCGGCTTCCCGGGGACGCTGGCCTCGCTCTGGCAGCAGGCCGGACGCGCCGGACGCGCCGGCCAGGAATCGCTGGTGATCTTCGTGGCCCGCGACGACCCGCTCGACACCTACCTGGTGCACCACCCCCGTGCGGTGTTCGGGCGCCCGGTGGAGGCCACCGTCTTCGATCCCGAGAACCCGTACGTGCTCCAGCCCCACCTGTGCTGCGCGGCCGCCGAGGTGCCGATCCGCGAGACCGAGCTGGGCGTCTTCACCGCCGGCGATTCGTCCGGCGGCGACGGCGAGCCCGCCGTCCGCGCGGCGCTGGAGGAGCTGACCGAACTCGGCGTGCTGCGACGCCGCCCGGCCGGCTGGTTCTGGACCGGCCGGGACAGGCCCGACGTCGACATCCGCGGTTCCGGCGGCCCGCCGGTGGCCGTGGTCGAGCACGCCACCGGCACGTTGGTCGGCACCGTCGACGGCGGCTCGGCGGACTCGACGGTGCACGAGGGCGCGGTCTACCTGCACCAGGGCACGGCCTACGTCGTGGACCAGCTGGATCTGGACGAGGCGGTCGCGCTGGTGCACCCCGAGGACCCGCCGTGGACCACCTCGGCCCGCGACGTCACCGACATCGCGATCGTCGACACCCGGCACAGCCGCACGCACGGCCCGCTCGGCGTGCACCTCGGCACCGTCGACGTCACCAACCAGGTTGTCGGGTACGTGCGCCGCAACATCGGCACGGGCGAGATCATCGACGAGCTGCCGCTGGACCTTCCGCCGCGGCAGCTGCGCACGACCGCGGTCTGGTACGTGCTGCCGCAGGCGTTGCTCGACGACGCCGGGATAACCGAGGAGCTGGTGCCCGGCGCCGTGCACGCTGCCGAGCACGCTGCCATCGGACTGCTCCCGCTGTTCGCGACGTGCGACCGGTGGGACATCGGCGGTGTCTCCACAGCCCTGCACCCGGACACCGGCAGCCCCACCGTGTTCGTCTACGACGGCCACCCCGGCGGGGCCGGGTTCGCCGAGCGGGGGCACGAGGCGATCCGGGCGTGGTTGGCCGCCACCCGTGAGGCGATCGGCGCCTGCGAGTGCACACAGGGGTGCCCCTCGTGCGTGCAGTCGCCCAAATGCGGGAACGGCAACGAGCCACTGGACAAGGCCGGCGCGCTGGTGGTGCTCGACCTGGTGCTGGCGCACCTCCCCGACGGTGACGACTCCGTGCCCGCCACCTGACCCACCGTCGCTCACGGCGCGGCGGCCGGCAACCGGCCGGCCCGGGCGCCGGCCGCCACCGTTCCCGACCCCACGATCGGCAGGTGCACGGGCAGCCGGACGACGACGGTGACCTCACCGGTCCGGCCGTCCGAATTCAGACGCACCGCGCAGCGCGTGAGGCGCGCGCCGTTGTCGTGGGCCGTTCGTCCGGCGACGGCGCAGCCTGTGGTGTCCACACCGATCCGGCCCGCGCCGGCCAGCGCGGCGAGATCCGCCGCGGTCTCCACGCGGTGCCGGGCGAGCACGGCCAGCGTGCGGGCCACCGACACCGTCCCGACCAGGATCACCAGCGCGCAGCAGGCAATCACCCAGACGGTCGCCGATCCGCCATCGCGCCGGAGTGCCGTGCTCACGGCGCCGGTCCAGCGCCGCCGGCGCCCGCTGCAGACCCCGGCTCCTGCGCTGCCGAGGCGTGTTCGGTCACGGTGACACCGGGCAGGACTCCGCCGAGCACGGCGACGTGGACCGAGACGGCGGCGGTGATCGTCCCGCCGCCGCCGCCCAGCGCGAGCCGGCCGCCCGGAGCCGCGGCGCCGGCCAGCCGCCGAGCGGTCGCCGGATCGCCCCGGGCCGCCGAGCGGGCGGCCTCGCGCGCCGCGTCCTGCGCCCGCACCCGGGCCGACGCGACCGATACCGCGGACAGGACGACGGCGAGCACGAGCACCAGGACAGGCAGCGCGGCCGCCAGTTCGGCGGTAGCCATCCCGGCGTCCGCACGCCCCTCTGGAGGCCGAGAACGTGACGACACGGTCAGACCGAGTGCAGGGCCGAGCGGATGATCGAACTCAGCGCCGCGGACACCGCAGGGCTGCGTACCACCCGGTACAACACGACGGCGAAGGCCACGGCGGCGACAGTGCCGACGGCGTACTCGGCGGTGGACATCCCCGCGTCCCCGACGCGGCGGGCACGGCGGGCAGCGTGGAACAAACAGCGGGTCAGGAGGAGGACGAAGCTGGCAACAAATGGCATGCGCAGACGATGGCCTGACCCGCTCCGATGCGGTGGGCGTCGCAGCGCCGCTGTGGACGGTCCTGCCGCCTGTGGACGGCAGCCGCCCGTCTGTCAGGCCGTCGTGGTAGCGGCGTCGCGGTCGGGCTCACGGCCCTTCTCGAGGCGGGCGTGCCGGCGCCCGTACCCGAAGTACACCGCCATGCCGATCACGAACCAGACGCCGAAGCGGATCCAGGTCGCGATCGAGAGGTTGAGCGTCAGGTACAGGCACGCCAGCGCCGACACGATGGGCAGCACAGGCGACAGCGGCACCCGGAACGGGCGGTGCAGTTCGGGCCTGGTGTGTCGCAGGATGGCCACCGCGATCGAGACGAGCATGAACGCGGACAGGGCGCCGATGCTCACGAGGTCGGCCAGCGTGGTGAGCGGCACCAACCCGCTGACGATCATGATGATGACGGCCGCGCCGATCGTGAACCGGACCGGCGTCCCGGTGCGCTCGCTGACCCGAGCCACGGCCGGCGGGATCAACCGGTCGCGTCCCATGGCGAAGCCGATGCGCCCGATGCCCACCAGCTCGACCAGGATGACCGACGTCAGGCCGCACACCGCCGCGATGTTGATCAGGGTTGCGGCCCAACCGGCACCGACCGACTTGAACGCCGACGACAGCGGCGAGCCGGCGTCGATCTTCGTGTACTTCTCCATCCCGGTGAGGACGAAGGACACGCCGACGTAGAGGATCGTCGCGACCACCAGCGTGCCGAGCAGACCCCGCTGCATGTCGCGCTCCGGCTTCTTGGACTCCTCGGCCAGGTTGGCCACCGCCTCGAAACCGGTGTAGGCGAAGAACACCACGGCGGCGGCGGTGATCACGCCGGCCACGCCGAAGGCGGACGGCGAACCGAAGACCGCGTTGACCACCGGCTGGTCGAGGCCGCCGCCGGACGCGGCCGGGCGGGCCGGTGGGATGAACGGCGTCAGGTTGCTGCGCTTGAGGAAGAAGAAGCCGGCGATGATCACGAACAAGCACACCGCGACCTTCACCACGACGAGCGTGTTCGTCAGCCAGGCCGACTGCTTGATGCCCGTGACGGCCACGACAGTGAGCAACGCGACGATGGCGATGGCGCCCACGTTGACGACCGATGACTCGCCGAAGATCGACGTCGGCAGCTTGAACAGGCTCTGCAGGTAACCCGACCACCCTCGCGCCACCACCGAAGAGCCGAGGATGAACTCCATCAGCAGGTCCCAGCCGATGACCCAGGCGACGATCTCGCCGACCGTCGCGTAGGCGTAGCTGTACGCGCTGCCCGCGGTGGGCACCGCCGACGCGAGCTCGGCGTAACACATGGCGGCGAGCAGGCTGACCACCCCGGCCACGACGAAGGACAGCACGACGGCCGGGCCGGCGTGCTGCTGCGCCTCGACGCCGGTGAGCGTGAAGATGCCGGTGCCGATGACGATGCCGACGCCGAACCCGACGAGGTCGAAGACACCCAGCCGCTTGCGCAGGCCGCCACCGGCCTCGGGATGGTTGTCCTGGTCCAGGACGTCGTCGAGCGGCTTGGTACGGAAGATCGTCGTCACGGGCCCGCCTCGGGTATCGACGTGGATTGCTCCGCGCTTCAGTACCCCGAGTCCCGAGCCGGCTATCTGATCTCACGGCACAGCGCCCGTCGAACCTAACGTTTGCACATTGCAACTATTGGGGATGACACTGTGTGTGTGCCGCCTCGACAGAACGATCCGTCCCCACCGAGTCCCCCCGAGCAGGGCGCGCCACGCCACCGCCGCGGCAGCCCCGCCGACGCCGACGCCGTCCTCGCCGTGTGCCGACTGCTCGTCGGCATCAGCGTCCGTTCGCTGTCCGCCGTCCAGGACGAGGTGGGCGTCGTACAGCTCCGGATTCTCACCGTGATCGCCAGCCACGGATCGGTCACCCTGACGGAGCTGGCCGCCTCGACCGGCCTGCACATCTCACTCACCGAGCACGGGCAGCGCCTGGTCGCCGAGGTAGCCGCCGCCCGCCGCGCCGCCATCGAGCCGGCGCTGCGCCGGATGAGTGCCGCAGCCCGCACGAACCTCGTCGAGGCGCTCGGACAACTGACCGCAGCGGCCGGCGAGCCGGCCGAGACCGACCTGTGGGCCCTCGGCTGGGCCACCTGACCACGTCTGCCGGCGCCGGCCTGCGCGTCCGCTCGCACAACATCAGCATCGAGAGAAAGAAGACTCCATGGCTCGCACCGTCGTCGTGACCGGCGCCAGCGGAGGTATCGGCCGGGCTACCGCCCTGGCCTTCGCCGAGCGGGGTGATGCCGTCGCCCTGCTCGCCCGTGGCGAACAAGGCCTGACCGCCGCGGAGAAGCAGATCACCGAGGCCGGGGGTCGCGCGCTGGGCGTGCCGGTCGACGTCGCCGACTCCGACGCCGTGTTCGCCGCCGCCGAGCGGGTGGACAACGAACTGGGCCCGATCGACGTGTGGGTCAACGTCGCGTTCAGCTCGGTGTTCGCGCCGTTCTGGGAGATCACGCCCGCGGAGTACCGCCGAGCGACCGAGATCTCCTACTTCGGCTACGTGCACGGCACGATGGCCGCGCTCAAGCACATGCGTCCCCGCAACGCCGGGACAATCGTCCACGTCGGCTCGGCGCTCGCCTACCGCGGCATCCCCCTGCAAACGGCCTACTGCGGCGCCAAGCACGCCATCCAGGGCTTCCACGAATCGCTACGCTGCGAGCTGCTGCACGAAAAGTCCGGCATTCACGTGACGATGGTGCAGATGCCGGCCGTCAACACGCCGCAGTTCTCCTGGGTGCTGTCCCGGCTGCCGCGCCATCCGCAACCGGTGCCACCCATCTACCAGCCCGAGGTCGCCGCCCGCGCGGTCCTGCACGCCGCCGACCACCCACGCCGGCGCGAATACTGGGTCGGCGCCAGCACCGCCGCCACCCTCGCCGCCAACGCCCTCGCCCCCGGCCTGCTCGACCGCTACCTCGGCCGTACCGGCTTCGACTCCCAGCAAACGCAGCAACCCCACGACCCGGACGCCCCGATCAACCTCTGGCAGCCCGCCGACGGCCCGGACGGGCGCGACTACGGCGCCCACGGCATCTTCGACCGACAGGCGATCCACCGCGACCCACAACTGTGGGCCTCGCGCCACCACGGCGCGCTCGCGGGGATCGCCGCTGCCGGTGCCGCCGCTGGAGTGGCCCTCCGCGCTGCTGTCCGCGGCCGGCAGCGATGACCCCGACCCACCCCTCGCCCGACGTCATGCCGCACGTCCTGCGCGAGTACGCGCTGGTGGCCGACGGTGAGCGTGGCGCGGTGCTCGGCCCGCGCGGCGACATCGCATGGATGTGCGCCCCGCGGTGGGACAGCGGTTCGATCTTCTCGACGCTCGTCGGCGGCGAGGGCACGTACAGCGTCACTCCGCGCGATCGGCACGTCTGGGGCGGGAGCTACGAGACGAACTCGTTGATCTGGCGCAACCGCTGGGTGACCGTGTCGGGCATCGTCGAATGCCGCGAGGCCCTGGCCTGCCCGGCCGACGTCCATCGCGCCGTGCTGCTGCGCCGCGTGCACGCCGTCCGCGGAGGCGCTGCGGTCGCCGTGACCCTGCGGCCGCGCGCCGACTACGACACCGTTGCCCTCTCGAAGCTGCACCACTCGCGCGGCGTCTGGACGTTCCGCTGCGGCGCGCTGTACGGGCGCTGGACAGCCGGTCCCGGCGCCCGCGCGCACGACGAGGAACTGCGGCTGCACCTGGAGCTCGACGAGGGCGATCACCGCGACCTCGTGCTCGAGATCAGCGACCGGCCGCTGCCCGACGAGCCCGTCGTACCGGAACCGACCTGGCGGGCCACCGAGGCCACCTGGGGCGCCCGGGTGCGCACGCCAGAGCACTCGATCGCGCCGCGCGACGCCGCCCACAGCCTGGCCGTGCTGCACGGGCTGACCAGCAGCACCGGGGGAATGGTCGCCGCCGCCACGACCAGCCTCCCCGAACGCACCGACGCCGGACGCAACTACGACTATCGCTACGTCTGGCTGCGCGACCAGTGCTACGCCGGGCAGGCCGCCGTCGCCGTCGGTGACGACGTGCTGCTCGACGCGGCCGTGGGTTACGTCGGCGCGCGCATCCTGGAACACGGGCCGCAGCTCGCGCCCGCCTACACCGTCGACGGTGCCTCCGTGCCATCCGAGCGGCACCTGGGCCTGCCGGGGTACCCGGGGGGCAACGACGTCATCGGCAACCACGCCGGGGCCCAGTTCCAGTTGGACGCCCACGGCGAGGCGCTGCTGCTCCTGGCCGCGGCGGCCGGGCGGGACCGACTGGACGCCGACGGTTGGCGCGCTGTCGACACCGCTGCTGCCGCGATCGCGGCGCGGTGGCACGAGCCGGACGCCGGCATCTGGGAACTCGACGACCGGGCCTGGACACACAGCCGGCTGATCGTGTCGGCCGGGTTACGTGCGGCGGCCCTTGCCCGGGCGGGCCGGGACGGCAGCGGCGACTGGCTCGCGCTGGCCGATCGCATCCTGTCCGACACCACCCAGCACGCGCTGCACCCTGACGGGCGCTGGCAGCGCGCCGCCGACGACCCGGGCCTGGACGCCGCGCTGCTTCTGCCCCCGCTGCGCGGCGCCGTCCCGCCGGGCGACACGCGGACCACCGCCACCCTGCAGGCCTACCTGCGGGAGCTGACCCTCGACGGTTACGCCTACCGCTTCCGGCACGACGACCGGCCGCTGCCCGACGCCGAGGGATCGTTCCTGCTGTGCGGGTTCCTCACCGCGCTCGCCCTGCACCAGGAGGGTCGACCCGTCGAGGCCCGAGCCTGGTTCGAACGCACCCACGCCGCCACCGGACCACCGGAGCTGTACAGCGAGGAGTACGACGCCCGCCAGCACCAGATGCGGGGCAACCTGCCGCAGGCGTTCGTGCACGCGCTCATGGCCGAGGCCGCAACCCGTCTCACCACACCGCAGTAGAAGGAGAGCGATTGTGCACACCATCCCGAAACCCCACCTGCTCGACCCCGACCGGGTCACCTCCGACGACCGCGCCGACATGACGCTGATGGAGCACCGCAGCCGCGCCCAGCAACTCGACGCCGCGCTGCACGCCAGCTGCGAGTACGCGACGCAGTTGTGGCAGCATCTCGCCGCCGCGCGCGGCTATCTCTGGGACAGCCTGCCGTCCGATCCCCGCGCGCCCGGCACCGATCCGCACCTCGGCGCGTCCCCGACCGGCCCCGATGACGAGGAGGGGTGGCAGCGCTGGATCGATGCCTTCTCCGCTGTCACGTCGATCCTGGCCGGGCCGCACGGCGACTCCGGCTTCGGGCTGGACGAGGCGCGGCACGCCGCCCGCGCCCGGCGCGACGCGCCGAACCTGCGTGTCCTGCAGCGGTTCCGGCGTGGCCAGTCCGAGGGACCGGTCCCCACGGCGGAATCCCGCGGATCCGCGGCCCCTGCGCCGTCGGCCCAGCCGGTGCCGGCACGCCCTGGCTCCGCGGCCGACGGTCGCCCGGACGCGCTGCGTCTGGGCGGGCTGGCCCTGCTCGTGTTGCTGGCGCTACGGGGAATGCGGCGCCGCAGCCCCGCCGGCTGACCCGTCTGAGTCGGCAGGTCAGAGCTGGCCGATCAGAGCTGGCCGATCAGAGCTGCCCGGCGGCGAACCAGCCGTGCAAGGCCAGCAGGGGGTGCCAGGACCGGCGCGGGCGCCGGGGCTCGGCCGGCAGCGCGTGGGCGGCGACGGCGGCGTGGGCCCGGTGCGCGGAGGCGGCCCGCTCCCGGACCTCCCGCTGCTGCTCGAGGGCGAAGGCTTCGACGAGATCGGTGCTGTACATGGTGTCCTCCGAGAACGGTGGGTTCGACACCATCGACAGTCGTGCTAAGGCCGGTACGCCGGCATCGGGACTTTGCCCAGTACCGGCAGGACGACGACGACACGGCCTAAGGGGTCCCCTCAGGCCGTGGCGTAGGACGGGTGCGGTGCGTGCTCCGGAACAGCGTCAGACCAGCGAGTCCAGGTACTCGGCGTAGACGAGCGCGGTCACCGGGCGTTCGAAGGCGTTCGGCATGATCGCCCAGCTGATCGCGGTCGCCACCGCCTCGTCGAGATCCGGCGACACCTGCGGCGGCTGCGAGAAGACGCGCCGCAGGGCGAGCATCGCGTCCCCGGCCGGCAGCTCTCCGTACAGCCCCGTGCCCGACAGGGCCCGGTGCAGCGTCGCGCCGAGGCTGAAGATGTCGGTGGCCCGGGACGGGGCGGCACCCTGGATCAGCGCCGGGTCGTTGAACTCGATCGCGCCGACCGAGCCCATGCCCGTGACCGTGACACCCGGCGCGAGTACCTGGCTGAGCCCGAGGTCGGCCAGCTTGCCCCGACCGCGCGAGAGCATGACGTTCTCGGGCTTGATGTCGCGGTGCACGATGCCCGCCTCGTGCAGCGAGTGGGCGGCACGGGCGGCGTCGGCGACGGCCGTGATGACGGTGGCACGGTCGTGCGTCCCGGTGGCCAGCGAACCCTCGTCGAGATACTCCATGGCGTAGTAGAACGCGCTGCCCTGCTGCCCGGCGTCGTACAGGGTCACCAGGTGCGGCGACTGCACGGCGGCGAAGGCCGAGAGCTCGCGCGTCGCCCGCCGGAACACCTCCTCCGAGGTGGGTCCGGACAACACCTTCACCGCGACGTACTCGGCGTCCACCGGCAGGCGGGCAGGCCGGTTCGCGACGAAGAACTCGCCGTGGTTGCCCTTCCCCAGCGACCTGATGAACTCGTAGTCGGCAATGCCGTTCATGTGTGTCTCCCCGCGGTCACCAGGCCGGCCCAATCGTTGATGTCGTTGACCTCGTCGTCTGGACGTGCGCGCGCGACGAGGTGCACAGCAGGACCGGCGACCGCCCCCACTACCAGCGCACCGTCGGGTGGATCGCCGAAGGTCGCGGCGATGCCCCGTTTCGTCAGATCGCCGGCGAGGCCCCGCTCGCGACGCCCACCGCCAGTCAGCACCAGCGGCAGCTCGCGCGCGACCGCAAGGGCGGCCGCGATCTGCAACGCCGCGTCGCCACCGGAGTCGTTCGTCGCGGCGACCGCGACCGAACTCGGCTGCTCCGGTTCGACGCCGTGCACCAGCACGCGCGGCATGAATTCGTGCGGCGCCATCTCGACCGTCCCGGTGACCACGACGAGATCCGGCTCGGCGTTGATGACGTAGCGCGTCAGGTCGGCCGAGATCGCCTCGCTGAACTGCACCTGCGCGGTGACGGTGACGCCGGGACGGGTCACCCGCGCGCCGAGTTCGTGCAGCGTGCTGATCGCCTGCGTCACCTGCAACAGTTCACCGCCCAGGCCGGTCCCGAGCTCGAGGCGCCTGTTCTGGTCGTGCTGTGGCAGCAACCGGACGAGCACCACCTGCGCCGGCGTGCGCACCGAGGCCAGGTCGACGGCGGCCTGCGCGAGCGCCTCGTCCGCGCCGGGGTCGGGCATCGAGTCCAGCAGCGCCAGCACGCGGTAGTTCGCGTCCGCCGCCAGCGCCAGGCGTTCGGCGTCGTTGATGTCGCGGTCGATCAGTCGCTTCGGGTAGACGAGGGCCAGCATCGGGCCGGTCATCGCCGTGGTGATCAGCGCCATGAGCACCATGAGCGAGAACAACTTCTCGTCGAGCACGCCGAGCGAGAGGCCGACGTTGAGGATGACCAGCTCGGTGAGCCCACGGGTGTTCATGAGGGTGGCCAGCGCGCCCGACTGGCGGTTGCCGACCCCCTGCAAGCGGGCGCCGAGGTAGGCCCCCAGGAACTTCCCGCCGATCGCCACGCCGAGGATGGCGAGCAGTTCGCCGAAGCCCTTCGCGTCGATCTGAGAGAGGTCGACGTTGACACCCGAGACCACGAAGAAGATCGGCAGGAGCACGAGCACGCTGAGTTGCTCGAGGCGTTCGACGATGGCCTGCCGCAGCGCGGCGCCGTTCTCCCGCGGCATGCAGGCGCCCATGATGAAGGCGCCGAAGATGTAGTGGACGTTCAACCACTCGGTCGTGAACGCCGAGAGCACAAGCATCGCTGCGACAATCCCCAGCAGGTCCGGCGTCAGCCGGCCGACCGCCTCGAAGCGCCGATTGACCCATCGCATGAGGGAGCGGACGAGGAAGAACATGATCAGCAGGTAGAGCGGCGCGAGCAGGATGTGCCAGGTGTCGCTGCCGCCCTCGGAACCCACGATGGTGACGACGACGGCGAGTAGCGACCAGGCTGCGATGTCGTCGACGGCGGCGCTGGCGATCGCCAGCCCGCCGATGCGGGTGCGGTGCATGCCGCGGTCGGTGAGGATCCGGGCGAGCACCGGGAAGGCTGTCACCGACATCGCGGCCCCGATGAACAGCGCCGACGGCAGGTGCTTGGTGGTGATGTCGTGGTGCCGGCCTACCAGCCACAGCCCGAGCAGCGTGCCGCCGACCATCGGCAGGAGGATCGAGCCGAGCGAGACCGCGACAGCGACCTGCTCGCGTCCCTTGAACAAGCTCCGGTCGACCTCGTAGCCGACGATGAACATGAACAGCACCAGGCCGATGGTCGCGATCGCGGTGAGCCACGAACCGGTCAGGTTGATGGGCGGCAGGTGGTGCTTGGTGACCGGGTCCTTGGCCGGGTTGAGCACGGTGAACAGGTGCTTGGTGATCGCGCCGGAGAACAGCGTCGGCCCGAGCGCGATACCGGCGAGGATCTCGCCGATCACCGGCGGTTGCCCGAGTTTGCGCGCCGCCAGCCCGAACAACCTGGCGAGCACCAGGATGATCGCGACGTCGAGCAGGAACTGCTCGATAGGTGTCAGCGTGGACATGGCGGGTTCCCCTGAACCTCGGTCGAAGCGCATGTGGCGCGGAGCCACTTCGGGTGAGTCATGACGACGGTGTCACCAGGTGTTCCGGTGGGACTCGTAGCGCATCTGACGGCGCCCGATACCGATCTGCGTGCCGGGCTTGACCAGGGCCGGCGTCTGGACAGGTGCCCGCTGCCACACCGTGTCCTGGGGCCCCCAGATGCCGGTGCCGTTCGCGGATCCGAGATCGACCAGCTCGACCGACCATCCCTCGAGGTGGATGCGGGCGTGGACGCGCGACAGCAACCCTTCGGGGTCGTCGATGCGCAACGGCCGCGCCGTACCGGCGATCACATCCGGGTCCCGGGACGGATCACGACCGATGATGTAGTCGGTGTCGAGGGTGTAGATGCTGCCGTCGTCGAGCACGAGCACACCGAGCGGCGGGCGCGGGCCACGGCGCGGGATCAGGGTCTGCTGCGCCATCGAGATCCCGCAGATCGCGCAGTAGCGCGCGGCCGGGTCGTCGAAGTGGCCGTTCTTGCAGTACACGCCCATGATCTCGACGGCTTCGTCCGCGATCGGGTGCGACGGCAGCGGCGCGTCCGCAATGGGCGGGGCATCCGGCTTGGCCGCCACCGGCAACGGCGAGCGGTCCTCCTCCGTCGCGAATTTCTCCGGGGCGACGAGTGAGACGGCGGCGAACGGTTGCGAGCGGTCGACGTTGACGCTCGGCGTGGCGACGGCGGGCAACTCCGGCGGCCCGGCCTGCCCGTCGGACCCGCCCTGGGCCGGCTGCTCCGGCGCGGGCGGGGCGGCGAACGCTGCGGCCGGCTGGGGCTGGGACGGCGGTTGCGGCTGGGACTGCGGCGCCGGAGCGGGCGCCGGAGCCGGTGCGGGTGCGGGCGCCGGAGCGGGTGCCGCAGGCGCGGGGCTCGGCGGCGCAGGCGCCGGGTTGGTGACCGTGGCCTCGCTCGGCGGTGGCGGCACCGGATCCGCGCGGCCCGGCAGGGTCGAGCGTCCGCCATCGGCTGCCGGCGCGGCAGCCGGTTCGGATGCCGCAGCAGGGGCCGACGCCGCCGCCGGCGACACGTCGGTGGTGGTGGGCACGTCGACGTCGTCGGCAACGGCCAGCACGAGCGCCCCGGCCCGCGTAACGCCGGTGACGAGGTCGGTCCAGCGCTGCGCCATCGTCTCGGTGTCCAGGCTGCCCAACCCGGCCCGCAGCGAACGGACGGCCCCCGGCGCGACGGTGCGCACCGCATCGGTGCTCTGCCGCAGGGCGAGGCGCTGCTCACCGTGCTCGGTGACGACCGCGATCCAGGCCTGGCCGAACACGCTCACCGTCACCGACCCGGCGGCCGGCCCGAAGCCGACCAGGTCGATGCCCTTGCCCTTGGCGGTCGCGTCCAGCCGGTCGGCGAGGGCGTTGCCGTCGCCGCCGTCGCGGGCGACCTGCTCGAGCGCGCCCATCACCTCGTCGACGAGGTCCTCCGACCCGGAGGGCGCCGAACACAGCACGATGAGGTCGCCGTAGCGGCCGAGGACACCCTCACCCGCGATGGAATGCAGCCGGATCATGACTTCTCCTGTCGGCTTGTCGCCCTCATATCAACCGACCGCCGAAGAAGCGCCAGTGGATGTTGAAGACCCGCATCGGTCCGTTGACCCAGATCCAGATCGCGAGCCATACGACCACGAACTGGATGATGAAGAACCAGAGCGGGACCAGGTGATCCGGGAGCGTGTCGGCGTTCCAGCCCTTGATCCACGGCAGCACGCCGTTGTCGGCGAGGAAGTAGACGACCAGACCCTCGTTGATGATCGTGACGAGGCCGAAGAAGGTCGGCCAGTCCTTCTCCCAGCGCCACTGCATGAGGAAGTGGTAGATGCACTCCCAGACGATGCCGATGAGGCCCGTCCACAACAGGATCGCGAACGCGTCCTGGTAGCGGTCGGCCCGTCCGATGTCGATCGAGACGCCGTTGGTGTCGAGCGTCGCCGGCACGAAGGTGGCGATGATGAAGGTCCAGAACCCGCCGATGATCGCCGTGAAGAAGATGCGCGACTGGATGCGGCCGCCGAGCGTGGGAAGCATGTCTCGTCCTCAGATCTGCTTGTTCTTGGCCCACTTGAGCCACTGGCTCACCGAACGCCCTGGTCCGATCTTCTTGCAGAAGCCGCGCCGGGCGAGGTCGTCGGCGATCTCCTGGGCGGCCACCTGCAGACCGAGGAAGGTGTCGACGCCGGGGAAGTAACCGCCCAGCGTCGGTGATCCTGACGCATAGATACGTCCCGGATCGCTCGCCGTGCCGCGCAGTTCGAAGCTGCGCTCGACGTCGAGGCGGCCCTTCGGGTTGCGGCGCGCGCCGCTGTGGTCGAGCAGGTCCTTCAGCACGCGGTGCTCGGCGATGTCGGCCTCGAGGCCGGTGCAGTCGACGACGAAGTCCGCCGCCACGTCGAACAGGCCCTGCGAGGTCTTGACGGTGCTGACGATCCGGCCGTCCGGCCCGACCGACATGCCTTCGACGGTGCCCTGCATCAGGCGGTACCAGCCCTCGTCGCGACCCTGCTTCATCGAGGCCTGCCAGTTGCGCCGCCAGGGCGTGTTGGTGCCGCCCATCTCGTCGTAGGCCTTGCCGCGCTCGTCACCCTCGAGTCGGCGCATCTTGCTCTTCAGCTGGCCGCCCCAGACCGACTTCGGGTAGTTGAAGCCCTGGTAGGCGAAGCCGTTGCCGCCCTTGCGCCGGTTCCAGGCGTTCTTGCCGTGCGAGCCGTCGATGAAGGTGCGGAACAGGTGCACGATCTGCGTCTGCAATCCGTACTTCTGCCGGTCGTCCATCAACCGCTGCAGCACGCGTGAGGCGACGATGCCGCCACCGCGGATGAGCACCGTGCCCGGCCGCGTCCGCATCTGGTTGTAGACGTGCTCGTGGTCCTCGTAGGCGCTGACGACGTGGTGGAAGTCCTGCATCTTGGTACGGAATTCCTGCAGGTCCGGCAGGTACTTCAGTCCCGGGTAGCCGATGGCGACGTGCACGTACTGCGAGCGGAAAGCCACGCGCTTCGTGTTCGCCGCGCCTTCCGGCGGGGTCAGGATGGTGAAGTAGCCACCGCCCTGCCGACGGCGGACCATCCGCACCTGGCCCTTGACGAGCATGTCCCAGTAGCGGATGCGCTTGGCCTCGCGCTCGAGATGACCGAAGACCATGCCGGCCTTGGGCGTGTAGAAGTCACGCCACATCGGCTCGAGGAAGACATTGATCGCCTGCGTGAGCGACTTGTCCTTCCACGCCTCCTCCATGGCGTAGGACGGGAAGCCCCAGATGTTGTCCGGGCGGGACGCCGAGTCCGACCGGATGCGTTCAGGACGCGGGATCTGCGAGACCCGGGTCAGGTACTCATACGTCTGCCACGGGTGGTCGATGTTCGACAGCACCCGGATGTTCTCCACCGGAACACCTGCGATGCGCAGGTAGTCGACGGTGACGAACGAGCCGATTCCCCCACCGATCGTCACGAACGGAACATCGACGATCGGGATCCCCGCCGCCTGCACCATCTGGTCACTCCACCAGTCGGTGGCGATCAGCTGGTCGTTCAGATCGCCCTGCACGGGCGAATTCGACTGTGCGACCGACATCCTGTGGTCCCCCCAAATTCGTCGCTGCGGCTGCTTCCCGCCGCTGCGGATGGCTGACGATATCCAGATCTTGAGGATGAGATAAGGGGTGCGAAAGTACGTGATGGGCCTGCGTTTCCGATCCGTCACAACTGGCGGTGCGACCTTCTCCGCGAAGCCGGACATAACCATCGCCCCCACCGGCCGAACCGTCGAGCGGTACGCGACACTCGCGCAGGAGCGGTCGACCGGACCCGCGTGCGATCATGCCGGTGCCCGCACCATTGCGGGTGGTACGCGGCGCGCGAGCCGGGATGACGGTCGGTCGAGGGGGTGCGGTGCCGGAGGAGTTCGGCCGCTATCGGCTCATCGAGCTGATCGGCCGCGGTGGCATGGGTGAGGTCTACCGCGCCCACGACACCGTCCGGGAGCGCGAGGTCGCGCTGAAGGTGCTGCCCGATTACCTGGCCGGGGACGAATCGTTCGAGACCCGGTTCCGGCGCGAGTCGCGCCTGGCGGCGCGCCTGAACGAGCCGCACATCATCCCCATTCACGACTTCGGCGAGATCGACGGCCGGTTGTTCCTCGACATGCGGCTCGTCGAGGGCCGCGATCTCGGGTCGGTGCTCGAGACGCGCGGGCGGTTGCCGCTCAGGACCGCCGTCGAGATCGTCGGTCAGGCGGCCTCGGCTCTGGACGCCGCGCACGCCAGCGATCTCGTGCACCGCGACGTCAAGCCGTCCAACATCCTGCTGACCGGCCTGCACGAGGACGACCCCGACGCCGTGCCCTTCGCCTACCTCGTCGACTTCGGCATCGCCCGCTCGACGACGCAGGAGGGCACCGCCCTGACCGCGACGACGGCGACCGTCGGCACCGTCGCCTACATGTCGCCGGAGCGGATCAACGGCAGCGCTAGCGACAAGCGCACGGACGTGTACGCCCTCGCGTGCGTGCTGTACGAGTCCCTCACCGGACGCAAGCCGTTCGAGGGCGAGATGTTCGCGCAGATGTTCGCGCACATGAACTCCGAGATACCGAAGGCGTCCGCGCTCCGCCCCGAGGTGCCGCCCGCGCTGGACGCGGTGATCGCGAAGGGCATGGCCAAGTCGCCCGACGACCGCTACGACAGCGCCGGCGCGCTGGCGACGGCGGCCCGGGCGGCACTGCGGGACGCGGGGCGGGTACGGCCGGCGGCCGACCACCCGCAGTCGCGGCCCACGAACCCGATCGGCGCAGGACCCGGCGCGCTGCTCACCCCGCCGCCGGGACGCGGGACGGCGCCGACCGGATCCGGACCCGCCGGGCCTGGTGGCGGCGGGCCTGGTGGCGGCGGGCCTGGTGGCGGCGGGCCTGGTGGCGGCGGCCCACGGACGGCACCGCCGGCCGGTCAGCCGGGTGCTTCCGTGCCGCGCGGGCCTGCCGGCCCCGGCCGGCCGGGCGGGCCGGGCGCAGGCGGCCCAGGCGGAGCCGGCGGTACGGGCGCGCCGCCGGGACCGGTGCGGCCCGCCGCGGGCGACGAGCCACCGGGCGGAGCCCCGAGCCGGGGTTGGACGCCGCCGCCACCTCCCCGGGGGGCGACCCCGCTCCCGCCGGGTGTGATCCGCGACCGGGCCCCTTCGGGCGGTGTGCCGCTCGGCGCGACGTCGGCACTCCCCGGGCGGCACGCCGACCACGGCCGGCGGAACGCGCTGGTCGCGGCGGCGGTCGTGGTGGTGCTCGCCGTCGGCGTTCTCGTCGCCGTGCTGGTTTCCCGCGGGGGCAGCAGCCCGTCGTCGCACGGCTCGTCGACGGCCGCGACGTCCAAACCGGCGTCGTCGCCGGCGACCGGGTCGAGCACGGGGTCGGCCGCCGCGCTGCACACGGGGTCCCCGAGCACGACGGTGTCCTTCGACCACTTCGGGTCGTTCACGAAGCTGATCGGCAAGCGGGAGAAGGACACGGGCAACGCATTCAAGAACGGCAGCTGTGACCTCTCGGCAGCCGGGCCCAAGGACCAGGCGCTCGGCGTCGTGGACGAGACCGTCTGCACCTACACCGGGTTGCCCGAGTCAACGACGCTCGCGCGGTTCACCAGCGCGGCGAGCGTGCAGAAGTACCTGCAGGACCGGGTCGACAGTGACGGGTTCCGCGAGTTGGTCTGGACCCACGACGGGCAGCCGCGGGGACTGACCGCGATCTCGCCGAGCACCGGCACGGGGCACGCCACCATCGCGACGACGTTCTGCGGCCTGCCGACCTATCTGGTCCAGATCACCGCACCCGACCGCAAGAAGACGTCCACGCTCACCCTGTACAACGACATCTGGAACAAGGCTGTCTTCCCCGACGTCAACCCGCCGCAGTGCGGCCCGACCTTCACCACTCCGGCTTCCGGGGCCCAGGTGACAGCCAGCAGCACCGCGGTCAAAGACGTCGCGTCGCTCACCAGTTCCGCCATCACCACGCTCATCAGCAAGGGCGACGGAGCCACGTCCGTCACCCAGGTGAGCGTCGGGTCGACGGTCGAGGCGGTGTCGCTCGGGCAGCAGGGCAAGGTCTGGTTCTGGTCGGCCGCGGACGACACGTTGAAGCGGGTCGGGACCAGTACCTACCCGTACTCCCCGTCCACCCTCGGCAGTCCGGCGGCGACAGCGTCCGGTGGGGTACTGACAGGGATGAAGCACGCGACGTTCCTTGTCAAGGGCAAGTTCTCGACCGACCGCCGTGGCAACGCCGTCGCCTACACCGACGGCGCGGCCGGATGGGGTGCGATCAAGGCGCAGCAGAACGGCCAGCTGAAACCGTCAGGTGCCGGAGTCGGCCTCAAGGCGATCGGGCTGTCCCAGGACTTCGGGCTGGTCGGCGGACGGTTGGAGACCGTGGACTGTTCGTCAGCGCTGTCAGCGGCCCAGTGCACCGGGAACAACAGAATCATCAAGTTCTGGTCATGGCGTACGGACCACTTCGTCCAGACCGGCCACGCCGGGCGCACGCGCTGACCGCTTCCCGTCTCGACAGGTGTCAGGACGGGTAGTGCCCGCTGACGTGTCGGCAGCTCGACCGGTTCCGGCCGTACAGGTAGGTCACCTTCCGACCCCAGGCGATGACGGTGCCAGGACGGACGCTCTGCCAGTAGACGTGCGTGCCGTTCCCCGAACGTTGATAGGCGCACGACCGCGTGACTGTCGAGACCGCGTAGATGGTCGGCGCGGCCTTGCCGGTCTTGCCGATGTAGTTCGGCATCGCCCGGAGGGTGTCGCGCACGTGGACCGTGAGCGACGTGGCCGAGCTCGCGCCGTGGGAGTCCGTCGCGATGACGGTGACGGTGTACGCCGTGGACCTGATGTGCGTGTGCGTGTGTGTGGCGTGCGAGGCGGTGTACGGGATCTTTCCCGTCAGCGCCGAACCGGACAGGTGCAGCCAGGACGGCAGGTTCCGGGCCCTGAGCGTGACGTGATCGTGATCGGGGTCGGTGGTTCTGACGGCGAGGTCGAGCCGCGCGTGCTCGGCGAAGGTGCCGCCGCGAGCGGACACGGACGGGGCGTGGTTGACCGGACGGCTGGGTGTGGGCCGGGGCGCCGTGGGCGTGGGCTGCGTGGTGACAGGTCGAGCGACGGTCGGGCGCGCGGCCGTCGGGCGGACCTTGGCCGGGCGCGCGGTGGTCGGGCGGGCGTGCGTGCGGGTCGTGGCGTGCGATGTCGTCCGCGTCGATGCGGACGCGGTGAGGGCTCCGGGCAGGGCGGGCAGGGCGGCCGCCGCTGCGCCGCCCGCGTCGCCCCGTACCGGCGACCGCCCGGCGGAACCGGGTTCCTTCGGGACGGCGATCGCATTGGCGGCCGACGCATCCCCGCCGACGCCCTTCCCGACCGACCCGGACGCGGTCCTGGTGGGCCCCGAGCCGTCGGAGCCGGAGGCGCTGACCGCCACGGCGGTGATGACGCCGCCGGCCAGGACGACGGCAGCGAGCACGGCGGGCAGCGGAGCGCGACGTCCGCCGCTCGCCCGGAGAGCGCGTCGCGATGACACCTGACGACCACCGCCGGCGGTGAAGGCGGCACTGATTCGCAGGGCCCGACGCCCTCCCGTGGTCGACCGGAGCTCGCGCGCGGCGGTCCGCAGGGCAACCCCGAGCGCAGCCGCGGACGGCGGGCGCGCGGCCGGGGTCTTCGCCATCGCCTGTTCCAGCACGCGGCAGACCGCGTCCGGAACGCCGTCGGGCCGCAGGTCGTCGACCGGCGCCCGGGCGATCCGCGTCGCCACGACGGCGACCGGTTCGCTGCCGGTGCGCGGGACGAACGGCGGGCGCCCCGTCAGCAGGCAGAACAGCGTCGCCCCGAGGGCGTACACGTCGGCGGAGGCGTCGGCGCTCGCGCCCGCCAGGACCTCGGGCGCGGCGAAGCCGATCGAGACGGCGACGGCGTCGGAGGCCGAGACCGTCCCGGCGCCCGCCCGCGAGGCGATGCCGAAGTCGACGAGCACCGGACGGTCCGCGGCGTCGAGAAGGACGTTCGCCGGCTTGACGTCCCGGTGGACGATGCCGGCCTCGTGGGCGACCTGCAGGATGTCGGCGAGCCGGGCGCACACGTCGAGGGCGGCGGCGGCCGGCATCGGCACCCGGTCGGCGAGCGAACCGCCGGACAGCAACGGCGTCGCGACGAACGGCAGCCCGTCGGCGGTGCGGCCGGTGGCGAGCACGCGCGGCAGCCCCGGGTGGGCGGGCAACGACCTGATGACGCGGCACTCGGCGTCGAACTGCTGGTGCTGCTCGGATCCGGCGGACGCCGCGAGCACCTTGACGGCGACGTCCTTGCCGGAGGTGAGCTGCCGTGCCCGGTAGACGGTCCCGAAGCCGCCGCGACCGATCTCGTCGGCGACGGCGAAGCCGGGGATCTCGACCATCGCCCACCTGCCCCGGTATGTCGCCTTCGTTCTGGCCGCGATTGAACCACGGCACGGCCGGCGGGGCGCCCGCGCGACGAGGTCCGACCGCCCGTCCGCCCCGGCATCCTGCCCGGACGAGACCTCATCCCAACCCGCCGAAGGAACTCGCGGCGAGACCGGCGATGACCGGGACGATGCCGAGACAGACGAAGGCAGGCAGGAAACACGCCCCGAGCGGCGCCAGCACCGTGACGCCGGCGCGCTGCGCCCGGGCGGCGCCCCGGCTCGCCGCCTCGTCCCGCAGCTCCCCCGCCACCCGTTCGAAGGTGGCCGCGATCCGCAGCCCGCTGCTGGCGCTGCGGACGGCAGCGGCCGCGACGGTCGCCAGCGGGGACGCCGCGGGCACGGCCGACCAGGCGCGTGCGGGCTCGGCGCCGAGTCGGAGCAGGCCGGCCACCGGCTGCAGGCCCGCGCGCAGCTGGTCTCCCGCCGCCGGGAGCGCGGCGTCGAGGGCGTCGGGCAGCGTCCGGCCGGACCGCAGGGCGGCCGCCGCCAGGTCGAGCACCAGCGGCAGGGCCGGATCCGGCGGGTGGGCGGCGGCCCGCCCGGCGCGGCGCAGCGCCCAGGCGGTGAGCGGGCCCAGCACCGCCGCGGCCACCGCACCACCGACACCACTACCAGTGCCGACACCACCGGAGCCGACGCCGCCACCGAACACCACGCAGGCCATGCCGACGCCGACGCCGGCAAGCCAGCCGTGCCGGCCGGCGGCCGGCGCGGCGGGCCGCTGCTGCAGTCCAGGAGGACGACGGTCTACTCCGTCCGCCGCCGGCCACAGCGCGAGGGCGACGGCGAGGAACGCCCACGCCGATGCCGTCACGATGCGGCCCGCCGCAGGATGCGCCGGATCCAGAGCAGTCCGGCGGCGTCGAGCAGCAACCCGAGGCCGCAGACCAGGCGGCCGCCCGGGACGGCGAGCAGGAAATGCAACGGCTGGGCACCCATCGCGGCACCGAGCACCAGCCCGAGGGCGGGCAGCGCCGCAAGCATCGCTGCCGACGCCCGCGGGCCGGCGACGGCCACCGCCACCGCACGCCGCTGCTCGTCGAGGTCGGTGAGGTCGGCCGCGACCCGTGCGAGCACCTCGGCCAGGGCCGCTCCGGCCGACGCGCCGAGCCGCCACGCCAACCCGAGCGCGCGGACGTGCGGGTCGTCGCTGTCCTGCAGAACGGCGGCGGTGTCCCGGCCCGACCGGGCCCGCCGCGCGGCACGGGCGAGTTCGGGCCGGTCCGGGCAGAGGTCCGCGGCCGCCTCGAGCGCCCGGGCGGGATCGGCGCCGGACTCGAGGTCGGCGACGAGCAGACGTAACGCGCCCAGCAGCCCGCGCCGCCGCCGCACGATGCGCCGCGAGCGGACCGCGTCCCGGACGAGGACCGCCACGACCGCGGCGGCAGCGCCGGCCCCCACCCCGACCGGAACGCCACCGGCGAGGTACCCGGCGCCCAACCCGAGCACCGTGGCAAACGCCACGGCGTGGCTCCCCCCGGCCCGGAACCGAGGCGGGAGCCGGGACGCCCGGCCGGCGGCGCGCGGGGCGAGCCGGCCGGCGGCGCCGAGCCCGGCCACGCGCACCCACACCGGCGACGGCAACGCGCTCATCGCCACCGAAGCCGCGAGCGCGAGCCACCCCGGCCACGGCAGCGCCGGTCGCCGTCACACCTGGACCCCGCGGGTCTGCAATCGGGCGACGAGCACGGCCGCGCCCGGGCGGTCCCGTCCGTCCGCGGTCCAGGCCGGAATCGTGCCCAGGGCGTCCCCGCGTTGTTCCAACATCGCGATCTCGGCAAGCTCGCGGCGCCCGTCCCGGGCCCGCCGCAGGTGCACGACGAGGTCGATGCCACTGGCCACGAGGCTGGTGACCGCGGCCGCGGGTAGTCCCGCCAGGGCACCGAGCGCGGCGAAGCGGGCGGGGACGTCGGCGGCGGAGTTCGCGTGCAGCGTCGCCGCGCTGCCCTCGTGCCCGGTGTTGAGGGCGACGAGCAGCTCGACCATCTCGGCGCCGCGGAACTCGCCCACCACCAGCCGGTCCGGGCGCATGCGCAGCGCCTGCCGGACCAGGTCGCGCAGCCCCACGCCGCCCGCGCCCTCGACGTTCGGGGCCCGGGTCACGAGCCGGACCACGTGGTCGTGCGCGGTGACAAGTTCGGCGGCGTCCTCGATGACCACCACGCGTTCACCGGGCGGCAGCTCGCCCAGCAGCGCACCGAGCAGGGTCGTCTTACCGGTGCCTGTTCCTCCGGTGACGACGAAGGCGAGCCGCGCCGCGACGACGGCCCGCAGCAGCTCGACCGCCCGCGCCGGCATGGTGCCGAGGTCGACGAGTCCGTCCAGGTCGAGACGCCGCCGGGCGAGCACGCGCAGCGACAGGGTGGTCTGCCCGGCGAGCGGCGGCAGGACGGCGTGCAGCCGCGTGCCGTCGGGAAGCACCGCGTCGACGAAGGGCATCGCATCGTCGAGGCGGCGGCCGACCGCCCCGGCCAGCCGCTGGGCCAGGGCCCGCACGGCGGCCTCGCCGCCCGGAAAGGTCACAGCGGCGCGCTCCATCCCGCCGCCGCGGTCGAGCCACACCGCGTCCGGGCTGTTGACCAGGACGTCGGTGACACCGGGCAGCGCCAGCAACGGTTCCAGCGGACCGGCGCCGGTGAGCTCGGCCTCGACGTCGCGCCGCAGGCGGTCGAACACCGTCTCGTCGACGATGCCGTCGGTCTCGGCGCGGATGAGTTGCTCGACGTCGCCCGGGCCACCGGTGCCGCTCGCGGCCAGCCGGTGCCGGACCCGGTCCACCAGCTCGGTCTCGGCGGCACGGGTCACGCCGGCACCGAGTCAGCCGCGCGGTCGTCCAGTGGGTGGCCGTCTCTCGCGACGTCGTCCGGGGCGACGTGGCTCCCGGTCCCGTCGTCGCGTACGGCGCCGCTGAGGATCCCGGCCGCGAGCCGCCGGTGGACCCGCGGCGCACGCCCCGGTACCGCGACGGGCCGCGGGCGACGCAGGGCCGGCAGCCAGCCCAGGACCCCGGCGCCCACCAGATCCGCCACCTCGTGTCCGGCGAAGGCGCCGGCCCGAGGTGTCGAGCCCACGCGCCGCACGACGAGGCCGATGGCCGGCTCGACGAGTGCCTCGTTCGCCGCCCTCGCGGCGACGAGTCCGGTGACATCGGGACGCACGACCAGCACCACCAGGTCGCACATCGCCTCCGCGGCGGTCCGTACGTCCGAGGGGTGGCGCGGCAGGTCGAGCACCACCGGGCCGAGCTCGGCCGCTGCGGTGACCACCTGCTGCACGGCGTCGGCGTCGGCGTCGAAGCGGTCCGCGGCGAGGACCGCGCACGGGCCGGCGCGAGGCAGGCCGTCGGCCAGCGACCGGGGATCGAGCGCACCGCCGGCCAGTTGCAGCCCCGACCACCGGGCGCCCGGGCGCGTCTCGATGCCGAGCAGGACGTCCACTCCACCGGAGGCCGGGTCCAGGTCGACGAGCACCGCGTCGCCCGCGAGCGTGCCGGCGACCGAGGCCAGCACCGCCGCGAACGCCGATGCCCCCAACCCGCCGCTCGCGCCGAGGACGCCGACCACCAGACCGCGCAACGGGCCGCCGGCCGGTCCGCTGGACGAGACCGGGTCCGTCTGCACGTCGTTCATCCGTCGAGCACACCGCAGCGCACGCGCCGTCAGCGGGCGCGGTTCCGGGCTGGGGACAACCGTCGCCGGGCCGGAACGACGAACCCACTGCGCGCGCCGCCGGTCTCCGGTGCCGGGATCCGTATTCTCGCCGTGTGGCCAACCCTGCCCGGACCGCGGCGTTCTTCGACCTCGACAAGACGATCATCGCCAAGTCGTCCGTGCTCGCCTTCGGCCGGCCGTTCTACCAGGGCGGCCTGATCAACCGCCGTGCCGTCCTGCGCAGCGCGTACGCCCAGTTCATGTTCGCGCTGGCCGGCGCGGACAGCGACCAGATCGAGCGGATGCGCGCCTATCTGACGAGCATGTGCACCGGGTGGGACGTCGCCCAGGTGCGCGAGATCGTGTCCGAGACCCTGCACGACATCATCGACCCGATCGTCTACAACGAGGCGGTCGACCTCATCGCCATGCACAAGGCAGCCGGCCGCGACGTTGTCATCGTCAGCACCTCCGGCGAGGAGGTCGTCGCCCCGGTCGGCGCGATGCTGGGGGCCGACGACGTCGTGGCCACCCAGATGGTCGTCCGCGACGGCCACTACACCGGCGAGATCAGCCGCTACGCCTACGGACCCGAGAAGGCGGTGGCCATCCGCGAGCTGGCCGAGCAGCGCGGCTACGACCTCGGCGGCCAGCTACGCCTACTCCGACTCGGCCACCGACATCCCGATGCTGGAGAGCGTCGGGCACCCGTACGCCGTCAACGCCGACCGGGCGCTGCGCAAGGTCGCCACCGAGCGCGGTTGGCCGCTGCTGACCTTCTCCAACGCCGTGCCCCTGCGTGAACGGCTGTCCGGACTCCGCCCGGAGCACCCGGTCACCGCCGCGACCATGGTCGGTGTGGGCGTCACCGCGGCCGGCATCGCGTGGTACGCCGCCCGCCGCCGCACCCAGCGGTGATCCTTCCGGCGCAGGGCGGAGCGCGCAGGCCCGAACTGGGGGCCGACCCGCGGCCGTGACACGCCGCTCGACCCTTGCGTGACCCCGGTCACACGGCTCTAATGGGTCCTACGGAACGGCGGGCACCCTGGCGGTCCAGCCCCCAGTGAACGTCGGTCCGGCACGGACGACAGAGCACCCACGCGGCGATCCCACCACGCACAGGTGAGTCGACGCGGGACCGGGCAGCGCCGCTACGGACCGCGTGCGACATTTCCGAACAGGGCACGCTTGGTAACTCGAAGTCCGTGCCGGCGGCGTCGTGAGCCAATGGCTCACGGCGCCGCCGCCGTCTGTCGGGGGTATGCGGACCCGGCATGCGGCGGACGGCGCGGTCAGCTGCGCGCCAACGCCTCGCAGATCGCGACCGACTCGAGCGCGCCCGCAGCCACTGCGTCGTCGCAGTGCACCACCCACCGGGCGATGCCCTCCGGCGTCCCGGTGCGGTAGGCCGTGAGCGCAGCGTCGTAGTCCGCGCGCAGCTCGCGGTGACCCGCCTCGACGACGACGAGCGACTTCGGGTCGAGGCCGCGCTCGATCAGCGTCAGCCGCACGGCTGCCCGCGCCACGACCCCCGACGTGGGCGCGAAGGCGTCGAGCCCGAGCAGCTCGCCGTGCACGATGGCCGCCACCACCGGTGCAGGGACCGACGTGAGCGCCAGCACCTCGGCGAGCGTGTCCAGCCGCTGCGCCGTCCCGCCGGTGGGACGGCCCAGCGCGTCCGGATCGGACACCAGGTCGGCGGCGGCCAGCGCGTGCAACCGGGCCAGCGCCTGGCGCGGAGCGCGCGTCCACGTGTCGGTCAGCGAACCGAGCGCGGCCTGCACCCGCAGCGCACCCTGCACGACGGGCCGGGTCACCGCCGCACCCGAGCGCACGTCCTCCAACGGCACCTCGTCACCGGCCAGCCAGGCCGAGGCCCAGGCCCCGCGTACGGACGACTCGGCCGAGACGTCGGGCGAGCGGCGGCGCAGCGTGCGGTTGGTCAGCAGGGCGTCGACGGCCTCGCGGGCACGCTGCGCCGAGGCCGCCACGCCCGGCAGGTCGAGCAGGGGGGCGAGAGGGTCAGACGGCACGGCTGGAGGGTATCGACGCCCCGGGCGCAGCTCCCGGGCCTCCCCGGCGCGACGACGCGCGCAGCGACCGGCACGGACCGGCCGATGGCCTGGAATGATGTCGCTACGCCCGCCGTCCGATCGAGGAGCCGACACCGTGACCGTCACGCCGCAGTCGAATGCTGCACCGCGCTCGCCTGTCGACGCAGGCGCCCACCCGGCCGGCCCGAAGACGGCCGAACCCAGCATCGGCGACCTGGTCTCCGAGGCGTCCAAGAGCCTTTCCACCCTGATCCACAGCGAGATCGAGCTGGCCAAGCTCGAGCTGAAGTCCACCATCAAGAACGCCGGCACCGGCGTGGGCCTGTTCGCGGCCGCGGGCGTCGTGCTGGTCTTCTCGCTGACCTTCGGCTTCTTCGCCCTCGCCGAGGGACTCGCGGCGCTCGGGCTCGACCGGTGGCTCGCCTTCCTCATCGTGTTCGGTTTCCAGCTGCTGCTCGTCGGCTCGTTCGTGTACCTCGGCATCCGCAAGATCAAGCGCGTGCGGGCGCCGGAGAAGACAATCCGCACGAGCAAGGAAACCGTGGCGTACCTGCGCGACCACACCTGAGGCGACGGCGGTGGGGTTCGGACCGCTGCCCGGCGCTCCGGACAGCTCCGTCGCACTGGTCCAGGGACCGTGGACGCATCGCATGGTGCGCGCCAACGGCATCGCCCTGCACGTCGCCGAGCTCGGCGCCGGGCCGCTCGTCCTGTTGCTGCACGGGTTCCCGCAGTTCTGGTGGGCCTGGCGCCACCAGCTCGTCGACCTCGCGGACGCCGGTTTCCGCGCCGTCGCCGTCGACCTGCGCGGGTACGGCGCCAGTGACAAACCACCGCGTGGCTACGACTCGATGACCCTCGCCGCCGACGTCGCGGCGCTCGTGACCTCGCTCGGCGAGACGGACGCGATGATCGTCGGCAACGACGTGGGCGGCACCCTGGCGTGGACGGTCGCGGCCCGGCACCCCCGGGTCGTCCGCGCCGTCGCGGTGGTGGGCGCCGCGCACCCGCTGCGCTGGCGGGCCGCCCTGCGCCCGGGGGCCGGTCCTGAGCAGCGGCACGCCTCGGCCTACGCCCTACGGACCTTCCAGGTCCCGCGGCGGCCGGAGAATCTGCTGTCGCGGGACTCGCGCTGGGTCCGAGAGCTCTACGACCACTGGAGCGGGCCGCGGTGGCGCGGCACGCCGCGCTACCGCGTCGACGTGGAGCGCTACGCGCAGGCCATGCGCATCCACCCGGTGTCCTACTGCGCCGCCGAGCATTACCGCTGGCTGGGCCGTTCGGTGCTGCGGTCGGACGGTCGGCGCTACGCCGCGTCGATGCGGACGTCGATCACGGCGCCCGTGCTGCACCTGCACGGCGACCTCGACACCTGCGTCCTGCCCTCGACTGCCCAGGGTGCCGGGCAGTACGTCACGGGCGAGTACGTCTGGCAGGTGCTGGACGGCGTCGGGCACTTCCCGCACGACGAGGCGCCCGAGACCGTCAGCGGCGAGCTGATCCACTGGGCCAAGACGCACTGACGCCACGACGCACTGACGCCACGACGCACTGAGGCGCGTCAGTCCGGGGTGCAGTTCCCGGTGCCGACCGCTCGGGTGGCGGTACGGCCGGCGGCCGCGCCGGAGCTGATCTGCTTGTCGGTGAGCACGAACCCGGTGTCCGGCGAGTCGAGGGCGGTGGCGAACACCATGCCGAGCACGGTGCCGTCGTCGGCGATCATCGGGCCGCCGGAGTTGCCGCTGCGCACGACCGAGCGGATCGAGTAGATCTCGCGGCTGACGTTGCCGGAGCCGTAGATCGAGGTGCCCGAGATGGTGCCGCGGGAGCGCACCCGCGCCGTGCGGACCGTGAACGGCCCGTTCTCCGGGTAGCCGAGGACGGCGGCCGCGTCGCCGGTCTTGGCCGGGGACGCCGCGAAGTGCAGGACGGGGGCGTCGAGCTGCGGCACGTCGAGCACCGCGACGTCCCCGCGCGGGTCGAAGTAGACGACGGTGGCCGGGACGGTGTCGCCGTGACCGGTGTCGACGCGGACGGTGCGAGTGCCGGCGACGACGTGCGCGTTGGTGAGGATGCGATGCCGGGCGTAGACGAAGCCGGAGCCCTCGATGCCACGATCGCACTGCGGGGCCTGGCCGTAGATCTTGAACGTCGAGCGCTGCGCCGTCCGTACCTGCGCTGCCACGGCAGGGGACAGGTCGGCCGGCGGTGCGGGTACCGACACGATCGAGGTCGAAGGCAGGTCCCCGAGCACCGGCGGGAACCCGCTCTGGTTCAAGAAGCCGCGTAGCGAGGAGTACAGACCGCGCACCCCCTGGGGCACCGCCCCGTTGATGGCGCGCACGATGCGCGAGTGCGCGGCTTCGGCGGCGAGGTTCGGGTACGGCGAGGTCGCGAGCGGCACGGCCACCATCCACGCGACCAGCAGCACGGACAGCACGCCGAGCACCGCGCCGACCCCCGCGTCCACCCCGCGGGTCACTTCGCCGCGGATGAAGCGGGCCTTGACGTGCCCGGCGACGTAGACCGCGATCAGCTGCCCGGCGGTGGCGAGCACCAGGACGCAGACGATGGCGACAGGCACCTGCGCGCGGCCGTCGGCCACCTTGGAGCCGAGCGGGCGAGCCAGCTGGGCGCCGAGCGCGGCGCCGCCGAAGAAGCCGAGCAGGGAGAACACGCCGACCACGGCGCCGCTGCGGAAGCCACCGAAGCCGTAGGCGAGCGCGACCAGGATGATCACGAGATCGAGCAGGTTCACTGCCCGCTCCCCCGGACCACCAGCATCCCCGTCTGTCCCTGGGCGATGTGGATCGTGCAGACGAACTTGTAGCGCCCGGGGGTGTTGGCAGTGAAGGTCACCGTGCCGACGTCGCCGGCGGCCGTCAGCGGGACGAAGGCGCCCGGCAACCCCGTGACCTGCAGGTTGTGCGGCGGGCTGCCCGAACCGCCGGGGGCCCGGTTCTTCAGCACGATCCGCACCTTGCCGGGGTGCACGACCAGCGTCGAGGGGTGGAAGCGGAAGTCGGCGCCGGTGAGCACGGTGAGCTGCTGGACGCCGCCCACCACCGACGCGGTGGCCGTGCCGGAGTGCGGGTTCTTCTGCGCGGCCGGCTCGCTGTTGGTGCAGCCGGCCAGCACCACGACCGCCAGCGCTGTGCCGGCGAGGGCACGGAGCACCCCGGGGCTAGGCATGCCGCGACGGTACCGGCGCAGCTCGCACGCGCGATCCGGCGTCAACCCGGCGTCACAGGTGTGCCGGTCCCAGGTTCCTCGGCCGGCGCGGGGTAGCCGGGCAACGGCGGCAGCGGGCGCTGCACCGTCTCGTCCCACGGCTGGGCCCAACCGCCGAATTCCAACAACCGGTCGAGCAGCCCCGCGGTGAACCCCCAGACGAACAGCCCGCCGGCCTCGAACCCGGGCGCGTTGTAGCCGGACGGGTGCCGGACCCGGAAGCGGTTCGCGGGGTCGACGAGTTCGGCGATCGGCACGACGGCGACCCCGGCGACCTCACCGCGGTCGACCGGGCGCACCGGGTGCGGGGCGCGCCACCACGCCACCACCGGCGTCACCACGAAGCCCGAGACCGGGATGAAGATCGGCGGCAGCTCGGTCAGGACATCCACCGTCGACGGGTCGAGCCCGACCTCCTCGTGCGCCTCGCGCAGCGCGGCGGCCTGCGGACCGGCGTCCCCGGGGTCGATCGAGCCGCCGGGAAACGCGACCTGGCCGGCGTGCTTGCGCAGATCGGAGGAGCGCTCGATCAGCAGCACCCCCGGGCCGCCCGGATTGTCAGGGGTCGCGGGGACGTCGGCGAAGGCGATGAGGACGGCCGACGCGCGGCCGGTGCCGTCCTCGGGCGGCGGGAAGCGCGACAGGTCCGATCCGTCGAGCGACTCCGCGGCCGCGGCGAGGCGCTGCAGCCAGTCGGGCAGGTCGGACGGAACTCCGTTCGGAACTTCGGGCCCTGCGTCGGTCATGAAGCCAGCATCTGCTCGACCGTCTTGACGAGCTTGCCGGCCGCCTCCGGGTCGGTGGGGCCTTCGCCGAAGGACGGGCAGAGCCGGGCGATCGGGCACACGCCGCACGCGGGCTTGCGGCTGTGGCACATCCGCCGGCCGTGCCAGATCGCGCGGTGCGAGAAGATCGTCCACTCGTTCTTCGGGATCAGCTCGGCCACCGCGAACTCGACCTTGACGGGGTCGGTCTCGGCCGTCCACCCCCAGCGGCGCACCAGCCGCCCGAAGTGCGTGTCGACGGTCAGCCCGGGCACGTCGAAGGCATTGCCGAGCACCACGTTGGCGGTCTTGCGGCCGATGCCCGGCAGCGTGACCAGCTCGGCGAGCGTGTGTGGCACCTCGCCGCCGAAGCGCTCGAGCAGCGCCTGGCCGAGCCCGATCAGCGACGTGGTCTTGTTGCGGAAGAACCCGGTCGAGCGGATCAGCGCCTCGAGCTCCTCGCGGTCGGCGCCGGCGTAGGCGGCGGCGTCGGGGTAGCGCGCGAACACCGCCGGCGTGACCTCGTTGACCCGCTTGTCCGTGCACTGGGCCGACAGGATGGTCGCGACGCAGAGCTCCAGCGGCGTCGTGAAGTCCAGCTCGCAGTGCGCGTCGGGATACAGCTCGCCGAGCTCACGGTTGATGCGACGCGCCCGCCGGGTGAGCCCCAGGGGCGTCTCGGCCGCACGGGACACCGGCTTCTGCTGCACGGGCTGAGCCTACGGTTCGCCGCCGACAAGCCGTGTCGCCGTCGCGGTCGGCGACCAGGGGTGCGGCATGATGGCGTCCGAGATGATCGGTTTCACGCTGCTGCTGTTCCCCTTCGTGGTCCTGGGCTTCGTGCTGCTCATGGGTCGGGTCGAGGAACCGCTGCGCCAGGTGTCCGTCGACCGCGAGATCGAGCAGTTCCTGGACACCGCCAACCAGTCCGAGCTGAACGCCTTCGTCCGCGAGGGCACCGACAGCGCACTGCACCGGTTCCGCACCCGGATGGGGCTCGGGCGGCGACGTCGTGGCGTACGCCGGTCCGACTCCTGACGCGTCGCGGGCGGCCGGACATCGGCGGAGGTGGCCGACGTGCCGATCTCCGGTGCCCTAGACTGCGCAGCACTGTGACACGGCTCGCACTCACGCGGGCGATCGAGGAGCATTAGTGGACGAGATTCTGCGCCGGGCCGGGCTGTTCCAGGGCGTCGACCCCGAGGACGTCGAGGCGCTGGCCGGTGAGTTCGAGACCTTCGACGCGCCCCGCGGTGCCGTCCTGTTCCATGAGGGCGAGCCCGGCGACAGCCTCTACATCGTGCTCAGCGGCAAGGTGAAGCTCGGCCGCCGCTCCCCCGACGGCCGCGAGAACCTGGTGGCCATCTACGGCGCGTCCGACCAGTTCGGCGAGCTGTCGCTGTTCGACCCCGGTCCGCGCACCGCCACCGCCACCGTCGTCACCGACGCCCGGCTGGCCCGCCTGCCGAAGGCCGCGCTGCAGAAGTGGGCCACCGACCGCCCGCAGATCGCGATGCAGCTGCTGCGCGTCGTCGCGCGCCGGCTGCGGCGCACCAACACGATGCTGGCCGACCTCATCTTCGTCGACGTCCCCGGACGCGTGGCCAAGCAGCTGTTGCAGCTGGCGCAGCGTTTCGGCTCGATCGACGGCGGCCAGCTGCGGGTGACGCACGACCTCACGCAGGAGGAGCTCGCGCAGCTCGTCGGCGCCTCGCGCGAGACGGTGAACAAGGCACTGGCCGACTTCGCCTCCCGCGGCTGGCTGCGGCTCGAGGGCAAGAGCGTGGTCATCCTCGACCGCGAGCGCCTGGCCCGCCGCGCGAGGTAGCGCGGGGATCGCGGCTCGCCCGTCCCTGGCCTGCTTATGGTGCCGCCTGCCCACATTTCCACCCGAGAACTGGGCGCGGCGCACCATAAGATGGCCGCCTTCTAGCCGCGCAGGTAGTCCAGCTGGGCGCGGACGGACAGCTCGGCGGCCCACCACACGGCCTGGTCGACGTCGGCGTACACCACCTCGACGATCTGGCGGGCCGTCGCGTCCGGCCCCAGCGCGCCCAGCGCGTCGCGTACCTGCTGCAACCGCTGCTCACGGTGCTCGAGGTACTGCCGGGCGACGGCCCCGACCTCATCCAGCTCGGGGCCGTGCCCGGGCAGCAACCGCGCCGGCCCGTAGCCGCGCAGCCGCTCCAACGACGCCAGGTACGGGCCCAGCTCGCCGTCGGGATGCGCCACAACCGTCGTGCCACGCCCCAGGATCGTGTCGCCGGTCAGCACCGCGGTGTCCACGCCGTCGCCCTCGAGCACGAAGGACACCGAGTCCGACGTGTGTCCCGGCGTCGCCACCACCCGCACCTGCAGGCCCGCGGCGTCGATCAGCTCCCCGTCGCCGAGCGCACCGGCGCCGCGGCAGTACTGCGGGTCGAGCGCCCGTACCGGCACCCCGGTGCGCTCGTTCAGGGCCGCCGCGGCCTGGCTGTGGTCGTGATGGCCGTGGGTCAGCAGCACGACGGCGATGTCCGGGCTCGCCTCGCAGAGCCGGTCCAGATGGTCGGCCCCGGCGTGCTGCTCGCTGTCCTCACCCGGGTCGACGACGATCCGGTCGGAGGTGTCGGACGCCCCCAGCAGCCAGGTGTTGGTGCCGTCGAGGGTCATCGGGCCGGGGTTGTCCTGCAGCAGGACCGCCGCGTGCGGCGTGACCCGGCGCAGGGCCTCGTAGGCCGGATGGCTCAACGACACGTTCCCGCCGCGAGTGTCGGTCATGCCAGCAGCGTGCGTGGCACCGCGTGCACCGAACCGTCCGGCAGCTCGACCGACACCGAGCCGTCCTCGGCCACCGACAGCTTCGGACGCACCGGGGCCAGGGACTGCTCGGCCGAGGCCGCCACCACGTCCGCCACCGAACCGTGGGCCTGGATGGACAGCAGCGTGACCATCGTGGGCGGCATGAGCTTCCGTTCCCCGCGCTGCGCCTGCTCCAGCGCCTCGCCGATGGGCACCCAGGAGGCCGCGCTGGCCTCGGTCGTGACGGCCTGGGCCAGGGCGGTGTCGGGCAGGGCGCCGACGAAGAAGCGGGTGTCGTACCGCCGCTTCTCCCCGCGCGGCGTCACCCAGCGCGACCACGGGCGCAGCGCCCGGACGTCCACGGCCAGCTCGTGGCGCCGCAGCAGCTCCCCGAACGACAGCTCACCCGCCTCGACAGCGGCGCGGTGCTCGGCGAGATCGGCGGTCGGGACGGTGAGCAGGACACCGGTCTCCTCGAATGTCTCCCGCACCGCCGCGCCGACCAGCGCCCGCGCCAGCTCCTCCGAGCAGTCGTACCGCGCCGCGACCTCGCTGACGTCGCCGGCGAAGGGCAGGGCGTCGTCGGCCTCGTCGACCCGCCCGCCCGGGAACACCGACATCCCGGCGGCGAACACCATCTGCGCAACCCGGGTCAGCATCCACGCCTCGATGCCGTGCTCGCCGTCGCGCAGCAGCACCACGGTGGCGGCGTCACGCACCGGCGCCTCGACCTCGCTCACTGCGCGCCCTCGTGGACTTCCACGATGAGCTCGATCTCGACCGGCGCCCCCAGCGGCAGGGACACCACCCCCACCGCCGAGCGTGCGTGCGCCCCGGCCGGCCCGAACACCTCGCCGAGCAGGTCGCTCGCACCGTTCACCACCCCGGGCTGCCCGGTGAACTCCGGCGTGGATGCGACGAAGCCGACGACCTTCACCACCCGCACCACCGCGTCGAGGCCGACGAGATCGTGCACCGCGGCGAGAGCGTTGAGCGCGGCCGTGCGGGCCAGCCCGTACGCGTCCTCGGGCGTCACCGCCTCACCGACCCGGCCGGTCATCGGCAGGGCACCGTCGACGGACGGCAGCTGGCCGGAGGTGTAGACGTAGGCGCCGGTACGGACGGCGGGCACGTAGGCGGCGAGCGGCGCGGCGACCGGAGGCAACTGCAGCCCCAGCTCCGCGAGGCGCGCCAGCGCTCGATCAGTCATGGTCCGACCGTATCCGCAACCACGCGGACTGGCCTCGCTCACACTTCGACGATCCCGTGGCTCGGGGCCCGAACACCCCGTCCTACTCTCGGGTCATGGCCGTTACCGCGCCCGCCGACCGCACCTCGGCGGCCCCGTTCGTCGACGGCATCCCGTCGGCAGCGCGGCTGCACGTGGTCACCGGCAAGGGCGGCACCGGCAAGACGACTGCCGCCGCGGCACTGGCCATCGCGTTGGCCGACACCGGCCGCAAGGTGCTGCTCATCGAGGTCGAGTCGAGGCAGTCCATCGCGCAGCTGTTCGACCGGCCGCCCATGCCCTATTCCGAGGAGCGCATCGCCGGAGCGGCCCACGGCGGCGAGCTGTACGGGCTCGCCATCGACCCCGAGCAGGCGATGATCGAGTACCTGGAACTGTTCTACGGCCTCAAGCGCTCGGCCCGCGGCCTGAAGAAGATGGGCGCCGTCGACTTCGTGACGACGCTGGCTCCCGGCCTGCGCGACGTCCTGCTGACCGGCAAGGTGAAGGAGTCGGTCGTCCGCACCGCCGACGGCCGCCCCGTCTACGACGCCGTCGTGCTCGATGCTCCGCCCACCGGCCGCATCGAGCGTTTCCTCGACGCCACCCGCGAGGTCGCGAAGCTCACCAAGATGGGCCCGATCAACAAGCAGAGCGAGGGCGTCATCCAGCTGCTGCACGGCCCGCGGACGGTGGTGCACATCGTGACGCTGCTCGAGGAGATGCCGGTGCAGGAGACGATCGACGCCGCGACGGAGCTGGCCGGCCACGGCTTCCAGCTGGGCGCCGTGATCGTCAACCGCGCGCGGCCGGCGCTCATCACTCCCGATCAGGTGCGCGCCGACGGCAGCATCGATCCCGACGTCCTGGCGACCGGGTTGCGGCAGGCCGGCGTGGCCGCGGCGCACGCCCCGGCCCTCGCCGCCGAGATGGCCGAGTACGCCCAGCGCCAGCGCGTCCAGGACGAGAACGCCGCCCGCCTGGACAAGCTCGACCTGCCGCGGGTCGAGCTGCCCGATCTCAACCCGCCCGTGCAGCTGGGCGAGCTGAAGGACCTCGCCACCTGCTTCGTGCAGCGGTCGGCATGAGCGCTCCGCAGAGCAAGCCCCGTCCGCGTCCGGCGCCACGGGCCGACGACGCCCGGCCGGACAACCATCTCGACGTCGCCGCTCTCGTGCGCGACCCGGCGACCAAGGTCGTCGTCACCTGCGGCAGCGGCGGCGTCGGCAAGACCACGACCGCGGCGGCGATGGCGCTGATCGGTGCCGAAGCCGGTCGGCGCACCGTCGTGCTGACGATCGACCCGGCCCGCCGGCTCGCGCAGTCCATGGGTCTCACGGAGCTGGACAACACCCCCCGCCCGGTCGCCGGCGTCCCCGGGGACAACCTGTTCGCGATGATGCTGGACATGAAGCGCACCTTCGACGACGTGGTGCTCGAGCACTCGACGCCGGAGCGGGCGACGCAGATCTTCGCGAACCCCTTCTACCAGTCGCTGTCGTCCTCGTTCGCCGGGACGCAGGAGTACATGGCCATGGAGAAGCTGGGCCAGCTCGTCGCCCAGGACGAGTGGGACCTCATCGTCGTCGACACCCCGCCGTCGCGCTCGGCGCTGGACTTCCTGGACGCCCCGAACCGGCTCGGCCGCTTCCTCGACGGCCGGATGATCCGGCTGCTGACCGCGCCGGCCAAGGCCGGCGGCAAGGCCTACATGAAGGTCGTGACCGTCTCGGTGGGCATGGTGGCCCGCGTGTTCACCAAGGTCATCGGTGGCGAGCTGCTCAACGACCTGTCGACGTTCGTGAGCGCGCTCGAGTCGATGTTCGGCGGCTTCCGCGAACGCGCCCAGCACACCTACGAGCTGCTGAAGAAGCCAGGGACGGCGTTCGTCGTCGTCGCGGCGCCGGAGCCGGACGCGTTGCGTGAGGCGTCGTACTTCGTCGAGCGGCTGTCCACGGACGCGATGCCGCTCGCCGGCGTGATCGTCAACCGGGCGCACCGCACGGCCCCGGTGTCCGGAGCGCCCGCCCTGACCGCGGTGCGGGCCGAGGACGCCGCCGACACCCTCGAGCGCCGCGGGTCGCGGGGGCGTCACGGCTCGGCGGACGACCCCGGGGCCACCGCGCTGGCGGTGGCGGCGCTGCGGGTGCACGCCGAGGTCGCGACCGCGGCCGATCACGACGCCCGCATGACCCGCCGGTTCTCCGCCGCGCACCCCGAGGTACCGCTGGTGTCCGTGCCGGCGCTGCCCGCCGACGTCCACGACCTGGACGGGCTGCACCGAGATCGGTCGGTTGCTCGGGCGCCGGGTCAGACATCTGAGCCCGACCGGAGGACCGGACGCCGGGACCCGCTGAGCCACGTATCCTCCTACCCCGTGGCAGCTTCTCCCGGACGTCCCGACATCTGGCAGACCCTGGCGAAGCTGTTCCTCGCCCTGGTCGCCGCCGGGGTGCTCGTCGCCGGGCTGGCCCTGCCCTACGTCGGCGGGCTGGGCCTGGTCGCCGGGCACGAGGCGGACAAGTTCCAGCAACACCACGTGCACCCTGCAGGAGAGCAAGCCCCCGCAGCGGACCACGCTCTACGCCCGTGACGGCAAGACCGTCATCGCCACCCTGTTCAACCAGGACCGCGTCCCGGTGCCGCTGAGCCAGGTGCCGCAGTACCTGCAGGACGCGCTGGTCGCCACCGAGGACCGCCGCTTCTACAGCCACCACGGCGTCGACCTGCGCGGCCTGCTGCGCTCGGCCGTCAACACCTCGCAACGGCGACACCCAGGGCGGTTCCACGCTGACGATGCAGTACGTCAAGCAGATCCGCTACTACCAGGCCGGCGACAACAAGACCAAGCAAGCGGCGGCGATCGACCAGAACATCAACCGCAAGATCGAGGACGCCAAGTGCGCCCTCTACATCGAGGGCACGCTGCACGAGTCGAAGCAGCACGATCCTCGACAACTACCTCAACATCGCCTTCTTCGGCGAGCACTCCTACGGCATCCAGACCGCGGCCGAGACCTACTTCAACAAGCCCGCGTCGAAGCTGACGCTCGGCGAGTCGGCCCTGCTCGTCGGCATGCTGCGGGCGCCGTCGGCCTACGACCCGTTCCTGCACCGCGCCGCCGCGACGCAACGCCGCAACCAGGTGCTGCAGAACCTCGTCGCCATCGCACAAGATCAGCCAGCAGCAGGCCGACGTCGAGGCGGCGAAACCGATCGCGCTCGCTACGCAGGCACCCCCGCTGGTCAAGCAGGGCTGCGCGAACGCCTCCAGCAGCGTCCCGAACTCGGCCTTCTTCTGCGAGTACGCGGTCAACTGGCTCGAAAGCGTCAACAAGCTGTCGCCGAACCTGCTCCAGACCGGCGGCCTCAAGATCGTGACGACGCTCGATCCGGCGACCGCAGCGCCGCGCGCAGACCCACGTCCACGCGGCCATCCCGGCGACCTCGCCGATGACGGCGGTGCTGCCGGCCGTCAACCCCAAGAACGGTGACGTGCTGGCGATGGCGGCCAGCAAGACGTACGGCGCCGGGCGCGGGCAGACCGAGCAGCCGATCTTCACCGCGCACGTCGCCAACGGCGCGTCGACGTACAAGCTGTTCCCGCTGCTGGCCGCGCTGCAGATGGGCGTGCCCAACGACTGGCCGCTGCAGACCGTCGGCAACGACGGCAAGTACACGACCAAGTACTGCGCGGCCAAGAGCAAGTCGAGCAACGGCGACGCCAACGTCTCCTACAACGCGCAGGAGACCCTGACCACGGCCACCGCCAAGTCGTCCAACACCTACTTCGTGGGCCTGGCCGACAACCTCTTCGAGTGCCAGCTGACGCCGATGGTGTCGCTCGCGCAGCACCTCGGCATGACGGCGCTCGACCAGCCCAGCCCTGACCTGCGCAACCAGACGATCGGGCAGGAGATCGAGTCGGCCCAGCGCGCGCAGCAGTTCGTGCTCGGCAGCGTGCCGACCAGCCCGCTGGAACTGGCCGGTGCCTACGCCGCGGTCGCCGACGGCGGCAAGTTCAACGCCCCGGCGCCGATCCTGTCCATCACCGACAGCAACGGCAGCGCGATGCCGCTCAAGCGCTCACCGGCCGTCCAGGTCGTCGCCCCGCAGGCCGCCGCGAACGCGCTCGAGATCCTCACCGGGGACACGAAGTCGGGCAACGACGGCACGTCGGTCGGGCAAGTTCGAGAACTGGTACAACGCCGGCGGTAGCGACGTCGCGGGCAAGACCGGCACCGTGGCCGCCGTCAGCCGCAGCGGCAAGGAGACCAGCCGCAACGCCGCGGTCTGGTTCGTCGGCGTCACCAAGAACCTGGCCGCGACGAGCGCCCTGATCAACTTCGATTCGCCGAACAGCGCGTCGACCGGCCTGCCGGGGATCGGCAACGGCAAGGCCTACGGCGACTACGCGTCCGGGGTCTGGCTCAAGGCGTTCGGTTCGCAGGTTCACCAGAAGTACTCCTGGCCCGACCCGAACAACGTCAGCGGCCAGCAGGTCCCCGACATCACCGGTCTCAGCGTCTCGGACGCCACCAGCAGGCTCGCGGCCGATCACTTCAAGCTGTCGATCGTCGGCGCCGGGGACAACCTGCTCTGCCCGGACAAGAACGCCACGACCGAGACCATCGGCTACTACGGCCCGACCATCGCCCCGGCCGGTTCGACGATCCTCGCCTGCCAGAGCCTGGGCGTGGGTCAGCCGGTGTACACGCCGCCACCGCCGGTGGTCCACAAACCCCGCCCGGGCAGCACGACGACGCACGCGCCGAAGCCGGGCACGACCACCGGGCACTCCGGCGGTAGCGGGTCAGGCGGTAGCGGGTCTGGCAGCAGCGGTTCCGGCGGCGGCACCAATCACGGCGGGGGAGCCAAGCCCCCTCACCACTGAGGAGCGCCCGGCGCTGCCGCGCGGTCAGGCGAGCTGGCGACGCACCTCGTCGCTGACCCGCCTGCCGTCCGCGCGCCCGGCGATCCGGGGCTGGACGAGCTTCATGACCGACCCCATGTCCCGCGGGCTGCTGGCGCCCGTCTCGGCGATCGCGGCCTGCACGATGCTCGGCGACCTCGTCGTCACCCAGCTGCGCGCGGCAGGTAGCCCTCGAGCACCTCGCCCTCGGCCCGCTCCCGCTCGGCCAGTTCGGGGCGTCCGGCGGCGTCGAAGGCCTCGGCGGCCTCGCGCCGCTTCTTGTTCTCCCGGGCGAGCACGCGCAGCACCTCGTCGTCGGACAGCTCGCGCGCCTGCTTGCCGGCGACCTCCTCGGTGGTGACCGCGGTCAGCGCCATGCGCAGCGTCGCCGTCGTGATCTCGTCCCGTGCCTTCATGGCCACGTTGAGGTCGGCGTGCAGCCGGTCCTTGAGAGCTGCCATGGTGGCGACGGTACCGGCGTTGCCCATCCGGATTGATCCGTACGCTGGTGGCATGTCGACGACAGGCCGGGTGGCAGGCGGGGTTGCGGCGCTCGGTGCCGGCACGTTCGCGTACAGCCTGTTCGTCGAACCGAAGGCCTTCACCGTCCGCCGCTTCGAGGTGCCGGTCCTGGCGCCGGGCAGCGACCCCATCCGGGTGCTGCACGTGTCCGACCTGCACATCACGCCCTCGCAGACCCGCAAGCAGGAGTGGATCCGCGGGCTGGCCGCGCTGGAGCCCGACCTGGTCGTCAACACCGGCGACACCCTGTCGGCCGCGGACGGCATCGACGCCGTCATGCACGCCCTCGAGCCGCTGTTCGCCTTCCCGGGCGTGTTCGTGCCGGGCAACAACGACTACTACCAGCCGCGGCCGAAGAACCCGCTGCACTACTTCAACCCGTCGCACACCGTGCCGAGCGGATTGGCGCGGTTGCCGTGGCCGGACATGGCGGCGGCGATGGCGGGGGCCGGCTGGACCGACCTCACCCACACCCGGGCGACCCTCGCGGCAGGCACCGGCAAGGTCGCGCTGGCCGGCACCGACGACCCGCACCTGCGCAAGGCGCGGTACGCGCTCATCGCCGGCCCGGCGGAGCAGGACGCGTCGGTGCGGGTCGGCGTCATCCACTCACCCGAGCCGTACCTGCTCGACGCGTTCGCCGGTGACGGCTACGACCTGGTGCTGGCCGGGCACACCCACGGCGGCCAGGTGCGGGTGCCGTTCGGGCCGGCGATCGTCACGAACTGCGGCATCGACCGCAACCGGGCCCGCTGGCTGCACCAATGGGACGAGCGGATGTGGTTCCACGTCTGCGCCGGGCTGGGCAGCAACCCGTACACGCCGATCCGTTTCTGCTGCCGCCCCGAGGCCAGTCTGCTGACGCTGGTCGCCCGCGACACCCGTTCCTAGCCGTTTCCCGGCGCTCGGTATGCTGGGCCGGTTGCGTCCGCGAGGGCGCGACGGGGTGTGGCGCAGCTTGGTAGCGCGCTTCGTTCGGGACGAAGAGGCCGCAGGTTCAAATCCTGTCACCCCGACGCAGGCCGAGTGCCGACCGAGCTTGCTCGAGTCGGCCGAGGCCAAGGAGTGGGTCGTAGGCGCGCCAGCGCCGAACACCCCGACCAATGAATTCGGGGCCACAGGCTCTCTGGGCTCTTCGCCGGCCAACCGAGTGACAAACTGAGTGGCTATCGGTCCCGGTCGTGATCATTGAAGATCTGGTCCATCGTGGTGGCACCCAGCTGCAGGACGGGCCGGATCTGCTTGTACACCAGCTCGGTCACCGCAGTGCTGCCATGCCCGACCAGCCGTGAGATCTCCTCCAAAGGCACACCCTGGTCGGACAGTCGCGGTTCGCGGTGATGTGGGCGAGTGCGGGCGTCAGGTCGAGGTCGTCCCGAATGACATCTTGTTCCTTTTCGGCCGATCTGCCAGTGTTGCGACGCACGCCCCGACCCATCGCACGGGAGCTGTTATGCGTCGTCACACCTTCGTCGCCGTTGCTGCCTCGACCGCGCTGGGCGTGGCCGTCTGCCTGGGTGGTGCGTCCGCCTCGGCGTCGCCCCCGTCCGGGCAGCCGAGCGTCAAGGCACCTGTCACCGACGCCGCAGCCCACGGCGGCCGCGTCATCGTCGTGCTGAAGGACCAGTTCTCCTCGCTCAAAGTCAAGCGCCAGGGCCACCAGCGGCGCTCGGCCACCCGCGCGTCGCAGCGCGCGATCGCCAGTGACATCACCGCGCACGGCGGGTCGAACCTACGCAGCCTCGTCAGCGTCAACGCCGTTGCCGCCACGATGTCTGCGGCCGAGGTCCGGCGGCTGCGGGCCAACCCGACGGTCGCGCGGATCCAGCGCGACGCACCGATCGTCGCGGCCGCGCCGGCCGCTCTCCCGGCCCCTACGGTCAGCCCCCGGATCTGCCCGGCCAACCCGAACAAGCCGCTGCTCGAACCCGAAGCGCTGACGCTCACCCGGTTCAAGAGCCAGCCGGCGAGGCCCGACGACGCGGATGCGATCGCTACAGGCAAGGGGGTACGCGTCGGTCTGACCGGCATCAACGCCCTGGCCGGCAATCCGAACTTCATCCGTCCGAACGGCGAGCACGTCGTGATCGACAGCCCGACCCCGAACGCCGACAACGACGACTTCGCCGGCGGCGGGGACGAGTGGTACGGCGATGCCTCCTCGGTCGCCGGGCAGGGCACGGTGACCTACGACTTCTCGAAGGAGCTGCCCTACTCGCAGCTGCCCGCGGGCTGCACCTTCAAGATCGTCGGCATCGCGCCCGATGTCTCGCTCGTCGACACCGGCTTCTTCGGGCAGATAGGCGACGCGACGCCCAAGCTCGAGTCGGAGGCGATCGCCGGGCTCGACCGCGCGGCGATCGACGACGGCGTCTCGGTGATCTCCGAGTCCTACGGCTACGGCTCGATCCCGGGCCAGACGGACTTCTCGGCGATCACCGAGGCGAACGACGCGCTCGTCGCCGCCGGCATCACCGTCGTCGAGTCCTCCGGCGACAGCGGGGTGGGCGGCACGGTCGAGGTGCCGGCGTACGACCCGCTCGTGATCGACGCCGGGGCGACAACCGCCTATCGGCTCGACGCGCAGGCCTGGGGCTACACCAAGTGGCAGAGCAACCAGATGGCGCCGCTGTCCTCCGGTGGCGTCACGCCGGCCAACGACGTCGTGGACCTGGTTGCTCCCGGCGACGGGGGTGAAGCGAGCTGCAGTCCGGCGTCGCCCACCTGCCCGCAGACCACCTTGACCGAGGCGTTCGGGGGCACCAGCCAGTCGGCGCCGTTCATCGCGGGCGCCGCTGCCGACGTCATCCAGGCCTACGCGGACTCGCACGGCGGCACCCAGCCGACGCCCGCGCTGGTCAAGCAACTTCTCGTCGGCTCCGCTCACGACATCGACGCGCCGGCCGACGAGCAGGGCGCCGGCCTGCTCGACGTCTATGCCGCCGTGCGCGCGGCCCAGCAGCAGCCCGGCACCACCACCACAGGCAGCGGTCCCGCGGCGCCGTCGCTCATTCCGTCCCCGACGCAGCTCGACGTGAGCGGCAACGGCGGGACGACGAGCGCCCGCCAGGTCACGCTGTACAACGCCTCTTCGCACGCGGCGACGGTGCGCGGCACATACCGGCAGCAGACCGCACCGCAGCGGATCGGTCAGCCGGTGACCGAGCAGGTCACGGCGCCGCCGGCGTCGCAACCGGTGCCGGCCGAAGGGGCCCAGGCCGCGCCCGACGTCACCATGCGCGTGCCCCGCGGCCTGTCGCAGCTCGGCGTCGATTTCCGCACCCCGAACCCCGCCAACGACGCGGTGCTGGCCCTGCTCCTGTTCGACCCGGCCGGGCGGCTGACCGAGATCTCCTACGACTACTCGGGCACGCCCACCGGACCGGTGTCCAACGACGAGCACGTGGCGGTCAACGACCCGGCACCGGGCCGGTGGACCGCTCGCATCGTGTGGAACAACGGCCGCTCGCACCTGCAGGACCCGCCGCCGACCGCGGGCAACTATCGCGGTCCCGTCGTCGTGCGCTTCACCGGACGCCACGCGCAGACCTCTCCGGCGACTGCGGCGGTGACCATCCCCGCCCGGTCGAGCAGGACAGTGCCGGTGAGCGTCCACCTGCCCGACGCGCCCGGCGACCACCCGCTCTCGGTGCAGTTCAGCAGCAGCGGCGGTGCGCTGGCCTCGGTGCCCGTCACCCGGCGCACCTTGGTGCCCGCGGCCGGTGGTCCGGTCTCCTTCGTGCTCGGCAGCAGCGTGGCCCGCGAGTCCGGCCCGCTGAAGACTTTGCAGTTCCAGGTGCCGGCCGGCCACAAGGACCTGCGCGTAACGCTGAACACGGCCGACACCAATCCCGACAACGTCATCGACTACTTCCTCGTCGAGCCGAACGGCCTGGACGCCTTCTACGACCGGACGCCGAGCACGACACCCCAGGGCGTCGGCGCGAGCAGCCAGGCCGGCCGGGCCGCGCTGGTCGTGGCGAACCCGCCGCCCGGGCTGTGGACGCTGCAGGCCATGCTCGACCTAACGACCAGCGGCAAGCATTTCGAGCAGGTCGTGAAGGGGACCGTTGCCTACAACACCTCCTCGGTCGACCCGTACTCGGTGCCCGACTCGGCGTCGACGACGCTCGCGCCCGGCGCCAGCACCACGCTGCGAGTCGGCGTCACGAACACCACGCGGGTCGGGCGGACGTTCCAGCTGACCTCGGCGGACGAGAGCGTCACCGGTAACCCCGTCTACATCCCGGCCGGTGCCACCGTGCTCGTCACCGGCACGTTGAAGGTGACTGCAGCAGCCGGCACGGTGGTGAGCGGCCAGCTGATCGTGCAGAGCAACGGCAGTGACCTCTCCACGTCGTTGGCCGAGCAGGGGTACTTCTTCGACGCGCAGTCCGTCGCCGAACTGCCTTATGAGTACACCGTCGCGTCGTCGGGCTGACTCGCTGCCCGGTTTCGCCGCTCGGGCCGACCCGGTGCAAGCGGCCCGAACTCAGCGACCACGCGAAGGCCAACGCGGTTAGGAAGAGGTCAATGCCTGGTCGATGCCGCCGCTCGCCGCACCGGACCTGACCGTCACTCTTGTGACGTCAGCCGGCACCGTGACCGGACCCGCTGATGGACCGGTCCACTGCTGGTCCCGATAGCAGGTCGTGCTGAAAGGGACAGTCGGCGGGTCGCCGGCGTGGGTGCCGTCGAAGCAGACGGCGTAACCGGCCGCGTTCTGGGGGATGCCGGGAACGCTGAACATGCCGTCGCTGTCGGTCCAGCCCGTATCGGCAACTGTGCCCGAACCGTCGATCACGTCCACTCCCACGTTCGGCAGCGCAGTCCCGCTCTGCGTTGTGACCCTTCCGGAGATCGCGCCGGCTGCGACCATCACCGCGGAGACACCGCTCGTCATCTCACCCGACGCGACGTGGACGTTGTCGACGCACGCGTTGACCAGTCCGTACGGCGGGTTGAGATGTGGGTCGCTGTTCGAGCACACCCGATAGATCCCCGCCGGCACGACGGTGATGGTGTAGCTGCCGTCGGCGCGCATCCGTCCGCCGGCCACCGACGTTCCCGCGTCGCCGACGACCGCGACGCTCCCGAACTTGATCGCGGCGCGGGTCGACGTGGTGAACCTCCCGGACACGGCGCCGGCCGCGCTGATGGTCTCGTTCACACTCGTGGTCGCGCCGGCGGTGACCGTCACGTCTCGGCATGGCGGCGCCACGTAGCCGTAGGGAGCGTTCGCATCGGTGACGCCGTCGGTCCCGAAGCACAACCCCCAGGTCCCTGCGGTCAGCCCCGCGACGGTGTACGAACCGTTCGCCGCCGTGGTGACCGACGTCCGGGCGACGTTGACCACTACGCCGGACACGCCTGCGCCGTTGGTGGCGGTCACGGTGCCCGCGACGGTGCCCGTCGCGCGCTTCTGGACGGTCGCATCGACGCCGGCCACCGTGCCGCCCGTCGTGGTACTCACCAGTGTTGCGTCCGCGGGAAGGATGATCCCGGAGTCGTCCCACGAACGGTTCTGATAGCACTGGCTCGGGTACCCGGAATAGGGATCGCCGGCGGCAGTGACCCCACGTGTGTCGAAGCAGACGATGTACTGCGTGTTGACCGGAAGCGCAGCGACGCGATACGTGCCGTCGGCACCGGTGGTCGTCGATCCGGCCTCGGTTCCGTCGTCGTTGTCGATGCCGAGGTACACGTTGACCCGGACACCCGCCACACCAGCGCCGCCATCGGCATCCCGGACCGTTCCGGCGATCGCACCGGTACCGAAACCGGGTGCCGCCACGTAGTAGCCGAAGACGTCGGCGATGGCGCGTGTCTTGCCGGCAGAAGCGTTGTAGAGGGCTCCCAATCCATGGCCGTAGGGAACCGCAGCCAGATCAGCGACTGTCTGACCGGCCGCGAAGTTCACGTTCGACACGCCTGACGCCCGTCCAGCGTTTGCGTTCTCGTCGTCGCTCACCGCGAGGTAGCCGCTCGCCGCTGGCCGCACCACCGCAGCGTTCACCACCATCTCGGCCGCGGCGTTGGCCGGCAGGTGCGCGCGAGCCCAGACCACGTCGACATTTCCGCGCGGCTGCGCCACACCGTCGGCGACCCGACTCGGAGTCACCGGTGCGTAGGTGCCGGGGGCGCCGACCTGGCCGCCCAGGAAATATCCGACGACGTCACCCGCGAGAGGTGTCGGGCCGGCCGAACCGTTGTAGAGGGCGATCTTGCCGTCCGTACCGACCGGGACAATGGCCAGGTTCGCGACCGTATCTCCCTTCTCGAAGTTCAGGTTGGACGTCGAAGGTCGAGCGGTGCCGTCGGCGTACGCGCTGACGTAGCCTGCGGCAGCTGCCGACACAGTGGTCACATCGATCGCTACGGCTGACACTCCGGACGCAGGCACCGGGCCGGCGTCGAGCACGGCCAACCGCACGGTCCCCCGGCCGTTCGGAGTCCTGGCGCCGAGCGACGTGCGGGTGTCCAGCACGCGCGCAGGTGGGGTCGACACGAACGCGCCGCCCGGTCGTGACGGCGCGGCGGCGAAGTAGCCCGCCACGTCGCCGATCAACTGCGTCGAACCGGACGACGCGTTGTACAGGGCCACCGACCCGTCACGTCCGACTGGTGCGTACACCTGCCCGGCGATCGTCTGCCTCGCGCGGAAGTTGAGGTTCGACGTCGCCGGCCGTTTCGTTCTGTCCGCGTAGGTCGTCAGGTATCCGCCGGCCGTCGGACCCGTCACGGTGAGGGTCAGCACCACAGCGACGACGCCACTTGTCGGCACACCCGCGTGACCGGTGATGCTCAGCTGGACCGTGGCATGAGCAGCGGGCGCACTCGCACCCAGATGCCTGCGGGTATCCATGATCCGGGTCGCGATCACCGGCACGAACGTGCCAGCCTGGGCCTCGGCGAGAGTGGTCGCCGCACCCGATGCCGCCGTGCCGGCGACCGGCCCGGCCAGCACGGAGGCGGCCAGAAGCACCACGGCTCCGCTGCGCTGCACGAAGGACGGCAAACTCATGGTCACATGCCCGTATACACCGCGACCGAGCTCACCGGTTGGGTCTGTCGGGCGACGTGTTCTCCGCGGGGAGCCCGGTGGCCGGGCAGCCCTGTAGATTCGGAGCACGTGAGCAGCTCGCCCCCACTCATCCGCGTTGTCGGAGATCCGGTGCTGTCGCACCCGACCAGGCCCGTCCAGGACTTCGACCAATCGCTGGCCCAGCTCATCGAGGAGCTCTTCGCCTCCCTGGCGATCGCCGAGGGCGTCGGGCTGGCCGCGCCGCAGATCGGCGTCGACCTCGCGGTCTTCGTCTACGACTGCCCGGACGAGACCGGCGAACGGCAGCGCGGGACACGTCGTCAACCCCACGATCGAGACGAGCGGTCCGACCCAGACCGGGGACGAGGGGTGCCTGTCGGTACCTGGGCCGTTCTACGAACTCGACCGCGCCTCGCGGGCCACGGTGCGCGGCGTCGACATGGCGGGCAACCCGGTCGAGGTGAGCGGCGAGGGGTTCTTCGCCCGCTGCCTGCAGCACGAGACCGAGCACCTGCAGGGCGTGCTGTACATCGACCACCTGCCGCGCAACCGGCGCCGCCGCGTGCTGCGCGAGATGGAACCGTTCGACTGGAACGCCCCGGTCCCCCGCTGACAGTCAGGTCGGGTCAGGCCAGCAGTTCGGCGATCTGGACGGCGTTGAGCGCGGCGCCCTTGCGCAGGTTGTCGTTGCTGACGAACAGCGCCAGGCCGCGACCACCAGGCACGCCCGGGTCCTGCCGGATGCGGCCGACGTAGCGACGGGTCGCGCCCGGCCGCCTGCAGCGGGGTCGGGACGTCGCTGAGCTCGACGCCCGGCGCGCTCGCGAGCAGCTCGCGGGCCTGCGCCGGCGAGATCGGCCGCTCGAACTCGGCGTTGATCGACAGCGAGTGGCCGGTGAACACCGGCACGCGCACGCACGTGCCCGACACGAGCAGCGACGGGATGGCGAGGATCTTGCGCGACTCGTTGCGCAGCTTCTTCTCCTCGTCGGTCTCGAACTCGCCGTCGTCGACGATCGAGCCGGCCAGCGGCAGGACGTTGAACGCGATCGGCGCAGCGAACTTCACCGGGTCCGGGAACGTGACCGCCGACCCGTCGTGGGTCAGCGCGGTGGCGTTCGCCGGCGACGTCTTCTGCATCTGGCTCGTCCAGCTCGTCCACGCCGGCCAGGCCGGCGCCGGACACCGCCTGGTACGTCGAGACGACCAGCCGCGTCAGGCCGGCGGCGTCGTGCAGCGGCTTGAGCACCGGCATCGCGGCCATCGTGGTGCAGTTCGGGTTGGCGATGATGCCCTTCGGGCGCGTTGCGGGCCTCGGCGCCGTTGACCTCGGCGACGACGAGCGGGACGTCGGGGTCCATCCGCCAGGCGCTGGAGTTGTCGATCACGGTCACGCCGGCGGCGGCGAAGCGCGGTGCCTGCTCCTTCGAGGTGGACCCGCCGGCCGAGAACAGCGCGATGTCCAGCCCGGACGGGTCGGCCACGGCGGCGTCCTCGATGCGGACGTCGACGCCCTCCCACGGCAGGGTCGGTGCCGGCCGACCGCGCCGAGGCGAAGAAGCGGATCTCGTCGACCGGGAACGCCGCGCTCGGCGAGCAGCCGGCGCATGACGGTGCCCGACCTGGCCGGTGGCCCCGACGACTCCGACTCTCATGTCACATCTCCTACTCTTGGCCGCGCTGCGGCGCGACACGCCGGTGGCTCCGCCGCAGCGGGGCCACGATCGGGGTTAGCGGCCGGTGCCTCCGTAGACGACGGCCTGCTCGTCGGTCGAGCCGAGCTCGAAGGCGTCGTGCACGGCGCGCACGGCGGTGTCGAGGTCGGTGTCGCGGCAGACGACCGAGATCCGGATCTCCGAGGTCGAGATCATCTCGACGTTGACGCCGGCGTCGGCCAGCGCGGTGAAGAAGCGCGCCGAGACGCCGGGGTGCGAGCGCATGCCGGCGCCGATCAGCGACAGCTTGCCGACGTGGTCGTCGTAGAGCAGGTCGGCGAAGCCGATCGCGCTCCTGGACGCGGCGCAGCGCCGCCAGCGCGGTGGGCCCGTCGGTGGCCGGCAGCGTGAACGACACGTCGGTGCGTCCGGTGCCGCCGGTCGAGATGTTCTGCACGATCATGTCGATGTTGATCTCGGCGGCGGCGAGCTCGCGGAAGATCGCGGCGGCCTCGCCGGGCTTGTCGGGCACGTCGACGACGGTCACCTTGACCTCGCTGCGGTCGTGCGCGACGCCGCTGATGATCGCCTGTTCCACGGACAGCTCCTCGATCGATCCTTGGACGATGGTGCCGGGCTTGGTCGAGTACGACGAGCGCACGTGCATCGGCAGGCCGTAGCCGGCGGGCGTACTCGACGCTGCGCAGGTGCAGGATCTTCGCCCCGCACGCCGCGAGCTCGAGCATCTCCTCGAACGTCACCGTCTCGAGGCGGCGGGCGTTCGGGACGATGCGCGGGTCGGCGGTGTAGACGCCGTCGACGTCGGTGTAGATCTCGCACACGTCGGCGTGCAAGCGCGGCGGCGATCGCGACCGCCGTCGTGTCCGAACCGCCGCGGCCGAGCGTCGTGATGTTCATCGTCTCCTTCGAGAACCCCTGGAAGCCGGCGACGATCGCGATGTTGCCCTGCGGCGACGAGTTCTCGATGCGTCCGGGCGTGACGTCGACGATGCGGGCCTTGCCGTGCACCGAGGTGGTGAGCACGCCGGCCTGCGAGCCGGTGAACGACTCGGCCTTGTAGCCGAGCGAGTTGATGGCCATCGCCAGCAGCGCCATCGAGATGCGCTCGCCGGCGGTGAGCAGCATGTCGAACTCGCGGCCGTCGGGCACCGGCACGATCTGCTCGGCCAGGTCGATCAGCTCGTCGGTGGTGTCGCCCATGGCCGAGACGACGACGACGACGTCGTTGCCGGCGCTGCTTGGTGGCGACGATGCGCTCGGCGACCCGCTTGATCCGCTCGGCGTCGGCGACGGAGGAGCCGCCGTACTTCTGCACGACGAGACTCACGGAGCGACCTCTCAGACGCTGTCGGGCGGAAACCTCCAGGATACCGGCCGCCCGGCAGCGCTTTCGCCGTCCGCTCGCCGGGTCCTCAACTCCGCCGGCGTGGGCCCGGGCCTCAGGCGGACGCGGCGAACGCGGCCTCGAGGATGTCCAGGCCCTCGTGCAGCAGGTCGTCGCCGATGACCAGCGGCGGCAGGAAGCGCAGCACGTTGCCGTAACGTGCCGGCCGTCAGCGCGATCAGCCCCTCGCGGTGGCAGGCGGCGGCGACCGTGCTGCGGTCAGCGCCGGGTTCGGGCGCGTGCGTGCCGGGCTCGACGAGCTCGAGGGCCAGCATCGCCCCGCGACCGCGCACGTCGCCGACGGCCGCGTACTTGTCGGCCAGTGCCGCGAGCCGCGGCAGCATGATCGACTCGATGTGCTTCGCGGCGCCGGCAGAGGTCCTCGGCCTCGCATGGTCTCGATCGCGCCGAGCGCCGCGGCGCAGGCCACCGGGTTGCCGCCGTACGTGCCGCCGAGCCCGCCGGCGTGCACGGCGTCCATCATCTCGGCGCGGCCGGTGACCGCGGCCAGCGGCAGGCCGCCGGCGATGCCCTTGGCCGTGGTGATCAGGTCCGGCACGACGCCCTCGAACTCGCAGGCGAACCAGTCGCCGGTGCGGCAGAAGCCGGTCTGGATCTCGTCGGCGACGAACACGATGCCGTGCTCGGCGCACCAGTCGGCGACCCGTGCCAGGAAACCGGGCGCCGGGCACGACGAAGCCGCCCTCGCCCTGGATCGGCTCGAGGATCACCGCGGCGGTGTTCGGCTTCGCCGACCTGCGTGTGCACGCTGCGACACGAAGGTCTCGAACGCCTCGTCGGCACAGTTCTCCGGGCCGGTCGGCCAGCGGTACGGGTAGGCCATCGGCACGCGGTAGATCTCGCCGGCGAACGGGCCGAAGCCGCTGCTTGTAGGGCATGTTCTTCGCCGTCAGCGCCATCGTGAGGTTGGTCCGGCCGTGGTAGGCGTGGTCGAAGGCGACGACGGCCTGCCGGCCGGTGTGGTGGCGGGCGATCTTGACCGCGTTCTCGACCGCCTCGGCGCCGGAGTTGAACAGCGCCGAACGCTTGTCGTGGTCGCCCGGCGTCAGCTCGTTGAGCTTCTCGGCGACGGCGACGTACCCCTCGTACGGCGTGACCATGAAGCAGGTGTGCGTGAAGTCCGCGACCTGCGCCTGCACCGCCTCGACGACCCGCGGCGCGGCGTTGCCGACCGAGGTGACCGCGATGCCCGAGCCGAAGTCGATCAGCTGGTTGCCGTCGACGTCGACGACGATGCCGCCGCCGGCCCGCTCGACGTAGACCGGCAGCGTGGTGCCGACGCCCGAGGCCACCGCGGCGGTCTTGCGGGCGTGCAGCTCGGTGGAACGCGGGCCGGGGATCGCGGTCCGCAGCACGCGCTGCTGCTCGATCGGTCATGGTCGGTCCTCCTCGATCAGTTCGCGTCGATGACGGCGAGCACGTCGCCGTCACGCACGTGTCTCCCCGGGTGCGACGGCGATCGTCGCGCACCACGCCCTGCGACCTCGGCCAGCTACCGGGATCTCCATCTTCATCGACTCGAGCACGACGACCGTGTCGCCGGCGCTCGACCATCGACCCCTCGGTGACGACCACCGAGTGGATGGTGCCGACCAGCTCGGCCAGGACCTCGTGCTTCACCCGCTCAGGCTAGTTCGCCGTCACACGTCGATGTTGTGCATGACGTGCTTGATGCGGGTGTAGTCCTCGAGCCCGTACACCGACAGGTCCTTGCCGTACCCGGAGTGCTTGAACCCGCCGTGCGGCATCTCGGCCACGAGCGGGATGTGGCAGTTGACCCAGACGCAGCCGAAGTCCAGGGCGCGGGTCATCCGCATGGCGCGGCCGTGGTCCTTCGTCCAGACCGAGCTGGCCAGGCCGTACTCGACGCCGTTGGCCCAGCGGATCGCCTCGTCCTCGTCGGTGAAGCGCTGGACGGTGATGACCGGCCCGAAGATCTCGGACTGGCTGACCTCGTCGTCCTGGTTCAGCCCGGACACGACGGTCGGCTGCCAGAAGTAGCCCCGCTCGCCCTGCCGCGCCCCGCCGGCGAGCACCTCGGCGTGGTCGGGCAGCCGGTCGACGAGCCCGGACACCCGCTCGAGCTGGTTGGCGTTGTTGAGCGGACCGAACAGCACGTCCTCGTCGCTCGGCGCACCGGTCTTCGTCGTACGGGCCTGCTCGGCCAGCGCGGCGGCGAAGTCGTCGGCGACCCTCGGCGCCGACGAGGACGCGGGTCGCGGCGGTGCAGTCCTGCCCGGCGTTGAAGTACCCGCCGATGGCGATGTTCTCGGCGGCGTCGGCGATGTCGGCGTCGTCGAAGACGATGACGGGGGCCTTGCCGCCGAGCTCGAGGTGCACGCGCTTGAGGTCCTTGGCCGCGGCGTCCGCGACCTCGTACCCGGCCCGGACCGAGCCGGTGATCGAGACCATCGACGGCGTCTTGTGCGACACGAGCGCGCGGCCGGTGTCGCGGTCGCCGCAGATGACGTTGAAGACGCCGGGCGGGAAGAACTCCGACGCGATCTCGGCCATCATCGCCGTGCTGACCGGCGTGGTGTCGCTGGGCTTGAGCGACGACGGTGTTGCCGGCCGCGAGCGCCGGCGCGAACTTCCAGACGGCCATCATCATCGGGTAGTTCCACGGCGTCACCTGGCCGATGACGCCGACGGGCTCGCGCCGGATGTAGGACGTGAAGCCGCTCATGTACTCGCCGGCGCTGCGGCCCTCGAGCAGCCGGGCGGCGCCGGCGAAGAAACGGATCTGGTCGACGGCCGGCGGGATCTCCTCGTCCAGGGTCAGCTGCGACGGGCTTGCCGGTGTTCTGCGACTCGGCGGCCACGATCTCCTCGGCCCGGCTCTCCATCGCGTCGGCGAACTTCAGCAGCGCCTGCTGCCGCTCGCTCGGCGTGGTGTTCGCGCCAGCTCTCGAAGGCGGTGGCGGCAGCTCCGTAGGCACGGTCGACGTCCTCGGCGCCGGAGTTGGGCGAGGTGCCGAACACCTCGCCGGTGCTCGGGTCGACGAGGTCGAGCGTCCGGCCGTCGGCCGCATCGCTCCACTCGCCGTTGACGAAGTTGCGGACGGTCCTTTTGTCGCTCACCGGGTTCACGCTACCGGTGGGCAACACGGCCCACAACAACCGAATCCGTCGTCCAGGCGGCACGTGACGACGGATCCCCGCGCCAACGTCCGCCTACGCCACGGTGTGCGGGCAACAGCCTTCGCCCGACCACGTCGTGTCCGCTACCCTCGGCACATCATGACGTTCGCGCTGCTCCTTCCGAGCCGCGGCGAGGCCCGGTAACTCGCCGGTCGGCTCCTCGTCGCGGGACTCGAACGCGCCGACCGCTCCGCCTCGAAACCCAGGAGCCCTCGTCATGACCCGCCCCGCCTCGCCCCCGCAGCCGCAGCGCCCCTCCGGCATGCCCTGCCACCGCTACCGCCCCTTCCCGAAGGTCGACCTGCCCGACCGCACCTGGCCGACGAAGTCGATCACGTCCGCGCCGCGGTGGCTGTCCACCGACCTGCGCGACGGCAACCAGGCGCTCATCGACCCGATGAACACCGCCCGCAAGAACGCGATGTTCGACCTGCTCGTCCGCCTCGGCTACAAGGAGATCGAGGTCGGATTCCCGGCCGCGAGCCAGACCGACTTCGACTTCGTCCGCAGCCTCGTCGAGGGCGGCCGGATCCCGGACGACGTCCGCATCTCCGTGCTCGACGCAGGCGCGGGAGGAGCTGATCGAGCGCACCGTCCAGTCGCTCGTCGGCGCCCCGAACGCCACCGTCCACATGTACAACGCGGCCGCCCCGGTATTCCGCAAGGTCGTGTTCGGCTTCGAGGGTGATGGCCGGGCGCAGTGCCGCGCGGTCGCCGTCGACGGCGTCCAGGCGATCATGAAGTACGCCGACATGCACCTGCCGGAAACCGACTTCGGGCTGGAGTACTCGCCGGAGATCTTCATGGACACCGAGCTCGACTTCTCCCTCGAGATCTGCGAGGGCGTCATGGACGTCTGGCAGCCCTCGGCGGAGCGCGAGATCGTCATCAACCTGCCCTGCACGGTCGAGCGCTCGACGCCGAACGTCTACGCCGACCAGATCGAGTGGATGTCGCGACACTTCTCGCGCCGCGACTACGTCTGCCTGTCGGTGCACACGCACAACGACCGCGGCACCGCCACCGCCGACGCCGAGCTGGCGGTACTGGCCGGCGCGCAGCGCATCGAGGGTTGCCTGTTCGGCAACGGCGAGCGCAGCGGCAACGTCGATCTGGTGACGCTGGGCCTGAACCTGTACAGCCAGGGCGTCGACCCGATGATCGACTTCAGCGACATCGACGAGATCCGCCGCACCGTCGAGTACTGCAACCGCATCGGCGTGCACGAGCGGCACCCCTACGCCGGCGACCTCGTCTACACGTCCTTCTCCGGCTCGCACCAGGACGCCATCAAGAAGGGCTTCGACGACCTCGCGCGAACAGGCCCGGCTGGCCGGCCTGCCGATGGGCGAGATGCCGTGGAACATCCCGTACCTGCCCATCGACCCGAAGGACGTCGGGCGCTCGTACGAGGCCGTGATCCGGGTGAACTCGCAGTCCGGCAAGGGCGGCGTCGCCTACATCATGAAGAACGACCACAAGCTCGACCTCCCGCGCCGGCTGCAGATCGAGTTCAGCCACGTCATCCAGGCGCACACCGACAACGAGGGCGGCGAGGTCGAGCCGGCCGCGATGTGGCAGATCTTCTCGACCGAGTACCTGCAGCCGGGTGACGTCGAGCTCGTCCGGTTGTCCTCGAGCAGCGACGAGGGCACCGAGCGCATCGAGGCCACCGTCCTGGTCAAGGGCGCCGAACACGTCATCAGCGGCGTCGGCAACGGCCCGGTGTCGGCGTTCTGCGACGCGCTGTCCTCGGTCGACCTCGGCTACGGCGGGCTGTCGGTGCGCGTCCTGGACTACAACGAGCACGCCCTCACCGCCGGTCGCGACGCCGAGGCCGCCGCCTACCTCGAGATCGAGATCGGGCAGGACGGCATGGTGCTGTGGGGAGTGGGCATCAGCGAGTCGACGACCCAGGCCTCGCTGCGCGCGGTGGTCAGCGCGGTCAACCGCGCGTCCCGCCGCCTCCAGCGCTAGACGCGGCCCGGGCGTCAGTCCGGCGGGCCCGGCCGGGGTCGCGGACGCGGGACCGGCGGGGCCGGCGGCACGGTCGGTGGCGCCGGCGCGACCGGCGCGACCGGGGGTCCGGCCGGTACCGGATCGGCTACCGGAGCCAGGCCCGACCCGATCACCGCGCGTCCCCGGCGCCGCGCGCGGTTCCGGCGGATCCCGACCGGTGTCAGCACCAGCAGGCCGAGCAGTCCGACGGCCGCCAGCACGCCACCGCGGACGACGTCGCCGGTGACCCGGGTATGCCCGCCGACGGCGTACGTGCCGTCGGCGCGGGCCGGCGCGGTGGCGGCCGGTGGCGGATGCGTCGGCGAGACGAAGCGCAGCGCGTCGTCCCGGCGCCGGAACGGCTCGGCCAGCGTGTAGACGGGATTGGGCGCGTCGGCCGGCACCGCCGTCGTGACGAGGCGGTACAGGTCCAGCAGGCCGTAACCGTTCGTCGAGCTGGGCGTGCTGCGATGCAGGTCCAAGGTGGCGAGCATCCGCGCCACCATGCGGGTGGCGGACACCGACCGGTCGGCGGACCACGCGACGGCCAACGCCGCGGACACGATCGCCGTCGCCTGGCTGGTGCCGTCGCCGGAGAACGCGTCGCCCGCGAACCGGCCCAGCGACGGGACGCTGACGCCGGGCGCGACGAGGGTCAGGTACGGCTCGCGGGCCGAGAAGCTCGCGACCCCGCCGGCGGCGTCCGTCGCCCCGACCGACACGACGCCGAGGCAGGCCGCAGGGTCTTCGACGACGTTGCGCCTCGGGCCGGTGTTGCCCACGCTGGCGACGACGACGGCGCCCTTCGCCATGGCGTAGTAGACGGCCTGCTGCTCGGCGTCCGGGCACGGCGAGGCGTCGCTCTTCGGGTCGCGCAGGCCGCCGAGCGACATGTTGATGATGCGTGCCCCGTGGTCGGCGGCGTAGCGGATCGCGTCGGACAGGTGATCGGGCTTGCCGGCGTCGGAGGTCCCGCGCAGCGGCACCGCGATGGGCAGGATGCGGGCGTCGGGGGCGATGCCGGTGATGCCGAGCAGGCCCGGCCGCGCCACCATGATCGACGCCATGGCCGTGCCGTGGCCGAAGGCGTTGAGATCGCGGTCGGTCCGGCCGTCGCCGCCGGCGCCGAGATCGGTGCCGGCCCGGATGCGCCCGGCGAGCGCGGGCAGTTGCGCGTTCACCCCCGTGTCGATCTCGGCGATGGTGATGCCCTGGCCACGCAGGCCCTGCGCCCACAGGTCCTCGATGTGCCAGCTGTCGAACCAGTACTCCGGCGCGTTCGGCGGGCCCGGCGTCGCCGCGGCCGGGGCCGCGACGCCGAGCTCGCCGAGCAGTGCGGCCAGCGCGACGAGCAGGGCGGCCACGAGCCGTGCGGCGAGGGCCCGGCGCACGCGAAGGCTCATGTCAGCGTCCAGACGATCGTCATCGGCGCGACGGCAATGGCGATGGCATGCACCTGCAGGGTCAGCGGCCCGTGACCGGTGGAGGTGTGGTCGCGGAAATCGAGCTGCCGGTAGCTCGCGGCCACCGGCGCATGCGCCGCGATCGACACCTCGCCGAGCTCGGTGGGCAGCAGCGTCACCTGCACATCGCGCAGCGCGCCCGCGAGCGTGCCGCGGACGCTGCCGGGGACGAAGCGCTCGTTCGGCAACGGGCACAGGTCGGCCGCGTTGCCCGGCACGCCGCCGAGGCAGCGTTGGACGGCTCGGGCAGTAGCGGTGACGGCGGCCGCGCGGCCGGCCGGCGTGACGATGACTCGAGGCGTGACGGTCGGGTCGTCGCCGAAGCCCACGAGCGTGCTGACCGGGTCGAAGGCGAGGTACGCGGTGTCGGAGTGCAACGGCAGGACGCCCGGGAAGGCGAGCAACGGCCTCGTCGGCACGGCGCCGCCGAGCAGCGTCATTCGTTGTACCGATTGGGTCAACGAGATGGTGGCAGGCACGGCGACGGCGTCCAACCGCCACCCGTCGGACGTGTCGTGCACCGGAACCGAGGTGTCCTGTGGGAACACGCGGCCGGCGGCGGCCAGGGTGTAGCGCACGCGCACCGCTGCGGTCGTGCCGGTTCGTTGCACCGGCCCCACCCGCACCTGCCCGAGCGGCGCGAGCATCTGCTGCTGCTGCAGAGCTCGAGACGTCAACAACAGGCGTGTACCGTCCGGTACATCACCGTAGGCGAGAGCGGCCGGCGCGTCCCCGCGTTGCAGCGCGGCGAAGTAGCCGCTGACCGCGCCCGCCGGGCCGGCCGTCGCCGTGTACGCCGTCACCGCGCGGGTGAGCCCGAGGGCCAGCGCGATCACGCACAACACCACTGCGGTCCAGAACGGCCCGCGGTACCGCCGCGGCTGAGGTCCGGGCGGTCTGCTACCGCTCGCCGGCGACTGCGTCACGGCGCTGTCAGTCGACGCGGCGCCGGCCGGAGAACGCACGCCCCAGCGTCACCTCGTCGGCGTACTCGAGGTCGCCGCCCACCGGCAGGCCGCTCGCCAGCCGCGTCACCGCGAGCCCCATGGGCACGAGCAGCCGGGCGAGATAGGTGGCCGTCGCCTCGCCCTCGAGATTCGGGTCGGTGGCGAGGATGAGCTCGGTGACCGTGCCGTCGCGCAGCCGGCCGAGCAGTTCGCGGATGCGCAGGTCGTCCGGCCCGATGCCGTCGATCGGACTGATGGCGCCGCCGAGGACGTGGTAGCGGCCGCGGAACTCGCGCGTGCGCTCGACGGCGACGACGTCCTTGGGTTCCTCGACCACGCAGATGACGGTGTCGTCACGCCGCGTGTCGCTGCAGATGCGGCAGATGTCGGCCTGCGACACATTGCCGCAGATCGAACAGAACTTGACCTCGTTCTTGACCCGCAGCAGCGTCGAGGCGAGCCGTTCGACATCGACGGCCTCGGTCGCGAGCAGGTGGAACGCGATGCGCTGGGCGCTCTTGGGCCCGACACCGGGCAGCCGGCCGAGCTCGTCGATCAGGTCCTGGACGGCGCCCTCGTACATCGACGGTTACAGCCCCGGAAGGCCGAGACCGCCGAGTCCGCCCGTGACCGGTCCCATCTTCTCGTTGGCCAGCTCGCCGACGGCCCGGTGCGCGTCGCGGACCGCGGCGACGACGAGGTCCTGCAACGTCTCGACGTCCTCGGGGTCGACCGCCTTGGGATCGATGGTGAGCGCGAGCAGCTCGCCGGACCCGTTCAGCGTTGCGGTGACCAACCCGCCGCCGGCGGAGCCGGTGACCTCGGTGATCGCCAGCTCGGCCTGGGCGTCCGCGAGCTGCTGCTGCATCTTCTGCGCCTGCTTCATCAGCTGCTGCATGTTCGGCTGACCGCCGCCGAAACCTCCGCCGTGCTGGGCCACGTCTACCTCGCTGTGTTCGTGTATCGGGTCAGGGCGGGACACCGCGTTCCCCCGGGCGGGAGCGGCGGCGGACCCGTGCGGCAAGGGTAACCAAGGGCGCGGCGGCCCGGGTGCCGCCGCGGGCTCAGACCCCGTCGAGCGGCCGCGCGCCGAGCTCGGTCCGCAGCAGCCGGAGGGCCTCGGCCTCGGGGTCGACGCCCCCCTCGGCGCCGCGCCCGGACGAGCCGGCGGTCGGGTGCGACTCGAAATCCGGTTCGTCCCGCGGGTCCGGTTCCGCGGGTGGCGGCGCGGAACGGGAATCGGACGGCGGCTGTTCCCGCGGCGCGGTGGCACCGGCGTCGACGCGGACCCGCCAACTGCCGCCCACGACCGAGGTCAGCCCGGCCCGCAGCACCGAGGTGTTGCTGTCGTCGGCGATCATCTTCGCCAACGCCGCCGGTGCGGCGAGCTGCACCTCGTCGCCCTCGAGAGCGACGACCTGCGCGCTGTCCAGCAGGGCACGGGTGCGGCGGCTGGAGCGCTTGACGACCTCGAGCACCTCCGGCCAGAGCCGGCGCAGGGCAGCGGCGTCGAGGGTGCCGGGGTTCGCCGGAGCCGCCACCGGGCCGGGCGGGACGCTGGCGGTCGGAGCATCGGCGACCGGCGAGGCTGCGGGAGCATCGGCGCTCGCGACGGCCGGAGTCGGGGCGGCGCGGGTCGGCGCGGCGGCGGGTCTGGCGGCCGGTGTGGAAGGTGGCGTCGCCTCAGCTGGGGCCGAGGCCTTGGCCGGGCGCTCGCGCGCGGCCGGGCGGGCAGCCGCCGGCGCAGCCCCTGACGGGTCGTCGCCGCCGGCGGTCATCCGGCGTTCGAGGCGCTCCAGGCGCTGCAGCACGGCGGCAGCGTCGGTCGTGGCATCGGGCAGCATCATCCGCGCGCACAGCAGTTCGAGGACGAGGCGGGGCGCGGTCGTCCCCCGCATCTCGATCAGCGCGGTGTGCACGATCTCGGCGTAGCGGGTGAGCGTGCCGCCGCCGAGGCGCACGGCCTGGTCGGCCATGTGCTCGACCTGGTCCTGCGGCGCGTCGAGCAACCCGCGCTCGGCGGCATCGGGCACGGCGTCGAGCAGGATGAGGTCGCGGAAGCGGTCGAGCAGGTCGACCGAGAAGCGCCGTGGATCGTGACCGGCCTCGACGATGCGGTCGACCGTGCCGTAGACCCCGGCCGCGTCCGAGGCGGCCAGCGAGTCGACCATGTCGTCCAACAGCGCCGAGTCGGTGACGCCGAGCAGCGCGACCGCCCGGGCGTAGGTCACGCCGTCCGGGCCGGCCCCGGCGAGCAGCTGGTCGAGGATCGACAGGGTGTCGCGGGCGGAGCCACCGCCGGCCCGCACCACGAGCGGCAGCACGGCCGGCTCGACGGTGATGCCCTCAGCCGCCACGATGCCCTCGAGGTGCTTGCGCAGCACCTGCGGCGGGATGAGCCGGAACGGGTAGTGGTGGGTGCGCGAGCGGATGGTGGTGAGCACCTTGTCCGGCTCGGTGGTGGCGAAGACGAAGACGAGGAAGTCCGGCGGCTCCTCGACGAGCTTGAGCAGCGCGTTGAACGCCGCCGTCGTCACCATGTGCGCCTCGTCGATGATGTAGACCTTGAAGCGGTCCCGGACGGGGGCGAAGAACGCGCGCTCGCGCAGGTCACGGGCATCGTCGACGCCGTTGTGGCTGGCGGCGTCGATCTCGATGACGTCGATGGAGCCGGGGCCGTTCGGCGCCAGCTCGCGGCAGGAATCGCACACGCCGCACGGCTCGGGCGTCGGGCCCTGAGCGCAGTTCAGCGAGCGGGCCAGGATCCGCGCACTGGAGGTCTTGCCGCAACCACGCGGGCCGCTGAACAGGTAGGCGTGGTTGATGCGGCCGGCCGCGAGCGCCGCCCGCAGCGGCTGCGTCACGTGGTCCTGGCCGATGACCTCGGCGAAGGTCGCGGAGCGGTACTTGCGGTACAGCGCCAGGTTGGTCGTGGTCGGCGCGGGTCCGCTCATGCGCCCTCCTCCACCGGGCGCTGCGAGGAGTCCGCGCGCTCGTTCACCCTGCGACCCTAACGAGCGCCTCCGACAGCTGCCACGCCCGGGACGTCCCGGTACCGATGAGGCCGGCAGGCAGCGAAGGACCCCCCGCGCACCCGCCAGAGCCCGCTTATCCTTGCTGCCTTCCGGCCCTGGGGAGGTTCACGGGGTGAGCGCCGCACGGGGGGTCGGCGACCGAGTCTACGGCCCGCTTGGGGCCCCGTGGAGCGGGCCCGTATTCTCGCTGACGGAGGATTCGCCTAGTGGCCTATGGCGCTCGCCTGGAACGCGGGTTGGGGGCAACCCCTCATGGGTTCAAATCCCATATCCTCCGCCCTTCGCCGGACGGGCCGGGCGCACGCGTCGGACGCAGCGCGCGGCCCGTCCGTGCTGCCTGCCCCGGATGTGGCGATGATGGGCACGTGCCTCTCGAACACCTGCGCGGTGATCGTCGGCGAGCAACCGGTTTCGGTTCGATCGCGCGCGACTACGACCGGTACCGCAGCGGCTACCCCGACACGCTGCTCGACGAGTTGATGCGCCCGCACCCGAGCACCGTCCTGGACGTGGGATGCGGAACCGGCAAGGTGGCTGCCGCCTTGGCCCGTCGCGGCGCCGCGGTCCTCGGCGTCGACCCCGATCCGCGGATGGCCGCTGTCGCCGAGAGCCGTGGGGTGGCCACCGAGATCGCCGCGTTCGAGGACTGGGACGACTCCGGACGTCGGTTCGACCTCATCACCTGCGGACACGCCTGGCACTGGGTGCACCCGGACGTCGGGATCAGCAAGGTCGCGGACGTCCTGGTCGCCGGCGGCACGTTCGCCCGCTTCTGGAACTATCACGCCGTTGACCCGGTGGTGCTGGCCGAGTTCGACGCGGTCTACCGCGAGCACGCCCCCGGGGTGCGGGTCATCGGCCGCGACGTCTCCGGTACGGACGACGCGCTGGACCCGCTCGAGGAGCATCCCGCTTTCCACACCCTGCGCCGGTGCACCTACCGCTGGAACCGGACGATGTCGGCGGACGAGTGGACCGGGCTCATCGCTACCTTCGGCGATCACCGCAGCCTCGGGGCCGAGGCCCTGGGTGCGCTGCAGCACGCGCTGACCAGGGTGATCGAGACCCACGGCGGCCGGTTGGCGGTGCGAGGCGGAACCTACGCCCTGCTCGCCGAGCGGAGATCCGGTTCGGGGAAGCGCTGATCAGGCGCGCTGCGGGCTGGCCTCGCGCGGTGTCTCGGGGCTGCTGGCACGCTCGCTGCGCACCGGGGTCAGCGGGACGGCGAGCAGCGGCGGGATCGCGACCAGGGCGAAGCCCAGGGCGTAGTGCGCGTGGCCGACGATCGCCGCGAGCGCCGGCGGCGTGGCGACGGCGGCGACGTTCTGGACCGTGTTCTGCACGCCGAGAGCGCGCCCGGACCACTCGCGACCGGCCACCTCGGCCACCGCCACATAGGCGAGCCCGTTGTCGGCCACCGTCACCACGGCCCCGAAGCCGAAGCCGAGCAGGACGATCCACGATCCGGTCGCGGCGCCGAGGGCGATGACGCCCATCAGCGTGGCGCTGGCGACCGCGAGCTGCCGCATCGGGCGCAGCCGGCTCGCGACCCGGTCCGACCACAGGCCCGACGCGATCCGGCCGAGCGCGCCCGCGGCCTGGAAGGCGAACACCACCCGCCCGGCGGCCGCGGGGTCCCAGTGCCGTTGGGAGACGAGGAACTCCAGCGTGAACCCGGCGACCGCGAACTGCGGGACGACGAGCAGGGCGCTCGAGCAGTGGATGCGGGCCAGGGTCCGCGACCCGCGGTAGGGCGAACGGGCGGGCTCCGCCCCCGGGTCGCGCGCCGGGCGCTCCGGGTCGCGCACCAGCAGCACGACGAGCGCGGCGGCGACCAGGCAGAGCGCGGCCGGGAACAGCAGCGCCCGGTGCGCGCCGTCCGCGCCGGCGAGCGACGGCAGGACGAGAGCGGCGAGCGCGACACCGAGCGGCTGCGCCGTCTGCCGGGTGCCCATCGCGAGCCCACGCTCGTGCACCGGGAACCACCCCATGACCATCCGGCCGCTCGCCGCGTTCACCGAAGCCCCGGCGGCGCCGGCCAGCGCCAGCACCACCCCCAGCCCCACCGTCCCCGGCACGAAGGCCGCGACGCCGAGCAGCACGGCTGCCGCCCCGACCCCGGTCATGATCACGACGCGCTCGCCGTACCGGTCGGCCAGCGCACCCCAGGCAATGAGCGTGAGCAGCAGGCCGACCACCGGCGCGGACACCAGCAGGCTCGCGCCGAACAGCGTCAACCCCTCGGTGCGCAACGCCGGCACGAGCATCGGGATGCCGTACAGGAACGCGCACGTCGCGGCCTGGGCGAACGTGCCGACGGCCAGCACGACCCAGCGACGTCCGGAGACCATGCCTGCCACCCTAAACCGCGTTCCCACTATCAGGGACGACTATCCCAATGAGTGAGACGTCGGTCAGGACGCCAGGAAGGCGGCCACCTCGTCGGCGAAGCGCTGCGCGTGCCGTCGGTGCGGCTCGTGGCTCGTGCCCGGGAGCAGCACCAGGCGGCTCCTCGGCAGGTGGTCGTGGGCGGCGCGGGCGTGCGCGGCGGGGATCACCGGATCGCCCTCCTCCCACACCAGCAGCGTCGGCGTGTCGGGCGACAGCACCCCCATGTCGATGAACGATCCGCGCTGCCCACCGGGCTCGATCACGCCGCGCAGCGAGGCGAAGAACGACGACTGCCCGGCGGCCGTTCCGAGCGCGCGGCCCGCGCGCCGCAGGTTGGTGACGTTGTCCGGGGTCAGGCGCAACGCGCGGTGGAACCGGGGGTGCGCGTACAGCCGCCGGAACGGCCGACCGGTCGCGGCCCGCAGCACGCCCGGCGCGAGCCGGGTCGACGCCGCGCGCAGCAGCGGGTGCACCTCGCGTCCGAGCCCGCCGGCCGAGACCAGGACGAGGCGGTCGAGGCGATCCGCATGCCGGTGGCTGAAGGCCATCGCGATGGCGCCGCCCAGCGAGTGCCCGCACAGCGTCGCGGACGGGATGTCGAGGGCATCGAGGAAATCGCGCACCGAGTCGGCGAAGTCCTCGAGCAGGTACGAGCGCTCGGGCTTGTCGGACAACCCGTGCCCGAGGAGGTCGAGTGCAAGGACGCGGTAGCCGTGGCCGGCGAGCAGACCGACCGCCCGGTCCCAGGTCGAGGCGTCGGAGGCCAGGCCGTGCAGCATCAGCACGACCGGTTGCCCGGGCTCACCCGCGTGCAGGTAGGACAGGCGGTGCCCGCCGGCGACCACGTCCGAGCGGGGTGGGGCGTCGACCATCGAGCGCACGGTATCGAATGCCCGCCGGCGGCCGGATCAGCGGTCGACGAACATGCGCACGACGGTGCCCGTCACGGACGAGCGCAGCTGGACGAGGTCGCACAGGTGATTGGCCAGCCACAACCCGCGACCGCTGGTGGCCGCGGGCGGCGGGGCGAAGCGGCCGGCCAGAGGGTCGGTGATGTGCCCGGCGTCGCGCACCTCGCAGACCACGGCGCCCTCCGCGAACCACATGGTGATGCGCCCCCGGCCACCACCGTGACGCAGGCTGTTGGTCACGATCTCGTTGGCGGCGAGAACGAGGTCGTCGACCCGGTCGGCGGCCACGCCGAAGGCAGAGCTGATGGAGCGGACGAAGCTCCGCATGTCGCCGAGCTGCGGGCGGTCGACGTCGAGCGACGGCGCGTTCGGTGGAGCCGGCTCGAGCGGTTGGCCGAACAGCTCGTCGACCAGGCCGGGGTCGTAGTCGACGTTGATGTCCTCGCCCCGGATGACGGCGTGGCTCTGGCGCATCGCGTGCGAGTCGAGCTCGCCCAGCTCGTCCAGGTCGAACAGACACACGACCGACAGCGGCCAGTCGCGCAGGGCCGACGTGTTCAGGGCGCAATCGGAGTAGCGGACCTCGGCCAGCGCGGCGCGGCTGCGGTGCGGCAACTCGTAGTCGCTGATGCCGAGCGCGCTGCGGCCGTCGCCGCCGAGGTGGAAGCTGTGCAGGATGGTCGCGATGCGGCTCGGGTTGCGCCCGTGCTCGTCGGTGGGGACCAGGGTGACATCGTCGCTGTCGTCGCCGAGGGCGTCCCGGAGATCTTCCAGCTTGCTCGTCGGCGCGAGCACGATCGTCCGTTCGTCGTTGTCGAGCCCGTCCCGGACCGCGGTCGCCGCGGTCGACACGAACCGGGCCTGGCCGTGGTACGGCAGGGCCTCGTGCCGGAACAGTTCGGGCAATGCATGTCCAGAGGTCAGGTCGCGCGAAGGAGCCGCCGCGGAGGTTGCGCGGCGCAGCACGCGGGATCGGCCGGCTCGAGCCGGCGTCGAGCCACGGCCGAAGCCGGTACGGACCGGCGGGACCGGGTGCGGTCAGGCGGCGCGGCGCTTGCGGGAGCGCTTGCCGTCGGCGGCCGGGGTCGACCCGGTCATCTCGGCGCGGGCGCTCGCGACGACCTCGGCTCCGAGACCGAGCATGGACAGCAGCGTGCGGCAGTCCTTGACGTCGGCGGCGGCCGCAGCGACGACGCGCACGGCGCGGCGTTGCTGGTCGGCGTGCAGTTCCTCCTCGGCCTGGATCCGGGCCATATCGGCCTGCGAGATGGGTGTTCCGTCGACCGACATGGTCCCGACATGCGCTGTCATGCACGCACCATTCCCCCGCGATCAGGGGTTCTAACGACGACCCCGGAGCCCGTCGCGTTGACACAGAAAGCGCTTCGAGTCGATCACTCGTAATGGGGTTCGGCGCGCCCGGCGAAGCGAGTCGGACGCGGGCTCAGTCGTCGCCGGTCGGCAGCTCCGCGACGTTGTAGAAGAAGTCGTCGATCTGCTTGACGACGCGGGTGAAGTGGTCGAAGTCGACGGGCTTCGTGACGTAGACGTTGGCGTGCCTGTTGTAGGAGCGCGAGACGTCCTCGACGGCGGACGACGTGGTCAGCACGACGACCGGGATCGAGCGGAGGTCCGGGTCGTCCTTGACCTCGGCCAGGACCTCGTGGCCCGACTTACGGGGCAGGTTCAGGTCGAGCAGGATCAGATCTGGCCGCTCGGCCGAGACGTACTCGCCCTCGCGGCGCAGGTAGGCCATGGCCTCGACACCGTCCGGCACGATGTCCAGCCGCGTCTCGAGATCGCCGGCCCGCAACGCCTCCTGCGCGATCAGCACGTCCCCGGGATCGTCCTCGACCAGCAGGACGCTCAGCGGCGTGCGCTCGTCGGTCTCACGAGCTGACTTCGGGGGCACGGGGACCGCCTTCAGGGAGGGTGAAGCAAAATGTGGCACCTGACACGGATCCTACGGTATCCAGCCAGATGCGCCCTTCGTGGAATTCCACGATGCGGCGGCACAGCGCCAGCCCGATGCCCGTGCCGCCGTACTGATCACGTAGGTGCAGCCGCTGGAACACCGCGAAGATGCGTTCGGCGTACTGCGGATCGATGCCGATGCCGTTGTCGCGCACAGTCATCGTCCACACACCGTCCGCGAACTCCGCCGACACCTGGACCACCGGCACGACGTCCTCACGGTGGTACTTCACCGCGTTGCCGATCACATTCTCGAACAGCGACGCGAGCAGGGAGCGGTCACCGACCACCACCGGCAGTGGCGTCAGGCACTCGACCGTGGCGCCGACGGTGCGGATCCGCTCGGCCAGGGTGGTGACCGCCTGCTCGTAGACCTTCTGCAGCTCGACCTCGCGGAAGTTGTCGGTGGTGCGCCCGACGCGGGACAGCGCCAGCAGGTCGTTGATCAGCGCCTGCATGCGCTTGGCGCCGTCGACGGCGTACCCGATGTACTGGCGCGCCCGGTCATCGAGCTGTTCGGCGTATTGCCGTTCCAGCAGCTGGCAGAAGTTGGCCACCTTGCGCAGCGGCTCGGACAGGTCGTGCGAGGCCACGTAGGCGAACTGCTGGAGGTCGGCGTTCGAGCGCTGGAGCTCCTCGCCCTGCCGGTGCAGGTCGCGCACGAGAGCCTCGGCCCGGGCCAACTCGCTCGCGATGCGCTCGCGCATCGCCTCGACGTCACGGCCGAGTTCGACGAGCTCGCCCGGACCGTGCGGCTCGATGCGCCGGGTGAGGTCGCCGCCGGCGACGTGCCGCGTCTGTTCCCCGAGCCGGTCGACGGGGTCGAGCACCCAGCGGCGCAGGCCCAGCAGGATGATCACCCCGACGACCAGGGTGATCACCAGGAGCAATCCCAGCGACACGGCGAAGAACGCGCCGTCCTTGGTCCGGTCAGCACGGGCGGCGCGGGTACGGGCGTCGAGCGCCGCAGTGAGAGTCGCACTGCGTCGCCGCAACGTGTCGAACTGGTGCCGGCCCGCGTCCAGGGCCGACACCGACGGGTGTGCACCGGACCGGACGTCGTCGATCAGCGGCACCGCGATGTCGCGCTGCCAGGCGGTGCAGGCGGAGGCGAACTCCGCGGCCAGGCCCTGCAGGTGCGGGTCGCCGGTGATGCGCCGGTCGAGCTGCGCACGGTCGCTGCGTTCGGCGACGCGGTAGTCGGTGTAGGGCCGCAGCGACTGGGCCTGGTGGGTGAGCACGTATCCACGGACGCCGGTCTCCTGGTTCACGAGGTCGGCCAGCAACCGCTGGCTGGCGTTCGTGGCCGGTTGATAGGTGTAGATCACGTCGTTGCCCGTGCCGGCGAACTTCACGGCCGACCCGGTCATCACCGTCGCGGCGGCGATGAAGATCAGCAGGAAGCCCAGGAACGACCGTCCGAGCCTGCGGCGCAGGCGCCAGGGAGCCGCGGGTGAGGTCGTCGCCTCGCCCGTGTCCGCCGAGCTCACACTCGTGACCGGCTCGTCAGCACGACCGCTGCGGTGTCGTCGACCGACTCGCGCGGCGCGCCCGCAACCAGCCCGGCGATCCACGAACTGGGCGGCGCCTGCGACCGGGTGGCCTCGGCCATGGCCGCGACGAGGGAGTCGATGCCCAGCGACTCGTCGGCCGGATGCGCCTGGTAGGCCTCGAGCAGGCCGTCGGAGTAGAGCAGGACGGACGACCCGGGCTCGAATTCGCGCGCGGACACCGGCCAGCTCGCGCCGCCCGGGAACCGCACGCCGACAGGGGGGCCGACGCGCACGTCCGGGTACTCGGCGCGTCCCTGCCGTCCGATGATCGGGGCCGGATGGCCGGCGACGCGCATGAGCAGCGTCGTGCCCCGCAGCGTGATGTCGCAGGCGGTGACGTAGCGGACGTGCACCGCGTCCTCGGAGTCCAGCAGCTTCGCGAGGTTGGGCAGGATCTCGTCGTCCGGCACGCCGGCGAACAGCAGCGCGCGCCAGGCCACGCGCAGGTGAACGCCGAGCGCGGCCTCGTCGGGGCCGTGGCCCATGACGTCGCCGATGATGGCCCGGACGTGCCCCGGCTCGATCTCGACGACGTCGTAGAAGTCGCCGCCGAGCACGGCGTTGTCGCGGCCGGGGCGGTAGTAGGTGGCGACCGCGACGGCGTCGGTCGAGAGCCGGGGGCTGGGCAGCAGGCCACGCTCGAGCCGGGCCTGCTCGGCGGCGCTGAGCTGCACCTCGAGCAGCTGGCGCTGCGCCTCCTCGGCCCGCTTGCGCTCCATGGCGTAGCGGATCGAGCGTTCCAGGAGCTCGCCGGTGATGGCGTCCTTGACCAGGTAGTCCTGCGCCCCGACCGTGAGCGCGCCGGCGCCGTCGCGCTCCTGGCGGCCGGTGAGCACGATGACCGCCGTGTCCGGCGCCGCGCTGACCATGTCCCGCACGCCGCTGTAGCCGTCGGAGTCGGGCAGTCCGAGGTCGAGCAGGACGCAACCCGGACGGGCGGCGCCGAGCAGCGCCAGCGCCTCGCTCAACGTGCGCGCCCAGGTGATGGCGCGGTCAGGGACGCCCACCTCCTGCAGGCTGGCCTGCACGAGCAGCGCGTCCCCGGCGTCGTCCTCGACGAGCAGGATCGCCGCGTCCGCGACATGCTCGACGGGCGCGACCTCGAGGATGCTCACCCTGACGGCCCTTCCCTCTGGGCGGGATGCGGCGACACCACCGGGACCCCGGGGTGAGCAGATGCTACTAGCTACAGCCTGTCGCGGCCGGGACGCCGGTGCTGTCGCAGATCGCCTGGCTGTCGGCGTCAGCGGCGTCGCCGCCGCACACGTCCTTGCCGGCACACTGCTCGCCGATGCGGTCCAGCACGGCCCGGGCCACGTCGCCCAGCGCGGCGACCTGCTCGGCGCTCAGCACATCGAACAGGTAACGCCGGACGGACTCCACGTGCCGCGGCGCAGCGGCCTCGACGGCCGCGAGCCCCTGGGCGGTGAGCAGGATCCAGGCGCCCCGGCGGTCCTCGACGCAGTTCGAGCGGTCGACGAGACCCCGCTGCTGCATGCGGGTGAGCTGGTGCGAGAGCCGGCTCTTCTCCCACTGCAGGGCGCGGGCGAGTTCCAGGACGCGCATGCGCGTCTCGGGGTGCTCGCTGAGCTGGACGAGCACGGAGAAATCGGCGTTCGACAGCCCGGACTGCTCCTGCAGCTCACGGCCGAGCAGGACGTCCAGTTGCGAGCGCATGGCGAGGAACGAACGCCAAACGGCTTGCTCGCGCTCGTCCAACCAGCGCGGCGCGGCGCCGGCAGCGTCGCCGACCGACTCCCCGACAGCGGCGCCGGTCTCAGTCCCGGCCGGTGCTCCCATGCTCATGAGTTTCCCACATCACCGGATGGTTGACACATCATCTGTCCAGTGTAGATTGGTTGTTGATGGATCAACCACCGATCCTCGGAGATCCGGATCACCTGTCGATCTCCTTCGAGCAGCAGAGAGGACCCGACCATGACCACCGTGGCCACTGACTTCAGCACCCTCACCGGCACCTACTCCCTGGACACCGCGCACTCGCGCCTCGGCTTCGTCGCCCGCCACGCGATGGTCACGAAGGTGCGCGGCGCCTTCAACGACTTCACCGGCGAGATCACCGTCGACGGCGCCGACCCAGCCAAGTCCTCGGTCCGCGTCGCCGCCCAGGTCGTCAGCATCGACACCCGCAACGCCCAGCGCGACGAGCACCTGCGCACCAACGACTTCCTCGACGCGACCGTCTATCCGGAGATCACCTTCGTCTCGACCGCCATCGCGCATCTCGGCGGCAACGAGTTCGAGGTCACCGGCGACCTCACCATCAAGGACGTCACCAAGTCGATCACCCTCCCGCTCGAGTACCAGGGCGCGGCCACCGACCCGTTCGGCAACCAGCGCATCGGTTTCGAAGGCACGACGCAGATCAACCGGTCCGACTACGGCGTGAACTTCAACGTCGCGCTCGAGGCCGGCGGCGTCCTCGTCAGCGAGAAGATCACCCTCGAGTTCGAGATCTCGGCAATCAAGTCGGCCTGATCCGACCCGCACCTCGTCTGCCCCGCGGCCCACGCCGCGGGGCGGACGTGTTTCGCGGGGAGGGCGGAAGAATCCGCCGCCGTGCGGTAGTTGTTGGCGCATGACTTCTCACGCCGACCGCGTCCTGACCGCCCTGCGGGACGAGCACGACGCGGTGACCGCTGTCGTCCGCGCCCTGAGCCCCGAGCAGCTGACCGGCCCGTCCGGCGCCACCGAGTGGACGCTGGCCCAGGTGCTGTCGCACCTCGGCAGCGGCGCCGAGATCACGCTCGCCGGGCTGCAGGCGGCCCTCGGGCAGCGCGAGGCACCGGCCGGGGACTTCAACCCCTCGGTCTGGGACCGCTGGGACGCCATGGAGCCCGAGCAGCAGCGCGCCGGATTCCTCGAACACGACGCCGCCCTCGTCGAGGCCCTGGAGGCGCTCGACGCCGACCAGCGGGACAGCCTGCGGGTCCACCTCGGCTTCGCCCCGCAGCCGCTCACCCTCGCCGCCTTCGGCGGCATGCGCCTGCACGAGGCCGTCCAGCACGGGTGGGACGTGCGCGTTGCTTCCGACGCCGCCGCCACCCTCGACGACGAGGCCGCCGCGGTGCTCGTCGAGCTGTTCACCGCCGAGCTCGGGTTCCTGCTCGGCTTCATCGGCGAGCCCGACGTCCTCACCGACCCCGTCGTCCTCGATCTGGGCAGTTCCGGCTACGGGCTCTCGATCACCAACACGGTGACGATGACGGCGTCGGTGCAGGACGCGACCGCGCACTTCGACGGCGCGCTCGAGGCGGCGGTGCGGATGATCGCCGGCCGCCTGCGCCCGGAGTACACGCCGGCCGGGTTGAGCGTGACCGGCAACGTCAGCCTCGACACGCTGCGCGTGGTGTTTCCCGGCTTCTGACCCGCGGCCGGGATCAGGAGCCCGCGGCGACCACGGCGGCGTCGGCAAGGGCGATGGCCAGGCCGCCGGCCGCCGTGGGGTGGAACGGGGCGTCCGCGTCCAGTCCCTGCACGTAGGGCACGTCGGCGCAGACGCCGTGCCCGGCGAAGTTCGGGAGCGCGGTGGCGAAACCGGCGGCCTGGGCGCCCTGGCTGAGGACGCTGTTCAACGTTGCGAGCTTGGCGAGCATCGAGCGCAGCTTGCTGTCGGTGACGTGTACGTGCTGCAGGCACCCCACGTCACCCTCGAACGGGTCGTAGTAGAGGTTGACCACGACCTTCGGGTGCTTGGGCAGTTGGTGCAGCTCGTCCATCAGGCGGAGCCAGTCGGAGCTCAAGGTGGCGAGGTGGCTCTGGAAGTAGGCCTGCTCAGCGGCGTTGTCGCAGTTCTTGGACACCGCGCAGATGCGGAGCAGGTCCGACCACTCGACGTCGTTGGCACCGATCCCGACGACGATCGTCCCTGCCTGGGCCACCGCAGGGTTGTCGAACTGGGCGGCAACGGTGGTGTTCCCTGCCTGTTGTGCACCGAGCACGCCGGCGGCGATGGTCGCCCCGCTGCACGCCAGCGAGGTCACCTGCTGACCGCTCTGGATGCCGAGGTCAACCGGATACGAATCGCCGCTTCGACGGCAGGCGCGGTCCGTGGCGCTGGGGCGGGCCACCAGCGGATTGCCCAGCCCGGCGGCGGTGGAGTCGCCCAGCACGACTATGCCCGCTCCCTTGCCGCCGGCCGAGCTCGCCGTCACAGGGGGCGTCGGCGGGGTGGTGCCGCCGACGAGCTGCTCGAGGGAATGGACGCTGCGAAGCTTTGCCGGGGTGCTGTAGGCGGTGATCATGATCGCACCGAGGTCGACCGCCTCTGCGACGACGACGCCCAGCACGACCAGCACGACGGTGGCGCGCCAGGACCGCCGCCGCCACCCGCAGATCGCCCCCATCAGCAGGGCGGCCGTGACCGCGACGATGGCGACCTGCCAGTAGACGTAGTGGCGGAAGCCGCGGATGAGCGCCGTCTCAATACCGCGGGCCGGGTCACCGGACGACGATCCGCCGCCCAGGTCGGCAAGCTGCCGGGACACCGTGATGTGGGTGAGCTGCAACCGCGGGCGGACCGGTCCGACGAAGGTCGTGGTGGTCGGGATCCGCTGGCCGAACAGGTCGAGCTCGGCCGGCCCGGACCAGCTCAGTGACGGCGCGGCGACGCCGACCTGCACCGTCTGACCGAGGGCGGACACCTCCTGCATCGGGGCGACGAGCAACGACACCGCGATCGAGACGACCGTGACGGCGAGCAGGAGCAGGCTCTCGAGCACGAACCGGCGCCGACGGTTCGCGCTCGGTGCGCGTCGGTCGACCGAATCGCTCGTCGAGGGGGGCGTGGGGCGGACTTTGTCGCGCATCGTGGAATCCAGTCTCCTCCGCGCGGTCGAGCGTCGCAGACGTCCCGCACCCGGATCCCGGTGCAACACTTCGGCTCGACGGATGCGTCTTCACATCGTGGAAGGCCTCCGATGAGCTGCGTCGCGCCGGACGCCACGTCCACCGTTGACGTCGAGGGCTGCGGCGCCCAGGACTCGTTGTGGCAGGCGTTGCGGCGGCTGCCACCACGCCAGCGCACCGTGCTCGTGCTGCGCTTCTACGCCGACGCGACCGATGAGGAGATCGCGGCGTCGCTCGGTTGCCGGCGCGGAACGGTCCGCAGCCTGGCCTCGCGCGCACTGGCCGCGCTCCGTCAGGACCCGACGATCACCGAGGGAGACGTGTGATGGACGACCTCGACGCGGCGCTGCGGACGATGTTGCACGAGCGGGCGGGCGACATCACGACGCTGCCGCCGGCACTTCGTCAGCTGCCCGACACGGCAGAACCGCCGGTGCGCGCCCACGGGCGCCGTACGCGCTGGACCGTCGGCGCGGCAGCAGCGTGCGTCCTGCTGGTGGCCGGCCTGGCCGCGACGGTCGGGCGCGACGCCGTCGTGGGTACCGGCACCCGCAGGCCGCCACCAGCTCGAGCCCGGAGCCGACCCGTCCCGCGCCCGGCACCGGCGCGCTGCGGCTGCCGACGTCCCTTCCCCCACCACCGCCCACGCCGTCCGCCAGGTCTCGCTCACCTCGATCGCCCTGCGCGCACTGCCCGGCTACGCGGTTCACGAGCGCACCTCCGAACCGGGCTACCGTTCGCTCGCCGTGCGGGCCCGGTCGGATCGCGGCGTGCCCGTCGGCTGCAACGGATGCGAGTCGGCAACGGCCTACGTCGACGTTTTCGACGCCGGACACTTCGCCCCCACGCGCTACGGCGTCCTGTCGTGGTCGCGGACGGTGGTGCGCGGGCACGCGGCCTACCTCGGGCGCATGACGTGGCTCGGCGCCCCCGCCCACCGCGTGCCGACGCTCGCGTGGCAGATTCGCTCCCGGACGGTGGGCCCTGGTGCAGGGCGTCACGACCTATGGGGTCGCGTCCTCGCCGGACTCCGAATCGCCCGGAGCGGTGTGTCCTTCGACGCCGACGAAGCCGTTCCGTAACCCGTCTGCTTCAGGCTCATGTTCCTCGGCTCCCGGCCGATGAACTGTGCAACAGGCCGCTGCCCCCGTTGCGCGGGATCCGACCACCGAGGTGCGCATGACCGATGTTGCCGCCGCGGCCGGTGCACCGCCGCTGACCGACGAACGCTGGGGCGACGCCCTGCGGCAGGTCGTCGAGCACCCGGAACTGCTCGTGCTGCACGCCCAGCCGATCGTGGAGCTGACCAGCGGCGCCGTCGCGGGGTACGAGATGTTGTCGCGCTTCACAGGTCCGTGGCAGGCGCCGCCGGACGAGTGGTTCGCCGCGGCCGAAACCTGGGGTTGCAACGGACAGCTGCAGGCCCGCGTCCTCCGCATGGGCATCGCGGCCCGACGCTCGCTGCCGCCGGACACGTTCCTCACGCTGAACGTGGACCCGCACCTGCTCACGGACCCGCAGGTCGCGGACGTCCTGACCGGATCCACCGACCTGACGCGCGTGGTCCTCGAGCTGACCGAGCACACGCAGGCGCTGCACCGGTCGGCCGCAGCCGCGGTGCTGGCCCGGGCCTGCGATGCGGGCGCCCTGCGGGCGATGGACGACGCCGGAACCGGCTACGCCGGGCTCAGCCAGCTGCTGCAGCTGCGCCCGCACATCGTCAAGCTGGACCGCGAGCTCGTCACCGGCGTCGACACGGACCCGGTGAAAGCAGCGCTGGTCGAGGTGCTCGGCGATCTGGCGGGCCGGATGGACACCTGGATGCTGGCCGAGGGGATCGAGACCGAATCCGAACTCGACGCGCTCATCCGCCTCGGCGTGCCTCTGGGCCAGGGCTTCGCGCTGGCCCGCGCGTCCGCCACCATGCTCGAGGCGCTGCCCCCGGAACTCGTGGATCACATCCGCACCACCGCGCTGCGCTCGTCACTCGAGGGCTACGTCGCGAGCCTCGTCCGTCCCACCCGTGCCGGCGGCGACCGCTCGCTCGCCGACGTGCACCTCGACCCCAACGGCCAGGCCTCCCAGGTGCGGTTGCGCGACGCATCCTGGGCGCCCGCGACCCTGGTCTCGCCGAGCACGCAGGTCGTCGACGCCGCGCGGCGGGCGATGGCCCGCAGCGTCGAGCACCGCTACGCCCCGCTGGTCTGTACCAACGGCCAGGGGCAGGTGCTCGGCACGATCGGCGTCGACGACCTGCTGCTCGCGCTGTGCGCCTCAAGTTCGGCGCGCACCGACCGATAGGGCTCACGACGCCAACCCGAAGGGACAGAAACGATGAAGAACTTCCGTTGCGGGGACGTCGTCCCCGGTTGTACGCGCGCCTTCACCGGGACCGAGGAGGACATCCTCACTCAGGTCGCCCTGCACGCCAGCGCCGATCACGGCCTTGCCGAGGTGCCCGCCGCCCTCGTCGTGCAGGTCCGCTCCGCCATGACGCTGGTGAACGCCTGAACGACGGCAGGACGACGCGGCCGTTCGAGCGGGGTGTCTCCCGCGCGGCGTGTCCGGAACGCTGGGCCGGGTAGGGCAGCGATCGGGGTAGACGTCGAGGAAGAATGGCATCACCGATTGAGGTGAGGCCGGTGAACCAGAGCGCACGAGCAGCTGCCACCCGGGTGCACGCACCCGTCACCCGCGCATGACCGCGGTCACCCTGCCGTCGGCCGTCCTGGCTGCCGCCGGGGACCCGTCCCAACTCCTGCCGGCACGCGAGCAGATGGCGTTCACCCTCGGCTTCCACATCATCCTGGTGCCGTTCGGGGTCGCGTTCACGTTCATCACGATGATCGCCAACTGGCGGGCCCTACGCCGTGACGATCAGGACGCCCTCGTTCTCGCACAGCGCTGGTCGAAGGTCGCAGCGGTGCTGTTCGCGGTGGGCGCGGTGTCCGGCACCGTGCTGTCGTTCGAGATGGGTCTGCTCTGGCCCGGGTTGATGGGTCGCTACGGCGCCGCGTACGGGATCCCGTTCGCGGTCGAGGGGATCTTCTTCTTCCTCGAGGCCATCTTCGTCGCGATCTACATCTACGGCTGGAATCGGCTACCGCCGTGGGTGCACTTCTGGACGGGTCTACCGGTCGTGCTCTCCGGAGTCGGCGGCACGTTGTCGGTCGTCGCCGCGAACAGCTGGATGAACACACCCAGCGGCATCACGATGCGCGGCGGCAAGGTCGTCGACGTCGACGTCTGGCGGGTGTTCTTCAACAGCGCTTTCTGGTACGAGGCGATCCACATGCTGCTCGCCGCCTACGTCGTCGCCGGGTTCGCCGTCGCCGGCGTGTACGCGACAGGCATGCTCCGCGGCCGGCGCGACCGCTACCACCGCATCGGGTTGCTGATCCCGCTCACCGTGGGCGCGATCGCCATCCCGTTGCAGATCGTGATGGGCGACTTCATCGCCCGCTACGTCTTCCAGTCCGAGCCTGCGAAGTTCGCAGCGATAGAGGCGCTGCCACACACCCGGACGCACGCGCCGGAGACCCTCGGCGGCGTCCTCGTCGACGGCAAAGTGCGCCTCGGCATCCCGATCCCCGACGGCGCCTCGCTGCTGTCCGGGTTCAGCCCGAACACGAAGGTCTCGGGCCTCGACGCGATCCCCGCAAGCGTGCGGCCACCCGACGGGCTCGTCTCGATCGTGCACCTGTCCTTCGACGTCATGGTCGGCACGGCGTTCGCACTCGCCGCGCTCGCGCTCTGGTTCGCGTTGTCCTGGTGGCGAAGCCGCGCGCAGGACCCCAACCCCTGGTTCCTGCGCGCCACAGCGATCAGCGGCATCGTCGCGGTCGTGTCCCTCGAGTGCGGGTGGATCACCACCGAGGTGGGCCGTCAGCCGTGGACGGTTGTCGGGCTGCTGCTGACCCGTGACGCGGTGCAGACCTCCGGCAACCTCTGGCCGCTGTTCGCCGGCGCACTCGTCATCTACATAGCAGTCACGATCGGCGCGGTGTACGCGCTGCGGGCACTGCGACGCCGCTGGGCCGCCGGCGAGCAGGTCGACACCCCCTACGGCCCGGACGGCGCGCTGGACGACGAACCGGCACTGACGTCATGACCACCGTCGTCGCCGGTGTGCTGTTCGCCAGCATCGTGCTCTACGGGGTGTTCGGCGGCGCCGACTTCGGCACGGGCCTGTGGGACCTGACGGCCGGCGGTGCCCGTCGCGGTGCGCGGCCGCGGGCCCTGATCGACCACGCGATCGGCCCGGTCTGGGAGGCCAACCACACGTGGCTGATCTTCTGCCTGGTCGTGCTGTGGAGCGGGTTCCCGTCGACGTTCGCCGCGATCATGACGACGCTGTACATCCCGCTCGGCATAGCCGCATTCGGCATCGTGCTCCGCGGGTCCGGCTTCGCATTCCGCAAGGTGTCGATGCGCACCGCGGAGCAGCGCCTCAACGGCATCGCGTTCGCAGCCTCGTCGGTGCTCACCCCGTTCTGCTTCGGCGCGGTCGTCGGCGGCATCGCCTCCGGACGGGTGCCGAATGGCGGGCACGGCGACCCGGTGACCAGCTGGCTGAACCCGACCGGAATCCTCGGCGGCGTGCTCGCCGTGCTCACCTGCGGCTACCTCGCCGCGATCTTCCTGATCGCCGAGGCACATCGCGAGGGAGCGGCCGATCTCGAACGGTGGTCCCGCCGCCGCGCGCTGGTGGCGGCCGTCGCCGCCGGAGCGAGTGCGCTGATCGGGCTGTTCGTGCTCCACACCGACGCACACCGGCTCTGGACCAGGCTGCTGCACGTCGCGTGGCCTCTCGTCGCGCTGTCCGCAGTCGCGGGCGCCGCAGCCCTGCTCACCACCGCCGTGCCGTCACTGCGGGCGCGCCCCACCGTCGTGCGGCCCCTCGGCGCGCTGGCGGTCGCCGCCGTGCTCGCCGGATGGGGCGTCGCCCAGTACCCCTACCTGCTCGGCACCCATACGGACCTGCACACCGCCGCGGCGCCGGCGGCAACGATGGACGCCCTCGGCGTCGTCACCGTGCTCGCCGTCCTACTGGTCGTGCCGTCGCTCGCCTGGCTGCTGTGGCTCACCCACCGCGGCACGCTCGCCGACACCGACAACTGAACGCGCTCAGACGGTAACGGGTGATCGAGTGGGCGATGCTGAAGTGGGCCAGGTGCGCTTCACCGGCACTGTGGGTGATCCAGATGATGAACGCGAGGCGGGCACCCATGCTGCCCACCCATAGCGACGCGGCGGCGGGGCCCGCCTGGACGACGGTCTGACCGTCGCGGGCGAAGACCCGGGTGAGCAGGCCGCCGATCAGCCCGAGCGCGGTTCCGACGTCGATGATCCAGTCGGTGGTTGTCATGACTGGAACTCTGGTCCGATCGGCGCCGCGAGGAATCAACCCACAGGTGGAGGCAGGGCGGAGACCGGCTCTACACCAGCAGATCGTCGTCGGCCGGTGATCGCTCGCTGCGGTCGCTCAACCGCCGGGCGTCGCCTCGGGAGAGCGAGCAAGCTCGCTCTCCGCTCGGCTCCTACGGCGGTGGCGGTGGGATTCGAACCCACGGTGGTTTTACCCACACACGCTTTCGAGGCGTGCTCCTTTGGCCGCTCGGACACGCCACCGCCGACGAGGTTACAGCAGGCGTCGCGGCGTTTCGGCGCTCACCGGCGGGCCGCGAAGAAGTCGGCCAGCACCTGCCCGCACTCTTCCTCGCGCACACCCGACACGACCTCCGGACGGTGGTTCAGCCGCCGGTCCCGGACGGCGTCCCACAGCGAACCGACCGCTCCCGCCTTCGGATCCCACGCGCCGAAGACCACCCGCGACACCCGCGCCAGAACGGCAGCGCCGGCGCACATCGTGCAGGGCTCGAGGGTGACGACGAGGCTCGTCCCGGTCAGCTGCCACGACCCGAGCACCGCGGCCGCTCGCCGCAGGGCCAACACCTCGGCGTGGGCGGTCGGGTCGTGCGCCGTCTCGCGTTCGTTGTGCGCGCGCGACACCACCGTGCCGTCCGCGCCGACGACGAGCGCGCCGACCGGGATCTCGCCGAGCACCGCCGCCTGACGCGCCAGCTCCAACGCCTGCGCCATCAGCTCGGCGTCGGCCGCGGTCACCCGTGCAGGTCTTCGAACAGCTCGCTGCAGCCGGCCTTCTCGCACACCGCGAGCACCAGGTCGATCGGCAACGTGCCCGGGTGCTCGCACATCTCCAGCAGGTCGGCCGCCGACGTGCCGAGGTCCTTGACCACGTCGGGGTCGCCGAACGGTGCGCTGTCGTGGGCGAGCGGGGCGTCCTCGTCGTCCTCGAGCTCGTCGCCGCCGACCTCGAGCAGTTCCTCGGCCACGGCAGCGGCCAGCCGGTACCGGTCGGCCGCACGTCCGTCGGACAGGAACGCGCGCGGATCCTCCTCGTCCACGTCCAACCGCACGAGCGCGGCGTACTCGTCGTCCTGCTCGAGCACCAGCAGGCGGAGCTCACCGTCGATGTCGCGAAGCAGGTCGGCGAGGTCGGTCAGCGACTCGCACCCGTCCAGGTCGACCTCGTCCCCCCTCCAGCGTTCGCCGGAGCGGCTCAGCACCGCAGCGAAGTAGGACATCGTCACCTCACCCAGGCGGCCTCGGTCGCGCGTGCGTAGACGTCGGTCAGCTCCAACCGATCCATGATCGTGTCGAGCATCTCCTCCGGCAACGCGTCGAGGTCATCGAGGATGTCCTCCATCTCGTCCTCACTGAGGTCGAGGTCGCTGAACAACTCGAGATCGCCGACCGGCCACATCTCGTCGAGCTCGTCGTCGGCCGGGGGGTCCTCACCGAGTCGAGCCATTGCCTGCTCGGCCAGCGGGAACTCGACGGCGGCGGTGAGGTCGGACAGCAGCAGCAAGATGCGCCGGCCTTCCTGACGGGCGATGACGAAGAACTCGTCCTCGACGCAGGCGACCACGAACGGTCCGCCCTCCGGCGGCTGCGAGCGCAACGCCGACAGCATCACCGAGAGGTCCTCGAGCACCGTGGGGGGCATCGGTTCCATCCGCCACTCGGGGCCGTCGCGGAATGCTGCGACGGCGAAACCGTGTGCTGCCATGCTCCACCTCCGTTCGGGCTCGATCGCCGCTGTGCCGACTGCGTCGACGCCGACGGGCCCGCTCCGGGCCCGACACACGATCCTGGCACGGTCGCCCCATCGCAGGAAGCGGTCTGCGCAGGCCGCTACGGTCGTCGCGGCGAACGATCAGCGACGAGGATGTGACTCATGGGCGACACCGGGCGATGAGCGGGCTGCTGTTCGAGCGTGTCGCGGTCCTCGGTCTCGGCCTGATCGGCGGCTCGGTGTTGCAAGCGGTCCGGCATGCGGGTGTCGAGGCGGTCGGGTACGACGTCGATCCCGTGACCGCCGCGGCCGCCAGCACCGCGGGTTACGCCGTCGCCCCGAGCGATACCGCCGCGGTGCGCGGGGCCGACCTCGTCGTGCTCGCCATGCCGCTGCCCGAGGTGCGCGGCGCGCTGGCCTCGCTGGCCGGCGCGCTCGGGCCGGACACCGTGCTCACCGACGTCGGCACGCTCAAGCAGCCGGTGGTCGAGGCCGTCCGCGAGGTGCTGCCGGGCGTCGGTTTCGTCGGGGGTCATCCGCTGGCCGGCGTCGAGGACACCGGGTGGCCGGCGGCCGACCCGTTGCTGTTCCGCGACAACCCCTGGTCGCTGGTGCTCGAACCCGACACCGCGGTCGATACATGGCTGCGGGTCGCCGCGTTCGTGTGCGAGCTGGGCGCCCGGCCGGTGCCGGCGAGCGCCCGGGACCAGGACGCGGCGGTGGCCCGCGTCATCGGCCTGCCGCACGTGCTCGCCGAGACGCTGGCCCTGACCGGGCTCGCGGGCGGCGCGCTGGGTCTCACCCTGGCCGCCGGGTCCTACAAGTCCGGGTCGCGGGTCGCGCGCACCCGGCCCGAGCTGGTGACGACCTGGTGCGACGACAACCCCGGCCTGGCCGACGCGCTGGACGACGCCATCTCCCGTCTCGTCGGCGCGCGGGACGCGCTGGTCGAGCACGGCACGGTGCTGCCCCTGGCCGCCGCCGGGCACGCCGCGCGGATGAACTGGGAGCATCGCAGCTTCCGTCCGGTCGAAGTGCCGGTCGAGGCCTCGGCGCTGCTCGAGCACGGCCGCGGCGGTGGATGGATCACCGCGGTGCTCCAGGACGCCGACGGACCGCGCCTGTTGGGCATGCGCCCGCGCGAGGTCTGACTCCGCCCGATAGGGCCGCGGGCTGCGGACCGACCTCCCGGTTGTGCGGCCGTTGGGCAGCGTCCCCTATGCTGGGTGTGTTCCTGACGGGGCTAGCATGGGGCGGTTCCCGCCCTCATCGTCTAGAGGCCCAGGACGCCGCCCTTTCAAGGCGGTAGCACGGGTTCGAATCCCGTTGGGGGCACGAAGGTGATCGCATCAAAGCAGTTGCCGACCGGGATCGTCAGGTCCCGTCAGGCCCCGTAGCGCAGCTGGTTAGCGTGCCGCCCTGTCACGGCGGAGGTCGCGGGTTCAAGTCCCGTCGGGGTCGCCATGTCTGACCGGCGAGCGCGTCTGCTCGCCGTCGCGCACGGCACCGCATCAACGGACGGTTCGGCCGTCACCGCCGAACTCGCCGCCGCCGTCGCGGCTGTCCGTCCCGACGTCCGGGTCGATCTGTGCTTCCTCGACGTCGTGCACCCTCGGCTGGCCGACGCGCTCGACGCGGCGCCGGGCGTCCCGACCGTCGTGGTGCCGCTGCTGCTGAGCACCGGCTACCACGTCCGGTCCGACATCCCGGACGCCGTGTCCGGCCGGACCGACGTCGTCGCGGTCGCCCGCCACCTCGGTCCCCACCCGCTGCTCGTGGATGCGCTGATCGACCGGCTGCGCGAGGCCGGGGCCGACCCGGCGGCCACGACCGTCCTCGTGGGATCGGGGTCCTCGCGGCCGGAGGCGCGCGCCGAGCTGCTCGAGGTGTGCGCCCAGCTCGGGGCCCGCCTGGGACGTTCGGTCGAGCTGCGCACCATGGCCGACGACCTGGCGTCCGCGATCGCCGACAACGGGGGGCCGGTGACGGCGGTGAGCTACTTCGTCGCCGAGGGCCGGTTCGCCACGACCCTGCGCGAGGCGGCGGCCGGCGGCGAAGCGGTGGTCACCGCCCCCATCGGCGTGCACCCGGCACTGGTGCAGCTGGTCTGGACGCGCTACGACGAGGCGCTCGGGACCGTCGGCTAGACTTCCCGGGGTTCTCGCGTGGCTGTCCGCGCGGGCACGGCCAGGTAGCTCAGTTGGTACGAGCGACCGCCTGAAAAGCGGTAGGTCGGCGGTTCGACCCCGCCCCTGGCCACCTCCATCTCTGCCGGGACGCCATGATGGTCAGCGCCCACGGCGCGACGGCCGGGAGCCCCTGACCCACCGCCGAGCCCGCGACACGAGCCGCACCCAGATCGGGAACGTCACGAGTCCGACGACGCCGACCACCAGGACGACGTCCCACGGCGACGGCACGTAGCGGTGCACGAGAGGGCCCAGCCGCGTCCGCCAGGCCGTCACCGCCAGGGCGACCAGCAGTGCAGTGCCGACGACGACCGCGAACCCGTACAGCGCAAGCCCGAACTCCCGCAGTCGGGGACGCCGGCCCGCCCGCAGGTCACGCCACATCCCCCGCGCGAAGTAGGCCGCGGCCTCCTGCCGCAACCTCGGGACGCGGAACGCATCGGTCAGCGCCTGGTACCCGTCGAGCGGCATGATCGGATTGAAGTTGTAGGCGGTGTTCAGGTAGAGCCCGTAGGCCAGCTGGAAGCACAGCGCAGGGGCCACCGTCCCCGGCAGCCAGTCCGCGCCGACGGCGGCCAGCCCGGCCAGCGTCGCGGTCGAGATCGGTCCGGCCATCGCGACCACGACGCGCGACCACCTCGACCCGAACCACATGTCGCTGGTGTCGACGAAGGCGAACGGCAGCCCCATCATCAGCAGGAAGCCGCCCCGACGAACGCGGCGCCCGTACGACTTCACCGCGAGGGCATGACAGGTCTCGTGGATCAGCAAGGCCGACAGGTAGCAGCCGGCGACCACGAACGGCCACCACAGCCCGGCGCCGCCGGCGTCCAGGAGTCGCTCGCGGCCGAACGCGTCGACGAAGGCGTAGCCGCCGAGTCCGATGACGAGCCAGACCAGGACGACACCCGTGCGCGTGAAGGCCCGCCAGCCGACCTTCTCGTAGAACCGGCCGATGAACCGGTCCAGCCCCGAAACAGACAGCTGCAGCCCCATCAGCGAGCGGTAGACGGCGTGCCCGGCCCGACGCAGTCCGTGGCGCTGCACCGGCTCGCCGGTCACGCCCCCGACGAGCCCGGAACGCGCGAACAGCTGGAGCGTCGCCTCGATGCGCGGCAGCGCGAGCTCACCGAAACGCTCGGCGTAGGCGAAGAGCAGGTCGCGGACGGTCGCCTCACCGTCGATCGCGTCGAACAGGAACACGTCGCGCTCGTCGAGTTCCAGGTACCGGCCGGTCCGCGAGGACAGCACCCATCCCCCGGACGGGACCTGCTTCAGCGCCCAGCCCGAGCGCTTGCGTGGGCGGGTCGACAGCGGCTCGGACGCCTCGGCCGCGACCGGCGTGTCCGCTGCGTCGGCGCTCCTCGGCTGCTGCAGCACGGTCTGCCGGGCGCCGTGGACGGTACGGCTGCCGATGTCAGCCGTACGCGGGTGATCGAAGCGGTAGGGAACCTCGCCGAAGGCGACGACGGCGCCGTCGTGGAGCTCGGCGTGTTCGTGCACCGGTTCGCGCCCGGCGATGCGGATGCCGTTACGCGACCCGAGGTTCTCCACCACGTAGGCCGCCGGCGTGCGGACGATGCGCGCGTGCCAGCGCGAGACGGTGTGGTGGTCGACGACCACGTCGTTGTCGCGGTGTCGCCCGATCGTGGTCACGGGGCGGGCCAGCGGGATGGGCCGGACCGCGCCGGTCAGCGGTGTCAGCTGAGGCGGGGCGAACTGCTGCAGCTGGGCATCGGAGCGCGCCGTGCCACAGTGCAGGCAGTACGGGAAGTCACGACGCAGATGCACCCGGCACACCCGGCACAGCGCCACGGATCACCCCCGCGACCGCGGCGCGCACCCGGTGCCCCGCCGGAGCTGGCGTCAGGGAAGCTCGGGTTCGGGCAGCTCCGGCGCGAAGCCGTCGCATTTGAGCAGGCCGGCATGACCGTTGCACTTCAGCACCCCGGCGTGCCCGTTGCACAACAGCACCCCGGCGTGCCCGTTGCACTGCAACCCGGCGTGCCCGTTGCACTGCAACCCGGCGTGGGCAGCGTTGTGCGCGACGAGGCCGGCCGCGCCCCCGAAGAACAGCGAGGACTTCGACAGCCTGTCGTCCAGGACCGCGGCGCCAGGCTGGTCTGCGCCGTCGCGCAGGGCGGTGAGCATCGTCAGGTCACCCGGAGTCAGTCCGTACTCGGCGGCCACGGAGGCCGGATCCGTGTGGACGCGCTCGGCGAACTGCGGGTCGGTGGCCATGCGGACGATCGCGTCCCGGCGGTTGGCTTCGGTCATGTCTCGCTCCGATCACGAACATGGGGACGTGCTGAGCGCGGGACCGGGATTCCCCGTGACGCCCGATCGGCAACCGAAGCGTAAGTCGGCGCTCGCAGCCGCAACAGCTCCTGGACGCGTCATGTCCGCGATCAGTAAGAGGTCGGCACCACCATGAGCGGAAGTTCGTCGGGAAAGTCCCAGTTGGGCGGGGTGCGCCGCGTCGGGCGTAGTTCGGCGACCCGCTCGACGACCGCGAGCAACGTGAGATCGAGGATCGTGCGGACCAACGAGGCGCCGAGGCAGTAGTGCGCTCCCGCGCCGAAGGCCAGCGACCCGGCACCGCGCCGCAGGTCGAGTCGATCCGGATCGGGGAAGCGCGCGGGGTCGTGGTCCGCCCGGCCGCGGTGCACCCACACCGTGGCACCGGCGGCGACCGGGACGCCGCCGAGATCGAGGTCCCGCGTCGCGATGCGCAGCGACGCCCGGCCCCGCGGCTCGGCGATCCGCAGCAGCTCCTCGCTCGCGGTCGACACGGCGTCAGGGTGCTCGCGGAGCCACGCGTACTGGTCCGGCTCGCGAGCGAGGGCGAGCAACGACAGGCCCAGCACGTTCACGGTGTTGACGTAGCCCGCGGACAGCAGGAAGAAGACCGTGGCCACGAGCTCGCCCGCCGCCAGCTCGCTGCCGTCCGCCAGCAGCGACACCACGTCCCCGCGTCCCGAGCCCCGCCGGCGAGCGACGAGGTCCCGCACCCGCCGCTCGATCTCCGGGTGCGGGACGAGGTCCGGCATCGCCTCGAGGGCAAGGGCACAGTCGTGCCACCCGCCGAGCTCGCGTTCGTCGTCGGCGAGACCGAGCAGGGCGTCCAGCACGAGGAGCACGTGCGGCCGCACAAAGGCCCCGGCCAGGTCCACCTCGCCGTCGAGCCCCGTCAGCAAACGCCCGGCCGTCGGCGCGACGAGCGGCAGAACGTCTGGCGTGCGGCGTTCCACGGCCGCGGCAACTGCGGTACGTACCCGGCGGTGGTCCGCCCCTTCGAGATTGAGCACATGCAGGGCGAGGGGTTCCGGCGGGTCGCCGATCGCGCCGGCGCGCGACAGGTCGGGGTGCGTGAGCGCGGTCCGCGCGGCCGCGTACCCGGTGACGTCCACTCGCGCCATGGCGGCTCCAGTGCGTCCGGCCCGTGACTCAGAGGCGGTTGTCGAGGGTCATCTCGCGAGCGGCCGCGTAGCGGTCCCGCAGGCCGCCGGTCACGACGCCCTCGAACTCACCGCTCATGTCCACCGGCCAGTCCGGCGGGGCGTCGGCGCCGGCCACGACCCACGCCGCCTGGCGGGCAGCGCCGCGGGCCACCGACTCGACCTCGTTCGGCACCCGCACGGGCAGCCCGAGGACCGTCGGCGCGATGCGTCGCACCGCCTCGGAGCGGGCGCCGCCACCGACGAGCACGATCCGCTCGACCGGCACGTCCTGCGCCCGCAGTGCGTCCAGCCCGTCGGCCAGGCCGCAGAGCACGCCCTCGATCGCGGCGCGCGCGATGCACTCCGGCGTCGAGTTGCCCAGCCGCAAACCGTGCAGCGCACCCGTGGCGTTCGGCCGGTCCGGCGTCCGCTCGCCCTCCCAATAGGGGACGAGCACGACCCCGCCGGCTCCGGGCTCGGCCGACAGCGCCAGTTGCGACAGCCGCGCGTGGTCGACACCGAGCATCCGGGCCGCGGAGTCGAAGACCCGGGTCGCGTTGAGCGTGCACACGAGCGGCAGGAACAGCCCGGTCGCGTCGGCGAAGCCCGCGACGTAGCCGCTCTCGTCCGCCGTCGGCGCCCGGCTCACGCCGCACACGACGCCGGACGTACCGAGCGAGACGAGCACGTCTCCGGGTTGCAGCTGCATGCCCAGCGCCGAGGCAGCGTTGTCACCCGCGCCCGGCCCGAGCACGGCGCTGCCGCCCTCGAGCGTGCCCGCGGAGTCGGACGGGCCGAGCACCCGCGGTGTGCGCGGCCGGGAGCCGAGCGCGAGTTCGAGCAGGTCGTCGCGGTAGTCACCGGTGCCCGGCGACCAGTAACCGGTGCCGCTGGCCTCACTGCGGTCGGTGACGAGCTCCCCGCGGCCGCCGAGGCGCCAGGTGAGCCAGTCGTGCGGCAGGCAGACCGCCGACGTGCGGGCCGCGTTGTCGGGTTCGGCGGTGGCCAGCCAGCGCAGTTTCGTCACGGTCAGCGACGGGACGAGGACGGAGCCGACTGCGTCGGCCCATGCCTTGCGACCGCCGTCGAGCTCGGACGTCAGCTCGGCGGCGGCGTCGGCCGAGCGCAGGTCGTTCCAGAGCAGGGCGTCCCGGACGACGGCTCCGTCGTCGTCCAGGCAGACCATGCCGTGCTGCTGCCCACCGACCGCGACCCCTGCCACGTCGTCCAGGCCGCCGGCCGCCGTGATCGCCTGCTGCAGGGCAGCCCACCACGCGTTCGGGTCCACCGCCGTGCCGGGCGGATGCGGCGCGGAACCGGAGCGAACCAGTTCGCCGGTGTCGGCGTCGACCACGTGGACCTTGCAGGACTGCGTGGACGAGTCCACGCCTGCGACCAGACTCATGTAGACGAGGGTAGGACCTGCGTCTTCAGCCCGGCGCCGGACTTGAACGCCTCGATCGCGCCGGCGTAGTCGTCGAGGGGAACACGGTCGGTGATGAAGACGTCCGGGTCCAGCACGCCCGTCGCGAACAGCTCGGCCGCGCGCTCGTAGCTGTGCAGCACGGCCATCGACCCGGTGATCGTGATCTCCTTGTTGTAGATCCGGTACGGGTCGATCGTCGCGCGGGCGGCGTAGTCGGCGACGCCGAACTGCAGGAACGTCCCGCCGGGAGCGACGCGTTCCAGACCGTCCTGGATGGCCTTGGCGTTGCCGGTGGCGTCGACGACGAGGTCCCAGCCGAACTGCGGTTCGAGGCCTTCCGGGGTCTCGGCGGCGTTGGTGACGCCGAGGTCGCGGGCCACTTTCAGCCGGTCGGCGTTGAGATCGACGACGTCGACGCTCACCGCGCCGACGCGCTGCGCGAGGCGCAGCATCATCAGCCCCATGGTGCCCGCGCCGTAGATGAGCACGTGCGCCCCGAGCTGGCTGGAGAGCACGTCGTAGCCGCGCACCGCGCAGGACAGCGGTTCGACGAGCGTGGCGTCCTCGGTACGGACGTGGTCGGGCAGCTTGACGCAGTTCGCCGCGGGCACGGCCACGTACTCGGCGGCACCACCCGCGACCGTCACCCCGATGGCACCCCACCGCAGGCAGAGGTTGTTGTGACCGCGCCGGCAGTAGTGGCACTCGTGGCAGTACAGCGACGGGTCGACGGCGACGCGATCGCCCTCCTGCACGTCGAGCGCGCCCGGGCCCACGGCGACCACGGTGCCTGCGAACTCGTGCCCCGGGATCACCGGCAGGGTCGGCGCGAACTCACCCTGCAGGATGTGCAGGTCCGTCCCGCACAGGCCGCAGGCCGCGACCTGGACTACGACCTCGCCGTGACCCGGCGTGGGGTCGTCGACGGTCTCCACGCTGACCTCGCCCACCGACTTGACGACTGCCGCTCTCATCGGGTCACCCTCGCTCCGCTCGTTCCAGCGTGTTCGACATCCTCGTCCCGGGCGTGCCCGGATCGGCGCGTCACTTCACCGCCCCCAACGACAATCCCTGCACCAACTTGTCCTGCGCGGCGAACCCGGCGAGCAGGACCGGCAGGGAGATGACGACAGCGCCCGCGCACAGCTGAGCGAGGTAGGAGTGTTCCGTCTGGATCAGCGTGCTGACGAAGACAGGCGCCGTCTGCGCGTTGACGCTCGTCAGCACCTTGGCGAACAGCTGCTCGTTCCAGGAGAAGATGAAGCAGATCAGCGACGTCGCCGCGATTCCCGGAAGCGCGATCGGCGCGATGATGCGCCGCAGGATCATGATCGTGCTGGCGCCGTCGATCTGGGCCGCCTCGATGATCGCCGGCGGCACCTCGGACAGGAACGAGCGCATCATCCACACCGCGATCGGCAGGTTCATCGAGGTGTACAGGATGATCAGGATGACGACGTTGTCCGGCAGGTTGATGATCTTGGTCGTGAACAGGTAGATCGGCAGGATGCCGGCCACCGGCGGCAGCATCTTGGTGGACAGGAAGAAGAACATCACGTCGCTCCACTTGCGCACCGGCCTGATGGAGAGCGCGTACGCCGCCGGGATCGACAGCAGCAGCACGAGGATCGTCGAGACGATGCTGGTCTGCAACGAGTTCAGCAGCGACGGCGTGATGTTGTTCGGGTCCTGGAACAGGTCCTTGTAGTTGGCCGTCGTCAGAGGTGCCGTCCAGCTCGGCGGGTAGGTCTGCGCCTTGGCCGGCTCGTGCAGCGACGTCAGGATCATGTACAGGATCGGGACGACGAAGATGAGGCCGATCAGCCACGCGCCGAGGCCGACCCAGATCGTCGTCAGGTGCCGTCGCCGCGGGCCGCCCGACGGCTCGACCGTCGTCTGCGCCCGCTCAACGGGCATCGTCGCTGTCATCGATTCGCCTCCTCGGAGAGCAGTCCCGACACGACCCGCAACCCGAAGGTGGCGACGATGATCGACCCGATCACCACGACCACCCCGAGCGCGGACGCGACGCCGTAGTCCTTGGCCTGGTAGAAGACCTGGTAGACCTCGTAGGGGACGTTGGTCGAGTTCTGCCCGAGGGTCATGCCCTGGACGGCGTCGAAGTTCTGGACGATGAAGATCGTCCCGAGCGCCACGCTCAGCTCGAGGTAACGGCGTAGGTGCGGCAGCGTCATGTTGCGGAACATCTGCCACGCGTTGGCGCCGTCCATGCTGGCCGCTTCCATGATCTCCGGGTCACGGGACTGCAGCCCGGCCAGCAGGATCAACATCATGAACGGCGTCCACTGCCAGATCAGCTCGATCTCGATCGACAGCTTGGGCTGGTCGGTGAGGAACGTGATGTTCTGCGCGTTCTTGACCCCGAGTTCGCCGAGCAGACCGTCGACGAGGCCGAACCCGGGCTGCAGCACGCCGTTGCTCCAGAAGATGGCCGCCGCGATCGGGACGACGAGGAACGGCGCGATCATCAGCGTGCGGACGATCGGTCGTCCGAAGAACTTGTGGTCCAACAGCAGCGCGATGCCGAGGCCGAGCAGCGCGCTGACGAGCACAACCGTGACGGTCATCTGGATCGAGGTGAACACCGCGCTGCGATAGGCGTCGGTGGTGAAGACGGTCTTGAAGTTGGCGAAGCCGGCCCAGGACTTGCCGGGGGCGTCGGGCTGCGCGCTCCAGTTCAGGAACGACATGATCAGCGTCGCCACGAACGGCAGCTGCGTCACGATGATCATGAAGACCAGCGCCGGCAACAACGGCGCCCGCCGGATCCAGGACTGCCGTCCCCACTTGCTGCCGCGCAGGTTGCGGGCCCGCTCGTTGGTCGCGTCGCTCGTCAGAACCTGTTCCTCGACCGCTGCGGTCATGGCCGCCTCCTGGTCGTCGTGTCGGCGTCGTTCATCGACTGCGCCTCCGTCACCTGGTTCCGCCCGGACGGGCGGGCTGTCCTGAAGCCGATGTCGGCACCGGGGGCCGGCCGCGAGAGGGGATCGCGCGACCGGCACCCGGCCCGGTCTTCGACGGCGCGGTTACCGCGCCGTGGCCCTGCTACCTGCGCCTACTTCGACTTCTGTTTGCTCCCGGCGGCCTGGGCCAGGCTCTGACACGAGTTCAGCGCACTGTCGGTGCTCTGCGAGCCCGCGATGGCCGAGCTGATGGCCTTGGCGCAGTTCGTGCCGAAGTCGGTGAAGGACGGGATGCCGACGAACTGGATGCCGGAGTAGGGGCGCTTCTGCGTTCCCGGCATGGACGACGGCGCGTTCTTGATCGAGTTCAGCGTCGGCTTCGCGAAACTCGCCGCGACCTTGAGGTAGGTCGGGTTCGAGTACGTCGAGGCGCGCTTGCCGGCCGGGATGTTGGTCGGACCGCCCGTGCTCGGGTTCTTGGTGTCGTTCGCGACCAGGTTCTCGTACGCCTTGCTCGAGGCCCAGCTGACGAACTTCATCGCGTTGCTCTGGTGCTTGGACGCCTTCTCGACCACCCAGGACCAGGTGTAGAGCCAGCCGGACTGCGGCGTCAGGTAGTGCGGCGCCGAGACGTAGCCGATCTTGCCCTTCACCGGCGAGTCCGATGCCTCGAGCGAGCCCGCGGCGGCCGTGGAGTCGTACCACATCGCGACCTTGCCCTGCTGCAGAGCGTTGAGGCACTGCGGGAAGCTGAAGGTCGCCGCGCCCGGCTCACCGTGCTGCTTGACGAGGTTGACGTAGAAGTTCGCCGCCGTCTTGAACCCGCCAGTATTGACCTGCGCCTTCCAACTGTCGTCGAACCACGTGCCGCCGAAGGTGTTGACGACCGTGGTCAGCGGAGCGAGGTTGTCACCCCAGCCGGCCAGCCCGCGCAGGCAGATGCCCTTCATGCCCGACTGCGCGCCGTCGGCCTTCGCCGCCCATCCGGCGACCTGCTGCCACGTGGGATCGGTTGGGACCGTGATGCCGAGCTTCGCGAAGACGTCCTTGCGGTACATGAGGAACGAGGACTCGCCGTAGAACGGCTCGCCGTACACCGTGCCGTTGTAGGACAGCGCCTGCGTCATCGACGGCAGGATGTCGGCCTGGTCGAACTTCGGGTCGTCGGCGATCGACTTCATGCTCGAGATCCAGCCGGCCTTCGCGTAGTACGGGGTCTCGAAGTTCGACAGCGTCGCGACGTCGTACTGGCCGGACTGGTTGGCGAACTCCGTGCTCGCCGTGTCGCGCATGTCCTGCTCGACCTTGACGACGAAGTTCACCTTGATGCCGGTCTGCTTGGTGAAGTTGGCCGCGGTGAGCTTCTGCAGCTCGAGCATCGGCGGGTTGTTCACCATGAGGACGTTGATCGACTTGCTGCTCGAACTACCCCCTCCGGCGCTGCACGCCGACGTCGCACCCGCGACGAGGGCCAGAGCGGTCGCGCCGATCGCGAACGCCCGAATCCGATTGGTGTGGTGCACGGTCTGGTCTCCCTCTCGTCGGATGCCCCAGGGGCGGGTCGAACGGGTACCGCTGGCGCGGACGCAGGTACGGCGCTCAGATGAGCAACCGTTGGCTCGTTGGTGCGTCGGCGTTCGGCTTGAAACTGGCCGAGACCGGACATCGTGTCAAGCAGAGTTGTCATACTGAGACCAGCAGCGCTCAAACGAGCGATAGTGCGTGGCCTGCGCTACCCGATGCTTCTCGCCTGGTCGGACGCGGTGGAGCCTCGCCCCCGCGTGCGCGCTGTGCCAGACTGACGCCGCCTGCTCGAACGAGCACCGAGTGCTGCTCGACGAGCGGGGTGGAAGGAGCATCGCTGTGCCGCGCCGACCCACCGAGATGATCCTGATGGCCAGGGTCGCGCGCCGGTACTACATCGAGGACCGCTCGAAGACCGAGATCGCCGACGAGCTCGGCATCAGCCGGTTCCGGGTCGCCCGGCTGCTCGAGACCGCGCGGCGCGACGGCATGGTCCGCATCGAGATCCGGGCGCCCGAGCGCGTCGACACGGACCTGTCCGAGCAGCTCATCCGGACCTTCGACCTCGACCACGCGATCGTTCTCGACGTCGCCGACGACGACGTCGCGGCGTTGCGGCGCATGCTCGGCAGTGCGGTCGGCGACGTGCTCCGCGACGTCGTCACCACCGACGGGGTGCTCGGCGTGGCGTGGGCCCGCTCGCTCGAGGGCATCGCCGTCGGCCTGGGCAAGATCGCTGCCTGCCCCGTCGTGCAACTCACCGGCGCGCTGCCCGATCCCGACGGCAGCGACATCATCAACCTCGTCCGCCGGGTCGCGCAGGTCGGCGGTGGCAGCCCGCACGTGTTCTACGCCCCGCTCGTCGCCCCTGACGCCGCATCGGCCCGCGTGGTGCGGCGCCAGCCCGACGTCTCGCACGCGATGGAACTCGCGAGTCGGGTGACCGTCGCCGTCGTCGGCATCGGCGCGTGGGGGCCGGGCCTGTCGACCGTGTACGACAACGTCGGCGTCGAGGACCGGCGCCGGGCTGCGGCGCTCGGCACCGTCGGCGAGATCTCCGGCGCCTTCATCGACCATCTCGGCCGGCCGGTGACGACCCCGCTCACCAAGCGGATCATCGGCGTCACGGCCGAGCAGCTGCACGGCATCGACACCGTCATCTCGGCCGCGTACGGCGCGGACAAGGCCGGCGCCGTGCTGGCCGCGCTGCGCGGCGGCCTCGTCGACGGCCTGATCACGCACACCGGGCTCGCCCGGGCCCTGCTCGAGGAGGCCGCCGAGACCGCTGTCGGAGGCACCGGTCCCGCGCGGGTGATCGATGCACTCGCGGACTGACGACGGCCCGCTGCCGGGCGGCACCGCCAACCACGGACGGATCGTGCGGGTCGGCGACACCGTCCATCGTCCCGGCGGGCCGCATTCCCCCAGCGTTCACGCCCTGCTCGGCCACCTGAGCCGGCGCGGGTTCACCGGCGCGCCGCACGTGCTCGCCACCGACGATGGCGGGCGCATCGAGGTGTTGAGCTACATCGAGGGCAACGCCGCCACCGAGCCGCTCGCCGACTGGGCGCTCACCGACACCGCCCTGACCAGCGTCGGCGCCCTGCTGCGCGAGTACCACCGGCACGCGCGCGCCTTCGACCCCGAAGGCCACCGGTGGCAGCGCCCCGTGCCGGCCCGGTGGCGCGGCCCGCTCGTCACCCACAACGACGTCAATCCCGCCAACGTCATCTTCCGCGACGGGCGAGCAGTCGCCCTGATCGACTTCGACCTCGCCGCCCCCGCCACACCGGCCTGGGAACTCGCCGTCACCGCCTGCTTCTGGGCCCCGCTGCGCAGTGCCGACGACATCGAGGACGTCCGCCAGGGCCGGGTGTGGGAGCGGTTCCGCACGCTGCTCGACAGCTACGGCGCGAGCGCGCGGATGCGACGCGACGTGGTCGAGGCCAGCGTCGAGGCCAACGACTGGATCGCGGGCATCATCGAGGACGCGAGCCGCCGCGGCCACCCCGCCTTCGGGCGGCTCTGGGCGATGCAGGCCGAGCGTTACGCGCGTGCCGACGACTGGTTGCGGCGAAATCAGGGCCGGCTGTCGGCCGTCGCCGGCTGACCCGCGCTGCCCGTCCCGCGCGTCACGCTCGTCACGCCGTCGAGACTCCGGTCAGGAACCGCTGTGCGCGGCGTACACCGCTCGAAACGCTTCGGCGACCTTCGGGTGCTGGTCGAACACCTTCTGCAGGGCGTCGTTCTCGACGCGCAACCCCGCGACATGCGAGGACGAGGTGACCGTGGCGCTGCGCTGGCCCCCGTCGTAGAGCGCCATCTCGCCGACCAGGTCGCCGGTGCTGATGGAGGCGATCTCCTCGCGGCGGTGGAACACCCGGGCCTCGCCCTCGGTGAGGACGTAGCAGGCGTCCGCCGGGATGCCCTCCTGCACCATCGGCCAGCCGGCCGGCAGGCTGAACGGACCGCCCGCCTCGACCAGAGCCTCGATGTCGCCCTTGCTGCAGTCCCGGAAGGTCGGATAGCCACTCAACTTCTTCACCAAGTCGCGGTTCTCACTACTCATCGCGTGGCCTCGCTGCAAGCGTCGCTCATCGGCACAGCGTAGGGGGCCGGGGCGGCGGGCGCGCGGCGACGCCCGGTAGGTGTCACACCGTGTCCGAACCGAGGATCGGACAGGCTCCCGGGGGGGCGTCCTGGCACCGGCGGGGCCGGGGGGCCAGGCTGGAGGGAGATCACCACCGAGGTGCACCTCCGAGACACGCACAGGAGCAGTCATGACCCGCTCGTCCGAAGTACCCGACACCATGCGCGCCGCCGTTCTGCTCGAGCCCGGGCACATCGAAGTGCAGGAGCGGGCCGTGCCCGAGCCCGCTGCGGACGAGGTGCTGGTCGAGGTGGCCTCGGTCGGGGTCTGCGGCTCGGACACCCACTACTACCGCGAGGGCCGCATCGGCTCGTTCGTGGTCACCGCGCCGCTCGTGCTCGGGCACGAGGTCTCCGGCCGCATCGTCGACGTCGGATCCGGCGTCGACCGCTCCCGGATCGGCGAGCGGGTGGCGATCGAGCCGCAGCGGCCCTGCCGCCGCTGCCACCAGTGCCTGTCCGGGCACTACAACCTGTGCCCGTTCATGGAGTTCTACGCGACCCCGCCGATCGACGGCGCGCTGTGCCAGTACGTCACCATCCAGTCGCTGTTCGCGCACCACGTCCGCGACTCGATCACCGACGACGTGGCCGCACTGTTCGAGCCGCTCTCGGTCGGCATCTGGGCGGCTCGCAAGGCCGAGATCGTCCCCGGCTCGCGGGTCCTGATCGCCGGCGCCGGGCCCATCGGCGTCGTCGCCGCGCAGGCCGCCCGGTCCTTCGGCGCGTCCGAGGTCATCGTCACCGACGTCGCCGAGGGCCGGCGCACGGCGGCCCTCGGCCTCGGTGCCACCGCGGTGCTCGATCCCACCACGGAGTCGGTGGCCGATCTCGGTGTCGACGCGTTCATCGACTGCAGCGGCGCGACGCCGGCGATCCGTGACGGCATCACCGCCGTGCGCGGCTTCGGCACCGTCGTGCTGGTCGGGATGGGCGCCGACGAGGTCCCGCTGCCGATCCCGGTCATCCAGAACCGGGAGCTGCGGGTCACCGGGGTGTTCCGCTACGCCGACACCTGGCCGACGGCCGAGGCCCTTGCGGCGAGCGGACGGGTCGATCTCGAGTCGATCGTCACCGGGCACTTCGACCTCGACCACACCGTCGACGCGCTCGAGTCCGACCGCACGCCGGGAGCCCTGAAGTCCGTGGTGCGGCTCTGACGATGACCGCTCTCGACGCGTTCAGTCTCGACGGGCGGCGGGCCCTGGTCACCGGCGGCAACCGCGGCCTGGGCTACGCCTTCGCCAAGGCCCTCGGCCGCAGCGGCGCGCAGGTCGCGATCGCCGCCCGGGATCCTGCGGCCAACGCCGAGGCCGTGGAGCGGCTGGCCGCCGAAGGGGTGGACGCGGTCGCGGTGACGGCCGATCTCACCGACGACGACGACGTGCAACGCGCGGTCGACGAGACGGTGACGGCGCTCGGCGGCCTGGACGTCCTGGTCAACAACGCCGGCACTTGCGTGCACAACCCGGCGTGGGACGCGAGCGACGACGAGTGGGCGCAGGTGTTCGACCTCAACGTCCGCGCCGTGTGGAAAGCCAGCCTCGCCGCCGGCCGGCACATGCGCGCCCACGGCGGCGGTTCGATCGTCAACATCGGCTCGATCAGCGCCCTTATCGTCAACCGGCCGCAGTGCCAGGCGCCGTACAACGCGTCCAAGGCGGCGGTGCACCAGCTGAGCCGTTCGCTGGCCGCCGAATGGGCCGGCGACGGCATCCGCGTGAACGCCGTCGCCCCCGGCTACGTCAAGACCGAGATGGCGCCGGTCGACGACCCCGAGTTCCGGCGCATGTGGATCGAGGACGCGCCGCAGCAGCGCTACGCCGAACCGGACGAGATCGCACCGTCGGTCGTGTTCCTCGCGTCGTCGGCGGCTGCCTTCATCACCGGTTCGGTGCTGGTGATCGACGGCGGCTACACCGTCTACTGAGTGGTCGCGCCGGCGCCGGCGCCGGCCCGTCCCTCGTCGGGTGACCCGTCGACCGAACCGCCCACGGAGCCGCCGAGCGAGCTGGTCTCGAGGGTGGTGGTCGGCGCTTCGGCAGCGGCGGCCTGGGCCCGGGCCTGCTGGCCGGACATCGTGCGCAGCGGGACCTCCTTCATCGACGAGGACAGCACCAGGGCCAGCACCAGCACGCAGGCCGCCACCAGGAACACCGTGTCCATCGCGTTGGAGAAGCCGACCAGGAAGGGGTGGGCCAGGGTCTTGTCCAGGCGGCTGAGGAACGCGGTGTCGTTCAGCGACCCGCTGCCGCCGGACAGGCTCGCCAGCTGGCTCGGGTGCGCCTGCGCGGCGGCCTGGAAGGACGGGTCGCCCTTGGCCTTGGCGTACTGGCTGCTGATCTCGGTGCCGGCCCGGGTGAACAGGATCGACAGGAAGATCGCGGTGCCGAGCGAACCCCCGACCTGCCGGAAGAAGGTCACCGACGAGGTCGCGACTCCCATGTCACGCGGGTCCACCGAGTTCTGCATGGCCAGCACGATCGACTGCATGTTCAAGCCGAGACCTGCACCGAACACCGCCATGTAGATGTCGGTCTGCCACAGCGGGGTGTCGGCCCCGATGCGGCTCAGCAGCAGCATGCCGACGATCATGAAGACCGACCCCAGAATCGGGAAGATCTTGTACCGTCCGGTACGCGAGGTCAGCTGGCCGGCGAACAACGAGGCCGCCATGATGCCCGCCACGAGGGGCAGGATCAGCAGCCCGGACTTGGTAGGCGACGCGCCCTTCACGATCTGCAGGTACAGCGGGATCGAGGCGATGCCGCCGAACATGCCCATACCGATGATGGCGGCCTGCGCGGACCCGAGCGAGAACACGCTGCTGCGGAACAAGCGCAGCGGCAGCAGCGCGCCGTCACCCATGCGCGCCTCGACCAGGACGAACCCGATCAGACCGGCGACGCCGACGATGTAACAGGCCACCGCACCCAGCGAGCCCCAGCCCCAGGTGCGGCCCTGCTCGGCGACGATCAGCAGCGGCACCAAGCCGACGACCAGCATCATCGCCCCGCCCCAGTCGATCCGGCTCGGCCGACGCGTGTGGTCCAGCTTCAGCACCGCCTCGACGACGACGAGCGCCAGCACGCCGATCGGCACGTTGATGTAGAAGATCCAGCGCCAGCCGGTGATGCCGAGGATGCTGCTCTGCCCGGCGAAGAAACCGCCGATCACCGGACCGAGCACGGACGAGGTGGCGAAGACGGCCATGAAGTAGCCCTGGTACCGGGCGCGTTCACGCGGCGGGATGATGTCGCCGATGATCGCGAGCGCCAGCGGGAACAGCCCGCCGGCGCCGATTCCCTGGAAGGCGCGGAACGCGGCCAGCATGTACATCGACTGCGCGATCCCGCACAGCGCCGAACCCAGGATGAACACCGTGATGGCGATCATGAACAGCGGTTTGCGGCCGTAGATGTCGGAGAACTTGCCGAACAACGGGGTCGCGATCGTCGACGTGATCAGAAACGCCGTCGTCACCCACGCCTGCGCCGACAGGCCGTTGAGGTCGTCGCCGATGGTGCGGATCGCGGTGGACACGATCGTCTGGTCGAGCGCGGCGAGGAACATGCCGAGCAGCAGGCCCGACATGATCGTCATGATCTGCTTGTGCGTCAGCGCGCCGCCGGTCTGAGCCGGCGCGCTCGCACCCTGGGTCGTCGTGGCCATCAGGTGGTTCCTCCCGAGCGACCGGGGCTACGGTGCGCCCGCTCGCTCATTCCGTGGGTGTTGGCGTTGTCGTAGGCGTCGACGAAGCGGGCGAGCAGCCCGGCGAAGCGCTGCAGGTCGTCGGCGCTCCAGTCCGTCAGCATGTCGGCGAAATACTGCTGGCGGCGGCGGTCGTGGGCGGCGAGCACGTCGGTCGCGGCGTCGGTGAGCACGAGCAGGCTGGCCCGTCCGTCGCCGGGATCGGCGCGTCGCTCCAGCAGGCCGTCCTTGACCAGCGTGGCGACCTGCCGGCTGACGGTCGACGGGTCCGACTGGATGCAGTCGGCCAGCGCCCCGGCGCGCAGCGGCCCCTCGTTCTGCAGGCATTTGAGGATCACGTGCGACGACCACTCCACGTCGTTGTCGGCGGCGGCCAGCATCCGGGCCCGTGCCTTGCCGAACGAGCGCATCAGGGACACGACGTTGTCGGCCACCGCGACGACGTCCGGGTCGACCGGATGCTGCTGCGCGGGGGAGGCCTGGGTCGCGACCGTGCGATCGGCGAGCTCGGTCATGCGCCCTCCTTCGGTGTGCTGTTGTGCGTGTACCACGCAATTACATGCTCGATACAAGCATCTACCCCGCACGTGGCGGGGTCAACCGAATTGCGACAGCCGGTTCTCAGCCGGCTCCGAGCTGGCTCAGGCGTGTTGGACGGCGGCCGCCGACTCCAGTCCCAGGATGTCGATGGCCTGCTGGCGCATCTCGACCTTGCGGACCTTGCCCGTGACCGTCATCGGGAACTCGTCCACCAGGTGGACGTACCGCGGGATCTTGTAGTGCGCGAGCCGGCCCTGGCAGAACTCGCGCAGCGCCTCGGCCGACAGCGGCTCGGCGCCGTCGCGCAGGCGCACCCACGCCATCAGCTCCTCGCCGTAACGCTCGTCGGGCACGCCGATCACCTGCGCGTCGATCACGTCGGGGTGGGTGTACAGGAATTCCTCCACCTCGCGGGGGTAGACGTTCTCCCCGCCGCGGATGACCAGGTCCTTGATCCGCCCGACGATGTTGACATAGCCCTCGGCGTCCATCACGGCGAGGTCGCCGGTGTGCATCCAGCCGTTGCGCAGCACCTCGGCCGTCTTCCCCGGCTCGTCCCAGTACCCGATCATCACCGAGTACGCGCGGGTGCACAGTTCCCCCGGCTCGCCGCACGGCACGGGCAGGCCGGTCTCGGGGTCGACGACCATGACCTCGACGTGGGGGTGCACGCGTCCCACCGTCGCGGTGCGCCGGTCGAGCGAGTCGTCCTTGCGCGTCTGGGTCGACACCGGCGAGGTCTCGGTCATGCCGTAGGCGATCGTCACCTCGGCCATGTTCATCTCCGAGATGACCCGCTTCATGATCTCGACAGGGCAGGGCGAGCCGGCCATGCAGCCGGTCCGCAGCGACGAGAGGTCGTAGTCGGCGAAGTCGGGCAGGGCCAGTTCGGCGATGAACATGGTCGGCACGCCGTAGAGCGAGGTGCACCTCTCCTGCTCCACGGCGCGCAGCGTGGCGGCCGGGTCGAAACCCGGCGCCGGGATGACGACACAGGCCGCGTGCGACACCGAGGCGAGATTGCCCATGACCATGCCGAAGCAGTGATAGAAGGGCACCGGCACGCAGATCCGGTCCTGCTCGGTGTAAGTCATGCCCTCGCCGACGAAGAACCCGTTGTTGAGGATGTTGTGGTGGCTGAGGGTGGCGCCCTTGGGGAAGCCGGTGGTGCCGGACGTGTACTGGATGTTGATCGGGTCGTCGAACATCAGCCCGGCGCCCCGCTGGGCCACCTGCTCGGGCGAGACGTCCCGACCGTCGGCGAGCAGCGCGTCCCAGCTGTCCTCGCCGATGTAGACGACGTCGCGGAGCGTCTCGATGCCGGGGCGGACCTCGTCGACCATGCCGCGGTAGTCGCTGGTCTTGAATGCGACGGCCGAGATCAGCGTGCCGACGCCGGCCTGCTTGAGAACGTAGGCGACTTCGTGCGTGCGGTAGGCGGGGTTGATGTTGACCAGGATGGCGCCGATGCGGGCGGTGGCGAACTGGGTCAGGAACCACTCGTGGCAGTTGGGGGCCCAGATGCCGACGCGGTCACCCTGGGCGACGCCACGCCCGAGCAGGCCGCGGGCCAGCGCCTCGACCGCGGCGTCGAGCTCGGCGTAGGTGAACCGGCGACCGGCGGCGACGTCGACCAGCGCCTCGCGATCGGGGAACCGCGCCACGGCGCGCCGCAGGTTGGCATCGACCGTCTCGCCGAGCAACGGCACCGTCGAGGGGCCGGAGGCATAGGACAGAGGCGCGGGACTCGCGGGCGTCATGCCGCCAGATTAGGTGGGCGGCGTCACACCCGGCTAGACGCGTTCCTCAGCCGCCTGTCGGCAGAAAACAGAACGCCGCAGCGACCCCACCGGAGTCGTTGCGGCGTTCGGAACTGCGAGCGAGGGTCAGGCCTCGATCGCGGCGGTGTTGCCGTCGAGAAGCGACCGGACCTCGGACTCGCGGTAGCGGCGGTGACCGCCGAGCGTGCGGATCGAGGTGAGCTTGCCGGCCTTGGCCCAGCGCGTCACGGTCTTCGGGTCGACGCGGAACAGCGTCGCGACCTCCGACGGCGTGAGCAGGGCCTCTGACTCCGGACGATGGCGGACCGTCGTCATGGTGGTGCCACCCTTCTGGGGATTCATCACACGGAGTCCTGTTCCGCGTGAACACACCAAGTATGCATAAGGTGAAGCGAACGGCCCATAGCTGCACGCTCAACTGTCCACTCTGTGCCATGCAGGAAGTGGCCCCAGGACAAAACGACGCCTCAAACCGGACGTTTCCGGTCACTATAGGACGCGACACGCCCCTGTGCCGTGGCACTTCCTCGCGAGGTACGCTGAGTGCACGACATGACAACATCTCCCGGCCCCGTCTCGGCGTCGCCTGCGACGACGATGGCCCCGGCTGGACGAGCGCGCGAGCGAGGGGGTCGAGCCATGGGGCGCGGCCGTGCGAAGGCTAAGCAACAAAAAGTGGCCCGGGAGCTCAAGTACAGCTCTCGCAGTACCGACTTCGATGCCTTGCAGCGCGAACTCGGGACCTCCGGCTCTGGTCACGGGGGCCCTGCACACAGTGCGGGGGTCGGCGACGAGTCCTACGACGACGAGTACGAGGACTGGACCGGTACCGATCGCTGACCGGTTCTCCTGAGGCCGGCCCCGGGTTCGAGACCGGGGCGAATCGGCGCGCCCGAACGCCGGCGACCACGCACCGCGACGGCGGACCAAGCCTGGCGCGCGAACACCAAGTCGCGACCCGTCTGCTGCGTGCCATCGCCGAGATCAGGTGATTGTCAGGCGAACTACGGGTTGTGCGCCGCAAAGTGGGTATTAGCGCGCACCCATAAGCCAGCGGCAGCCAGGTGGCGGTCAGCGCCAGTCGCGTGCGGGGCCGGCGTAGTCGCCGACCAGCTGCACGTCGGCCGCACCGTCGTGCTCCTGCACCGTGCCGAGGCGCCACGCCGGCACGTCTCGAGTGGCGAGGAGCTGTTCGGCCTCGTCGGCGCGATCGGGTGCGACGACCGCGACCATGCCGACGCCGAGGTTGAAGGTCAGTTCCAGATCGGCGCGGGCGACGTCGCCGGTGTTGCGGACGAGGTCGAAGATCGGCTGCGGCGCCCAGGTCGCGCGGTCGACCACCGCGCGCAGGCCGTCCGGCAGGACCCGAACCAGGTTGCCGGCCAGACCGCCCCCGGTGATGTGCGCGAAGCCGTGAGCTCCGCACTCCGTGGCCAGGGCCAGGCAGTCGAGGGCGTAGATCCGGGTCGGTTCCAGCAGCTCGTCGCCCAACGTCCGGCCGCCGAGCTGGGGCGGGCGGTCGGCGAGCGCCAGCCCGCCGCGCTCGAGCAGCACGTGCCGCACGAGCGAGTACCCGTTCGAGTGGACGCCGGACGAGCCCATCGCGAGCAGCACGTCCCCGGCGCGCACGCGTTCGGGGCCGAGCACGGCGTCGGCGTTGACGACGCCGACCCCGGTGCCGGAGATGTCGTAGTCGTCGGGGTCCATCACGCCGGGGTGCTCGGCCGTCTCGCCGCCGACAAGAGCGCAACCGGCCTGCACGCAGCCCTCGGCGATGCCGCCGACGATGGTGGCGATCTTCTCCGGCACCACCGCACCGGTGGCGATGTAGTCGGTGAGCAGCAGCGGCTCGGCCCCGACGACGACGAGGTCGTCGACGACCATGGCGACCAGGTCGATACCGATGGTGTTGTGGCGGTCCAGGGCCTGGGCGATCACGAGCTTCGTGCCGACGCCGTCGGTGGAGCTGGCCAGCACCGGCTGCGGGTACTTGGCGAGGTCGAGCCGGAACAACCCGGCGAACCCGCCGAGGCCGCCGACCGACTCCGGCCGGTCGGTGCGCTTGACCGCTGCCTTCATCAGCTCGACGGCGCGGTCGCCGGCCTCGATGTCGACACCGGCGGCAGCGTAGGTAGCGGCGGCGGGGGTGGTCACGACGTCACCCCGCTGCGGGGCGTCGCTCACGGACGGGTCAGCGCGTCGACCGCGGCGAACGACGAGTCGTGCTCGGGCTCGCGGCCCGAGCGCTGCACCGACTTCTCGATCCCCTCGAGCACGTGCTTGCCGCCCATCGCATCGGGCAGCGCGATCGGGTAATGGCCGTCGAAGCACGCGCTGCACAGCCGTGACTTGGGCTGCTCGGTGGCCGCGATCGTGTTCTCGAGCGAGACGTAGCCGAGCGAATCGGCGCCGATCGAGCGGCGGATGCCCTCGTCGTCCAGCCCGTTGGCCACCAGCTCGGCCCGCGAGGCGAAATCGATGCCGTAGAAGCAGGGCCACTTCACCGGCGGCGCCGAGATGCGCACGTGCACCTCGACCGCGCCGGCCTCGCGCAGCATGCGGATCAGCGCGCGCTGGGTGTTGCCGCGCACGATCGTGTCGTCGACGACGACCAGCCGCTTGCCGCGGATGACGTCGCGCAGCGGGTTCAGCTTGAGCCGGATGCCGAGCTGGCGGATGGTCTGCGACGGCTGGATGAAGGTGCGCCCGACGTAGGAGTTCTTCACCAGCCCCACGCCGTAGGGGATTCCGGACGCCTCGGCGTACCCGATCGCGGCGGGCGTACCGGACTCGGGCACCGGGATGACGAGATCGGCCTCGGCCGGGTGCTCGCGCGCCAGGCGGCGGCCCATCTCGACGCGCGCGGAGTGCACGCTGCGTCCGGCGATCGTGGTGTCGGGCCGCGCGAGGTAGATGTACTCGAAGATGCAGCCCTTGGGATCGGCGTTCGCGAAGTGCTGCGAGCGCAGGCCGTCGGCGTCGATCGCGACGAGCTCACCCGGTTCGATCTCACGGACGAAGCTGGCGCCGACGATGTCGAGCGCCGCGGTCTCGGACGTGACGACCCACCCGCGCTCGAGCCGGCCCAGGACAAGGGGACGGACGCCCTGCGGGTCACGGGCGGCGTAGAGCGTGTGCTCGTCCATGAAGCACAGCGAGAAGGCGCCGCGCAGCTTGGGCAGCACGTCCATCGCGGCCTGCTCGACGCTGACGTCGGGCCGGGCGGCGAGCAGCGCCGTCAACAGCTCCGAGTCGGTGGTGGCGCCCATCGCGCTGCGGATGCCTGCCTCGCGCGCCTCGACGGCAAGATCGGCGGTGTTGACGAGGTTGCCGTTGTGGCCCAGCGCGAGGCCGGTGCCGGCGGGGGTGGTGCGGAAGCTCGGCTGCGCGTTCTCCCACGTCGTCGACCCGGTCGTGGAGTAGCGGGTGTGCCCGACGGCGATGTGCCCCTGCAGGGTCGCGAGCGTCGCCTCGTCGAACACCTGGGACACCAGGCCGAGGTCCTTGTAGACGACGAGCGAGCTGCCGTCGCTGACCGCGATGCCGGCTGCCTCCTGCCCGCGGTGCTGCAGCGCGTACAGCCCGTAGTAGCTGAGCTTCGCGACCTGCTCTCCGGGCGCCCAGACGCCGAAGACCCCGCAGGCGTCCTGCGGGGCCTTGTCCTCGTTCAGCAGATTGTGGGTCAGCTTGCCGTCGCCTCGAGCCACACCACCACTGTACGGGCCGGATGGGCTCGCTCCCGCTCCGGGCGGGGGTGTCGTCCCCCTCAGCTGAGGACGGGCAGATGGCCGGACAGGTCGGCACGGTTGCCGCTGGCGCGAGCGGCACCGGATCGCACGGCGTCGGCGAAGCTCGTGCGCCCGGTGGCCAGCCGCAGCCAGGTGAGCCCGTCGGTCTCGACCACATTGGGCGGGGTGCCGCGCGTGTGCCGCGGCCCCGGCACCGCCTGCACGGCCACGAACGGCGGGACGCGGAGCTCGACCGAGCGTCCCGGCACCTGGGCGGCGAGGATCTCGGCCAACGTGCGTACCCCCGAGGCCAGCACCGGCCGCCGGATGGCCAGCGGGGCGTGGTCGGGCAGCGACCGGGACAGATCGTCGCAGTGCACGGCAAGATCGACGACGCGGGTGAGCGCCCAGTCCAGCGCGGTGATCGGGCCGCGCGGCCCGTCCAGCACTGCCCGGTCGGGGACGTCGGTGACCCCGGCCCGCAGCGAAGCACCGTCACGCAGCCGGGTCAGCGCGAGCGGCAGCGGCGTCGCCAGGGTGGTGCGTCGGGCGGAATCGTCGATCGACGCGGCCTCCCGACGGTAGGCCCTGACGTAGTCGGCCACGGGGATCGCGCGCTGCGTGGTCCGGCTCTGCAGGACGCGCGCGAAACCCTGCTGCGTCAGCACCAGGTGCCCGATCAGGGTGCGGACGTCCCACCCCTCGAGTACCGACGGCGCGTCGAACGCCTCATCCGGCAGCGCCTCGAGCCAGTCGGCGAGATCGGCGGCCTGCGCAGCGAACGCCTCGACCTCTCGAACGAGCCGCCCCGACGCCGCCGGACCGCTCGCGCTCACGGGCCGAAGCGGCTCGGGAGTGTCGACGACCAGGCCGAGCGAAGCTCACGCAGCGGGATGCGGAAGAGGTTCTGCAGGTCCAGCACGGGCTCGAGCAGGTCGACGACACCGATGCGCGTCGCCGGCAGCCCGCGGGCGGTGCACATGTCGGTGAAGCGGACCTCCTCGCTGCGCGGCAGGCTGACGATCGCCCGGCCGGCCGACTCGCTGAACAACGTGATGAAGGCCGAGTTCCCGGTGCCCTCGGGCAGCACGATCCGGGCGCCGACGTCCTTGCGCAGGCAGGCCTCGACGAGGGCCTGCGCGAGGCCGCCCTCGGCGAGGTCGTGCGCGGAGTCGATCAGCCCGTCCCGCGAGGCATTGATCAGGATGTCGGCGAGCAGCTTCTCGCGGTCGAAGTCCACCGCCGGCGGGCGCCCGCCCAGGAAGCCGTGCACGGCGTAGGACCACTCCGAGCCGCCCAGCTCGTCGTGGGTGTCGCCGAGCAGGTAGATCAGCGCTCCGTCGCTGTGGAAACCGGACGGGGTGCGGCGCGCGACGTCGTCGATGACGCCGAGCACGCCGATGACCGGTGTCGGCAGGATCGGCGTCGACCCGGTCTGGTTGTAGAAGCTGACGTTGCCGCCGGTGACCGGCGTCCCCAGTTCCTGGCAGCCGTCGGCCAGCCCGCGGACCGCCTCGGCGAACTGCCACATGACGGCGGGGTCCTCGGGCGAACCGAAGTTGAGGCAGTCGGTGACGGCGAGCGGGCGGGCACCGGTGGTGGCGACGTTGCGGTAGGCCTCGGCCAGCGCGAGCTGGGCGCCGGCGTAAGGGTCGAGGCGGGCGTAGCGGCCGTTGCCGTCGGTCGAGATCGCGACGCCGCGGTTGGTCGACTCGTCCAGGCGCACCATGCCGGCGTCGTCCGGTTGGGCGAGGACGGTGTTGCCGAGCACGTAGCGGTCGTACTGGTCGGTGACCCAGGACTTGTCGGCGAGGTTGGGCGACGCGGCGAGCCGCAGCAGCGTGGCCCGCAGCTCGTCGGCGGTCCGCGGACGAGGCAGGCCGGCACCGTCGTGCTGCTGCACTGCGTCCTGGTCGAGCGGGCGCTCCACGGGGCGCTGGTACACCGGCCCGTCGTGCGCGGCGGTGCGCGGCGGCAGGTCGACGATCTGCTCGCCGTGCCAGTTCATGCGCAGGCGGCCGCTGTCGTTGACGGTGCCGATGACCGTGGCCAGGACGTCCCACTTGGTACAGACCGCGAGGAACTCGTCCATCCGCTCGGGCTCGACGACAGCCATCATGCGTTCCTGCGACTCGCTCATCAGGATCTCTTCGGGCGTGAGCGTGGGGTCGCGCAGCGGGACGAGGTCGAGATCGACGTCCATGCCGCCGGTGCCGGCGGCGGCGAGCTCGGTCGTCGCGCAGGACAACCCTGCGGCGCCGAGGTCCTGGATGCCCACGACCAACCCTCGACCGTCATCGGCGGCGAAGATCTCCAGGCAGCACTCGATGAGCACCTTCTCGGCGAACGGGTCGCCGACCTGGACGCTCGGGCGCTTGGTCTCACCCTCGGACTCGAAGGTGGCGCTGGCCAGCACGGACGCCCCGCCGATGCCGTCGCCGCCTGTGCGGGCGCCGAACAGCACGACCTTGTTGCCGGGGCCGTCGGCCTTGGCCAGCTTGATGCCGTCGGCGCGCATGACCCCGACGCACAGGGCGTTGACGAGCGGGTTGCCGATGTAGCTGTCGTCGAAGACGACCTCGCCGCCGATGTTGGGCAGGCCCAGGCAGTTGCCGTACCCGCCGACGCCGGCCACGACCCCCGGCAGCACGCGCGCGGTGTCCGAGGCGTGCAGCGGGCCGAAGCGCAGGCTGTCCAGCACCGCGATCGGCCGGGCGCCCATGGTGAGGATGTCGCGCACGATGCCGCCGACGCCGGTGGCCGCGCCCTGGTGGGGCTCGACGTAGGACGGGTGGTTGTGCGACTCGATCTTGAACGTGACCGCCCAGCCGTCCCCGACGTCGACCACGCCGGCGTTCTCGCCCATGCCGACGAGCAGGATGTCCTTGGCCGCGGCGGGGACCTTCTCGCCGAACTGGCGCAGGTGCACCTTGGACGACTTGTAGGAGCAGTGCTCGCTCCACATCACCGAGTAGATGGCGAGTTCGGAGCTGGTCGGACGGCGGCCGAGGATCTCGCGGATCTGCTGGTACTCGTCCTCGCGCAGGCCGAGTTCCTTGTACGGCTGCGGCCGGTCGGGGCTGTCGGCGGCGGCGGAGACGGAGTCGGGGCTGACGAGAGTCACGCCGGAACCCCGAGCAGGGACTGGAAGAAACCGAGGCCGTCGACCCCCGGGCCGGTGAGCGCGTCGACGGCGTGCTCGGGGTGCGGCATGAGGCCGACGACGTTGCCGGCCTCGTTGGTGATGCCGGCGATGCCGCGCAGGCTGCCGTTCGGATTGCCGTGCAGGTAGCGGAGCACGACGCGGCCGCTCGGCCTCGAGCTCGCTCAGGGTCCGCGGATCGGCGACGTAGCCGCCCTCGGCGTTCTTGATCGGCACGACGACGTCCTGGCCCTCGTGGTACCCGCTGGTCCAGGCGGTGCTGGCGTTCTCGATGCGCAGGACCTGGTCGCGGCAGACGAAGCGCTGGCGCTCGTTGCGGATGAGCGCCCCCGGCAGCAGGTGCGCCTCGCAGAGCACCTGGAAGCCGTTGCAGATGCCCAGCACCGGCATGCCGCCGCGCGCCGCGTCGATCACCGATTCCATGATCGGCGAGAAGCGGGCGATCGCCCCGCAGCGCAGGTAGTCGCCGTAGGAGAAGCCGCCCGGCAGGATCACGGCGTCGACGTCGTGCAGCGACGGGTCCCCGTGCCAGAGTGCGACGGCCTCGCCGCCGGCGACCCGGACGGCGCGCTGCGCGTCCCGGTCGTCGAGACTGCCGGGAAAGGTGACGACTCCGACGCGACCGGGCACACCTCTAGGTTGCACGCCACGAGGTTACCGGGGCCGTGGGCGCCCCCGGCCGGCCGGCACAGCGCGCGCTGTGGGCGGCGATCGAGACCGGGTCCGGATCTGGCCCTGACGTTCCTCGAACACCGGACGGCTTCGATCAGGACATGACCAGCGAGTGGGCGGCGGCCGCGCGGTTGCTGCGGCGCACCGGGTTCGGCACGACCGGCACCGACGTGGACGCCGCGGTGAAGCAGGGTGCGGCCGCCTACGTCGCGCGGATGCTGGCGAGCGATCCGGCCACCGATCCCGGCGCGCGCCGCACGCCCGCGCCGTCGTTCCCGCCGGTCCCGCCGGCCCCGAAGAGTGCCGGCACCGACGCCCGCAAGCAGCGCAACCGGACCGTGCGGACGCAGACCACCGCTCTGACCGCCTGGTGGCTGCGGCGGATGGTGGCGGTCGAGCAGCCGTTCGGCGAGAAGTCGACCTTCACCTGGCACGGGCACTTCGCGACGGCGGCGAAGAAGGTGAAGTCCGCCCAACTGATGCTGGACCAGAACCAGAAGCTGCGGACGCTGGGCCGCGGCGACTTCCGGACGCTCGCGTACTCGGTGCTCACCGACGGGGCGACGATCCGCTGGCTGGACGGGGAGAAGAACACCGTCAAGGGACCGAACGAGAACCTGTCCCGCGAGTTCATGGAGATCTTCACCCTGGGCCACGGCGACGGCTACACCGAGCAGGACGTCCGCCAGGGTGCCAGGGCGCTGACCGGGTGGCGCATCAACCGGCGGACCGGCGCGACGTCGCTGCGGCCGGCGCTGCACGACGACGGCAGCAAGACGCTGTTCGGGCGGACAGCAGACTTCGGCGCGGCCGAGTTCTGCGACGCCGTCGTGGCGCACCCCGGTTGCCCGCGCTACCTCGCGACGCGACTGTGGAGCCAGTACGGCTCGAACACGCCGGCCCCGTCCGCCCTCGTCGACCGCCTCGTAGCGGCCTACGGCCCGCACCGCGATCTGAAGGCGATGTTCTCGACGCTGTTCACCGACCCGGCGTTCACGGCCGCCGAGGGCTCGTACCTGATCGGCCCCGTGGAGTGGCTGATCGGGGCAATCCGCGTCCTGCAGGTCCCGCTCACCGACGACCGGACGGTGAAGCAGCTGACCGGTGCGCTGCAGTCGCTCGGTCAGCTGCCCCTCGAACCGCCGAGCGTCGGCGGGTGGCCGTCCGGGCAGGTGTGGGCGTCCACGGCGGCGGCGGACCTGCGCTTCGCCACCGCGTCGCGGCTCGCGGGGCAGGCGCGCATCCCGGCGCTGCCCGGGTCGACGACGTCGAAGCTCGAGGCGCTCGCCCACCTGCTGGGCATCGAGAGCTGGTCGGCGCGCAGCCTCGCCGTGCTCAAGGGCGCCGTCGGGAACCAGAACCAGCTGCTGCCGGTCGCGCTGAACACCCCCGAGTACCTGGTCCACTGACCGTCGAGAGGCCCCCCATGGACACCGTCACCCGCCGCCGATTCCTCGTCGCCTCAGGCGTGGCCGGCGCCGGCGCGCTCGCGGCCGGTGCCGTCACCCTGCGTCCGGAGGTCCTCGCCGGTCGGGCCGTCAGCGACCCGCTGCCAGGGGACGCCCGCGTCCTGGTGCTGGTCACGCTCTACGGCGGCAACGACGGGCTGAACACCGTCGTCCCCTACGCCGGCCCCGCCCACAGCGCCTACCAGAACGCGCGCTCGGAGCTTGCCTACGACCCCGCCGAGGTGCTGCACCTGGACGACGAGTGGGGCCTGAACCCGGCACTGAAGGGGCTGGCCGCACTGTGGAAGGACAAGCAGCTCGCGATCGCCCGCGGGGTCGGTTACCCGAACCCGGACTTCAGCCACTTCCGCTCGATGGACATCTGGCAGACCGCCTCGCCCGCCTCCCCGGTGCCCACGGGATGGATCGGGCGCTGGCTGGACGCGACCGGCGACGACCCCGTCCGCGCCCTCAACATCGGGTCGGTGCTGCCGCCGGCGGCCGTCGGCGCCCGGTGCACCGCGGCCGCGCTCGACCCGGGCGGCGGCGCGCTGCGGGCATCGTTCGCCTCAGCCGTCACGGGCCTCGGCCGGGCCAGCGGCAGCGACAGCGCGTCCGAGGCCGGCGTGGCGACGTCCTACCGCAACGAGCGGACGGTGGCCAAGACCTTCGCCTCGGTGCTGGGCTCGTCGGCGCCCACCCCGGCGGGGGGTGCAGTCGGCGGCAAGAGCGGGCAGTCGGCCGAGGACCTGTCGGCGCAGCTGGACTTCGTCGGCCGCTGCGTCAAGGCCGGGGTGCCGACGCGGGTGTATCTCGTCAGCCTCGGCGGGTTCGACACGCACGCCGACGAGAAGGGGACGCAGCAGGCGTTGCTGCAGACCCTCGACCAGGCGGTGTCCGGTTTCCTCGCTGACATGGCCAAGAACACCAACGGCCGCAAGGTCGTGCTGGCGGCGTACTCCGAGTTCGGTCGCCGCGTCGCGGCCAACGCCTCCGACGGCACCGACCACGGCACCGCCGGGCCGCTGTTCGTCGCCGGGGTGCCGGTCAAGGGCGGGTGGTACGGCGACCAGCCGTCACTGACCGACCTCGATGACGGCAACCTGAAGGTGACCGTCGACTTCCGGTCGGTGTACGGGGAGCTGCTGCACGGCGTGCTGGGCGCCGACCCGGCGCGGGTGCTGGACACCGTCCCGAAGCCGCTCGGCCTGTTGGCCTGACCCTGCGCGCCGGCTCAGGCCCGGTGGATCGTGAAGGTCTCGATCACCGGGTTGGCCAGCAGCGTGTCCGCGAGCTGGGTCAGCGTGGCGTCGTCGACGCCGTCGTCGACCTGCAGCTCGAAGTGCTTGCCCTGCCGCACGTCCGACACTCCCCGGATGCCGAGCCGGCCGAGCGCCCCGACGATGGCCTGGCCCTGCGGATCCAGGATCTCGGGCTTCAGCACGACGTCGACGACCACGCGGGCCACGGATCACTCCTTCGCAGGTGGGAACTGCCCGCGAAGCCTACGCGGCGCCGACCTCGCGCACCCCGGCCAGGGCGGGCGCGAGCTTGGCCAGCTCGTCGAGCACCACAGTGGCCGAATCGGTGACGATCGGCGTCGGGTGGAAACCCTGTTCGTCGATCATGGTGCGCACCATCGGGATCGTGACGGCGTCGACGACCGGCAGCATGCGCAGCGTCGCGACGACCTGCTTGATCCCGGCGACGGCGCGCATCCCACCGCTGACGCCGCCGTAGCTGACGAAGGCGACGGGCTTGTAGGCCCACTCGCGGTTGAGGTAGTCCAGGGCGTTCTTCAGCGGCGCCGAGAAGCTGTGGTTGTACTCGGGCATGACGAAGACGAAGGCGTCGGCCGCGTCCACGATGCGGCTCCACTCGCGGGTGTGCTCGTGCTCGTAGCGTCCGGTCATCGGGTGCGCCGGCTCGTCGTGGAAGGGCAGGTTCAGTTCGGCGAGGTCGGTGACCTCGACGTCGAAGCCGCCGTGCGCCTTGGCCTGCTGGACGAACCAGTCGCCGATCACCGGGCCGATGCGTCCGGGGCGGGTGCTGGCGATCACGACCTGCAGTCGCATGGGGTTGCTCCTCGGGGCTGATGGTTGATCCGTCAACCCCGACTCTACCCACTAAAGATGACGCATCAACTTAATCTGCGTCACTCCCCGGCCAGTCCGCGAAGCGCAGGCCGGTGAGCCGCTCGTAGGCCTCGACGTAGCGCTCGCGGGTGGCGGCGACGACGTCCGCGGGCAACGGTGGCGGCGGGGTGCCACCCGCTCGGTCCCACCCCGAGTCCGCCGACAGCAGCCAGTTGCGGACGTACTGCTTGTCGAAGCTGGGCTGGGCGCGCCCCGGCTGCCACTCGTCGGCCGGCCAGAACCGCGACGAGTCCGGCGTGAGCACCTCGTCGCCGAGCACGAGCGCGCCGGTGTCGTCGCGGCCGAACTCGAACTTGGTGTCGGCGAGCAGGATGCCGCGCTCGGCCGCCAGCTCCGCGGCGCGGGCGTAGATGCGCAGGGTCAGCTCGCGCAGCGCGGCGGCGGTGTCCGCGCCGACGCCGGCAACGACCGCGGCGTAGGAGATGTTCTCGTCGTGCTCGCCGAGCGCGGCCTTGGCGGCCGGGGTGAAGATCGGTTCCGGGAGCCGGTCGCCGTCGACCAGACCCGGGGGCAGCGGCACGCCGCAGATCTCGCCGGTGGCGCGGTAGTCGAGCAGGCCCGATCCGGCGAGGTACCCGCGGGCCACCGCCTCGACCGGCACCATGGACAGCGGCCGGCAGAGCATCGCCCGGCCGGTCCACCGCTCGGGGATGGCGGGGTCGTCGACGCTGATGAGGTGGTTGGGCACCAGGTCGCCCAGCCGCTCGAACCACCACACCGACATCGCGGTGAGGATGCGGCCCTTGTCCGGGATCGGGGAGTCGAGGACGAAGTCGAAGGCCGAGATGCGGTCGCTGGCCACCATCACCAGGCTGCCGTCAGGGGTCCGGTAGAGATCACGGACCTTGCCGCTGTGGACGTGGACGAGGGCGCTCGGAGCGCCGTGAACGCTGTCGTCCTGCATGCCGCGATCCTCGCAGAGCGCGGGCGGCCCGTCGTTCAGCGACGCCGCCTGCGGTGCTGCTCAGGCGGCGGTCATGCCCACCAGTCGCTGGCGACCCGCATCGTGGACGCGCTGGTGGCCGCGTGGTGGGCCGACTGGGCGTCGGCCTGGACACCGGCGGAACCCACGACGACGCCCACGACCAGAGCGAGCACGGCGATCAGCTTGGAGATCATGGTGCGCACGGCTTTTCCTCCCGACAGTGTCGTGTGCCGGTTCGACCACACGCCCAGCCCGGCACCTGCGACACGAAGTGACACGGATGCCACTCTCGGCCCTAGGATTGTTGCTATACCGCGTGGTGACAAATCAGGGAACTGGCAGCTAGCTGCCTGGCACCTAGTGACGGGACGACCTTAATGCCCGATTTCGGCGAGCTGGCCGAACAGGACGTCACCCTCTACCGCCACGTCCTGCTGGCCCCGGAGTCGTCGGTCGCCCACTTCGCCGAGGCCTTGGGCACGACCAGCGACGAGATCGACAAGGCCGTCTCGCGCCTGACCTCGCTCGGCCTGCTGCGCGTCCAGGACGACGACCGGCTCACCGCCGTCAGCCCGCTGCTCGCGGAGGCCACCGTGCTCGGCGCGGAGGACCTCGAGATCAGCGCTCGCCGCGCCGCGCTCGAGCAACGCCGGGACGCGATCCGCCAGCTCGTGCCGTCCTGGAACTCGACGTTGTCGCAGGTCGACCACGAGGGCGTCGTGGAGGTCGTCAGCGAGAAGGGCATGGCCAACGTGCTCATGCACTACGCCGACACCTGCCGCGACGAGCTGCTGTCCATCGCGCCCGGACGCATGGCCGCCACCCGGATCGACGGCCGTACCCGCGTCGCCAACGTCTACTCCTCGCGGCGCGGCATCAAGACCCGCGCGATCTACCAGCACGTGGCCCTGCGGGACCGCGCCACCCGCTCCTACCTCAACGAGCTGGCGCAGAACGGGGCCAAGATCCGCCTGACACCGTCGGTTCCCGGCCGCGGCCTTGTCGTCGACCGCTCGGTCGCGCTGCTGCCGGTGTCGATCGACTCCGGCGGGCAGGGCCTGGCCATCGTCCGCGACCGCTACGTCGTCGCCTGGGTCGTCGCCACCTTCGAACAGCTGTGGGCCGAGGCGTCGCCGCTCGAGGACGTCATCAACAAGGACCACGACGAGACCGAGCTGGACCAGACCCGTGCGGCGATCCTGCGCCTGATGGCCGACGGCGAGAAGGACGAAGCGATCTCGCGCCGGCTGTCGATCTCGGTGCGCACCTGTCGGCGGCACATCGCCGACTACATGGCCCAGGTGGGGGCGCTGAGCCGTTTCCAGGCCGGGGTGATCGCCGCCCGCGCCGGGCACACCGAGGTCCAGTCGCCGCCCGACTGACACTGCCGCGCCGGGTGGCGGAAGATCGCTGGACGCATGCTCCGGTTAGCCTCGCAACCACGCCGCCGGACCGGAGGGATCCCGCGATGCTCGCCCTGGTGATCGTGCTCGTGATCACGAACCTGCTCGCCCTCGCCGCGCTCGCGTGGGCGGTGTTCCGGCCGCCCACCTGGCTGACCGGACGCTGGCCCGCGCCGGACGGAGAAGCCGCGGCGGCGCTGGACGGCACCCCGCGACCGCCCGTGCCCAAGGGCTCGACGCGCCGCTTGATCAGCATCGAGATCCTGAACCCGATCGAGCTGGCCGGCACCCGCGGGCGGTTGGTCGGCCTGGCCGGCACGCTGGCGCCCGGGTTGACGCGCCGCATCGTCTACGACCAGACGCTGCGCATCCTCAAGCAGCAGTTGGTCGACCAGCAGGTGCTCGCCGACGTCCGGCTGCACACCCTGCGGCAGGCACCGTCCCAGACCTCGTCGCCGACGGCGCGCGGCGACGCCGACGGGGCGCGCCCCCGCGTGCAGGACACCGTGCAGACGATTGACATCGACGTCGTGGACGACCGCCCGAACTGACGCCGGCTCAGGCCGCGCCCGACACGCTCGGCGCCGTGCGGATCCACGGACGGGAGCGTTCGAGCTGGGCGGCGACGGCGAGCAGCTGCGCCTCCGAGCCGGGTTTGCCGACGAGCTGTACCGCCAGCGGCATCCCGGCGGAGTCCAGACCGGCGGGCACGCTCATGGCGGGCCAGCCGGCGACGTTCCACGGGGCGGCGAACGGGGCGTAGAAGGCGTTCGAGATGAGGTTGGGCAGCCAGCCGCGCTCGGACCAGGCGATCGCCCGCACCGGGCGGCGGGCGAGGGTCGGCGTGACGAGCACGTCGTAGTCGGCGAAGAAGCGCTCGGCGCGGGTCAGCCAGCGGCGCCGGCCCCGCTCCTTGGGAAAGCCCGCCCGCAGCAGCAGCCGGCCCAGCGCGGCGTGCCGGCGGGTGCGCGTCGTCAGCAGCGTCCGGTCGGCGACGAGGCGCGCGTCCAGCTCCGAGCCCGCGGCCCACCTGGCCATCTCCGACAGGCCGAGCAACTGCCCGTAGGGCGGGTCAGCAGACACGACCGAGTGCCCCTCGGCGGCCAGCGTGCCGCTGGCCGCTCGCGCGGCCGAGGCCCACTCCGGCGTCAGCCGCACCCCGGACATCGGCACCGCGGTGGACACCGCGATCCGCAGGGCGCCGGTCTCGATGCCGGTCGTGAGCCCCGGCCGGTCCGCGAGCACTGAGAGCAGCAGGGCCGCGTCCTCGACCGTGGTCGCCAGCGCGCCGTTCTCGGCCATGCCGAACCAGGACTCGTGACCGAGCTCGGACGGCACGACGCCCGCACCCGGCTTGACCCCGACGAGCCCGCAGCACGCCGCGGGGATCCGCACCGAACCCATGCCGTCGTTGCCGTGCGCGATGGGCACTGCCCCGGATGCGACGGCGGCGGCGGACCCGCCGGACGACCCGCCCGGCGTGCGGTCGGGGTCCCACGGGTTGCGGGTGACGCCGAAGACCGAGTCGGTGGTGCCGAAGATGCACAGCTCCGGCACGGTCGTCAGCCCGACGACGACGGCGCCGGCCGAGCGCAGCCTGCGCACCACCTCGTGGTCGACGGTCTGCGGCGTCGGGTCGGTCGCCTTGGTGCCGATGCGCATCGGCTCGCCGGCCACCGGCACGTTGTCCTTGACCGCCACCGGCACCCCGGCCAGCGGCAGCTCCGCGCGATCGGGGCGCCGGTCGACCTCGTCGGCCTCGCGCAGGGCCTCGAAGGTCCGCACGACCTGGAAGGCGTCGAGGTGGGCGATGTCCTCGATCCTCGACAGGGCGTCCTCGACGGCCTGCCGGGCGGTGAGTCGGCCGGCCCGCACGTCGGCGGCGATGGACGTGGCGGTGGGCGGGTGGCGGTCGGTCATGACCCACTGTCTACCGGCTGGGCGGCGATCGGCGCGCGCGGGTGCGTTGTCGGAGGGTGCGTGCATGCTCGGTGACGATCGGGCGAACGGCTGTATCGCGCTTGGCCGATCGCCGTCAGTTGAGTAACACTGGAAGGCGTCCGGGATCCGTCCCGGGCCTGCAATACGAGGACGGTCGCCAGTTGACCGCCCCCGCACCGACCCGCGGTCGCACACAGCGACCGGTCCGGACCTGGAGGGGGCGGATGACCGCTCAAGATCTCCGTGCTGCCGCGCGCCACGACGCCGCGGCGGACGATGCCCTGCTGACCAGCCGCGATCCGCTGGACGCGGCCCGTGCGCACATCGCCGAAGGCGCGCTGCGCGAGTCGGCGCCGGGCCCGGGCCTCGTCGGCCTCGAGCTGGAGTTCCATCTCGTCGACCGCCACGTCCCGGCGACCCGGCCGGGGTGGGAGCGGATCACCACGCTGGTGGCCTCGCTCCCGCCGATGCCCTCTGGCTCGTCGGTGACGGTCGAACCGGGCGGGCAGCTCGAGCTCTCGACCCCTCCCGGCGCCGACACCGCGTCTGCCGTCGCCGCCCTCGCCGCGGATCGCCACGTGCTGACCGCGGCGCTGAACGAGGCCGGGTACGGCGCCGCGCCGCTGGGTGCCGATCCTGCCCGCCGGCCCGAACGGGTCAACCCGAACCGCCGCTACGTCGCCATGGAGGAGCACTTCCGTGCGCTCGGCTGCGCCGATCCGGGCCGCGCCATGATGACCTCGACCGCCGCGCTGCAGGTCAACCTCGACGCGGGGCCGGCCTCGGGCTGGGCGCGGCGCATCGCGCACCTGCGCGCGCTGGGGCCGGTGCTGGTGGCGGTGTCGGCCTGCTCGCCGTATCTCGGGGGCACGGCGTCGGGGTGGCGATCCATGCGGCAGCAGACGTGGCACGGCATCGACCACCGCCGCTCCGGCCCGGTCGACGGCACCGATCCCGCGTTCGCCTGGGCCGAGTACGCCCTGGACGCGCCGGTCATGCTGGTCCGCGGCGCCGACGGGGACGCTCGGGCCGTCACGAGCCGGGTCAGCTTCGCCGACTGGGTGGGCGGCCGGTCGCCGATCGGGCGGGCGCCGACCACCGCCGATCTGGACTACCACCTGACGACGCTGTTCCCGCCGATCCGGCCGCGCGGCTACCTCGAGCTGCGCTTCCTCGACGCCGTCCCCGACCGGTGGTGGCCGGCGCTCGCCGCCATCACCGCCGTCCTGGCCGACGACGAGCGCGCCGCCGACCGGGCGGCCGAGCTCTGCGAGCCGGTGCGCGACCACTGGGTCGAGGCGGCGCGGGACGGGCTCGCCGATGCCGCCCTGCACCGCGCCGCCCGCGGCTGTCTGGAGGCCGTGCTCGAGCGTTGCCCGGCCGAGCTGACCGCCGACGTGACCGCCTACGCCGAACTCGTCGAGCGTGGCCGGACGCCGGGCGACGAGGTCCGCGGCCGCATCGCGGCGACCGATCCACTGACCGTCCTGCTGGAGGAAGCCGATGCGTGACGCCGCGGCCCGCGGCCTCGAACGGTCCCGGGCCCGGACCGCCGCCCTCACCGACTTCGACGACGCGGAGCTCACCCGCCAGCACAGCCCGCTGATGAGCCCGCTCGTGTGGGACCTCGCGCACATCGGCCAGCAGGAGGACCTGTGGCTGCTGCGCGGCGGCGACGCCGCGCGGCAGGGCGTGCTGTCCTGCCAGGTCGAGAAGCTCTACGACGCCTTCGAACACCCCCGGGCCGAACGGGTGGCGCTGCCGCTGCTCGGGCCGGCCGAGGCGCGCGCGTACCTCGCCGACGTGCGGGGGCGGGCCTTCGACGCCCTCGAGCATGCCGAGGTCGACACCGCCGAGCAGGCCTTTCCGTTCGTCATGGTCGAACAGCACGAGCAGATGCACGACGAGACGATGCTCGCGACCCATCAGCTGCGCGACGGCGCGCCGCTGCTCGGCACCGGCCCGGCGTTGCCGCCGGGACGTCCGGTGCCGCACGACGCCGTGCTGGTGCCCGCGGGACCGTTCGTGCTCGGCGTCGACGCCGCCGACGAGCCGTGGTCGCTGGACAACGAGCGGCCGGCGCACACCGTCGACCTGCCGGCGTTCCGGATCGGGCGGGTGCCGGTGACCAACGCCGAGTACGCGCGCTTCGTCGAGTCCCGCGGCTACGACGAGCCGCGCTGGTGGTCGCAGATCGGGTGGGAACACCGCGTGCGGGCCGGGCTGGAGCGCCCCCAGTTCTGGTCGGCTGACGGGTCGCGGCGCCGCTTCGGCATCGTCGAGGACATCCCGCCGGACGAGCCGGTGCAGCACGTCTGCTTCCACGAGGCCGAGGCCTACGCCGCCTGGGCCGGCGCACGGCTGCCCACCGAGCAGGAGTGGGAGAAGGCCTGCGTCTGGGACCAGGCGGCCGGCCGACGGCGGCGGTGGCCGTGGGGCGACTCGGAACCGACGCCCGCGCTGGCCAACCTCGGCGGCGAGGCGCTGCGTCCGGCCCCGGTCGGCGCCTACCCCGCGGGCGCGTCGGCCTACGGCGTCGAGCAGCTGATGGGCGACGTCTGGGAGTGGACGTCCTCCCCGTTCACGGCCTGGCCGGGCTTCGAACCGATGCTCTACCGCCAGTACTCGGCGCCCTTCTTTCACCCCACGAATCCGCTCCGCACAGAACGCTCCGCGGATCCGCGGGGACCCCGACCGGAGTCACCACCCGCTTACCGGGTGCTGCGGGGCGGGTCGTGGGCGGTCGCCGGTCACACCATCCGCCCCTCGTTCCGCAACTGGGACCTGCCGATCCGCCGGCAGATCTTCAGCGGCTTCCGCCTCGCTTGGGACGGGTAACCGTGTGCCGTCATCTCGCGTGGCTGGGCGATCCCCGGTCGGTCTCGTCGCTGGTGCTCGACCCGCCCTGCGGGCTGCTGCACCAGTCCTACGCCCCGCGCCGGCAGAAACGCGGCGTGGTCAACGCCGACGGGTGGGGGGTCGGCTTCGTCGACCCGTCCGGCACCGTGCGGCGTTGGCGTTCGGCGCGGCCGCTGTGGGGTGACGCGTCGTTCGCCTCCGTCGCGCCGGTGCTGTCGTCAGGCGCGGTGCTCGCGGCGGTGCGCTCGGCGACGGTGGGCATGCCGATGGACGAGAGCGCGGCCGCGCCGTTCACCGACGGGCGGTGGCTGCTGTCGCACAACGGTCGGGTCTCGCGCGCCGCCGTCCCGGCCTCGACGTCGGCGGAGTCGACGTGCGACTCGGCCCTGCTCGCCGCGCACGTCTTCGCCCGGGGTGCCGCGCACGTCGTGGACACGATCCGCGCCGTCGCAGCGCTCGACCCCGACGCGTTCCTGTCGGTGCTGCTGACCGACGGCCAGCGGATCCTCGGCGTCACCTGGGGCGACGAGCTCACCTACCTCGTCGAGCCCGACGGCGTCGCGGTCGCCAGCGAGCCCTGGGACGACGACCCGCGCTGGGTCGACGTCCCGGACCACCACGTCATCGAGGTGACCCGCGACGGCGTCACCGTGACAGACCTGGAGCAATGATGGAGATCCACCTCGACCCCGGCGCGCTGGCCGAGCAGATGGCGGCGGACGTACGGGCCGGGCTGACGTCCACCCCCAAGACCCTGCCGCCGAAGTACTTCTACGACGCCCACGGCAGCGAGCTGTTCGACCAGATCACCCGGCTGCCGGAGTACTACCCGACACGTACCGAGCGGGCGATCCTCGAGGCGCGGGCCGGCGAGATCGCGGAGCTGACGCGGGCGGAGTCGCTGGTCGAGCTCGGCAGCGGCACGTCGGAGAAGACGCGGTTGCTGCTGCAGGCGCTGCGAGCCGGCGGCACGCTGACCTCGTTCGTGCCGTTCGACGTCGACCCTGCCGTGCTCAAGGACGCGAGCTCGGCCGTCGCCGCCGAGTTCCCGGGCATTGCGGTGGAGCCGATCGTCGGCGACTTCGAGCGCCACCTCGGCGAGCTGCCGCGGCGGCCGCACCGGCTGCTCGCCTTCCTCGGTTCGACCATCGGCAACCTCGACCCGGCGCAGCGGGCCGGGTTCCTCGCCGACGTCCGATCGACCCTGCGGCCGGGCGACGCGTTCCTGCTCGGGACCGATCTGGTGAAGCCGGTCGAGCGGTTGATCGCCGCGTACGACGACGCCGCCGGGGTCACCGCCGCGTTCGACAAGAACGTCCTGAACGTCGTCAACCGCGACCTGCAGGGCGACTTCGACCTCGACGCGTTCGAGCACGTGGCGGTGTGGGACGCCGAGCACGAGTGGATCGAGATGCGGTTGCGCTCGCTGCGCGACCAGCTCGTGCACGTCGGCCGGCTCGGGCTCGACGTCCGGTTCGCGCGCGGGGAGCAGATGCGGACCGAGATCTCCTCGAAGTTCCGGCGCGATCGGGTCGAGGCCGAGCTCGCCGCCGCCGGCCTGCAGCTGTCCCGGTGGTGGACCGACGACGCGGGCGACTTCGCGCTGTCCCTGTCCGTCCCAGCCTGACCCCGCTCTTGGCCTCGCAGCGGCGCGCACCACGGCGTGTTGCGCCGCTACGGGGCCACCGCGTCCGTAGCGGCCGCCGTGGTGTCCGCCGTGGCCGCCGCCGGCATGCCCGCGGCCAGCTCGCGCAACGCCGCCATGTGCTCCTCGAACGCCCGCCGACCCGCCTCGGTGAGTTCGACGCGGACCCGGCGCGGGCGTCCGGTGCCGGGCCGGCTCGTCCGGACGTAGCCCGCCTGCTCGAGCGTCGACAGCTGCTTGGACAGCGCGGAGTCCGACAGCTCGAGCTCGTCCCGGACGAAGGAGAACTCGGCCCAGTCCGTCGCGGCCAGCAGGGCGACGATGGTCAACCGCGGACGCGGATGGATCAGCTCGTCGAACTGGCCGGTCACGACACCGGGCCCGATACGGCCATCCGCCGACGCTCGCGCGCCACCACGGCGGGACCTCCGAGCAGCACGAGGACCGCTGTGAGCACGGCGGCCTCGGTGACCGGGTGCCGCGCCCCGTCGCCCGAGAGCAGCACGGCCGCGACGATGGTCACGACAGCGAGCGCGACGATCCCGCCGAGGACCACGGCGGTGAGCCGGCGGCCCACCAGATCGCGCCGGATGCTCAGGTCCCGGTGCCCGCGCCGCCCGTCGACGGCCCGCGGGGCGACCGATGCGTGCACGGCACCGAACACGAAGGTCGCCACAGCCGTCACGATCGGGTGCTTCAGGTCTGTGATCACTCCGAGGACGATCCAGCCGAGCGCGACCGACCACCAGTACCAGGCGGGTACCGCGATCCGGTCCAGCACCTGCCGGCGGCCGTGGTCGGCAACGGCGAGGGCATCGGCGGCATCGCCCGGCGAAACGGGGTTCATCGTTTGTCCTTTCCTTAGTGGAAAGTAACGATGGACTTTCCATTGAGGAAAGTCAAGCGCTGGTCTTGGCCTCGGTGCGGCGCGCGCCGCGGCGTGTCGCGCCGCTACCGGGCCACGCTGGTCGCCGTGGCCGCGGGGCGGCGCGACACGCCACGCACGCCGCCGTTGCGGGGCCACGCTGGCTGGGGACGGGCCGTCGGTGGGGCGGAGCGGTCCGCCACCGGAAACCGGCGGCGATCTTGCTGGTTCGACACCGCGCCTGTATGAACGAATCCCGGCCCCGGTGCAGCCACCGCCCACGGCCGCCATCCAAGCGAGGTCGGGGCGACATGGCGAACGCGTACTGCAGCAGCTGCGGCTCTGCGCTCACGCCGCACGCCCTGTACTGCGGGCACTGCGGCACACCGGCCGCGCCGGGACCGGTCGAGCCGGCGCCCGAGGCCTGGTCCGGGGCCGAGACCTACGTCCCTGCGGACCAGACCTACGCCCCCGCGGATCAGACCTACGTACCCGGCGGACAGCCGTACTCCCCCGGCGATCAGACCTACGTGCCCGGCGAGCGCGACCAGGGTTGGGACACCGCCGGGCCCGTCGACGCCGCTGCCGCGACCGGGCCGACGTACGGGGGTGCATTTCCCGCCGCCCCGCCGCACCGCCGACGGCTTTCTCCGCCCCTGCTGCTCGCGGCCGGGGCGCTCGTCCTGGCCATCGCCGCCGCCGCGGTGGCCCTGCTCGTCAAGCCGGGCTCGGGAAGCCCCGGACACAACGCCGCCGGCAGCACCGCGTCGCCGTCCGCGACGCATCGTTCGGACGCGGTGGACCCCGGTAGCGGGGCGTCGGCCGCCCGCAGCGGCGCGATCGCGGGCGCCGGTTCCACCCTGGTGGCACCGCACGCGTCGTCGGCCGCGCAGGACTCCGTCCCGCGGACGACCTCTGGTCTGCGCAGCGCCTACTCGTCCGGCACGCCCGTCGACCCGAGTTCGTACGGAATCGGCGACGGGGACGTGGGGTTCAGCAGCCCCAGTCAGAACATCGAGTGCCTCGTGTCCACCCAGGGCACCGTGGGCTTGCGGTGCACGATCGGCACCTACGACTTCCCGCAGCCCGGGCCGGACTGCGACAACGGCGCCGTCCTGAGCATCAACGGATACGGCAACGCCACCTACACCGGATGCCTCGCGGGCCCGTTCTCGCCGAGCAGCACGGTCCTGGACTACGGCGGCTCGATCTCGGCCGGCGAGTTCGGCTGCGTGAGCAGGTCGGTCGGCGTGACCTGCCTCGATCTTGCGACGAACACCGGGTTCACCCTGAGCAAGCAACAGTTCGCGCCCGTCAACTGATCCATCCGGTACAGCGCTGTACCGGATGGATCAGTTGATGATCCGGACGGTTCAGGCGGTGCTGGCGCGGTGCAGGGTGAACGGCACGGCCGACGGGTGCTGACGCCGGTGCCCGAGGTCGACGCGCGACGCCGGCAGGTTGGAGTTGCCCACGTGCAGCGACGACACCCGCAGCGTCGACGCGCAGTCGGTGTGGAAGTTCACGCCGTCGATGTAACCGTGGTTGGCGAACACGAACACGAACGAGCGGTGGCTCGCGGAGAGCTTGAGCGTGTCACCCTTCTCCAGCTTGACCGGGTCGATGCGCATCGGAGCGCTCGCGGTGACGACCCCGCTGTAGACACGCAGGTCGTGGTTGGTGCCGTGGGTGACACGCAGGTGGAAGCCCGACGTGTCGTGCCACAGGTAGTCACCGCTGGGCGAACCGGCGCCGAAGCCGGACGGCGCGCCCTGCACCGCGGCCTGCCATGGCGCGCGGTCACAGGCGCGAGCGGCGGCGGACGGGGCAGCGGCCGCCCCGGCGGCCGGCGCGAGCAGGCCGATCCCGGCCGCGGTGGCCACGGCGGCGGCAGCAGCGGTGGCGACGCGGGTACGTCTGGTGGTCATGGGTTGACTCCTCTCGAGCGTCGCCACGGTGGCGACACCTGAGTTGTAGGAGTCGGCTGTGCAAGGACGATTCGACCTGTGTAAGCGTCGGGTCTGGACCCGTCCGAGCCCTCAGCCGCGCGGGTTGGGCGTGGTGATCGGGCAGTACCGGGTACCCATCGTCGGGTCGGCGGCGTCGACCGCGTGCCCGGGCTCGGCCACGCCGCGGGCGGGTTCGGACGCGGGCTCCCCGCCCACGTCCGCCGCCGTGGTCACCGGGGAGCGGTCGCGCCCGGCAATCAGCAGGAAGGCAATGACGCCACCGACCACCAGGAGGCCGGCCGAGATCAGCACGGCGTGGTGGAAACCCGTCGACAGCTGCGGCGGGTGGACGTAAGCGGTCGGCGTGATCCCGGCCAGGCCGGGCAGCACCGCGACCGCGAGCAACCCCGCCGCCCGCGCGACGTCGTTGTTCACCGCCGACGCGACGCCGACCTGGTGACGCGGCGCAGAAGCCAGCGCCGTAGCGGTGAGCGGGGCGACCGTGCACGACAGGCCGAGCGCGAAGATCACGACAGCGGGTAGCACGTCGGCGACGTACGACGCGTGGGCACCGACGCGGGTGAGCAACGCCAGCCCTCCCCCGGCGATGACAGGACCGATGGTCATGGGCACGCGAGGTCCGATGCGGGTGGCCACGCGGCCCATGCGCGCCGACATCAGCAGCATCACCAACGTCACGGGCAGCAGGGCGCTGCCGGCAGCGACCGGAGTGAACCCCGACACCCGCTGCAGCTGCACCGGGATCAGGAACAGCGTGCCGCTCAACGCCGCGTAGACGACGAACGTCACGAGGTTCGCCGCGGTGAACTGCCGGGATCGGAACAGCGCCAGCGGCATCATCGGGTTGCGGCTGCGCGCCTCGACGACGAGGAACGCCGCGAGCACGGCGATGCCGGCCACCAGACAGCCGATCAACGCCACCGGCCAGTGCCGCTGCGGGCCCTCGGTGAGTGCGTACACCGTCAGGGCGAGCCCGACGGCGGCCAGGACCGCGCCGGGGACGTCCAGCCGACCGGACGCCTCGTCGTCGCGCGTCTCGGGCACGAACCGTCCGGCGAGCACGACGGCGGCGGCCGCGATCGGGAGGTTGATGAGGAAGACCAACCGCCAACCCCACGGCGCCACCCCGACGAGCACGCCGCCGACCACGGGACCGATCGCCGTGGCGATGCCGCCGAGCCCGGACCACGAGCCCACCGCAGCGGCCCGGTCCTCCGGCCGGAACACCGCCTCGAGGATCGCCAGCGAGCCGGGCGTGAGCAGCGCGCCGCCGATGCCCTGCAGGGCACGCGAACCGATGAGCACCCCCGCCGTCGGCGCGAACGCGCACAGGACCGAGGCGACGGTGAACCACACGACGCCGAGGACGAACATCCGTCGCCGGCCCAGCCGGTCGCCGAGCGAGCCGCCGAGCAGCAGCAGTCCGGCGAGGGTGAGCGTGTAGGCGTTGACGGTCCACTGCAGGGCGGTGAGGCCGGCGCCGAGGTCACGCCCGATGCGCGGCAGCGCGACGTTGACGACGGTGCCGTCGAGCATGGCCATGCCGCTGCCGAGGATCGTCGCGGCGAGCACGCCGCGTCCGGCCGCCGACTTCAGGACGAGGTCGGGATCGCTCACGCGGCTGATTCCAGCGGATCGAGGCGGTAGACGCGCTGGGCGTTCCCGGCCAGCACCAGCGCCCGGGTCTCGTCATCCGGGCAGAGGGCGGCGACGGCCCGCGCGTTGCGGGCGATGCCCGGGATGCCGGGCCAGTCCGTCCCGAAGATCATGCGGCGGACGAGACGGCCCCAGTTGTGGCGGGCGTAGTACGTCTGCAACCGCGACGGCGGAAGTCCGGACAGCTCGATCCACACGCGCGGGTTCGACAGAGCCAGGAAGGCCGCGGCGTCGTACCACCAGCCGCGCCCGCCGTGGGCCAGCACGACCTCGAGGCGCCGGAAGTCTCGCAGGACGTCGTCGAGCAGGATCGGGTCGCCGTACTGGTTGAGCGCTCCGGGGAAGGTCGAGGTGCCGCAGTGCACGACGAGCGGGATCCCGCGCTCCTGGCACATCGCGTACGCCGGGTACAGCGCGCGATGGTTGACGCCGAACCCGCCGTGCACCGGGTGCACCTTGAGCGCGACGGCGCCGAGGTCGAGCTGGCGCGCGAGCTCCTCGTCGACCGGATGGTGCAGATGCGGGTTGACGTTGGCGGCGAACCGCACGCGCGGGCCGGCGAGCGCGGCCATCTCCTCGACCGACTGGGTGCCCGTGACGCGCGGGCTGTACTCGGCCAGCACGACCGCCACATCCACCCCTTCGGAGGCGAGCAGCGCGTCGAAACGAGTCGGATCGACGCTGCCATCCGGACGGTACAGCTCGTGCAGCGCCGGTGCGTCGAAGTCCTGGACCCACGTGTCCCAGGGCAGCTTGAGGCCGCGCCGGTGGGCGGGATGCAGGTGTACGTCGATCAGGGGTAGTCCGTCGAGCACCGGCCCAGTCTAGGAAGCCCCGCTCCGGAAACCTGACACATCGACGTATCCGGGCCGACATGGCCGCGTAGACCGTCCGGGGTTCGTAGCATGGCCCGATGAGCACGGCGGGAACCGGACAGGGGCCCGCGCCGACGCTGTCCCGGCGGCACGCTGCCGGCTCGGCCAGCGCGCGCGGGCTGCTGTTCACCGCGCTCGGCGAGTTCGTGCTCCCCGCCGGCGGCACGGCCTGGACGGCGTCGTTCATCGACGTCCTCGGCCGCCTCGGTGTCGAGGAGAAGGCCACCCGGCAGGCCCTGATGCGCACCGCGTCCGACGGATGGCTGCGATCCGAGCGGTTCGGGCGGCGGACGTGCTGGAGCCTCACCCCCGCGGCACACGCCCTGCTCGTCGAGGGCACCGAGCGGATCTACGGCTTCACCGGGGCAGCCGACCAGTGGGACGGGCGCTGGTTGCTCGTGCTCGCCCGCGCTCCCGAGACCGAGCGGCCGACCCGGCACCTGCTGCGCACCCGGCTGACCTGGGCCGGCCTCGGCACGCCCGCCCCGGGAGTCTGGGTGAGCACGCACGCCGACCGCCGGGCCGAGGTCGAACACGCCCTGGACGCCGCCGGAGTGCTCGCCGAGGCGCAGGTGTTCGTCGCCGAGCACCGCGGTGGCGGTGATCTCGCCGAGCTGGTGCGGCAGGCGTGGGACCTGCCCGCCATCGAGGCGTCGTACGAGGCGTTCCTCGCGCGCTTCGCGGTCGACGACGCCGAGGACCCGCTGGTCGCCACGGTCGAGGTCGTGCACGCGTGGCGCCGCTTTCCGTGGATCGACCCGCTGCTGCCGGGCGAGTTGCTGCCGACGCCGTGGAGCGGGGTCACCGCGGCGCAGCGCTTCGCCGCGTTGCACGCGCGGTGGGGTCCGGACGCGCGGGCGGCGTGGGGGCGGCTGGACGACCCGGCGCGCTGAGTCCTGGGCCACGGTCCTTGGCTACGGTGAGCCGCGTGTTCGAGCAGGTGCGGCACCGTCCGCCACGCGCGCTCGCGGCGCCGCGCGAGCTGGTCGTGGCGTGCGCGCCGATGCGCAGCAACGTCAACCTGTCGACGATCGCGCGCACGGCCGGCTGCTGCGCCGTCGAGCGGATGATCGTGTGCGGCAACGCCCGCCTCGACCGCACGGTGGCCCGCGACGGCGCCGAGAGCGTGCTGCTCGAGGTGCGCAACTCGCTGCCGCCGGTGCTGCGCGCCCTGCGAGCCGAGGGGTACCGGCTCGTCGGGCTGGAGCAGACGACGAACTCCGCCGATCTGCACACCTACGCCTTCGCGCGGCGGACGGCGCTGGTGATCGGCAACGAGCGGGCCGGGCTGACCGAGGACGAGCTCGCGCTCATGGACGACTGCGTCGAGATCCCGGTGTGGGGCCTGCCGTTCAGCTACAACGTGGCTACGGCGACCTCGATGGCGCTCTACGAGTACTGCCGGCAGTACCCGGACTAGCTCCCGACGGTGCCGCGCAGCGCAAGCACGGCCAAATCGGTGCGCGACGAGCCGAGCCGTTTCGTCCACGACGTCCCGAGGTCGGCCAGCTCGTCGGCGTCGGGGTACCAGGCCCGCTCGAGGTGCCAGCCGGCGCCGGCGTAGGCGGCGGCGAGCCGCTCGGCCGCGGTCTCGGGCGTCGGCTCGGCCGTCTCGCCGACCTCGGGGACGGCGGGGCGCCAGGCGTGCAGGTTGAGGGTGACGAGGAAGGTCGCGCCCGGCCGGCAGCGAGCGGCCACCGCGGTGAGGACGTCGAGGTCGGGACGGACGAGGGCGCGCAGCAGGCTGCCCCACGGCATGAGGCAATGCACCTCGTCCATGCCGTCGAGTTCGGCGGGCAGCTGCTCGACCGCACTCCAGATGAAGAGCGCGTTCGGCGTGCCGCCGCGGGCCGGCTTGTCGGCCGCCCGCAATCCAGTGCGGCGCAGGGCATCGGGACTTGCGTCCAGTCCGACGACGAGTGCCTCCGGGTGGCGGCGGGCGACGGCCAGCACGTGCTTGCCGTCGCCGGTGCCGAGATCGACGACGAGCCGCCGGTACGGCTCGCGCAGCGCGGCGAAAGCCACGCCGTCCAGGTCGAGGGTCCGCTTCCCGACGACCTGGCGCACGCCGCCCAGCCTAGGGACCGCACCCGCCTACGCTGGCGCGGTGCGCTTCACCGGACGTGGTCACCCGGCGATCCGCGCAACGCACGACAAGACACTCGAGATCGCCCTCGACGACGACATCACCGCCCGCGCGACCTGCGTCGTCGCCGTGGGTGGGGACGCGGACCCGGCGGCGCCGATGGCAGGCCCCGTGCGGATCCGGATCACGGTCGGAGACGAACGCTTCTCGCTGGACGCCGTCGCCAATCCCTGCTGGGAACCGGGGGGTACCGCGGTGATCCGTCGCAGCTCGTTGCGGCTGCCGGGCACCTTCGCCACCGGGGCGAGCGCGAGCGCCGCCGACCTGCCCCGTGACCTCGTCACCGCGCTGCAGGACCCCGGCGCCCTCGTGGCGGTCGACGTCGTCGCCGTCCCCGACCCGACACCCACGGTCGTGCTGTTCGCCGCCGACGCGACGACTGCGGGCCCCGACGCACGGTTAGCGGCCGAGCTGGCCCGTGCCGACCGCGTCGAGCCGCGGGACGCGGGGGCTCGTCGACTTGCACCCGCGCGCCGGGGCGACGGGCCGCGGCGGCTCGTCGTCGCCACTGCGGGGCTACCGGTCAACCCGGACCCCGGTGCCGATCGGATCGAGACCGTCGGCCTGCCTGCCCCGCTGGCCGCCGCCGCGGCGGCCGGCCCGGGGACGGTCACCCTCGCCGACCCCGGGGCCGACGTGCGCGAGGCCCTTCGCCACACGCCGGCGAGCTCGCGGCTCGTGCTGACCGTCGCGGCCGACCGGCTGGACGACCTGTTGACGCAGGCGGTCCGGATCCGTGACCGTGCCGACGGGGTGGCGGTGCAGGAGTTCGCCCCACCCGTCCGGTTCGCCGACGGAGTGGCGCCGGTGTTGGCGAGCAGCGCCGACGTCTCGGTGTGCCTGGCGGCGTCGCCGCCGGCGGAAGCGCTGGACCCCGCGGTCCGCGCGGCGGTCAGCGAGCTGGTCTCGGCCGGGGTCCCCACGCGAGCCGTGGCGAAGGCGCTCGCTGCGCTGACCGGGTGGGACAGGCGGCGCGCCTACGACGCCGTGCTCGCCTGGCCATCCTGATCGTCGGCCTTCCACGTCCGGGTCGTCCAGGTCGTCGCCTCCCACGGCGTGCGGGTGTACGCGAGCTCCAAGACCCCGGGCCGGACGGTCATGATCTGGCCGAACACCGTCGCGTAGACGCCGCGTTCGACCTCGTGACGCACGACGAGCGCGGCGCGATCGTCGGTCGGCGTGCACTCGCCGACGACCCGCTGCCAGGAGTCGGGAGTGAGCAGCGGCCGGTAACGCTGCGTCTTGGGGTCGTCGGTGTCGACACCGGACGTCGTGATCATGTGCGTGCCGGCCGGCAGTTGCTCGCGACGCAGCTCGTCGCCCGTCCAGCTCCACGTCACCACTCCGGACGGGGCGGCGAGGACGAGGGTGAAGCTCGCCATGTGCGTCGGGTCGACGAGGTCGCTCCACCGCTCGCCCGCCGACACCGCGGCCAGCGGCAGGGTTCCGCGGGAGGGGTGCCCGTCGCGGCGTTCGATGCGGTTGAGCACCAGTGCCGTCGTCCCGGTCGCGATGTCGGTGACACACCAGCTGCCGCCGGCGACGCGGTCCCGACCGCCGACCACGCCGGGGTGATCGGGCCACCAGGCGTCGGGCAGGTCGAACTCGCGGGCGGTGAGCTCGTCGCGCAGGGCGAGAAGGCGCAACGACGCCCCCGGCGACCAGTCGCACACCACGGTGCACACGAGCAGGCAATCTAGCTGGACGCTCCGGTGGGCGACCCGCCGGTTCGGCATCGGCAGCGACGCACGGAACGATGCCGGCGCCGACGCCCCGCAACGGTGCCCCGTTTCGTCGGTTGCGAGTGATATCAAGGCCCGCATGCGCAGGGCGGTCCAGCGGGTCGGCCGACGGCGGCTGGGCGTCGCGGCCGCCGTCCTGACCGCTGCCGTCGCGGGTTGCACCTCGACCAGCGGCGGCCCGAACCTGACCGACCCGGGGCAGATCGCCGGTCGGGCCCCGGTGGCGGTGGCGACCCGGTCGGCGGTCTCCCCTCCCGGTGGACGGTCGACCCCGACGTCGTCGGTAGCCCCGTCCGGCCGCACGACGCCCGCCCACGCCACGTCCGCCCACGCCACGTCCGCCCGCGCCACACCGACGTCGCCCAGCACACCCGACCCCCCCGGCGGTCGCGGCCGTGCCGCGCAACTCCCCCGCGGAGGCCGGCACATCATCGGCCACTTCCGGGTGGTCGCCTACTACGGCGCTGCCGGCGCCCCCGTGCTCGGCGTCCTCGGGCAGGGCCCGCCGGACGCGCAGGCGGCCGGGGTCATCAGCCGCTCGCGCTCGTTCGCCGGTTACGGGCTGCCCGTGCTGCCGGCCATGGAACTGATCGCTACGGTCGCGCAGGGCTCACCCGGGCCGGACGGTCTGTACTCCCAACCGGTCCCGATGAGCACGATCCGGACCTACCTGGCCGTGGCGCACCGGAACCGGATGCTGCTGATCCTCGATCTCCAGCCAGGTCGCGGGACCTTCCTCGCCCAGGCGCACGCGCTGCGGAGCGTGCTGCTGGACCCCTCGGTCGGACTCGCGCTCGACCCGGAGTGGAAGGTCACGGCTCACCAGCGGCCGGGCAATGGGCTCATCGGGTCCAGCGGGTCGGGCGACATCGACGCGACGATCGACTGGGTGTCGAGCCTCGTCACGTCACACCGCTTGCCGGACAAGCTGCTCGCGGTGCACGAATTCACCTCATCGATGCTGCCGGACCGCGACGCGATCCGGCGCCGTCCCGGGGTCGAGGTCACCTTCCACGCCGACGGGTTCGGCACGCAGGGCTCCAAGATCGCCGTCTATCACAAGCTCGGCTTCCCGCCGCATCCGTTCGGGGCCGGGTTCAAGCTGTTCCTCGTGCACGACCGGCGGCTCATGTCGCCTGCCCAGGTCATGGCGCTGTCACCGCGTCCGGACATGATCACCTACCAGTGACCCGGCGCGGTCCCGTCGTGCTCAGGGCTGTCAGGTAATCGTCGAGCAGCGCGAGCTGCCCGGCCCGCGGGAAGGTCGTGGGGTCGAGGACGGCCTGGACGATCAGGCCGAGCGCGAAGGCATGCGCTCCCGCGGCGAGGCGGCCGGGGTCGCCGGGCGGGAGCGTCCCGGCCCGCTGCGCCGCCTCGACGTGAGCGCGAAGCCGCTCGCGGCCGGCCGCGTAGCGCGCCGCGTGCTGGGCCCGCAGCTCGTCGTCGGCCAGGGCGACGTCCCAGGAGGAGACCCAGACGCGATTGGCGATCCGGGCGGCCGGGGTGATCGGCAGCATGTCGACGAGCGCGGTACGCAACGATCCCAGCCCGGGCTCGACGTGCCGGTGCGGGCGAGTGGCCGTCCGCTCGTCGAGCAGGGTCAACGCGTGGGTCACCAGCTCGCGCTTGGTGGCGAAGTAGTGCGTGACGGCGCCGGTGGTGGCCCCGAGCTCGGCGGCGACGGCGCGCAGCGTCAGGCCGGCGAAGCCGTGCGCGGCCAGGACTCGCCAGACGGCCTCGGAGACCTCGCGCCGGCGGGCGTCGTGATCACCTGGTGGCCGAGGCACGCCGCCTACGTTACATTCGCACAACGCTTGTTATGTGAATGAGGTGGCGATGTTCGTCCGTCGACTCGGGGATTCGGCTGAGCTGTTCCCCCTCGAGGTGTGGCACGCCGAGCAGTTCGCGACGCACCTGGACCGCGCGCGTGAGCACATCCGGCCCTGGGTCGGACCGGCGTTCGTCACCGACACCGTTGACGGCGCGCAGGCCACGCTGGCGCGCTACGCCGAAAAGGCCGCGGCCGACGGGGCTCGGTTGTTCGGGATCCGGCTCGACGGACGGCTTGTCGGCGGCGTGATGTTCGTGGACTTCAGCGCCTCGTCCGGCGTGTGCGAGGTCGGTTGCTGGCTCGAGCCCGCAGGCGAGGGACGTGGCCTGGTCACGGCCGGCGTCCGCGTGCTGCTCGACTGGGCGTTCGTCGACCGCGGCCTGCATCGCGCGGAGTGGCGGTGCCGTGTCGACAACACGCGCAGCGCCGCGGTCGCGGAGCGGCTCGGCATGACGCTGGAGGGCGTGCTGCGCGGCGCCTGGCTCAACGGCGGCGTCCACCACGACAAGCAGGTGTGGGCCGTGCTCGCCGCGGACTGGCGAGCGGATCGCGAGCGGAGGGCGTGGGATTCGAACCCACGATGACTGTCACCAGCCATAGCGGTTTTCAAGACCGCCGCACTAGGCCACTATGCGAGCCCTCCAGATGCCCGAACCCCCGGAATTGCTGGGCTGACGTGCCCGACTTCTCGTCGGGCTGACGACAGCCGCCAGCAGTTCCGCCAGCACGTCACACATACTTCGCCACCCGCCGGCAGGCGTTCACACACCGCCGCCGATCCTTGCACGCGGTCTCGCCGCCGCCATCCCCGACGTGTCGTCCATAGGGATGACACGACCGTGGAGGTGCGCAATGGCTGTTCGTCGCGAGGAGCCGAAGGTCGAGCTGCTGACGCCTGAGCAGGCGGCGGAGGCGCTGGAGATCGAGCAGACCGGGCTGCGCTGAGCGGAGCCCGGTCGTGACCCGGCTGCGCGGCGAGGCTCGGTCTACCGCAAGGGTGCCGGCTGGGAGGCCTCGGCCTACCTCGACGGCCGCCGGCGGTCGGTATCGCTTCGGTCTCGCGGCCAGCGAGAGCCGGTCGGCCTGCTGTCCCACCCACCTGGTCATCCGCCGTCGTGGATCACACGGTCCGGTGCGCCGAGCGAGTTCGCGAAAAGGGTTGCGAGGGCGATGAACACCGCGACGATTCCGAGCGCGTGTTGGACGGTGCTGAGGGAGCCGAGGAAGCCGATCACGGGCGGTCCGCTGAGGAAGGCGAGTTGACCGATGCCGGACACGGCGCTGACCCGGGCGGCCGCGGCGGAGGGGTCGTCGGCAGCGGCGCTGAGACCGACGGGGTAGCCGAGGCATGCTCCGGAGCCCCACAGCAGCGTGCCGGCGAACGCCAGTGGCGCCCACGGGCTCAGGACGAACAGCAGTAGACCGGCGAGTGCGATGACGGCGAGGCCGCGGATCGTCGGCGCCCGGCCGAATCGGTTCAGCAGCATCGGGCCTATCCATCGTCCGATGGTCATGGCGGACAGGAAGGCTGCGTAGGCGAGAGTGGCGACCGCGGCTGAGGCATGGTGATCGTCGATCAGTGCGACACCGATCCAGTCGTTGCCGGTGCCTTCGGCGAAAGCGAACGCGAACACGACCAGGCCGATGAGCAGTGTCCGTCGTTCTATCCACCGCCTCGGGCCGGAGGCCTGCCGAGAGTCGGAGGCGACGCGCCTCGAGTCGTGGACGTCTGGGAGGAAGGCACGTGTGGAGACGGGGACGATGCCGACCGCCAACGACGAGATGATGAGGAAGTGGGCCGTGACCGGCGCTCCGAGCGCGACCATCCCGGTGCCCAGCAGCGCGCCGGCGACGGTGCCGACACTGAAGCCAGCGTGGAAGCGGGGCATGATTGCCCGGCCCAAGCGCCGCTCGACGCTCGCGCCCTGCACGTTCATCCCGACTGCCCACGCCGCCAACGCGAACCCGAGCAGGAACAGCCCGGCGACTACCGGGACGACTCCGAAGTGGTAGCCGATACCGACCAGACTCAGAGATCCGGCCGCCACCGCCGACATCAACGCCACCGTGAAGCGCGTACCGGTCCGGTGGATCAGCACACCGGCGACGGGGAGCGCGATCAGTGACCCCGCTGCGATCGCCAGCAGCACCAGACCCAGGTCGGCTGCACTCAACCCGAGCCGGGTGCGCACCTGCGGTATCCGGGAGACCCAGGTCGCGAAGACTGCCCCGGCGGCGACGAACGCGACGAAGGTGGACCGTCGCGCTCGCAGAGCTGGACCGGCGTCAAGCTCGGCGGCGCGGACTCCAGTGACGAGTGCGGTCGTGCGCCGGATGTCACAGGTGGCGGACATGGCGTGTTCCTTGCTTCGGTGATCAGGTGGTGGTGAACGTCAGCCGTGCGGCAGGTCGATGCCGGTGTGCTCGGCCAGCGCCGCCAGCAGCGCGTCCTGAAAGGCCTCGTCGTGTACCGCGCGGTGGGGTCGCTCGGTGCGGTGGTGGAACCAATAGCCGCCGGACACGAGGGCGTCAGGGGCGTTGGAGGTGGCGAGCCAGGTTTGGGTGACGTGGCCGAGCGCGAGGTCGTCGCTGGCCGAGGGTCCGCCCATCCTTGTCGGTACCCAGCCGGGGTCGACAGCGTTGGCCAAGACATCGGGCCCGCGCCGGGCGATCGCCGCCATCAGCGTGGTGACCAGCAGTTTGCTGTCGGAGTAGCTGAGGGTCGGGCGCGCCCCTGACCAGTCGGCGCGGGAGAGGTCGGCGGACCCGCCGCGGTGCATGCTGCTGGACAGGTAGACCAGACGATTCGCCGGGACCAGCGCGGTGAGGACGTACGGCGCGACGACGTTCACCGGCAGCAGCGCGTCGCCGGCGCTCACTGCGGCGTTGTGGATCACCGCGTCGAACGGGCCCAGGGCGGCCACGTCCTCGGCCACCCGACGTGTCTGGTCGAGGTCGGCGAGGTCGCCGACGACACGCCCTGCCCCGGCGGCGAGGAGGTCCTCGACCGCGGCCAGCCTTGCTTCGCTGCGCGCGTGCACGACGACCTCGTGACCGTCGTCGAGCAGCAATGCGGCGGCCGCACGGCCGAGACCGCTGGCCGAGCCGGTGACGAGGATGCGGGCCAAGGTTTCTTCCTCCGATGCGGTAGCTGTTCGTCACCACGAACTATAACCGATCGGTTAGCTTTCAGCAATGGCGTGAGAGGATGCGGGCATGCCGGAGAGCGCGACGACCAGCACGACGACCGGCACGAGGGGCCCGTACCGGACGGGCGTGCGTCGGCGCCAGCAGCTCGTCGCCACGGCCATGACGGTGTTCGCCGAACACGGTTACGCGGGCGGATCCATCCGCGCCATCGCCGACAAGGCCGGCGTCTCGCACGCCACGCTCATCCAGCACTTCGGCAGCAAGGAAGGACTCCTCACGGCGGTCCTGGAGGAATGGGACCGCCGGACCGTCGCTGGCGGGCTCGCCGACGCCCACGGCCTGGACTACTTCCGCCGCCTGCCCCAGGTCATGGCCGCCAATCAGGACAACCGAGGCGTGCTCGAGCTGTTCACCACCATCGCCGGGGAGGCCTCCAGCCCCTCCCACCCCGCCCGGGCCTTCATCGAGCAGCGGTACACCCGCAACCTCGCCACCCTCGCCGGCCACCTGCGCACCGCCATCGACGCCGGCGACGCCGGGCCGATGACAGACGACGAGATCGAGATCGAGGTTCGGCTGCTGACCGCCGCCATGGACGGCATCGGGCTGCAGTGGCTGCTCGACCCGTCGACCGACGTCGAGGGCAGCATCTCGACCTGCGTCGAGCGCGCGCTCGCAGCATGGCGGTGAGGACCCCGGCTCTGCCGCCGTGAGCGCGGGCGGGCCAGACGACCGGTAATCGAGCGGGGGCTCCTGGTCAGCCCGCGTCCGCATCCACCGCGGGTGCCGCCTCTCGTACCTCGGCGGCAAGGGATGCGAGCAGCCGAAGCTTCTCCGCTGACGGCGATCCTGGTTCGGCGGAGTACACGAGCAGTCGGCACCCAGGAGTCGATGTTGCAGGCAATCGACTCCACCCGCGCCGGCGGCCACGTCGGCCATGTCGGCGTCTCTCACGACGTCGCACTGCCCGGCGAGCAGCTACTCTTCTCCCACGTCCACCTGCACGGCGGACCGGCCCACTGGTTCACGGCCCCGTCCACATCGACGGTATCCGACAACCCCGACAACCAGTCGCGCCATCGGCTGCGACCACGTCCGCTTCACACCACGCGCCCGCGACCGCCTGGCACCACCACCCGCAGAACCGCGTCAGAGCGTTGATCGACCGACCGCATCTGTCGCGTTGAGCGCTGCCGAGCTCATGCCGCTGATCGCGCGTCGGCCACGCGACCTTCAGCGCGAACAGGGCGCAGAAGCCTCAGATCTTCCAGGGATTGATGAGCGCGACTTCAAGAGGTGCAAAGTCACCGACATTGCGGGTGGCGACGGTGTGACCGTGAACGAGCGCCGTCGCCGCGATCAACGCGTCGCGTTCGGGGCGAGGGTCGGGCACATGCATGGCTGCCGCCCTGCGCGCCACAGCTTCATCGACCGGTAGGACGCGGCCGGCGAACGCAGTCAGTAGGTCCCGTTCGAGCCAGCGGCGGAGGATGACTCCCTGGCGCTCGTCGCGTCGTTCCACCCGGCCGATACCGACTTCGATCTCCAGCAACGTGATGACGCTGATGAAGAGCTCGCTGGTCACCTGCTCGCGAGCCCAGGCGTGCACGCTCAGCGCCCCACGGCCGAGTGGTTTGCGCAGTTCGCTGACGACGTTCGTATCGAGCAGATAGCTCACAGTTCCGGCACCGACAGCGCGATGCTCGCCGGTTCCGTGTCGAGGTCCAGCTCGTCGTCGACGTTGAGCCAGTCGACGATGTTCTTCTGATCAACAGTGAGCCGGCGGTACTCCTCGAACGAGATCAGCACGTGCGATGGCTGACCCCGGTCGGTGATGATGACGGGCTCCGATGAGGCAGTTCGCTTGGCCGCAGCCAGATCTTGATTGAACTCTCGAGCACTGACGGTCGCCATACGGCCTCCTTGTAGCTACGTTGCTACATTACTCGTCCCGGTCCTGTCTGGCGCACGAGTCATCGCCACGACGGAACGTCGCACTGCAAAGTGCCAGACGCGTGGCGGGAAGGGGAGGGCTGTCTCGGGGCTGTCGGGCGGTCAGCGGGTGGAGCGGCGGTAGGCGCCGAGGACGTGGTCGAGGGCGACGGCAACGACCCGCTCGACGACGGTCACCGCTGACAGGCCCGACGCCGCGGCGCGGCGTTGCTCCCACGCGCGCTGTCGACACGACTGCGAGCACCACGTCGGGATGCGGCCGACGGGAAGTACGTGGAGCGGCTCGCCGCACCATGCGCAGGTCCGCGCTGCCTCGCGACGCCTTCGCGCCGGCGGCGCCGCTTGCTCGGTTTGCGTCGCTTGCTGCGCCGGCGGCGCCGCTTGCTCCGTTTGCGTCGCTTGCTGCGCGCGACGCGCGCGCTCTCGCTCGAGCACTCGGCGTAGTACCTCAAATGTGGCGAACGAGCGCGAGCGTGATGGGGAAGATGAAGAGGGCGCCGAGAAGATTCACGATGCAGACGAGCGTCGCGTTGAGCAGCAAGTCGACCTAAAGCGACATCGCCTCGTCGCGCAGGCCGTCGAACGCGCCCTCGAAGCGGCGCAGTTCTGACTCGGGCACGCCGTTCGATGTGGCGAGCGATCGCCAGCCGGAAGTCGCCTCGAACACCGCGGCGATGCTCCGCCGAGCCGCCCGCTGCGAGAGGCCGAAGTAGTCCGCCAACCCGATCAGTGCTGCAAGCTCGCCGCGCTGCACCGTCTCGCCGCCAATCGCCGTCGCGCGCGGCAGGCCGACCTCGGGGTTGGGGTTGACATCGAACGCGGGCGACAGCCGCCAGCCCTCTCTGCTGCGCAGGAAGCCGTGGTTGCGCAGATGGTCGTCGGTGTTGTGGATCGCTACTGAGAACGCGATCCGTGCCCACAACTGGGTGAGGTCCGCATCCGGGCTGCCCGAGTGGTCTTCGATGGCGGCCTGCACGTCGAGGTAGTCCCGCTCGGCCGTCCGCTCGCCGCCGATCAGCGTCGATGCCGACACGTAGCCGACCCGTCTGAGCCCGTCGGTTTGCCACGCGCGGTCGAAGCGCGTGAGCAGCAGCACGGTACGGCCGCCGACCTGCTCCAGCCTGCGCTCGGGCACCGGGATGCCCGCCCGCTCGGCCAGGTCCAGCGCGGTCTTCTCCCATCCCATCACGTCCCACTCGTCGTGGGTCGGGTGTGGGAACTTCGCGATGAACAGTCGGTCTCCGTCGACGACGGACGCCTTCGGTCGCGCACCGCCGAGCGTGCCCGTACCCGCCGCCAGCAGCACCTTCACGGCTTGGTCGGCGTCGGCACCGTCGGAGTTGGTCGCCACTTGGTCCGACGCGCGCAGCAACTCCTCCAGCGCGACGACCCTGGGCACATCGGCGCCGGCGGCCAGGAACTCCAGGCCGCCCGGCCGGGTGAACCGCAGCGCGCCCTGCCGGGTCACGTCGCTAACACCGAGTAGGTAGTCCACCTCGCTGACGACTGGCTGCTGTCGACCGCCGGCGAGGGCCTCCGCGCGCAGACGGCGCGAGATCAAGTTGCGGCCCCACCAGTCCGGCGCTGTATCGGCGAACACTCCTGGCAGGCCGTCGACCGCGTGTTGGGCTGTGTCCGTCGGCAGGTCGGGTGAGAGCGGGTAGGCCCGGCTGTCGGCGATGTAGTCCGGACTGTAAGTGAGCACCGTGCTCAGCCGGGCACCGCGCCGGATGAAGACAGCCCGGCCGGCCAGCATCGTGTCGGCGCCCATGCAAACGTGAACGTCGAGTTCCTCCCGCTGCGGCGCGGTCACCGGCGTACGCGCTGTGGGAGCACGGCGTCTGCGTGGGCGCGGCCGAGATCGGTCTCGTACGGGTCGAGCGCGGCGGCGATACGGTCGAGCTGACCGAGCGCGCGCGCCACCTGAAGAAACGCCTCCATGCTCACGCCAGTGTCACCATGTTCGACTCGCCGCAAGGTGGGGCGGCTGACGTTGGCCCGCTCGGCAACCTGCTCGGCGGTGAGACCTTCCAGCTTGCGCCAAGCGACGAGGTGCTCACCTATCACGGAGGCAGCGCGACGGGTGCGCGCAGACACCGGGCGTCGGATGCGGTCGGCAGAGCTAATGGCAACCATGTTTGCCACTATACGCGTTAGTGGCAAGGATCGTTTCCATTAGCTCACTCCTTCAGTGGTCAGAGGTCGCACCAGACAGGATGCCGCTCCACGCCCATTCACGTCGGCCGAAGGCCGTCGAGGGTGCGCAGCGAGCCGATCCCGGAGCGCCCGATGTCGACGCCGCCCTCGCAGCCACCAGCCCCGAACCCACTTCACGTCGTCCTGCACGGCGTGAAGGCGGCCGCCGGACAGGTCTGGTCGCAACACCCGTGGCTTGCCGTCTTCATCGGCCTGGTCGTCGTATGCGGCCTGGTCCAGTCGGCCCGGAAGCTCATCCATGACGGGCCCCGCGACCCCGTCCGGTGCTTCCCTCGCGCCGACAAGGCGCTGCTGCTCGAGTGGGCCGGCAACAGGTGCGAGCACCACAGCCTGTTCGGACGCTGCAAGTCCACCGACCGGCTCGAGGCCGACCACATCCATCCGCACTCGCGCGGCGGCTGGACGCACGTCAGCAACGGCCAGATCCTCTGCAAGACGCACAACCAGGCCAAGCGCGCGAACATCCCCTGGGACCGGTCGCTGCGCAAGATTGCCGAACGTCGCGCGGCCTACTACCCGGCGGGCATCGACCGGACGATCGTCCGCCGGCAAGCGAAGCAGCCGCGGAAAGCGTCAGCCTGACGAGAAGCGCCAGCAGTTCCGCCAGCGTTCTTGCGGCGTCACACGTACCCGTGCACACTCGGCGCATGACAGAGGCCCCGGAATACGGGGCATCCGAGCGTTTGCACACCCGGCCGAACGGTCAAAGATCGAATTTCAAGACCGCCGCACTAGGGCACTATGCGAGCCCTCCAGATGCCCGGGCCCCACGTCACTTCGCTACCCGCGGCAGGCGTCACACGCCATCGCCGATCCTCGCACGCGCATCGTGTGACCGGATCCCCGATGCGTCCCGAGGGAGCGCGGCTCGAGGCCGCGCACATCCACCGCACTGACAGCTCAGACCGCCAAGCGGCCGCCGTCGACGGGCAGCAGGACTCCGTGGACGAAGCTTGCCCGGTCGCTGGCGAGGAAGGCGATCACCGCGGCGATCTCGTCCGGTTGCGCCGGGCGCCCGGCCGGCGCACCGGCCGCCAGCTGGTCCAGTCCCTCGCCCATGCCGGCGGTGCCTTCGGTGCGGGTGGGGCCCGGACTCACGGCGTTGACGCGAACGCCTGCGGGGCCGAATTCGGCGGCCCACGACTTCGTCAGCAGGACGAGGGCGGCCTTGCTCGAGCCGTAGAGGCCCATGCCGCTCATCCCGAACTCCGACACCATCGTCGTCACGTTGACGATCGCACCGTGGCCGCGCTCGGCCATCGCGGGGGCGAGCGCCGCGACGAGCAGGTACGGCGCCTTGACGTTGATGGCGAAGACCTCGTCGATCTGCTCCGCCGGCGTGTCGACCGTCGCGCCGAAGGGGAACACACCGCCGCTGTTGACGAGGATGTCGACGTGGCCGCCGCCCACCTCGGTGGCGCGCACGGCCAGCTCGCGCACGCTGCTCTCGTCGCCCAGGTCGGCCGCCACGAAATCAGCGGCCCCGCCGGCCGAACGGATGCCGGCAACAACGGCATCGCCACGGGCCTTGTCCCGTCCGGACACGATGACGTGCGCACCGAGCGCCGCCAGCTGGTTCGCCGTCGCCCTGCCGATGCCACTGGTGGCGCCGGTGACCAGGGCGGTGGTGCCGGTCAGATCGTTCGTCATGGCAACCCTCTCGAAGAATGGAATGAACACTCCAAACTATGCGGCCGACTTTTTGGAGTGTCAACTCCATTCTCGGGTAGGATCGTGTCGTGCCGACGTCGACAACCCGAGGGGCCGCAGGCGGCCGGACGTTCACGGCGAAGGGCCAGGCCACCCGCGCTCGCATCGTTGCCGCCGCTGCCGACCTGGTCTTCGCCCACGGCGTCGCGCGCACCGGTATCGAGGACGTCCAGCGGGAGGCCGGGGTCAGCGCCTCGCAGCTCTACCACTACTTCACTGACAAGAACGACCTCATCCGGGCCGTGATCGCCCACCAGACCGACGGCGTCCTGGCCGCGCAGCGACCCGCGCTCGACGAACTCGACAGCTTCGCCTCCCTCGAGCGCTGGCGCGACCTGCTCGTCGAGCTGCAGGAACAACGCCACTGCGTCGGTGGCTGCCCGATCGGCTCCATCGCGGCCGAAGTGGCCGATGTCGACCCGCAGGCCAGGGAGGATCTCGTCGCGGGCTTCGAACGATGGGAAGCACCGATCCGTGACGGGCTGGCGCGCATGCGCGCCCGGGGTGATCTCCGCCCGGACGCCGACACCGACGCTCTTGCGCTCGCCCTGCTCGCCGCGCTGCAGGGCGGCCTGCTGCTCACCCAGACACGCCGTGAGACCGCACCCCTGCGAGCCGGTCTCGACACCGTCCTGGCCCAGATCCGCACCTACGCGCCCGCATAGACCACGGGCCCATCGCGGTGGGGCACGATGACGCCATGAGCGCCTACTGGGTCAATGTCTACAGACAGATTCTGGACGAGGGCAAGGTCGCGGCGTACGCCAAGCTCGCAGGTCCTGCAATCGAGGCAGCGGGCGGGACGTTCATCGCCCGCGGGCTGCCCGAGCAGACCTACGAGAGCGGCGAGGTGACGCGCACGGTCCTCATCGAGTTCGACTCCGTCGAGGCGGCCCGCGACGCGCACGACAGCGACGCGTACCAGCTGGCGCTCGCCGCGCTGGACGGCGGCGCGGTCAGGGACATGCGCATCGTTCCCGGGGTGCGCTGACCGGACCCGCCGTCACCGTGCTCGCGCGAGGGTCGCGGCAACCAGGGCGCGGGTCTCGGCCGGGTCGATCACGTCGTCGATCTCGAACACCCGCGCGGCGTTGAGCGCCTTGGCGTGCCGGCGGTAGGCGGCGGTGTGCTCCGCGACGGCGGCCTCGCGTTCGTTCTCGGGCAGTGCTGCCAGCTCCTTGGCCATGCCGAGCCGGACGGCGCCTTCCAGCCCCATCGGGCCGAGGTGCGCGTCCGGCCACGCGACGGTCAGCAGCGGGCGGTGCGTGCTTCCGCCGAGCATCGCCTGCGCGCCCAGGCCGTACCCGCGGCGGAGCACCACCGCGACCAGCGGCACCGTCAGACGCGCCCCCGCGCTGACCATCCGCGACGCCTGACGCACCAGCCCGGTGCGCTCGGCGTCCGGCCCGACCATGAACCCCGGGGTGTCGACGAGGGCCAGTACCGGCAGCCGCCACCGCTGGCACAGCTCGAGGAAGTCGGCGCCCTTGGCCGACGCGTCGGTGGTCAGCGCACCGGCCTGCTGCGTCGACTGGTTCGCGAGCACTCCGACCGGCATGCCCTCGATGCGAACAAGCGCAGTCACCAGCTCCGGCGCGTACACGCTGCGCAGCCACGTCACGCTGTCGCGGTCGGCCAGGGTCTCGACGATGTCGCGGACGTCGAAGACCTCCCGGTCGTTGTCCGGCAGCAGCTCCCGCAGCCGCGCCTGATCCTCGGCGGAGCCGGACCCGGAACGCGCGCCCAGGTAGCCCAGGATCCGCCGCACCACCTGCACGGCCTCGTCCTCGTCGTCGACCACGACGTCCAGCACGCCGTTGGCCGCCTGCTCCGCCGCCGGGCCGATCTGCTCGGCCGTGAACTCACCCAGGCCGCCGCCGGCGATCATGGCCGGCCCGGCCATGCCCAGGTTGGCGTCGGCGGTCGCAACGCGCAGATCAGCACAGCCGGCGATCACCGCGTTGCCGGCGAAACAGCGCCCCGACACCACCGCGATGCGCGGCTGGTCGAGCGCGCCCCACAGGGCGAAGGACGACACGTCCAGGGCCGAGACCAGCGGCAGGTCGGTGTCACCCGGACGCCCACCACCGCCCTCGGCGAAGAAGACGGTGGGTAGGCGCATGCGGGCCGCGAGCTCGATCAGCCGGTCGGACTTGCGATGCCCGCGCATGCCCTGCGTCCCGGCCATCACGAGGTAGTCGTAGGAGAGCACCGCGCAGGGCGCGCCGTCGACGGTCGCGGTGCCGCCGATCAGCCCGTCGGCCGGGGCGTCGACGACGAGCTCGGCCAGAGGTCGACGGTTCTCCTGGGCCGGCGTGACGAAGCGGCCGTACTCGACCAGCGACCCGTCGTCGATCAGGGCGGCGATGTTCTCGCGCGCCGTGCGGCGCCCGCGGGCGTGCCACCGTTCGACCTTGTCGCCACGCGCCGCGTCGGTGGTGAGGTAGCGGCGCGCGAGGACCTCGTCCAGGCCCTCGGCGGGGGCGTCGTCGTCGGTGGCCACGTCGGCATCATCGCTCACCGCCGAACGGACCGGGCGACGACCAGGGAGTCACCGGACGCGACGAGCGTCGTTGAGCCTCATGTGCGCACCCGATACCTCGCGAGTCTGATCGCCGTCGCCACCACCGCTGCCGCCGTGTTGCTCGGCGCCGGGGGCGGTCCCGCCGGGGCCGCCACCGGCGCGTACGCCCCGCTGAACCGGCCCGGCCCGGCGCTGTCCGTGCCGGCGGCGACAGTGAAGGCAGCGCTGACCTGCCACGGCACGGCGACGGCCACCGGTCCCGAACCGGTGCTGCTGAACCCGGCCACCGGCGTCACGTCCGAGCAGAACTACTCGTGGAACTACGAGCGCGCCTTCGACGCCCAGCACCGGCCGTGGTGCGCCCTGACCATGCCGTACCACACGCTCGGTGACATCCAGACCGCCGGCGAGTACCTCGTCTACGGCATCCGCACGATGTACCACTCGGCACACCGACGCATCGCTGTCATGGGACACAGCCAGGGCGGCATGTCCATGCGGTGGGCGCTGCGCTTCTGGCCGGACACCCGCGCCATGGTCGACGACGTCATCGGCATGGCCGGCTCGAACCACGGAACGACGACGCTGCCGAGCTGCAAGCCGGGCGTCACCAAATGCACCCCGGCCGTGTGGCAGCAGCAGGCGGACGCGCAGTTCGTCAAGGCGCTGAACAGCGGCGCGGAGACCTTCGCCGGCATCTCCTACACCGAGATCTTCACGCACACCGACGAGGTCGTGCAGCCGAACTCGACCGACGCGACGTCCTCGTCGGCGCTGCACACCGGCTCGGGCGCGATCACGAACGTCTCGACGCAGGACATCTGCCCGCTCGACGTCGACGAGCACCTTGCCGTCGGCACCATCGACCCGGTCACCTACGCGCTCGCCATGGACGCCCTCAACCACGCCGGGCCGGCGAGGCCGACCCGCGTGAGTCGCAGCGTCTGTGCGCAGACGTACCAACCCGGCGTCGATCCCACCTCGGCCCAGACCTACCTGCAGGCCCTCGCCGGCGCCCCCGGACTGATCAGCGTGACGACGCCCGACGTGAATCTCGTCGGCGCGCCCGAGGTCGGCACCGAGCCCGCCCTGCGCTGCTACACCAGTGCCGCCGGCTGCTGACCCGTCGCCGTGATGCCGCGTCCGGGACGGAACGCGCGAGGACGGATACAACGGAGCGCATGACCAACATCGGCCCGGCCGACGACCTCTCGCCCGGCACGGTCACGGGCGTCGACAAGTACGCCGTCGGCAACAACGGCCGGCCCTTCGCGGTGACCCGGCGCTGCCGGCACCTGCGCGCCGATCTCGCCGGCGGCTCCATCGACGACAACGGCTGCCTCGTGTGCCCGTGGCACGGCTCCCGCTACGACGTCGGCACGGGCCGGATGGTCGTCGGCCCGCAGGGGGTGTTCGCCAAGATCCCCGGCCTGGGTGCGGCCTTCAAGGCGCTGACCCGCGTCGTGCCCCTCGGCCGGCGGGCCGTCGTCCAGCGCGACGGCGAGCTCTACCTGGACTGACGACCTGCCCTCCCGCGGTCTTTGCGGTTAGTCTGCTGCGCACGTCCGTTACAGACCTTTTGCCCGCTGCGTCCGGTGGCGGGCACGCCGCTCACGCAGGAGGCAGCTCGTGAAGTTTCGCAGCACCGGCCATCGGTCCGGCCGCGTCCGCACCCTCGTCACCGCCTCGGTCCTGGCCCTGACCACCGTCGGCAGCGGGGTGGGTATCGCCTACGCCTACGACGGGCCGGGACACGCCGTCCCCGCGCCACCCACGCACCCGACGCGGGCCGACCAGATCCAGAACATCGACCAGGTCAAGACCGCGATCAAGGCCTACTACGGCGACCAACCGGATCCGGCCACCGTCGACCCCGTGACCGGCGTCAAAGACCTGCACACCTTCGACCCGAACGGGGCCTACGCCCACGAGCTGGCGACGATCGTGACCGGCGCCGAGCGCTACCTGCGGACGGCCGACCACTCCCGCAAACACGCCGGCGGCACCAGGGCCGTGCTGTTCGACGTCGACGACACCACGCTGAACACCTACAACTACGAGATCTACTCCAACTTCGTCTATAACCCGGCCAGCAACGGGCAGTTCGTCAACGCCGGTGCCTTCCCGGCCGTCCCGCACATGGTGGCGTTGGAGAAGTACGCCGAGTCCCTCGGCTACACGCCGGTCTTCCTCACCGGACGCCCCGGCACCCAGCGCGACGCCACCGTCGCGAACCTCCGCAAGGTCGGGTACGACGTCACCAGCTCGCAGGTCTACCTGAAGGACTACACCACTGACACGTGGCTGACGTCCTGCGCGCCGTCGTGCACGACCATCCAGTACAAGTCGCTCACCCGCCGCTACGTCACCTCGCAGGGGTACCGCATCGTCGCGAATTTCGGCGACCAGTACAGCGACCTCAAGGGCGGCTACGCCGAGCGCGCGTACAAGCTCCCGAACCCGATGTACTACCTGCCGTAACTGCGCTGGTCGTGGCCCCGCAGCGGCGAGACACGCCGGGCGCACTGCCGCTACGGGGCCACGCTGGTGGTCGTGGCCCCGCAGCGGCGAGACACGCCGCGCCCGCCGCCGCTACGGGGCCACGCTCGGGTGAGGGGTCAGGCGATGACGCGGATGGTCAGGACGTAGAGGTTGCTCCCGACCTTCACGCCGATGTTCCAGTACACGTGCGAGTGCCGGTTCTCGGTGATCGTGAAGCCGAGCGCCCAGTGGTTCCCGCTCACGTGGTGGAAGAACGGCCCATTGACCGTCGGCTGCGCGTGGTACGGCACCGCGTTGATGTACCGCGGCTGGCTGCCGACCACGGCTACCAGCGTGTAGACGCCACCCTGGTGCACCACGTACGCACCGTTGGAGAACGTCGCGGCACTGATCACGACGTCGGCCACGTGCGCGCCCAGCGTCGACACCGACTTGTTGCCCGCCTTGTCGAAGGCCGTCGCCGTGTAGGTCTCGAACGACCCGTGGATGCGACGGGTCAGGGTGCACGAGGCGACACCCGACAGCGCGTCGGTGGCCTCGCAGTGCCCAGCCGGGCCGGCGTGCGGGTACACCTCGGTGGTCGCCACCCCGGTGATCCGCACTGTCGGCGGTGTCCGGTCGATGTTGATCCCGCTCACCGTCGCCGTGTCGGTGCCCCCGTCCTGCGCCGTGATCGTCCGCGACACCGACTGGTTGCGCCCGTCGTGGCTCAGCGTCACCGGTGACGGGCAGGGCGACGTCAGCGGCGAGCCGTCCGTGGTGCAGGTGAACGACACCTTCACCGGCGTGCGGTACCAGCCGGCCTTGTTCTTCGGCGCCTTCGAGCTGACGTGCGCCGTGATGGTCGGATGGCTGTTCGAGCCGCTCACCGTCGTGCCCGGCTTCACGCAGGACGGATCCTGCGTACCGCGCCAGACGAGGGTCACCGTGACCGCACCCGGGTTGGCGCCGATCCCGTTGAGCGTGATCAGAAACTGCGGCAGACCGTTGGGCGAGTTGAGATTCAACCCGGTGAGGTCGGCGGTGCCGGTGTTGTCGAGCGACCGGTTGGAGGCGCCCGGCAGCGGCTGCGCGTCGCCGTCGAGGAACTGCACGTCGCCCGTGCTGTAGGTGTTACGGGCCGGCGCGTCGACCTTCAGCGTGCTGTACGCACCCGGGGTGCACTGCGGCTGGTTGACCACGAAGCTGGAGGCGAGCACTCGAATCGGGCCCTGACCGCAGGCTCCGCCGGTGAACGCGTCGAAGTTCTGGATCTGTGCCGAACCGCCGTCTGCGTTGATCCAGATGCAGGTCGGCCGCTGCGGGTCGAGCGTGGCCGTGTAGGCCAGCTCAAGGTTGTCGAGCGTCTTCGGGAATCCCGGGCAAGTCGTATCGCTCGATGCGTCGTAGCAGTCGACCTGGTCGGTCCGGCCGTTCGGCACGTACACGCGCGGCCCGATCACGACGCCGGTCCCGTTCCATGGGCTCGACTCCTCGACAGACGAGACCAGTCCACTCGGCGGCGCCAGCGATGCTCCGCTGAGGGTGAAGCACTCGTCGTTACCGGTGGGCAGGCAGAACCCGCGCAGCGATCCATTGGCTGCCGGCAACGCGAACGGTGCGCCTTGGCCGGACTGACCAGCGGTGTAGCCGGACGGCGCCGCGACCGGCCAGGTGCCGGTGCAGACGTGGGTGGTCGACGGGTCGAAGCAGGACAGCTGAACGTGCTCGTTCGTGCCGTCGTTCGTCGAGTTGGCGACGATGATCTTGCCGCCGATATCGGCCACGGACGGCTCGGGGAAGCTCTGGACGTCGGAGTTGCCGGCGGCGAAGGGCACCGCGTAAGGCTGGCCGGCACAGGCGGCCACGGTCGAGACGTTGAAGCAGAGCATCGCGTTCTGGTCGGTCGTTGCCCCGACACCGTTGACGTAGTTGAAGGCATAGAACTTCGTGCCGATCGCGACCGGCTCGCTCAGGTTCGAGCCGCCGCCGTTCGGGGGGTCATAGACAGAGTGGCCCGATGCGGTGAGGGCCGTGAACCCGCAGAACGGGGCCGTCGTCGCGTGCGCGGTATCGAAGCAGACCACCCCGGACGTGCTGTCGTCCCGGGTCGCGTAAATGAACAGGTGCTTCGTCGAATTGTCGTAGAACAATCCCGGGTGGCCGGACGTCCCGAAGTTGTGCGCCGCGGCGTCGGTCACCGTGATCGGGAACGCGGGATCGCAGAGCGAGGCGTCGGACTGCTTGTGGCACTCCACCTGCAGCGTGCCCTGGTGGTGGAATACGTTGTAGACCTGCGTGGCGCTGAACGCCAGCGACCAGCCGTCACCACCGCCGCTGCCGGCATAGGACGAGGCCGGTGGCACCGGGATCGTCTGCGTGTTGGTGTAGGTGACCGTGCCCGCCGCTCCCGCCGCGCCGGGACCGGCTGCGACCAGCCCCACGACGCAACCCAGTGCGGCAAATAGCGCGAACAACGCCTTTACCCGTGCGGAAATACCGATCGGCATGGTGCCCCCCAAAGCCCGTGGCCGTATCTCGAACGGCAACACGTTCGCACAGAAAAAGGGCCCGACACATGGTCGTCCAGCACCCGTACACACCGCACCCCGATGGCCTGGAGGCTTCGCCCTACTTTGGCCGGAAAGGCCCGCTGCGGAGGCCGATTACGGATCCGTGACGACCCGGATATTCCGCGCCATACCCTCAAGTACGGTCAGCGCAGCAGCTCGTCCAGGGCAAGGACGGCGGCGTCCAGGTCGTCGAGCGTCGTCCACCGGGCGCCGACCGCCCGCGCCAGCTCCTGCGCCGCGTCCCCGTCGTCCCGCGGGGCGACGATGACGAGCTCGTCCACTGCCGCTGCAGCCGGTAAGGGGTCCTCGTCGTCGGTGGCCCGGCAGTCCGAGAGCAGGACCACCACCCGCCGCGTCGCGCGGGCCCCCGCCAGGACGTCGGCCCCGTGCCGGAGGGCGCCGGCGAGCCCGGTGACGCCGTGCCCGCGCAGCGCGAGCACGCGCGTCACCACCGTCTCGGGCGGCACGGGTTCGCTGAGCCGACGGATCGGGCGGACGTCACGGGCGAACGCGCTGACCGCGTGCTCTGCCGGGGCCTTGAGCGCGCAGGCGGCTGTGACCATGGCCGCGGCCGCGAGCCGGGCTCCGGTCATCGAGCCGGAGTCGTCGACCAGCAGGCACAGCGCGAGCTCCGGACGCCCCCAGTCCCGCGCGGTCAGGTCGCCAAGATGCGGCACCCGGCCCTCCCCCCGCGCCGCCGTGATCGCCTCGAGCGACGCGTCGACGTCCAGGTCACCGCCGCGGTCGGCCGGGACGGACCGCGGGCGCCCGGTGCCCCCGAGCGTCACCCGTCCGGTGCGCGACCGCTCGAGCACGAGGCGCGCGGCGAGCCGGTGCGCGCGGGCCCGCAGCACCTCGTCGGTCGCCGTGGTCATGTCGGCGAGCAGGGCGAGGGTCGCGTCCGGGTCGGCCGCCATCTGCCGGGCGAGCGCGTCCTCGTCGATCAGCCCGACCTCCGGCGAGATCTCCTCGAAGCCCTCGTGCCGGGCCAGCTGCGCCCGGCCGGTCGTCCGCGGCTGTGGCCGCGACGCGCGCCGCGGCGGTGCTTGCCGGTCCTCCGGTCCTGCGCCCGCCGCAGGGGGCGGGCTCAGGCTTCCCCCGACTGCCCTCCGGCGGGCTCGGGCTGCGCCGACGACGGTTCGGCGCCGAAAACCGCGACGTAGAGGTCGCGGACCACGTCCTCGGGCGGGCGGGCGCTCGACTCGAGCATCCTGATCCGGCCGGACAGCGCCACCAGCGCCGCGTCCAGGCCCGCGTGCCAGTCGTCGCCCTGCACCCCGCGGGAGGCGGCGAGGCGGCCGGCGATCGCCACCAGATCGATGGCGCCGCGCACCGACGACCCGATCCGGACGTCGGGGTGGTCGCGTGTGCGCCGCACCAGGTCGACCACCTGCTCTCGCCAGGCGTCGGCCACGGCGACCTCGGCGTCGGCGTCGCGCAGCGCCACGATCCCAGTCTCCGTGGCCGCCGACTGGTAACCCATGGCGATGCGGCAGGTGCGGTCGTAGATCGCCGACGAGATGCGGGCGGTGCCGACGGCGTCGAAGGGGTTCATGGCGGCGACCAGCCGGAAGCCCGGCTCGGCGCGGACGACCCCGAGCCGCGGGACACTCAGCTCGCCCTCGCTCATCACCGTGATGAGGACATTGAGCGTCTCCTCCGGGACTCGATTGATCTCCTCGACGTAGAGCAGGCCGCCCGCGCGCAGCGCCTCCACGAGGGGACCGTCGACGAAGACGTCGGCGTCGTAGCCCTTGGCCAGCACCTGGGCCGGGTCGAAATGGCCGACGAGGCGCGCGGGCGTCAGCTCGGCGTTGCCCTCCACGAGGAAGAACGGCGCCTCGCGGCCGCCCGCCACGGCCCGGAGAAGCGTCGACTTCCCCGTGCCGGGCGGGCCTTCCAGTACGACGTGCGCGCCGGCGTCGAGCGCGGCCACGAGCAGCTCGGCCTCGCGCTCGCGGCCGAGCACCGTCGGCACGCGCTCACCGGGCGGGCGAGCGGTCACGTGCGCCGAGCCATCAGCGGCATCGGCGCGCGCCACCGGCCTCCCGCGGGACGGTCTGCGTCACGCGGCGTGCTCGTGGATGACGACCCCGCGCACGTTCTTGCCGGCGAGCAGGTCGTCATAACCCTCCTGCACCTGATCCAGGGTGTAGGTGCGCGTGATGATCTCGTCCAGCTTGAGATCGCCCGACTGGTAGAGCCCGAGGATCTTCGGGATGTCGTAGGTCGGGTTGCAGTCGCCGAACAGGCTGCCGATGATCGACTTGCGGTACAGCGTGAGGATCGTGCCGGGCAGCGCGATCGTGGTCTCCATCAGCTTGTTCAGACCGGTCAGGACGATGCGGCTGCCCTTGCCGGTGGCCGCGAACCCCTCGCCGACGATCTCGGCCGTCATCAGGCCCGGTGTGAGGATGGCGCTGTCGGCCATCTGCCCGCGGGTCAGGTCGGTGATGGTCTGCATCGCCTCCTCGCCGCTGGCGAAAGCGTGCGTGGCGCCGAGCTCCATCGCCTTCTCGCGCTTGTTCTCCAGCGGGTCGATGGCGATGACGTTCTTGGCGCCGGCGTAGCGGGCGCCCTGCACGGCGTTGATGCCGATGCCGCCGATGCCGAAGACGACGACGGTCTCCCCCGGCTTGACCTGGGCGGTGTTGACCGCCGAACCCCAGCCGGTGGGCACGCCGCAGCCGACGAGGACGGCCTTGTCCAGCGGCAGGTCGTCATCGACCTTAACGGCCGAGTTCTGGTGGATCACCCCGTACTGGCTGAAGGTGCCGAGCATGCACATCGCGCCGTACTGGCCGCGCGGGCCGGAGATCGGGAAGCGCTCCCCGGGCAGGTAGCCCTCGAGGATGTTGGCGCCCATGTCGCAGATCGACTGCTGCCCGCTGGCGCAGTAGCGGCACGTGCCGCAGTTCGGGATGAAGGAACAGACGACGCGGTCGCCCGGCTTGACGCGGGTGACGCCCGGCCCGACCTCTTCGATGATGCCGGCGCCCTCGTGCCCGAGCACCATCGGCAGCCTGGCCTCCAGATCGCCGTGCGCGACGTGGACGTCGGAGTGGCAGAGCCCGGCGTGCGTGTACTTGATCAGTACCTCGCCGTCCTTGGGCCCGTCCAGCTCGAGTTCCTCGATCTCGATCGGCTTGCCGGCCTCGTAGACCACGGCGGCCTTGGTCTTCATGGCACTCCCCTCGTCTCTACGGCCCCGATCACGACGTCCTCGCGCGAGGTTCGTCGTTCCACGTGCTGATCGCGAGCCGTACTGCATTGCGTAGCACGTCCTGGGCCTCGCGTCAGCCCCGGAGTCGCTGTGCAGGGCCTCTGCACAGCGGTGTAACCGACGTCTCCGCGAAATCGGAGTGACAGGCTCCGGTTCGGAGGTATAGGTTCGAGGACGAAGTGGAGGGACCTTCTCCGCTAAGACCTGCCCCGCACATCTTCAGGGAGAACACACCCATGGCCCTCGGCACGTCGACCTCGGAGCAGACTCGGGGTCCCGACCTCACCAAGGCACCCGCCGAGAATCCCGACCACGCCAAGCGCTGGTGGGTCCTCGCCGTCCTCGCCGTCGCCCAGCTGATGGTCGTGCTCGACGCGACGATCGTGAACATCGCGCTGCCGACCGCTCAGCGCGACCTCGCCTTCAACAACAGCGACCGGCAGTGGATCGTCACTGCCTACGCGCTCGCGTTCGGCAGCCTGTTGCTCATCGGCGGCCGGCTCGCCGACTACTTCGGCCGCAAGTGGGCGCTGCTGGTCGGCCTCGTCGGCTTCGCGCTCGCGTCCGCAGTCGGCGGTGCCGCCGTCAACTTCGGCATGCTCGTCACCGCCCGTGCGGTGCAGGGTGCCTTCGGAGCGCTCCTCGCCCCGGCAACCCTCGCCCTGCTGACCACCACATTCACCAACGCCAAGGAGCGTGGCAAGGCGTTCGGCATCTTCGGCGGTATCGCCGGTGGCGGAGCCTCCCTCGGCCTGCTGCTGGGCGGTTTCCTCACCGAGTACGCCAGCTGGCGGTGGACGATGTTCGTCAACCTGGTGTTCGCCGCGATCGCACTCGTCGGCGGCCTGCTCCTACTGCGTCAGGACCGCGCCGCCGAGCGCCCGCGCATGGACGTCCCCGGCACCTTCTCGATCACCGTCGGGTTGTTCGCCCTTGTGTACGGCTTCTCCAACGCCGAACAGCACGGTTGGCACGCCGCGCTGACGATCACGTGTCTGGTCGTGGCCGCAGTCCTGCTGGTGGCCTTCGTGTTCATCGAGCTGCGCGTCGCGAACCCGATCCTGCCGATGCGCGTGGTGACCGACCGCAACCGCGGCGGCGCCCTGCTGATCATGTTCCTGGCCGGGATCGGCATGTTCGCCGTCTTCCTGTTCCTGACCTACTACATGCAGCAGAACCTGGGGTACTCCGCGGTGCGTTCCGGCGTCGCCTTCCTGCCGCTCACCGGCACGATCATCGTCGTCGCGTCGCTCGGGTCGGCGGTGCTCGTGCTCAAGGTCAGCGCCCGGATCCTGGTTCCGTTCGGCATGCTGCTGGCCGCCGTCGGCCTGTACTGGCTGACGCACATCAGCGTCACCGGCAACTACGCCTCGGTGGTGCTGCCCGCCACGCTCATCATGGGTGCCGGCCTCGGTCTGGTGTTCGCACCCGCGTTCAACCTCGCCATCCTCGGGGTGCGCCCGGACGACGCCGGGGTGGCGTCGGCGTCGGTCAACGCGGTCCAGCAGGTCGGGGGCTCGGTGGGCACGGCGTTGTTCAACACGCTCGCCGCGAGCGCGCTGGCCACCTACATCGCCGACCACGCCGGCAGCCAGCCCCAGAAGCTGCTGCTCGCCAATGCCTCGGTGCACAGTTACACGGCGGCGTTCTGGATCGCGACCGCGGTCTTCGCCGGTGGCGCGGTCATCAGCGCCGCGCTGCTGCGGTCGGGCATTGCCCAGCCCGACACGGACGTGGCGCCGATGGCGGCCTGAGCCCCGATGGGCATCGACACGGACACCGACGTCCGTTCGGACGCTGAGGACGGGGCCGCCGCCGACACCGGCGGCGCGCCCCGTCCCATGCGTCGCGACGCCCTGCGCAACCGAGCCCTGCTGATCGAGGCAGCGCGCGAGGTATTCGGCAAACGCGGCCTGGAGGCCAGCCTCGACGACGTCGCCAAGCAGGCCGGCGTCGGCGTCGGCACCGCCTACCGGCACTTCGCCAACAAGTTCGATCTCGCCGACGCCGTCGTGCGGGAGGCGGTGCAGGAGATCGCCGACGAGGCGACCCGCGCCGCGCAGCACGAGGACCCGTGGGCCGGGTTGGTGGGCTTCCTCGAATCGCTGCTCGAGCGGCAGACGGAGAACCGCGCCCTGCGCGAGGTCATGATGGGCGTGCACGACGCGGCCAAGTCGGACGAGGTGCACGAGCTGCTCACCGGGCCCATCGCGACCCTGCTCGCCCGGGCCAAGGCCGCCGGGGCGGTCCGAGCCGACGTCGAGTCGTCCGACCTCGGCTTCGTCGCCGTCATGCTGTGCCAGGTCGCAGAGGTCGCCGGCGACACCGCGCCCGGGGTGTGGCGCCGCTACCTGCCGACGCTGCTCACCGCTCTGCGCCCGGACGGCCCGCCGCTGCCGGGCTCACCGCTGACCGACGAGCAGTTCCGCGCCGCGACCTCCGCGCACATGGCGGCCACGATCCGGATGGCGCAGAACATCCCCACCGTCCCGCGCTGAGGCGGTTTCAGCCGAGCGGCGCCCGCGTCAGCCGAGCAGCGTCCGCGTCAGGGCCGCCTCGTCGGCCTCGGTCCAACCGTGCTCGCGCAGCCAGCCCGCCGCGCCGCCGTGCCGCTCGTCCAAGGTGTCGAGCAGGCGCTGCATCGTGACGGCCTGTGGCTTGTGCCGGTCGATATCCGAGTCGTGCCCGGCGAGATCGCCGGCGTAGGTGCGCCGCTGGGCCAGGCGGGCGAAGACGCGGGGCACCCGTTCGGCGCTGCGGGCGTAATCGGCGACGATCGCCTCGCGCTGCACCCCCACAGCGTCCAGTGCCATGGCGACGACGGTGCCGGTGCGGTCCTTGCCGGCGGCGCAGTGCACGATCGTCGCGCCGTCGCCGCGCGCGACGACCCGCAGGGCCTCGACGATCGAGTCCGACCGCTCGCCGAGGTAGCGCTGGTAGACCGCGGCTGCACCGCGGCGCCGTTCGTCCTCGTCCAGCGTCGCGTCGCGCTTCTGCCAGGGCAGGACCACCGGCGCGTCGGCGCCGGTGGCCGCGGCGTCGGTCGCGTCGCCCTCCTCGGGCAGCAGGGACAGGTGCCGGACCTCGACCCGCGGATCGGCGTGCAGCGGCCCGGGGCCCTCGGTGTCGACCTCGACGAGCGTGCGCAGGTCGACCACGGTGCGCACGCCCAGCTCGTCGACGAGGAGGCGAACGTCGGCTGGCGTCAGCTCCTGCAGGCTGTCGGAGCGGATGAGGCGTCCAGGGCGGACGGTGCGCCCGTCACGCGTCGGCAGCCCGCCGAGGTCACGGACGTTCTCGGCACCCTCGAGCTCGATCCACCGGGGGACCAGGGTGGTCATGCCGTCGACAGTAACCATCGACGGTTCCGGGCCGGCGAACAGTGGACGAACCCGGGACCGTTCAGTCGCGCCGCTCGGCGAGCTCGGCCGGCGGCACCGGTGGCGACCAGTAGAAACCCTGCCCGTAGCGGCACCCGAGCGCCCGCGCTGTCGCCACCTGATCGGGAGAGGACAACCCTTCGATGGTGGTCACGAGGTCGAGCTCACGCGCCATGCCGACCACCGCACGCACCACGGCGTCGCCGACCGTCCCGCCCAGCCGCGATCCGACGGAGCGGTCGATCTTGATCCCGGTGACCGGCAGCTGCAGCATCCAGTCGAGTGACGACCAGCCGGAGCCGAAATCGTCCAGCAGGACGCTGTAGCCGAGCGCGCGCAGGTCGGTCACCGCCGTACGGGCCACGTCCGCCTCGGCCACCGGCCGGGTCTCGGTGAGTTCGATGCAGATCGAGGTGGGCGGGACGCCGGCCGCCCGCACCAACTCGTCGATGGCGCGCACGCCGCCGTCGACCTCGAGATGCAGGGTCGAGACGTTGACGTTGAGCACCAGGTCCGGGCGCACCGCGAGCCACTGCGTCAGGTCGCGCAGGGACTGGCGGAGCATGGCGAGGTCGAGGTCCACGACCACGTCGCTGTCCTCGGCGCAGCGGACGAAGTTCGTCGGGTCGTGCACGACGCCGTCCTGCGTCCAGCGGGCGAGCGCCTCGTAGGCGGTGAGGCGGCCGGAGGCGAGGTCGACGACCGGCTGGTACCACGGCCGGATCTCCCCGTCGCGGAGCGCGGCGACCAGGGCACGGGTTTCGGTGGTGTCCGGCGTGCGGTCCTCGCTCCAGCGGCGCAGCACGTCCAGCTGCGTCTCGATCACGGAGGCGAAGTCGACCAGTCGCGACACCTGGTCGTCGGTGATGGTGCGCGGAGCCGGGTCGAAGACGCAGAGGCTGCCGATGACATCGGACTCCCGGCCCCGCACCGGGACGCCGATGTAGCTGCCGACCACACCGTCGCGCACCACGTCCAGGTCGGCGAAGCGGGGATCCTTGCTGGCGTCGGTGACGGCCAGCGGTGCCGACGTGTCGACCACGAACCGGCAGATGGTCCGCTCGCGCGCCAGGGGTGGGGCAGCGGCGTGGTAGTCGGCGATCGTGTGCTGCTCGACGTCGTCGAGGATGTTCATCTGGCCGCGGGGAAAGTCCAGCGAGGTCGCGGTGAGGCGTACCGCGGTACTGAGCTCTGCCGGCCGGTCGGCGTCCACCAGGTAGTGGCGTGCGCGCCGTCGCCGGCGGTCGTTCGGCTTCGTCACCGGGCTTACTCCCCCATGTCGCCGCCCGAGTCGGGCGGGCCGGTCGCAGCGTCCCGCCCTCGGCAACGGGCGTCAAATCACAGTGAGGCTGGTGGGCCGCTCCTGGGTCGTGATCGAACCGAGGCCGAAATTCCTCGCCTTGTGATGACGGTTTGCCACGATCCGTCCGAAACGCGGCAAGATCCGTGCGCTTCTGACATCCCGCGACCCTCTCGACTTGAATAGAGTCCCCTCTCAGTCGCGTGGCGATGGGGGTGACCTGTGCGTCGACGAGTGGGGCCTACCCATGGGCGTACCGAGTCGCGTCTCCGGCGTGCCCAGGTGCAGACCGCGGCGTCGCGCTCCGGACTCCGTCGATCGCTGTCCGCCCGCAAGCTCGCTGCGCTCATGGCCGTCGTCGGTCTGGCCGCTGTCGTGCCCGCGGTCATGGGCGCAGGGGCGCAGCCGATCACCGGCGACGACACCAACCCGCTCGACAACATCGACATCTCGGCGGACCTCAACTGCACCGTCCACTACGTCGGCGACGGCCCGGACGAATGGTTCACCGAGGACAGCGGCGTCGACGCCTGCGGCACCTTCGTCGCCATCCCGAACAGCGACGGCCCCACCACCATCTACGGCCCGGCCGACGTGCCGGGAGCCACGTGCCTGCTGGACCCGACGAGCTGCAATATCGGCACGTGGCGGTACGAGCCGTACACCTTCGCCCAGCAGGAGGACGGCGACCCGAACAACCAGGTCACCGGAGGTACCGGCACGCAGGATGACCCGTACACGATCAAGACCACGGTGACGCTCGGGGGAAGCGGCCTCGAACTCGTCGAGACCGACAGCTACGTCAACGGTCAGAACAGTTACCGCACTGACATCCAGCTGACCAACACCGGAGACTCGACCTTTCAGCCGGTCATCTACCACGCCGGGGACTGCTTCCTGCAGAACCAGGACGAGGGGCTGGGCAGCGTCCAGGACGGGAACGCCCCGGTCTGCAACGGTGCGCCCACCCAACCGGTCGAGGGCGTGGCCGCGCGCGACCGCGCTTCGGGCCTGCGCCGGCTCGCCGCAGATCCACCCGCCGATCCGACCACCCGCATCGAGGGCATGTACCCGATCGGTACGGACAGCTCGTATCTCGAGGGCTACTTCGACTGCATCTGGCGGGCGATCGGTTCGGGTGCCGCGTTCCCGAATCAACAGGACGTCGGGGCGGTCACCCAGTCGGACGACACGTGCCAGCCCGAGGACCCGATGGGCACCCCGTACGACAACGGTCTCGGGGTCAGCTGGTCGCCGACGATAGGGCCGAACGACACCATCACGGTGTCGACGTTGAACGTGTTCTCGCCCGGCGGGGCCGCGCCGCTGACCGTTTCCAAGACCGCGGACAAGGCCACAGTTCCTGTCGGCGGCACCGACGGTTACACGATCACGATCTCGAATCCGGGCGACCAGCCCGAAACGCTCGATGACATCACCGACGACCTGCCCGCCGGCTTCACCTACGGCGGCACGAGCTCCGGAGCGACCACGGACGACCCTTCCGTGACGGGCAACGAACTGGATTGGCCGGGTTCCTACACGGTTCCTGCCGCGACCGGCGGCAAGGCTGGCATGCTGACCCTGCATTTCACCGTCAACGTCGGCGACACGACCGGCATCTTCCGCAACTCCGCCTCCGCGAGCGGGACAGACCCGACGACCGGGGTGGACGTGACCGTCCAGCCCGCGCAGGATGTCGCACCTGTCACCGTCACCCCGAAGGCGGCCGACGACGGGGTCTACACCACTCCGTACGAGACCGCGAAGACCGTCGCCGCCGCGAGCGGCCTGCTGGCCAACGACCTGCCCAATGACGGGTCGACGACCGTCGTCACCGCCTCGATCGTGGGCCCCACACACGGCACGGTTGCCGTCAACACCGACGGCAGCTTCACCTACACTCCAAACAACGGCTACAGCGGGCCTGACAGCTTCACCTACCACGACGTCTCGCACCGCGTGAACTCCAATACTGCAACGGTGTCCCTGACGGTGTCGCCGCCGCCGGCCCCCGTCGCGATGAATGACGCCTACTCGACGCCGTACGAGACCGCCCTGTCGGAGAACGCCACGAACGGCCTGCTGCACAACGACCATGCGTCCGCACCCGACCAGGCCCTGACGGTCGACACCACGACGGTGTCGCATCCTGTCCACGGAACCGTCACGGTCGCGTCCGACGGCAGCTTCACCTACACCCCGACCAACGGCTACACCGGCATGGACAGCTTCACCTACGAGGACCTGTCCGACGGACAGCATTCCAACCAGGCCACCGTGACCATCACCGTCGGCCCGTCACCCGCTCCTGTCGCAGTCGACGACGGCCCCTACCCGACCCCGTACGAGACACCGCTGTCCATCGGTGCAGGGACGGGTCTGCTTGCGAACGACACGCCACCGAAGGACCAGACCAACGCCGTCGACACCAGCACGATCTCGTCCCCGGCTCACGGAACGGTGCACGTGAACGCCGACGGCAGCTTCACGTACACCCCGACCAACGGCTACACCGGGCCGGACAGCTTCACCTACCGGGACATCGCCAACGGGGTGCAGTCCAATGTCGCGACCGTGTCGATCACCGTCGGACAGTTCTCGGCGCCGGTCGCGCACAACGACGAGTACAACACGCCATTCGGTACCACCCTCACTGTCGGCAACGGCCCCGGCCTGCTGAGCAACGACACGGGACCGAACGATCAGACCCTCTCGGTCGAGACCAGCTCGGTGACCGACCCGGGCCACGGCTCCGTGACCGTCAACGCCGACGGCAGCTTCACCTACACCCCGGACACCGGCTTCACCGGCACGGACACGTTCAAGTACAAGGACATCGCCGGGGGCGTCGAGTCCAACCAGGCCACGGTCATGCGTGACAGTGGGCAATGACCCACGTCCGACCGCAGTCGACGACGGGCCGTACGCGGTGAACCGCAACGGCACTCTTCATGTCGACGCCACCCCGCAGGGTGTGCTGGTGAACGACACCGACCCGAACGGCCTGCCGCTCACGGCGGTCCTCCCGACGAACCCGTCGCACGGCTCGGTGACGCTCCAGACGGACGGCAGCTTCACCTACACGCCGACGCACGGCTACGTCGGGCCGGACAGCTTCACCTATCGGGCGCGCAACAGCGACGGGGACACGTCGGCCACTGCCGCGACGGTGTCGTTCAACGTCGTCGACCAGGCGCCGACCGCGGTCCCGGACTCCTACAGCACGCCGCAGGACACGGTCCTGACCGTCGCGGCGCCCGGCGTGCTGACCAACGACACAGACCCCAACGGTGACCCGCTCACCGCGACCCTGGTCGACGCCGCGAGCCACGGCGCGGTGACGCTCCAGCCCGACGGATCATTCGTCTACTCACCGGCTGTCGGCTTCCACGGGACCGACACCTTCACCTACACGGCCAGTGACGGAACGCTGAGCTCGGCAACGACCACGGTCACCATCGACGTCACGCCACCGCCGCCGACCGCGGCGGACGACTCGTACCAGGTCGACAAGAACGTGGCCCTGCACGTCACGGCCGCCGACGGCGTCCTGACCAATGACAGCCCGAACGACGGCAGCCTGAGCGCTCACCTCGACAACGGCCCGTCGCACGGCAACCTCACCCTCAACCCGGACGGCAGCTTCGACTACACCCCCACCCACGGCTTCAGCGGCACGGACACCTTCACCTACCACGACACGGCCGGGGGACAGTCGTCCGATCCCGCCACCGTGACGATCACGGTCGTCGACCAGGCGCCCGTCGCCTCGCCCGACTCGTACAACACGGCGTCACAACACGACGCTGCACGTTCCCGCGAAGGGCGTGCTCGGCAACGACACCGACCCCAACGGTGACGCCCTGACTGCGGCCCTGGTTGCCGGCGCGCACCACGGTGCGGTGACCCTGAACGCCGACGGCTCGTTCACCTACTCCCCGGCGGTGGGCTTCCACGGCACGGACACCTTCACCTACGAGGACAGCGACGGCACGCTGACGTCGAACACGGCGACGGTGACGATCCACGTGAGCGCAGCAGCGCCTCCGCCGCCACCACCCACGAGCCCGACTCCCCCGCCGCCACCGTCGAGTTCGACCCCGGTGCCGCCCCCGCCGCCGGTCAGCACGACGCCGGCTGTCGTGACGACGCCACCGGTTCAGCCGACCACGCCGCAGGACACCTTCCCGACCCCGCCTCCGCCGACCTCCGTCTCGCCGACGACCCCGACCTCCGCGCCGCCGAAGTCCACACCGCCGCCGGTGCCCCATCACGCGTCGCTGAAGCTGTCGTCGCCGTCGGTGAACCCGGGCGGCCAGCTCACGGCCACCGGTACCGGGTGCCAGCCGAACCAGGCCGTTGCGGTGACGGTCGCCGGGCGACCGGCCGGCAACGGCACGGCGGACGGCTCCGGCAACTTCGCGGTGCCGGTGTCGGCGCCGAATATCGGCGTCGGCAACTTCCAGGTCGTCGCGACCTGCGGGAGCCGCCAGCTGACGACAGAGGTTGCCCTCGTCTACGTGGTCGGGACCTCGGCGACACCGGCGGCCCGATCGCTGACCGTGGCCTCGTTGCTGGCGTTCTTCATCCTGCTGCTCGGCCTGATCATCCGCCGCCCGTCCGGCTCCAAGTGACTGGCGGGTTGAGCGCCCGCTGGCGAGCTACGTATCGCCACTCGACCTGAACCTCGCCACTCACCGACCGGTGTGAGCGGGGCGCCGCAGTGCTGCACCACGCCCCGCCCGCGGTTGAGTGGCGCGTTACGCGCCGAGTGGTGCGAGACAACGCACCACTCGACCGACGGCAGGCGGCCGTCCCGAGTCGTCCCGGCCAGATCGTGCGCAGGACGTGATGCAGCCGGGACAACTCGCGCGGCGCGGTCAGACGCGGACGGGCTGCTTCTTGTTGATGCGCCTGACCCGCGCGTGCAGGCCCCACTGGGCGGCGGTGAGACCGAACAGGATGCCCAGCACGGCGCCGATCACGGCGCACACGACGGCGGTGAGCACGTTCGGCTCGTAGAAGTGCAGCGCCCAGCCGATACCCGTCAGCACCACGCCGAGCAGCGCACCGACCAGGGCCAACCCGATCGCGCTCGCCACCCGCCGCTTGCCGCGCCGCCACAGCGGTAGGGCCAGCGATTCGAGGTAGGCCAGCGCGAAGAGCAGGGCCAGCACGGCCACGACGCCGGGGACGGTCAGGAAGCCGTTGCTGCTGGGCGTCACCTGCACCTGTCGGTTACCGACCTCCTTGCCGGCGGCGTCGAGCAGGACGACCTTGCCGGTCACCGGTCCCGGCACGAGATAGTGCACCGATCCGAGCTTGAACGTTCCCGTGCCGCCATTGCCGGAGCGCGTCAGCGGCAGCTTGTCCGAGGAGCCGATCGGGATCTTGCGGACGAACAGCTTGAGCTCGGCGGCGGTGACGCCGGCGGGCAGCGGATTCACCGAGACCGGCACCGAAGTGCCGAGGTCGACGGTGACGTCCTTGGTCGAGACGTCGGTGCCGGCGAGGGTCACGGTGCTCTGCACGGTGCCGGTGCGGTCGACCCCGGTCCCGAGACCGACGTAGGCGACGACGAGCAGCGCGAGCAGCACGACGGTCGTCAGCGCCACGAGCACGGCAGGGATGGGCGGGGACTTGAGGATCTGCCGGACGGGGACCAGCGGCTCGGGCTTGGAGTCGGGCGAGATCTCCCCGACGACGTGCACGAAGATGCTGGGCCGCATCACCGGTAGCTGCGCCGACTCGTACGGCACGAGCGACCCGTACTGGTAGGAGGCCGGGGCGTTCGGGCCACCTGGCGTGGACCCGTGGCCGGGGTAGCCGGGTTGCGAGGCCCGCGGGTCACCCGACGGGTACCCCTGCGCTGGGTAGCCCTCGGAGGGATAGCCCTGGGACGGATACCCCTGGGACGGCTGGCCGGGCGTCGGGCGCGGGCCGCCGGGCCCGGGCTGCTGACCGGGTGGTGGTGCGAGCAGGTTCTCGAAGGGCGCCGAGATCGTCCCGTCGCCCGCGTCGCGTCCCGGCTCACCGGCCGTCGGACGCTGGCCGCGGTTGCCCTCGGGGTTCCAACCGGCGGGCGCGACGCTCGAATCGGCGATCGTCGTCGACGCGGCGCGGCGGCGGTCGCGACCCCCGCCGGTGAGCGTGCCCATCATCACGTCCGAGCCGATGACGCGCAGGCCGGAGGCCTGGTACCAGTCGTCGCCGAAACTCTCGACCGCCGCCTCGCCGATCGCGATCGCGAATTCCTCGGCCGTGCTGTACCGGTCGCTCGGCTGCCGGGCGATCGAGCGCATGACGACGTCGGCGAGCGGCTGCGGCACCTGCGGCGCGATGTCGCGCAACGGGTTCGGCTGCTCGTACAGGTGCCGGTAGACGATGGCCAGGCCGCCGCCGTCCTGCGAGAAGGGCAGCGTGCCGGACAACAGCTCGTAGAGCATCGTCCCCGCGGCGTAGACGTCGGCGGCCGCGCTCAGGTCGCCGCCGTCGGCCTGCTCGGGAGCCATGTAGGCCGGCGTACCGAGGATGCCGCCGTCGCTGGTCGCGACCGCGTCCGCACCGCCGATCACCTTGGCGATGCCGAAGTCGGTGACCTTGAGGTGATTGCCCGCGGTGAGCAGCAGGTTCTCGGGCTTGACGTCGCGGTGCAGCACGCCGTTGATGTGGGCGTGGTGCAGCCCGGCCGACGTGGCCACGACGAGCACGCAGGCCCGCGCAGGGGTCAATCCCTCCTTGCGGAAGGTGTCCCAGACCGAGCCGCCGGTCAGGCACTCCATGACGAGCAGGCACAGGCCGTCCTGCTCGACATAGTCATAGATCGGCACGATGTGCGGGTGGTCCAGCGAGGCCAGGACGCGCGCCTCGGTGGCGAAGCGGCTGCGGATCTCCTCGTCGTTGGAGAACGACGGCGGCAGCTGCTTGATGGCGACATCGCGGCCCAGGTGCCGCTGGCGGCCGGCGTAGACGATGCCGAACCCGCCGCGCCCGAGCTCCGGGCCGATCTCGTAGCTGGGCAGGGCCGCGCCGATGGCCGCGGGCGCGGTCACTGGTGTGCCCCGAAACGGCGCGGACGGGCGGTGCTAACGGATCACGGCGGTGCGGATGAACGGGGCTCATGACCTGCCGGACTCGCCGGAGCCGTACTCGCGGCCGAACATCTGATCCAGCTGCGATCTGTCTGCCTCGACGGTGGTGTCCCCGTCACGGTGGGTCTCGTCGCGGCGCGGCACCGGCTGCGTCCGGTCGTCCGGCTGGGCGGTTCCCGCGGGACCGGACGGGGCCGAGTGCGCCGGGCCCGGGCCGCTCACCGGCTGCGCGTAGGGCTGCCCGCCCTGGGCGCCCGGCGGGGTGCCGACGGGCGGCGGGGGCTGGTCCAGCTGACGCGGCCCGTCGCCACCCAAAGCGGAACCTGCGCCGCCTCCCAGACCGGCATCGGACGAGGTGCCGGCGAACGCGGTGTGACTCGCCCCGGCGTGCGCGAAGCGCCGGCTGCCGCGCGGCGTGCTCGGCGGCGAACTGGTCGTCGTCCTCGTCGTCGCGCGGGCGCGGGCCCGGGGTGATGTAGCCGACGGCGAAGCCGATCAGCCCGGCACCCAGCACGAACGGCACCCAGACGACCGCGCTCGGGGTCAGCAGGCGCAGCACCGAGACGCTGAAGGTCAGGGTCAGCCCGACGCCGAACCCGGCGGCGCTGAACTGCACGGCGCGCGACCAGCGGTTCGGCGGCAGCGTCCGGGTGACGAGCCGGTAGATCAGCGAGATCAGCCAGAGCACGGTGATGCCGAGGATGGCCAGGCCGAAGATGCCGTAGATCGAGCTGAGTTTGCCCTTCACGTCGACGGTGAAGCTGTGCGTCGCGATCTCGTCGGCGTCGGAGTTGAGCAGCGAGACCGTCGCCGGCAGCTGGCCGTCGGCCTGCCCGCCCAGGTCGGTCAGGCCGAGGCTGAAGCTGGTGCGCGCGGTGCCGTTGGCGGGGACCTTCAACCCGATCTGGGTGTCGTAGTTGAAGAAGCTCAGCGCCATCACCCGGCCGTTGACCCGGGCCGACGGGACGGTCACCGCCGAACCGCCGTGGTTGGTCACCGTGAGCGCGACGATCAGCGGTTTGCCCGGGTGCAGCACGAGCGGGTCGTTGCTCGTCAACGACCCGACGCTGCGGCCGTTCAGGGTGGCCGTGAACGTGAGCCGGTTGCCGGCCGCCTGGGCGGAGGTGGCCAACCCGAACAGCGTCGTCAGCGGCAGCGACCATCAGCAGCGCGAACGCTGCCCATCGGCGTGTGCCCCCCAGCATGCCTGAGACGGTAGCCCGGGCCGGAGCCCGCGGGAATACCTGGAGATCACGACACTCCCTCGGCCTGCCGAGCAATGCCCCCCAAAGGGTGCGAATGCCCCGCCGAGCCGGGTTACGGTTCGGGTTCGGCGGCGCGCACGGCGCTCGATTCGTCGTGGACGGTGTCGAGAACCGTCCGCCGGTTCCGTCCTGGGTATGAGGGCGGCACGATGGCCGCCACGGACACCAGGGAGTACGTCATGCCGAAGTACCTGCTGCTCAAGCACTACCGGACCGTCCCCGAGTTCATGCTCGACTGCGCACCGATGGACGAGTGGACGCCGGACGAGGTCAGCGCGCACATCGAGTTCCAGCGCGCCGTCGGCCGCATGCTCACCGAGCGCGGCGAGTTCGTCGACGCGCAGGGCCTCGCGCCGACCGGGCAGTTCGTCCGCTACGGCGGCCCGGACGCGGCGCCGGTCGTCACCGACGGTCCGTTCCCCGAGGCCAAGGAGCTCATCGCCGGCTGGTACCTCATCGACGTCGAGTCCGAGGCGCGGGCCCACGAGGTGGCGGCCTACGTCTCGTCGGCGCCGGGGCCGAACGGCGAGCCGATCCACGAGTGGATCGAGGTCCGCGAGGTCATGGACGAGCCACCGGCCCAGCAGTGACGCCTGCGCCCGCCCGCACGCAGGAGCTGGAGCGGGCCGTCCGCGAACTCGCGCCCCAGGTGCTCGCCGTCCTCGTCCGCCGCGGCGAGCGATTTCGCGGCGGCCGAGGACGCCGTCCAGGACGCCCTGGTCGAGGCGTACGTGCACTGGGCCGACGCCGTCCCCGACGACCTCGAAGGGGTGGCTGATCCGGGTGGCGGGCCGCAAGCTTATCGACACGCACCGCAGCGAGGCCGCCCGCCGGCGGCGCGAGGACGCCGATGCCCTCGAGCCGCCGGCCGGGGCCGCTGCCGAACTCGACGACACCCTGTTGCTGCTGTTCCTGTGCTGCCACCCCGACCTGAGCCCGGCGTCGGCGATCGCCCTGACACTGCGCGCGGTCGGCGGCCTGACCACCCGGGAGATCGCCGACGCCTTCCTCGTCCCCGAGGCGACGATGGCGCAGCGCATCAGCCGGGCCAAGCGGACGGTGGCCGGCTCGCGATCTCGGCCGACCGGGCGATCTCGCCGTGGTCCTGCGCGTGCTGTACCTCATCTTCACTGAGGGCTTCGGCGGCCGGGCCGGGCTCTCGGACGAGGCGATCCGCCTGACGCGCGTGCTGCGCCGCGAGTCCGACGAGCCGGAGGTGGCGGGCCTGCTCGCGCTGATGCTGCTGCACCACGCGCGCAGCGCCGCCCGCACCGGCTCCACGGGCGCGTTCGTCCCGCTCGACGAGCAGGACCGCACCCGCTGGGACACCGCCATGATCGCCGAGGGGGTGGCCGTGCTGCAGGCGGCGCTGGCCCAGGAGCGTCGCGGCGAGTACCAGCTGCAGGCCGCGATCGCCGCGCTGCACGACGACGCCGCGACCGCGGCCGAGACGGACTGGCCGCAGATCCTGGAGTGGTACGACGAGCTCGTCACGCTCACCGGCAACCCGCTGGCCCGGCTCAGCCGCGCGGTCGCGGTCGGCGAGGTCGACGGCCCGCTCGCCGGGTTGCGGGAGACCATCAGCCTCGACGCCGACCTGCCCGGGCACCATCGGCTGATCGCGGTCCGCGCCTACCTGCACGAGCGCGCCGGCCAGCACGGCACGGCGGCCGAGCTCTACCGGCAGGCGGCGGCCGGCACCCGCAGCACGCTCGAGCGCGACCATCTCACCGGCTGCGCCGCCCGCGCCCACGCCGCCGCACGGCTGAACGACGGACGCCCCCGCCACGAGGGCGGGGGCGTCCGTGAGGTGCGAGCGGTCAGAACGACGCGGCGTCGAGCTCCATCAGCGCGTTGTCGATGTTCTCGGCGACCTGGCGGCGTGCGGTGATCTCCGGCAGGACGGTCGTCGCGAAGAAGTGCGCGACCGCGGGCTTGCCGGCGTAGAAGGCACGGTCTGTTTCGGAGAGGAGCTTGCGACTCGACCCTGTTCAGACGCCGTTCGCGTCCAGCTTGGCCAGCGCCACCGAGGCCTGCTTGAGCAGCAGGTAGCCGACCATCAGGTCGCCGGCCGACATCAGCAGGCGCGTGGCGTTCTGGCCGACCTTGTAGACGTTGGCGACGTCCTCCTGGCCGCTCATCAGCTGCTGGAACATGGCGCCCACGATGCCGCCGAAGTCCTCGAGCGCCTTCTGCAGCAGCGCCGCGTCCTCCTTGAGCCGGCCCTCGTCCGCGATCGACTCGAGGAAGCCGGTGACCTCCTGCGACAGCGCGCCGAGCGCGGCGCCCTTGTTCCGGACGATCTTGCGGAAGAAGAAGTCCTGCGCCTGGATGGCGGTCGTGCCCTCGTACAGGGTGTCGATCTTGGCGTCGCGGATGTACTGCTCGAGCGGGTAGTCCTGCAGGTAGCCCGAGCCGCCGAAGGTCTGCAGCGCCTGCGCCAGCTGGTCGTAGGACCGCTCCGACCCGACGCCCTTGACGATGGGCAGCAGCAGGTCGTTGATGGCCTCGTCCAGCGTGGTGTCGGTGCCGTTGTGCTCGCCGACGATGATCCGGTCCTGCGCGGACGCGGTGTAGTAGACCAGCGCGCGCAGGCCCTCGGCGTAGGCCTTGTTCAACATCAGGCTGCGGCGGACGTCGGGGTGGTTGATGATCTCGACGCGCGGCGCGGTCTTGTCGGCGGCGCGGGTGAGGTCGGCCGACTGGACGCGGGTCTTCGCGTACTCCAGGGCGTTGAGGTAGCCGGTGGACAGCGTGGCGATGGCCTTGGTGCCGACCATCATGCGGGCGTGCTCGATGACCTGGAACATCTGCGCGATGCCGTTGTGGACGTCGCCGACGAGCCAGCCCTTGGCCGGGATGTTGTCGATCTCGCCGAAGCGCAGCTCGCAGGTGGTCGAGGCCTTGAGGCCCATCTTGTGCTCGACGTTGGTCACGAAGGCGCCGTTGCGCTCGCCCAGCTCGCCGGTCTCGGGGTCGAAGTGGAACTTCGGCACGACGAACAGCGAGAGGCCCTTCGTGCCCGCGCCGGCACCCTCGGGACGCGCCAGCACCAGGTGGACGATGTTCTCGGTCATGTCCTGCTCACCGCTGGTGATGAAGCGCTTGACGCCCTCGATGTGCCACGAACCGTCGGGCTGCTCGACGGCCTTGGTCTTGCCGGCGCCGACGTCGGAGCCGGCGTCCGGCTCGGTCAGCACCATGGTGGCGCCCCAGCCGCGGTCGATCATGCGCTGGGCCATCTTCTGCTGCGTCTCGTTGCCGTTGCGGTAGAGGATGCCGGCGAACGGCGCGCCCGCCATGTACATGTGCAGCGCTGGGTTCGAGCCGAGCACCTGCTCGGCCACCGCCCACACGACCGTGCGCGGGACCAGCTGGCCACCGAGCTCGGGCAGCGTCTCGAGGCGCCACCATTCGCTGTCGTGCAGGGTCTTGTAGGACTTCGTGAACGACTCCGGGAGGGTCACGGAGTAGGTCTCCGGGTCGTAGACCGGCGGGTTGCGGTCGGCGTCGGCGAACGACGCGGCGAGCGGTCCCTCGGCGAGCTTGGCGACCTCGGCGATGATGCCGCGGGCGGTGTCCTCGTCGACATCGTCGAACGGGGCGTTCTGCAGCGTCCGGTCGGTGCCGAAGACCTCGAAGAGGTTGAACTCGATGTCTCGGACGTTGCTCTTGAAGTGACTCATCGTCAGAAGCTCCTACGCGCGGGTGGCCGTACGTTACTCGTCGGTAACATAGAGGATATTACCCGTCAGTAGCGCTCGCAACACAGGCCGTCGCACCAATTCCGGTGTGCGCGTCGCCTCATCCGGGCACACTGCCGCGCCTCCTGACCGCGCGGTATCGGTCCGGCCCGTAGAGCGTCGGGCACTCAGAAGATGACGCGCAGGTGGATCGTCTCCGGCAGCGCCCGGATCTGGTCCACGATCGCCTGCGTGGTGCCGCTGGCGCTGTCGGTCACGACGTAGCCGAGATCGCCTTTGGTGGCCAGCAGCTGGCCCTCGACGTTGACGCCGTTGTCGGCGAGCAGGCCGTTCACCCGTGCCAGCACGCCGGGCACGTTGTGGTGCAGCAGGATCAGCCGCAGCGTGTTCTCGACGCGCGCCAGCGCGAGGTTCGGCGTGTTGACGCTCATCGAGGTCGAGCCGTCGCGGACGAAGTCGCGGAACTTGCCGGCGACGAAGCGGCCGATGTCCTGCTGCGCCTCCTCGGTCGACCCGCCGATGTGCGGGGTGAGGATGACGTTGTCCAGCCCGCGCAGCTCGGAGACGAACTCGTCCCCGCGCCCCTTCGGCTCGACCGGGAAGACGTCCACCGCAGCGCCGGAGATGTGCCCGGACAGGACGTGGTCGCGCAGCGCGGCGTAGTCGACGACGAAGCCGCGGGAGAGGTTGAGGAACAGCGAGCCCGGCTTCATGTGGGCGAACTCGTCCTCGCCGAAGAAGTTCTCGTTGTCGGCGCGCCCGTCGACGTGCAGCGTGACGACGTCGGACTCGGTCAGCAGGTCCTTGAGCGACAGGCAGCGGCGCGCGTTGCCGAGGGCGAGCTTGTCGGCGGTGTCGTAGAACAGCACCCGCAGGCCGAGGTTCTCGGCCAGCACCGACAGCTGGGTCCCGATGTTGCCGTAGCCGACGATGCCCAGCGTGCGGCCGCGGATCTCGTGCGCGCCGTCGGCCGACTTGTCCCACACCCCGGCGTGCATGAGAGCGGTCTTCTCGGTGAGCCGCCGCGTCAGGGCGATGATCTCGGCGATCGCGAGCTCGACGACCGAGCGGGTGTTGGAGTAGGGCGCGTTGAAGACGGTGACGCCGCGCGCCGAGGCGCTGCCGAGATCGATCTGGTTGGTGCCGATGCAGAACGCGCCGATCGCGATGAGCTTGCGCGCCGCGGCCAGCACGTTGGGCGTGACGTGGGTCTTGGACCTGATGCCCAGCAGCGCGACGTCGCCGATGCGGGCGATCAGCTCGTCCTCGTCCAGGGCCCGCGGGATCGACTCCACCTCGAAGCCCGCCGAGCGCAACAGATCCTCCGCGTCCGGATGGATCTGCTCGAGCAGGAGTGCGCGGATGGGGGCGTCTGCCATGTGCGGAGCCTTCGCCTCGAGGGAACGACCGTCGCCCCCAGAGTAGTGAGGTGGGCCCAGCGCATACGCGCCGCGGCGTGACGCGCTGCGTCACGCCGCGGCGAAGGGTCCTACGAGGGCCGGGCCGCCTCGGGATCGGCGGTCAGCTCCGGCTGGTGAGGGTCAGGCGCGCACCCCGTGGCGACGACCGCTCATGGCGCGGTAGATCAGCAGCGCGATGATCGCGCCGATGATCGAGCCGATGAGACCGGACGGCTGGAAGAACCCGTCCGACTTGTCCTTGTGGAACAGGACGTAGCCGAGGAAGCCGCCGATGAACGAGCCGACGATGCCGAGCAGGATCGTGGCGCCGATCCCCATCGGGTCGCGGCCGGGGACGAGCAGGCGGGCGAGGGCGCCGGCGATGAGACCGACGACGAGCAGGGTGATGATCAGGCCGAGCATCAGGTCCTCCTGGATGGTCGTTGACACGGGCGCGGCCACCGACTGGCCGGTCGCCCTCACCGATACCCGTGGGGCAGGAGGGACAAACCCGCGCGCACACCCGTACCCTCACCCCGTGCCTGATCCACGGTGGCTCACGTCGTCCGAACAGCGGGCGTGGCGGGCCTTCGTCGAGTCGACCAAGATCGTCTTCGACACCCTCGACCGGCAGCTGCAGCGCGACGCGGACATGCCGCACGCCTACTTCGAGGTGCTCGTGCGGCTCTCCGAGGCGCCGGGCCGTTCGCTACGGATGAGCGAGCTCGCCGACCTGACGCTGTCCTCGCGCAGCCGGCTCTCGCACGCCGTGTCCCGGCTGGAGGAACGCGGGTGGGTGGTGCGGACCCGCAGCGAGACCGACCGCCGTGGGCAGATCGCGACGCTGACGCACGACGGGTTCGAGGTCCTGCGCGCCGCCGCGCCGGGGCACGTGGACACGGTCCGGCGCACCGTCATCGACCGGTTGACTTCCCAGCAGCTGGCCCAGCTGGCCGACATCGGTCGCGTCCTCACCGAGGGCGCGACCGACTGAGCGACCGAGCGCGCTCACCCCACCTGGCCGGTCACCCGCACCGATCGGTCAATGGGTGGCGGCGAGCAGCGCCCGCCACGTCGCCGGCGTGACGATGCCGTTGACGGCGAGGTGGTGCCGGGCTTGGAAGCTGCGGACGGCGGCCGCGGTGGCGCTGCCGAACGACCCCGACGCGGTGACGTGCAGCGCCTTTTGCAGTGCCGTCACGACCGGGCCGCTCGATCCGCTCTGCGCGCGGGCGCCGGACCACGTCACGAGGCTCTTCTTGACCGCGGACGCCCCCTTGGCGGCGTGCACCGTTGCGTAGTCGCGGCACGGCGTCGGGTTGACGGATCCCCAGGACCAGGCCCAGTTCAGGTCCGCCGGGCGGCAGGGCCCGAAGTCGACGGCGGCGGGCTTCTTCGTCCAGAAGCTGGTGTGCCCGGTCGCGCCGTCCCAGGTCAGCGAGAGGTGCATGTGGGTGCGGTGGCAGGCGTTGTCGTTGCTGCGGGACGGCAGGTGCTGGCAGTTGTTGTACTCCTCCCAGCGCCCGTCCCACGCGCCCCACATGCGGTTGTTGTAGATGATGTACATGACGCCCAGGCGGCGGGCCATGGCGAACTTGTTGCCGTGCGAGTCGGTGGCCAGCAGCCACGCGATCGCTGCCATGCCGGCCGCGTACTGCTTGGGGTTGCGGACGCTGACCATCCAGTCGATGGCCCGGCCCTCGTAGTGCTCACTCTGGCTGCCGTCGGTGCCGCAGGCGTAGGCCGAGGCCCAGCTCGTCGCCCCGTAGCTCGTGTAGGTCGTCGCGAGCAGCGTCGCCAGCTTCCGCGTCCCGGCCTTGACGTGCGGGTCGCAGGACGACTGGCCCACGTAGTAGCCCATGCTCTCGATGGAGCTCGGCAGGCCGCTGGGCGTGCGCGGCACAGGGAGCGTGGCCGCCCCGGCCGACGGGGCCGGCACCAGAACGGCCGCCACCAGGGCGAGCACGGTGGTGAGGAGCGCGACGGCCCGGGACGGGGCGCGCAGCGAGGCGTGGAGGGTCATCGGTAATCCCTGGAACTCGACCCCGCGTCAATCCCGCGTGAGGTGGTTACCCCCCTTCCCAGGTCACGAAACCGTGACAGCGCGCCGGATCCAGCCGGTGCGAGTTTGTTCGCTCGGCGGCCTGGGTAACACGCACGCAACGTCGACGGAACGACGTGCTGGTGCAGCTGGGGGCAGACACGATGGTCGAGGCCGTCTCCCCGAGCTCTGCGTGTCCCGACGCGGCACCCGTACCGGCCTTCTCCGGCTTCGAGGTTGCCACCCTCACGGCGGACACGCTGCGCGCGAGCGTGCGGGTCGCCGGCGATCTCGCGATCAACTCCGTCACCTTGCTCGTCAGCATCCTGCGCACCCACGTCGGCGCCGGTCGTCGCTACCTGCGGGTGGACCTCGCGGGCGCCCGCCTTCTGGACATCGCCGTGGTCGACAGCCTCGCCGAGTTCAACGACACGGTCGCCGAGCTAGGCGGGATGCTGATCTTCGAGAACGCGAGTCCGCGCATCCTCGACGCGCTGCGCGACACGTCGCTGTACGTGCACGCCACCCGTTCCTGACAGCGGTCGGACGGGGCTGCTCCGGCTGGAGCGGGTGACGGGAATCGAACCCGCACTGTCAGCTTGGGAAGCTGATGTTCTGCCATTGAACTACACCCGCACGCTCTCCGAAACATTAGCACGGTGCCCGGAATCACTGGCCTGGACCCACCTACGATGATCTTGGTGGCGCCTCTCGGTTGATCTTGATTGTGGTGCGGTCGAAAAGTGCTTGTGCAGATGGTGGAACCGGCTGGCGTTGGCGTGACGAACGTCACTTGCGGGGTGTCGTGGGCACTCGTGAATTCGTCGCTGTCGAGGAGATGCCGATGCAGATCATCCATAGCCGAGTCGGCGCCGGGGCGGTGGTGGTGGTGCTTGGCTTCGGTTTCGTTCATGCTTCCGCGGCCTCGGCGGATCCGACCATCGCTGGTACCTACAACCCCGTCGCGGTGCATCGGCTTGTCGACACGCGAATCGGCCTCGGGGCGCCGAAAGCCGCGTTGGGTGCGCACAAGACCCTGAGCTTCAATGCGACGTCCTCCCTCGGCCGGCGGTCGGTGGCTGCGGTCGCCCTGACGATCACCGCGATCCACGAGAAGGCCGTCGGCTCGCTCACGGTTTACTCCGGCACCACCCGGCCCGCGACCTCAACCGTGAACTTCAAGGTTGGTGAGCCCACTCCGAACGCGGCGATCATCGACACGCACGCGTCCGGCATCGTCAAGATCTACAACGGATCCTCGGGCACTGTCGATGTCGCTGCAGACCTCGCGGGGTACTGGACCGGTGGGCACGTCACGACCGCCGGGGCGGTCAAGACGGTGGCGCCCACGCGTCTCGTCGACTCGCGGGTGTCGCCGGGCAAGCCCCTCGCGGCGCGGCAGAGCGTCAGCGTCCGGGCCGCAGGCAAGGCCGGCGTGCCGTCCGATGCCACAGCCGTCGCAGTCAATGTCGCCGCTGTCGCGGCCACCAGGTCGGGTTACCTGTCCGCGACGGCGAGCTCGACGGACCAGACCTCCGATTCGCGGACGAGCACCGTGAACTTCAGTGCCCGCACCAACCGGGCGACTCTTGCCTTCGTCCCGCTCAACAGCGACGGAACCATCTCGCTGTACAACGGGTCCACCGGTCCGCTCAACTACGTCGTGGATCTGTCGGGCTTCGTCACCGCAGGCACCCCGTCTGCCGATGGCTCGGTCGTGCCGAACACGCCCTACCGCGCGGCCGACTCACGAGTCGACGGGAAGCCAGTTCCCGCCGGGGGCGATCGGGTCGTGACGCTGTTCCCGGACGGCACTCCAGCGGACCTGTTCAAGGCCGTGATCGTCCACGTGACAGCAGTCGACGCCCCAGGTTCCGGTTACTTCACCGCTTGGGACGGTACGGGGAACCCGCGCGCCACCTCGGTGACCAACTTCCGCGACGCCGCGGCCCGGACCGGGACGGCGATCGTGCCCGTCAACACGGACGGATCGATCAGCATCCACGACACAGCTGCCGGCCCGGTCGAGGTCGTCGTCGACGTGCAGGGCTTCGTCCTCAACGACCTGTCCGGCATGTCCCCAGCGCAAGCGAGCGCGAAGGTCAAGACCGCGCTCCGCCAGGGGCGTACCTACTCCGCCAAGCACGTCTCGTCCTGATCAGGACATCGCCCGCACCACCGCCATCCAGGAGGAACTATGTCCGACCAGACCCGACGGGGCTTTCTCAAGGTCGCAGCAGCGGGATCCGCTGCTGCAGGTCTTGCGACTGTGTGGCCATCGTCGACCGCCGGCGCGGGGCAGCCGACGCCCCTGCCACGCTCACCGCACAGCTCGATCGTCGCCCACATCGAGAACGTCAACTCCGGTGAGCTGACGCTCATGGTTGAAGGTCACGCAATCACCGTCGCCGACCGCGATCTCGTGGCCCGGATCGCCCAGGCGCTGCATACGTCCACCGCGACCCAATCCCTCTGACCAGTCGTCCATCGCAGCACGGAAGGTCCATCAATGTCCTCACACCGCGAAGCACCGGAAATCTCCAAAGATCCGGCCGCAGACAACACCGACGTCTACGCCTTTGTCGATCAGAATGACCCGACCAAGGTCAATCTGATCGCGAATTTCAACCCCTTCGAGATTCCCTACGGTGGCCCGAACTTCTCCGAGTTCGCCGACGACGTCCTCTACACGATCAACATCGCGAACCGCGGCACGGCGCACGCCGACATCAGCTACCAGTTCAAGTTCACGACCTCGATCCGCAACAACGCCACGTTCCTGTACAACACCGGCCCGATCACCTCCATCACCAGCTCGGCATGGAATCGGCCGCAGACCTATACGGTCACCAAAGTCGTGCGCGCCACCAATGGCACGACGACCTCGACAGTGCTCGCTTCCGGCCTGAAGGTCCCGCCGTGCAACGTCGGCCGGCGCAGCACGCCGAACTACGACGCGACCTTCACCGCCGCCGCGATCCAGCCGCTCGGCGCCGGCCGCAGGGTCTTTGCTGGCCCCCGCTCGGACGCGTTCTTCGTCGACCTCGGCAGCGTGTTCGACCTGGCAGGATTGCGCCCGCTGAACAACGCGCACGCCATCCCGCTGCCCGTCATGCAGGGCATGAACGGACTGCAGGGCCTGAACGTGCACACCATCGCGCTGCAGGTGCCGAAGTCCGAGCTCGCGGTCGCCGGGGCCGACCTCACCAAGCCCCTGGCCAGCTCGTCGGTGATCGGCGTGTGGTCGAGCACCTACCGCACCCGCGGGCGAGTGTTCAACTCGACCACCGGCACGTTCACCGGTTACGGCGACATGGTGCAGATCTCCCGGCTGGGCAACCCGCTGGTCAACGAGGTCATCAACCCGATGGCGGTAAAGGACAAGTGGAACTCCCAGCCGCCGGCCAACGACTCGAACTTCGCCTCCTACGTCAACAAATCCGAGCTGGCCGGACTGCTGCCAGTTCTCTATCCAGGCGCATTTCCGAAGTTGGCTCAGTTCAACGCCTCGAACCAGCCCCGCACCGACCTACACGCAATCCTGCTCACCGGCATCCCCGGCTCGGTACTGGGCACGTTCACGACCTACACCGGTCCGACCGAAGCCGACCTCCTACGGCTCAACCTCGCTGTCGCACCGACCGCCATCGGCAGCGAGAAGCCGCTCGGCGTGCTCGGCGGTGACCCGGCCGGCTTCCCGAACGGACGCCGCGTCATCGACGACGTCACCACGATCGAGATCCGCGCCGTCGCCGGTCTGACCATCCCGCTGACCTACCCCTCCTACACCAAGGACACGATCTTGAACGGCGACGCCCTGCGCGACGGGACAACCAACACCAACGCCACGCCGCCGACGACCTTTCCCTACCTGGCTGCGCCCGCCGACGGATACGCCACGACGCCGCCCGTACCGGCCGTCTAGCAGCACCGCACGTAGCGGGGCCCGATTCCGGCCTGTCGGGGCCGGGCCCACCCGCGTGTCCGCAAAATTGAGGAAGGACTGCAAGTGATGACCGTCGAGAATCCGCGCGCCGGCCAGGGGGCCGTCATCGTCGACATCGGCGGCGACATCGGGGCGCTGGTCGTGCTGATGCCCAACGACATGATCGGTGTCGAAGTCGAGATCGTTCCCACCGGCACAGCCGATAGCCGCGCTCACCGGCACAGCCACGCACACCCACACGATCACGATGAGCAGCCGCCGCACGTAGCCGTTGTCGCGCGACCACTGCCCAACGGCACCGTTGTCGCCTCCCTGGTCTTCGGATCGATGCCCGCCGGAACCTACGACCTCTACATTCGCCCAGACGGCCCCGTATCGCTCACCGTGCACATTCTTGGTGGCGAGATCACGGAAGCGCTCTGGCCAGTAGCGGCAGCGTGACGAGCCGCCCGGACACTGCTTTACGAGCACGCTCTACCGAGCATGCGGACTCTGTGCTGCACCGAGACGATGAGCAGGTCCTGGATACAACCGAGGTCCACCGTGTCGGTCCTGGACCCGGCGATTCGGATGTCATCGTCTACAGGCGTGACCGTCTGTCCTTCGTCGCTGAGTTCACCAGGGCCGGATGTGCGCTTGCCTCGTCCATTTGCTTCATTTTTCTCTTGAGGCGGCTCGGTCAGCGCTCCGCGCGGTTCAGTCGTCACTGGGCCGTGCCGACACCTGGTTCCGGATGCCGCTCAATGCGGTGAGGAGGTCGCGGTGCCGTAGCCAACCGATGACAGTCGTGGTGTCATCGGCAATCGGCACGGCTCCGTCGCCGTGCTCGAGGCGTTCTAAGGCCTCGCCCAACGCAGCGTCCGGGCTCATCGGGTCCACGGCGAGCACGAACGCGCGCACGAGTGCGGGGTCCCCGCTGGCGAGTGCGGTCATGACGTCGTGCGCGGCGAGCACGCCGAGGTAGGCACGGTCGCTGTCGACCACCGGTAGGTGGCTGTTGTCGGATTCGGCGAAGCGGTGTGCGGCCTCGGGTAGTGACAGTGTTGCGGGCAGCGGCTCGGGTGGTCGCGTCATGTAGTCCGATACCGGCGCGCGGCGTAGCGAGGCATCGGCGGGTTCGTCGATGTCGATGCCGCGGCGCAGCAGTTTGCGGGTGTAGACGGTGTCGTGGGAGATGAGGTGGCTGATGCCGGTCGCGAGCACGATGGCGAGCATCAGCGGCAGGATGATCGAGTACTCGCCCGTGAGCTCGAACAGGATGACGACGGCGGTGATGGGGGCGCGGGCGGCGCCGGCGAACACGGCGCCCATGCCGATCAGGGCGTAGGCGCCGACGGAGCCGCCGCTGGCGGGGGCGACGGCGTGGACGACGTCGCCGAAGACGGCGCCGGCCATGGCGCCGCAGAACAAGCTGGGCGCGAAAACGCCGCCGGAGCCGCCGATGCCGATGGTCAGGCTGCACGCGATCAGTTTTCCGACCAGCAGTGCTAGCAGGAAGGCGATGCCGTACCCGCCGGCGACCGCTTTGCCGAGGACGGGGTAACCGACGCCGTACATCTCGGGCAGGACGAGCAGCACGAGCCCGAGCAGCAGGCCTCCGACCGCCGGCCGGGCCCACTCCGGCCCGCGCCAGGCCCAGTCACAGGCGTCCTCGATCGCGTAGAGGACACGGGAGAACGCGACGCCGACCAGTCCGGCGACCAGGCCCAGGAGCGCGAACAGCGGGTACTGCACGAGATGGTCGATGTGGAAGGTCGGAAGGTTCAGGAACGGGTTGTTGCCGAGGATGCCCCGGCCGATGACGCTGGCGGTGACTGAGGAAAGCACGACCATGCCGAAGGCCTCGGTCTCGAACTGACGCAGGATGATCTCCATCGCGAAGAACACACCAGCCAACGGCGCGTTGAAAGTGGCTGCGATGCCGCCGGCGGCACCGCACGCGACAAGCAACTTGACCCGCTTCTCATCGAGTCCGAAGGCCTGGGCCAGCGTCGATCCCAGGGCCGAGCCGATCTGCACGATCGGCCCCTCACGTCCGACCGAGCCACCCCCGGCGATGCACAAGGCCGAGGCGATCGACTTGACGATCGCGACTTGGGGCCGGATGCGGCCGCCGTTGCGGGCGACCGCGACCATGACCTCGGGCACTCCGTGCCCGCGCGCCTCTTTCGCGAATCGGTACACCAGGGGGCCGTACAGCAGGCCGGCAACGACGGGCGCGAGGAGGACGAAGCACCGTCCGAGCCACGGGACGACCGGATTGGCGGCGTGACCGTGCCCGGCGTAGTCGGCAAAGCCGGACAGCGCATACGTCCCAGTTTTGATCATGTAACGGAAAGCGACGGCCCCGAGTCCGGCCCCCACGCCGATGAGGATCGAGAGCGTGAGTAGCCCGAGCCGGCGCGAGCGCAGGGCCCGGATGTTGGGGACCCTTGCCGTCATCACCGTCATTATTGTATTATGCAATTGTTGCTCTGTGAGAATCAAGCTGGTGCAATCCGACCCACACAGGCGAGCTCGCGCCCGGTTTCCGGCCCTGCATGCAGCGATGACCACGTCGTGGAACGGACGAGGGAGGACCGCCGGTGACCAGAAGTGCTCGACCGACGCGCCGCGTCACTCGCGCCGAAGCGGCCGATGCCGATCAACTGGTCACCGCTGTCCTCACCGCCTCACGGGCGCTCGTCGGAGTCTCGGCCCGATCCCTCGCCGAACTCGAGGAAACCGTCACCATTCCCCAGTTCCGCACGCTGGTCGTGTTGGAGCGACACTCAGGGATCAACCTCAACGGGCTGGCCGACGAGCTAGGGGTTAACGCTTCCACCGCAATGCGCATGATCGACCGGTTGCTGGCGGCCGGCCTCGTCACGCGCGCCGAAAACCCCAACAACCGGCGCGAGGTGTTGCTCGGACTCACCGCCGAGGGCATCAAGCTGGTGAACGACGTGACCCGCCGCCGGCGCGCCGAGATCGCGGCAATCGTGACCGCGATGCCGGCCGAACGACGCAACGAGCTTGTCGCCGCACTGCACGCCTTCGCCGAAGCCGCCGACGAACCCTCCGCTCGAATCAGCGGGCTCGGCTGGTAACCCCGCGCCGCCAGGTACGCCGCTGCCGTCGAAGTACTCGTACAACACACCCAGCGGGAAACCGGCGCCTGGATGCCGCCGGTGGAACCGGTCGAGCCGTTCGGTGATCGACACCGTCGCTCCCATTCGAAGGAGTCCTTGCGCCTCCTGCGTCTTCGGCGCCCGCGGTGCTGGTCCTCCGTGATCACCGACGCTGGCACATACATCGCCGCCGAGTGTTGGGCTGCACCCTCAGATGCGAAGAGCCCGAAAAGGGCGTAAAAAGGACGCGTCGAGTCGTTAGAGCGCAGCGGCCTGTGACGTAGTGCGACCGCTGCACCGCCTGCTCGCCGGGTGACTGCCGCGTGTCGATTGCGATGGGCAGTCAGTACGCCGGGGGGCGCTGAGTGCCTAGCGGCGACGGGCCGTCCCGAGTGCTGGACGGCCCGTTGCCATTCGTGGCCGCGCGGTGCCGGCGGGCCGTCCGTGGGGGCACGGCGTTCCGAAGATCAGGTCGCGCTGGTATCGCTCGCGCGGCCGCCACTTGCGCGGCCGCGTGACCCGCGACGGCGTCCGGTCGTCAGCCGGACGCGCGGGCCGCGAGTGCGCGTGACGCTTTCCGGTTCGTCTGCGCCAGCTCCGCAGCGTCGGCTGTCCGCAGCTCGTTGCCGGCGACGATCGTCCGGCCGCCGACCAGCAACAGCTCCAGCGGCGCCGGCGGTCCGAACACCAGAGCGCACACCGGGTCGTCGATGTCGGCGTGACCGAGCCCGTCCAACCGCCACAGTGCGACGTCGCCGAGCTTGCCGACCTGCAGGGACCCGATCTCGTCCTGCCGGCCCAGGCAGCGCGCACCGCCCATGGTCGCCATCCGCAGGGCGTCGCGCGCGGTCAACGCTTGCGGTCCACGTCGGCAGCGCGCCAGCAGCACGGCCTGGTGCAGTTCCTCGGCCAGACCGCCGTGTTCGTTGGACGCGGCGCCGTCGACACCCAGGCCGACCGGCGCGCCGGCCGCCAGCAGTTCCGGGATGGGCGCGATGCCCGATCCGAGCCGGCCGTTGGACGTCGGGCAGTGCGCGGTGCCCGTACCGGTGGCGGCGTACTTCGCGATGTCGGACTCGGACAGGTGGACGCAGTGCGCGAGCCAGACGTCGTCGCCCAGCCAGCCGAGCGACTCCATGTAGTCGACCGGTCGCGCACCGAACGTCGCCAGGCAGAACTCGTCCTCGTCACGCGTCTCGGCCACGTGCGTGTGCAGCCGGACGCCGAGGTGCCGGGCAAGGTCGGCGCAGTCGCGCATCAACTCACCGGTGACCGAGAACGGCGAGCACGGCGCGAGCGCGACGCGCAGCATCGAGTCGAACGCCGGATCGTGGTGTTCGGCAACGGCCTTCTCGCAGGCGGCGAGGATCGCGTCCGCGTCCTCGACGACCTCGTCCGGCGGCAGCCCGCCGGACGAACGCCCGAGGTTCATCGAGCCGCGGGTGGGATGAAAGCGCAGCCCGATCCGGCGGGCGGCGTCGATCTCGGCCGCGAGCAGGTCGCCGCCGGACCTCGGGAACACGTAATGGTGATCCATCGCCGTCGTGCAGCCCGACAGTGCCAGCGCGGCCAGCCCGGCGCTGGCGCCGGCGTGCTCGACGTCGGCGTCCAGGTGGGCCCAGACCGGGTACAGCGCGGTGAGCCACTCGAACAGGGTGCCGTCCTGGGCGTAACCGCGGGTGAGCCACTGGTAGAGATGGTGATGGGTGTTGACGAAGCCGGGCGTCAGGAGACAACCCCGGCCGTCGATGCGCTGCACCCCATCGAGCTGCACCCCATCGAGCTGCACCCCATCGAGCTGCACCGCCTCGGCCTGCGGCGCCGGTCCGGCGCCCACGGCGGTGATCATCCCGTCGCGGACGACGACGTGACCCTCGGCGTGTTCGGTCCCGGCTGCGTCCACCGTCGCCACCGCGCAGCCCTCGATCACCACCGTCGCCACGACTAGCTCCCCCGGTAGGTCGAGAACGCGAACGGGCTCAGCAGCAGCGGCACGTGGTGGTGCGCGTCGGCGTCGAGGATCTCGAAGGTGACCGTGACCTCGGGGTAGAACGCGCGAACGCCGATCAGGGTGAAGTAGCCACCGGTGTCGAAGCAGATCCGGTGGATCCCGACCCCGACATCTGCGAGTTCGCGCACGCGGCCGTCGGAGTCCGTGCTGCCGGTCGCGACCTGCCGCCACTCGCCGTTCACCCGGGACTCGACGGTGACCGCGACCCCGGTCGCCGGCACGCCGGTGGTCGCGTCCAGCACGTGTGTCGACAGGCTCACCGAACCTCCTCCGAGCGCAACAACTTGGTCAGCCGCAACCGGTTGATCTTGGCCAGCTCTTCGAGAACGACGCCGCGCTCAGCGCCCGGATCATTGCCCAGCCGGGCCCGGCAGACGGCGAGCAACTCCTCGGCGCTGCGTCCGGTGGCACAGACCAGGTAGACGTGCCCGAATCGCTCTTCGTAGGCGACATTGGCCGCGGCGAGCTGTGCGCGGACGTCGTCGCCCGCGTCGGCGACACCGGACTGCTCCTGCCGCGACCACGCACCGTCATGACCGCCGACCCGCTCACCGATGCGCGGGTGGCCGGCCAGAGCCTGCGCGAGGCCGGTGTCGTCGAGGGCGGCCGTCGCCGCGTCCGACGTCTCTGCCAAGTCGTTCTCGTCGCAGTAGGGACGCCCGGCGACGATGCTCTCGACCCACGACTCGGCCGCGCAGCAGGCCCGGAGCGACGAGCGGAGCCGGTCGCCGTCCGCGGCGTTGACAGTGTCGAGCACGTCAGTCGATCAGGTCGTACGCGGCGACGGTCAGGAAGTCGGCGAACACCTCGTCGAGGGCGAAGCGCTCGAACAGCACCCGGGCTTGGGCATACCGACCGTCCGCGTCGCCCAGTTGCCCGACGATGCGATCGATGGCGCGGATCGTGCCGTGCGCTATCCCGAGCGTCTGCTCCTCCTGGTCGAGGTCGGCCAACCAGATCTCCGCCACGCGTACCGGCGCGGTGGCCTCGAGGAAGTCGAGGCGACCGGTCCGGGCGATCTCGGTGTAGCGGGCGCGCCGGGCGGCCGGCAATTCGTCGCGCCGTGCGCCGAAGCGCCGTTGCAGATCGGCGACGAACGCCAGGGCGTCCGAGGTGAGCACGGTGTCGGCCTCGGCCACCGAGGACGGCGCGGCTGTCACCTGATCGGGCACGCTGGTTCCTTTCGCTAGTGCTTGGGGGAAGGGCGCTCGGTTCGCTCCGGCACCGTCTCGTGCAGCCGGTCCGGAACGCCGCCGTGCGGGACGTCCGTCGCGACGGCTCCCTCGCTGACCGCGGTCTGCACCGCGCCAGTTCGCTTCGTACCGGACGTCCAGTGGTTGAACACCAGATTCAGCACGAAGACGACGAGCACGGTAGCGGTGATGCTGGAACCGAAGATCACCTGGAAGTCCTTCGGGAACTTGCTGTAGAAGGTGGGATCGAAGGCCGGCAGCAACCCGGCGGCCAGCGCCGTGGCGACGATGAGCAGATTGTGGTTGCCGTCGAAGTTCACCTTGTGCAGCGTCTGGATGCCCACCGCGGTCACCATCGCGAACATCACCGTCGCGGCGCCGCCGATGACCGGCCCGGGCAGGTCGGCGATGATCTGACCGACCTTCGGGATCAGGCCGAGGATCAGCAGCAGCACGCCGCAGACCGTGACCACCCAGCGGCTCCGGATCCGCGTCAGGCTGACCAGGCCGACGTTCTCGGCGAACGCGGTGTCGGGGAAGGAGTTCGTGAACGACGCGAGCACGGCGGACAGGCCGTCGGTCGCGAGGCCACGCGCCAGGTCGTTGGGCGTGACGTCCTTGCCGACGATCTCCCCCACCGCGATCATGTCGGCCGTCGACTCGGTGTAGGTGACGACGATGACGATGCACATCGTGATGATCGGCGCGGCCGCGAACTTGGGTCCGCCGAAGTGGAAGAAGTCCGGCGAGCCGAACCACTTGGCGCTGCTCACGTTGCTGAAGCTGACCAGGTGCATGAACGACGCGACCACAGTGCCGATGACGATGCTGAGCAGCACCGCGATCTGCCCGAGGAACCCGCTGAAGATTCGGCTGATGACCAGGATCATCAGCAACACCAGGCCGGCGAGCGCGATGCGCCCGACGCTGCCCACGTACTTGTCGCCGTTGTGGGCGTCGCCGTAGATCAGCGTGATGTCGGCCCCGGCGAGTGACAGGCCGATGATGCAGATGACCGTGCCGGCGACCAGCGGCGGGAAGAACCGCACGATCATCGAGAACGGCTTGGCCAGCAGCAGCCCGAAGATGCCGGAGATCAGCATCGCTCCGTAGACGTAGGGCATGCCTGACCGGCCGCCGTACGTCGTGGCGATGATGATCATCGGGTTCAACACGGTGAACGTGGCGCCGGCGACGACCGGCAGGCGCACGCCCAGCAGCTTCGAAACCCCGGCCGACTGGATGATCGTCGCGATGCCGGAGACCAGCAGGTCGGCACTCACCAGGATCGCGATGTCGTGCGAGCTCAGCCCGACCGCGGGCCCGACGATGAGCGGGACGGCGACCGCACCGGCGTACATGATGAACAGGTGCTGCACACCGAAGATGAACAGCTTGTGGGCCGGCAGCACCTCGTCGACCGGGTGGACGTCGCCGTCCGCCCGTCGGGGCCGACGGGCACGAATGGAATCCAGCGACATGTGACCTCCTAGTGACCGACGCCCGCGGGCGAAGTTTCCGTATAGTGGATAACTGTTTTCGCTACGCAGTAAGTTAGCTGGGTCACAGGGCGCGGTCAAGACTCCGAGCGGCGTGAGATTGCCGCCCGGTTTGCGCAGCGATCATGGGCAGCACAAGACCCACGGACGGCCTCGCCGCCGTGATCACGGCAGGCGTGGGATCGCGCCGCGGGAAAGGGTCAGGCGGGCGCCTGCGACGTCAGGCGGTCGCCTCGGCGTCGACGGGCACGGGTCCGCGGATCGCCGCGCCGAGCTCCACGCTGAGCGCGGCAGCGGCCTCGTGCAGGATCGGCGCGGCCTTGCTCACGACCGCGTCCGACATGCGGGTCAGCGGGCCGGACATCGACATGGCCATCGCCCGTGGCGCATCCGGCACGACGACAGCCACGCAGCGCACGCCGAGCTCCTGCTCGCCGTCGTCGATCGCGTAACCGCGCTCGCGGACACGTCGCAGGTCCGCCAGGAACTGCTGCGGATCGGTGATGGTGTGCTCGGTCCGCCGCGGCATCCGCGTGCGCTTGAGCAGGTCCAGCACGGCCTGGTCGGGTTCCTCGGCCAGGATGGCCTTGCCGACGGCGGTGGTGTGCGGCTTGGCGCGGCGGCCGACCTCGGTGAACATCCGCATGAAGTTCTGCGACGGCTGCACCTGCGCCACGTAGACGATCTCCTCACCGTCCAGCACGGCCAGGTTCACCGACTCACCGAGGGCGTCGACGACGTTGCTCATGTAGGGATGCGCGAGCGTGCCGAGTCGTTTGGTGCTGCTGTCGGCCAGGCGCATCAGCCGCGGGCCGAGCGAGTACTGCCGCGACGGTTCCTGGCGGACGTAGCCGAGATCGACGAGGGTGCGCACCAGGCGGTGGATGGTCGCCAGCGGCAAGCCGGAGTCGCTGGCCAGCTGCGACACTCCGATGACGCCGCCGGCGTCGGCCATGGCCTCGAGGATCGCGAACGCGCGGTCGAGCGACTGCACGCCGCCGCGCGCGCGGCCATCGGGAGCGCCGTCACCCGCTCCGTCGGTCGCGTCAGCTGGCACCGGAACCTCCTCGTCGTCAAGAGCTCAAACGATAACAGCTTTCCGCATAACGGAAACTGAGGGGGCCTCCGATCCGATCCGCTCGCCGTCCACCCAGACCGCGGCGACGTCGTGGGTGGTGGCCAGCGCGAACAGCTTCCCCAGGGCCGCGTCGGCGTCGACCGCATGGCGCAGTCCGGCGTCGAGCGGTGCCCCGGCCTCGGGCCGCACCCAGACGGCGTCGAAGCGCTTGCCGACGCTCAGGTCGCCGACCTGGTCGGCCAGCCCGAGGGCCGCCGCGCCGGCCGCCGTCGCCAGGTGGAGCAGGTGGGCCGGCGAGAGCACCATGCCGTCCGGTCCGCGCATCCGTTGCACGAAGTAGGCCTGCAGGCCCTCCTTGAACAGTGACAAGCCGGTGCCGGCACCGACGTCGGAGCCGAGCGCGACGCGGACGCCGTGCGCGACGTGGCGGTCGAGCGCGAACAGGCCGCTGCCGAGCGCGCAGTTGCTCGTCGGGCAGTGCGCCACCGCCGCCCCGGCAGCGCCCAGCAGTTCCAGCTCGCCCAGGGCCGGGTGGACGTTGTGCGCGAACACGCTGCGCGGTCCGACCAGCCCGTGCTTGTCGTAGCTGTCCAGGTAACCGCCGCCGAACAGCTCCCGCACCTTGGCGATCTCGGCCGAGTTCTCGTTGATGTGCGACGTGAACCAGCTGCCGGCGACGTCGGCGTGCAGCGCGTCGCACGCATCGAGCAGGTCGTCGCTGCAGGACAGCGAGAAGCGGGGAATGACCGCGTAGCGCGAGCGTCCGGTGCCGTGCCACCGCTCGGCCAGCGCGCGGCTGTCGTCGTAGGCCTGCGCCGCGGTGGTGTGCAGGTCCGGACGCAGCAAGCGGTCGCTCACCACGAGCCCGCTGGTGATCCGCAGGCCGCACTGCGAGGCCGCCTCGAACAGGGCGTCGACGGCGCCGGCGAAGTGGGATCCGAACACCAGCGCGGTCGTCGTGCCGGCAGCGACGAGGGCGCCGGTGAACTCACGAGCGACGTCCGCGGCGTAGCTGAGGTCGGCAAGTCGCGCCTCCTCGGGAAGCGCGCAGTGCTCGAGCCAGTCCAGCAGCGGCATGCCGAGCGCACCGATGACCCGCAGCTGCGGGTAGTGGACGTGGGTGTCGATCAGGCCCGGCAACAGCAACCCGGCCCGCAGGTCGACGACCTCCTCATCGTCGCGACGACGGGCACGGACGGCAGCGAACGGGCCGCGGTCGACGATCGTCCCGTCTTCCACCGCCAGCCCGGCGTCGCCGTCGGACCGCAACCGGCCACCGGTGAACGGGTCGTCCGGGGTGTCCAGCACCGACGCCCGGTAGATCGTCACGGACGACGCACCGGATCGGGCGCGGATTGCCGCTCGAACGTGCGCAGCAGGTCAGCAGCGACGCTCACCGCGATCGTCGCCGGATCCTTGCCGCCGATGTCGGGTAGCCCGATCGGCGTCGTGATGCGGTCGATGACTTCCGGCGGGTGGCCGCCCTCGTCGGCGAGGCGCCGCCGGAACCTCGCCCACTTGGCGGGCGAGCCGATGAGGCCGATCGAGGCGAACTCGCCGTGGCGCAGCACCGCGTCGCACAGGGCGGCGTCCTCGGCATGGTCGTGCGTCATGATGAGCACGTGCGCGCCGGGCGGCAGCTCGCCGAGCACGATCTCGGGCAGCAGCGGGACGTTGTGCACGTGCACGGTCGCGACCGCGTCGCCGAGCACCGACAGGCGTTGCTCGGTGAGCTGCTCAGGGCGGCTGTCGATCAGGTGCAGCTCGAGATCGTGGCGCGCAAGAATGCGGGCGAGCTCGAAACCGACGTGCCCCACGCCGAAGATTGCGACAGCCGGCACCACGGGCAACGGCTCGAGCAGGATCGTCACCTCTCCCCCGCAGCACTGCACGCCGTGTTGATAGGGAGCCTTGTCCGACAGCGCCGACGTGATCAGTTCGGGAGTCGCCTCGGTCGACCCGAGGAGCTCGCGGGCACGTGCGACCGCCACCGCCTCGAGGTTGCCGCCACCGATGGAACCCCACGTCGCGTCCGCGCCTACGACCATCTTGGCGCCGGCCAGCCGCGGCGCGTGGCCGCGCACCGTCGCCAGCGTGACGAGCACACCGGGTCGGCGGCGCTCCCGCAGCCGAGCCACGGCGGCCAGCCACGTGCTGTCAGACATGACTCACCGCGGACAGCACCTGTTCCGAGCGCGGCTTCATCGTCCGCGCACCGGCGTCCGGCTGCGGCGGGACGGCTCCGTTGCCGCCTTCGACGACGTGCCCGTGCGCGCTGTGCTCGCGCGCCTGCTCGATCGCCCAGAACACCTGCTCGGGCGTCGCCGGAGAGGCGAGGTCGACGCTCGTGCCGGCCGGTCCGAACGCGGCCGCGGCCTGGCGCAACGCCTCGCGCACCGAGAACGCGAGCATCAACGGCGGCTCGCCCGTGGCCTTCGAACCGTAGATCGCGCCCTCCTCCGTGGCGTTGCGCAGCAGCGTCACGTTGAAGGTCTCGGGCATCTCGGAGAAGCTGGGCAGCTTGTAGGTGCTGGCCGCCTGGGTGAGGAAGCGGCCGCGCCCGGCACCGTCCGACTCGTCCCAGCGCAGGTCCTCCAGAGTGAGCCACCCGGCGCCCTGGACGAAGCCGCCCTCGATCTGGCCGAGGTCGATCAGTGGCGACAGGCTGTCGCCGACGTCGTGGACGATGTCGACGCGGCGGGTGCGGTAGGCGCCGGTGAACCCGTCGACCTCGACCTCGGCCGCCGCCGCGCCGTAGGCGAAGTACTTGAACGGCGAACCGCGGAACGTCGTCGAGTCCCAGTGCAGTCCCTCGGTGCGGTAGTAACCCGCTGCGGACAGGTGCACCCGCTGCATGTAGGCGGTGAGCACGAGGTCGTCCCACAGCACGCCGTCGGTGCCGCCGAGCGCCCGCGCCACCCCGTCGACGATGCGGATGTCGGCCGCGGCGACCCCGAGCCGGGCTCCGGCGACCTGCGCCAGGCGCGCACTGATCTGCTCGCAGGCGTTCTTGATCGCGCCACCGTTGAGGTCGGCGCCGGAGCTTGCCGCGGTCGCCGACGTGTTCGGCACCTTGTCCGTGCGGGTCGGCGCCAGGCGAACCTTGTGCAGCGGAATGCCGAGCGTGGTGGCGGCCGTCTGCAGCATCTTGGTGTGCAGGCCCTGGCCCATCTCGGTGCCGCCGTGGTTGATCAGCACCGAGCCGTCCTTGTAGACGTGCACCAGCGCACCGGCCTGATTGAACGCGGTGAGGTTGAACGAGATGCCGAACTTCACCGGTGTCAGCGCCACCGCGCGCTTGAGGTGCTCGTGTTCGGCGTTGAACCGCTCGATCTCGCGGCGCCGGACGTCGAGGTCGCTGCTCCGGCACAGTTCGTCCCAGATGGTGGTCATCCGCTCCGGGTGCCGTACCGGCTGGCCGTAGGGGGTGCTCTGCCCGGGGGCGTAGAAGTTGCGCCGGCGCAGTTGTTCGGCGTCGATGCCCAGCAGCGGAGCGCAGCGGCCGAGAATGTCCTCGATCACGAGCATGCCCTGCGGGCCGCCGAACCCCCGGAACGCCGTGTTGGACGTCTTGTTGGTCTTCGCGATCCGGCCGTTCACCCGGATGTCCGGGACCCAATAGGCGTTGTCGACGTGGCACAGGGCGCGGGCCAGCACCGGTTCGGACAGGTCGAGGCTCCAGCCGCCGTCCGCGGTCAACGTCGCATCGAGGGCCTGCAACCGACCCTCGTCGTCGAAGCCCACCCGCCACTGCGCATGGAAGCCGTGCCGCTTGCCCGACATCGTCAGGTCCTGGGTGCGATTGAGCCGCAGCCGGACCGGTCGAGCGGTGAGGACGGCGCCGAGCGCGGCGATGGCCGCGAACCCGTGCGGCTGCATCTCCTTGCCGCCGAAGCCGCCGCCCATCCGCAGGCACTGCACGGTCACTCCGTGGCTGTGCCGGCCGAGCACGTGCGCGACGATCTCCTGGGTCTCGGACGGGTGCTGGGTGCTGCTCTGGACGAAGATCTGCTCGCTCTCGTCCACGTGCGCCAGCGCCGCGTGCGTCTCGAGATAGAAGTGCTCCTGGCCCGAGAATTCGAACTCGCCGCTGAACACGTGCGTCGAGCGGGCGAGGCCGGCCTCGACGTCGCCCCGCACCAGCTGCGGTTGCGCGCCCTGGAAGCTCCCGGTCTCGATCGCCTCGCGCACCGTCACGCAGGACGGCAGCGGCTCGACCTCGACCTCGACCGCCGCAGCCCCGAGCCGGGCGGCCTCGATGCTCTCGCCGAGCACCCAGCACACCGCGTGACCGTGGAACATGACCTCGGTCGGGAACAGCGGCTCGTCGTGTTTGACCCCGGCGTCGTTGACGCCCGGGACGTCGGCCGCGGTGAGCACCCGCACCACGCCGGGCACCGCGAGCGCCGGTTCGGTGCGCAGCGCCGTGATGCGGGCGTGCGCGTGCGGCACCTGCACCGGATACGCGTGCAGCACGTGCCTGGTGCGGTGGACGAGGTCGTCGGTGTACAGCGCGGCGCCGGTGACGTGCAGGGCCGCGCTCTCGTGCGGGATCGCCAGCCCGACGGACGCGTTCTCCGGACGGTCGGAGAGGTTGCTCATGCCGGCACCTCCTGGGCGTTCTCGGCGTGCAGTTTCAGCAGACTGCGGCCGAGCATGGCGGCGCGGTAGCGGGCGCTGGCCCGGTGATCGTCGAGCGGTGTGCCCTCGGACTGCAGCACGGCTGCGGCGGCGCGGACCGTCTGCGCCGTCCACGGCCGGCCCTCGAGCGCAGCCTCGGTGTCGCGGGCCCGGATGGGCGTCGCCGCCACCCCGCCGAGCCCGATGCGGGCCGTGCGCACGACGCCGTCGGCGATGTCGAGGGCGTACCCGACCGCCACGCTGGAGATGTCGTCGAAGCGCCGCTTGGCGATCTTGTGGAAGGCCACCACCGGCGCCAGCGGCAGCGGGATGCGCACCGACCGGATCAGCTCGTCGGCCCGGCGGACGCTCTGCCGGTAGCCGGTGAAGTAGTCGGCCAGCGCGACCTCGCGCTCGCCGTCGGCGTCGGCCAGGACGAGGCTCGCGTCGAGGGCGAGCAGCACCGGCGGAGTGTCCCCGATCGGCGACCCGGTGCCGAGGTTGCCGCCGATGGTGGCGCCGTTGCGGATCAGCCGCGAGGCGAACTGCGGGAACAGCTCGGCGAGCACCGGCACGCGTCCGTCCAGGCGGCGCTCGATCTCGGTGAGGGTGAGCGCGGCGCCGAGCTCGATGTGCTCGTCGCCCACGTGCAGTTCGCGCAGTTCAGCCAGCCGATCGATGGCGACCACCAGGTCGGCCCGGCGGCCGCGCAGGTTCACGTCGACTCCCCAGTCCGTGCATCCGGCGACGACGCACGCGTCCGGCCGCTCGCGCAGCAGGCGTAGAGCATCGGCCAGTGACGGCGGGCGCACGAAGGTCCGACCCTCGGCGCTGAGGTCGGTGGCGGCAGGTGCGGGCGGCGGCGCGGCGCACCGGCCGGCAAGGACGTCATCCGCGGCCGGTTCGTGCAGGGCGTAGGCCGCGTCGCGGATCGGCCGGTAGCCCGTGCAGCGGCACAGGTTGCCGCTCAGCGCATGCAGGTCGAAGCCGTTGGAGCCGTGCTCGACGTCGCCGGCGGGTTCGGCGCCGGTTCCGGCGGTCCGGTCGGGTCGGTAGTACTCCGCGGCCATGCTGCAGACGAAGCCGGGCGTGCAGTAGCCGCACTGCGAGCCGCCCCGCATCGCCATTTCGTACTGGACGGGATGGAGCGCGTCCGGGCGGCCGAGCCCCTCGGCCGTGAGGACTTCCTGACCGTCCAACGCGGCAGCCGGCACCAGGCAGGCGTTGATCGCGATCCACTCGGTCGCGCTCGCGATGCCGGGACGGGCGACGAGTACCGAGCAGGCGCCGCACTCCCCCTCTGCGCACCCTTCCTTGCAGCCGGTCAGGCCCACGTCCCGGACGAAGTCCAGCAGGGTGGTGTGCGGTGGGACGCCGTCCAGCGGTGTCCGCCGACCGTTGATCGTGATGTCCGCCGTTGCCATGGCGCGCTCCCGTTCGGCGCCTGCGCGCCAGCTACTTTCTGCACCTGATCTGTCGGCGCAGGCATGGTTGGCGAGTCCCGTACGGCGGCTGGTTATCCATGCGAACACCCGCCGGAGCTGTCGTCGACTGTACTAGTCGCCGGTCGCTTCGTGAAGAACTTTCGGAAAGTCTTTTCCGTATGGTGAACAAGCGTGTGACACCGGTACCTGCCGGCGGCTAGCCGAACTGCCGGCTCAGCGCCACGTGCCGGTTGACGTCCTTGTAGAGCAGGTACCGGAACCGGCCGGGACCGCCGGCGTAACAGGCCTGCGGGCAGAACGCGCGCAGCCACAGGAAGTCCCCGGCCTCGACCTCGATCCAGTCCTGGTTGAGCAGGTACATCGCCTTGCCCTCGAGCACGTACAGGCCGTGCTCCATCACGTGCGTCTCCGGGAACGGGATCGACGCACCCGGTTCGAAGTTGACGATGTTGACATGCATGTCGTGGCGGAGGTCGGCCATGTCGACGAAGCGGGTGGTCGTCCACCGCCCCTGGGTGCCGGGCATCGCGACCGGCTCCACGTCCTGCTCGTTCGTCACGAAGGCCTCGGGCGCGTCGATGCCGTCGACGTGTTGGTAGGCCTTGCGGATCCAGTGGAACCGAGCGGCCTGCGCGCCGGTGTTGCGCAGCGTCCACCCGGCCCCGGGCGGCAGATACGCATACCCGCCGGGGTCCAGCGTGTGCACGGTGCCGTCGACGGTGAGGCGCACGGTCCCGTCCACGACGAACAGCACCGCCTCCGCGCCGGGGTCGGCCTCCGGCCGGTCGCTGCCGCCGCTCGCGCCGACCTCGACGACGTACTGCGAGAAGGTCTCGGCGAAACCGGACAGCGGGCGGGCCAGGACCCACAGCCGGGTGTCGTCCCAGAAGGGCAGGTAGCTGGTGACGATGTCGGTCATCGTCCGCTTCGGCAGTACGGCGTAGGCCTCGGTGAACATCGCGCGGTCGGTGGTGAGCTCGGACTGACCGGGCAGACCACCCCGCGGTGCGTAATAGGTGCTCATCGTTCCCCTCTGCTCAGCAGCCGGCCCTGCGGCGGGCCGTCCGGTACCACTCGTCGTCCGCGCAACCATGTCTGGCTCACCACGCCGTACAGGCGTTGCCCGGCATACGCGCTGATCGGGTTCTTGTGCAGCAACCGGGCCGGGTCGACGACGAACTCGGCGTCCGGCTCGAACACGCACAGGTCGGCGTCCGCCCCCGCCTCGAGACGTCCCTTGTACCGCAGTCCGACGCGATCGGCCGGTTGGGTGGACATCCACCGGACGACGTCGGGCAGCGTCAGGCCGCGGCTTCGGGCAGCGGTCCAGACCACCGGCAGGCCCAGCTGCACCGAGGCGATGCCGCCCCAGGCCGTGCCGAAATCGCCGGTGTCGAAACGCTTGAGCTCGACGGTGCACGGCGAGTGGTCGGAGACGATCATGTCGATGTCACCGTCGAGCAGGGCCTGCCACAACCGGTCCTGGTTCGCCCGGTCACGGATGGGTGGGCAGCACTTGAACTGCGTCGCGCCGTCGGGAATCGCGCCGGCGTCCAGGGTCAGGTAGTGCGGGCAGGTCTCGATCGAGATGTCGACGCCGGCGGCGCGCGCGTCGTGCAGTTCGCGGACGGCGTCGGCGCTGGACAGGTGCAACACGTGCGCGCGGCCACCGGTGCGGTGGGCGGCAGCGATGATCTGAGCGATCGCGGTGTCCTCGGCGTCGTGCGGCCGCGAGTTCAGAAAGGTCTCGTAGTGCGGGCCGGCCGCCGGCGGGGCCTGCGAGATCACGGCCGCGTCCTCGGCGTGGACGATGAGCAGCGCAGCGAGGCGCGCCGTTTCGGCCATCGCCGCGCCGAACTCCTCGACCGCGAGCGGCGGGAACTCCGGAACGCCGGAATCGATCAGGAAGCACTTGAAGCCGAACACCCCGGCGTCGTGCAGCGCGGCGATGTCGTCGATGTTGCCGGGCACCGCCCCGCCCCAGAATCCGACGTCGACGTGGGCCTGGGCGCGGGCCCGCGCCTGCTTGATCTCCAGGGCGTCGAGGGTCGTCGTGGCCGGGATGCTGTTGAGCGGCATGTCGATGATCGTCGTGACGCCGCCCGCTGCGGCCGCGCGGGTGGCGGTGGCGAAGCCCTCCCAGTCGGTGCGGCCGGGTTCGTTGACGTGCACGTGGGTGTCGACGAGTCCGGGCAGCAGCACCTCGTGCGGGCCGAGCGTGACCTCCTCGTGCGTGTCGAGCGGGGCGTCGACCGCGGCGACGGTCACGATCCGACCGTCGGCGATCCCGACCGCGGCGGAGGTCTCGGTGCCGGCGAGGACGGCGCGGGACGCGCGGATGACGAGGTCGAGCGTCACAGCGTGGCCCCGTCCAGGCGCTCGGCGAGCCGGTCGGCGAGCTGGCCGCCGATCCGGCGCAACAGCGGGCCGGGCCGCTGCAACGCCTCGTCCACCGAATCGGCCTCGTCCACCAAGCAGTACACCGCGTCGAAGCCGGCGGCGTGCCACTGGGCGGCGGGGAGCGTGCACCGGCCGGCCACCGCCACCACGGGGACGCCGGCCGCGCGCGCTGCGCGGGCCACGCCGACCGGGGCCTTGCCGTTGAGCGTCTGCTCGTCCAGCGAACCCTCGCCGGTGACGACCAGGTCGACACCACGCAGGTGCCGGGGGAAGTCGATCGTGTCGAGCACGAAACCGACGCCGGGCCGCAACGTGCCGCCCAGCACGGCCACGGCGGCGAACCCGACGCCACCCGCGGCGCCCGCGCCGGGGTCCGCACGGCGATCGTGTCCGGTAGTTGCTGCGACGACGTCGGCCCAGTGGACGAGCGCGGCGTCGAGCGCGCGCACCTGGGTCAAGTCCGCACCCTTCTGCGGACCGTAGACGGCGGCTGCGCCACGGGGTCCGGCCAACGGATTGTCGACGTCACAGGCGATGTCGAGGCGCGCGTCGGCCAGCCCGGGGTGCAGGCCGCTGAGATCGAGCTGCGCGACGTCGAGCAGCGCCGCGCCGCCGTCGGTGATGTCACGCCCGTCCGCGTCCAGCACTCGGGCGCCCAACGCCTGCACCATGCCGGCTCCCCCGTCGGTGGACGCGCTGCCACCGATGCCCAGCACGACGTGCCGGCACCCCGCGTCGAGCGCGGCGGCGATCACCTCGCCGACACCGCGGCTCGTCGCCGTCATCGGTGCCAGGTCGGCGCCGAGCTGGGCCAGACCCGCGACCGCCGCCAGCTCGACGACGGCAGTGTCGTCGCGGCGCACGTACGCCGTGGTTGACGGCCGGCCGGCCGGTCCGGCCGCGTCCACGGCGACGCGGGTGAAGCCCGCCGCGTCGCACGCCGCCAGCAGCCCATCGCCGCCGTCGGCCACCGGCGCCGTGACGACAATGGCGTCGGGGCGGCGTGTCCGAATGCCGTCGGCGAGGTACGAGGCGACCTCGGCCGCAGTCAGCGTGCCCTTGAACTTGTCAGGGGCCAGCAGCACGCGCGGCATCCGCACCTCCTCGCGCCCAGGCACCGGACGTCAGTCGAGGTTGGCATACAAGGCGGTCGGCGCGTCGGCGCCGGACAGCGCCAGCTCCTCGAACTCGGTGACCTTGTCGATCTCGAGGCCCATCGACACGTTCGTGACCCGCTCGAGGATGACCTCGACGATCACCGGCACGCGGTACTCGACGATCAGCTTCTTGGCCTGCTCGAGCGCGGGCAGGATCTCCTCCGGCTCGAACACCCGGATCGCCTTGCACCCCAGGCCTTCGGCGACCTTGACGTGATCGACGCCGTAGCCGTTGAGCTCGGGGGCGTTGACGTTGTCGAAGGACAGCTGCACGCAGTAATCCATGTCGAACGAGCGCTGCGACTGCCGGATCAGCCCGAGGTAGGCGTTGTTCACCAACACGTGGATGTAGGGGATGTTGAACTGGGCGCCGACCGCGAGCTCTTCGAGCATGAACTGGAAGTCGTAGTCGCCCGACAGCGCCACCACCGTGCTGTCGGGGTCGGCCGTGGCCACGCCGAGAGCGGCCGGCACCGTCCAACCCAACGGGCCGGCCTGGCCGGCGTTGATCCAGTGCCGCGGCCGGTAGACGTGCAACAGCTGCGCGGCCTGGATCTGTGACAGCCCGATGGTGCTGACGTAGCGCACGTCCGGACCGAAGGCGCGGTTCATCTCCTCGTACACGCGCTGCGGCTTGATCGGGACGACGTCGAAGTTGGTGCGTCGCAACAGGGTGCGCTTGCGTTCCTGGCACTGCGCGGCCCACGCGCTGCGGTCGGCGAGCGCGCGCTCGCGCGCGGCCTCGACGAACAGTTCGAGCGCCGCCTTCGCATCGGAGGCGATGCCGTAGTCGGGCGCGAACACCCGTCCGATCTGCGTCGGCTCGATGTCGACATGGACGAAGGTCCGGCCTTGCGTGTAGGTGTCGAGCCCACCGGTGTGCCGGTTGGCCCACCGGTTGCCGATGCCGAGGACGAAGTCGGCCGCCAGCATGGTCTCGTTGCCGTAGCGGTGCGAGGTCTGCAGCCCGACCATGCCGGCGTTGAGCTGATGGTCGTCCGGGATCGTGCCCCAACCCATCAGCGTCGGCACCACGGGCACACCGGTGAGCTCGGCGAACTCGACGAGCAGGTCGGCGGCGTCGGCGTTGACGATGCCGCCGCCGGCGACGATCAGCGGACGCTCGGCGGCCGCGAGCATGTCCAGCGCCTTGTCGATCTGCGCGCGGGATGCCGTCGGCTTGTAGACCGGCAGCGGTTGGTAGGTGTCCGGGTCGAACTCGATCTCGGCCTGCTGGACGTCGATCGGCAGGTCGATGAGGACCGGTCCCGGGCGTCCCGAGCGCATCAGGTGAAAGGCCTGCTGGAAGGTGCCCGGAACCTGCGCCGGCTCGAGCACGGTCACCGCCATCTTGGTCAGCGGCTTGGCGATGGACGCGATGTCCACGGCCTGGAAGTCCTCCTTGTGCAGCTTGGCCACCGGGGCCTGGCCGGTGATGCACAGGATCGGGATCGAGTCGGCACTCGCCGAGTACAAGCCGGTGATCATGTCGGTGCCGGCCGGGCCGCTCGTGCCGATGCAGACGCCGATGTTGCCGGCTGCGGTGCGGGTGTAGCCCTCGGCCATGTGCGAGGCGCCCTCGACGTGCCGGGCCAGCGTGTGGTGCAGGCCGCCGTTCAGGCGCATCGCGTTGTAGAACGGGTTGATCGCTGCTCCGGGCAGCCCGAAGACGTTCGTGACGCCTTCGGCCTTCAAGATCTCCACCGCGGCCTGGGCCGCTGTCATGCGTGTCATGAGCTTCTCCGAAACGTCAGTGGGGGGTGTGGCCGGCGAGGCGCTCGACGCCGCGCAACAGCGCGGAGTGGTCGAGGCCGCCGTCGCCGTTGGCGCGGGCCGAGGCCATGAGTTGGGCGACGATCGCGCCGACGGGCAGGACGACCCCGGCCTCGCGCGCGGCCGAGGTGACGATGCCCATGTCCTTGTGGTGCAGGTCGATGCGGAAGCCCGGTGCGAACGAGCGGTCGAGCATGTTGGCGCGCTTCTGCTCGAGCACCTTCGACCCGGCGAGGCCGCCGCCGAGCACGTCCAGTGCGGCTGCGGTGTCGACGCCGTAGGCCTCGAGGAAGACCAGCGCCTCGGCCAGCACCTGGATGTGCGTGCCGACGATGAGCTGGTTGGCCGCCTTGACCGTCTGGCCGGCGCCGCTGGGGCCCACGTGGACGACGGTCTTGCCCACGAGGTCGAAGACCGGCTTCGCCGCCTCGAAGTCCGCCGCCTCGCCACCCACCATGATCGACAGCGCGGCGTTCTTGGCCCCGGCCTCGCCGCCGGACACCGGCGCGTCGAGCAGCCGGAATCCGCCGTCCTTCGCCGCGCGGGCGAGATCAGCGGTCACATCGGGTCGGATGCTGGAGAAGTCGATCACCAACGTGCCCGGCTTGGCCGAGCCGAAGACGCCCTCCTCGCCGAGCAGGACGTCCTGCACGTCGGGTGAGTCCGGCACCATGATCGCGACGATCTCGGCGTCGGCGACCGCGTCGGCGATCGAGTCGGCCTTGCGGCCGCCGGCGTCGACGAGCGGCCCGCTGCGGTCGTGCTGCTTGTTGTAGCCGCTGACCTGGTGGCCGCCGTTCTGCAGGTGGACGGCCATCGGGCTGCCCATGATCCCCAGGCCGATGAAGGCGATGGTCGTCATGCCTGCTCCTTCGCGGACGCGGCGCGGCGGGCTCGGGGCAGCCACGCCAGGCTCGTCTCGGTGTCGGTGGTGGGCTTGTACTCCAGACCGATCCAGCCGGTGTAACCGTGGGCGGTGAGATCGGCGAGCAGGCGGTCGAAGTCCAGCTCTCCCGATCCGGGTTCGCCCCGGCCCGGGCAGTCGGCGATCTGCACGTGCTCAGTGACGTCGGCGTGCTTGGCGATGGCGGCCTCGAGGTTGTCGCCGTTGTTGGCCAGATGGAACAGATCGAGCAGGAACGCGACGTTGGGGTGTCCGGCGGCGCGGACGGCCTCGACGACAGCTACCGCGTCGTCGGCGGTTCGCAGCGGGTAGGGCTTCGGGCCGCTGACCGCCTCGACCAGGACGCTCGCGCCGATGCGGGCTGCAGCGTCGGCGGCCAACCCGAGGTTCTCGCGGCCCAGCTCGTCCTGCTCGCCGGCGCTGACGTCGGCGACGCGGTTGCCGTAGAGAGCGTTGAACGCCGCGACGTTCAGGCGCTCCCCGATGCCGACCGCGACATCGAGGTTGTCCCGGAATTGCCGGCTGCGAGCGGGGATCGAGAGCACGCCGCAGTCCGGACCGGCCAGCTCGCCGGCGAAGAAGTTCAGCCCGACGAGCTGTACGTCCGCGTCCTGGATGGCGCCGACGAAGCGCTCGACGTCGGCGTCGGCCGGTACCGGTTGATCCGGCCACGGCCACCAGAACTCGATGGCGTCGAAGCCGGCGGCCTTGGCGGCCGCCGGCCGCTGCAGCAGCGGAACTTCGGTGAACAGCATGGAACAGTTGGCGAGGTAGTTCATGACAACTCCGGCTCAGCAGAAGGAGGTCACGGACGACCACGCGTCGCCCGGGTCGGAGGCGTCGTCGCGGGTGACCGCAGCCTCGATCAAGCCGTATGGGCGGTCGGCGGCGATGAAGACCTCGCCGTCGTTCTGCAGGCCGAACGGCGCGAGGTCGACGAGGAAGTGGTGCTTGTTGGGGGCCGAGAACTTGATCTCGGCGACATCGCCGGCCGTCTCGAGCACCCGCGTACCCATCAGATAGAGCGTCTCTTGCAACGCCCTGCTGTACGTGGTCGCGAAGGTCTCGACCAGCGTGGCCTGGACTGCGTCGTAGGTCTTGTTCCAGTCGACGTCGGTGCCCTCGTAACGCCAGCGCGCGACCAGGGACGTGGCCAGGATCCGATCGTCGGTCTCCTGCAGCGTCGTGTACTCGTCCTTCAGAAAACCCTTGAACTCCGAGCCGGTCGACTTGAGCACGACGAGGTCCTGCAGGCCGGAGACGACCCACACCTGCTGGTCGGCCCCCCGACCGCGCACGGTGACGCCGGCGGTGCGCGTCGCACCGCCGCGGCGCACGAACGCGTGGTCGTGGCCGGTCCCACCGACCGGGATGCGGTCCCACGCGTACTGCTCGACGCGGATCTGCGCCGTGTGCGCTCGGGGCGTCGCGTCGAGGAAGTGTCGGCCGAGGGCGATCGCGTAGTCCTCGGGCGAGGTGACGCCGTGCTGCTTGGCGTAGGCGAAGGCGGTGTTCTTCTGCGTGTCCGTCGGCAGGATGTCGGCCTGGTCACCGTCGGTGTGCGCGAGCGCGAAGTCGCCGCGCAGCGAGGTCGACACGTTGAGATCGACGATCTCGTGCCGGGCGGAGTCGCGGTAGATGCGTACGACGCGGTTCTCCGCCTTGCCGTACTGGTTCGCGCCGAGAGAGATACCCATGGGGTCGCCCCTTGCGGTCCATCCGGTTTGTTCTTCCCGCTTTCCGTTGAGCGGAAACTCACTACCGAATGACGGAACTTTATCCGACGGCCGCCGGGCGCGTCAACGGCCGGGACGGGCAAATTCAGCCAGCTGCCCGGCGGCGAGGCCGGTCGCGTCGGCGATCTCGCGGTCGTCCGTGGCGCCGCAGTGCAGCGCGCGCAGCAGGTAGTCCGCCAGTGCTCGCGCGGTGGCCGGCTCGTCGAGAATCGCTGAATCGGTGTGCCCCACGTAGTTGCGCAGCCGGGTCGCGGCCCGGTCGAAGCCGGCGCGGTAGAAGGCGAACGTCGCGGCGTAGCGGGTCGGCAGTTGCGCCGGATGCAGATCCCAGCCCTGGTAGTAGCCGCGCTCGAGCGAGCGCCGGACGAGATCGAGATGCAGCTGCCAGCCGGCGCGCACGGAGTCGACGTCACCGACCGGCAGGATGTTCGTCGAGCCGTCCGACAGCCGCACGCCGGTGCCGGCCGCGGCCGCCTGCATGACCAGCTTGGCGTGATCGGCCACCGGGTGGGCCATGCTCTGGTACTCCGCCGCGATGCCGCAGAAGGCCGAGTAGTCATACGTGCCGTAGTGCAGGGCTGAGCAGCGTCCGATCGGCGGCGTGGATCATCCGGGCGACCAGGGCGGAACCGTCCGGCCCGAGGATGGACTGCGGCGTCTCGACCTGGATCTCGAAACGCAGGCCGTGGACGTCCGAGGTCCTGCTCGAGCCTGCCGCACACGAAGACCATCGCCTCGACCTGCTCGACGCTGGTGACCTTGGGCAGGGTCGTCACGAAATTCTCGACGTGGCCACCGGCTTCGAGCAGCGTCGGTGAGGAAGCTGACCAGGCTGCGCACCGCCGCGCGCCCGGGTGGGCGCCTCGAAACTCTTGATCCGGATTCCGCAGAAGGGAGCGCCGTCACCGCTTCGCTGACTCGGCGGCGAGGGCGGCCGCTGCCGCGGCGACGTCGGCGTCCTCGACCTGCGTCCGGCTTGGCGCCGTACCCGTCCTCGAAGTCGATGCGCAGGTCCTCGATCGGGCTCGGCGGCGAGCTTGCGGCGGACGCGGGCGACGACATCCTCGTCGCCGACCAGCTCGTCGAAGAGCTCGGCGTGCCCGTCGATCGCCGCGATCGCCTGGGCGCCCCAGTCCGGAATGAGATCGGCGGCGTGGCGATGCGCCGGCACGTAGACGGTATGGACGGGCTGTCGACCGGACCGCTCCCCCGGGAACCGCGCCGCCAGCGCCGCGTCCGCGTCGGCAAGGCGCCCGTCCAACGCGTGCGTCAGTTCAGCGATGTCAACGTCCACCCGACCTCCTAGACTTTCGTATCGCGGACTTTATCTTCTGCTTTGCGGAAGTCAACGGATAACCGACGCATCCACCCGGGCCGGTGACCGGTCGTTGGGTAGGACGCTCGGGTGACCTCCTCCTCCGCAAGCCCCGCTGCCGGTCTCGTCGTCGCGGTCACCGGTCCGACCGGCACCTTCGGTGAGGGCCTCGTCCCGCTCCTGCAGGCCGACGACCGCGTCGAGCGGATCGTCGGCATCGCCCGCCGGCCGTTCGACCCGGCCGAGCAGGGCTGGACGAAGATGACTTACCAGCAGGGGGACGTCCGCGACCCCGACAGCCTCGAGGAAGCGTTCCGCGGCGCCGACGTGGTGGTGCACCTCGCGTTCCTCATCACCGGCAACGCATCCCGCGAGACGATCCGGGCGGTGAACGTCGAGGGAACGCTGAACACCTTCCGTGCGGCGGCAGCCGCGGGGGTGCAGCGTTTCGTCTACGCCTCGTCCGTCGCCGCGTACGGCTTCCACTCCGACAACCCGATCGGGATGACCGAGGACTGGCCGGTGCGTCCTGCGTCGAGCCTGTTCTACGCACAGGAGAAGGCCGAACTCGAGCAGCTGCTGGCCGACGAGTCGGACAGCACGCCGGAGATGGCGCTCTACCTGCTCCGGCCACCGATCGTCGTCGGGCCGCACGCGGTCGGCGCCAAATCGGTGCCCGGGGTGTCGTCCGTGCGGCGTTCGCCGGTGCCGCTGCCCGTGCCCGTCCCGCCGATCCCGCTGCAGCTCATCCACGAGCAGGACGTCGGCCGCGCCATCGTCCAGTGCGTCGTCGCAGCCGGGCCGCCCGGCGCGTACAACATCAGCGCGGACGGGACGGTCACCGCCGCCGACGTCGCCCGCGCGTTCGGGCTCTTCCCGCTGCCGTTCCCGGTCCGCATCGCCCAACGGCTCGCCGGAACGGCGGCACGTCTGCCGTTCCTGCCGCCGGCCGCGCAGTGGGTCGAGGCGGCGAGCCACCCCGCGATCATGGATACCGGCAAGGCGAAGTCTCAGCTGCACTGGCAGCCGCGCTACAGCGCCGACGAAGCGTTACGCGCGACGTTCGCCGGTGGCGACGACTGACCCGTCCCCCGGCACCAACAACGGGCTGAGCGCGTCCGCCACCTCACAGCCCGGCCGAACGAAACTCGTGGGCGTGGAGCCCGATTCGACCGTCCTGGTGGTGGCGCTGTTAGTGCTCGCAGGCGTCCTGCTGTGGGTCATGGTCCGCTACCGGCTGCTGGTCGCGCGGATCGCCGCCGGGCTCGGCGTGGTCCTGCTGTCCGCGACCGCCGGCATGGCCGTCGTCAACGACTACTACGGCTACTACCAGACGTGGAGCCAGCTGTCGGCCGACCTGAGCGGCAGCTACTCCTCCTTCGCGACCACGACCGCCAGCCGCACCGACCCGTCGGCGCACCGGGGCGGCTCGCTGGTCGGACTCGACCTGCCGGGCCCGCGTAGCCACCTCGACCGGCGCGGGTACGTGTACCTGCCGCCGCAGTACGCCGAGGCGAGATATGCGAACACCCGCTTCCCCGTCGTCGAGCTGCTGCACGGCACGCCGGGCGTGCCCGAGCAATGGGTCGTGCAGCTCAACGTCGTCCGCCTGATGAACCGCCTGCTGGCCGACCATCTCGTCGGGCCGATGATCCTGGTCATGCCGACGATGAGCGTCGGCCACCACTACCAGGAATGCGTCGACTCGCGGACCACCAAGGACGACACCTACATCACCTCCGACGTCCGCACCGACGTGCTGGCCCGCTTCCGCGCCAGCAGCGACAGCGCGCAGTGGGGCATCGCCGGGTACTCGTCCGGGGGCTACTGCGCGGCCAATCTCGCGCTGCGGCACCGGGCCGACTTCGGCGCCTCCGGGATCATGGACGGCTACTTCCGCCCCCAGGACGGCCCGGCCGCCAAGGCGTTGGACAACGACCCGGCCGCCGAGAACGCCAACAACCCGCTCCGGCTCGCGGCCGCCCTGCCGGCGGGCGTCTCTCCGCTGCCGGGGTTCTGGATCTCGGCCGGGACGGGCGTGGCCGTCGACATCAAGGGCGCGGAGGCGTTCACCAAGGCGTTGCACGGCGTGGAACAGGTGCCGCTGTACCGCGAGCCCGGGGCCGGCCACAACTTCTACGCCTGGAGCGCGTCGGTCCCGCACCTGCTGACCTGGATGTGGGGCCAGCTCGCGTCCCCCGGTCAGCGCGACCAGTTCCCCATCGCCGGCAGCGTCCGCAACGGCACCCTCATCGCACCGCCCCCGCCCAAGGGGTTCGGGGTGCCGCACCACCGGAAGCGGGCCGTGCTCGCCCGGCCGAAGTCGCACCACCGGCCGGCGCACACGAAGTCGGCCACGACCCCCGCCTGAGCCGCTCCCGTCAGGGCGTCGACGACCCGGCGCCGGCCGGCGGAGCGGGCGAACCGGGCGGCGCGGTGGCCGAGCCGGTGGACGGCGAACCGCCCGACGACGGAACGCCGGACGACGGAACGCCGGACGACGATGCGCTGGACGACGGGACGCCCGGCGACGGTGCGCCGGACGCCGGCTTGGGACGCGCCAGGGCGGGCGACGGCGCGACGATCCTGATGCGCGCGGCCGTCGACGGCGACGACGTGCCGTACAGCGTGCTGACGCGAATGCCGATCGTCCCGCTCAACCGCGCCGGCACGACAACGGTCAGCGTGTGCGACGACCCGACCCTCGTCGGGTGCACGTCGGTGTCCCGGCCGGTGGTGAGCGAGATGAAGTGCACCCCGTAGGCCGAGCCCACGTAGTTCGCCCCGCTGACCGTGAGCGTCGCACCCGTCCGCACGGCTGACGGCGACACCGCGGTCACGGTCGGCGGCGCGATGTAGGTGAAGCGGAAACCGGGTGCCTTCGACGTGCCGTGCGTGGTCACGACGCGTACCCCGACGGGTCCCGCCGATGCCGCCGGCGTCTGAACGGAGATCGCCGTCGACGAGAGCACCTTCATGACCCGGACCCGGTGGATGCCGAAATAGATCTTGGTCGTGCCGTCGAGGTTGCTGCCGTAGATCACGTCGGCGCCGTGCCCGCGGGTACGGCCGGCCGTCCACTTCATGCCGCTGATCACCGGCACGCCGCCGGGGAAGGTGCCGCCGGGCAGCAGCGTCTTGGCCATGCCGGTGAGCATGGAGCCGAGCGGGCCGCCGTAGGTGCCGGCCGAGCCGCGGGCGAGGATCGCGACGGCGAAGCGGTCACCGTTCACGAAGCCGGTGGTGTTCTCGTCGGCGCCGTTGCTCCAGTTGTCGTAGTCGGTGCCCCACCCCTGCTTGATGGCGGCCGTCGAGCTCGCCGACCGCAGGCCGAACCACTGGTAGAAGCCGTCCGAGCCGAACTTGCTGGCGTGGTGCATCGCGTTGAGCAGCCACGGGCCGAAGCCGGTCCGCTTCAGCTTGGCGTAGAGCTTGACCATGCCGTCCGGGGTGATGTGGGTGTTGCCCCACCAGCCGGTGCGCCGCGGCGGGGATCCGAGATCCGGCACGCCGTAGTGGCTCTTCACCCAGTTGATCAACGAGTCGCCGCCGACGCTGCCGTAGAACGCGCTCGCCGTGTCGTCGTCGGAGTGGGTGATCATGTAGTACGCCCGCGAGGCCGTGCTGCCGTGCAACCGTCCCTGGACGTAGAGCCGCGCCGCGATCATCACCTTGACCACCGACTCGCTGGCGAAGGTCGCGGTGTGGTGCCCGGCGCCGTAGACGTGCCCGGTCTTGGTGTCGAGGACCGAGACGCCGACGTAGTAGCCACGGGACGAGCCGTAACGCGCGGCGGCCGTCACGGCCTGGGTCGGCGTCGTCGCGCCGGCCGGGGCGCCGGGGGCGACAACGGCGACGGTCAACCCGAGGGCGAGCGCAGCGGTGGTGACCAGGCCGGCGCGGCGGCGGCCCGAGCGTGAGGTGACGGACGGGAGGGGCGTCATGACGGGTCCTTCCGGCGACCGCGGCGGGGGCGACGCGGCGGGGTGACGAGCGGGCGAAGCGTCGCATCGATGGAGGACACCGGACGAGCGTGACTTCCGGGACATTCAATGCGGCCACCCGATCTTCGTCAACAGCGCCGAGCCCTCTGGTCCGCGCGCGCACGCCGTGTCACTATTCGCGCATCCGTCCGGGGCGGTCCCACCAGTGGCTCGTCGGTCCCCGGGCCGCCGCGGGTCAGGACGCCACCGCCCGCCGGTGAGGAGGCTCCAGTGATCGCGATCGTCACCTGTGCCGCGGCGCTGCTGCTCTCGGTGGCCGGGTTGGCCAAGGTGCGTTCGCCCGCCCCGGCCACCCGGATGCTCGCCGGTCTCGCCGGGCGGGCGCCGCTCGGCCGCTCGGCCGCGCTGCAGGGCTTCGTGCGCGTGGCCGGGGTCGGCGAAGCGGTGGTCGGGGTCCTCGTGCTGGCGCGCGGCGACCGTGGCCCCGCGCTGCTGCTGGCCGGCTGCTACGCCGTCTTCGTCGCCGTCAGCCTGCGGACCCTGGTCGTGGCGCGTCGCGACCGCAACGTCCCCCGTTCGTCCTGCGGCTGCTTCGGCACGGCGGACAGCCCGATCGGGGTGGCCCACCTCCTGCTGACCGCGTCGGGTCTGGCGGCCGCCGGCGCCGCGGTCGCCCGGCCGTTCGGGGCAGCCGCGGGCCTCACCACCTCGAGCGCGTCGGTCGCGGTCACCGGCGCCCTGCAGATCGGCGTCCTCGCCGGCCTGGGCTACCTGTCCATCACGTCGTTGCCGGCCCTGATCGCGGCCCGCCGGCTCACGGAGGCCCGATGACCGCCCTGGTACTGGTCGAGACGGTGATCCTCGCCGTCCTCACCGTTCTCGTCGCGGGTTTGCTGCGCGCGTACGGCGCGGTCCTGCGGCGCCTGCACGAACTGGACGGCGGACGGGGCGCAGCCGAGGGCGGGACGGAGCGGAACTTCGAGCTCCTGCCCCTGACGCCCGCGTCGGCCACGCCCGCCACGCCCGCGGCACCCCCGGCCGACCACCCGCTCGGGGACTCCCACGACATCGCCGGGTCGACGTTGGACGGGCAGCTGGTCAGCGCCCGGGTCAGCGGGGTCGAGCACGACACCCTGCTGCTGTTCCTGTCCAGCGGCTGCTCGTCCTGCGCGGTGTTCTGGAGCGAGCTCGCCGGGCACGTGGCCCTGCCGGCGAACACCCGGCTGCTCGTCGTCCCGCAGAGCGCCGAGGACGAGAGCCCGTCCGACCTGCGGGCGGTGGCCGCGGACGGCCTGGACGTCATCCTGTCCAGCAGCGCCTGGCGCGACTACGGGGTTCCCGGCTCCCCGCACGTCGTGTTCGTCGACGGGCCGTCCGGTCGCATCCGCGGCGAGGGCACCGGCCAGTCACTGCGCCAGGTGGGCGAGCTGCTCGCCCGCTCGACCGGCGACGCGTCCTTCCTCACCGGCGGCCGGCTGCCCAAGCCCGGCCGCGACGCCGAGCAGGAGCAGGCCGTCGACCGCGAGCTGCTTGCCGCCGGCATCCTGCCCGGCGACCCGCGGCTCTACGGGACCGACGCATGAACCGGACCGTCACCGGGGCCGCTCGCTCCGTCGTCGCCGCGCACGGCCTGCGCGTCGCCCTGCCCGCGAGGTGGGAGGCCCGGCTCTACCTGCGCGACACCCCCGACGCAAACGTCCCGGACGCCGGCGCCCGCCTGGTGCACCCGGCCGCGTACGGCCACCCCGGGGAGTCGATGAACCCGGTGCTGCACCTGGCCAACTTCGCCCTGCCACCGGGCCGCGGCGACTTCGGCACCGGCGCCGTCGAGCGCATGGGACCGGCCCACGTCTTCGTCTCGCTGCTCGAGTTCGACGCCGAGGAGGCCGGCCGGCCGCTGTTCGCCGCGCACGGGCTGCCCCGTCCGGGCGTCCGCGACTTCGCCCCGAACGCGCTGCAGCGGCGCCTCGCCGGCCAGCTCGGCGTCCAGCGCTTCTTCACCGAGGCCGGCCGCGCCTTCTGCCTCTACGTCGTGCTCGGCTCGCGGCAGCACGCGGCGGCCCTCGTCGACGAGGTCCACACCGTGATCGACAACCTCGAGGTGGGTGAGCGATGGCCACGACCTTCGCCGAGCGTCTAGTCACCCGGCTGGCCGGCATCGGTTCGCGGCGGCAGGCCACGCGCCGCGGCTTCCTCACGGCCGCGACGCTCACCGGCACCGCGCTCGCCGTCGATCCGTGGAACTACGTGACCAAGCCGCAGAGCGCCTACGCCTCGGTGTGCGGCCCGGACGCCTCGTGCAGCGCCGGGTACTCGGCCATGTGCTGCTCGATCAACGCCGGGCACAACACCTGCCCGCCGAACACCTACGCCGGCGGGTGGTGGAAGGCCGACCGCTCGTCGTTCTGCGGCGGGGCGGCGCGCTACTACATCGACTGCAACGCCAAGCCCGGCCACCACTTCACCTGCCGCTGCAACTCCACCAACTGCGACCACCGTCTCGTCGCGTGCAACGTGTTCCGGTACGGGCAGTGCAACACGCAGGTGCACGGCATCACCGCCGTCGTCTGCCGGCAGATCAGCTGCCTGCCCCCGTGGCTGCTCTACCCCGGTAAGTGCGGCCACAGCAGCGCGACGGACAACAACACCAGGGGGCACAACGCGGCGTGCCTGACGAAGGCCAACACCTATCCCAACCTGGTGACCTTCCCGGCCGCGCCGCACATCCTTTACCACGGTCACGCGCTCGGCCCGGGCCAGCGGCTCACCACGGCCGACCGGCACACCACGGTGCTCATGCAGACCGACGGCAACTTCGTCATCCGCAACCAACGCGGCATCATCTGGCAGACGAACACGGCAGGCGTCGCCAAGGGCGGGCGGATGCTGATGCAGGCCAACGGCCGCCTCGCCGTGCTCGACACCAAGGGCGTCGTCCACTGGCAGTCGCCGGCGGTGCACCACACCGGACGTGCCGCCATGCGGGTCGACAACAACGGCGTGATGTCGGTGTACCAGGGCGCGACGCGGGTCTGGTTCACGCACACGCACACGCCATGAGCAGCGGAGGACCGCGATGACCGTGCTGACCGTCGCCCTGGTCGTGGCGACCGCGGCCGCCGTCCGCGGCCTGTGGTCACCGTGCGGGCTGTCGATGCTGTCGTCGCTGAACCCGGTGTCCGAGACGGCGCGCGGGCACGGGTTCGCGCTCACCGCCGGGTGGTACGTGGTCGGTGCGGTGCTCGGCGGTGCGGTGCTCGGCGGCGGGTGCGCGGCGGCCGCCCTCGGGCTCGCGCAGGCCGGGCTGTCGACGGCGTGGACGTGGGCGCTCGTGCTCGTCGCCGCCGCGGTCGCCGTGGTCTCGGACTCGAGGGTCGTGCCGGTCTCGCTGCCGGTGCACCCCCGCCAGGTGGACGAGCGCTGGCTGGTCACCTACCGGCGCTGGATCTACGCCGGCGGGTACGGCGTCCAGATCGGCAGCGGGTTCGCCACCTACATCATGAGTGCGGCGGTCTACCTGACCGCGGCGCTGGCCGTACTGACCGGACGCCCGGCGGACGCGTTCGCCGTCGGGCTCGTCTTCGGGCTGGCGCGCGGGCTCACCGTGCTGGTCTCAGGCAGCGCCCGGACGCCGGAGCGGCTGCGGGCGCTGCTGGCCGGCATCGACCGGCTGGCCGAGCCCTCGCAGCGTGCGACGGCCGTGGTGGCCGCTCTGGCCGGTGCGGCCGCGGCGTGGGCGCTGGCGGGTCCGGTCGCCGGCGCCGCGGCCGCGGTCGGTCTCGGCGCGCTCGCGACGGCTCCCCGCCTTCGCCGGCGCGAGGTCCCGGCCTGAGCGCTAGCGTCGGCGGCATGGACCGCCTGCGCACTCCTGACGAGCGCTTCGACCACCTGACCGGCTTCGACCACGTTCCGCACTACGCCGAGGTCGCCGACCCCGACGGCGGCGAGCCGCTACGCATGGCCTGGGTAGAGGCCGGGCCGGCGGACGGCGAGGTCGTCCTGCTGCTGCACGGCGAGCCGTCCTGGTCCTACCTGTACCGGACGATGCTGCCGGTGCTGGCCGACGCCGGACTTCGGGCGGTCGCCCCCGACCTCGTCGGCTTCGGGCGCTCGGACAAGCCGACGGACACCGACGCCCACAGCTACGCGCGGCACGTCGAGTGGGTGCGGGAGCTCGTGTTCGACCGGCTCGACCTGCACGACGTCACCCTCGTCGGCCAGGACTGGGGCGGGCTGATCGGGCTGCGGCTCGCCGCCGAAAACCCGGAACGCTTCACCCGCATCGTCGCCGCCAACACCGGCCTGCCGACCGGTGACGTCGACATGCCCGAGGTGTGGCACCGCTTCCGCACCGCCGTCCAGACCGCGGACCACCTCGACATCGGCCGCTTCGTCGCGTCCGGGTGCCTGCGCGGCCTGGACCAGGCGGCGCGGGCGGCCTACGACGCCCCGTTCCCGGACGAGAACTTCAAGGCCGGCCCCCGCGCCATGCCCGGGCTCGTCCCCTACCGGCCGGACGACCCGGCCAGCGAAGCCAACCGGGCGGCCTGGCAGCGGCTCGCGAACTCGACGACGCCGTTGCTCGTCGCCTTCTCCGACGGCGACCCGATCACCGGCGGCATGGCCCCGATCCTGCGCCGCGTCATGCCCGGCGCGGCCGGGCGTGAGCACCCGACGATCGGCAACGCCGGGCACTTCCTGCAGGAGGACGCCGGCCCCGAACTCGCTGCCGCCGTCGTCGACTTCATCGCCACAACACCCGCCTGACCCCTACACAGACAAGTTGTCCCGGCTTCGTATCGCGTGGGGCGAAACGTAGCCGGGACAACTCGCGCGACCGGACGATCCGGCAGAGCAGGGACAGGCGGCGGGTTTAGAAGGCGCCCGTGCCGTTCGGCGTGCCGAGTCCGGTCGGGCCGTCCCAACCGGTGCCGGCGGTGCAGAGCGGCGCGCCGCAGGTGCCGTTCTTGCCGCTGGTGACGTCGTTCAGCGACCCCGTGTGCGAGTACGGCAGCGCGTTCGGCGAGGTCGGCGGGGTGCCGGCCAGCGCGTACACCGAGGCGATGATCGGCGAGGCCGCACTCGTCCCGCCGTAGACGTCCCAGCCGCTGCCGCCGTAGGTCTGGTAGACCGCGACGCCCGTCGCGGGGTCGGCCACGGCCGAGACGTCGGCCTCCGCCCGCTTGCTGCATCCGGTGTTCACGCCGCTCTGGAAGCTGGGCTTGGCGATGTAGCGCGAGCAGCCGGACCCTGCGCCCTCGGTGTAGCTCGTGGTGTTCCAGACCTTCTCCGTCCAGCCGCGCGTCGTGCTCGAGCGGGTGAGGCTGGTGCCGCCCACCGCCGTGACGTGCGCCGAGGTCGCCGGGTAGGACCCGCCGTCGTAGTCGGAGTCACCGGAGCTTGCCGTGATGGCCACGCCCGGGTGGTTGAAGTAGGTGCTGTCGTAGCTGGTGACCGAGGAGCTCTCAGCGCCGCCGTAGCTGTTGGACACGAACTTGGCGCCCAGCGTGACGGCCTCGTTCACCGACTTGCCGAGGTTGGCCATCGTCGAGCTCCTGGCCTCGACGAGCAGGATGTGGCAGCCCGGGCAGATCGCGGAGACCATGTCGAGGTCGAGGGAGATCTCGCCGGCCCAGCCGCTGTCCGGCGACGGCAGGCTGGTCGTGCTGCCGGTCTGGCTGACCTTCGTGAAGCAGCCGCTCGCGCTGGTGCAGGCCGGCAGGCCGTACTGGGCACGGTAGGTCGCGAGGTCGGACTCGGCGTTGGGGTCGTCATAGGCGTCGACGATGGCGACCGTGTTCGAGCTGCTGCCCGTGGCGGTCAGATTGTAGGCGCTGCGGAGGTCGCTCGGGCCGTATCCGGACGGGGTGGCGTTCGGGCTGACGGCGTCGGAGTGCAGCGCGCTCGGCTCGACCGGATCGACCTGCTTGATCGCGAAACACGCGGCGTGCCCGGCCTTCACGGTGGCGCTGCAGACGCGCTCGGTGCGGGCGTGGGACGCGGCCGACGCGGTTGCGGGCACCGACACCCCGGCCGCGACGACCGCCGCCGCTCCGGCGACGACGGCGAGCCCTTTACTCATTCTGTGCACGGGTTCCTCCTAGGTGCGAACGATGCGACGGAGCGTAATGCCGGAATTGACCACTGTTGAGGGGTCGCGGCGAATACGTGCCGTCAGCGTCCTGCACCGCAAGTAACTGCCAGTTCCCTGGCGTGGCCGCAGGACGGCCCGCGGCCGATGGTCGCCGGGGCGTCCCGCGGGGACCCGGTAGCCTCCGCGCCATGTTGTTGAGCGACCGCGACATCCGCGCCGAGGTCGAGGCCGGCCGGTTGGCCGTGGCCCCCTGGGACGCCGATCTCGTCCAGCCCTCCAGCGTCGACGTCCGGCTGGACCGGTTCTTCCGGGTGTTCAACAACTCCCGCTACACCCACATCGACCCGGCGCAGCAGCAGGACGACCTCACCACCCTCGTCGAGCCCGACGGCGAGGAGCCGTTCGTGCTGCATCCCGGCGAGTTCGTGCTCGGGTCGACGCTCGAGGTGGTGACCCTGCCGGACGATCTGGCCGGCCGGCTCGAGGGCAAGTCCAGCCTGGGCCGGCTCGGGCTGCTGACGCACTCCACGGCCGGTTTCATCGACCCGGGGTTCACCGGGCACATCACGCTGGAGCTGTCGAACGTCGCCAACCTGCCGATCGTGCTCTGGCCGGGCATGAAGATCGGCCAGCTGTGCCTGTTCCGGCTCAGCAGCGCTGCCGAGCACCCGTACGGCTCAGCCGTCTACGGCTCGCGCTACCAGGGCCAACGGGGGCCGACGCCCAGCCGCTCGTACCTGAACTTCCGCCGCTGGCCGACGGCCTGACGCGGACCCGAATCCGGGAGACGAGCCGTCAGTCGAATTCGGTCGCGATCGCCCGGCCCAGCCGCGAGAGGATCGCGCGCGCTTTCACCGGGCTGACCGCGTTGCCGGCCGGCGCGCGCAACTGCAGCTGGAAAACCCCTTCGCGCACGAGCAGGTTCATCGTCGTCTGCAAGGCCGCCGGGGTGGCGATGCTCGCCTGCTGACCTACCCCGGACACGTCGCCCGGGTGCCCGCCGGTGCTGGCGCGCAGGCTGTCGTAGGTCCCGCTGAGGTCGGGACCCAGCGCGATCGTCTCGACGACGAGCACCGGGATGTCGGAGTTGTCGGGGATGTAGAGGCACTGGGTGTTGAACTGGTGCAGCTGCACCGAGGTCTCCAGTGCCGCCGCCGCGGCGTCGCGGGTGATGTAGTCGCAGGTGTTCGGCCATTGGGGAGCGGCCACCGACCCGGCGAAGGCGTAGTGCTGGCCGTTCGATGACACGGTCGGGGTCGCGTGCAGTTCCGGCGGCGCACTGCTGCTGCACGCCGAGAGGATCGCCAGCACGAGCACCATGGCCGTGAGGCCGACCGCCCGCAGCGCCGTACGTCCGTGCACCGGCTCACCGTCCCCGTCGACCCCGATTTGACTGCGACGCAGTATCACATCCAACGTCGCCGAAGGCGACGCCAACATCGCCGGCTAGGCCGGCCGGGTCGGCGGCAAGGTCAGACCAGGCGGTGCATCCAGCCGTGGGTGTCCTCGACCCGTCCGGTCTGGATGCCGGTAAGCCGCTCCCGCAGCGCCGCGGTCACCGGACCGGCCGTGCCGTCGCCGATCGTGAACGAGGTGTTCGCGCCCTTGACGGCGCCCACCGGGGTGACGACCGCCGCCGTGCCGCAGCCGAAGACCTCGGTGATCTCGCCGGACTCGCAGCCGGCCTGCCACTCCTCGACCGAGATGCGGCCCTCCTCGGCGCGGTAGCCGAGATCGGCGGCGACCTGCAGCAGCGAGTCGCGGGTGATGCCCGGCAGCAGCGTGCCGGTGAGAGCGGGCGTCATGATCCGGGCGTCCGGGCCGCTGCCGTAGACGAAGCCGAGGTTGTTGCTGCCCATCTCCTCGACCCAGCGGTGCTCGGCGGCATCGAGCCACACGACCTGGTCGCAGCCCTGCGCCGCCGCGTAGGCGGTCGCGGCGAAGGACGCGGCGTAGTTGCCGCCGCACTTCACCTCGCCCGTGCCGCCCGGCGCGGCGCGGGTGTACTCGGTCGACAGCCACACCGTGACCGGCTTGACCCCGCCCTTGAAGTAGGCGCCGGCCGGCGAGGCGATGAGCAGGTAGGTGTAGCTGTGCGACGGGCTGTTCACGCCCAGCCCGACCTCGGTGGCCAGCATGAACGGGCGCAGGTACAGCGCGGAATCGGGGTTGGTGGGCACCCAGTCGCGGTCGACCTCGACCAGCGCGCGCAGCGACTCGACGAACAGCTCGGTCGGCAGCTCTGCCATCGCCATGCGCCGGGCCGAGTTCTGGAAGCGGGCGGCGTTGGCGTCGGGCCGGAACGAGGCGATCGTGCCGTCGACCCGGCGGTAGGCCTTGAGCCCCTCGAAGATCTCCTGTCCGTAGTGCAGCACGGCGGCGGCCGGGTCGAGGGTCAGCGGGCCGTAGGGCACCACGCTGCCGGCGTCCCACCCGTGGTCGCTGGTCCAGTCGATGCGCACCATGTGGTCGGTGAAGTGCGCGCCGAAGCCGGGGTTGGCGAGGATGGCCTCGCGCTCCTCGGGGCTGCGGGGATTCTCGTTGCGGGCCACGCGGAGCGCCGTGCTGTGCAGCGTCATGGCCGCAATCCTAGGACGTCCGACCAGCCGTGCACCCGGCCGTTTGCTGCGAGGCGGACCGGGCCGGGCGCGGCTCAGTCCGCGGGCTGGGTGATCCCCGAGCCGATGCCCTCGTCCGCGGTGAGGATGGAGACCAGCGTCCCGATCTCGCCGTCCGAGGCCGACAGCGCAACGGCCGGCAGCGACTTGGTGAGCATCTCGAGCAGCTCGTCACGATCGATGCCGTGGCTGGCGATCCAGCGGATGACGCACTCCTCGACGTAGGCGACCCAGCCGTGGACGGCGAGGTCGCCCCGGGGGCTGAGGGTGAAGCCGAGGTCGGCCAGCACCGTGACGATGCGCTGCGCCATGGTGGCGCGGGTGGCGTCGAAGATCGCCCGCATCTCGGCGTCCCCGCTCGCGGCACCGCGCACGAGGGACCGGTAGTTGTCGGGGTTCTCCTCGACGTAGGCGATGAAGGCCGCGAGTGCGCTCCGCAGCGCCTCGACGGGCGGCAGCGAGAGGTCGGGTTCGGTGCGGCGGATCATCTCGGCGGCAGCGGCCCGGGCCACCTCGACGTGGAACTCCTGCTTGGAGGAGAAGTAGTGGAACAGCAGGCCACGCGAGATGCCCGCGTGCTGGGCGATCTCCTCGACCGACAGCTCGTCGAGCGTGCGGGTGGCGAGCATCTCGACGCCCAGGCCGATGAGCTGGGCGCGACGCGCCTCCGGCGTCAACCTCGTGCGCTTGGCTGCGGTCACCTGCTCCCCCCTTCCATCCGACTGTGACGAGCGTACCTCTATTGACTATTGGTCAGTTAGCTATTGATTCAGATTCAATGAGATGGGTATCGTCACGGCATGACGCAGGCACCGATCCGCCCGTCCACCCGCCGTTCCGACCGCAGCGTCGCCCGGCGCAGCTCGTCTTCGAACGGCTCCGGCGCCCCGCGCCGCCACGTCGGCGTGCTCATCATCGGCAGCGGCTTCGCCGGCCTCGGCGCCGCGATCCGCCTCACCCGCGACGGCCGCGAGGACTTCGTCGTCGTCGAGCGCGGCAGCGAGGTCGGCGGCACCTGGCGCGACAACACCTACCCCGGCGCCGCCTGCGACGTCCCCTCGCACCTGTACTCGTTCTCCTTCGAGCTCAACCCGCGCTGGTCGCGCTCGTTCTCCCCGCAGCCGGAGATCCAGCAGTACCTGCGCGACGTCGCCGAGAAGTACGACGTGGTGGACAAGCACCTGTTCGACACCGAGGTCACGCTCGCCCGCTGGGACGCCGGAGCGACGCAGTGGCTCGTCGACACCACCAACGGCGGCTTCACCGCCGACGTCGTGGTGGGCGCCGTCGGCGCGCTCTGCGAGCCGCAGCTCCCGGACATCCGCGGCATCGAGAACTTCCGCGGGGAACTGTTCCACTCCGCCCGCTGGAACCACGACGCCGATCTCGCCGGCAAGCGCGTCGCCCTGATCGGCACCGGCGCCTCGGCCATCCAGATCGGCCCGGCCATCGCCGACACCGTCGGCCACCTCGACGTCTACCAGCGCACCGCCCCCTGGGTGATGCCGCGCCACGACCGGGCGTACCCGAAGCTGGAGAGCCTGGCCTACCGGCACGTACCCGGCCTGCAGCGCATCGCCCGCGAGGCGATCTACTGGGGCCGCGAGTCGTTCGTGCTGGGCTTCGCCGTCGAACCACGGGTGTTGCAGATCGCCCAGCGCGCCGCCGAGAAGCACATCGCCAAGGCCATCGACGACCCACAGCTGCGCGCGGCCGTCACCCCGGACTGGCAGATCGGCTGCAAGCGCATTCTGATCTCCAACACCTGGTACCCGATGCTGGCCAGCGAGCACGTGGACCTCGTGACCGACGGCATCGCCGAGATCCGCGAGAACGCGGTGGTGTCCAACGACGGCACCGTGCGCGAGGTCGACGCCATCGTCGTCGCCACCGGTTTCCACGTCACCGACTCGCCCACCTTCGAGCGCATCGTCGGCGCCGACGGCCGCACGCTCGCCGAGGTCTGGGACGAACACGGCCAGCAGGCCTACAAGGGCGCGACGATCTCGGGCTTCCCCAACCTGATGTTCGTCGTCGGCCCGAACACCGGCCTCGGCCACAGCTCGATGGTCTACATGATCGAGTCGCACCTGAACTACCTGTCGAGTGCCCTGCGCACGATGGACGAGCGGGCGATCGAGACGTTCGACGTGAAACCCGAGGCGCAGCAGGCGTGGAACGACGACGTCCAGTCCCGGATGGGCCGCACGATCTGGAAGACCGGCGGCTGCGCCAGCTGGTACCTGGACAAGCACGGCAACAACACGACACTGTGGCCGCGCTTCACCTTCGCCTTCCGTCGCGCTACCCGCAGCTTCGACCTCGCCGCCTACGACACGACCCACCGCGTCGAGACCAGGACCCTGGCGGACCGCAACGCCACCGCCGGGGCAGCCTGACACCCCACCGTCCGACCACCGATGACCGATCCGGCGCCCGGCGCCGCGCGAAGGAGCAGATCATGACCAACGTCAAGGACAAGGTCGCCGTAGTCACCGGCGCCGGCTCGGGCATCGGGCGCGCGCTCGCCTACGACTTCGCGCGCCGGGGGGCGAAGCTCGCCCTCAGCGACGTCGACGCCAACGGGCTGGCCGAGACGGTCAAGCAGGTGCAGGTCATCGGCGCTCCCGTGCATTCGGCGAAGCTCGACGTCACCGACCGCGCTGCCGTGCTGAGCTACGCCGACGAGGTCGTGGCCGAGTACGGCATGGTGAACATCGTCGTCAACAACGCCGGCATCGCCTTCACCGGCGATATCGAGCACATGAGCTTCGAGCAGATCGAGCGCGTGATGGACGTCGACTTCTGGGGCGTCGTCCACGGCACCAAGGCCTTCCTGCCGCACCTGATCGCCTCCGGCGACGGGCACGTCGTCAACATCTCCTCGCTGTTCGGGCTGCTGGCGGTGCCCGGCCAGAGCGCCTACAACGCCGCCAAGTTCGCGGTGCGCGGCTTCACCGAGGCGCTGCGCCAGGAGATGCTCGCCGCGGGCCACCCCGTCCGGGTCACCTGTGTGCACCCCGGCGGTATCAAAACCGCGATCGCCCGCAACGCCGGTGCCGTCGAGGGCCACGACGCCGCGGCGCTGGCCGAGTACTTCGACGCGAAGCTGGCCAAGACGACGCCGGACTCGGCGGCCAAGCAGATCCTGACCGCTGTGCGGCGCAACCGGCCGCGGGCTGTCGTCGGCATGGACGCGAAGGCGCTCGACGTCCTCGTCCGCCTCATCGGCCCCGGCTACCAGCGTCTCGGCGCCGCCATGGCCGGACGCGCCATGAAGTCCGGCGGCCGGCCGAGCGCCCCGTCCGCCGTCCCGTCGGACACGCCCCGCACGAAGGCCACCGCCTGACGGGTTCGGTCGGCCACCGGGCGCGATAGGTTCCGCCCGTGCCGGTCGACGCCTCTCCGGTCGACGGTGCGCTGGTCGACGCCTTTCTGCTGGCCGCGGGACGCGCCGCCGATGCCGCGGTTGCGGCCGTGACAGGCCGGCAGCGTCAGGGTGACGTGGTCCGTAAGGCTGACGGCAGCCCGTCGATCGAAGCCGACCGGCTGGCCGAGGACGCTGCCCTGGAACACCTCGTCCCGCTCGGCGTGACCGTCATCAGCGAAGAGGGCTTCGGGGCGTCCGAGCGTCCGCAGTCCGGCGAGCCCTGGTTGGCGCTCGACCCGATCGACGGCACCGGGAACTACCGCGCCGGGCTCGCCCCGTACGCCCTGTCGGTGGGGTTGGTGGTCGACGGCGTGGCGGTGGCCGGGCTCGTGCACGAACACGTGTCGGGCCGCCGGTGGCAGGGCGCGACCGGACGCGGGGCGCTGCGCGACGGGTGGCCGATCGCGCCGCGCCGGGGAACCACGCTGATGGTGCCGAGCCCCAGTCTCCGCTCGCCCGCGGTTCTGGTGCCGGGCTACCGCAGGCTGCGCATCAGCGGCTGCACGGCCACCGACCTGTGCGCGGTGGCCGACGGCTCGGCCGCGGCCTGGCACAACCTGGACCGCAGCGGCACCCACGCGCACGACGTCGCCGGCGCGCTCGGCGTCGCTGCCGGTGCCGGGTGCTCGGTGGTCGCCGCGGGCGGCGGCGGGGTGCGGCTGCCGGCGGACACCACAGCCAAGATCCGCTTCGTCCTCGCCCCGGACGAGGAAGCGGCCCGGACGCTACTGGCTGCGGTCAGCTGACGCTGCCGCTTGTCACGTCCTCGCGCCGCTTGTCACGTCCTCGCGCCGCTTGTCACGTCCTCGCGCCGCTTGTCACCCCGTCGGGGGCCCGCTGGAGATCACCTCGCACCACACACCCAGTGCCAAGGAACGCCGTACGGTGACAACTGCGCGCAGCCCGGGAACCCGGGCGGGGGCATCGGGAGTTGAGCAGGCATGACCGTCGGCAAGGTGGTGCTCGCCCTCATCGGCATCTGGATCCTGATGGGCGTCATCGGCTTCATCATCAAAGGGCTGTTCTTCCTCTTCGTGATCGCCCTGATCGCCTTCGGGTTCACGCTTGCCGGCGAGGGCCGGCGCCGCGGCATCCTGCGACGCTGACCGCGCCGCGGCCCCCGGCCGCCCCCATCTGTTCGCTTTCGTCCCGTCGACGGATCGGCCGCGGCAGGCAACGATGATCACGTGACGACACCCGTGCCGATCGACCCCGACGGCCGGGTCGTGCTGACCGGCATCAGCTCCCGTGCCTTCGAACACCCCGCCGACCGCGCCGCGCTGACGGCCCTGCGGGCGGTGCCCGGGTTCGACCAGCTGATCCGGGTCGGGTCCTCGATGCTGCGCGAGCGCCAGTACCGCCTCGTCCACCTCTCGTCGTCGGTGCGCGTCGACGAGCGGCAGTTCCCGCGCCTGTACGACCTGCTCGGGCAGGCGGCGCAGGTGCTCGACACCGACCGCCCGGAGCTCTACGTCAGCCAGGACCCGTACCCCAACGCTCTGACCCTCGGCGTCGACCGGCCCTTCATCGTCGTGACGAGCAGCCTCTATGACCTGCTGGACGAGGACGAGTTGCGCTTCGTGCTCGGCCACGAGCTCGGGCACGCGATGAGCGGGCACGCGCTGTACCAGTCGATGTTGCAGCACATCCTCAACCTCGTCGACGCCCTCGGCTGGCTGCCGGCGAGCGGGCTGGCGCTGCGCGGCATCGTCGCGGCCCTGCGCGAATGGCAGCGCAAGGCCGAGTTCTCGGGTGACCGCGCGGGGCTGCTCGCCGGTCAGGACCGGGACGCAGCGCTTCGCGTGCACATGAAGACGGCCGCCGGCGCGCACCTGGACGAGATCGACCCGGAGGCGTTCCTGCAGCAGGCCGCGGAGTACGAGTCGTCCGGGGACCTGCGCGACGGCGTGCTGAAGCTGCTCAACACCGAGCGTGCGAGCCACCCGTTCGCCGTTGTCCGCGCGGCCGAGTTGCGCCGCTTCGCCGACTCACCGCAGTATGCGGCGATCCTGGCCGGCACGTACCCGCGCCGCGACAACGACCAGGAGGCGAGCTTCACCGACAACGCCCGCAGCGCCGCCCGTGCCTACAAGCAGCGCATGGACGAGTCCGCGGACCCGCTCGTGGCCACGATGCGCAACATCAGCACGAGCGTCAGCAGCGGTGTCGGCGCGGCCGCGGACAGCATCACCGACTGGTTCTCCCGCCGGGGCCGCCCCGCCGACGAGCCGCCGCCGGACGCCGACTGACCGCAGGTCAGGCCGGCGAGATCGTCCCGGCCAGATGGGGCTTGCCCGAGCGCGCGTTGCGGACGTCCAACGACCAGCCGTCGCCCTCACGAGCGGTGGCGATCCCGACCGCGGACGGAAGCGGCACCGGCAGCTTGAACGCCACCTCGACGGTGAGCGCGTCGGGCAGCCGGCCCTCGAGCGCGGCGACGGTGCGGGCCTTGAGCCACATGCCGTGCGCGATCGCGGACGAGAACCCGAACGCGCGGGCCGACAGGGCGTGCAGGTGGATCGGGTTGCGATCGCCCGAGACCGCGGCGTAGCGGCGGCCGATGTCACCCGGCACCCGCACGATCGCGACCGGACCCTGCTGCGGGCCGAGCTCGGGTCGCTTCTCCCGCTCGCCGCCGCCGCCACCGCGCCGCAGGTAGGTCGAGCGGCCGGACCACACCGGCTCGCCGTCGACCGTCGCCGCGGCCAGCAGGTCGAATTGCCGCCCCGCCGGGTGCGGGCGCAGATCGCTCGCCGACACCTCGAAGGACACCGTCTCGTCCGAGCGCACCGGCCGCGAGACGGTGATCGAGTTCGCGACGTGCACCATCCCGACCAGGGGGAACGGGAACGAGCGCTGCGTCATCAGGGCCACCGACAGCGGGAACGCCAGGACGTGCAGGTAGGTCGGCGGCAGCACGCCGGTGACCCCGAAGCCGCACACCCGCTGGTACGCGGTCAGGTGGTCACCGTCGATCGACTGGTTCTCGAGCGTGTAGACGTCGTCGGGCAGCGCGTCCCCGCGGTGCAGCGGCCCGGTGACCGCGGCCCGCGCGTAGAGCGGCAGCAGCGACGGCGGTGACGTCAGCGCCGGCATCTACGCCCCGACCAGGTTCTGGCCGCAGACGCGCAGCACCTGCCCGTTGACGCCACCGGCGCCCGGCGACGACAGCCACGACACCGCCTCGGCGACGTCGATCGGCAGGCCGGCCTGCTGCAGCGACGACAACCGGCGCGCGACCTCGCGGGTGGCCAGCGGCATCTTGGCCGTCATCTCGGTGTCGATGAACCCGGGCGCGACGGCGTTGATGGTCGACGCGCCGTGGGCTGCGAACGCGGCGGCCGACGAGCGGACGAGGCCGATCACGCCGGCCTTGGTGGCGCCGTAGTTGGTCTGGCCGCGGTTGCCGGAGAACCCCGTCGTCGAGGACAGGCACACGACGCGGGACTGGTCGTTGAGCTGGTCGCTGTCGAGCAGGGCGGCGTTGACCCGCAGCTGCGACTCGAGGTTGACGGCGATGACCGAGTCCCACTGCTCGGGCTTCATGTTGGCCATCAGCTTGTCGCGGGTGATGCCGGCGTTGTGCACGAGGATGTCGAGCCCCGACGTCTGTGCAGCGAGGTGCTCGAGCAGCTTCTGCGGGGCGTCGTCGGCGGCGACGTCGAGGTGCAGCGCACTGCCGCCGACGCGGTTCGCGACCTTGGCCAGCGCCTCGCCGGCCTGGGTCAGGTCGGCGACGATGACCTTCGCGCCGTCCCGGGCCAGCACCCCGGCGATCGCGGCGCCGATACCGCGGGCGGCGCCGGTGACCAGCGCCGTCTTGCCGGCCAGCGGCTGGTCCCAGTCCTTCGGGGCGGGGGCGGTGCCGGCCTGCAGCAACAGCGGCTGGCCGTCGACGTAGGCGGCCTTGCCGGACAGCAGGAATCGCAGGGCCGAGGCCAGCGACGCCTCGTCCTCGACCCAGAGCAGGTTGGCCGTGGCGCCACGCCGCAGCTCCTTGGCCAGCGAGCGGACGATGCCGTCGAGGGCCTGCCGCGCGGCGTCGGCGGAGATATCGGCACCGTCGGCCGGGCGGCCGAGCACGACGACGCGCCCGGACGGGGCCAGAGCCTTGACCGCCGGGGCGAGGAAGGCGCGCAGTGCAGCGAGATCGGACGGCGCGGTGATCGCGCGGGCGTCGAGTACGGCGGCGGCGACCTTCTCGCCGGTGCCGAGGTTATCGACGTCGTCGACGGTCTCGACGCCGGCCTGGGTCAGCAGTTTCTTCAGCGCCGCGCTCGGCCGGCCCGCCGTCGAGCCGACCAGTGCCGGCCCCGGCAGCAGCGGGTCACCGGCCTGGTAGCGGCGCAGCACCGCCGGCTGCGGCAGGCCCACGCGGGACGCGACGGCCGAGCCCACCGAGGAGTTGACGAGGTTGAGGTAACGGTCGGACATGTGGGTTCGCCTCTTCAGTCGGCTTCGGGAGTCTCAGTTGGTTTCGGGTCTCAATTGGCTTCGAGGATGGCGGTGACGCCCTGGCCGCCGGCCGCGCAGATCGAGATCAGGCCGCGGCCGGACCCCTTCTCGTGCAGCATCTTGGCCAGCGTCGCGACGATGCGCCCGCCGGTGGCCGCGAACGGGTGGCCGGCCGCCAGCGACGAGCCGTTGATGTTGAGCTTGCTGCGATCGACCGAGCCGAACGGCTTGTCCAGGCCGAGGCGGGCGCGGCAGAACTCCGCGTCCTCCCACGCCTTCATGGTGGCCAGCACCGTGCCGGCGAACGCCTCATGGATCTCGATGAAGTCGAAGTCGTCGAGGGTCATCTTGTTGCGGGCCAGCAGGCGTGGGACGGCGTAGACCGGCGCCATGAGCAGGCCGTCGTACTTGACGTCGCCGTGCACGTAGTCGACCGCCGCGGTCTCGGCGTCGACGAAGTGCGCCAGCACCGGCAGGGTGTGCTCGGCGGCCCACTCGTCGCTGGCGAGCAGCACCGCGGACGCCCCGTCGGTCAGCGGGGTGGAGTTGGCGGCGGTCATGGTCGCCTCGTCGCCGTACTTCTTGCCGAAGACCGGAGTCAGCTTCGCAAGTTTCTCAGTCGTGGAGTCACCGCGCAGGTTCTGGTCGCGGGACAGGCCGAGGAACGGCGTGATCAGATCATCGAGGAAACCGCGGTCGTAGGCGGCCGCCAGGTTCTGGTGCGAGGCGGCGGCCAGCTCGTCCTGCGCCTCGCGGGTGATGCCCCACTCGTAGGTGGTGACGGCCTGGTGCTCACCCATCGACAGGCCCGTACGCGGCTCGGAGTTCTGCGGGATGGCCGGCGCCAGCTGGGTCGGACGCAGTTTCGTCAGCGCCTTCAGCCGGGCCGCCGGGCTCTTGGCGCGGTTGACCTCGAGCAGGATGGCGCGCAGGTCCTCGTTGACGGCGATCGGGGCGTCGGAGGTGGTGTCGACGCCCGCCGCGACGGCCGAGTCGATCTGTCCCAGCGCGATCTTGTTCGCGGTGAGGATGACGGTCTCGAGGCCGGTGCCGCAGGCCTGCTGGACGTCGTAGGCGGGCGTGTCCGCGCCCAGCCGGGACCCCAGCACAGCCTCGCGGGTCAGGTTGAAGTCACGGCTGTGCTTGAGCACCGCGCCCGCCGCGACCTCGCCGAGGCGCACGTCCTGCAGGCCGAACCGCGCGACCAGCCCGTCAAGGGTGGCGGTCAGCATGTCCTGGTTCGAGGCCTGGGCGTACGCGCCGTTGGAACGGGCGAACGGGATCCGGTTACCACCGACGATGGCGGCTCTGCGAGTGTCCACGAGTGTCCTCTCGAGTTGTTACTGCTCGGTAACAACGGTATCCATTACCGTGAGTGTCGGAAAGATGGTGTGTCACGACTAACGACGAGCCCCAGCAACCCGCGGCCGAGATCGCCGAGCCCGACGGGCGCAGTTCGCGCTGGAACGAGCATCGCGCGGCGCGCCGCGAGCAGCTGCTCGATGCCGCCATCGCCGCCGTCAAGCTGCACGGTGTCGAGGTGGGCATGGACCAGATCGCCGCCACCGCCCACACCAGCAAACCGGTCATCTATCGCTATTTCGCCGACAAGGGCGAACTGTACCGAGCGATGGGCGAGCGCATCATCGGCGCGATCGTGCGCGCGCTCGGGCACCGCGTCCAGGCCGAGTCCGACCCCTATGCCGTGCTCTCGGCCGGGATCGATGTCTACCTGCAGCTGCTGCAGGACAACCCCGAGCTCTATCGCTTCGTCACCGAGAGCCGGGCGCTGCACGAGGCCAAGCCCGGTCGGCCCACCGTCGTGGAGTTCAGCCGCCCGGTCGCGGACCTGCTCACGGCGATGCTCGGCGCGCAGCTGACCGAGTCCGGTCTCGACCCGTCCCGCGCCCGGCCGTGGGGCGAGGCCATCGTCGGATTCATCCAGGCGGCCAGCCTCTGGTGGATCGAGCACCCGGACGCCATGACGCGACAGGAGCTGACCGACTACCTGTCTGCACTGCTCTGGGGCGGTATCGCCGGCGTGCGCCAGGGTGCCGGCCTGGACGCCGACGCCCGTCCGCCCGCGGGCATCTTCCCGCCGGCGGCGACCTGACGAACCCGCGCGGGGGCTCGTCGGTGCACGCCTGTAACGGGTATACCGCGTGGCATGAGCGCACCGGAGACCCTCGAACCGGCCGACGCCGGCATCCTGCAACGCCTGCTCGACGGACGCTGGCACGAGGTCCGCGACCACGCCCGCGAGCTGGCCAAGGACCCCCGCTTCGCCGTCGAGGCCGGTGAGACGGTCGAGACCCAGCGCGAGCGCGTGCTCGAGCGCCTGCACGCCCTGGCCGAGGACGGGTACAGCCGGCTCGGCTTCCCGACCCGCTACGGCGGCGGCAACGACGTCGGCGGCTCCATCACCGCCTTCGAGATGCTCGCCATGGGCGACCTGTCGCTGCTGGTCAAGGCCGGCGTGCAGTGGGGCCTGTTCGGGGGCGCGATCCTGCACCTCGGCACCGAGCGCCACCACACCCGCTACCTCAACGACCTGATGGAGCTGCGCCTGCTCGGCTGCTTCGCGATGACCGAGACCGGCCACGGCTCGGACGTCGCCTCGGTGCGCACCACCGCCACCTTCGACCCCGAGACCGACGAGTTCGTCATCCACACTCCGGACACGTCCGCGCGCAAGGAGTACATCGGCAACGCCGCCCGCGACGGCCACGTGGCCGTCGTGTTCGCCCAGCTCGAGACACGGGGCGAGGACCACGGCGTGCACGCCTTTGTCGTCCCCATCCGCGACGGCGAGGGCCGCGCAATGCCCGGCGTCACCATCGAGGACTGCGGCCTCAAGGCCGGGCTGAACGGTGTCGACAACGGCCGGCTGTATTTCGACCACGTGCGAGTGCCTCGCGACAACCTGCTGAACCGCTACGGCGACGTCGCCGCCGACGGCAGCTACGCCACGCCCATCGAGAACAAGACGAAGCGCTTCTTCACCATGCTCGGCACCCTCGTCCAGGGCCGCATCAGCGTGGCCGGCGGCGCCGGGAGCGCGACCAGGGTGGCGCTGGCGATCGCGCTGCGCTACGGCGAGAGCCGCCGCCAGTTCGCCGGCCCGGACGGCGAGGAGATCGTCGTGCTGGACTACCTCGCCCACCAGCGCAAGCTGTTGCCGAAGCTGGCCCGCACCTACGCCCTGCACTTCGCCCAGCTCGACCTCGTCGCCGGGCTGCACGAGACCACCCCCGACCTCGACGCCGAGATTCCGGAACAGCCGAACGAACACCCCGACCGGCGCGAGCTCGAAGCCCGCGCCGCCGGCATCAAGGCGCTCACGACCTGGCACGCCACCGAAACCATCCAGGCCTGCCGCGAGGCCTGCGGCGGCGCCGGCTACCTCGCCGTGAACCGCCTGCCCGGGCTCAAGGCCGACACCGACGTGTTCACCACCTTCGAGGGCGACAACACGGTGCTGCTCCAGCTCGTCGCCAAGGAGCTGCTGACCGACTACAAGGACCACTTCGGCGAGCTGGACTGGCTCGGCACCACCCGGTTCATCACCGACGCGGCGATCGAGGCGGTCGTCGAACGGGTCGGCGGCCGACGCATCCTGCAGCGCCTGCTCGACGCCGCACCCGGCCGCGGCGACGAGACGAGCCTGCTCGACCGGCGATGGCATCTGGAGCTGTTCGACTTCCGCGAGACGCACCTGCTCGACACGGTGGCCCGCCGCCTACGCCGCGCGCCCGGCGCCGACGACCCGTTCGCCGCGTTCACCGCCGCCCAGCCGCACATGCTGTCCGCGGCGCGCGCCCACGTCGACAGCGTCCTGTTGCAGGCCTTCGTCGACGGCATCGAACGCTGCCACGACGCCGCTGAGCGTGCCCTGCTCGAGCGGGTGTGTGACCTGTTCGCCCTGACCACGATCGAGGCCGAACGCGCCTGGTTCGCCGAACACGGCCGGCTCACCGCGCCGCGCTCCAAAGCGGTCATCGCCGAGGTCGACCGGCTGTGCCAGCTGCTGCGGCCGCACGCCCGCACCCTCGTCGACGCCTTCGGGGTGCCGGACGAGAGCCTCGCCGCGCCGATCGCGTTCGAGTAGATGCCCGTGGACACAGCGGCCGGTGGCCCGATCCAGCCCCGGTTGGAGTCGGAGATCGGACCGCTGCGGCACGTCATCACGCACCGCCCGGGTGCCGAGCTCGACCGCCTGACCCCGTCGAACATGCACGCCCTGCTGTTCGACGACGTGCCCTGGGCCGCGCGGGCCCGTGAGGAGCACGACCAGTTCGTCGACGTGCTCGCCGGCCGCGGCGCCACCGTCCACCGCTTCGCCGACCTGCTGGCCGGCGCCCTCGACACCGCGGACGGGCGGCAGTTCGTCGGCGACCGCACCTGCACGCCGGAGCGCTTCGGCGAGCAGATGGCGCACGCGCTGCGCCGGCTGTTCGATGACACCGACGCCGAGACGCTGTCCGGACTGCTCATCGGCGGCGTCCTGAAGTCCGATCTTGCGCTCGGCCGGTTGACCGGTCTGCGCTGGCAGGCCCTGGACGACGACGACATCGTGCTGCCGCCGCTGCCGAACACGCTGTTCCAGCGCGACAACTCGGCGTGGATCGGCGACGGCGTCACCGTCAACCCGATGGCCAAGCTGGCCCGGCAGCGCGAGTCGGTGCACACCCGCGCCGTTTACCGCTACCACCCGCTGTTCCGCGAGGCGCGGTTCACCTTCTTCTACGGCGACGACGACCGCGACCACCGCCCGGCCACGCTCGAGGGCGGCGACCTGCTCGTCCTGGCGCCCGGCGTCGTGCTGATCGGGATGGGTGAGCGCACCACTCCCAGCGCTGTCGAGCTGCTCGCGCGGCGGCTGTTCGCGGCCCGCACCGCGCACGTCGTGCTCGCCGCGGACCTGCCGCAGGCGCGGGCGATGATGCACCTGGACACGGTGCTGACGATGGTCGACCGCGCGACCTTCGTCGCCTATCCGGCGCTGGATCTCGACGCGCTGCGCGTGTGGCTGGTCACCCCGGGGCAGGACGAGGCGGAGCCGCTGCACGTCGAGCCGGCCCCGGGCCTGCAGGCGGCGCTCGGTGAGGCCCTCGGGGCCGACGTGCGCATCCTGCGCGCCGGCAACGACGCGCGGGCGGCCGAGCGGGAGCAGTGGAGCGACGGCAACAACTACTTCGCCCTCGAGCCCGGCGTCGTCGTGGGTTACGACCGCAACACGGTCACCAATGCGCTGCTCGAGGCGCACGGCATCGAGGTGCTGGCGATCTCGGGCGGCGAGCTGGGCCGCGGCCGTGGCGGCGCGCGCTGCATGACCTGCCCCGTGGTTCGTGAGCCGCTGCCCGACGAGTGACGTCCGGACGTCGTTCACAGGTCCTGCCTCTGTCCGGGAGGTGTCCTGCCGGCAAACGACGTGTCGCCGTGATGTATCGTGCTGATACATCACCTCGACATAGGAGAGCCGACAACCGTGCTGGAAATCGCCGTCCTCGGGTTGCTCAACGAGAGCCCGATGCACGGTTACGAGCTGCGCAAGCGGCTTTCCGGCCTGCTCGGCGCGTTCCGCGCGTTCTCCTACGGCTCGCTCTACCCGACCCTGCGCAAGCTCTCCGAGGCCGGCTGGATCTCCGAGGAGTCACCGGACGAGGTCGGCGGCGGACGCTCGCGGCGCGGCAAACGCGTCTACCGTCTGACCGCCGACGGCAAGGAACACCTGGCCGAGCTGCTGGCCGACGTCGGCCCGGACGCCTTCGAGGAGGAGGGATTCGGCGCCCGCCTGGCCTTCTTCGCCCAGACCCGCTCGGACATCCGGCTGCGCATCCTCGAGGGGCGCCGCCGCAAGGTCGAGGAGACCCGCGAGGGCCTGCGCGCGGCGCTGTCCCGTACCGGGGAGCGGGTCGACCGCTACACCCGCGAGATGCACGAACACGGCCTCGACTCGGTCGACCGCGAGGTCCGCTGGCTCGACGAACTGATACGGCACGAACGCGGTGCTTCGCCGGCTGATGACGCCGGTCGCGCGGACACCGCACCACCGCCGGGGCACGAGCTGCCCGGCGCAGACGGCGAGGCGGCCGATTCGGCTGCAGCCCCTCGCACCACGTCCCCACCACAGCCGAAGATCATGAAGGAGGAGCCCTGATGGGTTCGCAGTCAGCGGCAGGCAAGATCCGTGTCGCCATCATCGGCGTCGGGAACTGCGCCGCCTCGCTCGTTCAGGGCGTCCATTTCTACCGTGACGCCGACCCGACGCAGAAGGTCCCCGGCCTGATGCACGTCAACTTCGGGCCCTACCACGTCAGCGACATCGAGTTCGTCGCCGCGTTCGACGTCGACGCCAAGAAGGTCGGCCTCGACCTCTCCCAGGCGATCCTCGCCAGCGAGAACAACACCATCAAGATCTGCGACGTCCCGCAGCTCGACGTCCCGGTGCAGCGCGGTCACACGCTCGACGGGCTCGGCAAGTACTACCGCGAGACGATCGAGGAGTCCCTCGACGAGCCGGTCGACATCGTCCAGGCCCTCAAGGACACCCAGGCCGACGTCCTGATCTGCTACCTGCCGGTCGGCTCGGAGCAGGCGGCGAAGTTCTACGCCCAATGCGCCATCGACGCCAAGGTCGCCTTCGTCAACGCGCTGCCGGTGTTCATCGCCAGCACGCCCGAGTGGGCCAAGAAGTTCGAGGACGCCGGCGTCCCGATCGTCGGTGACGACATCAAGAGCCAGGTCGGTGCCACGATCACGCACCGCGTGCTCACCAAGCTGTTCGAGGACCGCGGCGTCGAGGTGCAGCGCACCTACCAGCTCAACGTCGGCGGCAACATGGACTTCAAGAACATGTTGGAGCGCGACCGGCTCGAGTCGAAGAAGATCTCCAAGACCCAGTCGGTCACCTCGCAGGTGCCCGACCGCGATCTCGGCGAGCGCAACGTGCACATCGGCCCGTCCGACTACGTCGCGTGGCTCGACGACCGCAAGTGGGCCTTCGTCCGCCTGGAGGGCAAGACCTTCGGCGACGTCCCGCTGAACCTCGAGTACAAGCTCGAGGTCTGGGACTCCCCGAACTCCGCCGGCATCATCATCGACGCCCTGCGCGCGGCGAAGATCGCCCAGGACCGCGGTATCGGCGGCCCGATCCTGTCCGCGTCGAGCTACTTCATGAAGTCCCCGCCGGTGCAGTACTCCGACGACGAAGCGCGTCAGGCCGTCCAGAACTTCATCGACGGCACCGTCGAGCGGTAAGTACCACTTCGTCCGCCAATGCCCTCGCCCGCCGGTGATCCCGGCCGGCGGGGGCATTGCCGCGTCTGCCGCACGGGCCTAGCTTGGCCCCACCGTCGCTGATCATTTCGATCGGTGACCGAGCAGACGCGGAGGACGACATGCCACAGGACGCACCGTCGACGCAGCAGATCGAGCAGGGGTTGGCCGCGGGGGCGCTGGCCTTCGGCGCGGTGGCGGCCCTGGCCCCGCGGGTATTCACCGCGATCTACGGTCTGGGTGGCGACCCACGCACCAAGATCATCACCCGGCTCTGGGGAACCCGTACCGCGGGCCTAGGTGCGATCTGGTTCCTGGCCGGCAGCGGCGAGCAGAAGCGCACCCTGCTCACCGTCAGCACCGCCATGAACCTCGCGGACGCCGTCCTCGGCGCAACGGCGTCGGACATGCCGACGCGCAGCCGCGTGCTGGGATCGGCGAGTTCGGCGGCGTTCGCCGCCGCCGGGGCCTACGTCCTGACCCAGGGCTGACGGCGCTCAGTTCTGGGAGGGGTCCTCGGGCAGCGTCGACACCAGGGACAGCGGCGGAGGTTGGCGGCGCAGCACCCGCCGCCACATCGTCCGGGGCTCGGCGCTGAACAGGTCGTCCGGGCTGCCCGGGACGACCCACCACGCGCCCTCGATGATCTCCTCGTCGAGCTGCTCCGGCGACCAGCCGCTGTGGCCGGCGAAGACCCGCAGGCGGCGGGCGATGGGTGCGATGACCGTGACGTCGCCGTCCAGGTCGACGGTCGAGACCCCGTCGACCACCTCGCGGATGCCCTCGGAGGACTCCTCGAGCTGACCGAGGCACAGTGCGCCGTCGGGCTGCACCGGGCCGCCGCTGAACACGACGGCGGGTTCGCCGACGGCGTCGTGCCAGTCGGGCAACACCTGGCCCACCGGCGTGTGGCTCGGGCGGTTGAGGACGACGCCGACGGTTCCGCCCCCGTCATGCTCGAGCAGGTAGACCACGGTGCGCGAGAAGTGCGGGTCGCCGAGCAGCGGTGTCGCGACGAGCAGGCGGCCGGCCGCCGGGTCGAGGACGCGGATCGGTCCCCACTCCGGCGCGCCCATGCCCACATCTTTGCCCGCGCCGACCCGAGTCACACACCACCCGCCGCGACGCGGCCCTCGCAGCCCGCCGTTCGGGCCGCGATCGTCACCCGCTCGTCGCGCCGGGGCCGTGCGCGGCGAACCAGGACGTGAGCTCGACGACCGCGCGGTCGTGCCCGAGCGGCCCGAGCTCCATCCGCAGCGCCAGCAGGTGCTGGTAGGCCTGCCCGACGAGCCGGCCGGGCGGAATGTCCAGGATCTGCATGATCTCGTTGCCGTCGAGATCGGGCCGCACCGCCTCCAGCTGCTCCTGCTCCCGCAGCGCCGCGATGCGCTGCTCGAGCGTGTCGTAGGCCGCGGACAACGCCGCCGCCTTCTTCCGGTTGCGGGTGGTGCAGTCGGACCGCACGAGCTTGTGCAGCCGGGGCAGCAAGGGACCGGCGTCGACGACGTAGCGGCGCACGGCCGAATCGGTCCATTCGCTGCTGCGGTAGCCGTAGAAGCGCAGGTGCAGGAAGACGAGTTGCGCGACGTCTTCGGTGAGTTCCTTGCTCGCGCGTAATGCCTTGAGCCGCTTGCGCGTCAGGCGGGCACCGACCACCTCGTGATGGTGGAAGGTGACTCGTCCGCCGGGCAGGAACTCCCGGGTCGCCGGCTTGCCGATGTCGTGCAGCAGCGCCGCCCAGCGCAGGGTCAGGTCGGGGCCGTCGTCCTCGAGCGCGATCGCCTGCTCCAGCACCTGCAGGGTGTGGGCGTAGACATCTTTGTGCTGGCCGTGCTCGTCGGAGGCCATGCGCAGCGCCGGCAGCTCGGGCAGCACCACGTCGGCGAGGCCGGTGTCGACCATCGTCTCGAGCCCGGCGCGGGGGTTGGCGCCGAGCAGCAGCTTGGTCAGTTCGGCCAGCACACGCTCCGCGGTGATGCGGCCCAGCTCGGCGGCCATCTGCGTCATAGCGGCGGCAACGCCGGGGGTCGGGGTCGCGCCCAGGGTGGAGACGAACCGGGCGGCCCGCAGCATGCGCAACGGGTCGTCGGCGAAGGACTCCTGCGGCGTGCCCGGGGTCGCCAACACGCCGCGGGCGAGGTCGGCGAGGCCGCCGAAGGGGTCGGTGAAAACGCGGTCGCCGGTGACCGACAGCGCCATGGCGTTCATGGTGAAGTCGCGCCGACGCAGGTCCTCGAGCAGGGACTGGCCGAAGGCGACCTCGGGATTGCGGCTGACCCGGTCGTACCGGTCGGCGCGGAACGTGGTGATTTCACAGGGCTCGCCGTCGACCCGCGCTCCGACCGTGCCGAACTCGATCCCGGTCGTCCAGGTGGCCGAGGCCAGCGGCGCGACCACGGCGAGGATGGCGTCGGGCCGGGCGTCGGTGGTGAAATCGAGGTCGTCGCACGGGCGGCCCATCAGGGCGTCGCGAACGGGACCGCCGACGAGGTGCAGTTCGTGTCCGGCCGCGGCGAAGGCGGCGCCGAGGCGCTGCGCGACGGGCGGCACCGGCACGAGATCGGCCGGTGTCGTGGTCATCGCCGCTCGCCCGCCCGATCCGGGGGTCGGGCGGCCGGTCGCTCAACTCGGCGCGGTGTCACGGACGGCCAGCGTACCCACTTGCCGGTTACCATCGGGCCATGTCCCCGGGACCTGATTTCTCGCCCGGGCCGAAGCCCCTACCGGCTGTTTCGCCACCGTCCACGGGCGGCGAACCCCGTCCGGCGACGACGTCGGCGCAACGGTCGGACGGGCCCGAGCCCGCGGCCGGCGAGGCGCCGCGTCGCTCGCGCTCGGCCCGCCGACGGGCGCGCCGCCGTGCAGCGAAGCGGGCTCGCGAGGCCGGCACCCCCGCCACCCCCGCCACGAATGCCGGAGACACGGCCGCCGAAGCTCCGCCCGCTGCCGCATCGAGGCAGGCCGGCCGGGCACCCGCCGGCACGGCATCCAACGGCGCGGCTGGGCCGAGCTCCGCGGTGGCCCGGCCCGACGCGCCGGAGCCTGCTGCGCCGGGGCCCGGTCGCATCGAGCCCGGGTCCGCGCGCGCGGGTTCGGCCGGCGGCCCGGGGCAGCGCGCGGCCCGCAGCGGGCAGGCCGGCCGTGGCCAGCGCCGCGGCGGGCAGCGCCAGGGGGGCGACGCAACGGCAACGCGGGCCCGCCGTGGCCGGTTGCGGCAGGTCGAGGAGTACAGCGCGGGCGGGCTGGTGCTCGACCTCAACGGCGAGGTTCCCCGCGGCGCGCTGATCGGGCGCACCGACCGCCAAGGCCGGTTGCTGTGGTCACTGCCGAAGGGTCATATCGAGGCCGGCGAGACTGCCGAGCAGGCCGCCGTCCGCGAGGTCGAGGAGGAAACGGGCATCGCCGGCACCATCGTCGGCGAGCTCGGCACCATCGACTTCTGGTTCGTTGCCGACGGCCGGCGCATCCACAAGACGGTTCGGCACTATCTGATGCGCCGGGTCGCCGGCGAGCTCTCCGATGCCGACATCGAGGTCGACGAGGTGGCCTGGGTGCCGTTCTCCGAGATCCGCGGGCAGCTCGCCTACCCCGACGAGCGCGGGCTCGTCGACACCGCAGGTCGCATGCTGGCCGACAGCGCGTGATCGCGGCCCGGATCCGCACCGCGATCGCCCTGGCCGCGACCGCGGCGGGGATCGGTTCCCTCACCGTCCTGCCCCCTCCGGCCGGTGCGACCGGCGAACGCCACGCCGCGCTTCCCGTCAGCGTCAGCGTGCTGCAGATCAGCCCGTCCACGCCGGTCCCGAGCGTCGCCCGCACGCCGTTCACGATCACGCTGTCGCTGACGAACACGTCCGCGCGCACCCTGTCCAACCTGCATCTGCAGGCCCAGCGCGGCGATCCCCTGGGTTCACAGCACGAGCTGGACCTGTCACTCGCCGACACCTCGACCCGTTCGTCGGGCCTGCCGATCACCCCGACGGGTCCCGTCACGACGGACATCCCGGCAGGGTCGACGCGGACGGTGAAATTCCGCACCACCACGAGCCTCAACCAGGGCGCCGGCATCTGTCTCTGTCACGACGCCGTGTACCCGATCGACATCAGCGTCCACCAGATCACGTCCGGCAACGACACCCTGGTCGGTTCTACGCGGACCTACACGCCCTCGTTCGACGTCGCGCCGACCAAGCTGGCCGTCAGCTGGGTCTGGCCACTCATCGACCGCCCGCACCGTCTCGCCGACGGAACGGTCTTCCTCGACGATTCACTCACCGACTCCGTCGGCGGCGGACGCCTCGACAGGTCGCTACAGGTCCTGGAGCAGGTCGCCGACAAGGTCCCGATGACCGTGGTCATCGATCCGGAGCTCATCGACGAGCTGGCCGTCATGGCCACCGGCAAGTACACGGTGCAGGAGACGGGCGGCCGTACGGTGGCCGGCGTCGGCCAGCAGGCGGCGCAGAGCTGGCTGGCGCGGCTGCGCGCACTCGTCACCGACCATCCGACCATGGCCCTCGACCTCACGCCCTACGCCGATCCCGATGTCCAGTCGCTGACCGAGCGTCGTCTCCCGTGGACCTCGACCATGCCCACCGCGATGGCCGTCCGCGTCTCGGCCGCCCTCGGTGACCGCGCCGCGGACACCTCACTGGCCTGGCCCGCCGGCGGACGCATCGACGACCGAGCCCTGGGCGCCTTGGCACGCACCGGGGTCGACACCGTCCTGCTCGACGCGCGGGCGGCGCAGCCGAGCACCCAGGCGGGAAGTCCCCTGTCGTTGGCCAGCGCCGCCGGTGAGCGGCGCTCGGCCCGGCTCGTGCTGACCTCGCCCGCGCTGCAGGGCGATGTGGCGGCCAGCGTGTCCCAGACCGCGCCCGACCCCACCAAACTGCCTCTGCTCGTCGCCGAACTCGCCGCCCGGGTTGCCCAGGCACCGACCGCCCCGCATGCCGTCGTCCTCACCCCACCGCGCTACGTCAACCCGTCGCCACAGCTCGCGGCCGCCACGATCGAGGACACCGTGGCGACGCCGTTCAGCAAACCCGTCACACTGACCTCCCTGCTGCACGCGACCTCCTTCCCGTCGCCCAAGGTCGCGCTGCGATCGGTCCCGTCGCGGGTACCCGGGTTGACCGCGACGCAGCTCGACCGCGCCCACATGGTCCACGAGGCGCTGCCGGCGATCTCGACGATGCTGAGTCGCAGCGTCGCGGGCCAGGCGGTGGCGTCGGGACTGTCACCCGCACTGCAACGCATCGAGTCGGCGGCCTGGCGTACCGACGGCGTGACGGGCGGACGGCGGACGGGCGCATCGGTCAGTGCCCAGCTGTCGGGACAGGTCAACTCGATCCTGTCCGGGGTGCAGATCGTGAATCCCAAGTACGGCAGTTACACCTTGGCCGGCAGCAACTCGCCGATACCCATCACCGTTCGTAACACCCTGGCGTACCCGGTGGCGGTGAACATCACGGTGACCACCGTGGGCAACCTGCCCGGCCTCACCCTCAAGACCCCGAAAGTCCAGGTCATCGCGGCCTCGAGCAAGCAGACCGTGCAGGTGCCCACGGTCGTCCAGCGGTCCGGGCGCATTCCTGTCAACGCAGTGCTGAGCGCGCCTAACGACTACCAGCTCGGATCTCCCGTCAAGCTGTTCATCCACAGCACCGTCTTGGGCACGATCGGCATCGTCATCACCGTAGTCGCCGGCGTCGTGCTGCTCGTCGCGCTGCTCGTCCGCTACATCCGGCGCATCCGGCGCATCCGCTCCCGTCGTCGTGGCCCCGGCCGTACGGCCAACCACCCGGGCCGCACCCTGCCCCGCCGCGAGCCGGTGACGTGAGTACGACCGTCGACGGCGACGACTGGGGCAGCGCGACCCTGTACGAGTCCGGGCAACCCGTTGAACCGCGCATGTTCACCGAGGCCGACCCGATGGGTTCGGTCATGGTTGCGGACTGGTCGGAACCGGTGTGGAGCGAACCACGGTTCTACGGCCGGGCTCGCCGACGCGCCCGAGGTGCCGCGCCCACCGCGCCCGACGACGGGTCCGCAGTCGGAACGCTGGCCGCGGACGGTCCGGCCGAGACAGCCGATCCGAGTGGCCGGCACGCCCTCGACGGCGGGGCCACCACCGCGTTCACGGCTGACGGGGCGGCAGGGCCGGCCAGTCAGGAACCGGAGACGCGCTCGCTCCCGGCCCAGGACCGCACGCCCCCGCGACCGGGCACCCGCCGCGACCCCGGCGCCGGCGACGCGGCGGCCACGAATCGTGGGCTCATGGCCGCCAGCGGGTCGATGGCGGTCGCCAGCCTCGCCAGCCGCGTCACCGGATTCGTGCGCAGCATCCTGTTGCTGGCAGCACTCGGTACCGGTGCGGTCGGCAACGCCTACAACTCGGGCAACAACCTGCCCAACATGATCTACGAGCTGCTGCTCGGCGGGGTCCTGTCGAGCGTGCTCATCCCGCTGCTGGTGCACGCGCAGACAGAGGACGAGGACGAGGGCGTCGCCTACACCCAGCGGCTGCTGTCCATCGCCACCGTGGCCCTCGGGATCATGACCCTGCTGGCCGTCCTGGCGGCGCCCCTGATCGCAGCCGGCTTCGTCGAGGCGGGCCCGAAACGCCAGCTCACGAGCGTGTTCGCGACGCTGCTGCTGCCGGAGATCTTCTTCTACGGCCTCGGTGCCATGTTCGTCGCCGTGCTCAACATCCGGCACAGCTACAAACCCGGCGCCTGGGCACCCGTCCTCAACAACGTCATCATGATCGCCACCGTCGGCGTCTTCTGGGCGCTTCCCGGGCCGGCCACCCTCGATCCCCGCACGATGACCACGCCGCAGATCCTCGTCATCGGGCTCGGAACCACCTTGGGCATCGCCGGTCAGGCCCTGGCCCTGATCCCGTCACTGCGGACGTCGGGGTTCCACTGGCAGTGGCGCTTTAGGGCCCGGCCGAACGAGCTGGGTCGCATGCGCGAGGTGGGCTCGCTCGCCGGCTGGGTGCTCGCCTACGTCGTCGTGAGCCAGATCGGCGTCACCGTTATCCAGAAGGTCGGCAACGACAACGGTGGATTCACGATCTTCACCAACGCCGACCTGCTGTTCCAGATGCCGTACGGGATCCTCGTCGTCTCCCTACTGACGGCCATCATGCCGCGCTTGTCGCGCGCCGCGGTCCGCGGTGACAACGACGCCGTCGTCGACGACCTGTCACTGGGCGCCCGGCTGTCCGCCGTCGCCTTGATCCCCATCACGGCAGGACTGATCGTCCTCGGGCCGGCCATGACCGTCACCCTGTTCGCGTACGGGAACACCACGATCGACAAGGCCCACCTCATCGGATCGGCCCTGGCCTGGTCGGCGTTCGGCCTGTTCCCGTTCGCGATCGTCATGCTGCAACTGCGCGTGTTCTACGCCATGCGCGACGGCCGCACCCCCACCCTGATCAACGCCTTCATGGTCGCGACGAAGGTCGCCCTCATCCTCGTCACCAATCACGTCTACGCAGCGCCCCGCGGCACCGACGTGGACCTGCATCCGTCCGTCCACGCCGTCCAGTGGCTCAACATCGGAACGTCGATGTCCTACGTAGTCGGCGCCGTCGTCGGGCACGTCGTCCTGACCCGTCGGCTGGGCCGGCTGGGATTCCGTGCCGTCGCCCGCACGGTCGTGCAGATCGGCATCGCCTCCGCCCTCGGTGGCGGCGCGGCGTACGGCGTGCTGCTCCTCGCCCGGCACGGCCTGGGGTCGGCCCGCTTCGGGTCCTGGACCGGCCTGGTCGGCGGCGGCCTGGTGGGCCTCGCGGTGCTGATCGCAGTCGCCTGGCGGATGCGGCTGCCGGAGATCCGCGACGCCCTCGGTTCGGTCCGGCGGCGCTGACGCGGCGCCCTGATCGCCGTAGTCCGCCACCGCGCGCCGGGGAATGGCGGCGTCTCTAGGATGGTTACCCGGCCTGACGGCAGTCGATGCCAGTAGACGAGAGGCGAAACGCACCGTGAGCCAGCACCGCAACGTCATCATCATCGGATCCGGCCCCGCCGGGTACACGGCGGCGCTCTACACCGCCCGGGCCGACCTCGCCCCGCTCGTGTTCGAGGGCAGCCAGTACGGGGGCGCCCTGATGAACACCACCGAGGTGGAGAACTTCCCCGGTTTCCCCGAGGGCATCCTCGGCCCCGACCTGATGAACCACATCCGCTCGCAGGCCGAGCGCTTCGGCGCCGAGCTGGTCGCCGACGACGTGATCGAGGTCGACCTCGCGGGACCTGTCAAGACCGTCCGGACCTTGGACGGGACGTTTACCGCTGACGCCGTGATCCTGTCCATGGGTTCGGCGTACCGGAAGCTGGGCGTCGACCGCGAGGACGAACTGTCCGGCCATGGCGTCAGCTGGTGCGCCACGTGTGACGGTTTCTTCTTCCGTGACCAGGACATCATCGTGGTCGGCGGCGGCGACACCGCCATGGAGGAGGCGACGTTCCTGACCCGGTTCGCGAAGTCGGTGACCGTCGTGCACCGCCGGGACAGCCTGCGGGCCAGCCGCATCATGGCCGAGCGGGCGGCGGCGAACCCGAAGATCCGGTGGGCCTGGAACAGCGACGTCGCCGCGATCGCGGGTGACACATCGGTCACCGGTGTGACGCTGCGGGACACCTCGACCGGCGAGCTGCGCGACCTGTCGGTCGGTGGGCTGTTCATCGCGATCGGGCACGAGCCACGCAGCGAACTGGTCCGCGGACAGGTCGAGCTCGACGACGAGGGTTATGTCGTCACGAGCACCGGGACCCGCACGAACCTCGACGGCGTGTTCGCCGCCGGCGACCTGGTCGACCACACCTACCGCCAGGCCATCACGGCCGCCGGCACCGGGTGTCAGGCCGCCCTCGACGCCGAGCGCTTCCTCGCCGCGCTGCACGACACCGCGACGAACCCGCCGTCGGACTCGCCCGCCGTGTCCGACGGCGTCGGCGACCACCTCGTCCGCACAAGCTGACCCGGCACCCGCCCCGGTGCCGCGCCATGCACGGGAATCTGCGCGGGCTCCGGGGTGTTCATGACATCGTCGGCGTGGCACACACCGCCGCACCGGCACCAGTCCACCAATCAGGAGAGAGTTCATGGGCGCCAATACCAAGACCGTGACCGACAGCAGCTTCGCCTCGGACGTGCTCAAGTCCGACGAGCCGGTGCTCGTCGACTTCTGGGCCGAGTGGTGCGGCCCGTGCCGCCAGGTCGCCCCGGTTCTGGAGGAGATCGCCGGCGAGCAGGCAGGCAAGCTCACCGTGGCCAAGCTCAACATCGACGAGAACCCTGAGACCGCCCGCGCCTACCAGGTCATGTCGATCCCGACGATGGCCGTTTTCAAGGGCGGCGAGCTGGTCAAGACCATCGTCGGCGCCCGCCCGAAGGCCGCGATCCTGCGCGAGCTCACCGAGTTCACCGCCTGACCCGAACCGCACGAGCACTCGAGGCGGCCACTCCCCACGGGGTGGCCGCCTCGCTCGTTCCTCCGGTCGCCCATGAGGCCACCAGCGGCCGCGGAAGGACTCCGCGCGGCTGAGAGACACTCCAAGGGCGTGCCGGCCGATTCGGGAACCGGGCCTGCCTAAGGCACAATCGAGGTGGTCCCAGCCGGTCCGGCCCCCGTCCAGCGTGATTCGCGAGGCACTGCATCCATGAAGCCCCTACGTCGCGGCGACACCGGTGACGCCGTCGGCGAGGTACGCGCGATGCTTGCCTCGATCGGGCTGTTGAACAACACCGACCCCGAGACCGCGACCGCCTTCGACGAGGCCACCGAGCTTGCGGTGCGGCATTTCCAGCAGCGCCGCGGCATCTCGGTCGACGGGCGGGTCGGACGCGAGACCTACGCCGCCCTCACCGGAGCGCACTGGAAGCTCGGCGACCGCGTTCTCGCCCACGAGGCCGGCCAACCGCTGATCGGCGACGATGTCACCGCCCTGCAGACCCAGCTCATCGAGCTCGGCTTTCCCCTGGCCCGTGCCGACGGAATCTTCGGCCTGTCGACGGCGACGGCGCTGCGCGCGTTCCAGCGCGAGTCCGGGCTGATGGCCGACGGCATCTGCGGCCCCGACACGCTGCGTGCGCTCCGGCAGCTGGGACGTCGCGTGGTCGGTGGGCGACCGCAACTGCTGCGCGATCTCATCGCCGTCGCCGAGTCCGGTCCCAACCTGCTCGGCAAGCGCATCGTGCTGGACCCCGGCCACGGCGGTGCAGACTCGGGCGTGAACGTCGCCGGCGTCAGCGAGGCCGACATCGTCTGGGAGCTCGCCTCCCGCCTCGAGGGCCGGCTCACCGCTCTCGGGGTCCGCACCTGGTCCACCCGCGGCCCGCACAACGGCGCGACCGACGAGCAGCGCGCCCAGCTCGCCAACGACGTCGGAGCGGATCTCGTCCTGTCACTGCACGTGGACGGTTCACCGTCGACGCTGGCGAACGGGCTGGCGGCCTATTACTACGGCGCCGGCGAGTCGAGCTCGACCATCGGCGAGAAGCTCGCGGACCTCGCCCAGCGCGAGCTCGTCGCCCGCACCGGAATGGGCGACAACCGCATCCACGGCAAGGGGTGGTCGCTGCTGCGCCTGACGCGCATGCCTGCGGTCCGGGTGGAGCTGGGTTACCTGACCTCGATGGCGGACCGCGACAAGCTGTGCGACCCTGCCTTCCGGGACACCATCGCCGAGGGGCTCCTCGTCGCGGTGCAGCGGCTGTACCTGCCGGTGGGCGAGGACCCCACGACAGGTGTCATGCGCATTCCCGCCGGCGTGCACTGACGCGAGGCCGCACCCCGCTCAGCGCGACAGGACCGGTGCCGGGACCGAGCCGAACAGTCGCTCGATCGCGTACTCGACGTCCTCGCGCCACGAGGCGGTACTGCGGATGTCGAGCCGGAGACGGGACACCAGCGGGTGCGGGCGAACCGTCTTGAAACCCACCGCGCGCAGGTAACCGGCCGGCAGCACGCAGCCGTGGTCGACCGGTTCATCCTGTACTTCGTCCGGTACTCCGACCAGTCCCGGGCCGTGCCGGCCGAACGCCTCAACGGCCCGGAAACCCCGGCGGACCACCTCCCGCGCCACCGATTGCACGAGCACCCGGCCGAGCCCACCGCCGCGGAACTCGGGCTCGACCCGCGCCGCGGCCAGCAGGATGGCGTCGGCGCTGACGGGGGACGTCGGGAACGCGAACGAGCGTGGGACGTAGGCGGGCGGGGCATAGAGGGCGTAACCGGCCGGCGCTCCGTCGATGTAGGCCAGCAGGCCGCAACTGCCCCATTCGAGCAGCGTGTCGGAGATCCAGGCCTCCTTCTCCAGCTCCGCGGCCCCGTCCTCGACGGCCCGTCGCCCCGATACCGGATCCAGCTCCCAGAACACGCACCCCCGGCACCGGGACGGGAGGTCGGACAGGTTGTCCAACGTGATGGCCACCAGTCGCCGGGACATGCACGTGCCTCTCTGGTCGAGGCCGGTCAGGGAACCTGTCAGTAGTCGCCGTCGTAACGGGACAGGAAGTCGCCAAGCCGGCCGATCGCATCGAGCAGCACCTCGGTGTGCGGCAGGGTGACGATCCGCAGGTGGTCCGGTTCGCTCCAGTTGAAACCTGTCCCCTGGACCACGAGGACATGTTCGGCGCGCAGCAGCTCGAGGACGAAGCGCTGGTCGTCGACGATCGGGTACCGCTCAGGGTCCAACCGCGGGAACACGTACAGGGCGCCCTGCGGCTGCACGCATGTCACACCGGGGATGGCACGGAGGGCCGTCACGGCGGCGTCGCGCTGCTCGCGCAGTCGGCCACCCGGCAGGATCAGGTCCCGGATGCTCTGCCGCCCGCCCAGGGCCACCTGCACCGCGTGCTGGGCCGGGACGTTGGCGCACAGCCGCATGTTGGCCAGGATGGCGATGCCCTCGAGGTAGCTGGTCGCGTGCCGTTTCGGCCCGCTGACCATCATCCAGCCCGCGCGGAACCCGGCCACGCGATAGGCCTTGGACAGGCCGTTGAAGGTCAGGGTGAACACGTCCGGTGCGATCCGCGCGAACGGCAGGTGGACGGCGTCGTCGTAGAGGATCTTGTCGTAGATCTCGTCGGCCAGCACCACGAGCCCGTGCTCCCGCGCCAGGTCGGCGATCTCCTGCAGCACCGGCTCGCCGTAGACCGCGCCGGTGGGGTTGTTCGGGTTGATGACCACGACCGCCTTCGTGCGGTCGGTGATCTTGCTGCGCAGATCCTCGAGGTCGGGTTGCCAGCCGTTGGACTCGTCGCAGCGGTAGTGCACCGGGCGGCCGCCGGCCAGCGAGGTCGTCGCCGTCCAGAGCGGATAGTCCGGCGCCGGGATGAGCACCTCGTCGCCGTTGTCGAGCATGGCCTGCAGGCTGATGGCGATGAGCTCGCTGACCCCGTTGCCCAGCCAGATGTCGTCGACGTCGACAGCGTCGATGCCTTGTTCCTGGTAGTGGTGCATGATCGACGTCCGCGCCGAGAGCAGTCCCTGGGAGTCGGAGTAGCCCTGCGCGGCGGGCAGGTTGCGGATGACATCGACGAGGATCTCGTCCGGTGCCTCGAAGCCGAACGGTGCCGGGTTGCCGATGTTGAGCTTGATGATCCGACGGCCCTCGTCCTCGAGGCGCTTGGCCTCGTCGAGCACCGGGCCGCGGATGTCGTAGCAGACGTTCTCGAGCTTGCGCGATTGCCTCAGATCCACGCAGCAACGATGGCACATCGGGAGCCGGGACGCCGATGGGATATCGACACCGTCACCGTCGGTCCGGAACGGACGAGTGCTCGTCCAGCACGACGTGCCAGAGTGGCATGGTGGAATTCGCCGACGTCGTCCGAGCCCGCCGCATGACCCGCACCTACGACCCGGATCGGACCATTCCACGAGAACAGCTGGAAATGCTGATGAAGCTCGCAATTCGGGCACCGTCGGCGGGCCATACCCAGGGTTGGGAATTTCTGGTTCTGGATGACATAACGTCCAGGTCCACCTTCTGGTCCGCGACTACCGAGGGTGCGGAGGACAGCTGGCTCACGCGGATGCGCACCGCGCCGGTTCTCGTGGTCTGTTTCTCCGACCAGCAGGCCTACCTGGACCGCTACGCCGAGGCCGACAAGGGCTGGACCGACCGCGACGCCGCGCGCTGGCCGGTTCCCTACTGGCACATCGACGTCGGAATGGCGGCGATGATCCTGCTGCTGGCTGCGCAGGACGCCGGCCTCGCCAGCTGCTTCTTCGGCGTTCCGGGTGATCGCTGGGCGGCCCTGCGCGAGGCCTTCACCGTCCCCGCGCGGCTGGCACCGGTGGGGGTCGTCAGCCTCGGCTACGCCGCCGAGGACGTCCGCTCGCCGTCGCTCAAGCGCGGACGGCGCCCGGTGTCCGAGGTCGTGCGCTACGGCTCGTTCGGCTGACCGAGCCGGCGCCGCTCGGCCACGACATCCGGCGCCATCAGCGAGACGATCCGCTCCAGATCGTCGATAGACCCGAACTCGACGGTGATCTTGCCCTTGCGCCGGCCGAGCTCGACGCGGACGCGGGTGTCGAACGCATCCGAGAGCTTTCCGGCCAGTTCGGTGACCGCCGGCGCGGTGATCCGGGAAGCGGTCGACCGGCGGGCTCGCGGGGCGTCCCCGCCATGCGCCGCGAGGGCCACCAGCTCCTCGGTCGCCCGTACCGACAATCCCTCGGCCACGATGCGACTGGCCAGCTCGTCCTGTCGGTCCGCGTCGTCCAGGCCGAGCAGGGCGCGCGCGTGCCCGGCGGAGAGCACTCCCGCGGCCACCCGTCGCTGGACCGCGACAGGCAGGTTGAGCAGGCGGATCGTGTTGGTGACCTGCGGGCGGGACCGTCCGATGCGCTGGGCCAGCTCCTCGTGCGTCGTCCCGAACTCCTCCAGCAGCTGCTGGTAGGCCGCGGCCTCCTCCAACGGGTTGAGGGCGGCACGGTGGATGTTCTCCAGCAGCGCGTCCCGCAGCATGGCATCGTCGTTGGTCGTTCGGACGATGGCCGGGATGGCCGCGAGGCCGGCCGCCGTGGCCGCCCGCAGGCGGCGCTCGCCCATGACCAGCTCGTACCCGCCGTCCGGGTCGGACCGGACCACGACGGGCTGCAACACCCCGAACGCGCGGATGGAGTGCGTCAACTCGGCTAGCGCGTCCTCGTCGAAGACCTGCCTGGGCTGCTTGGCGTTGGCGTGGATCTGCTCGATCGGCAGCTCGGCGAAACTGGCGCCCACGACCTCGGCCAGGGCCGGGGAGTCGCCGGTCGCAAGGGTGTCCGCGACGCCCGTATCCGTGGTGTCAGCACCCGGGCCGGTTGGATCCGTCGACGCGGCACCGGACGGCGCGGCCACGGCCTCGTCCACCGGTGGCGCGGTCGGGATCAGCGCGCCCAGACCGCGGCCCAGACCGCCCCGCCGGTTCTTACTGGTCACGTCCGGGCTCCTCCGCCTGCTGTTCCGCTCCTCGCGTGGCCGCCGCGCCGCGCTCCGCCAGTTCCCGCGCCGCCGTGACGTAGGCGATCGCCCCGCGCGATCCGGGATCGTAGGTGATGACCGTCTGCCCGAATCCCGGAGCCTCCGAGACCCGGACGTTGCGCGGGATGGTCGGTTGCAGCACCAGCTCACCGAAGTGCCGGCGTACCTCGTCGGCCACCTGGTCGGCCAGCCGCGTCCGGCTGTCGTACATGGTGAGCAACACGGTGCTGACGGCGAGCTCCGGATTGAGGTGCGAGCGCACCAGCTCGACGGTCTTGAGCAACTGGGCCAGGCCCTCGAGGGCGTAGTACTCGCACTGGATCGGCAGCAGCACCTCGCGGCCCGCAACCAGCGCGTTGAGCGTCAACAGGCCGAGCGACGGGGGGCAGTCGATGAGGATGTAGTCGACGGCGCCGTCCGGGGATTCCAGGAAGCTCCGCAACGCCCTCTGCAGGCGGTACTCCCGCGCCACCTGCGAGGTCAGCTCGATGTCGGCTCCCGCGAGGTCCAGCGTGGCCGGGACGCAGCGCAGGGTGGGGGCGAACTCGGTGGGGCGGGCGACCTCGGCGATGGACCGCCCGGACAGCAGGACATCGTAGGTCGAGGGGGTGCCGACGCCGTGGTCAACGCCCAACGCCGTGCTCGCGTTGCCCTGGGGGTCCAGGTCGATCAACAGGACCCGCAGGCCGTGCAGGGCCAGCGCGGCAGCGATGTTCACAGCGGTCGTGGTCTTGCCGACCCCGCCCTTCTGGTTCGCGACCGTCATCACCCGCGGCGCCGCGGGGGCGGGCCAGACCTCCTGGCGCACGTTGAGCACGCGAAGGGCCTGCTCGGTCTCGCGGGCGATGGGCGTCTCGGCGTAGCTCGGCGCGGCGGTCGGCTCGATCCCCCGGTCGGGCTCCGCATCGCACGATGTTTCACGGGAAACATGGCCCAGCTCGCGGTCGGTCAGAGTGCCCGGCGACTCCTGGGACGTCGCTGCCGCCGGCGATGTTTCACGGGAAACGTCGCCCATCGTCGCGCTGAGCGGCTCGGTCCACTCCGGGTCGTCCGTCACTGTGTCCCCTGTCGTCCCGGACGTCGGCGTCGCGACGCGACTGTCGGGCGGCTCGTCCGGCTGCGTCGCGGATCGGCGCCACGTGTCACCACCGCAACGGTCGTGGGTTCGAGGCCGTACTTCTCGCCCACCGTCACCACGTCGATCGCAGTCACGCGCTGGGAGGACAGTACCGGTCCCCCGCTCTCGATCTCCTTCCGGACCGAGGCGCCCTTGAGGGCGAGCAACCGCCCGCCCGCCGCCACCAGCGGCAGGCACCAGTCGGCCAGCCGGTCCAGGGGAGCCACCGCGCGAGCGGTGACCCAAGCACTCAATCCGACTGCGGAACGCACCTCGGCGGCCTCGGCCCGGCCGCGCACCACCGACACGCGGTCGGCGAGGCCCAGGGCGGCGACACACTCCTGCAGGAATCTCGAGCGCCGCTCCATCGGCTCCACCAGCACGGCGCTGAGGTCGGGTCGGCGAAGGGCCATCGGTATCCCCGGCAGCCCGGCACCCGAGCCGACGTCGATCACCCGAGCGCCCTGGGGAAGCAGGTCGGTCACGACGGCACAGTTGAGCAGGTGCCGCGCCCACAACCGCGGCACCTCCCGCGGCCCGAGGTGACCGTGCGCGGTGCCGATGCCGGCCAGCAGTTCCGCGTAGGTCACCGCCGCAGGCAGCGACGCGCCGAATACGTGCTCGGCTTCCTGTGGCGGCGGTGGGCACTCCGGCGCCGGACGCGACGCGGCCGCCCGTCCGGCCGGAGCGGGAGGGGCGGCCGTCGCCGACGCGCCGTTCGGCGCAGGGGAATCAGTCGAGGTCACCGCGCCGCGAGGACGACGACGCGACGGTTCGGCTCCTCGCCCTCGGACTCGCTGCTGACGCCGTCGGTCGCGGCGATCGCATCGTGCACGACCTTGCGTTCGAACGGGTTCATCGGCGAGAGCCGCACCGGCTCACCGCTCTCCAGGACGCGTGCAGCGGTGTCGGCCGCGAGCTTCTGCAACTCGTCTCGCCGGGCCTGCCGGTGTCCGCTGACGTCGAGCATGAGCCGGCTGCGCACCCCGGTCTGCTGCTGCACCGCGAGACGGGTGAGCTCCTGCAGGGCATCCAGGGTCTGACCCCGTGGGCCGACGAGGTTGTGCAGGTCGCTGCCGACGATAGCGACAGCGGCGCGGCCGTTCTCGACGTCGAGGTCGATGTCACCGTCGTAGTCGACGATGTCGAGCAGCCGCTCGAGGTAGTCGGCGGCGATGTCGCCCTCCCGGACGAGCAACGCGTCTCCCTTGCCCCGGGGCGCCGTCCCGTCGGCACCCTCGGCACCCTCGGCACCCTCGTCGGCGTCGGCGGCGTCGCGGCGGCGTCCTCGATGTCGTCGGGTGCCGCGGCAGCAGCGGTTGCCTCGGGGGCCGAGTCGTCGACACTCGTCGACAGGTCGAGATCGGTGTCACTCACAGAACAGGCTTCCTTTCACAGCGTGCCGGCCGGGGCCGGCCGATGGGGGCAGGCGGGGCGCTCGGGTCAGCGACGCTTCTTCGCCTGGGTCGGCCGCTTCTTGGCCGGAGGTCTCTTGGTGCTCGTCCGAGCCGGTCGCTGGCCCGGCCGGGGTGTCGAGGCGGGGGCGGGCGCCCGGTCGGTGGCGGTCGCGGTCGCGGTCGGCGCCGACTCGGCCGATACCCCGGAGGGCTTCTGCATCCGCACGGGCCGCTGTCCCGGCTTGGGGGCCAGGGCCTTGCCCAGCTCGCCTACCGGAGTCTTCGGTTCCTCGGTCTGGGGATGAAATCGGATGATGTAGGCCTGCTGTCCCAGCGTCCAGAGGTTGCTCGTGAACCAGTAGAGCAGCACGCCCAGGGGGAAGTTGAACAGCAGGCCCGAGGCCAGGGTGCCGACCGGGATCAGCCAGATCATCAGCCGCTGGACGGTGGCGGCGGTGCCTTCGGGCGTCGTCGTGGCGTTGGCCCGGACCAGCAGCTGGGTGGCCAGGGTGGCCGAGGCGCTGATGATCAGCAGGATGACCAGCACGATGCGGGTCGTGCTGGGATCGCCGCCGAGGTTTCGAATCATCGAACCCGAGTCGCGGAAGGACGCGGCCAGCGGCGAGGAGAAGATCTTGGCCTGCGACGCCCCGCAGGTCTCGCCGGTACTGAACGTGTAGAGGGTCAACAGGTGCGAGCTGCTGCCCTTCTGGCACAGGGCGTTGGAGTTCGAGAGGTGCCGGAGGACGTGGTAAAGCCCGATGAAGACCGGGATCTGCAGGAACATCGGCAGGCAGCCGGCGAGCGGGTTGAAGCCCTCCTCCTGCTGCAGCTTCATCATCTGCCGGTTCAGCTCGGCGCGGTCGCCCTTGTGCTTGTCGCGCAGCGCCTGGATCTTGGGCTGCATCTTCTGCATGTTGCGCTGGTAGTGCATCTGCTTGATGAACAGCCGGAACAGCAGGATGCGGGCGGTGATGACGAGGAAGACGATCGACAGCGTCCAGGTCCAGCCCGACGACGGCACGCCGATGGCGGCGAACAGCTGGTGCCACCTCAGCAGCACCCACGACACCGCGACGTACAGGAAGTTCAGCACGACTACTCCTCACCGGCGGCGGTCGAACGATCCAGTCCACGGGCCGCGCCGGACGGCTGCTCCGTGGACGACGAGCCGAGCCGGTACCCGCCGGCCTCAACGCGCGGTGGCACCGGGTCGTGCCCGCCGGCGTGCAACGGGTGACAACGCAGGAGCCGGCGCAGCGCGAGCCAGCTACCCCGCACCGCACCGTGCACGAGCAGCGCCTCGAGGGCGTACTCGCTGCAGGTGGGGCGATAACGGCAGGTGGGCGGACGCAGCGGGCTGATGGCGTCGCGGTAGAGGCCGACGGCGGCGGCCAGGACCCGGGCGACACGCCCGGGTCGCGCCGCCGGCGCGACGAGGCCGTCCGGGGTCGGCGGGGTCGACAGGGTCGACAGGGTCGACGGCGCCGGGTGGACGGTCGCGGTCACCGGGGCGTCCCGCCGGGCAACCGGCTCAGGGCACGGTCGAGGTCGCGGCCGAGGGCGGCCGAGTCGGCCTGCGCCGCCGCCGGCAGGGCGCGCACCACCGTGCCCGAACCCGCGGGCAACCGGTCCAGTCGAGTGGCCAGCTGGGCGCGCAGGCGCCGGGTCACCCGGTGCCGGACGACGCTGCTGCCGACGGCTTTGCTGACGACGAAGCCCACCGTCGGCGGCGCACCGGTCGGGTCCGCGGGGCCTTGGTGCACGACGAGGGAACGGCCGCGGCTCCGGGCACCCTGCCGGACCACGGCGGTGAAGTCGGAACTGCGGCGCATGCGGTGTCGGGAGGGGAGCACGCGATGCGGCCGCGGGACGGCCGGCTCAGGCCGACAGTTCGCTGCGGCCCTTGCGGCGGCGGGCCGAGACGATGGCGCGCCCGGCGCGGGTACGCATGCGCAGCCGAAATCCGTGCGTCTTGGCCCGGCGGCGGTTGTTCGGCTGGAAGGTGCGCTTGCTCACGGAGCTACTCCATCGGTCGAGGCATCGAGACCGACATCGCCCGGCGGCGGAGGACAGCACGCTGCTGCCGACTGCCGGATGATGATCGGGTCCACGCGGCGACCCCGGGATCCAGCACCCGGAACTACGTGGGCAGGAGCCATCGCACAGACCGCTCTACGGTACGGACCGGCAGCGCAACGGGTCAAACCGACCCCAGCGCTGACCAATATCAGGCGGGTTAGAGCCGAAACGGGCGACGTTAGGCCCCCCCACCTGGGCATGCGTGACGACACGCCGGGCTCTATTGTCGGTCGCCGGACACGCTGTTACGTTCCCCCCTCGTCGCCCATCGGCGCGTGACGCGGGGTCGGTGCCGGCTCCCGTCGGGTTTTCCACAGGTTGTGGGAAACACTGTGGATTTCGTGCACCCCAGGAGGCGTGAGAGGGTCTCCCAGCACCTCACGACGTCACATTTCGCACCACGGGATGCAGACGGGACATAGCGACACCGCACAATCTGGAGTGACCCGCCTGTGGACGACAGCGACGACCTCGCGGCCGTGTGGGCACGGGTGCAGGGCCGGCTGGACGACCCGCTGATCCGCCCGCAGCAGAAGGCCTGGATAGGCCTCACCCGTCCGCTCGGCCTGGTCGAGGACACCGCCCTGCTGGCGGCCCCCAACGAGTGGGCCAAGGACTATTTCGAGACGCGCCTGCGTCCGCTCATCGCCGCCATCCTCACCGAGGAGTACGGGCGCGAGATCCGGGTCGCGGTCACCGTGCATCCCACCGAGCCGCTGCCGGCCGTCACCGAGGACGCCGGTACCGATGGCCGCCCCGACGGCGACACCTCGCGCGGAGCGCGGGAACCGGTCAACGGCCACGGTCCGGACAGCGATGCCGCCCTGCTCGCGCACTACCGCCCGCGGCACGCCCACGACGACCGCGAAAGCCGGCTGAACCCGAAGTACACGTTCGAGACCTTCGTCATCGGCTCGAGCAACCGCTTCACGCACGCCGCCGCGGTCGCGGTCGCCGAGGCACCCGCGCGGGCCTACAACCCGCTGTTCATCTACGGCGACTCCGGACTGGGCAAGACGCACCTGCTGCACGCCATCGGGCACTACGCCCAGCGGCTGCAACCGGGGCTGCGGACGCGGTACGTGTCCAGCGAGGAGTTCACCAACGACTTCATCAACTCCGTCCGCGACGACAAGATGCAGGCCTTCCAGTCGCGGTACCGCTCGGTGGACGTGCTGCTGATCGACGACATCCAGTTCCTCGAGCGCGCGGAGCGGACGCAGGAGGAGTTCTTCCACACCTTCAACACCCTCCACAATTCCAACAAGCAGATCGTCATCAGCTCCGACAAGAGCCCGCGGCAGCTGAACTCGCTCGAGGACCGGCTGCGCACCCGCTTCGAGTGGGGCCTGATCAGCGACGTCCAGGCCCCGGACCTCGAGACCCGCATCGCGATCCTGCGCAAGAAGGCGGCGCAGGAGGGCATGGAGCCCCCGCCCGACGTGCTGGAGTTCATCGCCTCCCGCATCCAGAGCAACATCCGCGAGCTCGAGGGCGCCCTGATCCGGGTCACCGCCTTCGCCAGCCTGAACCAGCAGCTGGTCGATCTCGGCCTGGCCGAGATGGTGCTCAAGGACCTCGTCGCCGAGCAGGACACCCCGGCGATCTCCTCGTCCACGATCATGGGCGTGATCGCCGAGTACTTCTCGATCACCATCGACGACCTCACCGGCAGCTCCCGCAGCCGCGCCACCGCCACGGCCCGCCAGATCGCGATGTACCTGTGTCGTGAGCTCACCGACCTGTCGCTGCCCAAGATCGGCGCCGAGTTCGGCAACCGCGACCACACCACGGTCATGCACGCAGAGCGCAAGATCCGAGCGCTGATGGCCGAGAAGCTCTCGACCTACAACCAGATCGCCGAACTCACCAGCCGCATCAAAACCCGGTCCCGCTCGTGATCGTCTCCACCGCCGTCCGGCATCGTGCACAGTCTGTGGAGCGACCTGTGGACAACTCGGGCCTTAATGTGGACGACACACGGAAGCCCCCGTTCGTCCACCTCGAGTTCGGCATGAGGTGGACGGGCGACTGCCTGTCGTCCACAGCCGCTAGGGTCGCCGACGCTAGCGTTTCCGGGGATCTCCACCCGTTGTCCCCAGCGTCCACAGATGCGAAGACGACAGACGAGAATCTCTTCTTCAGTAGAGAAAACGACAAGAACTACAAGCTCGTGGATTCTGGGGATATCCCCCGACCAGCAAGCGCTCCCGCCCTGGCCTCGAGCAGTGACGGAGGCACGGCATGAAGTTCCGGGTCGAACGCGACGCGCTCGCCGACGCGGTGTCGTGGGCGGCGCGCAGCCTCGCCAGCCGCCCCACCCTGCCCGTGCTCGCCGGGCTGCTGCTGCAGGTGAGCGGTGACGAGCTCTCGATCTCCGGTTTCGACCTCGAGGCCTCGACCCAGGTCGAGCTCGAGGTGACCTCAGGTGCCGACGGCAGCGCCCTGGTCTCGGGCCGGTTGCTGGCCGACATCACCCGCTCGCTGCCACCGCATCCGGTCGACGTCACCGTCGAGGGGTCCCGGCTGTCGATCGCGTGTGGTTCGGCGCGCTTCAGCCTGCCGGGCATGCCGGTCGACGACTATCCGAAGCTGCCGGCCATGCCGACCACCGCCGGCACCGTCGGGGGCGCCGAGTTCGCGGCCGCAGTCGCCCAGGTGGCGGTGGCCGCCGGCCGCGACGACACCCTGCCGATGCTCACCGGCGTCCGGCTCGAGATCGACGGCGAGCGGCTCACCCTCGCCGCGACCGACCGTTACCGCCTCGCCGTCCGCGAGCTGACCTGGAACCCGGGCGAGCCGTCGGCCGCCGCCGCGCAGGTCCTGGTGCCGGCCCGCACCCTGGCCGACGCCGCCAAGAGCCTGGCCCACAGCGAGACGATGACGATCGCGCTGTCCGGTGCGGGAGGCTCCGGCGAGGGCATCATCGGGTTCTCCGGCACCACGAACGGGCGCGCCAGCCGTGCGACGACGCGGCTGCTGGACGCCACCTTCCCCGCCTATCGCTCCCTGCTGCCCAACGAGTGGGCCTCCAGCGCCGAGATCCCGGTCCCGCCGCTCGTCGAGGCGGTGCGCCGCGTCGCGCTGGTCACCGACCGGAACGCGCCCGTCCGCCTGGAATTCACCGACGGGTCCGTCTCGCTGACCGCCGGCGGCGACGACGAGGGCCGTGCCGAGGAACAGCTCGAGGTCGCCTACGAGGGCGAGTCCATCACCACCGCGTTCAATCCGCAGTTCCTGCTCGACGGGCTCGGCGCGCTGTCCAGCAGCACGGCCCGGATGCTGTTCACCTCGGCCACCAAGCCTGTCGTGCTGCGTCCCATCGGGGCCGAGTCGGACGGCGACGAGTACACCTACCTGATCATGCCGGTCCGCCTCCCCGGCTGACCTGCCCGATCACTTCCCGCCGGCCCGTGTACGTCCGCCACCTCTCGGTCGCCGACTTCCGCAGCTGGGCGAGCGCCGACCTGGTCCTCGAGCCGGGCCCGGTCGTCCTGGTCGGGGCGAACGGCCAGGGCAAGACGAACCTGGTCGAGGCCCTCGGCTACGTCGCGACCCTCGGCAGCCACCGCGTGGCCACCGACGCGCCGCTCGTGCGCGCCGGCGCCGAGCGGGCTGTCGTGCGCTGCGCGGTCGTCTCCGACGCCCGGGAACTGCGCGTCGAGCTGGAGATCGTGCCCGGACGGGCCAACAAGGCCCGACTCAACGGCGCGCCGGTGCCCCGGCCGCGGGACGTCCTCGGCGCGCTGCGCGCCGTCGTGTTCGCGCCGGAGGACCTCGCCGTCGTGCGGGGCGACCCGAGCGAGCGACGCCGGTTGCTGGACGAGCTGGCCGTCGCCCGCACGCCGCGGCTGGCCGGCGTGCGCTCGGACTACGAGCGGGTGCTCAAGCAGCGCGCGGCACTGTTGAAGTCGGCGGCTGCGGCGCGGCGCGGGGGTGACCTGTCGACCCTCGACGTCTGGGACGGTCATCTCGTCGAGCACGGCAGCGAACTGTTGCGCGCCCGACTCGAGACCGTCCATGCCCTGCGGCCGCACGCCGCCGCGGCCTACGGCCAGGTGGCCCCGGCCAGCGCGGAGCTGACGTTGCGCTACGCCAGCGCGTTGGCCACCAGGCTTCCCGACATCGTCGACAGCGACGCGGTGCCCGACCGGGTGTCCCTCCAGGCGGCCCTCCGGGACGAGCTGGCGGCGCAGCGCGCGGCCGAGCTCGACCGCGGGGTCAATCTCGTCGGCCCGCACCGCGACGACCTCGACCTCGGCATCGGGGCGCTGCCGGTGCGCGGGTACGCCAGCCACGGTGAGGGCTGGTCGGTGGCGCTGTCGCTCCGGCTGGGCAGCTACGAGCTGCTGCGTGCCGACGGGTTGCCGGGTGGTGATCCCGTGCTCGTCCTCGACGACGTCTTCGCCGAGCTGGACACGGACCGGCGCGCGCAACTCGCGCTGGTCGCCGCCAAGACCGAGCAGGCGATCATCACCGCCGCGGTCGACGGCGACGTCCCGGACCAGCTCGCCGGGTTGCGCTTCGCGGTGGCCGACGGCAGGGTGCAGCGTGCCGGCTGACACCCCGTGCCCAATCGCAGCGCGCGGGCTCCCGAGGAGGCAGACTGTGCCGGTGGCCGTCGATCCCGCCCACGCGCGGGGTGAGACGTGGACCACGCCGTTGTCCACAGGCGTCGGTGGAAAACCCGTCCCCGCTGTGGACAACACAGAGCACGGTCAGGCCGAATGTCCAGAAGAGGCGGACATGTCACCCACGTCTGGTGGACAACCTGTGGACAACCAGGTGTGGTCCGTGTGGGCTCAGCCTGTGGACAACGAACCTGCGTGGGTCGAGGAACCGTACCAACCGGACCCGGCCGAGGCGCCGGAGACCGATGCGTTGGGCGTGGAAGCGACGGACGACCTGGACGTCGGCGAACCGGGCGAGCGCGGCCTCGAGTCGGGCGGCGCCGACGGTGATGACGATGAGGACGACGGTGACCTCGCCCGCTCGGTCCTCGAGGGCGCGCGGACGCTGAGCCGCCGGGTGCCGCGCCGCCGCGATCGCGACGCGCGCCGGCGTACCCGCGACGAGAACCTCGCCGGGCGCACCGGCCGCAACCGTGGTGGCTACTCCGGCGCCCGCCCGGACCCGGCCCGCGACCCGCACCGGCTCGGCGCACTGCTGCCCGGGGCCATGGCCGAACTGGGTTGGGAGCGCCCGATGGCCGACGCCCGCGTGTTCGCGCAGTGGCCGGCGCTCGTCGGCGCCGACATCGCCGCCCACTGCGCGCCGCAGTCGCTGCGTGACGGGCAGCTGCGCATCACCGCGGAATCCACGGCGTGGGCCACCCAGCTGCGGTTGCTGGCGGGCCGGCTGCTCGCGCGCCTGGTCGCCGAGCTCGGCTCCGACGTGGTGCGCTCGGTGGTCATCACCGGCCCGACGGCGCCGAGCTGGAAGCACGGCATGTGGTCGGTTCGGGGGGCCCGCGGCCCCCGCGACACCTACGGCTGAGCCCGACCCCTCATCTGCCCTACACCACGGCGAGCCCCAAGGGTCTGTGGGGACCCGCCAGCAGAGGGTGTCCCGGAGCTCAGCGGCGAAATCAGCCCGCGTCGCGACGGCGTTCCCACGCCCTGTCGGCTAGACTGGACACAGTCACGAGGGGTGGAGCCGGTCGCTCGGGTGGCCCAGCACGCTGGTCCGGACGGGCGCACGGCCCGCCCTTCGTCGTGGGTGCTCCCGAATCCGGGATCCCCCCACGAGGGCGTCGAAGAAGCATCCGCCTCGAGGCGTCGTGAGCATGCCGACGAAGGAGAACGCGTGACCAGTAGTCCGACCACGAGCAGCCCGGCACGGAGCAATGGCCGGGCGGCGAAGAAGAACGACTACACCGGCAGCTCGATCACCGTCCTCGAGGGACTCGAGGCCGTCCGCAAGCGCCCGGGCATGTACATCGGCTCGACCTCCGAGCGCGGCCTGCACCACCTGGTGTGGGAGGTCGTCGACAACTCGGTGGACGAGGCGCTGGCCGGGCACGCCGACCGCATCGACGTCACGCTGCTCGCCGACGGTGGCGTCCGGGTCGTCGACAACGGCCGCGGCATGCCCGTCGACATGCACCCCACCCAGAAGCGGCCGACCGTCGAGGTCATCCTCACCGTCCTGCACGCCGGTGGGAAGTTCGACAGCCAGGCCTACGCCGTCTCCGGCGGCCTGCACGGCGTCGGCGTCTCCGTCGTGAACGCCCTGAGCAGCCGCCTCGAGGTCGAGATCGACCGCGACGGCTACCGCTGGACCCAGCCCTACGCCAACCAGCGGCCGGCCGAACCCCTCAAGCGGGGCGATGCGACCAAGCGCACCGGCACCACTGTGACCTTCTGGGCCGACGAGGACATCTTCGAGACCGTCGAGTACGACTACGAGACGATCCGGCGCCGGATCCAGGAGTACGCGTTCCTCAACAAGGGTCTGACGATCGTGCTGCGCGACGAGCGGCAGGACAAGATCGTCGACGAGGACGACGCCGCCGACTCCCGGGCGCCGAAGAAGTCGATCCGCGAGGTCACCTACCGCTACGACGACGGGATCGCCGACTTCGTGCGGCACATCAACCGCACGAGCGACAAGGAACCGATCCACAAGCAGGTGATCTCCTTCTCCGACGAGGACAAGGACAAGGCGCTCTCGCTCGAGATCGCGATGCAGTGGAACAAGTCCTTCGCCGAGAGCGTGCACACCTTCGCCAACACCATCGCCACGATCGAGGGCGGCACGCACGAAGAGGGCTTCCGGGCGGCGCTGACCAACATCGTCAACCGGTGGGCGATCGACAAGAAAATCATCAAGGACACCAAGGAAGACCGCCTCACCGGCGACGACATCCGCGAGGGCCTGGCGGCGATCATCTCCATCAAGCTCGGCGAGCCGCAGTTCGAGGGTCAGACCAAGACCAAGCTCGGCAACTCCTCGGCCAAGACCTTCGTCCAGTCGGTGAGCAACGACTACCTGGGCCGCTGGTTCGACGCCAACCCGGCCGAGGCCAAGACGATCGTCACGAAGATGACGCAGGCGGCGCGGGCCCGCAAGGCGGCCCAGCAGGCCCGCAAGCTCGCACGCAAGAGCGCCCTGGACACCTTCGGCATGCCGGGCAAGCTCGCGGACTGCCGCTCCACCGAGCCCGGCGAGAGCGAGCTCTACATCGTCGAGGGTGACTCGGCCGGCGGCTCGGCGAAGTCGGCGCGCAACTCGCAGTTCCAGGCGATCCTGCCCATCCGCGGCAAGATCATCAACGTCGAGAAGTCGCGCATCGACCGCGTCCTGAAGAACAACGAGGTGCAGTCGCTGATCACCGCGCTGGGCACCGGTATCCACGACGACTTCGACCTGACGAAGCTGCGCTATCACAAGATCGTGCTGATGGCCGACGCCGACGTCGACGGTCAGCACATCACCACGCTGCTGCTGACCCTGCTGTTCCGGTTCATGCGCCCCCTGGTCGAGGCCGGGCACGTCTACCTCGCCGCCCCGCCGCTGTACAAGATCAAGTGGAGCAAGGGCGAGCCCGGGTACGCCTACTCCGACAAGGAGCGGGACGCGCTGATCAAGGACGGACTCGCGACCGGACGCAAGCTGCCCAAGGACGAGACCGAACGGATCCAGCGGTACAAGGGCCTCGGCGAGATGAACGCCACCGAGCTCTGGGAGACGACGATGGACCCGGAGAACCGGATCCTGCGGCTGGTCACCCTCGACGACGCGGCGACAGCCGACGAGTTGTTCAGCGTGCTCATGGGAGAGGACGTCGAGGCGCGGCGGTCGTTCATCATCCGCAACGCGAAGGACGTCCGGTTTCTTGACATCTAGTCGCGTTGTTGTGGCTGAGTCCGCGGTTGCGTCCGGGCTGCGTCGGGGAGTGCCCTTCGGTCGCAACCAGTCCTGCGCTCGTTCCTCGCTCCGGACGGCCAGGCCCATCCACGCTCCCGAAGGGCACTCCCCGACTCCGCCCTCCGCTTCTCGTCTTCTCGTTGCGCCTTTGTTCTTTTCCCTCACTCACGTCCGCTGCGGGTTGCGGATGATGAACGACCGCCGTTCCTCGAAGGTTGGTAGCTAGGCAATGACTGATACGACTGACTCCACTGGGGCTTCGTTCGACCGGATCGAGCCGGTCGACATCCAGACGGAGATGCAGCGCAGCTACATCGACTACGCGATGTCGGTCATCGTGGGGCGCGCGCTGCCGGATGTGCGCGACGGGCTGAAGCCGGTGCACCGCAAGATCCTCTACGGCATGTACGACTCGGGCTTCCGGCCCGACCGCGGGTACGTCAAGTGCGGGCGCGTCGTCGGCGACGTCATGGGCAACTACCACCCGCACGGCGACTCCGCGCTGTACGACGCCCTGGTGCGGATGGCCCAGCCCTGGTCGCTGCGCTACCCGTTGATCGACCCGCAGGGCAACTTCGGCTCGCCGGGCAACGACCCCGCCGCCGCGATGCGCTACACCGAGTGCCGGCTGGCGCCGCTGGCGATGGCCATGCTGGCCGACATCGACAAGGACACCGTCGACTTCGTCCCGAACTACGCGGGCAACACCGTCGAGCCCGTCATCCTCCCGGCGCGCATCCCGAACCTGCTGATGAACGGTTCCGAGGGCATCGCCGTCGGGATGGCCACCCGCATCCCGCCGCACAACCTGCGGGAGCTGGCCGCCGGCGTGACCTGGGCGCTGGACCACCCGGACGCCACCGACGAGGAGCTGCTCGAGAAGCTCATCGAGCTCATCCCCGGCCCGGACTTCCCCACCAAGGCACTGATCGTCGGCCGCGACGGCATCGAGGACGCCTACCGCACCGGCCGCGGTTCGATCCGCATGCGCGCGGTGGTCGAGATCGAGGAGGACCAGAAGGGCGCCACGATCCTGGTCATCACCGAACTGCCCTACCAGGTCAACCCCGACAACCTTGTCACCTCCATCGCCGAGCAGGTGAAGGAAGGCAAGATCGCCGGCGTCCGCAACATCCACGACGAGAGCTCCGACCGCATCGGCATGCGGATGGTCATCACCCTGAGCCGTGACGCGGTCGCCAAGGTCGTGCTGAACAACCTGTTCAAGCACACCCAGCTGCAGACCACCTTCGGCGCCAACATGCTGGCGATCGTCGACGGCGTCCCGCGCACCCTGCGGCTGGACCAGTTCGTCAGCCACTACGTCGACCACCAGGTCGAGGTCATCGTCCGGCGCACCCGCTACCTGCTCAAGCAGGCCGAGGAACGCGCCCACATCCTGCGCGCGCTGCTCAAGGCCCTCGACCAGCTCGACGCCGTCATCGCTCTCATCCGCAGCGCGCCCTCGGCTGACGCCGCCCGCGGCGGGCTGATGCAACTGCTCGAGATCGACGAGATCCAGGCCACCGCGATCCTCGACCTGCAGCTGCGCCGGTTGGCCGCGCTCGAGCGCCAGCGCATCATCGACGAGGCCGCCGAGATCGAAGCCAAGATCGCCGACTACAACGACATCCTGGCCCGGCCGGGGCGGCAGCGGCAGATCATCCGCGACGAGATGAACGAGATCGTCGACAAGTACGGCGACGAGCGGCGCACCCGGATCATCCCGCACGACGGCGACGTGTCGATGGAAGACCTCATCGCGCAGGAGGACGTGGTCGTCACCATCACGCGTACCGGCTACGCGAAGCGCACCAAGACCGACCTGTACCGCGCCCAGCGGCGCGGCGGCAAGGGCGTGCAGGGCGCGAACCTGCGCACCGACGACATTGTCGAGCACTTCTTCGTCACCTCGACCCACGACTGGATCCTGTTCTTCACCAACAAGGGCCGCGTCTATCGCGCGAAGGCCTACGAGCTGCCCGAGGCCAACCGCAACGCACGCGGCCAGCACGTCGCCAACCTGCTGGCCTTCCAGCCGGACGAGTCGATCGCCGACGTCATCACGCTGAAGAACTACGAGGCCGCGCCCTACCTGGTGCTGGCCACGAAGCACGGGCTGGTCAAGAAGACGAAGCTCACCGATTTCGACTCGAACCGCTCCGGCGGCCTCGTGGCCATCAACCTGCGCGAGGACGACGAGCTCATCGACGCCGCGCTCATCTCGTCCGGCCACGACCTGCTGCTGGTCAGCCGCAAGGCGATGTCGATCCGCTTCACCGCCGACGACGACGCGCTGCGCCCGATGGGCCGGGCAACGTCCGGGGTCTTCGGCATGCGGTTCAACAACGGCGACGAGCTGCTGTCGATGGTCGTGGTCGAGGACGAGAACGCCGAAATCTTGGTCGCGACTGAGGGTGGGTACGCCAAGCGGACCCGCATCGGCGAGTATCCGGTCCAGGGTCGCGGCGGCAAGGGCGTCCTCACCGCGCGTATCGTCTCCACGAGAGGCGGACTTGTGGGCGCCATCGCCGTCGCTCCCAAGGACGAGATCTACGCAATCACCTCGGACGGTGTGGTCATCCGCACCACCGCCGCCGAGGTTCGCCGGGCGCAGCGCCAGACGATGGGCGTGCGGCTGATGAATCTCCCCGAGGGCGTTAATCTCGTTGCCATCGCCCGGAACGCTGACGAACCGGACGAGCAGGACTAGGAGCGGTGCCGGCTGCGGCGTCGCGCAGCAGGCCGGCGCACGCCGCGCCCGAGGACGGAGTGACATGACGCAATCGCCCCACAGTGGGCAGACCGCGCCACACGACGCCGGGTTCGGGCCGGTCACCACGACGCAGACGGCACGCACCTCGACCGACCAGGGTGTCGGCGGGTCGGGTTCGTCCGGCAGCTGGGCCCCTCCCGGGGCGTCGGCCTCGGGCGGTCAAGCCAGCACCGCGGACACCACGACCACCGCGCTGCCCCAGGCGAATCCCGGAGGCAGCGGTTCCGGCGCGCAGCGTGCAGCCAACACCGGCGCTCCATCCGGCGCGCCCACAGCCTCCAGCGCTCCCACCAGCACGCCCGCCGGCTCGCGGGCTCGGGCCCCGCGCACCCGCGGCCCACGTCGTGCCCAGCTGCAGCTGCGCCACATCAACCCGTGGACGGTGCTGAAGTTCTCGTGCGTGCTGTCGGTCGCGCTGTTCTTCGTCTGGCTGATCACCATCGGGGTGCTGTACGGCGTCCTGGACGGCGCAGGCATCATCGGCAAGATCAACGACGCGGTCACGACGCTGCAGGGCGGCAACGCCACCGACCCGGTCACCGCCGGCGTGGTGTTCGGCTCCGCGGCGATCGTCGGCGTCATCAACATGGTGCTGTTCGTGGCCCTGTCGACGATCGGCTCGCTCGTCTACAACCTCTGTGCCGACCTGGTCGGCGGCATCGAGATCACGCTGTCCGAGCGCTGATCGCGCACCGGTGCGCGGCCGGGCCGGTGTGGAACGGCCGTGTGCGGCCGGATAAGCTTGTCCGGCTGTTCGCGGGCCTGTAGCTCAGACGGTTAGAGCGCATCCCTGATAAGGATGAGGCCGGAGGTTCAAGTCCTCCCAGGCCCACTCGCGTGACCTGTCGGCACGCCGATCCACTCGGCTGCCGTCGGGTCCGGCGTAGCGTCGGGGAGGTGCAGATGAAGCAGCGCAACAAGCCGGTGCTGGTCGCTGCCGCCGTCGCTGCGGTGCTGGCCGCCGTGGCCCGCCGCCGCCAGGCCCAGGCCGACGCCGACCTGCTCTGGCGCGAAGCCACTTCGGACGCCTCGCACTGAGGCGCCCGCCCGGGGACGTAGCTCAATTGGCAGAGCACCGCCTTTGCAAGGCGGGGGTTAGGGGTTCGATTCCCCTCGTCTCCACAGTCTGAAGGCCCCGTATGCGCAGGCCTGCAACCCGCTACCTCCGGGCAAAAGCCGGATATCCCGCCAAACCGGTACGCGCGGGGAAGAACCGGCCATGCAACAAACGGACACACGGCTGTGACCCACGATGCCCAGCCGGGCCTTAGGTTCGGGTTTGCGTGTAACGACGAGTCGCCGATGTGGAGATCCCGCACGGCGCTCGCGGCATCACACGCGGACAAACCCACGAGTGGAGGAACTGGATGCCACGGATGCCCCAGCGCACCCTGACCGCGGCGCTCATCACCGGAACGACGGTGATCGCCACGGCGCTGGCTGCGGGAGGGACGGCCAACGCCGCTCCCACGCAGAAAGCAGTACCCAACAGCAAGCCGGCCTGGACCGCGCACGCCAAGCACTACGGCCACGCCAAGAGCACCGCAGCGGTGCAGGCGCGCGTGTACCTGTCGCCGCGCGGCGGGATGACGGCGCTCAAGCAGTTCGCGAGCGCGGTGTCGACCCCCGGTTCGGCGAGCTACCGGAAGTTCCTGACCGCCGGCCAGTACCAGGCCCGCTTCGGTGCGACCGACGCGTCGGTCAAGTCCGTCTCGTCCTACCTCCGCTCGTCGGGACTCAAGGTCACCGGCGTCGGCGCCAACAACCGCTACGTCACCGTCTCCGGCACCGTGAAGGCTGCGAACAAGGCGTTCGGGACCTCCATCGACCGCTACAAGCACGGCACCCAGCAGGTGCAGGCCCCGGCAAGCGCGGTCAAGGTGCCGTCCACCATCGCCGGCAACGTCCTCACCGTGACCGGCCTGGACACCACCGTCCTGCGCGCCAAGCCGACGTCGACCAAGGCCCCCGCGGCCGCGCCGCCGGCCGGTTTCCGCTCCGGCCGCCCGTGCTCGCAGTACTACGGCCAGGTCAAGGCCACCTACAAGGCCGACTACAAGACCAAGCTGCCGACCTTCGAGAACCAGACGCTGCCCTACGCCCCCTGTGGCTACACCGGCGTGCAGTTCCGCACCGCCTACGAGGGCGACACCACCCTCGACGGCTCGGGCGTCACGGTGGGGATCGTCGACGCCTACGCCGCGCCGACCATCCTCAAGGACGCCAACACCTACGCCGACGCCCACGGCGACGGCACCTTCGCGTCCGGTCAGTTCGTGCAGTCCAAGCCTGCCTCGTACAAGCACCAGGCCGACTGCGGCCCGTCGGGCTGGTACGGCGAGGAGACGCTGGACGTCGAGGCAGCGCACGCCATGGCGCCCGGGGCGAAGATCCACTACTACGCCTCGCGCAGCTGCTACGACGCCGACTTCATCGACACGCTCTCCCAGACCGTGACCGACGACGACGCGCAGCTGATCTCGAACTCGTGGGGCGGTGTCGAGGAAGGCGAGAGCGCCGACCAGATCGCGGCCTACGAGCAGATCTTCCTGCAGGGCGCGACGCAGGGGCAGAGCTTCCTGTTCTCCTCCGGCGACAACGGCGACGAGCTCGCGAACACCGGTCTGAAGCAGGCCGACTACCCGACCTCGGACCCGTACGTCACCAGCGTCGGCGGCACGTCGACGGCGATCGGCGCCGCCGGCAACCTGCAGTGGCAGACCGGCTGGGGCACCGAGAAGTACTCGCTGTCGGCCGACGGCAAGTCGTGGACCCCGGTCGGGTTCCTCTACGGCGCCGGCGGTGGAACGTCCTCGCTGTTCCCGCAGCCGAGCTACCAGGCAGGCGTCACCAACGGCGGGGCCCGGCAGGTGCCGGACGTCGCCATGAATGCCGACCCGAACACCGGCATGCTCGTCGGTGAGACGCAGACCTTCCCGAACGGCGTCTACTACGACGAGTACCGCATCGGCGGCACGAGCCTGGCCTCCCCGCTGTTCGCGGGCATGACCGCGCTGACGCTGCAGCACGCGGGCAAGGGCATCGGCCTGCTCAACCCGGTGATCTACAAGCACACCGCCTCGTTCACCGACGTCAAGGGCAACCCGCGTGACGCCGGCGTCGTGCGTCCGGACTACATCAACGGCGTCGACCCGACGGGCGGCATCACCTACTCGGTGCGCACGTTCGACCAGGACAGCAGCCTGAAGGTCACCAAGGGCTACGACCAGGTCACCGGCGTGGGTGTGCCGAGCCCGAGCTGGCTCACCACCACCCCGTAGCTCGCGGCACCGCAGTTCGCATCACCAACCGGTCGACGGCCGGGTCCGGCACTCCCGCCGGGCCCGGCCGTCGTCGGTCGGTACCGTTTTCGGTCATGAGCGTGTGCCGATGACCGGGACGACCCGCCGCCTCGCCGACCTGCTCGCGGTCTGGCTCGGCAAGCTCACCCTCGCCACGCTGCGCCTGCTCGGGCGCCGCGGGAACGCGCTGCCCGGCCTCGTGGTCGAGAAGGTGTTCCCCCGGTTCATGCCGCGGGCGATGGCCCGGCTCGAGCAGGGCGTCGTCGTGGTCAGCGGCACGAACGGCAAGACGACGACCACCAAGATGGTGGCCACGGTCCTCGGCGAGCGCTACCGCGTGCTGACCAACGACACCGGCTCCAACTTCGTCCGGGGCGCGATCACCGCCACGGTCGAGCACGCGAGCTGGGGCGGCCGACTGCCCTACGACGTCGCCGTCTTCGAGCTCGACGAGGCGTGGGCGGTCCGCTTCGTGGACGTTGTCGCCCCGCGCCACTGCCTGCTGCTCAACGTCATGCGAGACCAGCTCGATCGCTTCGGCGAGATCGACACGACGGCGCGGTTGCTCGCCAAGGTGTCGACGGCAACCACGGTCAACGCCGTGCTGAACCGCGACGACGAGCGGATCGCCGCGCTGGCGGCGACGACCTCGGCGCAGGTGACGTACTACGGCGTCGCCGGCGCGCTGCGCGACCTGTTCCCGAACGACGAGGAGCTCTACGGCGGGCCGGTGCACCTGTCGGCGTTGCCGGCCCGGGTCGAACTTCAGGAGCTGCCCTCGCCTGCCCACCCGGCGGCCACCCTGCGCGTCGACGGCACCGACCACGACGTCGTCCTGCGGGCCGAGGGCCCGCACAACGCACAGAACGCGTGCGGCGCGGCGGCGCTGGGCCTCGCTCTCGGACTGGACGAGGCGACGGTGGTCGCGGGGCTCGCCAAGGTGCAGCCGGCCTTCGGCCGAGGCCAGTCCTTCATCGTCGACGGGCGTCGGGTGGTGTTGCAGCTGGTCAAGAACCCGGGCGGGTTCCGGCAGTCGCTGCGCACCCTGGACACGTCCGACCCCGACGCTGTCGTCATCGTGATCAACGACGACTACGCCGACGGCCGCGACGTGTCGTGGCTCTGGGACGTCGACTTCGCCCCCGTCGCCCGGCTCACAGCGCGCCGATCGACCTCGGGCAGCCGCGCCGCGGACATGGCCGTCCGGCTGCGTTACGACGACGTGGAGGTGGACGAGATCGAGACCGACCTGGAGAAGGCGGTGCGCTCGGCGGTGGCCGCCGTGCCCGCGGACGGCGAGGTGACCGTGTTCAGCACCTACACCGCCATGTGGGCGTTGCACGCGATCCTGCTGCGCATCGGCAAGGCCGTGTCATGAAGCCGCTCACGCTCGTCCACCTGTATCCGCGCGAGATGAACATCTACGGCGACACCGGCAACGTGATGGTGCTGCGCAAGCGACTGCAGTGGCGCAACCTGCCCGTCGAGGTGGTGCCGGTGAGCATCGGTGACCCGCTGCCGCGCGGCGCCGACATCGTGCTCGGCGGCGGCGGCCAGGACGCCGCCCAGGGCGACATCGGCGCCGACTTCGCCGCGCGCGGGGCCGAGCTGCGGGCGATGGCCGATGACGGTGTCGTCATGCTGACGATCTGCGGCAGCTATCAGATGCTCGGGCACGAGTTCGTGACCCAGGAGGGACGCCGAATCGCCGGCGTCGGGGTGCTGGACGTCGTGACCCAGGGCCAACCCGTCCGCCTCATCGGCAACAACTGGGTCGACACCCCCGAGACCGGCCGCCTCGTCGGCTACGAGAACCACAGCGGGCTGACCACCCTCGGCGAGGGCGTGCGGCCACTGGGCACGACCCAGAACGGGCGGGGCAACAACGGCAAGGACCGCACCGAGGGTGCCGTGCGCGACAACATCTTCGGCACCTACCTGCACGGGCCGGTGCTGGCCAAGAGCCCCGCCTTCGCCGACGACCTGTTGCGCCGGGCCTACCAGCGGCGGGGCGACGAGGCCGAGCTGCCCCCGCTCGACGACGCGCTGCCGCTGCTCGCGGCGCGCGTCGCGGCGGGCCGCCCACGATGACGGTGCGGGTCAGGCGCGTCTGCGCCGCCCTGCTCGCCCTGGCGGCGGCCGGCGCTCCGGCGGCGTGCACCGGTGGTTCGGCCGGCGGGTCGGCCTCTCCGTCCGTCCACACCGAGACCGTCCAGCTCACGCGGACGCCCGCGCCGGTCCGCACGTTCACGCCGACACCGTTCGCCTACGTGCACACGCTGCCCCCGGGACGCAGCGTCCCCAAGGGCGAGGCCGACCGCGCCTGCCCGTACATCAGGACGGGCCTGAACGAGACGAGCGGCGGCGGGGTGAACGTCGCCGACATCGAGGGCGACCGGATCTACCGCACCACCGTGCTGACCGCCGACAAACCGGTCGGGTGCCGCTTCTACTTCTACGCCCCGCCGTACGAGGCGGTCGCCGAGATCCGGGCGCGGACGTTCCCCACAGCTGCCGAGGCCCACAACGCGCTCGTCCTCACCGCCCGCCTCGGCACCGAGCCGCTCAGCGCCCCCAATGTCCGGCCCGGCGTCGACGGCATCTCGTTCCGGACGAAGTTCTTCGCCGACGACGGCGCGCGCGACTGGGCCTTCGCCTTCGCCAAGGGCCGCACGCTCGTCGTGGTGCGGACGCAGCGCTCCGACACCTCCCGCAACGCCGTCTACCTCGGCACCGCGATCATCGGGAAGTTCTGACGAAAGTCGCGTCGGCGGCGCGTGGCAGGATGAATCGCATGTCCGCTACTCAGATCGCAACCCTGCACACCTCGGCCGGCGACATCCGGATCGAGCTGTTCGGCAACCACGCACCGACGACGGTCAAGAACTTCGTCGACCTCGCCACCGGCGCGCGGGAGTGGACGCACCCGGCGACCAACACCAAGACCAGCGACCCGCTCTACAACGGCACCGTCTTCCACCGCGTCATCTCCGGTTTCATGATTCAGGGCGGCGACCCGCTGGGCGAGGGTTACGGCGGCCCGGGATACGAGTTCAAGGACGAGTTCCACCCGGAACTGTCTTTCGACCGCCCGTACCTGTTGGCGATGGCCAACTCCGGCCCCGGCACGAACGGCTCGCAGTTCTTCATCACCGTGGCGCGCACCCCGCACCTGAACCGGAAGCACACCATCTTCGGTGAGGTGGCCGACGCCCAGGGCCGGTCGGTGGTCGACGCCATCGCCAGCACCCAGACCGCGCGCGGCGACAAGCCGATCACGCCGATCACCATCGAGTCGGTCACGGTGGAGCCCGCCTGAGCGAGGTGCATCCCACGGCGGACGTGCCGGTCCAGCACTGCTACCGACACCCGGGCCGGGAGGCGAACGTCCGCTGCACGCGCTGCGACCGTCCGATCTGCCCGGACTGCATGCGACCGGCTTCGGTCGGGTTCCATTGCCCGGACGACGCCCGCATGGGCGCGCGCTCGATCCGGGCGACCCGGACGTCGGTGGGTGCCCGGCTGCGCGAGTCACCGCCCTACGTCACCGTCGCGTTGATCGTCGCGAACGTCGCCGTCTATCTCGTCACCGGGTTGCAAGCGCACGCGACGTTGCAGGACCCGACGAATTCACGGCTGTTCTTCGACTGGCAGCTGTTCCCGGAGGCGGTGCACGACCAGCACCGCTACTACGAGCTCCTCACCTCGGCCTTCCTGCATCTGAACCTGCTGCACATCGCGGCCAACATGCTGGCCGTCGCCTTCGTCGGACCGTCGCTGGAGCGGCTGCTCGGCTGGTGGCGATTCCTGGCCGTCTACCTGGTCGGCGCCCTCGGCGGCAGCGCGGCGATCTACGCCTTCGGCAACGCGATCGCCTTCACCGCAGGGGCGTCGGGGGCCGTGTTCGCGCTGTTCGGCGCGTGCCTGGTGCTCGTGCGCAGGCTGGGTCTGGACCTGCAGTGGCTCGTCGGGATCCTCGTCATCAACTTCATCGTCACGTTCTCGGTCCCCAACATCTCCAAGCTCGGGCACATCGGCGGGTTCGTCACCGGCCTGCTCGCAGGGCTGGCCATCGGCGGGCTGCCACGGGCGCGGCAGCGGGTCTCGACGTCGACCCAGGTCGGCGGCCTGGCCGGTCTGGCCGTGCTCGTCCTGGCCGTGGTCGCCGTCCGCACCGCCACCTGGTGACGGGCGGTCGGGTCAACCGCCTCCCCGCACGGCGGCGATCAGCTCCGCCGCGCGCTCGGGGTCCGCGCCCAGGGCGCGCCGGCTGAAGACCGCGAGCACGTCGCCGGCGTCCACCTCGAGGGTGCTGCTGCGCAGGCCGTGCCGGCGCCGTACGTCGGCGCGCACGGTCTCGATCTCGTGCCAGGCGAGCCGGGCCCGGGTCAGCGGCGCCCGGATGGTCAACCCGTCCGCGTCCGCCTCGAGCCGGGGCGAGAAGACGAGGTCACCGGCGACCAGCGCCCCCAGCACGAGCAGCGCGACCCCGGCCAGCACGCGACCTTCCGGGTCGGGCGCGAGCAGGACGCCGGCGAGCGCGAGCAGCATGCCCGCGGCGGCGAGCAGGGTGTAGCGGCGGTCCGGCACGAAGCGGACGCGGTGACCGGGTGACGCGGCAGCGAAGTTGTCCACAGAGTTGTCCCCACCTGGGGATGAACTACAGGCGTGTAATCACAGGCGTGGGCAACGGTGGGGAGAGCCGTGGACCGTACGAGCCCGGGCTCAGCGCCAGCGGACGGCCATGACGAGGCCGAGCAGCATGATCCCGAAGCCGACGGCGAAGTTCCACGCGCCCAGGCCGGCCATGACCGGGATGTGCGGCGACGTCCCGCTCGAGGTCAGGTAGTAGGTGATCATGTACGCCAGCCCGATCAGCAGCACGACCACCATGACCACCGGGTACCAGGTGGGGCTCGGCGCCAAGGCCCGCGCCGGAGCCGAGGAGCTCGCCGGCCGGACCGGGTTGTCGCTCTTCTTGCGGACCTTGGACTTGGGCACGTGCTCTCTCCATCGACCGGGGCCGGACGGCGCGGGCGCGCCGTCACTGTGGGGTTAGCGTAGACGCCGGGCCAGGGAGCAGGCACGGAGCGAGCGACGGGGCGAGCACGACGGGGAGGGCCGGATGGCCGGGTGGAGCAAGGGCCTGCAGCGCCTGCGGGGCCTGCAGCGCCTGCGCCCCCGGGGCCGGTGGCGGGCGCTCGTTCCCGTTGTCTGCCTCGCCGCCGGGCTGCTGTTCGCCACCAGCGCCCGGGACTCCCGGGGGACGGAGCTGCGCGCGCCGGGCATCACCAGCCTCGTCGACACCGTCCGGGCCGCCGAGGCGCGGGTCCGGGTCGCCAACCGCCAGGTCGGCTCGCTGCAGACCCAGGTGGACGCTGCCGCCGGAGTCGCGGGGGCCGGTGACAGCGGTGTCGCCGCCACCCAGCGCGCCGTCCGCCCGCTGCAGGAACCCGGCGGGCTCGTCGCCGTGCACGGGCCGGGCCTGGAGGTGGTCCTCGACGACGCGCCCAGCCAACCGGCCGGCACGACCGTCGATCCCAACCAGCTCGTCGTGCACCAGTCCGACCTGCAGGCGGTGGTGAACGCGCTGTGGGCCGGCGGTGCGGAGGCAATGTCGATCGCCGGGCAACGGGTCATCGCGACCTCGGCCGTACGCTGCGTGGGCAACACCCTGCTGCTGAACGGATCTGTGTACTCGCCACCGTTTCGGGTGGTGGCCGTAGGTCCTTCGGCGCGAATGCAGGCACAATTGACCGCGTCGCCCGGTGTCACGCTGTTCCGCGAGGCCGCCGGGTACTTCGGTCTGGGCTACACCGTCGTGTCCCAGAACAAGGTGGACGTGCCCGCCTACCGGGGTTCGCTGTCCCTGATCTACGCGCACGCAGGCAAGTGAGCACGCCGCACGGAGAGCACTCGAGTGAGGACGTCGGCATGAGCGACACGGCAGTCACCGATCCGCCGCCCCCGGCACCGTCGGCGCGGCGCGGCGTGGGCGACACCGTTCGCCTGGTGGTGCGCGGCATAGGGCAGCTCTTGATCACCGCCGGCGTCGTCGTCCTGCTGTTCGTGGTCTACGAGGTGTGGATCACCAACATCTTCGCCGCGCACGCCCAGAGCCAGGTCGAGAGCCGGCTGAAGAAGGAGTGGGTGTCGGGCAAGGACCCGCTGCTCGCGCTGCCCGGCAGCAAGGACCCCACCATCCCGCTCGGTGACGGCATCGCAAACCTCTACATCCCCCGCCTCGGGCGGGACTTCCACTTCGGCATCGTCCAGGGCAGCGTCACCCCCTCCGACGCCCAGCTGGAAAAGGGCCCGGCGCACTACAAGGACACCGCGCTGCCGGGTCAGGTGGGCAACTTCGCCATGGCCGGTCACCGCGTCGGCAAGGGCGAGCCGTTCCTCAACCTGGACAAGCTCAAGCCCGGGGACGCGGTCGTCGTCGAGACCAAGTCCTACTGGTACGTCTACCGGGTCAAGGGCAGCGACCACGGCCTGACCAGTCCGGACAACGTGGACAACGTGCCGGGCCGCGTCATCGTGCAGCCGACCGACGGCGATGTCCTGCTGCCGGTCCCGGACCACCCGGGCAAGAAGCCGACCGAGCGGCTGCTCACGATGACCACCTGCCACCCGAAGTTCACGGCGGAGAAGCGCATGATCGTCTTCGCCGCCCTGCAGCTCAAGGTGCCCGCCACGGGCAGCGACGGCTCCAGCGTGTTGTCCATGCCGGCCTCGATCTCGGCCCTCTACTCGGAGGTCTCGCACTGATGTACGTCTGGCTCTGGCGGCACCTGCCCGGCCCGCTCGCGATCAAGCTCGGTCAGCTGCTCCTGCTGTTCCTGGCGGTCACGGCACTGCTGTTCTTCGTGATCTTCCCGGCGATCGAACCGCACCTGCCGATCAGCCAGGTGACGGTGCCGCACAAGTGAACGGGAACCGTCGATGACCCGCGTGCTGGTCGTCGACAACTACGACAGCTTCGTCTACAACCTCGTCCAGTACCTGGGCCAGCTCGGCGTCGAGGTCGTCGTCCGGCGCAACGACGCTGTCGCGGAGTCCGATCTGGACGACGTCGACGGGGTCCTGATCTCCCCCGGCCCGGGCGAGCCGGCCGACGCCGGCGAGTCGATCGCGATCGTGCGCGCCTGCCTGCCACGGCGGGTGCCGGTCTTCGGGGTCTGCCTCGGGCACCAGGCGATCGGGGCGGTCTTCGGCGCCCCGGTGGTGCGGGCCCCGGAGCTGCTGCACGGCAAGACCAGCGAGGTCGAGCACGATGGCACCGGTGTGCTAGCCGGCCTGCCCTCGCCGCTCGTGGCGACCCGGTACCACTCGCTCGCGATCGAGGAGTCGGCGTTGCCGCCGGAGATCCTCGTGACCGGACGCACGGCGGGCGGCGTGGTCATGGCGCTGCGGCACGCCGAGCTGCCGGTCGACGGCGTCCAGTTCCATCCCGAGTCGGTGCTCACCCAGGGCGGCCACCGGATGGTCGCGAACTGGTTGCGCCGCTGCGGGGCAGACATCGACGACGCGCGGGTCGAGGCCCTCGCCGCCGAGGTCGACGCCATGCGCGCCGGCGCGTTCGCCCTCACCTGACCGTCGGCCCGGTGAGGCCGCTCGGCGCCCACGCCGGCCACTGTGGCCCCTCGACAGCGACGCCCTGGACGAAGCGGACAACACGCCGCGGTCGTCGGTCCAGCGCGGTGTTGTCCCAGACCGACGCCGAGTCGCTCAGGCTGATCGCGACGCGCACGAGTGGCCACAGCCGCTCGTACCGTTGGCGGATCTTCTCCTCCGGCACCGGATGCCCACCGGCGGCGACGCGGCGGCGTACGCGGGCGACACACAACTCGACCGGCACCAGCACGACGTGCAGCGCCACCGTGTAGCCGGCCGCCTTGGCCGATCGGATCAGCTCGAGCTTCGACTCGTGCGAGAACACCGTCTCGGCGATGAACGGCCGCCTGGCTTCGATGAGCGCGGCTCGCGTGCGCTCGGCGATCCTCGCGGCGTCGTAGGCATGACGCTGGGTGTGGCCAGGCCAACGTTGCTCAGCGATGACGTCGGCGTTGACGAACGGGGCGGCCAGCGCGGTCTGTGTCAGCACCTGCTCGGCGATGGTCGTCTTACCTGCACCGTTCGGTCCGACGATCAGGTCAAGCCGCATCGGTCAGCCGGACCGGCGAATGCTCGATCAGCCGGTGACGACGGCATGGCCGCCGTCGGGCAGGTGTTCAACCAGCCGGCCCTCGTCGTCGAGCGAGACGGTAGTGATGCCGCGCGCGTCGAGCGTCGCACCGAAGTCGGTGGTCGTCATTCGCACGTCGATCTCGGCGTCGATCTCGGCGTTGAGGACGAGGCGCTCGTCGCCGGTGAGGCCGGACATCGGTACGGCACCGGCGAGAACCGCCTCGATACGACGGCGCGCCGCGCTCTGGTGGGAGGTGACCTCCCGGCCGACCCGCGCCCAGTAGTCGAGCTGCTGCTTGGCCGAGCGACTCTGGCGTACACCCTCGGCTGCCGCCGAATCAAACAGATCGGACGCCACCCTGGTCACGCGGTCGGCTGTTGCCGTCATGTCTGGCTCCTCGTAGCAACCTGCTACGAGCGTACCCCCGACGGTCGAGGTACGCGGCGCAGGCCGCGGACGGGGCCTTAGAGTCGCCGGGCATGAGCGATTCCGACCTGCCGGCACGTCGCCTCGTCCTCACCACGCTCATCGCCTCGGCGGCCCTGATGATCGCGTACTGGACGCTGTGGTTCACCGCGCGCGGCACGGTGGCGAGCAATCACCGGCCGGCCTACGTCGAGTTCGAGGACGCGTTCCCGCTCGCCGACGCGTGGGTGACGTACTGCCTGCTCGCCGCGTGGTGGGCGATCCGGCGGGGCCGTGACGTGGCCCTGCTGTGGCTGCTCGCGGGCGGTGGGGCGGGGCTCTACCTGTTCGGCATGGACGTGCTGTACGACCTCGAACGCGGGATCTGGTGGCGCTCGGGAGCCGGTGGGGTGATCGAGTTGGTCATCAACCTGCTGACCCTGACGGTGTCGGCTGGATTGCTGCGGTGGGCGTGGCGGAACCGGACGGCGCTCACGCCCCGGCGCGCTGCTCGGCCTTCAGCTGCTTCTTGACCGTGCGCACCTTCTGCAACGAGACGTCGTCGACGACGTCCGCGACCGAGCGAAACGAACCGTGTTCGCCGTACGCGCCGGTCGCCTCGCGCCACCCGCGAGGTTGCACGTGGAACTGCTTGGCCAGCAAGGCGGCGAAGATCTTCGCCTTCTGCTCGCCGAAGCCGGGCAATCGACCGATGCGCCGGACGAGATCGGCGCCGTCGCTCGCCTGCGTCCACACCGTCTCGGCCCGTCCGTCGAACTGCTCGACCAGTACCTGGCACAGCGCCTGCACGCGCTTGGCCATGGCCGCCGGGAAGCGATGCAGGGCCGGCGGGGTGCGGAACAGCTCCTCGAGGGCGGTCGATTCGTACTGCGCCAGTTCGACGGCGTCGAGGTCGTGGCCCAGGCGTTCGCGCAGCACCGAGGGTGAGGTGAAGGCCTTCTCCATCGGGATCTGCTGATCGAGCAGCATCCCGACGAGCAGGGCGAGCGGGTCGCGGGCCAGCAGGTCGTTGCCCGCGTCTGTGGTCGCCAGGTGCAGCGACGCCTCGATCATGGGGGGCAGCCTATTCGTGTCCCGGTCGGGGTACATACACCGTAGGTGAGCATTCGCTTCGCGGCCCCCCCGGGGACGGTCGCGGTGTGCGATCCTGATGTCCATCTTGCGACGCGCCCCTCGGGCCGAATCCGACCTTTGAAGGAGCTTGTTCGTGACGTCTGTTGTGTCCGCTGCGCGAGGCAGCGATTACGCCGGCCTGAGCCGAGCCGTCCGGGAGGCGAAGCTACTCGACCGCACGCCGCTGCGCTACGTCGTCCGCACCGTGCTGACCTTCGGGTTCTTCGCCGCGTGCTGGTGGCTCACGGTCGCCATCGGCGCGTCCTGGTTCGTGCTGATCCCGGCCGCGCTGCTCGGCATCGCCTCGACGCAGGTGGCCTTCCTCGGCCACGACGGCGGACACCAGCAGATCACCGCCACCCGGACCGGCAACACCGTGGTGTGTCTGATAGCCGGCAACCTGGTCAGTGGCCTGAGCATCGGGTGGTGGGTCGACAAGCACAACCGGCACCACGCCAACCCGAACAAGGAGGATCACGACCCCGACATCGGCGAGGGCGTGCTGGCCTTCACCACCACCCACGCCGCGGCTCGGCGCGGGCCGATCGCCAAGGCGATCACCCGGCACCAGGCCAAGCTGTTCTTCCCGCTGCTGACGCTGGAGGGCATCAACCTGCACGTCTCCAGCATCGCCTACCTGTGGCAGGCCAAGTCGGCCCGGCTGCGGCGTACCGAGATCGCGCTGCTCACCTTCAACCTCGCCGTTTACTTCGGCGTGCTGTTCGCGATCCTGCCGTTCGGGCACGCGGTGGCCTTCATCGCTGTCCACCAGGCCGTCTTCGGCGTGTACATGGGCTGCTCGTTCGCCCCGAACCACAAGGGCATGCTGGTCATCGCGGCGGACGAGAAGGTCGACTACCTGCGCCGGCAGGTGCTCACCTCACGCAACGTCCGCGGCGGCTGGTTCGTCGATGAGCTCCTCGGCGGCCTGAACTACCAGATCGAGCACCACCTGTTCCCGAGCATGCCGCGGGGAAACCTGCGCCGGGCCCAGCGCCTGGTGCGCGAGTACTGCGAGCACCACGGCATCTCCTACGCCGAGACCAGCCTGTTCGGCTCCTACGTCGCGGCGCTGCGCTACCTGCACGGACTGGGTGCCCCGCTGCGGGCGGCGCGGGTCGCTGACTCCCGCGTCTGAAGGGCTGACGACCGGGTAATAGGCGTCGGGGACGCGGCCTGATACTCTTACGTTGGTTGTCAGCAGTTTCTCCACCGGCGCGCCACGCGTTCGCAGAATTTGTTGAAGTTGCGTCTGTCGCCGGCCGGTACCTTCCGAGCCGCCCTGTCGCCTCAACCAGGACACACGTGCACAGTGCACGTGGTCCGGTTCCCGGAAGGAACAGATCCATGGCACAAGGCACCGTCAAGTGGTTCAACGGCGAAAAGGGCTTCGGCTTCATCGCCCCTGACGACGGCAGCAAGGACGTCTTCGTCCACTTCTCGGCGATCGTCGGCGACGGCTACAAGAGCCTCGACGACAACCAGCGCGTCGAGTTCGACACCACGCAGGGCCCGAAGGGTCCGCAGGCCGAGAACGTGCGCGCCGTCTGAGTTTCGCACCAAACACACCTCGACCCGGGCAGCGCGAGCTGCCCGGGTCGTCGTGTGTCCGGGCCCGGCCATCCTGCGGCCGGGTCAGCGCTTCGCCGCGTTCGGGTCCGCTCGGGCGTAGGCCTCCTCGAGCACCTGCATCCCGCTGCCGTCGGCGCGGCCGTCCGCGGCGGCGAGCTCGAGCGCGCAGGTCGCGACGTTCCCCGGCGTCTGGGGCGGCACCACGACGATGCGGATGCGGTCCCAGCCGGCACCCGTCACGAGGGTGATCATGTCCGGCTCGTGGTCGGGCAGCGCGTCGAACCTGATCCGGGTGCCCGCCACCGTGAGCCGCTTCGTGCGCGACGGCAGCCATGCGTCGGCGAAGTACTCGATGCGTCCGACGGTGAACCCGGCGCGGGCGGCGTCCACGACGAGTGCACACACCTCGGTGCGCAGGTCCCGCGTGCCCGGCCACCAGCCCCCGTCCACCGGGCGGACGGTGAGGTGCGGGCGGTCCAGCCGACGGACCGCGAAACGGCCGGCGTCGGTGGTCGTGTGCGGCGCTGTGCGGAAGCCCATGCGGGCCCCGATCCGGTCGCGTGGCGACCAGTCGCTGGTGCCCCCAGGAACCGAGACGGCCGTGAATGACCGGTGTGCGACGTACCCCCTGGGGCTGCTGCGGACGCTACTCCGCCTGGGACGCAACCGCCCGGACGCCGGTGGCCACGACGCCATGCCGTAGAGTGGACTCATCAACTTGTCGAGCTCCCGCCGCGAGTTGTCCGCGCGTCGAAGCACGTAGCACCTGCTCCGCGCGAAATCGGTCCGAAGCTCTCGGAGTTCCCGGTTGTCGGCGGGACCATCCGCACAGAAGTGATTCCATCCGTGACCACATTTTCCGATCTCGGCGTGCCCGCCGACCTCGACCAGCTGCTCGGCTCGCTGAGCATCGTGACTCCCACTCCCATCCAAGAGGCCACCGTTCCGGACGCGATGGGCGGCCGTGACGTCCTCGGCCGCGGCCGCACCGGCTCCGGCAAGACCCTCGCCTTCCTGCTGCCGGTCGTGACGCGCCTGGCCAAGGGCGAGCGCGCGCGCCGCGGCGCGCCGCGGGCCCTCGTCCTCGCCCCGACCCGTGAGCTCGCCGCCCAGATCAACGAGGTGCTGCGCCCGCTGGCGGCTGCGACCGGCCTCACCAGCCAGACCGTCTTCGGCGGCGTGGGCCAGGACCCGCAGGTGCGGGCGATCGCCCGTGGCGTCGACATCCTCATCGCCTGCCCCGGACGGCTCGCCGACCTGATCAACCAGGGCCACTGCTCGCTCGGGCGCATCGAGATCACCGTGCTGGACGAGGCCGACCACATGGCCGACCTCGGCTTCCTGCCGACCGTCCGCAAGCTGCTCGCCATGACGCCGAAGGACGGGCAGCGACTGCTGTTCTCGGCGACCCTGGACCGTGCCGTGGACGCCGTCGCCCGCCAGTTCCTGTCCAACCCCGCGACCCACGACGCCGAGGAGTCGCAGGCCCCGTCGGCGGACACGGCTCACCACGTGCTGCGGATCGCCCGTGAGGACCGGATGAACGTCCTGATGGACCTCACCCTGACCCCGGGCCGCACCGTCGTGTTCACCCGCACCAAGCACACGGCGAAGAACCTCACCCGCAAGCTGAACGCAGCCGGCAGCGACGCCGTCGAGCTGCACGGCAACCTCAGTCAGAACGCCCGCACCCGCAATCTCGACGCCTTCCACGCCGGCCGGGTGTCGACCTTGGTGGCCACCGACATCGCCGCACGCGGCATCCACGTCGACGACGTCGCCCTCGTCATCCACGCCGACCCGCCGGCCGACCACAAGGCCTACGTCCACCGTTCCGGCCGCACCGCGCGCGCCGGGAACACCGGAACCGTCGTCACCCTGGCCACGCCCGACCAGATGGGTGAGGTGCACCGCCTGACCCGGGCCGCCGGCGTGCAGGCCACCGTGGTCAACGCCATCGAGGGCCTCGATCTCGGTGAGCCCGTCGCCCGGACGCCGCGCCCTGTGGTCGTCGCGCCCGAACACAGCGCCAACGCCGGCGGCACCGCCCGTCCGCCGCGCGCCCGTTCGTCGCGCGGTCAGGGTGCCTCCCGCGGCCAGGCTGCGCGGGGACAGGGTTCCCGCGGCCAGGCCTCGCGAGGTCAGGCCGCGTCGCGTGGCCAGTCGTCCCGCGGGGGCTCCGGACGCGGACGCCCGGCCGAGGGCACGCCGCCGGCGCGGCCGAGCACGCACAGCGCGGCCGGGTTCAGCTCCGGCCGCCGCGCCTCGCGCTAGAGCTTCAGCGGGCCAGCGCAGCCCAGGTCGTCTTGCCAGGGTCGGCCTGCTGCACGCCCCACTCGGTCGACAGCGCGTCGACGATGGACAGGCCCCGGCCACCGATCGCATCGGGAGCCGGGGCGCCCATCGCGGGCAGTCCCGGCGCCTGATCGTGCACCCGCAGCAGCAAGCAGTCCGCGGAGAGTTCGAGACTGAGCTCCACCGTCGCGCTGCCGGCCGTGATGGCGTTGGTCACCAGCTCGGACACGATCAACAAGGCATCGTCGGTGAGGTCGGTGAGCTCCTCGGGCAGGCGCGCCCAGCCGCCCATCCGCTCGCGCAGCCAGCTACGGGACCGAGCGACCTCGGAGAAGACGCAGCCGAGCGACACCGATGCCGAGGGCATCATCGGACGAGCCGGGAACATGTCACATGTCCGGTCTACCCGGGATCGCCGAGGTCGAGACGCCGCCCGCCGATTACCGCCCCGAAAGGTTGTGGTCGCGCCGCCGGGGAACGCTGACCCCGTGAGCGAGCGTGCGAGCGAACCGTACGGCCAGCACGGCGTGAGCGAACGCCGCTGGATCTTCGGGGACCAACTGGGCCGGCACTTCCTCGACGACGCCGACCAGCCGGTGCTGCTCGTCGAGTCGCGCGCCGTGTTCGCGCGCCGGCGCTTCCACCGCCAGAAGGCGCACCTGATCCTGTCGGCGATGCGGCACCGGGCCGCCGAGCTCGGGTCGCAGTGCCGCTACGTCCGCGCCGACACCTACGGCGAGGCGCTCGCGAAGCTCGACGAGCCGCTGTCCGTCTGCCACCCCACCACGCACCGGGCACTCGACTACGTCGAGGCACGCGACGGCGTCGAGGTGCTGCCGCCACGCGGGTACGCGACCTCGCTGGAGGACTTCGCTGCCTGGGCCGGCGGGCGCGGACGCAAGCGGTTGCTGATGGAGGACTTCTACCGCGACGCGCGACGCCGGCTGGACGTGCTGATGGACGGCACCGATCCGGTCGGCGGGCGGTGGAACTTCGACGCCGAGAACCGCGAGCCGCCGCCGAAACAACCCACCCTCGGCGTGGACGAGCCGTGGTGGCCGGACGAGGACGAGATCGACGACGAGGTTCGCCACGACCTCGACCGCTGGGAGCGCGACGGCGACGTCAGCTTCGTCGGCGAGGACGGCCCCCGCCGCTTCGCCGCCACCCGCACCGAGGCCCGGCACGCGCTGCGCGACTTCATCGAGCACCGGTTGCCGACTTTCGGCGCGCACGAGGACGCCATGCTGTCGGCGGACGCGTGGATGTCGCACTCGCTGCTGTCGGCGCCGATGAACCTCGGCCTGCTGGACCCCGTCGAGGTGGCGCGCGCCGCCGAGCAGGCCCACCGCGACGGCAACGCACCGATCGCGTCCGTCGAGGGGTTCGTCCGGCAGGTGATCGGCTGGCGCGACTACGTCTGGCACCTGTACTGGCAGCAGCCGCGCTCGTACCGCCGCCGCAACGAGCTCCGCGCGACCGGGGGCCTGCCGAAGTGGTTCGACGAGCTCGACCACGAGAAGGTGGACGCCGCCTGCCTGTCCGGCGTGCTGCGCGACCTGGCCCGGCACGGTTGGGTGCACCACATCCCGCGGCTGATGGTGCTCGGCAACTACGCCATGCAGCGCGGGTGGCGCCCGACGCAGGTCACCGACTGGTTCCACCGCAGCTTCGTCGACGGCTACGACTGGGTGATGGTGCCGAACGTGGTGGGCATGTCGCAGTACGCCGACGGCGGGGTGATGGCGACCAAGCCCTACGCCGGCGGCGGCGCGTACATCGACCGGATGAGCGACTACTGCGGCGGGTGCCGGTACGACCCGAAGAAGCGTGTCGGCGACGACGCCTGCCCGTTCACCGCCGGGTACTGGGCCTTCCTCGAGCGGAACCGCACGGCGCTGCAGGGCAACCACCGCATGGCCCAACCGCTGCGCGGGCTCGACCGCCTCAAGGACCTGGACGCCGTGGTGGCCCAGGAGCGCGACCGGGGCTCCCGCGCGCCCTGAGCCGATGACGAACCGCGAACATCGCGTGGCCACCGGTACCGATCGCGGCGTACCCGCCCTAGGTTGACAGGGTGCGCACAACGTCCGTTTCGTGCCCTATCGGCACCGGTCCCGCCGCGGTGGGCTGACCCGTGGCCGGAGGCGGGGCAGCGGCCCGCGAGGGCGAGAAGGTCGCCGAGGGGATCATCGCCAAGGCGGCGAAGTCGGTGCTGCGCGACGCCGAGGGCGCGGCCGGAGGGGACGCCGCGCGCGCCGCGGCACGCGACGGCGCGGATGCCGCCGCTCGCAGCGGGGCCCGCGACGCGGGCAACGCCACCCTGCACAACGCGGAGTCCGACCTCGAGCGCGCGAGCGCGAAGTCGGCCGCCAAGTCCGGTGCGCGCAGCGGCGGCAAGGACGTCGGCGCGGCCGCCCGACGCCGGGTCCCGATCCGCAACGAGAGCGGCCTGCCCCGCACCGCCGACACGGCCGAGGCGCGGCGCGCGTTCGACAAGCTGCACGGCACCGAGCCCAACTGGTCGAGGGTGACCGAGGATTACCACGGCGCCCGGCCACCGGACATGGTGCGCCCGCACGGGCACCACATCGTGTTCAAGGAGGGCCCGCCTGGACCCATCCGTGACGTCGCGAACGAGTCCAAGCAGATCCTCGAGCGCAACGGTCTGGACTGGTACACCGGCCGGGACAATCTGATCTGGGCGCCCAACCGCGGGCACTCGCTGGCCAACGCCGAGGCGGTGCGCGACGCGCTCCGGGCGGCCGAACCGGGCGGCCGGGACGCCGTCATCGCGGCGCTGCGAAACGCGGGCCGCACGATCTTCGGAGGCAGACCGTGACCGTGGAACTCGACTCGTGGGTATCCGGCTTCGTCGTGACGCTCAAGCCGCAGCTGCGCGCGGCTATCTCGCGGCTGGTCGAGCAATTGCCGCCGGAGTCGGTGGTCGCGCTCGGCGCCTACACCGACGCCGACGCCCAGTCGATCGTCGCCGCCGCCGACACCCGGGCCCACTGGGAGCAGCAGAGCGGTCCCCGTCCCGAGCTGCGCTCGTACTTCCTGTGGTCGCCCGGCGAGTGGGACCTCACCACCGTCGGCCTGATCGAGCAGGGCCAGCCGGACGACCTCGCGGCCGCGACGGCGGAGGCCCAGCGCGTCGGCGACCAGGTCAGCAGCGGGCAGGCCGGCGACGACGACTACGAGACCTTCCGTTACATGGTGTGGGAGGCCATCGTGACGGCGCTCGGGCAGCTGTTCGACGAGGGTTTCTTCGACCAGTGGCCCGACGCGGTGCAGGTCTTCGCCGTCCCCGAGACCGAGATCGACCCCGGCACGCTCGCCGAATGGATGGCCGAGATGAACACCGACACCGCTGCCCGGGACTACTCGCGCCATCTCACCGAGCTGTACTCCTGACCCTGCCGTGCCGCTCCGCGTCATTGCGGCCGCGCTCCTGCGCGCGAGCCCGGACGTCGGATGGGAAGTACTCGCCGCCCGCCGCGCCCGGCCACCCGCGCTCGCCGGCGGGTGGGAGTTCCCCGGCGGGAAGGTCGAGGACGGCGAGACGGACGTGGCCGCCCTGGTCCGCGAGTGCCGCGAGGAGCTGCGGGTCGAGGTCACCGTCGGCAGGCTGCTCGGCACGGCGTCAGACGGGGCGATCGAGCTCGTGCTGCACGCGGCGGCATGCGCGGATCCGCCGCGCACGGGTGACGACCACGACGAGCTGCGCTGGCTGGGCGCCGCCGACCTGGGGACGGTGCGGTGGCTGCCGAACGACGCAGCGCTGCTGCCCCACGTGACCGGCGCCTTGCGCGAGGGGAACCGGGAGGGCACCGTGTCACGAAGCGATAACGACGAGCGCCCGTGACGGCCGGTCGGCAACGACGGGCGGGCGACGCGGTCCGGGCGAATCGGGCGAGGGGCGGGGCACGTGGAGACGGTGGGCTTCGACAGTCACGGCACGCGGTGCGAGGGGTGGTACCTGCGCGCGCTCAACGACGAGTGGACGACCACCCGCGGGCGTCCGTGCGTCGTCATGGCCCACGGCTTCGGCGCGACCCGCGATGCGGGACTGTTGCCGTTCGCCGAGCAATTCGCCGCGTCGGGCGCCGACGTTCTCGTCTTCGACTACCGCGGTTTCGGCACCTCCGACGGTGAACCGCGGCAGGACGTCAACCACCGGCGGCATCGCGAGGACTACCACGCCGCAATCGCCTACGCCCGCGCCCGGCGCGGCGTCGACCCCTCGCGCATCGCGGTCTGGGGAAGCTCGTACTCCGGCGGTCACGTGATCGCCGTCGCGGCCAAGGACCAGCGGGTGGCGGCGGTCATCAGCCAGGGCCCCGCGATGGACGGCCTCGCAGCGCTGTTCGCGGTGCAGGGCACCAGCGGCAGCGGCAAGGTGCTGTCGCTGACCCGGGACGGGCTGCGCGACGCGGCCCGCATGCTGCGCCGGCAGCAGCCCCTCATGGTGCCGATCGTGGGGCCGCCGGAATCGCGGGCCGTGATCGCCGCCCCGGGCGCCGAGGCCGGTTACCGCAACATCATGGGCCCGACGTTCCGCAACGAGATGTGCGCCCGCGGCATCCTGCGCATCGGGCTCAACCGGCCGATCCGGTACGCCGACCGGGTCACCTGTCCGGCGCTGGTCGTGGTCGCCGAGCACGACAACATCGCGCCGGTCAAGGCGGTGTACCGGACGGCCGAACGCTTGCGGCACAGCGAAGTCATGTCGTTCCCCGTCGGGCACTTCGACATCTACGTGGACGAGACGTTCGGGAAGTCCGTGCTCGAACAGGTCGATTTCCTGCGCCGGACACTAGCCAGCTGAACCGATCAGTTGAACCGAATGGTACATGTGAACCATCCGGTACACGGGTTCAACCGAGCGGTTCGGCGAGGGCTGACTCCGCCGCCCGCACGGCACCGCCGCTCGCCACCAATGCGACGGCGCTCTCGATCTCCGGCGCGAGGTAGCGGTCCGGACCCGGCGGTGGGACGTCGGCCCGTAACGCAGCCACCACCGCCCCCGTCGCCGGACCCGGCAGCAGCGGAGCGCGCATGTCCAGCGCCCGCGCCGCCGTCAACAGCTCGATCGCGAGCACGCGGGTCAGCGCGTCCACCGACCGGCGCAGCTTGCGCGCCGCCGACCACCCCATCGACACGTGGTCCTCCTGCATGGCGCTGGACGGGATCGAGTCGACGCTGGCCGGGACGGCGAGGCGCTTGAGTTCCGACACCAGGGCCGCCTGCGTGTACTGGGCGATCATGTGCCCGGAGTCGACACCGGGGTCGGCGGCGAGGAACGGCGGCAGGCCGCGGGAGCGCGAGGCGTCGAGCATGCGGTCGGTGCGCCGCTCGCTGATGCTGGCCAGGTCCGCCGCCGGGATGGCGAGGAAGTCCAGCACGTAGGCCACCGGTGCCCCGTGGAAGTTGCCGTTCGACTCGACCCGGCCGTCCGGGGTGACGACGGGGTTGTCGACGGCCGCGGCGAGCTCGTTGCCGGCGACGAAGCGGGCGTGGGCGAGGGTGTCGCGAGCGGCGCCGGCCACCTGCGGCGCGCAGCGCATCGAGTAGGCGTCCTGGACGTACACGCAGTCCGGCCCGGCGTGGCTGGCGATGATCGGCGAGTCCGCGAGCAGCGCCCGCATGTTTGCGGCGGCGAGCGCCTGGCCCGGTTGGGGACGCAAGGCCTGCAGATCCGCGGCGAACACCCGCGAGGTGCCCAGCATGGCCTCGACGCTCATGGCGGCGGTGATGTCGGCCGTCCGGAACAACAGCTCGAGGTCGGCGCAGGCGAGCAGCAGGTGACCGAGCATGCCGTCGGTGCCGTTGATGAGGGCCAGGCCCTCCTTCTCGGCCAGCACGAGCGGTGCGAGGCCCAGCCCGGCGAGCGCCTCGGCCGCCGGCAGCGCGCGGCCGCCGGCGTCGCGCACCGTTCCCTCGCCCAGCAGGGCCAGCGCGACGTGGGACAGCGGGGCGAGATCGCCGGAGCAGCCGAGCGAGCCGTACTCGTGCACGACCGGGGTGATACCGGCGTCGAGCAGGGCCGCGAGCGTCTGCGCGGTCTCGGGACGGATGCCGGTGCGCCCGGTGGCGAGGGTGGACAGGCGCAGCAGCATCAGGGCGCGGACGACCTCCCGCTCGACCTCGGGGCCGCTGCCGGCGGCGTGCGAGCGGATGAGCGAACGTTGCAGCGCCGTGCGCTGGTGCGGCGGGATGTGCTTGGTGGCCAGGGCGCCGAAGCCCGTCGAGATGCCGTAGTGCGGCTCGACGTCGTCGGCCAACCCCTCCACCACCGACCGGGTCGTGGCGATCGCCGCCACCGCCTCGTCGGTCAGGACCACACCGGCCCCGTCCCGTGCGACGGAGACGACCTCGCGCTCGGTCAGCGGCCCGATCCCGACGGCGATGCGCGGCTGTACCTCGGTGTCGACACTCATGCCGTCACTGTGCCGCGCGCGTCCGCGCACCGGCCAACGGCACGTCCCGCCGTCTGGGATCCCAGACCGCCCGGTCGCAGCCGGGCCAGGACGGGGCGGACAGTACGGTCGGGTTCATGCGTGCTGTCGTCGTCACCGAGCCCGGCGGACCCGAGAACCTGGCCGTGCAGGAGGTCCCCGATCCCACGCCGAAGCCGGACGAGGTGATTGTCCAGGTGGCGGCCGCGGGCCTGAACCGCGCCGACCTGCTGCAGCGGCAGGGCAACTACCCGCCACCCGCGGGGGCGTCGGAGTACCTCGGCATGGAGTGCTCGGGCACGATCGCCGCGATCGGCGATGCCGTCGCGGGCTGGAGCGTCGGCGACCGGGTGTGTGCGCTGCTGTCCGGCGGCGGGTACGCCGAGCAGGTCGCGGTGCCGGTGGGCCAGCTCATGGCCGTGCCGTCCGGCGTCGATCTCGTCGAGGCGGCCGCGCTGCCGGAGGTCACCTGCACGGTGTGGTCGATGGTGTTCGGCCCGATCGCGGGTCGCCTGCAGCCGGGCGAGAAGCTGCTCGTCCACGGCGGGTCGAGCGGCATCGGGACGATGGCGGTGCAGCTCGCCCACGGCCGCGGCGCGCAGGTGTTCGTCACGGCCGGCTCGCAACGCAAGCTGGACTTCTGCCGGGAACTCGGCGCCGACGTATTGATCAATTACCGCGACGAGGACTTCGTCGAGCGGGTGGCCGCCGAGACCGACGGGATCGGCGTCGACGTCGTGCTCGACAACATGGGTGCGTCCTACCTCGGTCGCAACGTCGCGTCCCTCGCGACCGGCGGTCGGCTGGTGATCCTGGGAATGCAGGGCGGCGTCAAGGGCGAGCTCAACATCGGTGCGCTGCTCGGCAAGCGCGCGACCGTCTACGCCGCCGGCCTGCGGGGGCGGCCGCCGGCGCAGAAGGCCGACATCGTCGCCGAGACCCTGCACGCGGTGTGGCCGATGATCGAGGCCGGACAGGTGCGCCCGATCGTCGACTCGGTGCTGCCGCTGGACCAGGTGGGCGACGCCCACCGCGCGATGGAGGAGAGCGGGCACATCGGCAAGATCCTCTTGCGCGTCGGTTAGGGCGCCGGGTTCGTTGCCGGCGGGCTCGGTTGGCGGTGCTTTCCGGCGCCGGGGCAGACTGGACGGGTGAGCGATCAAACCGGCCCCGAGGACCTGCCCGCCGACGTGAGCGACGCGGAGGTGGAGGCGGCCGACGGCCGCGACGCCGAGGAGATCGCCAGTCAGGTGGAACAGCCGGCCAAGGTCATGCGGATCGGCACGATGATCAAGCAGCTGCTGGAGGAGGTCCGGGCCGCACCGCTGGACGAGGCCGGCCGCCGTCGCCTGCGCGAGATCCACGAGTCGTCCATCCGCGAGCTCGAGGCCGGGCTGTCAGCGGACCTGCGCGAGGAGCTGGACCGGCTGACCCTGCCCTTCGGCGGCGACACCCCGTCCGAGGCGGAGTTGCGGATCGCGCAGGCCCAGCTGGTGGGATGGCTCGAGGGGCTGTTCCACGGCATCCAGACCGCGCTCTACGCCCAGCAGGTCGCCGCCCGCGCGCAGCTGGAGGAGATGCGCCGTCGCGCGCTGCCCGGCGGACACGGTCACGGTGACGGGCAGGGCATCGTGGTCGGGCCCGGTGGCCAGCTCATCGTCCCGCCCGGCATGGGTGGTCCGCGGGGCGAGGACGAGGGTGGCCGGGGCACCGGCCAGTACCTCTGACGACCGCGTGAACTTCGTCCGCGACGTCGTCGCCGGCCGGCCCGCGGGCGAGCGGGCGATCGTCACGCTGGACGCCGACGGCACCCGTACGGAGTGGACCTTCGGCGAGCTGCTGCGCGCCGCCGGCGCCCTGGCCATGACCTTCGAGCAGCACGGCGCGCGTCGGGGCACGGTGGTGCTGACCCTCGTCGGCAGCCGCATCGAGTACGTCCTGACGATCCTCGCGGGGCTGTGGCTCGGCGCGCCGGTGCTGCCGTGCAGCGAGCAGCTGCGGGCCAAGGACATCGCCCTGCGGTTGCGCCGGGCCTCGCCCGGGTTGGTCGTGTGCGACCGCCGTAACCGCGAGGCACTCGACGGTGCCGAGCCGTCGTGCCCGGTGCTGGACGTCCCGGACGAGTCGCTGTGGGCGGGTACTGCGTCGCCGGACTTCGCCGAGCTGGGGCCGCTCGATCCGGCCTTCGTGCTGTTCACCTCCGGCACGAGCGGCGAGCCGAAGCTGGTGACGCACGGCCAACGCTACGTCGTCGGGCAGCAGCTGCAGGCGACCGAGTGGATGGCGGCGCAACCAGGTGAGCTGGTGTGGTCGACGGCCGCGCCGGGCTGGTCGAAGTCGGCGCGCAACACCTTCATCGCGCCGTGGTCGGGTGGCGCCGCGGCCCTGCTGCAGGACCGGCGCTTCGACCCGGCCGAGCGGCTGGCGACGGTCCGCGACGAGGGCGTGAACGTGCTGTGCATGGCACCGACGGAGTTCCGGCTGATCGCGGCGTCCGGGCCGATCGGGTCACTGCCGAGCCTGCGCCGGGCCGTCACCGCCGGCGAGGCGCTGGGCGTTCCGGCATTCGAGGCGTGGCGGGACCAGACGGGACTCGAGATCTCCGACGGCTACGGGCAGACCGAGACCGGTCAGGTCACCGGCGTGCGGCCGGGCGAGTCGGCGCCGCCGGGTTCGATGGGCCGCCCGCTGCCCGGCGTCGCGGTGCGCATCGACGACGGCGAGCTGTGCGTCGACCCCGACACCGTCCCCACCTTCTTCCTCGGTTACGACGGCGAGCCCGCCCCGGCCGGCTGGTGGCACACCGGTGACCATGTGCGCCAGGACGAGGACGGGTGGCTGTTCTTCGTCTCGCGCGCCGATGACGTGATCATCAGCTCCGGCTACCGCATCGGACCGGCCGAGGTCGAGTCGACGCTGCAGTCCCACCCGGCGGTGCGTGAGTGCGCCGTGCTGGGCGTGCCCGACGAGGCGCGCGGGCAGGTGGTCGGAGCCGCCGTGGTCGTGCAGGACGGGGTGTCGCCGGGCGCAGAGCTGGTCGCGCAGCTGCAGGCGCACGTCCGGGCCGAGACGGCGCCGTACAAGTACCCGCGGCGCATCTGGTTCGTCGACGAGCTGCCCAAGACCACGAGCGGCAAGATCCACCGGGCCGCGCTGACCCCGCCAGCGGACTAGCCGAGCAGACCCTCGATGAGCGCAGCGACGGCGTCGTCGTCGTTGCGTCCGACCACCGCGCGCGCCGCGTTGCGCGCCGAGGCGTGCGCGTTGCCGACGGCGTAGGAGTGGCCCGCCCACTCGAGCATCGGCACGTCGTTGGGCATGTCACCGATCGCGAGCACCTCGTTGCGGTCGACGTCGTGCATCGCCGCCAGCTCAGCCAACCCGGTCGCTTTGGTGACGCCGAGCGGCGCGATCTCGAGCAGCCCGTAGGACGACGAGCGGGTGATGCTCACCAGCTCGCCCACCACCTGCTGGGCCTCCGCCATGAGCCGGTCGGCGTCGGCGCCGCGGTCCTTCGCCAGCAGCTTGATGCCGGGCGCCGCAGTGATGGTGGCGAGATCGCCGAGCAGGGGCTCGGGGATCGGGTTGCCGTGCCGGTCCAGGCGCGGGTTGATCTGCCAGTCGTGCGTGTACTCGGGCTCGGCGGTGAAGGCGTGGCCGTACTCGACGGCGAAGGTGATGCGCGGGAAGGCGTTGCGCAACCGACCCGCGACGTCACGCATCAGCTCGGGTTCCATGTCGTGGACGCGGATGAGGCGCTGGTCGGCCATGTCGTAGAGCACCGCCCCGTTGGCGCCGACGGCGATGCCGATGTGGCCCGTCTCGTCGATGACGTCGTCCAGCCACCGTGGGGGACGGCCGGTGACAAAGGCGACGACCAGCCCGGCGGCGGTCGCGGCGGCGAGGGCCTCGCGGGTGCGGTCGGACACCGTGCCGTCGCTGCGCAGCAGGGTCCCGTCGAGATCGGTGGCCACCAGCCGGACCCGGGCCGAGGTGGCGGCCGCCGTCGTGCCGGCGGGTTCGCTCACGGCGCGGTCAGCAGTTCGCGGCCGCCGAGCCACGGCCGCAGCGCCTCGGGCACGTAGACCGACCCGTCCGGCTGCTGGTGGTGATCCAGCAGGCAGGCGATGGTGCGGGCGGCCGCGCACAGCGTCCCGTTGAGCGTCGCCACCGGCACGTTGCCGTGCTGGCCGCGGGTGCGGATGTTCAGGCGGCGGCTCTGGAAGGTCGTGCAGTTCGACGTCGAGGTCAGCTCGCGGTAGGCGCCCTGCGACGGGAACCACGCCTCGATGTCGAACTTCCGCGCGGCGCTGCTGCCGAGATCGCCGGCGGCGATGTCGATGACCCGGTACGCCAGCTCGAGCTTGTCGAGGAACGCACGCTCCCAGGCGAGCAGGCGACGGTGCTCGTCCTGCGCGTCCTCGACCGGGACGTAGGAGAACATCTCGACCTTGTCGAACCAGTGCACGCGGATGATGCCGCGGGTGTCCTTGCCGTAGGAGCCGGCCTCGCGGCGGAAGCAGGACGAGAACCCGGCGTAGCGCAGTGGCAGCGACGCCGGGTCGAGGATCTCGCCGGAGTGGTAACCGGCCAGGGCGACCTCGGACGTGCCGACGAGGTAAAGGTCGTCCTCGGCCAAGCGGTACACCTCGGGCGCGTGCGAGCCCAGGAAGCCGGTGCCCTGCATGATCTCCGGTTTCACGAGCGCCGGCGCGATGATCGGGGTGAACCCGGCCTCGGTGGCCTGCTGCATCGCCAGGTTGACCAGGGCGAACTCCAGCTGCGCGCCGACGCCGGTGAGGAAGTAGAAGCGGGCGCCCGACACCTTGGCCCCGCGGTCGGTGTCGATCGCCTTGAGCGCGGCCCCGAGCTCGACGTGGTCCTTCGGGTTCTCGACCTCGGGCGGCGTGCCGACGTGCTCGAGCGTTACGAAGTCGTCCTCGCCGCCGGCCGGAACGCCGGCCTCGACGACGTTGGCGAGCGCGAGCTGTGCCTGCTGCAGCGCGGCGTCGGCCTCGGCCTGGTCGGCCTCGGCCGCCTTGACGTCGTTGGCGAGCTGCTTGGCGTGGGCGAGCAGCTGGGGCCGCTCGTCCGGGTTCGCCTTGCCGACCTGCTTGCTCAACGTCTTCTGTTCACCGCGCAGCGAGTCGGCGCGCGACACCGCGGCCCGCCGGGCGTCGTCGGCGGCCAGCAGGGCGTCGACGAGGTTCGGGTCGGCGCCGCGGAGGCGTTGCGAGGCACGGACGGTGTCCGGGTCGTCGCGGACGAGCTTGAGGTCGATCACGACGTCAAGGTTATCGACGCGCCGGTGGCGACTTGTCCACAGGCAGCGCATCTGCCCGAGCGGGCGGTGCCGCGATCTCCCTACGGTGGGTCCGAGCCGAGGAGGTGGTCGATATGTCGGGATTCCGGACCGATCCGGTCGAGCTGTTCGCGGCGCAGGCGCGGGTGGCGGACGCCGCCTCGCACGGGTGGACGGAGCTGTCCCGGCTGCAGTCCTCGGCGGCCGACGTCCTGGGCCGGTCCTGGCGCGGGCGGGCGGCCGGCGCGCTGCAGGCCGGCTTCGACGAGTGGCTGTCCGGCGTGCGCACGATGCTCGCCGGACTGGACGAGCTCGCCACAGCCATCGGTTCCGCGGCCGCCGCGTACGAGGTCAGCGAGCAGGACTCGACCACCGGCTTCCACCGGATCGCGTCGTGACCGGTTACGCCGTCGACCTCGAACAACTCGACATGCTCGTCGGACGGTTGGCCGCGTTCGAGCAGGCGCTGGAGGGAGTGCGCGACGACGTGGAGTCGCGCATGCGCCGCTTGGGCGTCGTCTGGACGGGACGGGCCGCGGTCGAGCACCAGCAGGCGCACGTCACGTGGGCGACGGGCGAGGCCGACACGCGGGATGCCCTGGTCGCGCTGCGGTCGGCGGTGGCGACGGCGCGCGCGAACTACGCGGCGGCATTGCAGGCGAACGCGGCGATGTGGTCGCCGTGAGCACGGTCGTCGTCGAGCCGGATGCCTTCTTCGACTGCGCGCAGTCGCTGTCCTACGGGGTGCACGATGTCGTGTCCGGGGCGTTGGACACGCTGGTGGCCCGGCTCGGTGGTTGCGGAGCGATGGCGGGCTCGGACGAGGGCGGCGTGGCGTGGGCCGGTGACTACGACGACGCGGTCGGTGCCGCTCTGTCGGCCGGCGCGGATCTGGACAACGCGCTCCACAACGTCGTGTGTCTGCTGGAGCGGACGGGGCTGAACCACGAGCGGGCCGACGCGGCCTCGACGCCCGGCGCGACGATGCCGTCCGACCAGCGGATGCACGCGCTCGACGGGTCGTTCCGTCTCGGGGGCGTTCCGTCGGCGGCGGGCGGTTCGGGTTCGGCACCGTTCGGCTGGTCGCTGGTCGAGCACGCCGTGGGGTACCTGTGGCCGGACGGCCACCAGGACCGGCTGCACGACGCGGCCGGCGCCTGGGACGCCGCCGCCGCTTCCCTGCGTGCGGCCGCGCGGGCCATCGACCCCATCTGGGGTCGGATCGCCGAGCAGCACGCGCCGGAGGTCTACGACGCCGAGGTCGTGCTCGCCGGGATGCAGAACCATCTGCACGACCTGGCCGGCACCTTCGCCGGCCTGGCCCGCGCGTGCCGCGGCCTCGCCCATCACATCGACCAGGCCCACTCCGACGTCGAGAGCGCGCTGGTCGAGCTCACCGCGCAGTCCGCCGCCGTCGAGGTCATCGGCGGGGCGCTGGCGTTCTTCACCGCCGGGGTGGCCGAGGCGCCCACCCAGGCCGTCGAGGCCTCCCGCATCGCCGTCGCAGCCAGCCGCATCAGCGGCTACCTGTCCTCGTTCGTGTCCGCCGTGCGTTCGGTGGTGGCTGCCGTCCCCGCTCTAGGCTCGATCGCCCGCGGCGTGTCGTCCGCCGTCGAGTGGCTGCGCAACGCCCGCCTTGTCTCCGCCGAGGTCGTCGGTGTCCCCGGCCTGCGCATCCTCCGTGTCGAAAGCGCCGCTCGCGACGGTTCCGAGGCCGCCCGTACCGGCGCCAGCGCCACCGCCGCCGAAGCCGGCGCCACCTCCGACGCCGCCGCAGCCCCCGAAGCCGCGACATCCGGCGAAGCCGCCGCCGAGTCCGACCTTGCACAAGACGCGTCGGGTGCGCCTGCAAGATGGGGCAGTCCGAGGTCCCTGCGCAAACACTTCCGCGATCACGGTGCGGACTTCGGTTACCCGAATGCGGACGAGTATGCGCGTGGAGCGAACGCCTTCCTCGAGAAGGCGAGAGAAGACGGCCTGCCCATGAAGATCGATGACGGGGTGAACCCGTGTCTACGACCCGAAGACGAATACCTTCGGCTCTTACAACCCAGACGGGACGCCAAGAACCTTCTTCAAGCCGGACCGGGGCGTCACCTATTGGAACGAGCAACCGGGGGTGAAGCGGTGAGTGACGGATACACATGCCCAGTTTGCGGCTACCCCGACTTGGAGGAGCAACCCCGCTCTGAGAAGTCTGGCGGTGCGTCGTACGAAATTTGCCCTTCTTGCGGATTCGAGTTCGGCGTAACCGACGACGACCGCGGGTTCACCTACGGTCAGTGGCGCCAGAAGTGGATTGAGCGAGGTATGCCCTGGGATTCCGAAGGGATCGAGCCGCCGCCGGATAGGTGGGACCCGCGGGCGCAATTGAAGTCCCTTTCTCGCGCGGACTAGCACGCTGTTTCGCGACGCGGAGTATCCGTCGGAGCCCTATCCAGGGGCGCGGCCGGCGATGTCGTTCGTGCATGAGGGCGGGGTCGGTTACCGAGTCGACCACGATGGCGACGCGTGGCGCGTCGAGTCCGGACAGACCCTGGATGAGTGGCTCGCAGAGCGTGGTGCCCCGGAGATCACCAAGCGACTGCCCACGCTGGCGTACGGGTCGAACGCGTGCCCGTCGAAGATCACGTGGCTGCGCGAGAACCTGGGGCTACGCGGGCCAGTAGTGGTTCTCCGTGTCACGTGTCATGGCCTCGCTGCGGTGTGGGCGGCAGGACTGCGCGTCGTGGACGACCAGCGCGCTGCGACTCTCGCCGCCGCCCCGGGGGTGACTGAAGATCACTCCGTCTGGCTCGCGACGGCCGAGCAGGTCGCAGTGCTCGACCGCTGCGAGGGGCGCGGCGTCCGGTACGACCTCGTTCGGCTCCGCACAGGCCGCGTCGTGCTCGAGACGGGCGACGAGGTCGAACGCCCGCTCGCCTACGTCGGCCATTCCGAGCTTCGCATGCCGCTGCTCGTGGACGGCCAGTTGCAAAGGTGCGTCGTCGTACCTCAGGACCGCGCGCGTGCGCTCGTCGGAACCGCGGCCGACAGCGACGGACTGGTGCGCGACGTGCTGCCCACACCGTCGCCGTAGGCTCGGACCGTGTCGCAGGACCGGTTGCCGATCAAGATGCTGCACGACCGCGTGCTCGTGCGCGAACCGCGCGACGAGGGCGAACGCCGGTCGTCCGGCGGCATCCTCATACCCGCCACGGCACAGGTCTCCAAGCGTCTCGTGTGGGGCGAGGTGCTGGCTGTCGGCAACCACGTCCGTGCTGTCGAGACCGGTGACCGCGTCCTGTTCAGCCCGGACGACCGCTTCGAGGTCGAGATCTCCGGGCAGGAGTACATGCTGCTGCGCGAGCGCGACCTGCACGCCGTGGCCGCGCCGCGCAACGACGCCAACACCGGGCTCTACCTCTAGGCAGGACCGATCACCGCGGGGATGTTCAGGCGGTGAAGTCGATGTCGATGTGGTGCGCGCAGTTGCGCCTGGGTTTTCGCTGCGGATCGACGCTCGCCGGCGGGGTCCAGGTCGGGACGCCGCCGGGCATGGTGAGCGTCCACCCTGCGGCTTCGAAGGACCGGTGATGGTGTGCGCAGAGCAAACACAGATTGTCGAGGTTCGTTTCGCCGTCTTGTTCCCACGGGATGACGTGGTGGGCTTCGGTCCAGGCGGCGGGGCGGGTACAGGAGGGGAAGCAGCAGCCGCCGTCGCGGACGGCGAGGGCTTTGCGCTGGCCCGGGGTGGCGAGGCGTCGGGTGCGGCCGTAGTCGCAGATACCGCCGAGATGGCCGGTGCGGACCTCGACGATTTCGCCTTCGCCGGCCAGTCGCTGCAGGGCAGCGGTAGACAACAGGTCGTCGTGGCCGGTGCGCACCAACCCACCGGGCCGGGTGAGGTCACCTGGCTTGGTATGGATGAGGATGGTGACCGGCAGCCCACCGGAGGCGGGCAGGGTGCCAGAGCGCAGCAGACGCTCCCCGGCCTCGAGGAACGCGTCGTGCAAGCGCTGACCGTAGGAGCGTTCGTCGCGCTGTCCGTCCTCGCCTGCCGATAGGGGTGCGGCGAGCGCGTCGAGGACCGGCTGCCAGATCGCGCACCATTCCGGGGTCAGGGTGCCGTAGGGGCTTTTCGTGCCGTCGGGGTTGTCGCGCAGTCCGAAGCAGCGCTCCCGCTGGATCCGCTCGTCGCGAGGTTCTACGCCGTCAGGGTCGAGCCGAGCGAGCAGCACCTGCCCGGCGCGGCGCACCGCCAGCGGCGCCTCGTGGCAGGCGATGTCGACCAGGCACCGCTCCGCCACGGCGGTGTCCTCGAGCGGGCAGGTGGGCGGGATGCGGCCGAGGCAGTCGACGATGGCGTCGGCGTGTGCGGCGCTGATCTGCCCGGCCTCGAACGCGGCGGCGGCGTGCGGGTGGATCGGCTCCAGCGCTTCACCGGTCAGGGCCGTGCGCGGGGCGAGATCGACCGAGCGGCGGACCCGGGCCCGGGCCTCGCCGCGGGAGCAGCGGGTGACGCCGGCGACCAGGTCCGGTAGCGAGGTGGCGCCATGGTCGAAGGCGATGTGCTGGCGTTGCGCCTCGGCGATGACCCTCACTTCGAACGCGTCCAATCGGGCTCGCGCCGCCGCCGTGCCGGCCAGCATCGCCACCAGCTCCGACCCCGAACGGACGCTCAGCTCGGACTCGAACAACGCATCCAGCTCGCCGTCCAACCCCGCGAGCACGGGAGCGTCGACCACCGCTGTCATGCACCCATTTTCGCAACTAGGTACGACAATTTCAGGCCTAGCGAAGGCCTGTGGATTAAACGGAATTCGTCCACAACGGCCCGAGAAGCCGGCCCGGCATGCGCCCGGTGTGTTACTCGCCGGTCTCGCCGTCCACGGCCTCGCGCAGCAGGTCCGCGTGCCCGTTGTGCCGGGCGTACTCCTCGATGAGATGCACGAGCAGCCACCGGAACGAGACGTCCGTGCCGCGATGGGCGAAGGTGTCCGTCAGCCCGTACCGCGAGGCGATTTCCCGCGACTCCGCGACCGCCGTGCGCCATTCGGCGAAACCCTCCGACGCGTTCGCGGCCGCGGCACCGTCGAAGTCGCGATCGATGTCGTCGGGAAGGGAGAAACGCGGGGAGTACGGAATCTCCTGCAGCCGGGCGAACCACGTCCGCTCCACGTCGGACAGGTGCCGTGCCAGCCCAAGCAGCGACATCGTCGACGGCGGGACAGATCGCGACGCGAGCTGCGACGGCGACAGTTCCGCGCACTTCATCGCGAACGTGTCCCGGTGGAACTCCAGGAACCCGACGAGGGTGGCGCGCTCGTCCGCGTCGGACGGCGGTTCGACGCGGGTGTCCGGCACCGGGCTCACGACACCCCGTCCGATCGCACCCGGGCGAGCCACTCGCGGGCCGAGACGAAGTCGCGGTCGGTCCGCCCCGACTGCACCGGGCCCTGCACCCCGTCCCGCCGCGGGTACGACCCGAGGTAGCGGACGTCGCTGCACACGCGGTGCAGTGCCGCCACCGCGTCCCCGACCCGCTCGTCGCCGATGTGCCCCTCGCAGTCGATCGAGAAGCAGTACTGGCCCATCCGGCCCTTCGTCGGCCGCGACTCGATGCGAGTCAGGTTCACCCCGCGCGAGGAGAACTCGCCCAGCAGCTCGAGCAGCGCACCGGAGTGGTCCTCGCGCAGGTAGGCGACGAGCGTGGTCCGGTCGTTGCCGGTGGCCGGCCGCGGAGGCGATGGGCGGGTCAGCAGGACGAAGCGGGTCACCGCTCCGGCGCTGTCGGCTATGTCGGAGGCGATCACATCCAGCCCGTACAGCTCGCCCGCGATGGCCGAGCCGACGGCGGCGTCATACTCACCGCCGGCCACCGCCTGGGCCGCGCCCGCCGTCGACCCGACGAGCGCGACCTGCGCCGTCGGCAGCGTCGAGATCAGCCAGCGCCGCACCTGCGCCTCGGCGTGCGGGTGGGTCGCCACCGAGCGGATGTCGCCCAGCCCGGCTCCCGGACGGGCCATCAGCTCGAAGCGCACGGTCAGGTAGGTCTCGTCGGCGATGACCAGCGCGTCACCGTTCGCCAGCTCGTCCAGCGTCGCCGGGACGGCGCCCTCGATCGAGTTCTCCAGCGGGACGACGGCGGCGTCGGCCGCGCCCGACCGCACGGCGTCGATCGCCAGGGTCACGTTGCCCATCGGCAGCAGGACGGCGCCGTCGGCGGCGGGCAGCGTGCGCACCGCGGCATGGGCGAACGTCCCCTCCGGCCCGAGGAACGCGATGGTCGTCACGGGCGCGACCCTATCGAGCGACGCCCGGCGCGAGCCGCGTCAGGACGCCTTGCGCCCGAGCAGCCCGCGACGCCGCGCCAGCGCGGAGGCAACGGCCTGCTGCTCCTCCGGTGAGAGCTCGTGCTCGCCCTTGCCCTCGTTCACGCCCTTGGCGTAGACGCGGGTGTCGGTGCTGCTGGCGATGGCGCTGATCGTGACGCCGTCGCCCTTCTCGTCCAGCAGGGCCAGCGAGAACGACATGCGCCCGGACATCTCGGAGAACGCGTCGTAGCGCACGAGCGCGAGGTTCTTCAGCGCTCCCTGCTCGCGCTCGGCCGAGGCGGCTGCACCGGCCGGACGGCTCTTCATGCTGTCGGCCACCAGCGCGCGCAGGTCGGCGATCTCCTCGGCGATGACCTCGGTCCGTTCGGAGTTGCGCTCGGTGAGTTCGACCAGCGACGCCTGCGCGTTCGGGCCCCGGACGCCGCGGGCGATGACCGACGTCGCGCGCCGCAGCTTGGCAAGCGTCCGCAGCGCGAAGTACGCCGCCACCAGGGCGACGTAGGCAAGGACGAGCGCGAAGACCGCGACGTAGGTCGACATCGACACAAATCTAGGGGCGGGAGGCGCGCGGACCCGGGAGGACACGGGCTCCACACGCGGATCCGCCGGACGTGGCCGGCCTCAGCAGCACGCATGTACAAGTTGCATAAACAAGAGGGCATCACGACCGCAGAATGCTGCACTCTGCCCGGTCAGACGCAGGCACGGTTGCACACCGAACCGCATCAGCGCAGGCTGCCGTGTATGACGACCACCGACGCCGGCGCGCCGAACGCCGCCGACACGCTGTCCCCCACCGCCGCCGAACGCGAGGCGGACCTGTCCGTCGAGGGCCTGCGCGAGCTGGTCGGGCTGGTCGAGCACGACGTGTCCACCGACCCGTTCCCGGTCACCGGCATGGACGCCGTGGTGTTCGTGTCCGGCAACGCCACCCAGAGCGCGCACTACTACCAGCACGCCTTCGGCATGACCCTCGTCGGTTACTGCGGCCCGGAAACCGGCGTGCGCGACCACAAGGGCTACGTGCTCAAGTCCGGTTCGGCCAGGTTCGTCGTCCTCGGCGCCGTGGACCCGGCCAGCCCGTACGCCGATCACCACCGCCGGCACGGCGACGGCGTCATCGACCTGCCCCTCGAGGTGCCCGACGTCGACCGGTGCATCGCCCACGCCCGCGAGCAGGGCGCGACGATCCTCGAGGAGCCGCACGACGTCAGCGACGAGTACGGCACGATCCGCACAGCCGCCATCGCCGCCTACGGCGAGACCCGGCACACGCTCATCGACCGCAGCCGCTACGACGGCATCTACCTGCCGGGCTACGTCCCCCGCGCCTCGACCATGCAGCAGGACAAGCGGCTCTTTCAGGCCGTCGACCACTGCGTCGGCAACGTCGAGCTCGGCCGCATGGACGAGTGGGTGGACTTCTACAACCGGGTCATGGGTTTCGTGAACATGGCCGAGTTCGTCGGCGACGACATCGCCACCGACTACTCGGCGCTCATGAGCAAGGTCGTCGCCAACGGCAACCACCGGGTCAAGTTCCCGCTGAACGAGCCGGCCCCGGGCAAGAAGAAGTCGCAGATCGACGAGTACCTCGAGTTCTACGGCACGGCCGGCTGCCAGCACATCGCTATCGCCACCAACGACATCCTGCGCTCGGTCGACGAGATGCGGGCCCGCGGCGTGGAGTTCCTGCCGACGCCGGACTCCTACTACGACGACCCGGAGTTGCGCGCGCGCATCGGCCAGGTCCGCGTCCCGGTCGAGGAGCTGAAGAAGCGCGCGATCCTCGTCGACCGCGACGAGGACGGGTACCTGCTGCAGATCTTCACGCGTCCGATCGTCGACCGTCCGACGGTGTTCTTCGAGCTCATCGAGCGGCACGGGTCGCTCGGCTTCGGCAAGGGCAACTTCAAAGCGCTGTTCGAGGCCATCGAGCGCGAGCAGGACGCGCGCGGGAACCTCTGAGCGCGCAGCGGGATGCGACGAGCTACTGCGATGATCGAGGCATGACGTTGCGGCCCGTCCTCGCCTCGCTGCCGGCCTACGTCCCGGGACGCTCGGTGCCCGGCGCGATCAAGCTGGCCAGCAACGAGGTGCCCTACCCGCCGCTGCCGTCGGTGCTGGAGCGCATCGCGTCGGCCGCCGCGGGCATCAACCGCTACCCGGACAACGGCTCGGCCGAACTCACCGCCGTGCTGGCCGCGCGCTGCGGCGTCGCCGTCGAGCAGGTGCGGGTCGGGTGCGGCTCGGTGTCGCTGTGCACCCAACTCGTCCAGGCCGTCGCGGACGCCGACGACGAGGTGATGTACGCCTGGCGCTCGTTCGAGGCCTACCCGATCATCACCGCGGTCAGCGGCGCCTCGGCCATCCAGGTGCCGCTCACCGCAGGCCACGTGCACGACCTGGACGCCATGCTCGAGCGCATCACCGGCAAGACGCGGCTGGTCTTCGTCTGCAACCCCAACAACCCGACCGGCACCGCGGTGCGCCGCGACGAGCTCCTGCGCTTCCTGCGCGGGGTGCCGTCCGACGTCGTCGTCGCCCTGGACGAGGCCTACCGGGAGTTCGTCCGCGACCCCGACGTGCCCGACGGGCTGAGCCTGCTGGCCGAGTTCCCGAACCTGATCGTGCTGCGCACGTTCTCCAAGGCGTACGGGCTGGCCGGCCTACGCGTCGGCTACGCCGTCGCGGCTGACCCCGCCCTGGCCGCGGCCCTGGGCCAAACCCAGGTGCCGTTCGCTGTCACGACGATCGCCCAGCAGGCCGCCCTCGCCAGCCTCGAACCGCAGGCGGAGGCCGAGCTGCTCGCCCGCGTCGACAGCATCGCCGGCGAGCGGACGCGCGTGTACGACGCCCTGCACGCGCTCGGTTACGAGGTGCCGCCGAGCCAGGCCAACTTCGTCTGGCTGCCGCTCGGGGACTCGACCGCCGCGTGGTCGGCCGGCTGCGAGGAGCGCGGCGTGGTCGTGCGGGCCTTCGCCGGTGCCGGCGCGCGCGTGACGATCAGCTCGCCGGACGAGAACGACCGCTTCCTCGACGCGGCCGCCGCTCTGGTGCCGGTTCCCGGACGGACGTGAGCTGACACGCCTCCCGTCGTCTCAGGTCTCCGCCGGCGTCCCGTCGGCCGCCTCGCGCACCGCTGCCGCCACGGCCGGTGCCACCGCCGGGTCGAACACCGACGGCACGATGTAGGTGGCGTTCAGCTGCTCGTCCGAGACGCAGCGTGCGAGGGCCCGAGCGGCCGACAGCAGCATCGGCGTGGTCACGCCCTTGGCCCGCGCGTCGAGCAGGCCGCGGAACACGCCCGGGAACGCCAGCACGTTGTTGATCTGGTTCGGGTAGTCGCTGCGCCCGGTCGCCACGACCGCGGCCCGCTGCTGGGCGGCGTCGACGTCCACCTCGGGGTCGGGGTTGGCCAGCGCGAACACGACCGGCGACGGCGCCATGTCCTCGATCCACTCCGCCGGCAGCACGCCAGGCGCGCTGACCCCGACGAACACGTCCGCCCCGCGCAGCGCGTCGTGCAGGTCGCCGCTGCGGCACTGCGGGTTGGTGAGCTGGGCCAGTCGCTTCTTCGCCGGGGCGAGCCGCTCGTCGGACGGGCAGAGGATGCCCTCGCGGTCCCACACGAGGATGTTGCGCGCGCCCCCGGCCACGAGCAGCGAGACGATGGCGGTGCCCGCGGCCCCGCCACCGGCGATCACGATCCGCGCGTCGGCCAGCGGTTTCGACACGCAACGCAGCGCGTTCGCGAGCGCGGCGGACACCACGATCGCCGTCCCGTGCTGGTCGTCGTGGAAGACCGGGATGTCCAGGACGTCGCGCAGGCGCGCTTCGATCTCGAAGCACCGCGGGGCCGAGATGTCCTCGAGGTTGATGCCGCCGAAACCAGGCGCGATGGCGCGCACCACCGCCACAATTTCATCGGCGTCCTGGGTGTCCAGGCAGATCGGCCACGCGTCGATGTCGGCGAACCGCTTGAACAGCGCCGCCTTGCCCTCCATCACCGGCAGCGCGGCACCGGGCCCGATGTTGCCGAGGCCCAGCACGGCCGACCCGTCGGTCACCACGGCGACGCTGTTGCCCTTGATCGTCAGCTTGGCGACGTCCTCGGGATGCGCGGCGAGCGCGAGCGACACCCGTCCGACGCCCGGCGTGTAGGCCATCGACAGGTCGTCGCGGGTCCGCAACGGCACCTTCGACGTGACGGCGATCTTGCCGCCGAGATGCAGCAGGAAGGTGCGGTCGCTGACCCGGTGCACCGCCGCACCCGGCACCTCGCGCAGCGCGTCGACGAGCTCCGTGGCGTGCTCGCCGTTGGCCGCCGAACAGGTGACGTCGACGGTGATGCGGTCGGCGCGCGACTCGCTGACGTCGATCGCCGTCACCAGACCGCCGGCCCGGCCGACCGCGGTCGCGAGCTCACCCACCACCGACGCGCTGGGCGTGGCGTGCACGCGCACCGTGATGCCGTACGACGCACTGGTCGGCAGGGGTCTCGGACGGGCGGTGTCCGGAGTGCTCATGCACGCATCCTGCTCCGCGCCGTGCACCATGCGCACGTCCCGACACCGGACGGTGCCAGGATGGGAGCGGCCGTGAGAACATCGCCCGCGCCGACGTCACATCGAGGTGACCGAGAATGACCGACACGCACGCCGGAACCGACACGGAGCAGAACTCCGCCGGAGGCGATGCCGAACCCCACCCGGATGACGCGGTAGCCGACGCACCGGCCGATGCGGCAGGTGACCCGCCGGCCGAACCGCCCGTCGAGACGGCCATCTTCAGCCGTCGCTACCTCGCCCACGCCACCTCGCAGCTCGCCGGGCACGGGCACACCTCCCTGCCCGATCTCGCCCGCGACGCCCTGGAGTTCGGTTGGCGCCGCCCGTGGGGCGCGAACCTGCTGCGCGTCGTCGACCTCGACGCCGACACCACGGCGGTCGACGTCATCTCCGTCGACGCGCCGTACATCATCGACTCGTTGCTGGCCGAGCTGAACCGCACCGGCCACACCGTCAAGCGCACGCTGCACCCGCAGCTGGTGGTCAAGCGCGCCGTCGACGGCGTGATGACCCGCGTGTACGACATCGACGACAACGCCGACGTCCCGGACGGGGCGATCGTCGAGTCCTGGGTGCATCTGGAGCTCGATCTCGTCCCGGCCGAACGGCACACCGAGCTGGCCGCCGGTCTCGAGCGGGTGCTCGACGACGTGCTGCACGCCGTCAACGACGCGCCGCACATGTACCACCTGTTCCGCGAACTCGCCGCGCAGCTCAAGGCCGAGCCGGGCGAGTTCGACCGCGAGACCAGTGCCGAGGCCGGCGAGCTGCTGCTCTGGCTGGCCGACGGCAACTTCATGATCCTCGGGCACGGCGAGTTCTCCCCCAACGAGCTGGCCATGCCGCGCGCGAACCGACGCGACGAGGACGCCGAGGGGGTGCTGCGCGGGGTCGCCCGCATCTCGCCGATGGAGTTGCTGCCCGCCTTCCGCAGCGGCGCCCCGCTGGTCATCTTCAAGTCGCCGCTGGTGTCGACGGTGCGCCGCCCGGTGCACTACGACTGCGTCACCGTCGTCACGCCGGCCGGCGGCAGCGGGCCGCAGCGCATCCACGTGTTCCTCGGCCTGATCACCAACTCCGAGGACGGCACCGTCGGCCGCGTCCCGGTCGTGCGGCGGCGCATCGGCGAGATCCTGCTGCGCTCCGGCGTCCGCGCCAACAGCCACACCGGACGCCAGCTGCTCGCGGCCATGCGCACGCTGCCGCGCGACGAGCTGCTCGAGGCGCCGACCACGGACCTGCTGCGCCTGGCCCAGCTCGTGGTCGACCGGGCCGAGCACGCCAGCGTCGGCGTGTTCGCCCGCATCCACCTCAACCGGGACTTCGTCAGCGTCCTCGTCTACTTCCCCGCCGACCGGCTCGGGCCCGAGACGCGGCACAAGGTCACCGACGTCATCAACCGCTACTGGCCGGGCGAGATCATCGGCCGCGACGACCGGCTCGTCGAGCTCGGCATGGCGCGCATGCAGCTGCTCGTCGCGGTGCGCGCGGGCGCGCAGCCGCCGTCGCCGGACCGCGCCGAGGTCGAGGCCGAGGTCATGAAGGCGACGCGCCGCTGGAGCGACGACTTCGCCGACCTGCTGACGATCGCCGTCGGCGGGGAGGAGGCCGAACGGTTGCTGACCAAGTACGCCGGCGCCCTGCCCGAGGCGTACAAGGAGGACTTCGGCACCGCGGTCGCCGTCCGTGACATCACCCGGCTGGAGACGCTGCCGCACGACGACGGCCTGGCCTTCGACCTGTACACCCCCGACCTGAACGACGAGGCCGACCGGCGCCTGAAGGTCTTCCGGACGGGCAAGGCGGTCTCGCTCGCGCGTGCCCTGCCGGTCTTCACCCAGATGGGCATCGAGGTCCTCGACGAACGGCCCTACGAGATCCAGATGCCCGGCGGCGAGACCGTCTGGATCTACGACTTCGGGCTGCACCTGCCCGCCGGCACCGAGCTCGACGACGATCGGGCGCGCAACATGATCGACGCCGTCCGGCTGCTGTGGCAGGGCCAGATCGAACGGGACCGGCTCAACGAGCTCGTCGTCCGGACCGGTATGACGTGGTGGCAGGTGAACGTGCTGCGCGCCTACGCCCGCTACCTGCGGCAGGCGGGCACGCCGTTCAGCCAGGCCTACATCGAGCAGACGCTCATCGACAACGCGCCGATCAGCACGGCGATCGTCGAGCTGTTCGAGTCCCGCTTCGACCCGGCCCGCGTGGCCGAGGCACCCCTCGTCGACGCCGACGGCGGCAAGGTCGGTCGCACCGACCTCATCGAGGAGCAGCTGGTCGCGGTGGCGAGCCTCGACCAGGACCGCATCCTGCGCGCACTGCTCAGGCTGGTGAACGCGACGCTGCGCACGAACGCCTACCGCACCGACGAGTACGGCGCGTCCACCCCCGGTGCGCAGGCGCCGCGCGGGCGCCGCGCCGCCATCGCCCTGAAGCTGGACCCGCGACGCATCCCCGACCTGCCGCAGCCGCGGCCGCGCTTCGAGATCTGGGTCTACTCGCCGCGGGTCGAGGGCGTGCACCTGCGCTTCGGCCCCGTCGCGCGCGGCGGTCTGCGCTGGTCGGACCGGCGCGAGGACTTCCGCACCGAGGTCCTCGGTCTCGTCAAGGCGCAGATGGTCAAGAACGCCGTCATCGTCCCGACCGGGGCCAAGGGCGGCTTCGTCGCCAAGAACCTGCCGGACCCGGGGCAGGACCGCGACGCCTGGCTGGCCGAGGGCGTGGCGTGCTACCGCACCTTCATCTCCTGCCTGCTCGACCTCACCGACAACTACGTCACCGGCCCGGACGGCGTGCAGCAGGTCGTGCCGCCGCCGCAGACGAGGCGCTACGACTCCGACGACCCGTACCTCGTCGTGGCGGCCGACAAGGGCACCGCCACCTTCAGCGACATCGCCAACGAGATCGCCGTCGATTACGGCTTCTGGTTGGGTGACGCGTTCGCGAGCGGCGGGTCGGTCGGCTACGACCACAAGGCCATGGGCATCACCGCGCGCGGCGCGTGGGAGTCGGTGAAGTACCACTTCCGCGAGCTCGGGGTGAACGTCCAGGAACAGGACTTCACCGTCGTCGGCGTCGGTGACATGAGCGGTGACGTCTTCGGCAACGGCATGCTGCTGTCCGAACACATCAGGCTCGTCGCGGCGTTCGACCACCGGCACGTGTTCCTCGACCCCGCTCCGGACGCGGCCGCCTCCTACGCCGAGCGCCGCCGGCTGTTCGAGCTGCCGCGCTCGTCCTGGGCCGACTACGACAAGCAGCTCATCTCCGCCGGTGGGGGTGTCTACCCGCGCACGGCCAAGAGCATCCCGGTCAGCCCGCAGGTCGCCTCAGTGCTGGGCCTGCCCGTCGGTACGAACCGCATGTCGCCGGCCGAGCTGATCAACGCCATTCTCAAGGCGCCGGTCGACCTGTTCTGGAACGGCGGCATCGGTACCTACGTCAAGGCCTCGACCGAGAGCCACCTCGACGCCGGCGACAAGGCCAACGACGTGCTGCGGGTCGACGCGGACGAGCTGCGCTGCCGGGTCGTCGGCGAGGGCGGCAACCTCGGCCTCACCCAGAAGGCGCGCGTCGAGTACGCCCTCGGCGGCGGCCGGATCAACACCGACGCCATCGACAACTCCGCGGGCGTCGACACCTCCGACCACGAGGTCAACCTGAAGATCCTGCTCGACCAGGCCGTCGCGGCCGGCACGATCGACCGCGACGAGCGCAACCGGCTGCTGGCCGACGTCACCGACGAGGTCGCCCAGCACGTCCTGCGCGACAACTACGAGCAGAACGTGCTGATCGGCATGGCGCGCAAGCTCAGCCCGGCCTTGTCAGGGGTGCACCGCCGCTTCATGCAGACGCTCGAGCAGGCCGGCGAACTCGACCGCGAGCTGGAGTTCCTGCCCACCGACGCCGAGCTCACCCGCCGGGAGGCCCGTGGAGTCGGTCTCGTGTCGCCGGAGAACAGCGTCCTCATCGCCTACTCGAAGATGACGCTGAGCCAGCACGTCGAGGACTCGACCCTGCCCGACGAGCCGTGGTTCCAGCGGGTGCTGGCCGGGTACTTCCCGCCCTCGATCGCCGAGCGTTTCGCCGAGGACCTGCCGCGGCACCCGCTGCACCGCGAGATCATCACGACCGTCGTGGTGAACGACATGATCAACCGCTCCGGCACCACGTTCGTCCACCGCGCGATCGAGGAGACCGGCGTCGACATCGCGCACGTCACGCGGGCGTACAGCATCGTCCGCAACGTGTTCGACCTGCCGTCGCTGTGGGCCGAGATCGAGTCGCTGGACAACCAGGTCCCGACGAGCGCACAGCACGCCGGTTACCAGGAGATCCGCCGCCTGGTCGACCGGGCGACGCGCTGGCTGGTCGACGTCCGCTTCCCGATCACCGACGTCGCGTCCGAGATCGAGCGCTACCGGCCGGTCGTCGCGCGGCTCGGCGCGCGCTGCCCGGACCTCATGCGCGGCGCCGAGCGCGAGACCCTCTACGGCGACGCGCAGGCGCTGGTGGCGCTGGGCCTGCCGGAGGGTTTGGCGTTGCGGCTCGCCGAGCTGCTCAGCGCGTTCCTGCTGCTCGACGTGGTCGAGATCGCCGAGGCGACCGGGCACGACCCGGCGACCGTCGCCGAGCTGCACTACGCGGTGTCCGAGCGGATGAGCGTGGACGAGCTGCTGACGGCCGTCACGGGGCTGCCGCGCGAAGACCGCTGGTCGACCCTGGCGCGCGGCGCCGCCCGCCACGACGTCTACGCGGCCCTGTCGTCGATCACCACCGCCGTGCTGCGCAACACCGACGACGACCTCGGGGTGGACGAGCGCATCGACGCCTGGGCCGAGACCAACGCCGAGCGGGTGGAGCGGGCGCGCACGACCGTACGGGCGGCGCTGGACCGCGACACCATCGACCTGGCTACCCTGTCGGTGGCGCTGCGGGTGCTCCGCGGCCTGCCGGGCTGAGCTGCGGGCCGCCCGCCCGACGCTCGGCTCAGGACGCGCGGTCGATGGGAACCCGCGCCCAGACCTGCTTGCCGCGGGTGAGCCGGTGCACGCCCCACTCCTCGGCCAACGCGGCAACGATCGCCAACCCGCGTCCGTTGCCGGCATTGGGCTCGGCGTGCCGTGGGCGCGGTTGCTGGTCGCTGCCGTCGCGTACGCGCACGACGACCCAGCCGTTCTCGAACTCCCACGTGACGTCGAGGTCCTGCGGCTGCGCGGCGTGGACGACGGCGTTGCCGACCAGCTCGCTGGCGACGAGCACGACGTCGGCGACCGAGTCGCGGGTGACGTGGTCAGCGGTGAGGTCCGCGGCGATGCGTTCGCGCACCAGCGCGGCGCTGGCGGGTACCGGGCGTACGCACAGCATGCCCACGCTCCCCGCTCCCCCCGCTCACCGTGTCCGCCCCGGACGTCCAGAAGGTGCCCGCCCTCAACGGGTCCATAACACACGGGTGACGCAGGCGGAAGGCCCGAAGGTCCGCTCAGCGGCACTCGCGGTCGAGCTGGGCGCGTACCTCGATCGGCCGGTCGGTGATGACCGTGTCGACGCCGAGGTCGAGCACGAAGCGGACGTCGTCGGGTTCGTCCACCGTCCAGACGTACACCGGATAGCCGCGTTCGTGCGCCCGGGCCACGAAGTCAGGGTCCGAGCGCAGCACCCGCAGACCCGGCCCGGCGATGGTGACCCCGGCCGGCAGCAGGCCCTCCCGCCGCAGGGGCAGCAGCTGCCGGAGCAGCAGGACGGTCGGCACGCCGCGGGGCGAGCAGGCGCACCCGCCGGATCGCCGTCGGCGCGAAGCTCATGACGACGACGGGATGGTCGAGATCGGCCGGCTGCCGCAGGCTGGGCGCCGGGCCGGGCGGGCCGGCCCAGCCGAAGCGGTCGAGCATCTCGACCAGGGTCTTCTCGACCAGCCCGCTGTAGCGCGTCGGGTGCTTGGTCTCGATGAGCAGGCGGACGTCGCGGCCGGCGTCGTGGACGAGCCCCAGCAGCTTCTCGAGGGTGAGCACCCCGCCGCTCGCGGTCCGGTCCACCGCGACGCCGGCGAGGTAGGGGTTGTCCTCAGGTATCAGCTCGTCCGCCGACGTCGGCAGGTCGCTGTGCCAGGACGAGAAGTCGAGCCCCTCCAGCGTGCGCAGGTCGAGCTCGCTGACCACGCCGCGACCGTCGGACGTGCGATTGACCGTGCGGTCGTGCACGCAGACGAGGTAGCCGTCGCGGGTCATCCGGACGTCGCACTCGAGGCCGTCGGCGCCGGCGGTGATGGCCCGTTCGTAGGCGGCGAGGGTGTGCTCGGCAACCGTCGAGGACGCGCCGCGGTGCGCGACCAGCATCGGCCGGTCCACGGGGTCGAGGACGCGCCGCGGGCTCTGCGGTCTCACGGCACCCATCGTGCCGGGTCGGACGCGGAGTGCACCCACGCCGCTCCGGACCGCCTCAGACGACCGCCGGCTCGCCGGGCCCGTCGGCCTCCATGGGGCGGCCGGCTGCCTCCCAGGCGAGCATGCCGCCCTCGAGATTCACCGCGTCGTAACCCTGCCGGCGCAGCCACGCCGTGACCTGCGCCGAGCGGCCACCGACCTTGCACACCACGACGACCGGCGCGTCCGGCGTGACCGGCCCGGGGTCGTCGCTCAGCCGCTGCGGCACCTGCATCATCGGGATGTGCACGGCGCCGGCGATGCGCCCCGCGGCCCACTCCTCGTCCTCGCGGACGTCGAGCAGGACGGCGTCGTCGGGAATCTCGTCGACGCGGACCGTGGGCAGCTGGCCGGGATGCACGGATCGAGCCTAGCCAGCCGTCACTTGATCAGCTTCGACAGCCGGCGGTCGGCGAGCTCGCGGCCCTCGGTCTGACAGGTGGGGCAGTACTGGAAGCTGCGGTCGTGGAAGGCGACCTCGCGAACGGTGTCGCCGCAGACCGGGCAGGGCAGGCCGGTGCGGGCGTGCACCCGCAGGCCGCTGCGCTTCTCCGACTTCAGCGTCGCCGCCTTCTGCCCGACCGAGCGGGCGACGGCGTCGGTGAGCACCGACACCATCGCCTCGTGCAGCCGGGTCAGCTCGTCCTCGGACAACCGGGCGGCGTTCTTGAACGGCGACAGCTTGGCGACGTGCAGGATTTCGTCGGAGTAGGCGTTGCCGATACCGGCGAGCACGGTCTGGTTCGTCAGGGCGCCCTTGAGTTGCGCGCGGGCGCCCCCGAGCACGGTGGCCAGCTCGTCGCGGTCGAGGGTCAGCGCGTCCGGGCCGAGCCGGGCCACGCCCGGCACCTCGAGCGGGTCCCGGACGAGGTAGACGGCCAGTCGCTTCTGCGTCCCGGCCTCGGTGAGGTCGAAACCGGCCACCGGGCCCTCGTCGAACTCCGGGTCGAGATGCAGCCGGAACGCGATCGGGCCCTTGCCCCCGGGCCGCGGTGGGGCCGGTGGCAGCGACTCGCGCCAGTGCAGCCAGCCGCCGCGGGACAGGTGCGTGATCAGGTGCAGGACCTCGCCTGCGGCCTGCGAGGCGACGACGAGGTCGAGGAACTTGCCGTGCCTGGTGGCATCGACGACGTACGCGCCGGTCAGCGCCGACAGCGGTGGGTCGTAGGTCTTGACCGCGTTGATGGCGACGACGTCCGTGCGGCGGATTGTGCGTCCGACGGCGCGCTCGCGGAGGAATGTCGCGAGCGCCTCGACCTCGGGCAGCTCGGGCACCGGACCAGCTTAGGCAGCCGCGGCGCCGGACGCTCGTGCCGTCGGGTCCGCGGTCAGCGGGCCGCCGCCAGCCGCTCGCGCGGGAACGTGAGGCCGGTCGTGCTGTGGCAGCGGTAGCCGTTGGGATTCTTCGCGAGGTACTGCTGGTGGTAGGCCTCGGCATAGTAGAACTCGTCGAGCGGTGCGATCTCGGTCGTGACCGGCGGGTAGCCCTGCTCCTGCAGCGTCGCGCCGAAGATCTGCTTCGCCTCGCCGGCCACCATGCGCTGCGCCTCGTCGGTGTAGTAGATGCCCGAGCGGTACTGCGTGCCGACGTCGTTGCCCTGACGCATGCCCTGCGTCGGGTCGTGCACCTCGAAGAAGGTGGCGACCAACTCGCCGTAGCTCACGACCTCGGGATCGAAGACGACCAACGCCGCCTCGGTGTGCCCGGTCAGGCCGGAGCACACCTCTTCGTAGGACGGGTGCCCGGTGATGCCGCCGGTGTAGCCGACGGCCGTGGTCCAGACGCCCGGCTTCTGCCAGAAGATCTCCTCGGCGCCCCAGAAGCAGCCCAGGCCGAACACGGCCCGCTCGAGACCGTCCGGGAACGGCGGCTTGAGCGCGTGGCCGTTGACGAAGTGCGTGTCGGGCACCGCGAAGTCGTAGTCGTCCCGCCCCCGCAACGCGCGCTCGGGGGCGACCATCTGCTGCTTGCTGCGGGAGAAGAACATGTCGTCAGCGTAGGAGCGCCCCGGCGCCCGCGCCACGACCCCGGCGCGACGTCCGCGAGTGTTAAGGCGGCCCCGACTGCGGCGGAGCGGGGCAGCGCGCAGGCCTCGGTTGGACGTACTCTCGGGCCATGACGCAGTGGGGTCTGGACACCCTCTTCAATCCGGCCAAGAGGCACATGGACGAAGAGAAGCGTCGCCTGCAGTCCACGCGTGAGCAGATCGGTGACAACTCCGGCGGCCGGCGCATCGACCTCGAGTCCGGCAAGGTCGTCATCCGCAAGCAGGATGACGAGCCGGATCCCGAGGCCGGGGACCCCCAGCCGAAGCCCGACAAGCGCCGCGGGCGCAAGAACGTCACGAAGGACGCCGCCAAGAACGCCACGAAAGGCGCCACCAAGGGCACCGGCGCCACCGAGGGCACCGGCGGGGACACCGCGAAGAGCAAGAGGCCTGCGGCCGGAGCTGAACCGAGCGCGGCGTCGATCCGGGCCGCGGAACGCCGCAAGCGCCAACCACGCTGAGCAGCTGCGTCCCGGACCGCCACGCGTCCTGTCGCAGCGAGTGGTCGGGGGCCGCATCCAGTGGCGTCCCCCGGGCATGAAGAACCCCCGGTGAGCGGGGGATTCACCGGGGGTTCTCGTGTGGCTTCGAAGTCGTCCGGTGAGCGGGGGATCCACCGGCTGATGACCTTGTTGCCGTTACTACCTATGTGGGTTCGTGTCGTGTGGGCGGGGGATCCACCGTGGCGAACCGTTGTTTCCAGTCGTGATCGTTGGCCGCGGTGAGCGGGGGATTCACCGCGGCTATTGATCACTCTGTGTCACCTACACTATCGGAAGCTTGGGGGCTTCCGGGTCTGCGTGTCGGTGACAAGTCCTACTGTGACCCATGCAGGCGTGTGTGGTCAAGGTGAAGTTCTAAATTACGTCGACGTAAGTCAGAAATTTCAACGCGCAACTATGTGCAAAGGGCCCGAACCGGACATCCGGACGGTGCGCGCGGGACCTTCGCGGGCGTCGACGCCGGGTTCTCGGGACCTGTGGAGGGTTGACGGGCTACCCGCTGGCGGGATCGGACTCGTCCCAACCGCCGCCGTGGACCCGCTGGACGAAGTCGCTGAGTAGTGGTCCGATCACTTGGGGGAACCCCCCGACCTGAATGGCGATGCTGAACCGATCGGTGGACACGGCCCCGTCGGGCTCCGTCTCGTCCACGACCATTCGTTCACTGAGCGTGAGCACCTGGAAGGTGAGTCCGTGCGTGGTGAGAAATCCGGTGACCTGCTCGACCTCCCGCTCGTCCACCGTCTGCACGAACACCTGGCCCTGGACCCATCCGGTCATGTCCATCGGGCCATCCTGCCGGGATACGACGCCTGGTGGCACCCCGGTGTCGGCCGCGCGACGGTCGATGGAAAAGTGAATCCATGAACGTGTTGCTGATCGGCCCCCCCGGATCCGGCAAGGGCACGCAGGGCGAGCGCCTGGCCAAGCGGCTGAACATCGAGCACCTTGCGGCCGGTGACCTGTTGCGGGCCGAGGTCGAGAACGGGACCGAGATCGGTCGCGAGGCCGAGCAGATCATGGGCCGTGGCGATCTGGTGCCCGATTCGATGATCATCAAGCTGGTCATGCCGCGGGTGCAGGCCGCCGCCGACGCCAACGGTTACCTGCTCGACGGGTTCCCGCGCTCGGTCGACCAGGCGGTAGAGGCCCGCCAGCTGGCCGAGTCCAGCGGCGCGAGCCCCGACGCGGTCGTGTACCTCGACGTCTCGCGCGAGGAGCTCAAGCGCCGCATCCTGGCCCGGGCCGAGACCGAGGGCCGCGCCGACGACAACGAGCAGACGGTCGAGAACCGGCTGCGCGTCTTCGACGAGGCCACGCACCCGCTCATCGAGTACTACCGGGACCGCGGGCTGCTGCACGTCGTCGACGCCGCCCAGGACCCGGACGCGGTCACCGAGCAGATCCTGCAGGTGCTCCCGAGCTGAACCATCACCCCGCCTTCCCGGCTGGTGTGGCTGCCGACACGCCGGCGTGTCACGACCACACCGGCCGGGAAGGCGGTCAGTCGTCGTCCAGGTCGGGCAGCTTGCGTTTCATGACCTTGCCGGCGGGGTTGCGGGGCATCTCGTCGATGAACATGATCTCGCGGGGCACCTTGTACCGGGCGAGGTTGGACTTCACGTAGTCCTTCAGCTCGTCCTCGGACGGGGAGGCGCCGTCGGCAGCCACCACGTACGCGCGCAGCCGCTTGCCGTACTTCTCGTCGTCGACGCCGACGACCGCGGCCTCGGCGACGCCGTCGTGGCCCGACAGCAGGTCCTCGACCTCGGCGGGGAAGACGTTCTCGCCACCGGAGACGATCATGTCGTCGTCCCGGCCGTCGACGAACAGCCGCCCGTCGTCGTCGAAGTGCCCGACGTCGCCGGTCGACATCATCCCGTCGATGGTCTCCTTGCTGCCCCCGCCCGTGTAGCCCTCGAACTGCATCGAGCTGCCGACGAAGATGCGTCCGGACTCGCCGCCCGAGACCTCGTTGTCGTTCTCGTCGTAGAGCTTGATGGTGGTGCCGGTCGGTGGCCTGCCCACGGTGCCGGGCGCCGCACGCATGTCCTCGGGCGTCGCGATGGCGGCGTAGGCGACCTCGGTGGAGCCGTAGAGGTTGTAGAGGATGTCGCCGAGCAGGTCCATCGTGCGGGTCGCGAGCTCGGCGGCGAGCGCCGAGCCGGACACCGCGATCACCCGCAGGGCGCTCAGGTCACGCGAGCGGATCTCGTCCTCCCCCACCTCCATCAGTCGCGACAGCAGGATGGGCACCGTGACCAGGACGTCGGCCTGGTGCTCCTCCAGCGCGTCCAGGGTGAACTTGGGGTCGGCCTTGCGGGCGACGACGAGGGTGTTGCCGAGCCCGAGGCTCAGCATCGAGCTCAGCAGCCCCCAGGCGTGGAACGCCGGCGCCGACAACACGACCTTGCGTCCGGACCGCAGCGGGATCTTGGACAGGTAGCCGCCGGGTAGCGCCAGCGACAGGGCCATGTCGCGCGGGGCGCCCTTGGGCGTGCCCGTGGTGCCGCTGGTGAGCAGCACGATCTTCTGCTTGGCGTCCGGGCGGGGCAGGCGCGAGGTGCCGCCCTGCTCGATCAGCCCGTCGACCGTCGTCTCGTCCGACTGGGGCTCGTCGCCGTCGAACCAGGCCACGAACTTGCCGCTCGAGGGTTCGACCGCCTCGGCGACCTTCTGGAACTCCTCGTCGTGCACGAGCGCGGTGACACCCTCGCGCTCGCAGACGTCCGACAGCTGGGGTCCGGCGAAGTCGGTGTTGAGCAGCAGCGTCTTCGTGCCCAGCTTCGCCCCGGCCAGGATGGTCTCGAACAGCCCGCGGTGGTTGCGGGCGAGGATGCCCAGGCCGTCCTTGGCCGTGACGCCGCGCTCGCGCAGGGCGTTGGCCAGCTTCGTGCTGTTGTGGTCCAGCTCGCGGAAGGTGAGCGTGCCGCGCTCGTCGATGATGGCCGGCTGGTCGGGATCGCTGGCAGTGGCCAGCGCGATCGCGGCGCCCACCGGCCCGAACGCCTCGAGGTCACGCAGTGGCCCCAGGAAGCGGTGCGGAGGGGTCAGCGCGACGCCGGCGCCGCGTGCCTGGAGCAGGGTTGCGGCGAAACGGGCCTCGAGGGTCGCACGTCCGGCGAGCTGGGCCGCGGTCTTGAAGATGTCCACGGTCATGTACTACCAGCGCGCGCCGCGTTCGGACAGTCGGAATGTGTGACGAGGGGTATCGGCTACTCCGACACCGAGTCCGCGGAGGTCATGAGGCCGGAGTCGTCGGCCGGATCGGTGTCCTCGCGCTCGACGAACACACCGATGTCGCGCTCGTAGCGCTCGATGACACTCCCGATCGGGCCGTCGGCGCGCAGCTCGCCGTCGGCGAGGTAGACGCCGCGTGTGCAGAACCGGCGTAGGTGACCCGCGGAGTGGGACACGAGGAACAGCGTCTGACCCTCGCCGAGCAGCCAGGCGATGCGGTCGTAGCACTTCTGGCGGAACGCGGCGTCGCCGACGGCGAGCACCTCGTCCACGAGCATGATCGGTTCCCGCAGCCGGGAGACCACCGAGAAGGCCAGGCGGACCTTCATGCCGGACGAGAAGTGCTTGTACGGGGTGTCGAGGAAGTCCTCGATCTCGGCGAAGTCGACGATCTCGTCGAAGCTGTCGCGAATCTGCTTCTTGGTCATCCCGTGCAGGCCGGCGACGAGGTAGATGTTGTCCCGCGCGGTCAGCTCGTTCTCGAACCCGCCCGTGATGGCGATGAGCGGCGCGACGCCGGCGCGGACGGTGATCTCGCCCTCGTCCGGGATGAGGACGCCGGCGATGGCGCTGAGCAGGGTCGACTTGCCGGCGCCGTTGCGGCCGACAACTCCGATCGCCTCGCCCTGGTGGATGTCGAAGGTGACGTGCCGGAACGGCCAGAAGTCGTCCGACGGCCCGGCCGTCGTGACCGTGCGGTGCAGCACGAGGTCACGCAGGCTGCGCTTGCGACGCCGGTTGCGGGAGAACCGGACGCCGACGTCGCGCAGGCTGATGACGGGCTTGTCGCCGGCGGTGGGAGGCACGTCAGATCTCCTTGAGGACCTGGCGCTCGAGGCGGGTGAAGACGACGACCCCGATCACGAGGATGACCAGCGGACGCGACGGCGGAGTGCCAGATCCAGCTCCAGTGCGTCACGGTGTGGCTCACGGTGTGCCCGCCGGAGACGGTGACGTCGCCGCGGATGACGGGTCTGCCCTTGCTGAAGACGACGTGCGCGTTGCGGACCGTCGCGTGGGCACCGACGCGTGTGGTCGTGGTCTGCTGGATGGCCGCCGGGAAGAAGGTGGCGTGGGCGATGGTGAGAAACCCGCAGGTGGGGTTGAGGGAGAAGACCTCGCGCAGCCGCGCCGGCACGTTGCCCACCGAGTACAGCACCGGCGAGGCGTAGAACAGCACGCGCACGACGATCGGGACGATGCGCTCCAGGTCGTTGAACAGCACCGTGCACGGCGCCAGGATCAGACCCATGCCGATGACGAGGACGGCCTCGAGGACCCACCCCACCGGGATCAGGTACAGGTACTTCGTGGGCGCCACGGCGTAGGCGGCGGCGAACACGACGAGCACCGGCAGGCCGAAGACGTACTCGACGAACTTCGACAGCACGACGCGCAGGATCCACAACTCCCGCGGCACGTTGCTGGAGCGGACCATCTGCGCCTCGGCCCGCAGGGCGCGGGTGACACCGGTGACGCCGGCGTTGAACCAGGTCCAGGCCAGCTGCCCGGTGACCAGATAGAGCATGAACGGGTCGAACCCCGCGCCGGCCGTGCGGTGGAAGATCTTGGTGAAGACGAACCAGTACACGAGGCTCATGAGCAGTGGGTCGAGGATGGTCCAGAAGTAGCCCAGCGCGGAACCGGCGTAACGGACTTTCAGGTCGCGGCCGATGAGCAGCTGCAGGATGCGGCGGTACTGGAACACCCGCACCGCGCGGGCCCGGAGCGAGGGGTTGCTGGAGCCGGACGCGAAACCGGTCGGACGGCTGAACAGGCTGGCGCTGGTCACTGCACCTCTCGCCTCATTCGCCGGTGATGGTCGCGATGTGCTCGATGACCGCGGTGGTCGAGATGGAGGGCGTGCGCGGCAGGTACACGACCTCGCAGAGGTCGCGGAACTCGTCGAAGCGCCCGGCCCAGTCGTCGCCCATGACCAGCACGCCGGCGGCGTACTTCTCGAGGTACGCGCGCTTCTGCTCCAGCGACTCCTCGAGGAACACCTCGTCGACGCAGCGCAGGGCCGCGACCAGCTCGCACCGCTCCCGTTCGCTGAACACCGCGTCGCGGTTCTTCTTGGCGCGGTTCAGTTCGTCGGAGGAGACGCCGACCACCAACCGGTCGCCCAGCTCGGCGGCGCGTTGCAGGATCCGCAGGTGTCCGACGTGCAGCACGTCGAAGGTGCCGAACGTCAGGACCGTCCTCACAACGGGCCCGGGTCGGTCCGCCGCACATCGACGACGTGACCGGTCATGTCCGAGGCGAGCACGTCCAGGACGGTCGAGGCCACCGCCTCGCCGCGCAGCAGCGTGCCCTCGTCCTCACGCCCGAAGGCCTGCAGCCGCATCGGGGTCCGCGTCCGCTCCGGATTGACCACGTTGACGCGGATGCCGACCTCGGACCACTCGTCGGCCAGGGCCTGGGCGAGGTTCACGACGGCGGACTTGGTGGAGGAGTAGAGCGCGTAGTCGGCCCGGCCGCGGGTGTAGGAGCTGGAGGTGAACAGCACGAGGTGCCCGCCGGATCGGCGCAGGTACGGCTCGGACGCGCGGGCCACGGTCACCGGGCCGAGGTAGTTGATGTCGACCTGGTTGCGCACCTGGTCGTCGGTCATGCCGGCCAGCGGGCCCTTGGCGAGCTGGGCGGCGGTGAGCACCACGGCGTCGATGCGCCCGGTGCGCGCCGCCACCTGCTCCAAGGCCGCGGACACCGTCTCGGGCTGCTCGACGTAGGTGCCCGTCGTCGAGCGGCTGAAGGTGAACACGTGCGCGCCGGCCTGCTCGGCCAGCGTCGCGACGTGCTGGCCGATGCCGTAACTGCCGCCGAGCACGACCACGGTCTGGCCCGCGAGCCGGGCGTTCAGCTCGGCGGCGGTGCGTTCGGGTGCGACGTGCGAGCCCAGCTGGAAGAGCTTGTCGAGCAGGAACAGGTCGATGGGATAGGTGACCTTCATGTTCTGCTCGTCGCCCTGGACGACGTAGATGGGCACCTCGGGCAGGTACCGCAGCACGACGCCGCAGTCGTCGGTGGCGTGGAAGTCGGGGTCGGCGGCGGCCAGCTCGTAGGCCCGCCGGATCGTCGACAGCCGGAAGCCCTGCGGCGTCTGCCCGCGACGCAGGTGACTGCGCTCGGGGATCTCGACGATGTGGTCGTCGTCGTCGACCCGGATGACGGTGTCGGCGGACTGGATGGCGACGTCCACGGCCTCGTAGGTGCCGAGGGCGGTGATGCAGTCCTGCACCACCCCGGCCGGCAGCAACGGGCGGACGGCGTCGTGGAACAGCACGTTGCACTCGGTGTCGCGCTCGTAGTCGGTCAGCGCGGCGATGGCGTTGCGGGTGGAGTCGTTGCGATCACGGCCACCGGACAGCACCCGCAGCGGCACGCGGCGCGGGGCGCCCAGCAGCAGCTGCTCGGCGGCGTCGAGATGGTCCGGCGCCATCATCACCAGGATCTCGGCGATGCCGGGGCACGACTCCAGGGCGTCGACGGTGTGTTCGAGCACGGTCCGGCCGGCCACCTTGAGCAACTGCTTGGGAGTGTCGAGCCCGACGCGGGTTCCGGTGCCGCCGGCCAGCACCACCGCGACCGTGCGCAGAGGGAGTTCCGCAGGGTGCGATCCGGTGGTGGCCATGGCCGCCCATCGTAGTGGTTGCGCCCCCGCGCACCCCGGAACGCGGGACACCTAGGATGGCCGGATGCACCGCGCGGGCCGTCCGGGCGGTCCGGCGGGCGGAGGACGTGACCGGTGAGATCGGCGCTGATCGGGTGGACCGGTTTCGTCGGCTCGAACATCGACGCCGCGCACGAGTTCACCGATCGGTACAACACCTCCACCATCGACGGGATCCGCGGCCGTTCCTACGACCTGGTCGTCAGTGCGGCGGCGCGCGCGGACTCGCACCGCATCAACAACGAGGGCGAGCAGGACCGCGCCGAGATCGACGCCTACGTCGAGCTGTTGAGCACCGTCGACATCGGCAAGCTGGTGCTCGTCTCGACGGTCTGCATCTACCCCGGTGACACGTCGCCCGACGAGACCACGCCCCTGTCCGAGGAGGGCCTGACGCCCTACGGCGCCAACCGCCTGCACATGGAGCAGAGTCTCGCCTCCCGTTTCGACACGCTGGCGCTGCGGCTGCCCCAGCTCTACGGCACCGGGTTGAAGAAGGGCATCGTCTACGACCTGCTCAACGACTACCGCGTCGAGTTCATCCGACCCGACGGGCTGTTCCAGTACTACGACCTGCGTCGGCTCTGGGCGGACACGCAGCTCGCCCTGGACCACGGACTGTCGACGCTCAACGTCGCCACGCCGCCCCTGACGAGCGCGCGCGTCGCCGCCGAGTGCTTCGGCCGCGACATCGCCGACCAGGTCGTGCCCGGTGAGGAGAACCCGTTCTCGCGCATGTACACCCGCGACATGCGCACGGTGCACGCCGAGGCTGTACGGCGGCCCGGCCGGCTACCTGATGGACGAGCGGGCCGAGCTCGACGCGCTCGGTCACTTCGTCCGCGAGGCCCGCGCCGGGCAGACCTCGCCAGCCTGATCACGGCCGCCTGACACACCCCCGAGGAGTTACCCGATGTACGGCTCGCACAAGGTCTCGGCGATCGTCACCTGCGCCGGTCGCGGTGTCCGCTTCGGCGGCAACAAGCTGCTGATCAAGCTCAACGGCGTCACCGTGCTGGAGAAGACGGTGCGCGAGTTCGTGCACCCCGCCGTGGACGAGATCATCGTGACGATCAGCCCGGAGAACCGTGAGGCGTACGAGGAGATCCTCATCCACCGGGCCAAGCTGCCCGTCACCCTCGTCGACGGCGGCGACGAGCGGTTCATCTCGGCCATGAACGGCTTGACCGCCACCAGCGGGGACCTGGTGATGGTGCACGACGGCGTCCGCCCGTTCGTCAACTCCGAGCTCATCGAACGCGTCCTGGCCGCGGCTGTCGAGCACGGGGCCGCGATGCTCGGCACGCCGACGGTCGTCCAGCTCAAGCTCGTCGACGACGACGAGTTCATCACCGGCTCCCTCGACCGCTCGCACAGTTGGCTGGGCCAGACACCGCAGGTCTTCCGCCGGGACCTGCTCGAGCGGGCCTACGCCGCGGCCATGCAGGAGCACTACGCGCGCATCAGCGACGACGCCGACCTCGTCGCCGAGTACACCGGCCAGCGCGTCAAGATCGTGCGCGGCGAGGACTTCAACATCAAGATCACCACCCGGACGGACCTGCTGGTGGCCGATCAGATCATGGCCCAGGCCGACTTCGAGTAGCGCCCCGACGTCGAGAGCGCCCGACGTCGAGTAGCGCCTACGGCCGCGCGGCGGTGAGGGTCCCGCGCTGGTCGATCGTCAGCAGCAGGCCGGTGTCGACGTTGCGGCCGTGGAAGTTCACCCAGAGCGCGTAGGTGCCCGGCCGCTGCTGCAGCGTCGTGCGCAACCAGGCGCCCTCCGGCCGGCACACCACGGTGGCCGGGCGCGCCGCCGAACGGCCCACGGTCGCCGTGCCCGTCAGCGTCGTCGCGTCGCGGGTGGCGACGCCGGCGAACGGCAGCTCGAGCGACAGGGTGAACATCTTCTTGCCGAACGGCAGGCGCGATCCTTCGGAGCCCGTCACCGACGACACCACGCGCGCCGGGTCCAGCTTGGCCGACCCGGGCAGGCTGCGGAACGTCTCGTCGATGTCCAGGCTCAACAGGCCGGACTTGTTCTTGTAGCCGATGTAGACGTGCCCGTCGAAGATCGTCACGCGGCCCGGGGTCGACGTCCGCACGCCGCGCCCGTTGATGGTCCCCACGAGGTTGTTGCGGGCGATGATGTCCCACGACGTCTCGTCCAGCGGGCGGCCGAAGATCGCGGTGGTCGGGTCGAGCTGCGCGGTGACGTCGACGACGAGCTCCGGGCGTCCGTCGACGTCGTCGATGCGGGGTGTGCCCGTCGTCGGCAGCAACCACGTGACACCGGTGTCGCGCGCGCGGACGCAGAGCCACGTGGTGGCGTCGTGCATCGCCTGCGTCATGTCGAGCGCGGCGTCGGGCAGCGCCTCGGCGATCTCCGCGGGCAGGTCGCGGACGACGCGGTCGCCGTCCCATCGGACCTGCAACGGCTTGTCGCCGGCGGCCCATCGGGACTCGCCGACGATGTGCAGCACGCCGTCCTCCCACCGGACCGAGGAGGTGCGGGTGAGGCCGACCAGGCCGGCGTCGACCGACACGTACTTCTCGAGCAGATCCCACCGGCCGGCACGGACGAGCGCCGCGCGGCCCAGCTGGGTCGGCGAGAGGTAGGCGTCGAGCTCCTCGGGGATGTGCTGGGTGATGAGCTCGTCGGCGGTGGCGCGCACGAACTGGAACTCCTCGTCCGGCAGCGCGAAGACGGAGCTGCCGAGCGGGGCCAGGATGCGGCTGCGGTACTGGTGCAGCAGCATCAGACGCCACTGCTCGCGCAGGTGCGGCGCGGCCAGCTTCTCGTTGGTCTGCAGCACGATCTGCTTGACCCACGTCCAGAACTCGACGCGGTCCTTCGTGTAGGACGACGACGCCGTCGCCTTGCCGCGCACCCAGTGATAGAAGGGTGTGTCGGCCAGGTTCGAGATCACGGTGGCGTGCTGCGCGACGTCGAGGGCGAAGAACACGTCCTCCCACAGCACCCGCCGGCCTTCCGGGAAGCGGATGTCGTGCTGCATGAGCAGCTCGCGCCGGAACAGCTTGTGCGGGTTGGTCGGGATCAGCGGGTGGATGTCGGTGCGGTCGACCACGTTGTCGGAGTTCTCGGTGTAGACCTCCAGCGCCCACTTCGACTGGTCGGTGCGGGTCTCCTTGCCGTTGACCACGTCGGCGCCGGTGCGTGCGGCCAGCGCATAGGCAGCCTCGAGCGCGTGCGGGTAAAGCTCGTCGTCGTGGTCCATGAACAGCACGTACTCGCCGCGCGCCAGCTCGAGCCCGACGTTGCGCGGCCGGCTCGGCCAACCGGAGTTCTCGATGCGCTCGAGGACGACATTGTCGTGGGTGTCCTTGATGCGGTTCAGGCGCTGCCACGTGTCGTCGGGGGAACCGTCGTCGACGAAGATGACCTCGAAGTCACTGGTCGGCATCGTCTGCGCCTCGAGCGACTGGACGAGCCCGTTGATGCGTTCGCCCGGGGCATAGGTGGGAACGACGATGCTGACCTTCACCGGCTCCACTCTCTCCTCGACCGACGTCTGGTTCGGGCTGCTCAGCCGGCCGACTCGACCGTGCCGCGGGCGTTCGGGCTGGGGACGACGCCGGCCGCGGCCGCGTCCCGCTTGGCCCGATCGAACACCGCGTCGTAGAGCTCGGTGACGCGACGGTTGTCGCGGCGCAGCTCGTCGATCTCCCGGCGCAGCGCCCGCAGCTCCCGCTCGTAGTTGACGAGGCGAGCCGAACCCTCGTCGAACTCCTTGTCGAGGGCGGACAGCGTGCGCAGGTTGGCCACCGTGCGCGGCGCGACACGGTTCGCGACCTTGGACAGGAACAGCTTCATCGTCGTGTCTCCTCGGGGTCAGAGGCTGATGACGGCAGCGACGCTGGTGCGCGCGCCGTACGGGGTGTGCCGGGTGCGGTGGGCGAGCGTGCGGACGCCGAGCTTCCAGCGCCAGGCCTCCCGGCGCAGGGTCGGGACGGTGAGGTGCCACGTCTCGGGATTGGCCGGCACCCGCAGCACGGGGTTGGCGTCGAACACCGCGAACAAGAAGGTGTCCTCCTCGAGCACACCGCGCAGCAGCGTGAACAGGTCACCGCGCGCGAGCGCCGGGATCTCGTGAATGACGTTGCGCGCGTAGAAGAAGGGCCGACGGCCCTGCTCGATCAGGTCGAGGCCGAAGTCGACGAGGCTGTGCCTGTCGTTCAGGTTCAGGAACCGGTAGCTGACGTTCGGTGGGGCCGTCTGCTTGGCCACCCGCAGCGCCTCATAGCTGTAGTCGACACCGATCACCTCGTGACCGGCGGCCGCGATGCGCTCGGCCTGCGCGCCGTCCCCGCAGCCGAGGTCCACGACCAACGAGTGGGGCGGCAGCATCTCGAGGAACCGGTCGGTGTCGGCGAAGGCGCCGGGCTCGGGGTCGGCACGCTTGTCGACCTCCTGCCACGTCTTCTCCCAGAAGACCCGCTGACGGTTGAACACGCCGAAGCTGTTCTCGAAGCGGCGCAGGGTCGACAGCGGCGTCGTCCAGATGAACGACGGGTCGGGCACGCGCCAGTTGGGGCCGTAGGCGAACGCAAGCCACGCCTCGGGTACGGCGGGTGCGGGCAGCGGGACACCGCTGATCTCGAGATCCTTCACCGGCAGCAGGTCGGACCTGGCGAGCTCACCGCGCAGCGCGAAGGGCTGGTTGTACTTGCCGTCGGCGCTGTGCCAGCCGGTGAAGATGTCGATGTAGTAGTCGAGGCTGAGCTCGTCGGTGAAGCAGACGATCTCCAGGTGCGTGTGGCTGTGCCGCACCACCGTGTACCCGGCGGCGACCAGCTTCCGCTCCACCTCGAAGCCGACGAGTGTGACGTCCTGCGGGTCGCTCGCGTCGGTGTAGAAGGCGAAGTCGATGTCGTCGTCGTGCGCCATCAGCTGGCCGCTGCGCATCGCCCCCAACAGGTTGCCGCCGACCATGTAGAGCGGGTAACCCCACTCGCGCATGTGCGCGGCGACCTCGGCGGCGGTGGCGAGCAGGCGCTGCTGCATGCCGGAGGAGTCGCCCTCGAAGACCACCCCGAGCCGGTTCCACTTGTTCATGGCCAGCCGGCGACCCTGCGGGTCGACGAAGCGCACCGGCTCGCGCGAGCGGCCGAACTGCACCCGGCCGGACGCGATCTCGGAGGAGTCCGCGGAGTTGCGGATCGTGAGCGTCGAGACGCCCTGCAGACGCGGCCGAATGCTGGGCGGCCAGGCGAGCCACCGGCTCCGGCGGCGCCCCTCCGGCGCGGGCAGCTTGGTGGACCAGACCCGCTGGTCGTCGAAGTAGACGTCGACGGTCGGAGTGCCGTCGACCGGAGCCTTCAGCCGGAGGCCGCGTCGATTGGCCCGGACGGGTGACGGCACCACAACTCCCTGCGTGACCGGTCACGATGGTGACTCGCTGCGTGACGCCCGGCCGCGACCCGCGTGGCGGCCCCGGCGCCTTGGTTCGCCGAAGCCTACGGCACCTGCCGCCACGGCCCGTGCACGTCCTCAGCGGCCCGTCGCGGCGGGGCGAGGTGCCCGCGACGTGGGTAAGCAGGTGCCATGCGCGTCGTCATCGCCGGCGGACACGGCCGGATCGCCCTGCAGCTGGAACGCCTGCTCGCCGCCCGCGGCGACACTGCCGTCGGGCTGGTGCGCAACCCCGACCACCGCGCCGACGTCGAGGCCGTCGGCGCGGAGGTGATCGCCATCGACCTCGAGCGGGCGTCCGCCGGGGAGCTCGCCGCGCACCTGGGAGAGGTCGACGCGGTCGTGTTCGCCGCAGGCGCCGGGCCGGGCAGCGGGGTCGAACGCAAGGACACCGTCGACCGCGGCGCTGCGGTGCTGCTGGCCGACGCGGCCGTCGAGGCCGGCGTCCGGCGCTACCTGCTCGTCTCGTCCATGGGCGCGGGCGCCGACCCGCCGCAGGGCACGGACGAGGTGTTCGCCGCGTACCTGCGGGCCAAGACGGCTGCCGAGCAGGACGTGCTGGGCCGCGGCGAACTCGACGTCACCGTGCTGCGGCCGGGTCACCTGAGCGACGGTCCCGGTACCGGCCGCGTCACACTCGGCGCGTCGGTGCCGCGCGGTGACGTGCCCCGCGACGACGTCGCGGCCGTGCTCGTCGCGATGCTGGACGAGCCCCGCTCGGTCGGCAGGACGCTGGAGCTGGTCTCGGGGGACGAGCCGATCGCGGACGCGGTGGCGCGCACCGGGCACTGACGCGGGGTGGCGACCGTCACGCGACGACAGGCACCGCCGCCGCCCGGCCGGGTCTGAGCCGCCCGCCGAATGGGTAGATCGAGAACGCGGAGGCCCTGCTCGAAACCACGACGGCGGCCCCGCGTCCGATCGCGAGGAAGACTATGACTGCAGCGAACACCGACGGCTCCGACGTCGTCGACATCCTGACCGCAGACCACCACGACGTGCTCGAGCTCATCGACTCCATCTCCTCGGCCGGCAGCCCGGACGAGAGCCGGGACATCGCCGACACCGTCATTGCCGAGATCGTCCGGCACTCCATCGCCGAGGAGATGTACGTCTACCCGGCGATGAAGGATCACCTCCCCGACGGCAAGTCGCAGGTCGAGCACGACATCCAGGAGCACCAGGAGCTCGAGGAAACGCTGAAGAAGCTCGAGCGGGTGTCGGCGGACGACACCGAGTTCGTCGCCCTCGTCGCCGAGGTGCGCAGCCAGCTGTCGCACCACGCGAGCGACGAGGAGAACAGCCAGTTCCCGCTGCTGCGCGAGCACATCCCGCACGACCAGCTGGTCGAGCTGGGTCGAAAGGTCGAGCTGGCCAAGCAGATCGCGCCGACCCGCCCGCACCCGAATTCGCCGCACTCGGAGCTGTTCCACAAGGCGTTCGGCCCCGGCGTCGGGCTGGTCGACAAGTTGCGTGACGCCGTCTCCGGCCGCGCCACCAACACCTGAGGAGACGAGAGGAACCGGGACCGCCCCGGCGCAGGGCGGTTACCGGTTCGCGGGCGCTGGGAAGGGCCGTCAAGAGACACCGCCGCTGCTCCAGACCTGGGCACGCGGGCCCGCTCACCACCGCAGGGAGCCTTCATGGCGCCGTCCACCCCCGACGACAACCTCATTCCCGGAACGCCCGCACCGCAGCCGCCGTCGCTCGAGGAGCCCACCGAGGCCCGTGAGCCGCTGCCGCCGAAGCCGGACCAGCAGGGCCCCGACACCCGCTCCGCGACCGGCGCCGAAACCGGCGTCGAGCAGACCCGCGTCGCCCAGCAGGGCGCCCGCCTGACGACCGCCCACGGCCGCCGGGTCGACGACACCGACCACTCACTGCGCGTGGGCACCCGCGGCCCCACGCTGCTGCAGGACCACCACCTGCGCGAGAAGATCAGCCACTTCGACCACGAGCGCATCCCGGAGCGGGTCGTGCACGCCCGCGGCGCCGGCGCGCACGGCGTCTTCGTCGCGAACGGCGCGGCCGAGGACATCAGCTGCGCGGCGTTCCTGCAGGCCGGCGTCGAGACCCCGACCTTCGTCCGCTTCTCGACCGTGCTGGGGTCACGCGGCTCGGCCGACCTTGCCCGCGACACCCGCGGCTTCGCGACGCGCTTCTACACGAGCGAGGGCAACTACGACCTCGTCGGCAACAACATCCCGGTGTTCTTCATCCAGGACGGCATCAAGTTCCCGGACGTCATCCACGCCGGTAAGCCCCACCCGGACCGGGAGATCCCGCAGGCGCAGAGCGCCCACGACACGTTCTGGGACTTCGTCTCGCTGCACACCGAGGCCCAGGCCCACACGATGTGGAACATGTCCGACCGGGCGCTGCCACGCTCGTACCGGACGATGGAGGGCTTCGGCGTCCACACCTTCCGCCTGGTCGACGCCGCGGGCGGCACGAGCCTGGTGAAGCTGCACTGGAAGCCGCGCCTCGGCGTGCACTCGGTGACCTGGGAGGAGGCGCTGCTGACGAACGGCGCCGACCCGGACTACCACCGCCGCGACCTCGCCGACGCCATCGAGGCCGGCGCCTACCCGGAGTGGGATCTCGGCGTCCAGGTCATGCCGGACAGCGAGGACGGCATGTTCGAGGGCATCGACCTGCTCGACCCGACCAAGTTCGTGCCCGAGGAGCTCGCGCCCGTGCGGGTGATCGGCACGATGACGCTGAACCGGAACCCGGTGAACTACTTCGCCGAGACCGAGCAGGTCGCGTTCAACCCGAACAACCTGGTGCCGGGCATCGACGTCACCAACGACCCGCTGCTGCAGGCGCGGCTGTTCTCCTACCTCGACACCCAGATCACCCGGCTGGGCGGGCCGAACTGGAACCAGCTGCCCATCAACCGCGCCCACGCGCCGGTCAACGACATGCTGCGCGACGGGTTCCACCAGGACGCGGTGCACGGCGGCGTGGCCCCGTACAAGCCGAACTCGCTGGACGGTGGATGCCCGTTCATCGCCGGCGCGGCCGACGGCGGGTTCGTCGACGTCCCGGAACCGGTGGCTGCCGCGGTCAAGGAGCGGCGTGCCCCGGTGAGCTACGACGACCACTACAGCCAGGTGCGGATGTTCTTCCGCTCGCTGTCGCCGGTCGAGCAGGACCACGTCGTCAACGCCTACACCTTCGAGCTGTCGCGCTGCTACGAGCAGACCATCCGCGAGCGCCAGCTGCGGGCCTTGGCCAACATCGACACCGGCCTGTGCGAGCTGGTGGCGACCGGGCTCGGCCTGCCCGCGCCCGCGGCCGACGTCGAGGTGGTCGAGCTCGAGCCGAGCGCGGCGATCACCCAGCTGGGCGGCACCTGGCCGCTCGACGGACGCCTGGTCGGCATCGTCGTCGGACCGGCCACCGACGCCGCTCCGGTCGAGGCCCTGCGGGCGGCGCTGTTCGCGGCCGACGCGGTGCCGCTGGTCGTCGGACCCACCGGCGGGCAGCACGCCGGGACGACGGTGCAGCGCACCTACGCCAACGCCGCGTCCATCGAGTTCGACGCCCTCGTGCTCGTGGGGGACCTGCCCCCCGCGGCCGACGCGCTGACCAGCATCGACGCGAAGAGCGGCGCCGCCGACGGTGTCGCCGTCGACCCGCGGGTCGTCAAGCTGGTAGGTGAGGCCTGGCGGCACGCCAAGGCCATCGGGTCGGTGGATGCCGCCGACGCACTGGCCGAGTCCGGTGTTCCGGACACGGCGGCCGGGGTCGTCAGCGGCGATGCGAACGCGGTCGCGGGCCGGCTGCTGACGCTCATGGGCGCGCACCGGGCCTGGGAACGCTTCTCGGCCGCGGTGTGAGCGACGCGCCCGCCCCGCGGTTGGTCACGAGCGCCGAGCCGACGTCACCGTCGGCGGTGGTGCTGGTGCTCCACGGCGGCGGCGGGCGCGGCACCGTGCCGGTGAGCCCGACCCAGCTGTCCGTGCTGCGGATGGTTCCGGTCGCGCGGCGCATCGCCCACGCCGGCCGGGACGAGCTGGTCGTGCTGCGCCTGCTGAACGCGGTGCGCGGCTTCGCCGCCGACCCGCTCTCGAACGTCCGCTGGGCGCTGCAGCAGGTGCGTGACCGCTTCCCCGGCTGCCCGGTCGGCCTGGTGGGTCACTCGTTGGGGGGATCGGTCGCGCTGAGCGCGGCCGACCAGCCGGACGTCGAGGCCGTGGTCGCCCTGGCTCCCTGGGTCGGCGGTACCGAATCGGTCGACCGCGTGCAGGACGTCCGCACGCTGATCGTGCACGGGTCGGACGACCGGGTGACGAGCTGCCGGGCCTCGCAGGCCTTCGCGGCGCGGGCGCGGGGGCGTGGCGCGCCGGCGTCGTTCGTCGAGGTCGAGCGTGGTGAGCACACCATGCTGCGCCGCATGCCGGCCTTCGACGTGCTGGCCGCCCGCTACGTCGCGGCTGCCCTGGTCCTGTCGGCGGGCACGCATCCGACGTCCGGTCCGCACCTGCACCGCGGCCTGACGCGTCTCGCTCACCAGTCCCTCGAGACGCCGGACGACTACCGCATCTGAGGGGCCGTGCCGCCCAGGGTGAGATCGACGCTGTCGGCGAACAGTTGCCGGATGTCGATGCCGGCGGCGGCGGCCATCGTCGCGATGACGCTGCCGCGGGCGAACGAGCAGTACAGCCCGGCCTCGAGGAACCAGGGACGCCCTGCGGGGTCGATTCGGAAGTCGAACAGGCTGTAGTGCCGGCAGCCGAGGGCAACGTGTGCGGTGCGTGCCGCCGCGGCGACGGCCGGGACGATCGGATCGTCGGGAGCGAGGGTCCAGGCGTGCGCGGCGTCCTTGGCGACCAGGGCCAGCTCGCCGTCGTGCCGGGCCAGCTTGTCGGCGGCGTCGCGCACCGGCTTGCTCGCCGGGTCGACCGCGTACTCCTCGAGCGGCAGCACCACCAGCTTGCCGTCGCGTTCGAGCACCCCGCACCGGACCTCGCGGCCGAGTTCGACGTAGCGCTCGACCAGCGCTACGTCGGAGTGCTCGAGGGCGCGCTGGATCGCCGGGGCGAGCTCCCGAGGCTCGCGCACGAGGCTGAGCCCATCGGAGTTGTCGGCGTCGGCCGGCTTGACCACCGCGGGCAACGGCACGTCCTGCGCGGCTGCGTCCTCGACGCTGCGCACGATGACGCCCTGCGGAACGTCCACCCCGGCGGCCGCGACGACGGCCTTGGCCCGGGGTTTGTCCGCGCCCAGCGCCATGACCTCCGGGCGGTTGCCGACGTAGGGGATGTCCAGCAGCACGAGCAGAGCGCGGTAGGTCGTCATGCCCGCCCGGCAGAACAGCTGTGGCACCGCGACGTCCGGGCGCAGCCGATCCAGCGCGGCGACCGCGTCGGGCAGGCCGAGGGCCGGGGCGCCACGAAGGTCGTCGGCGGCGAGCGACGCGGGGAACCGCCAGCATCCGTCCGGGCTGACGTAGGCGATGACCGGCTCCCACGTGCCCGGGTCGGCGGTCGCCTCGAGGCAATCCCTCGCGTACAGCCGGGACAGGTCGGCGAAGAACTCGTCGGTCGGCGACCCGACCAGGTGCAGGACCCGCATGTCAGTCGCCGCCCGGTTCGACCAGTTTGCCGATGTTGAAGTCGATGCGCGTCCAGGGCCGGCCGCGCACGAGATTGCCCACCAGCAGCACGGGGATCTGCAGGTGGTGCAGCAGCAGGAACGGCAGCGGGTCGTCCGGGTCGTACACGGCATCCGTGCCCTCGACGAGCACCCGGACGCGCTGCGCGGCGTTGCGGGGATCGACGAGGATGCGCCACAGCTCGTGGTAGAGCCAGTACGTGGGCCGGGCGTCGGCGGCCGGACGCAGCGGGCCGGCGTCAGGATCGCGCTGGTCGAGGTAGGCGGCGGCGAGCGCGGGGAGGTCCTGGAAGGTCGTGACGGCCGAGTGCGTGCGCGGGTTGCACTCGATGGCGGCCACCCGGCCGTCCGAACGTTCGATGAGGTCGAAGCTGACCTGTCCGGTGATCTTCAGCTCTGCGACGAAGCGCCGCACCCAGGCCTCGATCTCCGGCTTGTCGACGCTGGCGTAGTTGACCTGGAATGCCGACGACGGGCAGCACACGTAGGCGAGGACCCGCCCGTCGCGTGCCGTCGTGTGGGTGCACCACTCCCGTCCGCCGACGAAGGACTGCAGGATCCACGGGTTCGCCGTCGTGATCGGCCTGCCCATCGCGAACCGGGCCGTCTCGGCCGCGCTGGGCCGGGGCAGCGGGGTGAGGTCCAGGCGGTTGACCGGGTCGTAGGCGAGGTTCTTCAGCACGTAAGGGCCCGGGTGGGCGTCGAAGTCGAAGTGGCAGACCTGCGCCGGTTCGGTCACCAGATGGGTGTCCGGCACGCCGAGCCCGAGCTCAGCCGCTGCAGTGGCGAAGCGGTACTTGTCGTCGAGCAGCTCGATCAGCTCGGCGTCGGCGTGCAGCACCTCGCAGTGCCCGGCCAGGGTCTCGGCAGCCAGGGCGTCGTAGCGCGAAGCGACCGGGCTGCACACCGGCACGTACAGATCGACGCCTTCGGCCCGGACGATGTCGAGCAGCGCCTGCGCGTACGCCGGGTCGGAGGGGGACGGCACGACGTGGAAGGCGTCGACGCACCGGGAGAAGCGGTGGCCGGTGAAGCGGTACTTCGCCGTCTCGACCAGGACCACGCGGTGCCCGGCGGCGGCGAAGGCGCGGGCCAGGTGCAGCGCCTTGGTCATCTTGCCGCCGCTGATGAGCACGGTGCGCCGCTGCTGCGGCGGGAGTTCGGTGATGGGCCGGCGCCGGCGTAACAGGGCGGGGACGGTCAGGGCCACGTTCAGCGGCAGGGCGGCCGTCAGCAGGCCGAGCGCCCCGACGGTGCGGGCGGTCGTGGCGACGATCCCCGGCTGCCGGTCACTCACCGGACGGGCGACGCGGCGTAGCCGTCGACCATGCCGCGGTGCAGGACACGGTCGCCGACGACGCCGTCGTGGTCGGCGCGGTGCATCACGGCCCCGTTGTCCCACATCACGACGTCGCCGGGCCGCCACTCGTGCCGGTAGAGGTTGTCCGGTCTCGTCGAGTGCTCGTACAGCTCGCCGATCAGGTCGGCGGCGCCACCGGCGTCGAGCCCACTGACCGCGGCGCAGCGCGCCGGCGCGGTCAGGAACAAGGCCACCTCTCCTGTGAGGGGGTGATCACGGAGCAGCGGATGCTCGGCCCGATGTTCCTGCTTCGGGCCGGGATCGACGCCGGTGACGACGTGCGTGGCGGTGCGTCCCTCGACACGCGAGCGCAGCCGCTCGGGCAGGGTGACCGCAGCGCGGTACTGGTTGCTGAACAGGGTGTGGCCGCCCTGCTGCGGGATCTCGACCGCGCGCAGCGCCGTGTAAGCAGGCGGGCGGGAGATGTAGCTGGTGTCGACGTGAAAGACGCTGCGCGGGGGCGTGGTGCGGCCGACGTTGCTGACGAGGTTGAGATCCGGATGACCGGGCAGCGGCGTCTCACCGACGGTGAATACGACCTCACCGAAACGGCGGAGGAACCGCTCGAACGCGGTGTCGTCGAGCTCGACCTGGTCGCGCGCGACGACGACGCCGTACAGCGCGAGCAGTACCCGCAGGCGCGCGACGTCGGCGTCCGTGAACTCGGTCAGCGGCTCGGGGCCGAGGTCCACGCCCAGCGGCTGCAGGACCGTCTCGTTCATCCGCCGACTCCCGGTCGGACCCAGCGCGCAAGGGTGAGCCCGTCGCGCAGGGGCAGCAGCACCTGCTCGACCCGTTCGTCCGCACGAAGCATGGCGTTGAACCGGGCGATCGCCTCGCCGTTGCCCGTGACCGAACCGCTCCATGGCTGCCCCTGCATCAAGGTGTTGTCCACGCACAGCAGCCCGTCGCGGGCCAGCAGGCCCGCGCTGAGCACGGTGTCGACGTACTCGACGTAACCGGCCTTGTCGGCGTCGACGAAGACCAGGTCGAACGGCTCGCCCTGGGCGGCGAGCTCGGTGAGGGTCTGCGCCGCCGGACCGACGCGGATCTCGATCCGGTCACCGGCGGCACTGCCGGCGAATCCCTCCCGGGCGAAGGCGGCGACGTCCGGGTCGAGCTCGCAGGCAACGAGCCGGCCGCCGGCCGGCAGCGCCTCGGCCATGGCCAGCGCGGAGTACCCGGTGAACATGCCGATCTCCAGGACGCGCCGCGCGCGGGTGGCGGCGACCAGCATCTTGAGCAGCTGACCCTCGACGTGGCCGGACAGCATCTCCTGCTCCAGGCCCACGCCGTGTGCGTCGTACCGGCTCCAGTCGTGCCCGGCCGTGCGGGCGGCGAGCGCGGTCAGGGCGGCCGACTCCGGTGTCGTCTGCTCCTCCACGTAGGTCTCCAGCCCGGCGGCCAGTGCGGCCAGCGCGGAGACCTCAGCCGCCAGGTCGGGGTCGAGTCCCGGACGTGCGTGCACGGTCGCGGCAAGGTCGGCGAGCCGGCGGGCGAGAATGCCCACCGGCGTCACCGGCCGCGGATCGCGTACCCCGGTCCCCGACCCCGTCACGGTCACCGCCGGAAGATCTCGTCGCCGGCACCGCCCCGCGGGTAGCGGGCCACCCGGACCCGGTGGACGGCCAGGGCGTCGACCAGCTCGTCCTGGTCGAGGTCGTTGACGAACTCGCACGTCCCGATCGGTCTCGGCACCGCCGCTCGCAGCTCGCCGTCGCGCGTCTGCACGATCGAGTCGGTGGCGTGGGCGATCAGCTCGGGGGTCAGCAACGGGTTGTCGAGCGCGAGGCCGAGCCGCGACATGAGCCAGAAGATGCGGTCCCGTTCGCTCTCGGTGATGTAGCCGCGGCGCTCGGCGACGGTGGTCGTCAGAGCCATGTCGATGGAGATCGCCTGCCCGTGGAAGAACGGGGGGTCGGCGCTGAGCTCGAGGGTCGGGCTCCACGTGTGGCCGAAGGCGATGACGCGGTCGAGGTCGAGCTCGTGCAGGTTCGGCGTCTCGAGTTCCAGCATCGTCGCGATCGCGTCGTAACAGAGCCGGTCGGCGATCTCGCGTAGCTCGGGCGTGCCGTCCACCCGGCCGAACCGGGTGGTCAGCAGGTCCTCACCGTGCTTTTCCAATGTCTCGAAGATGTCGCTGTTGCCGACGACCGCGATCTTGATCAGCTCGGCCATGCCGTTGCGGATCTGTTCGGTCGGCAGCGTCTCCAGGAAGGAGAAGTCGAGCAGCACCTGCTGCGAGGCGTGGAACGCGCCGAGCCGGTTCTTCGCCTTGCCGTGGTTGACCGCGACCTTGATCGCCACGGACGCGTCGATGAGCCCGATGAGCGTGGTGGGGATGCGGATGTAGTTCGTGGAGCGCCGGAAGATCGAGCACGCGAAACCGGTGATGTCGGTGGTCAAGCCACCGCCGACGACCAGCACGGGCTCCTTGCGGACCAGCCCGAACTCACCGAACGTGTCGATGATCTTCTCGGCGGTGGCCCAGCTCTTCTCGGTCTCCCGGAACTCGATCGGCAGGACGGTCAGCGGGATGTCGTGGGCGGCGAAGTAGTCCGAGATCTGCCGCGCGTACAGCACGGCCACCGTCGCGTCGATGACCAGCAGGCAACGTCCCCACGGTCGGTAGGTGTCGGCCAGCTCGGTGCTGGCCGGGTCGAAGACGCCGTCCACGAGCTTGAGCGAGTACTCGATGCGCTCGTAGGCCTCGACGCGGAACTCGTCTGCGCTCGCGTGCAGGCGCGCCGTCGGGAAGGCGGTCACCGGGCGGCCACCGCCTGGATGTCGGCAAAGTCGAGATGGTGCGACACGGGCACCGAACCGAAGTCGTGCTCGACGGTGTTCTCGTTCGGGAACGCCACGCACGAGACGCCGGCCTCGGTGGCCGACTGCGCACCGCCGACGTTGTCCTCGATCGCCACGCACTCATCAGCGGAGATGCCCAGCTTGTCCAGCGCGAACTGGTAGGCGTCCGGCGAGGGCTTCGGCTCGTCCACGGAGTCCGCGTCGACGATCACGTCGAACGCGTCCCGGTCCACGTACCCGTCGAGGGCGTCGAGCAGGCCTGACACGTTGTCCGGCGAGGTGGTCGTCACCAGCCCGATCTGCCAGCCCTGGGCGCGGGCGGCCTCGATCGTCTCGGCCACGCCCGGCCGCGGTCGCAGCGGGACGGTGGACAGCTTGCGCTGGAAGATCTCGGACTTCGTGCGGTGCACGGCGGCGGCGTCGACGCCGGTCTGGCCGCGCTGCCGCGCGTAGGCCGCGACCCGGTGGCGGCCACCGTTCCCGGTCAGCAGCCCGCGGTACTCGTCGCGTTCCCACTTCCAGTCCACGCCGTGCTCGGTGAACGCCTCGTTGAAGGCGGCGCGCTGCTCTTCGGATGTGTCGGCGAGCGTGCTGATGGAGCCGAACAACAGTGCAGGCATGAGGTTCCCCCATGGGTGATGTCTGTGGTTGATGTCTGTAGGTGATGGCGGCGTCGCGTCGGCAGCGCCTCGCGAAGGGCTTGCCCGGCGCCTCCGGCGATCTATCAATTTCGAGCATACTCGTGCAAGAGCTGCCAGGAACGAGCAAAATCGAGGTGAAGTCTGCGACCCTTGACGCGAGCCGGTGCCAGCCGGCCGCCGGGACGGAGTGTCGAGATGACTGTTGACCCTGCCTGGGCCACGGTGTTCTGACATGTTGATCCCCGACCGTCGCCGCCGCGTGCTGGCCGAGGTGCGCCGGCACGGCAGCGCGTCGATCGAGCAGCTGGCGGCCGCGCTGGCGGTCAGCTCCTCGACGATCCGGCGCGACATGAGCGAGCTGGAACAGGCGGGCATGCTGCGCCGCACGCACGGCGGTGCGGTGGTCACGAGCGGCGAGCCCGACGACCCGCCGCCGCGCGCGCCGGGCGGGAACGCGCGGGTCGAGCACGACGACACGGCCAAGGCCCGCATCGCGCGGCGCGCTGCGGCGATGGTGGACGACGGGTCAACGGTCATGCTGCTGGCCGGGTCGACCACCGGCGCGATGGTGCCGTCCCTGTTCGACCGGCGGCTCACGGTCGTGACCAACGGCCTGGAGATCGCGCACGGCCTGCGACACGCACCGCACGTGTCCGTCGTCGTGCTCGGCGGTTACCTGCACCGCGAGCAGATGACGTTGCTGGGTCCGATGACGCTCGCGGCGATGGCCTCGGTACACGTCGACGTCATGATGGCCGGCGCCTGGGGCGTCGATCCGGACACCGGTGTGACCGGCAACAAGATCAGCCAGGCCGGCGATCACGACCCGATGCTGCGGCACACCGAACGCCTGATCGTGCTCGCCGACGCCACCAAGATCGGCCGCCGGGGCCCGACGTTGTTCGCCGGGATGGACCGGGTGCACACCCTGGTGACCGACCGGGCCGCGCCGCCGGACGTGTTGGCGCGCATCGAAGGCCACGGGGTCCAGCTCGACACCGTCTGACCTGATCGCCGTGTGACCTGATCGCCGCTCGCCGGGTCGGTCACAGGGTGCTGTCGGCGCGCCGGATGCGGGTATCCCGAGGGGATGGACTTCACTTCGCCGCTCACCCGCACCGCCGCCGGCCTGGCCCGCCGTACGCTCGTCCCGCCGCTGATCGTGCTCGACCGCCACGTCGTCGTACCGGTTCTGGGCGACAGGTCCACGGCGCACCGGCTGTTGGCCGCGATGACGGGCGCGACCGCCGCCGTCACGTCGCATCCGACCGCCGCCCCGGCCGCTCGCGGGTCGGAGAGCCCGTCGAGTTCGGCTCAGCCCGCCGAAGACGAGCCCGCCGAAGACGAGCCCGCCGAGGACGACACGACCGAGGCCGACGCCGCCGAGGCCGACGCCGCCGAGTCGGGATCGGAGGCCTCGGCTCCCGGCGAGTCCGCCGGTGAATCCCAGCCCGACGGTTCGCTTACCTCGGACGAGCAGGAGCGGATCGAGGAGCTGACCGAGCGGTTGCTGGAGGAACAGCGCAACGAGCAATTCGTGGGCGAGCTGGCCGACGACGAGCTGCGCCGGGCCCAGGCGCAGGTGCGCGCCAAGCAGATCATCGAGGAAGAAGACGCCGCGGGCACCGGATCCGACGGGTCGTGACCGTCCGGACCTTCGCCTTCGGCTTCGAGGACCGATACCGCACCCCGGCGCGGCTGTTCGGCGTCACGCCGGACACCACCGGCATCGAGGTCGACGAGCGGGAGCTACGCGCCCACTTCGGGCCGTGGCGCGTCGCGACGCCGCTGGGCAACATCTCCGGCGTCGCGATCACCGGCCCGTACGCGTTCCTCAAGACCGCCGGGCCGGCCCACCTGGGCGTCACCGACCGCGGGCTCACCTTTGCGACCAATTCGCGGGCCGGCGTGGAGCTGACGTTCGCGCGGCCGATCACCGGCATCGACTGGGGTCTGGGGCTGATCCGGCACCCCAACCTGACGCTGACGCCCGGCGACGTCACCGGCCTGGCCCGGCTGCTGCGGGACGCGGCCTGACGCACCGTGAAAAGCCCGGTCGGTCCCGAATCCCCGGACCGACCGGGCTGCGTGGGCCTAGGCGGAGGTAGCCGTCACGCCAGGTCGTTGAGCACCTCGGTCAGCTGCTTCTCGGTGTCGCTGCCGACCTTCTCGAAGACCAACTTGGCGATCGGGGCGCCGAGCTTGGCGGCGCCGCTGAACTCCAGGTCGGCCCGGTAGGTGATCTCGCTGCCCGATCCGTCCGCGCCGGTGACGCTGATGGTGTCGGTGGAGGTCGCTGTGTCGTTACGGCCGACGAAAACGACCTTGTCCGACGTCAGCTCCTCGAGCGTGTAGGTCAGCTCGGTCGACACGCCGGCGATCTTCGAGACGTTGTGCCAGGTGGCGCCGACCTGGACGGGGCCGTCCCCGTTGCGGGTGCAGGACTCGGTACCCGGGTCCCACTGCTCGGCGTGCGAGAAGTCGGACAGGTAGTCGAGCACCACCTGCGGCGGCGGCGTGACGGTGAAGGTGCGGGACACGGAAGGCATACAGGAACGGCTTTCTGTTGGCAGTCGGTGGGGGACGCTCAGGCGGGCGGGGCGTAGAACTGCAGGTCGTTGCCCTCGGTGTCGCGGAACGGCGCGATGCGGCCCCACGGGTGGTCGGAGATCTCACCGGTGAACTCGACACCCGCCTCGCGCAGCCGCGAGACCTCGTCGTCAATGGACCCGTCCGGCCGGAAGCTGATGACAGCCCCGCCGCCGGACCCCGAGGTGGCGGTCTCGCGGCCGTTGAGGCCGATGGTCAGCCCGTCGGCGTCGATCTCGGCCCAGTCGTCGCCAGCCTGATCCTTGACGCTCAGGCCGAGGGTGTCGCGGTAGAAGGCCAGCGCCCGGTCCATGTCGCTGACCGGAACCCACACGGTTGCCACTCCAGTAGCCATCGGTACATCTCCGTCACAATCGATCGAAAGTTGTCAATACATGTCGTGCCCGGCGCGGCGGCCGGTCATGCACCCCGAGGCCTGATTTGCACCGGATGCCACACTTTCTCGGTGCCGATGAGTTCGACCGAGGGCAAGGCCTGGACCCGGGCGCGGATCGAGGCGCTCACCGGTTCCGGGCCGATCACCGTCCTGGACGTGGGCCCGGGAGTGGGCACCTACGCCAAGCTGCTGTCCGGGCTGCCGCTCGAGGCGGTCATCGGACTCGAGGTGTGGGAGCCCTACGTCCGCACCTACCGCCTGCACGACTACTACAGCGAGATCCTGCTCGGCGACGTGCGCACCACCCCGCTGCCGGCCGTGGACGTCATCGTGCTGGGCGACGTACTCGAGCACATGAGCCGAGCGGACGGCGTCGACGTGTGGCGTCGCTGCGCCGAGGCCGCCGCCCGCGCGGTCTACCTCTCCATCCCGGTGGTGCACTACCCGCAGCACGAGATCGAGGGCAACCCGTACGAGGTGCACGTCGAGGAGGACTGGTCGCACGCCGACGTCCTCGCGACCTTCGAAGGCATCGGTGCGTACGAGCTGGGCGACGAGGTCGGCGTGTACGAGCGGCTGACCGGCCGCTGATCAGCGCGCCGGCCCGGTCACCGACCACCGGCCGGCGGCCAGCACTGTCGCCAGGTCGGGGCCGGTCACCGTGACGGGAGCACTCCGGTCGTGGCGGCCGAACAGGTAGCCGGCCAGCGGCTCGGCCTGCCCACCCGGCGCGTGCCGCCGGCTGCGGGCCACGGCACGGGCCGAGCGGACGGTGATCGCCGGCGCCGCGACGGTGCCGTGCTGCTCCGCCAGGGCGGCGAGGTCCATCAGGCCGCCGAGGTCGGCCGGTCCGTGCAGCGTGGCGTGGCACCACGCCCGGGCCAGGACGCCCGCGTCCGGTGCGCCCAGCCGCACGGCGGGGTCAGCCGTCACGAGGTCGGCGTGCGGGCCGGTGATCTCGTCGAACCAGAACCCGCAGTCGGCGCCGGCACCGACAGCACTGCGGACGGTGGCGAGGGCGTCGACGTCGCCGAGCACGCCACCGCGTACGACCACCGAGGGGTACGGGTGCCACGACCCGGGGCCGCGGGACTCCGGGTCCGGCAGCAGCACGGCCAGGACGGCCGTCTCGCCGTTCTTGGCCCGGCGGCGGGCGTGGGGGTCCGCGCGCTCGGCCCAGTCCGGGCCGTCGTGCCAGGCCACCGCGCCCGGTTCGTGCACCAGCACGGCGCCGGCGGCCCACGCGCGGGCGGCGAACTCCCAGTCCTCCCCGCCGTAACCCACGAAGCGCTCGTCGAAGCCGCCGAGCTCGGCGAACAGCGGCGCGCCGACGGCGAGGACGGCGCTGATGACGAAGCGGTAGGAGCGCCGGTCGGCGACGAGCAGGTTGCCGGTGTCGCGGTAGGCGTCGCGCAGCCAGCCGGGCTCGGTCAGCTCGGGCACGTCCGGACCGGGACCTTCGACGAGGAAGCGGGCGAGGCGCTCCGGCCCCACCGCCGACAGATCGGCGTGCCGGCGCCGCCCCACGGCCACCACGTCGGGACTGCTCGCCGCCCGGGCCGCCAGCCGCTCGACTAAGGCCGGCTCCGGCACGGTGTCACCGTCGAGGAAGATCACCACGTCGCCGCCGGCGGCCTGTGCGCCGAGGTTGCGGGCCCGCGCGGCACGGAAACCGAGGTCGTCCTGGCGCAGGACGCGGACCGGCGTCGCGCCGGCGGCCTCGACCCGCGGCGGCACGGCCGACCCGTCGTCGACCACGATGATCTCGAGCTCGTCGTGCGTCTGCCGGGCGACGGCGCTGAGCACGAGGTCGAGGTCGCGCTGGGCGTTGTAGTAGGGGACGACAACGCTGACGCTCGGGATCCGGGCGGCGGCCGGCAGCAGGTCCCACCGGTTGCCGGGGACGACGACACCGCGACCGGTGCCGGGGTCGAGGTGGATCGCGGCCGGTGGCCGGCAGGCGTCGAGGTGCTCGGCGTAGGCGCGGGCCGCGTCGTCGAGCGAGGGTCCGCGGTGCGCTCCGGCCGGCAGCCGGGTGCGGGACGGGTCGGCCAGCGCGGCCTCGATCCGCTGCGCCAGGTCGCGCGGGTCGTCGGCGTCGTAGAGCTCCAGGGCGTCCGGCCGTTCGGCGAGCAGCTCGCGCGCGTAGGGCGAGTCGGGCACGAGCGGTCGCCGGCCGTGGGCGAGCCAGGTGTTGATCGACGCCGAGGCCGTCACGCGCCGGTTCGGCGCGACGGGCACCGCGACCGCGTCGAGGTGGGCGGCCAGATCGGCGTCGGGGACGAAGCCGGTGACGCTGAACCGCCCGCCGGCCAGGGCGGCGTAGCGCGCGAGCAGGTCGTCATGGCCGTCCGCGGCCCGGCCGAGCGCGACCAGCGGCGTGTCCGGCGGCAGCGCGGCGATCACCTGCTCGTAGCCGCGGTCGGGGAACACGAACCCGAGCACGGCGACCGCGCCCGCCGGCACCGGCAGCGGCACCGGCACCGGCTCCGCCGGCGGCGAACCGCGGCGCGGGCCCGGCGACCCGACAGGCAGCGGGATAAGCCGCAGCGAGTGCACGGTGCCGGCGCGGCCCTCGACCAGCCGCAGTTCGACCCGGCTGTTGACAACCACCCCGCGGGCGGCGACCACCACCCGGTCGTACAGGGCGCGGCGCCGGCGCTGCAGCGGGCTGTCGTCGTGCGGCAGGTCGTGCAGCGTGACCGACAGCTCCGCCCCGGCCTCGGCCACCGCCCGCGTCACCCCGTCGAAGGCCTTGGCCGCGGCGTCGAGATCGCGGCCGAGCAGGCGGTCGGTGAACGGCAGGTGCACCACGTCAGCGGCAGGAACGGCTCCCAGCTGCTCGACGGTGTCGAGCCGGTGCAGCCGGTGCCCGCACGCGCGGGCGATCTCGATCGCGTGCCGGACGACACCGTGCTCGTCCGGCCCGATCACGAGGTGCAGGACGTCGGTCACCGGCCGCCCAACCGCCGGTAGAGCGCGTCGTGCCGGGCGCGGATGAGATCGCCCAGGGCCTCCCGTTCGCTGGCGCTGGCCGGCGCCGGCCGGGGCGCGCGGCAGGCGTCGGCCACCGCCGCGTTCAAGGACCTCGCGTCCAGGCCGTCTCGCTCGTTGTTGCCGAAGATCCGGACGGCCGGCCACTGCGAGGCGTAGTGGCCGCAGTCCGGCGCGAGCACGTGCACGCCGAGGTCGCGGGCCAGCTCGACCCAACCCGAGTGAGTGCCGAAACGGTAAGGAAGGACGCAGGCGTGGGTGCGGGCCAGCAGCTCGCAGAGCTGGTCGTGGGCCAGGTACGGGCGGACGTCGACGGTCATGGTGGCCGCCCGCTCGCGGGCCAGCGCGTGCAGCGGGTGCAGGCGCGGACCGTCCCACGCGGCCGGCTCGACGAGCACCCGGAGCCGGGCGCCGTGGTCGGCGGCGGCGTCGGCCGCGGCGTGGACGAGCGCGACCGGTTCGACGACGTTGCGCCGCAGGTTCTTCAGCGGGAGCAGGATCTCCGGGGCAGCGGTGACCGCGGGAACGGCGTCACCTGTGACCACAGGAGGATGCGGCACGACCTCGGGCCGCCGCCCGTACCGGCGCGCGCACTCGTCAGCCGCGGCGTCGGTCAGGGTCAGCGCGTACGTCGCGGCAGCCAGCAGCTGCCCCAGGTGGGCGTGGTGCCGGGCCGGGTCGTCGTGGTGCGGGTTGCGCAGGTCGTGCACCGTGACCACGAGTGGGATCTCGAGGCGTCCGACGGTGGCAAGCCAGGCGGCCAGGGCAGCTGGGCTCAGGTGGTCGTAGCCGAAGTGCACGTGGATGACGTCGATGCCGCTGGCAGCGGTCTCGAGACGCTCCGGCTCCAGCATCGGATCGGGTTCCCACCCCACGACGCGGTCGACGGCCACGCGGCGGACGGTCGCCGGCACCGCGGCGTCCAGGTAGGGATGGCGGGCGGGAACGGTCAGCACGCGCGGTGCGTCAACGCGCCGCAGGACGCCGTCGGCGTCGGGGCCGATCAGGCCGTCGGCGGCGAAGGCGTCCAGCCAGCCGCGCATCGGCACGGTGCCGTGGCGGCGGCGGTAGATGCCGCTGTTGCGGACGATGTCGTCGAGGTGCTCGCGGGGCGGGTCGCTGACCGGATGGTGCTGGTGGAACGCGTCGGCGCCGCCGGCCATCAGGATCGGGACGCCGAGTCGCGTGGCGGTGGCGGCGAAGTCGGTGTCCTCGCCGCCGTAGCCGACGTAACCCTCGTGGAAGCCGCCGATCCGGTGCCACAGCTCGCCCGACAGGGCGAAGCTGAGCGACCAGAACAGCGCCGGCGCCAGCTCGGTGACGTGTCCGGGCCGCGGGTCGGGTCGTGCGGCGTGCGGCGCGCGAGCGGCGGCCAGCGCCGGGGCGGTCCAGCCCCCGGCCGGCGCGGGCGGCAGGTAGGTGACTGCCCCGCAGAGCACGGCGTCCGGGTGCGCGGCGACGGCGCCCCGGTAGGTGTCGACCAGCCCGGGGCCCGGGATGCAGTCGACGTCGAGGAAGATCACGATGTCCGCGCCGCCGGCGAGGGCGGCCGCGGCGCCGTGATTGCGCGCAGCGGCGACGGGCAGCCCGGCGGGCGTGGTCGCGAGCTCGACGAGGGTGGTCGGCAGGCTTGGCTGCTCGGCCACGACGTCAGCAATGCCGGCATCGCCGACGGCGACGACGACGTGCTCGCGCGGGGGTGGCTGGGCCGCGGCCAGCCCGCGGCGCTGGGCGCGCAGGTGGGCGTGCCGTCCGGAGACGACGGTGACGACCGCGATACGACGACCGGCGGAGGCCTCGGTGCTCACGCCGCGTCCGCGAGGGCCTGCGCGAACCGGTCGGCGCCGCCGCCGTCGTTCCATCGCAGCCAGGCCCGGCCGTCACGCCGGCGGGCACGCTCCAGCAGCGCCGGCCAGTCGGACGCCGGCGGCCAGCCGGGCACGACGAGCGCGAGATCCTGGGCGGCCAGCACGGCCGCGGTGGCGTGCTGCTCGTCGAAGGGCCGCGACTCGGGCACCACGATCGCCGGCCGGGCCGCGGCCGCGACCTCGGCGATGGCGTTCTGACCGGCGTTGGTGACCACGACCTCCGCCGCGCACAGCTCGGTCCACGGGTCGTCGCTCCACCCGGACCCGCCGCCGAGCACGCGGGCGTCCCAGCCGGCCCGCCGCAGCACGGCGTCGAGGTCGCCGGCCGCGGTGTGCCCGCCGGCGCCGAGCAGCACCAGGACGCGGCCGGTTTCCGGGGCACGGCGCGGGCGGCCGTCGAAGCGGGACACCGCCCCGACGCGTCGCAGCTTGTGCGCGTGGCCCTGCAGACGGCCGCGGATCGGGACCTCGGCCGGCCACGCGGCGACGATCAGCGAGGCCATCGAGTAGGCCAGGGCGTGGGCGCGGTCGTCCCGCGCGCCGGGCATCGCCGACACGGTCACGGGGGTGCCGAGCAACCGCACCAGCGCCGCGACCTCGACCGAGACGTCGACGTGCACCAGCCGGGGTGTCGCCGTCTCGACCCAGCCGGCGAGGGCGTGCATGCGGGCGCGATAACCGGGGGAGTCGAGTGGCGCCCAGTGCAGCGCGCCGCCGGCGGTGGGCTCGTCCGGGTCCGGCAGGGCGGGGTCCGGGGGCAGCGCCACCCAGTCGGCGAAGGGGTGGGCCGGCGGCTCGGGCAGCGAGCTGAGGGCCACGACCGGTTCGCGGCAGGCGGCGGCCACGGCGCCGGCACGCGCGAGGTGCCCGCGGCCGTGGTGGTGCACGTAGTAGCCGATCACGGGGCGGGGTCGTCGATCACGGGGCGGGATGGCCGGTCATGCGACGAGCGCTGCGTCGAGGTACCGCTCGTAGCGCGCCATCATGGACTCGATCGAGCAGTGCCGCTCGGCCCGCTGCCGGGCGCAGCGGCGCGGCAGCGCCTCGGCCTCGAGGATGGCCTCGGCCAGCGCCGCGTCGTCGCCGCCGGCCACCAGCCGCGCGCACGAGTCGTCGACGACCTCGGGAATGCCGCCGCGGCGAAAGCCCACGACCGGTGTGCCGCACGCGAGCGCCTCGGCGACGACCAGCCCGTACGGCTCGTCCCACATCGGGGTCACCAGCGCGGCGGAGGCCGCGCCGACCAGACGGGACAGCGCCGCCTGGTCGAGGTGGCCGAGGTAGGTGCGCTCGTCGTCCAGCAGCGGGCGCACGGCGTCCTCGAAGTAGGCCGGGTCGTCGATGGGGCCGGCGAGCCGCAGCGGGCGGTCGGCCTTGCGAGCGGCGAGCAGCGCCAGGTGCGGTGCCTTCTCCGGCACGAGCCGGCCCGTCCACACCAGCGGGCCGCCGCCCGGCCCGACCGGCCACCGCCGCAGGTCGACACCGTTGGGGATGACCCCGACGTCGGGCAGCAGCGGTCGCCAGCGGCTCGCGGTGTAGTCGCTGACCGCGACAAAACGCATGGCCGAGCGCGGGGCGGCCTGCACGGCGGATTCCAGCCAGGGTGTCGGCGGAGTGTGCAGCGTGGTGATCATCGGGGTGCGCACGGTGCCGGCCATGGCCACCGGCAGGTAGTGCAGGCTGTGGTTGTGGATCACGTCGTAGGTGTCGTCCGCGGCCAGCTCGAGCATCAGGCTCAGGTAGGCGTGGTGCTCGCGGATCACGACCTCCGGCGGCATCGACACGTCACCTCGGGCATCGGTCGACAGCCGCAGGCCGGCGAGGTCGAGCTCGCGCACCGGCAGCCGCGGGTCGCTGCCGGGTTGGGCGAACAGCGTGACATCGTGACCGCGCTCGACGAGGGCAGCGGTCAGGGACCATACGTGCGCGACCAACCCGCCGGAGAACGGCTCGGCGACCGGGGAGCGGGATGGGGCGATAATCGCGATGCGATGTGGTGGCATGTGTCCACCCCGCGCCGGAGAGGGGTCACCGCGGTCTGGATGAGCGGTCGACGGGGTTTGTCCTGATTCAAGCACGGGGGGCCGACACCGGTCACCAATGAGCAAAATCTGTCACGCCCCGTCACAGCATCCAGCTGTCCGACCTCGGCGGACGGTGTGCGCCGACGCCGCGGCATGCCGGCGGGGATCCGGGACGCCGGTGGCCGGTCCGCCCGTGTGTCGCGGGAACCGATCCCGGCGAGGAGAGTGTGGTGGGCAAGGGGGGAGTTGAACCCCCACGTCCTTTCGGACACACGGACCTGAACCGTGCGCGTCTGCCATTCCGCCACTTGCCCGGCGCGCGCCCGTCCAGACGCCTGTTGGCAGCCTGAACGGTAGCACGCAACCCGGAGCGGGAAATCGGGACCGCCGGGGCCCGACCGATAGACTCGCCCCGCCGCGTCGCGAGACGTGGAACTGTCCATGCCCCCGATCAGCCGACCCCGCGTGCGGCGAACAGGAGAGTCCGTGAGCCTGGCCCAGCGCTTCGAGCGCCGCCTCGAGGGGCTCGTCGGCGGGGCCTTCGCGCGCGTGTTCAAGGGGCAGGTCGAGCCGGTCGAGATCGGCACCGCCCTGCAGCGCGAGGCATCGGACAAGCGCAACGTCATGGGCAACGGCCAGCTGCTGTGCCCGAACCGCTACCGGGTGACGCTCTCGCCGTCCGACCACGACCGGCTCACGCCATGGGAGGTGCAGCTCACCAACTCCCTCGCCGAGCTCGTCCAGGACTACCTCGACGAGAACGGGTGGGACACCATCGGCGACGTCGAGGTCTACCTGGCCCGCGACGACGAGCTGCACACCGGCGTGTTCGGCGTCGCCTCCCGGATGGAGCCCGGCGCCCCGCCGCGGCGGCGCCCGCACGACTCGCTGTCGATGCCGATCGTGCCGGGGTTCGGGCCGGGCGAGTACCCCGAGGACCAGCAGTACGCGGCCCAGCAGGCCGGCCCGCCGCAGGGTGCGTACGGCGCCCCCCGCAGGCGCCGCCGCAGTTCGCCGGGCCGCCGCAGTTCGCCGGGCCGCCCCCGCCGCAGTTCGGGGGGCAGCCCTTCGGCGGCTACCCGCAGGGCGGTGCTCCGGGCGGCGGGTTCGCGCCGCCGCAGGCGCCGCGCCAGGTGCCGGCGATGCTCATCGTCGATCAGACGGACAAGCGCTTCGAGCTGCGTCCCGGCAGCAACGTCATCGGCCGTGGCACCGACTCCGACCTGCAGCTGCTCGACCAGGGCGTCTCGCGCCGGCACGTCGACATCCAGTACGACGGCAACCGCGCCACCGCGTACGACCTCGGCTCCACCAACGGCACCACCGTCAACGGCCACGAGATCAACAGCCAGCCGCTGCGCCACGGCGACGTCATCAGGGTGGGTCACACGCGCATCGTGTTCCACCAGGACAGCCCGTGACGCCGGGCCGCCGGGCCACCGGAGCGACGGCGTGAACTCGGCGCTGGCCCTGCAGCTGTTCCGCTTCGGCTTCCTCGTGCTGCTGTGGCTGTTCGTGGTGGCCGCGCTGCGGGTGATCCGCACCGACCTGCGCACCAGCGGGCAGTCGCGGGTCGCCGTGCCGCCACCGGCGCGCCGCCGCGGCAAGAGCGCCCCGTCGCAGCCGCGGCCGGCGGCCAAGGCGCCGAGCCACCTGTTCGTCACCGAGGGGGGCCTGACCGGCACCCGGATCAACCTCACCGGCGCACCGGTGCTCATCGGCCGCGCCAACGACTCGACGCTCGTGCTCGAGGACGACTACGCCAGCACCCGGCACGCGCGTATCAGCCTGCAGGACGGCATGTGGGTGGTCGAGGACCTCGGCTCCACCAACGGCACCTACCTCGGCCAGCGCAAGGTCGACGGCCCGATCCCGCTCGAGCTCGGCGTACCCGTCCGCATCGGGCAGACCGCGCTGGAGCTGCGCTGATGCGGTCCCGCAGCGACAGCGGGACCGGGGGGAGTGCCTGATGGCGCTCTACCTGCGCTACGCCGTCCGCTCGGACCTCGGTCTGGTGCGCACCAACAACGAGGACTCCGTCTACGCCGGCCCCCGGCTGCTCGCGATCGCCGACGGCATGGGCGGTCACGCCGCGGGCGAGGTGGCCAGCAAGATCGTCATCAGCACGCTCGAACCGCTGGACGAGGACCGTCGCGTCGAGGACCTGATAGGCGAGCTGCGGTCGGCGGTCGTGGCGGCCAATCAGGGCATCGCCGACGCCGTGCAGCAGAGCCGCGACCTTGACGGGATGGGCACCACCCTGACGGCGCTGCGGTTCTCCGGCGCGCGGGTCGGGCTGGTGCACGTCGGCGACTCGCGGGCCTACATGCTGCGGGGGGACTTGCTCTCCCAGATCACCCATGACGACACCTACGTCCAGTACCTGGTCGACGCCGGTCAGCTGACCGCCGACGAGGCGAAGGACCATCCGCGCAAGTCGGTGATCCTGCGGGCGCTGCTCGGCAGCGACGTCGAGCCCGACATCTCCATCCGCGAGGCGCGCAGCGGCGACCGCTACCTGCTCTGCTCCGACGGGTTGTCCGACGTCGTGTCCACCGAGACCATCGCCGAGACGTTGCGCATCGAGGACCCGCAGGAGGCGGCCGACCGGCTCGTCGAGCTGGCGCTGCGCGGCGGCGGGCCGGACAACGTGACGGTGATCGTCGCCGACGTCGTCAACGCCCGCGTCGGGGACACCATCGACGACGTCCCCGTCATCGCCGGCGCGTTCGTCGACCCGGCGGCCGCCGACGTCCCGACCTCCGACAGCGCCGCGGAGCGGGCGGCGCTGATGGCGCGTCCGAAGCGCGACACGAGCGAGGACGCCGCCCCCGTGCGGCGCCGGTTCTCGTGGCGGCCGTGGCTGGTGCTCGGCGCCGTGCTCGTGCTCCTCGTCGCCGGACTCGGCGGCACGTACGCCTGGGCGCAGACGCAGTACTTCGTCGGCCGCGCCGACGACGACGTCGCGATCTACCGCGGCGTCAACACCGAGTTCGGGCCGTTGAAGTTCTTCGCCGTGTACAAGTTGTCGAGCCTGAAGGTCGCGGACCTCAACCCCTCGGTGCGCTCGCAGGTCCTCGACGGCATCACCGCGGGCAGCGAGAACGAGGCGGAGAAGATCGTCGGCAACCTGCGTCAGCAGCAGCTGCCGCTCTGCTCCCAGGTCTCGGCGCCGGCACCGACCGGGTCCGGGTCGCCGTCGGTGTCCGGTTCCCCGGGCCCGTCGGTGTCGGCCTCGAGCGCGCTCTCGGGCACGGCGGGCGGCCGCACCGCGGCGGGCGGCCGGGTGACGCCGCATGCCGGGACGACGCCGGGCGCTGGTGCGGCGACGGGCAAGGACGTGACCGGCTCCGCGGACACCCGGACGACCGCCCAGCGGCGCACCGGCACGACCGGGAAGACCGGGAAGACCGTCGCAACGACGGGTGCCGCCGGAACGACCGGCACCGCCACCGGAACGACGGGCACCGCCGGGGCCGCAGCGTCCCCCTCGCCGGGCACCTCCGGCGGTCCGGCCGCCGGCTCGTCGGTCCAGCCCTCGGGCGGCGCGCCGTCGCCGTCGCCGAGCAGGACGGAGTGCCGCCGATGACGCAGGTCTTCAACCCCTCCCTGCGGATCCCGTCGCGCCGCAACACCGAGCTCGTCCTGCTCGTGTTCGCGGTGTTGATGACGGTCGCGGCGGAGGCCGCGGTCGAGGCCGCCCGCGACGGACACCTGTCCTCAAGGCTGGCGACCTACGCCGCGGTGCCGCTCGTCGTCGGCCTCGTCACGCACCTCGTCATCCGCAAGGTCGCCAAGTACGCCGACCCGCTGCTGCTGCCGATCGTCGTGCTGCTCAACGGGCTGGGCCTGGTGATGATCCACCGCCTCGACCTCGGGCTGAAGACCCAGGCCGAGCAGAACGGCGACACCTACGGCGGCGCGCAGGCCCCGACGCAGGTGGTGTGGACGGCGCTCGGCGTGCTGCTGTTCGTGGCGATCATCGTCGTCGTCCGCGACCACCGCTCGCTGCAGCGCTACGCCTACACCCTCGCGCTGGCCGGGGTGTTCCTGTTGATGCTGCCGGCCGTGCTGCCCGCCCGCTTCAGCGAGATCAACGGCGCCCGCATCTGGATCCGCGTCGCCGGCTTCTCGCTGCAACCCGGCGAGTTCGCCAAGATCCTGCTGACCGTCTTCGGCGCCGCCTATCTCGTGCAGAAGCGGGACGTGCTTGCGCTGGCCGGGCGCCGCATCCTCGGCATCGACTTCCCGCGCGGGCGCGACTTCGGGCCGCTGCTCGCAGCGTGGCTCATCTGCATCGGGGTGCTCGTCCGCGGGCACGACCTCGGCACGTCGCTGCTGTTCTTCGGGCTGTTCGTCGTCCTGCTCTACGTCGCCACCGAACGCGCGAGCTGGGTGATCGTCGGCGTCGCGCTGTTCGCCGGCGGCGCCTACGTCTCCTACCAGATCTTCGGCACCGTGCAGACCCGGGTGGGGGTCTGGCTGCACCCGTTCTCCAAGGTCTACGAGCAGGCGGGCACCAGCTACCAGCTGCAGCAGTCGTTGTTCGGGCTCGGCACCGGCGGGATCTTCGGCACCGGGCTGGGCAGCGGGCATCCCGAACTCGTCCCGTTGCCCGCGACGGACTTCATCATCACCTCCTTCGGCGAGGAGACGGGGCTAGTCGGCGTCGTCGGCTTGCTCATGCTGTTCGCGCTGCTCATCGCCCGCGGCCTGGCCGCCGGGCTCGCCGTCCGCGACTCGTTCGGCAAGCTGCTCGCGACCGGGCTGGCCTTCCTGCTGGCGCTGCAGCTGTTCGTGGTCGTCGCCGGCGTCACCCGACTGCTGCCCGAGACCGGCCTGACCACGCCGTTCCTGTCCTACGGCGGATCCTCGCTGCTGGGCAGCTGGGCCATCCTGGCGCTGCTCATCCGGGTGTCCGACGCCGCCCGCCGGCCGGCCACGACACCCCCGCAGCGCCGTCCCGACGCCGAGGCGGTACCTGCGTGAACAAGCCCATCCGCAAGGTCTCGATCGCGGTCGCCGTGCTGTTCCTGGCGCTGTTCGTGAACCTCAATGTCGTGCAGGTCCTGCAGGGCTCCTCCTACCGCGACGACCCGCAGAACCGCCGCGTGCTGCTCAACGAGTACTCCAACCCGCGCGGCCAGATCGTCGTCGGGGGCACGGCGGTCGCCGACTCCTCGAAGACGACCGACGAGCTGAAGTACCTGCGCGTCTACCCCAAGGGCCCCGTGTACGCCCCGCTCACCGGCTACTACTCCTACATCTACGGCACCGACGGCATCGAGTCGACGAACAACGACATCCTCAGCGGCGACTCGCCGGACCTGTTCACCACGAATCTCGCCAGCCTGCTCACCGGGCGCAACCCGCGGGGCGGCAGCGTCGACCTGACCCTGAACAAGGCCGCGCAGCAGGCGGCCTACAACGCCCTCCAACTGCCCAACGGCACCTACCGGCCCGGCGCCGTCGTCGCGCTCGACCCGTCGAGCGGCGCGATCCTCGCCGCCGTGTCGACGCCGTCGTACGACCCGTCGGCGCTCAGCTCGCACAACTCGCGTTCCATCACCCACGCCTGGAGCTGCTACCTCGAGCCGGACACGACGCCGCGCGCCGGCGAGTCGACGGCGAAGTACAACGCGCGCGTGTCCGCCGAGATCAAGGCGCGCGAGCCGAACGGCAAGAACAAGGGGTGCAGCGACGTCCCGGAAGACCCCACGCCGTTCTACGCCAAGAACCCGACGCTGCCCGGCCCGCTGACCAACCGGGCCTTCACCCAGACCTATCCGCCCGGCTCGCTGTTCAAGGTCATCGTGTCGGCTGCGGCGCTGAAGCAGGGCATCAACCCGGACACCAAGATCCCTGCGCCGCAGTACTACTGGCCGCTGCAGCCAGCGCGCAAGAGCGCCTGCGCCACCAACGACACCGGGCCGTGCATCCACAACTTCACGCTGCCGAACGGCGTGCGCGAGCAGTGCAAGCCGGGCAGCGGCACGGCCACGATGGACTTCGCTCTCGAGAAGTCGTGCAACACCGCCTTCGCCGCGCTGGCGGTGCAGCGGATCGGGGCCCCCAAGCTCGCCGCCGAGGCCAAGGCCTTCGGCCTGGACACCGGGCCGATGTCGGTGCCGCTGAAGATCGCGCCGTCCACGATCGGCAACGAGGGCGAGCTGGCCAACGACGACGTCGCGCTCGCGCAGAGCGCGTTCGGCCAGCGCAGCGTCTCCATCACGCCGCTGCAGGCGGCCATGATCGCCTCGGCGGTGGCGAACAACGGCACCCTCTACAAGCCCTACCTCGTCGCCTCGACCCGGCGGCCGAACCTGTCGATCCTCAGCCAGACGCCGAAGGTGCAGATCAGCCAGGTCATCGACCCGTCGCTGGACTCCGAGCTCATCTCGATGATGGAGAACGTCGTGTCCGGCAAGGAGGCCGGCGGCGACGCGACCGGCCACTCGGCGGCCATCACCGACCTCGGGCCGTCGGTCGTGGTCGGCGGCAAGACCGGCACGGCCGACCACTCCGATGCCAACGGCAAGCCGCTGCCCGCGCACTCGTGGTTCAGCGGGTTCGCTCTGGTGCGCGGCCAGCCGAAGATCGCGGTCGCGGTGATCCTGGAGAACAGCGACGCCACCGGCGGCGAGGACGCCGCGCCGAAGGCGCGGACGGTCATGGAGGCCTACCTGCGCTCCATCGGGGTCAAGTCATGACGTCAGCGGCCCGCGGCCCGCGCCGCCCGCGCAGTGAGGGAGTTCGATGACGCAGCCGCGGGTGGTCGGCGACCGGTACGAGCTCGGCGAGCTGATCGGGTACGGCGGCATGGCCGAGGTGCACCGGGGCCGCGACATCCGGCTGAACCGGGACGTCGCGATCAAGATGCTGCGCGCCGACCTCGCCCGCGACCCGTCCTTCCTCATCCGCTTCCGCCGCGAGGCGCATTCGGCCGCCGGGTTGAACCACCCGTCGATCGTCTCGGTGTACGACACCGGCGAGGACGCCGCGCCCGACGGCACCGCGGTGCCGTTCATCGTCATGGAGTACGTCGAGGGACGCACGCTGCGCGACATCATCCGCAGCGAGGGCCGGCTGCCGGCCCGCCGCGCGATGGAGATCGTGGCCGACATCTGCAGCGCCCTCGACTTCAGCCACCGCAACGGCATCATCCATCGCGACATCAAGCCCGCCAACGTCATGATCACCAACAGCGGCGCCGTCAAGGTCATGGACTTCGGCATCGCCCGGGCTCTGGCCGACTCCTCGGCCACGGTCACCCAGACGGCGAACGTCATCGGCACCGCGCAGTACCTGTCGCCGGAGCAGGCCCGTGGCGAGTCGGTCGACGCGCGCTCGGACGTCTACTCCACCGGCTGCCTGCTCTACGAGCTGATCACCGGGGTGCCGCCGTTCCAGGGTGACTCGCCGGTGGCGGTCGCCTACCAGCACGTCCGCGAGAACCCCGTCGCGCCGTCGACGCGCAATCCCGACGTGCCGCGGGCGCTGGACTCGATCGTCATGAAGTCGCTGGCCAAGAACCAGCTCAACCGCTACCAGTCGGCCGGCGACATGCGCAGCGACCTGCAGCGCGCGCTGGCCAACCAGCCGGTGACGGCCGAGGCCGTGATGACCGACGCCGAACGCACCCAGTTCATCGCGCGCACCCCGGCGGTGCCGGTCGCACCGCGCCGCCCTCCTGGCTACGTCGAAGACGACGACCGACAGGCGCGACGGACGGGCTGGATCTGGGCGGCCGTCGTCGTCGCGCTGCTGCTGGTCATCGGCATCGGCTCGTTCGTGCTGTTCGGCAGCAACGGCGGGTCGGACAAGAAGAACGTCGTCGTGACGACGGTGGTCGGGCAGCTCCCGTCGGCGGCCGCCGACCAGCTCAAGGCCCAGGGACTCCGCCCGAAGATGGGGCCGGCCACGGGCGGCACCTGCGACGACAACCAGACCGTCGACCCCGGCCGGGTCTGCGTCACCAAGCCGACCGGTGGGACGCAGGTCAAGGAGGGCACCCTCGTCGTCTACCAGGTCTTCCAGCCGCAGCTGGTCACGGTGCCCTTCGTCGAGGGCAAGTCCTACGTCGAGGCGGTGAACGAGCTGCAGTCGGCCAATCTGATCGGCGTGCGCAAGGACGTGCACAACGCCGACAAGAAGGGCACGGTCGAGAAGCAGGACACCGAGCAGTTCACCCGGGTCAAGCCCGGCAGCAAGGTCGTGCTCGAGGTCTCGACCGGCACCATCGAGCTGCCCGACGTCACCGGCAAGACGCAGGACGACGCCGAGTCGACCATTCCCAACGACTTCACCAACGTGAAGACGCAGAAGAAGACGACCGCCGACCCGAGCAAGGACGGCAAGGTCGCCTCGCAGAGCCCGGCGGGCGGGCACGCCTACCCGCCGAGCCAGCAGATCACCTTGACGATCTATCACTACGTGAAGCCGGCGCCGTCGTGCACGACCCCGCCGCCGTCGCCGAGCACCAGCGCCAGCACGTCGGGCACCGTGCCGACACCGTCGGGCGGCAAGACGACCACGCCGGCGGCTCCGTCGTCGGCGAGTTCGGGACCGCCCGCCTGCAGGTGACGCGGACGGGTGGACTGCGCCCGGTTCAGCCCGTCGGCGCGGGCGCGGCCGGGAGCACGATGAGCGCCTGCAGCCCGCGCTCGCCGTCGGCGCGGGTGGCGAGATCGACCCGCCCGCCGTGCGCGCGCACGATGTCGCGGACGATGGCGAGCCCGAGGCCGGTGCCGCCGGACTCGCGCGAGCGCGACTCCTGCACGCGGTAGAAGCGGTCGAAGACGCGTTCGCGCTCGGACTCGGGGATGCCGGGCCCGTCGTCGACGACGAGCAGCCGAGCCGTCGGCCGACCACCACGGGTCGCGGGCGCGAGCTGCACCGACACCGTCGTCGTGGCGTACCGGACGGCGTTGTCGACGAGGTTGCGTACGACGCGCCGCAGGGCGTCCGGGTCGCCCACCACCGTCACCGGTGTCAGCTCGGCGAGCACCGTCACGCGCGCGTCGCGGTACCCGTCGACCAGCTCGGCGACGAGCCCGTCGAGCGGCACCGGCACGCGGCGCCGCGATCCCGCCGACTCGTCCAACCGGGCCAGGGCCAGCAGATCGGACACCAGCCGGTCCAGTCGGTCGACGTCGACGAGGACGTCGCTGATCAGGTCGTTCCAGTCGGCGCCGGGGCCGAGGCGCTGGCCCACCTCGAGCTGGACCCGGATCGAGGCGAGCGGCGAGCGCAGCTCGTGGGCGGCGTCGCCGACGAAGGTCCGCTGGCGGCTCGTGGCCGAGTCGATGCGGTCGAGCATCGCGTTCAGGGTCTTGGCCAGCCGGTTGATCTCGTCCTTGGCCCGGGGCACGGGCAGGCGCTGCTCGGCCAGCCCGGCGGCCGAGATGTCGGCGGCGCCGTGGCGCAGCGCGGCCACCGAGCGCAGCGTGAGCCCGACGACGAGGTAGGTCGCCGACGCCATGACGAGCACGGCGAGCGGGCCGCCGATGACGGCCGCCTGGGTGAGGATGCGCAGGCTGTCGTCGACGCGGGTGACGTCGGTGTAGACGACGACGGTGCGGTCGCCGACGTTGCGGCCGAGCACGCGCAGCCGGGTGCTCGAGTTCGGGCTGTCGATCTCGATACGCGCGCCGCCGCGGACTGCCTCGAGCTGCTCCGGCGACACCAGCGGGATCGTGTGGTCGGTGCCCTGGGAGGCGGCGAGCACGGTGTCGCGGGAGTCGAGGACCTGGACGGCGGAGATGCCGCCGGTCGTCGGGGCGACCGTGTACGGGTACTGGTTGGTGCGTACCTGGCTGGCGATGTCGCGTGCGGTCCGCATGGCCGACTGGTCGAGCACCTTGGTCAACGCGTAGCGCTGCAGCACGAGCAGCAGGACGGCGCCGGTGATGACCGCCAGTGAGAACAGTGCGGTGGCGAGCAGGGTCAGCCGCGCGCGCAGCGACTGGCGGATCCACCAGCGCCGCGGCCAGCCGAGGATGCGGCGCTGCCAGGCCGGCAGGTGGCGGCGTGCCCAGGTCTCGACCCGCCGGCCGGGCGGCACCCGGCTCAGGCCTCGGGGGTCAGCCGGTACCCGGCGCCGCGGACGGTCTGCAGGCTCTGCCGCTCGAACGGCACGTCGATCTTGCGGCGCAGGTAGCCCACATAGACCTCGACGACGTTGGCGTCACCGTCGTAGTTGGCGTCCCAGACGTGGTGCAGGATGTCGGCCTTGCTGACCGCGTCGCCCGCCCGGCGCATCAGGAACTCCAGCAGCGAGAACTCGCGTGGCGTGAGGTCGACGGTCGTATCGCCGCGCTTGACGGTGTGCGCCGCCGGGTCGAGCTCGAGGTCGTCGACGCGCAGCACCGCCGGCCGCGGCGTGACCCCGCGGCGCAGCAGGGCCCGGATGCGCGCGAGCAGCACCACGAAGGAGAACGGCTTGGTCAGGTAGTCGTCGGCTCCGAGGTCGAGGGCGTCGGCCTCGTCGTACTCCCCGTCCTTCGCCGTGAGCATGAGGATCGGCACCCAGTTCTCGGCCGCGCGCAGTTTCTCGATGATCCGGTAGCCGGACAGCTCCGGCAGCATGATGTCCAGGATCACCGCGTCGTAGGTGGACTCCTGGGCCATGTGCAGCCCGTCCGGGCCGGAGTGCGCCAGATCCACGGTGAAACCCTCCGCGCCCAGGCCACGCTGGAGGGCCGAGGCCAGGCGGACCTCGTCCTCGACGATGAGCAGTCGCACGTCCGTCTCCGTTCGTTCGGGGTGGCCGGATGAGCGCTTCTCAGCTTGCCACCGCCGACTGAGGCCGAGCCCTGACCTGGCGTGGTACCTCAGCACCAGCACAGCGGACAAAACTCACCCTTGTCCCAGTGAACGCACCTGCCGTCCTGGTCCGCTTCGGGCGGCCTCGATGGCTCGTCCCCTTGAGTGTCCTGGCCGTCGCGGGCGTCGTCGCGGCCACGCTGGTGGGGTCCTCCCCGACCCGGGGTCACGGTCTGCCGGCCACGACCGCCGCCGCCCTCGTGTCCGCGACCCGGCAGTCCCGTGCCACCGGGTTCTCGGGCACGGTCGTGACGCGGGTCGAGCTGGGCCTGCCCGATCTCGACATCGGCACCGACGACGACGGGCTGACGCTGGGCTCGCTGCTCAGCGGCTCGCACACCCTGCAGGTCTGGTACGGCGGCCCCGGACGCGAGCGGCTCACCCTGCTGGGGGCGACCGACGAGCTGGACCTGTTCCGCTCCGGGCAGCAGGTGTGGACGTGGAACAGCGTGCACCACGTCGCCACGCACGCCGTGCTCCCGGGACGCCGCGCCACCGCCGGCACCGCGTCGCCGGCCGCGGTGAGCCCCGCCGCCCCCGCCACGGCGGCCGCCACGGTTCCCGGACTGCCTGCGGTGTTGCCGGGTGGGTTCGCCGGCCCCGTGCTGGCCGGGCTCGACGGTTCTGACCAGGTGCGCGTCGAGGGTCACCGCGAGGTCGCCAACCGACCCGCCTACGACCTGGTCATCACCCCGCACGACACCGGGACGCTCGTGGGCTCGGTGCACATCGCGGTCGACGGCGCCACCAAGGTGCCGCTGGCGGTGCAGATCTACCCGCGCGGGTCGTCCGATCCCGCCGTGGACATCTCGTTCACCAGCATCCGGTTGCGCACGCCGCCGGCCTCGTTCTTCTCCTTCACCCCGCCGGACGGCGCGCAGGTGGAGCCGATGGAGTCCGACGTGATGTCGGTGATCGGGCAGGCGTTGACCAGCTCGAGCACCGGCTGGACGGGGGTGACCGAGGCGCACGTCGGGCCCGAGAGCGCAGCGGAGCAGGCGGTCCTCGCCGCCCTGCCCGCGGTGTCCGGCACGTGGGGGAAGGGCCGGCTACTGCGCACCGGGCTGGTGAGCGTGCTCGTCACCGACGACGGGCGGGTGTTCTTCGGATCCGTCGAGGCATCCGAGCTCTACGCCGCCCGCGGGCCGCTGACGAGCTGCCCTACTGCAGGTAGCCCTCGACCTCGTTGACGCTGCGCCGGTTCGCCTCGTCGGGGTTCTCGCCGAACTCGCTGCGGGCGCGGCGCTGCCGCAGCAGGTCCCACGCCTGGTCCAGCTGCTGCTCGACGTTCTGCAGGCGCTGCCGGTCCTCGCCGGTCAGCCCGTGGTGGGCCGCCCGGAGTTGCTTCTCCTCCTCGACCAGCTCGTGGATGTGCCCGAGTACCGCGTTCTCGTCCATGTCTTCTCCGATGTATGGGGTTGTGCCGTGCTGGGTCGCCACCGTCAACCGCGGTCGAGGTGGTGGTAGTCCTCGTTCGGCTGCTGACCGGTGGCGAGCGCCATCCGGTTGGTGAAGTTGTACATGGCGGCGACCTCGGCGACGTCCCAGATCTCGTGCGGGTCGAGCCCGACGTCCGCGAGGCTCTGCAGGTCGGCCTCGGCCATCTCGTGCGGTCGGGCGGTGAGCTTCTCGGCGAACGCGCAGATCGCCGAACGCCGCTCGTCCAGCCCGGCGTGCCGCCAGTTGACGGCGACGCTGTCGGCCAGCACCTGGGCCGACCGGTCACCGCCGAGCGCCACCCGCAGGGCGTGCCCGTGCGAGACGACGCAGTAGGTGCAGCGGTTCCACGCGCTCACGACGACGGCGATCATCTCGCGGTCGGCGGCGTCGAGGTGCTCGGTCGGCTCGTGCAGCTGCTTGTAGTGGCCGAACCAGGCGGACAGGCGCTCCGGCCGGTAGCTGTAGGCCCGGAAGACGTTGGGCACGAAGCCCACCGTCTCGCGCGCCTTGGCGAACAGTCCCTGCAGCCGCTCGGGCAGTTCCGCCTCGTCCGGGACGGGGAAGAACCAGAGCGCCCTAGCCATCGTGGGCGCCATCAGCGCCCGCCCATCAGAGCGTCGACCGCCAGTCGATCCACTTCTTCAGCTGGGTGAGGTCGTAGTCCGGGCCGCCGACGCCCACCGTGAACAGGGTGGCGCCCGCCTCGACGAGTGCCGGCCCGACCTCGGCCGGCTCGCCTTTCGGCGCGCCCACCGAACGTTCGATCTCACCGGGGTCGCGGCCGACGTCGGCGCAGTGGGCGGCCAGGACCTCCTGCTTGCGGGTGAACGTGTCCAGGTCGGCGAAGGAGTGCCAGATGTCGGCGTGCCGGGCGACCAGGCGCAGCGTCTTCTTCTCCCCGCCGCCGCCGATGAGCACCGGGATCTTGCGCTGTCCCGACGGGGCGATTGCCCCAGCGGAGGAGGATTGAGCTTGCCCCAGCGGGCCTCGATGCGCGGCAGGTCCTCGGCCAGCTGGTTCAGCCGGCCGCCCGCGGTGCCGAAGTCGTAGCCGTACTCGTCGTAGTCGCGCTGGAACCAGCCCGAGCCGATGCCCAGGATCAACCGGCCCTCGCTGATGTGGTCGACGGTGCGGGCCATGTCGGCGAGCAGTTCGGGGTTGCGGTAGCTGTTGCAGGTGACCAGGGCGCCGATCTGGACGCGCGATGTCTGCTCGGCCCAGGCGCCGAGCATCGTCCAGCATTCGAAGTGCTTGCCGTCGGCGTCGCCGTAGAGCGGGTAGAAGTGGTCCCAGTTGAAGGCGATGTCGACGCCGAGGTCCTCGGCCTCGGCCACGCGCGCGGTGGATGGCGGCGTAGTCGGCCTGCTGGGGCTGGAGCTGGACGCCGATCCGGATCGGGAAGTTGGTCATGTTGCCGACGCTACTGCAGCGCTCGGGTCGCCGCCGGGGCGTCCGCGCGGGTAGGCGACGGCGCATCGGACCGGCGCGTTCGGGGCCGACGGGCTAGGATCTCGGGCGATGTCCGACCACCGCGACGGCCGACCGACCAGTCGCCGCGACGCCGATGCCGCGGGCGTACCCGCGCCGGAGGTCGGCGAATCGGGAGCGCCGCGGGACCTGCTCGACGCCCTGATGCGGGACCGGGCGGTGCTCGCCACCCGCGTCTCGTTCACCATCACCGACCCGCATCAGCCCGACGATCCGCTCGTGTGGGTCAACCCGGCGTTCACCGAGACCACCGGTTACACCTTCGACGAGTCGGTGGGCAGCAACTGCCGCTTCCTGCAGGGGCCGGGCACCGACCCGGCCGTGATCGCCGAGATCCGCGACGCGCTGGCCGACGCGCGGCCGCTCACTGTGACGTTGCTGAACTACCGCCGCGACGGCACGCCCTTCTGGAACGAGCTGTCCGTCTCGCCGATGCGGGACGAGGCGGGGACGGTGACGCACTTCGTCGGCGTGCAGGCCGACGTCACCGCGCGCGTCGAGGCGCAGCGGACCCGCGACGAGGCGCTCTCGCAGGTCGCCCACGTCGCGGGGCGCCTGGGCCTGCTCGCCGACATCACCTCCCGCATGGCGGCGGTGCGCCAGCCGCACGAGGTCGTGGAGATGCTCGCCAGCGTCCTGACGCCGCGGGTCGCCACGATGTGCGCGATCTACCCCGTCGAGGAGAGCGGGCGGCTGGGCGAGGTGCTGTTGCGCCACGAGCGCGAGCGCACCGACCCGCACCTGCACGAGCTGCTGGACCGGTTGCGCACGATCACGCCCGAGTCGCTCGGTCAGCAGCACCCGGTGTGGCAGGTGCTGCGCGGCGAGCGACGGCAGCTCCTGCTGACCGACTACGGGCGCCAGGGCGCCGCCGCCGGCGCCGTCGACAACGAGCGGGTCGACCTCGTCCAGGCCCTCGGCGTCTCCAGTGTCATCGTCGTCCCGCTGCCGGCCCGCCGCGACCTGCTCGGCGCCGTGGTCGTCGCGAACGACGCCGACCGCCCGCCGCTCGGGGAGTCCGAGGTCGCCCTCGTCCAGGACCTGGCCGCCCGGGCCGGCCTGATGCTGGAGAACACCCGGCTCTACGACCGGCAGCGGGCGGTCGCGACCACCCTGCAACGCAGCCTGCTGCCCCGGCTGCCGCGGATCCCGGGCATCGAGATCGCGGCGTCCTACGTGCCGGCGGCCGACGAGGCGGCGGTGGGCGGCGACTGGTACGACGTGTTCCAGCTGCGCCGCAGCGACGACGCGTCGGGCGGCGTGGGCGTCGTGGTCGGCGACGTGATGGGACACAACTACGACTCGGCCGCCCGCATGGGCAAGCTGTCGACGATCGTGCGCTCCTACGCCTGGCCGGGCAGCGACCCGTTCACCGTCCTGACCGCCGTCGACGAACTGCTCGAAGGCACCGGCGCAGACTTCCTCGCGACCTGCGTGTACCTGCGGCTGCGGCTGCGCACCAACGGCGCGACGTTGCACTGGTCGAGTGCCGGTCACCCGCCGGCCGTGCTCCGCCGCCCCGGCGGCACGACCATCACCCTCGACGACGGGCGTGGCCCGATGATCGGCATCAGCGCGCTGATGCCCGAGGGCGCGCACCGTCCGGCCGACGGCGCGCTGGACCTGCCCCGCGGCAGCACCCTGATCGCCTGCACCGACGGCCTCACCGACGCGCTCGCCGAGGAACCCGACCTGGACGAGGGGCTCGCCGAGCTCGGACGTGTCGTGTCGGCCCTGCCGGTCGACGCCGCGCCCCAGACGATCGTCGACTCGCTCGTCGCGGCCGCCCGGCGGCACGACGACGACGTCGCGGTGGTGGCGATCCGCATCGGTTAATCGGGGCACGGGCGGTTAGCCGGGCACGCGCGACAGCCGGTGGGCTGCCGACTCGATCGCCCACAGCCCGGTGTCGGCCACCACCAGCCCGGACGGTTCTGCCAGGCCGCGGGCGAGCGTCGTCACCGTTGCTGTCACCGGGTCGTAGCGGCGCACCGAACCGTTGAAGGTGTCGGCCACGCCGACCGAGCCGTCCGGCAGCACGGCCACGCCGAGCGGGTGCTGCAGTCTCGCGACGGCGGCCGGGCCGTCGGTGTCGCCGAAGTCGAACAGTCCCTCGCCGACGGCGGTGTGCAGCGTGGCGTCGAGGTCGAGCCGGCGCAGCGCCGAGGTCTCGGCGTCGACGAACCACAGGTGGTCGCCGTCCACGGCGAGACCGGAGGGCTGGGCCAGCCACCCGTCAGCCGCCGGGCCGTCCCGCAGCCCCTCGACCGTCGTGCCGGCGAGGACCTCGGCCGCGCCCGCTACGGGGTCGACAGCGAGCAGCAGGTGCACCCCGGCGGCGGCGACCACGACCCGCTCCAGGGCCGGCCACCACGCGGTGTCCCACGGCGACAGCACGCCAGGCACCGGCCCGGTGACCGTGCGGGCACCGGCCAGCAGCCCGGGCAGGTCAAGGGTGGTGATCACCGCGCCGTCGCGCAGCCGCACCCCGCGCAGCACGTGCGCCGCGGTATCGGCGACGAGCACGTCGTAGCCGACGCGCGCGGCGAGCTCCGGTGGCAGCAGGGCCAGCCCGTTGGGCTCGTCGAAGGGGTGACCGCGCCGCCCCGAGCCGATCCGCCGCAGCACGGTCGCGGCGTCGGGGGCGAGCTCGGTGAGCTGGTGGTGCCCGGCGTCGGCGACCAGCAGCGTCGCGGCGGGGCGGCCGGAGCGCTCCGCCGGCAGGACGACGGCCTTGGCCGGCAGCCGCAGGGCGCCGCGACGGTCGTCGCCGCGATCGGCGCGCACGGGGCGGACCTCCGGCCCGGGGCCGCGGCGCAGGGTGCCCCGGCGCTCGTAGCCGTCCGTCAGCGTCGCGATCAGCTCGCCCAGCCGCCGGCCGTGGCCCTCGCCGGCCACCTGGGCGACGACGTACCCCTCCGGGTCGACGAGCACCAGCGTCGGCCACGCGCGGACGGCGTACTGCCGCCACAGCGTCAGATCGGGGTCGGCGAGCACCGGATGCGTCACCCCGGCCCGCTCGATCGCGGCGGCGACGGCGTGCTCGTCCGCCTCGTGCGGGAACTTCGGGCTGTGCACGCCGACGACGGTGAGCACGTCGGAGAACTGCTGCTCGAGGCGGTGCAGCTCGGGCACGACGTGCAGGCAGTTCGCGCACGCCGAGGTCCAGAAGTCGAGCAGTACGAAGCGCCCACGCAGCGCGGCGAGGGTCAGCGGATCGGCGCCGAACCAGCGGCCGGCGGGCAGTTCCGGCGCGCGGACGCGCGGGCCGGTGCGCAGAGCGTCCACGAGCCGTCCAAGCGTGCCGGGTGCCGCGTTGTTCCGGCCCGCTCAGTGGTCGGAGTCGTGCAGCAGGACGAGCTGCGCCCCCGATTGCACGATCGTGATCTTGACGCCGAGGCCGTTCTCGAACTGTGGTGACGTGGCCGAGCGGCCCACGAGCTGCCAGCGCAGCGACTTGAGCTGGGCGACGTACTGCTGCATGCCGGTGCCGACGTAGACGGCGACACTGGCGACGTGACCGGCCCGCTCGGGTCTGAACAGCGCCCGGCACACGGCGATGTTGGTTCCCCGCTGCGGCGGGACGAAGGTGTCCGGCATGGCGCGTGCCGCGACGGGGTTGGTGATCAGCAGATCGACTGCCTCGACGCTGGTCAGCCGGGCGCAGACACCGGGGTTGTAGGCGGTCGGCGACGGGGGGAGGGCCACGGGCGCGCCCGACGACGCCGGCGCTGTCGTCGGGCCGGTGGACGACGCGCCGGCGGACGAGGTGCCCGACGCGACGGGCTCGGACTTGCTCGGGGTCATGCTGGCATAGCACCAGTCCGAACCCTGCTTGTGCAGCTGGAGCTGGAAGGTCACCGTGGACCGACGTCCGGCGGGGTCGGCGACGACCATCGTCCCCGTCGAGGCGGCGCTGTCACCCCCGGTCAACTTCTGGCCCGACGTGCTCGCCGCCTGCTGCACGGACGACAGCGTCCCCGGGATCGCGCCCAGGGGTGCTGCCAGCGGGTTGCACGACAGCGACTTCAGCGCAGCGGCGTCGTGCCCGTTCAGGGCGGTGTAGAGCTTGTCCGCGGCCTGTCGGGCGGCAGTCGTGTCGCTGGTGCCGCCGCCGGAGAGCGCAAGGTAGGCACCCAGCGCGGCGCCGACCACGACGACGATCGCCGCGATGGCCAGGATCACCACCCTCGTGCTGATGCGACCGGTGGCCCGGCCCGGGCGCCTGTCGTCCGGACGTCGCGCGCCGGCGGCCACGCCGGGCCCACCCGGGCGCCCGGGTCCGCCGGGTCCGCCAGGTCCGCCACGGGCTCCGGTGCGTCCGGGACCGCCCGGAACTCTCGGCCGCCCAGAACCGCCGGGATCCCCGGGTCCGCGGGTGCCCGCGCCCGGCCCGCCCGCGCCGACCGGCCCGACCGGTGCGCCGGGCCCGCGGGGAACGCCGTGACCGCCCGCGGGTGCCTCCTGACCGGATGGGCTGCCCGGCTCGATGCTCGGCGGAGCGACCGGCTGGGTGGGTGCGGACGCGCGATCCGGTGTCGGACCGGCCGCGCCGCGGCGGCCGCGGCGCTGCTCGTGGCCAGGGCGCGGGGCAGGGCGGAAGCGTTCGGGGATCTCGTAGCGGCGCGGCTGCTCGTACGACTTCGACGGCGGCCCTGCGTCGCTCATTCCCCGCCTCCGGCCCGTGCGTCCTCGTCCCTGACCGCCCGCTCAGCGGGCGGTGTGGGTGATCACGCTAGCTCAGAGCAGGGCGAGACCGGGATCGGACAGCGTGTTCGCCACATCGGAGAGGAATCGCGAGCCCTGCTGGCCGTCGACGATGCGGTGGTCGAACGACACTGCGAGCTGGGTGACCCACCGCGGCTCGATGCGCTCGGCTGTCCCGGTCCCGACGACCCAGGGCATGCGCCGCACCGCGCCGAAGGCGAGGATGCCGGACTCGCCCGGGTTGAGGATCGGGGTGCCGGTGTCGACGCCGAAGACGCCCACGTTGGTGATGGTGAACGTCCCGCCGCTCATCGCCTCAGGCGTCGTGCGGCCGGCGCGCGCGGTCTCGGTGAGCTCGGTGATCGCGTGCGCGAGCTCGAGCAGCGAGAGCTGCTGCGCGTCCCGGATGTTCGGCACGATCAACCCGCGCTGCGTCGCGGCCGCGATACCGAGGTTGACGTAGTGCTTGAGCACGATCTCGCCGGCGGCGTCGTCCCATGTCGCGTTGATCTCCGGCGTGCGGGCGGCGGCGAGGAGCACGGCCTTCGCGACGAACAGCAACGGCGACACCTTGACGTCGCGGAACTCGCGCCGGACGGCGACCCGGTCCCGCAGCTCCATCGTCGCGGTGACGTCGACGGTGACGAACTCGGTGACGTGCGGGGCGGTGAACGCGGAGGCCACCATCGCCGCGGCGGTGTGCTTGCGCACGCCCTTGATCGGGATGCGGGTCTCGCGGGCGCCCGGTGCAGCCGCGCGCGCGGGCACCGATGCAGGTGTCGCGGCCGGCGCGCTTGCGGTGTCCGCGGCTGCCTGCACGTCGTCGCGGGTGACGGTGCCGTTGGGTCCGGTGGGGGTGACTGTGGCGAGGTCGATGCCGAGCGTCTTGGCCAGCTTGCGCACCGGTGGCTTGGCGAGCGGACGGTGGCCGGTCGGCACCCGGTGCCGGCCGTTGGCGCCGGTGTCGGGCGCCGGGAGCTCGGGCTCGGGCGGGGTGTCGACGGCGGCGGGTTCCGGGGCCGGATGCGGCGCGGTCGCCGGTGGCAGGTTGAACGACGCCTGCGCCCCCGCGACGGTGACATCGGGCCGGCGTCGCCGACGACGCGTGCCCCCGTCCTCGCGCGGGCCGTACCCGACGAGCGTCATCTGCTTCTCCTCGTCGCCGGCCGCCGCGGCGACGTCGGGCACGAGGTCTTCCCCGACGGCGGCGTTCGACGTGTCCGCGCCGCCGGTGTCGATCGAGATGATGGCTGTACCAACCGGTACAGTCTCGCCCTCGGCCGCGTGCAGCGCGGTCACGACGCCGGCGTACGGCGAGGGCAGCTCGACGGCGGCCTTGACCGTCTCGACCTCGGCGATGGTGTCGTTGACGTCGACGGTGTCGCCGACGGCGACCGTCCACTTCAGGATGTCGCCCTCGGTGAGGCCCTCGCCGAGGTCGGGGAGCTTGAACTGCTGAACCGGCATGAAACTCAGTACTCCAGGATCGTGTCGACGGCGTCCAGCACGCGGTCCAGGTTGGGCAGCCAGTCGTGCTCGAGGCGGCTCGGCGGGTAGGGGGTGTCGTAACCGGTGACGCGCAGGACGGGCGCTTCGAGGGAGTAGAACGCCTGCTCGGTCACCCGGGCGGCGATCTCGGCGCCGACGCCGAAGCTGTGCGGCGCCTCGTGCACGACGATCAGCCGACCCGTCCGCTGAACCGACGCGATCACGGTGTCGATGTCGAGCGGGGACACCGCGCGCAGGTCGATGACCTCGAGGTCGAGGCCGTCCTCCTCGGCCGCCCGGGCGGCTTCGAGGATCGTCGACACCGTGCCGCCGTAGCCGGCGAGGGTGACCTGGGAGCCCGGTCGCACGACCCGCGAGCTGTACAGCGGGGTCGGCTCGTCGGCGACCTCGGCCTTGGCCGCGTGGTACAGCCGCTTCGGCTCGATGAAGATCACCGGGTCGTCGTCGGCGATCGCCTCCTGGATCATCCAGTAGGCGTCCGAGGGATTGGAGCAGGCGACGACCTTCAGCCCCGCGGTGTGCGCGAAGTAGGTCTCGACCGACTCGCTGTGGTGCTCGACGGCGCCGATGCCGCCCCCGGACGGGATGCGGATCGTGATGGGCATCCGCACGAGCCCGGCGGAGCGGTTGTGGAACTTCGCCACCTGGCTGACGATCTGGTCGAAGCCGGGGAAGACGAAGCCGTCGAACTGGATCTCGCACACGGGGCGGTAGCCGCGCAGGGCCATGCCCACGGCGGTACCGATGATGCCGGACTCGGCGAGTGGCGTGTCGATCACGCGGTCCTCGCCGAAGTCCTTCTGCAGCCCGTCGGTGATGCGGAAGACGCCGCCGAGCTTGCCGACGTCCTCGCCCATGATCACGACCTTGGGGTCGGCCTCCATGGACTTGCGCAGACCCTCGTTGAGGGCCTTGGCCATCGTCATCTTCTCCATCACGCGTTCACCTCGGAGACGAACTGCACGAACTCCTCGCGCTGGGTGCGCAGGTCGTCGGTCATCGTCACGTGGACGTTGTCGAACGCCGATCCCGGTGTGGGGTCGGGCAGGGCCCGGCAGCCGGCGCGGAGGTGCTCGGCGAGCGCCTTGCCCTCCTGCTCGACGGACTCGAAGAACTCGGCCTCGACGACGAGTTCGCGGGTGAGGTACGCGCGGACCCGCTCGATGGGGTCCTTGAGCTTCCACGTCTCGGACTCGCTGCCCAGCCGGTACCGGCGCGGGTCGTCGTTGGTGGTGTGCGGGTTCATCCGGTAGGTGAACGCCTCGATGAGCGCCGGACCCTGGGCGTTGCGCGCGTCGTCGAGGGCCTTGCGCGTGACGGCGAGGCAGGCGAGCACGTCGTTGCCGTCGACGCGGACGCCCGGGAAGCCGAAGCCGCTGGCCCGTTTGTAGAGCGGCACCCGGCTCTGCGTGGTGACCGGCTCGCTGATGGCCCACTGGTTGTTCTGGCAGAAGAACACGACCGGCAGGTTGCCGGCGCCGGCGAAGACGAAGGCCTCGTGCACGTCGCCCTGGCTCGAGGCGCCGTCGCCGAAGAAGGCGAGGACGGCGGTGTCGCGGTCGGGGTCGCCGGTGCCGACGGCGCCGTCGCGGACGACGCCCATCGCGTACCCCGCCGCGTGCAGGGTCTGCGCGCCGATGACGATCGTGTACAGGTTGAAGTTGTGCTCGCGCGGGTCGAAGCCGCCGAGATTGGTGCCGCGGAACAGCCCCAGCAGGGTCAGCGGGTCGACCCCGCGGCACCAGGCGACGCCGTGCTCGCGGTAGGTCGGGAAGGCCATGTCCTGCGCGTGCAGGGCCCGGCCGGCGCCGATCTGGGCGGCTTCCTGCCCGAGCAGGCTGGCCCAGAGCCCGAGCTCGCCCTGGCGCTGCAGGGCGATGGCCTCGGTGTCGATCCGGCGGACGAGCACGAGGTCGCGGTACAGCGACTTGATCTCGTCGGTCGTGATCTCGAGTGGGTAGTCGGGGTGCTCGACGCGCTGGCCCTCGGGCGTCAGCAGCTGGACGAGGTCGGGCTCGGGGTGCACCGACAGGGCGTGCGCGGTCATAGCGGCTCCTCCATCAACCCCGGGCGGGGTCGCCGCCGGGCTCACTGGCCGTGCAGGACCGCGACGCCGTGCCGGTCGCGGTCGATCAGGTCGTCCGTTGGTACAGGGGTGGCGCACCGGCCGGACTACCCAGGGGTTCCTACCATATCCGTGACCGCCGTCACGCGCGCCCGTCGTCGTCATCCGCCGAGCTACTCACAGCCGCCGCAACGCCACGGCCGCAACGTGCGGGCTGTCGAGCGGGCCGGGCGGTTAGAGTCGCGCTCGTGTCGCGGCCCTCGATCCGGAGCACGAGCGCCGACCCGGTGGATGCCGCACGCGACGTCGACAATCCTCCCGGTGCCGGGCATCCCGGTGCCGGTTCGGCCGATGACGCCCTGCCGTGGTGGCGGCGACCGGCGGTCCTGCTCGGCGTCGTCGCCCTGGTGCACGCCGCGCTGCCCATCCTGCTGCTCGGCCGGCACTGGCCGATCGGCATCGACGAGTCGGTCTACCTCTCGCAGATCAACGGCCACGTACCGCCGGGTGGCTTCTCGGCCCCGCGGGCCCGGGGCTCGACGCTGCTGGCAGCGCCGGTCACGGCCTTCACCTCGGGCGTCGTGCCGATGCGGGAGTGGGTCGCCCTGCTGTCCGGTCTCGGGCTGTTCCTCGCCTTCCGGCCGTGGCTGCGCCTGCGTCCCGGATACGTGGTTCCCTTGGCGGCGGCGCTGTTCACCTCGATCTGGACCGTCATCTACTACGGCTTCCAGGTCATGCCGAACGAATGGGTGGCCTTCGCGACCGTGGGCGCGTGCGGCAGCATGCTCGTCTTCCTGATCGACGGCCGCCGGTGGTCGCTAGCCGGGGCCTCGCTCGCGGTCGCGGCCGCAGCACTGATGCGTCCGTCCGACGCCGCGTTCGCCGTGATCGCGCTCGCCGCCACGGCCGCACTCTGCCGGACGTCCTGGCGGCGACGGCTCGCGGCTGTCATCGCCCTCGCTGTCGGTGCCGCGGCCGGTGCTGCGGACTGGGTCGTGGAGGCGTACACGACCTACGGGGGGCTTTCCGCTCGGATCACCGCTGCGCAGGGCGAGCAGGGCGGCAGCGGACTGCACTGGTCCGGGCCGGCGCAGTGGCACACGCTGGCCGGCCCACTGCTCTGCCGGTACATGTGCGTCACCCACCGGGCCCCGCAGTACTGGCTGTGGTGGGTGGCCGCAGCCGTCCTGCTCGTCGTCACGGTGTCGCTGGTGCGCCGTGCGGCGCGCCCGATCCTCGACCTCGCGCCCCTGGTGCTCGGCATGGTGATGGCGGCCCAGTACCTGCTCACCGTTCCCTACGCCGCGCCGCGGTTCATGATTCCGGCCTACGCCGCGCTGGCGCTGCCGTGCGCTACGGGCCTCGTCACGATCGTGCGCCGGGCCCGCCGACCTCGTACCCGCGCGCTGGTGGCCGGCGCCTTGACGGTGGCCTTCGTCGGCCATCTCGCGATCCAGCTGCACGTCATCGAGGCCTACATCGAGCCACCGGCACGCGACCTGCAGCACGCGGTGCTCGCGAGTGCTGCGGTGCTGCGGGCGGGGGGCGTCACGGGCCGCTGCCTCGTCCTCGGAGCCACCGGCTCGAACGGGCCGCTGGCGTACCGCCTCGCGTGCAGCAACCGCATCCCCGACCACGACACGCTGTATCGAGACCTGCACACGGGCGTTCGCGTCGCCTGGCTGCGGGACACCCCGCCGTCGCACCTGTGGGGCATCCATTGGAAGAAGATGCGGCTGCCCTGGATGCCAACGACCGACGTCTACGTCAGCACCTCGACGCTGCTGACGCCGGCGAACTAGCCGCGTCGAGCAGTTCGCGGGGTAGCGGGGATTCGTGCACGATCCGCAGGCGGGACACGGCGCGGGTGAGCACGACGTAGAGCCGGCGCAGCCCGTCGAGCCTGGTCGCCTCGGCGGCGACGATCTCGGCCGGCTCGAGCAGGACCACCGAGTCGAACTCGAGTCCCTTCGCCCCGGAGGCGGGGACGACGGTGATCCGGCGGTCGGCGTCCTCGTCCAGGGCGTGCGCCTCCACGCCGGCCGCGGCCAGCTCGGCCACGACTGCGGCTGCGCGGGCGTCGGGGCAGATCACGCCGATCGAGCCCTCGACGTCCAGGGCGGTCCGCACCGCCGCGAGCAGGTCCCGGCCGTAGGTCAGGGCGTCGTCGCCCTGGCGCACCGACGAGGCGGGCGGGACGTCGGGTGCGATGTGCGGCAGCAGCCGGTTGGCGATCTGCAGCACCTCGCCCGGCACGCGGTAGCCGACGGTGAGCGGCCGCACGGCGGCGCCGTCGTGCCCGAGGTGGGCCAGCGTGCGTGCCCAGTCGCCCGGGGCCCAGGGCGTGGTCGCCTGCGCGAGGTCGCCGAGCACGGTCACCGACCCGAGCGGGCAGCGGCGGGCCACCGCACGGCACTGCATGGCCGACAGGTCCTGCGCCTCGTCGACCACGGCGTGGACGAAGGTCTCGGTGCCGCGCAGCAGCGACTCCAGCTCGTCGAGGATCGCCAGGTCGGCCGGCGTCCAGCGGATCGTGCGCACCGACTTCGGCGCCGCGCCGGTGCAGTGCGACCCGTTCTTCGTCGGTGAGCGTCGTGGCCGAGCAGCGGCGCAGGAACTCCGGCGTCGGCGCAGAGCCGCGCGAGCAGGGAGCGGGCGTCGAGCTCGGGCCACACCTCGTCCAGCCACGCCTTGACCGCGGGCGAGCGGGCGACCTTGGCCGTCTCGGCATCGGTGGGCGCGCCGCCGCGGTCCTCGCGCTGCCGGCGGACGTCCTCGGCCACCTGCTGGCGCAGCCGCTCACGGGCGAGCGACCACCGCAGCCCGGTGCCCAGCGCGCGCCGCGCGTCGTCGACGTAGCGGCGCAGGTGGTGCGCCCCGACCCGGTAGCGGCGGGTGCCGATGACGGCCACGACGTCCTCGGTCGGGTTTCGCGACGTGGCTGAGCACGGCGCGGCGCACGACGTCGGCCATCCGGGCGTCGCCCTTGAGGACGGCCAGCGCGGCGGGTTCGGCGGCGCGGGCGTCGTGCGCCATCAGACCGGCGATCGTGCTCTGCGTGATGCCGACCTCGCCGAGCGACGGCAGCACCTGCGCGATGTAGTGCAGGAAGGCGGCGTTCGGGCCGACGACGAGCACGCCGGAGCGCCGCAGCCGGTCAGGGAAGGTGTAGAGCAGGTAGGCCGCGCGGTGCAGGCCGACGGCGGTCTTGCCGGTTCCCGGTGCTCCCTGGATGCACAGCGAGGTGTCCAGGTCGGCCCGGACGAGGTCGTCCTGATCGGGCTGGATGGTGGCGACGATGTCGCGCATCGGGCCGACGCGCGGGCGTTCGATCTCGGTGCGCAGCAGGCCCGACGCCAGCCCCAGGTTCTCGCCGCGGTCGAGGTGCTCGTCCTCCATGGAGGACAGCTCGCCGTCGGCGAAGCCGAAGCGCCGGCGCAGCCGCACGCCGAGCCGCTGTCGGGCGTCGCGCGGTAGAAGGCCGCGGGCGATCGGCGCCCGCCAGTCGATGACGACCGGGTCGCCCGCCACGTCGCGGACGTGGCGGCGGCCGATGTGGAACACCTCCACGCCGGGCCGGTCGTCGCGGTCGCGGTCGGTGCGGCCGAAGAACGGCGGCGCATCGGGCTCGGCGTCGAGGGCGGCCAGCCGCTCGGCGCGGATGCGGCCCAGGGCATGGCTCGCCAGCTCGTCCACGCCGTAGTCGGCGAGGTGGTCGGCCGCCTCGCGCATGGCGACCAGGCAGCCGCGGGCGAGGTCGAGGTGGTTGCGTTCGGCGAGCAGTACCGGGATCGTCGGCCACGATCGCTCGACGCTACGCGGCGACCGCAACCGAATTCGCGTCCGCCTCGCGCCGACGTCGATGGTCGTTGCAGCGTCGACGTGCTCGCAGCGATTGACGACGACTCGACGCAGACGGCGGCCACTCGACGCGGGAGTGGCAGGCGCACCGTGGCAGCGGACGGCACGCCGCCGGCACCTCGCCGACGGGCCACCGCGCGTCGGCCGAGCACGCGCGGCTCGCCGAGGCCCCGGAGTCGACGAGCCCGTGGCGGTTGTGGGGCCCGTACCTGTCGGGCCGGCAGTGGGGTTGCGTGCGGGAGGACTACTCCGCCGACGGCGACGCGTGGGGCTACTTCCCCTTCGACCAGTCGCACGCGCGGGCCTACCGGTGGGGCGAGGACGGGCTGGGCGGGATCTGCGACCGGTTCGGTTTCCTCAACGTCTCGGTCGCGCTGTGGAACGGCAGGGACCCGGTGCTCAAGGAGCGGCTGTTCGGGCTGACGAACGGCGAGGGCAACCACGGCGAGGACGCCAAGGAGTACTGGTGGGCCCTCGACGGCACGCCGACGCACTCGTGGATGCGCTGGCTCTACCGCTACCCGCAGGCCGAGTTCCCGTACGAGCAGCTGCGGCGGGCCAACGCGGCCCGCACGCGGGACGAGCGCGAGTACGAGCTCGCCGACACCGGCGTCCTCGACGGCGACCGTTTCTTCGACGTCACCGTCACCTACGCCAAGGCCGCACCGGACGACCTCACCATCGAGATCGAGGCGACCAACCACGGCCCGGATCCCGCGCCGCTGCACCTGCTGCCGCAGGTCTGGTTCCGCAACACCTGGGCGTGGGGCCGCGACGACCGCCGGGCCACGCTGCGCCGCCTCGGCGCCCCGGAGCTGACGATCGGCAGCCTGCGCGCGGTCGAGTGCGATCACGCCTACCTCGGCCGCTATGTCCTTGCCGCCGAAGGCGACCCCGACGTGCTTGTTCTGCGAGAACGAGACGAACGCCGTGGCGCTGTTCGGGGCAGCAGCCAACGCGACGCCCTACACCAAGGACGGCATCGACCGCCGCGTCGTGCACGGAGATGCGACGGCCGTGAACCCGGACGGCGTGGGCACCAAGGCCGCCTTCTGGTACCGCTTCGAGGCCGTCGCGCCCGGCGGGACCGTCCGGGTGCGGCTGCGGCTGGCGCCCGCGATCCCGGACCACGCGACCTTCGGCAGCGGCTTCGACGCGGTCGTCGCCGACCGCGCCGCCGAGGCCGACGAGTTCTACGCCGAGACGTTGCCGGAGCGTCTGCCGGACAACGACCGCGACCATCGCGCGGCGGGCCTTCGCCGGGCTGCTGTGGGGCAAGCAGCTCTACCGCTGGACCGTGTCGGAGTGGCTCGACGGCGACCCGGCGTACCCGCCCCCGCCGCCGCAGCGGTCCGGTCCGGGCGGGCGCAACGTCGCGTGGCGGCACCTGGCGCTCGCCGACGTCATCTGCATGCCCGACGAGTGGGAGTACCCGTGGTTCGCGGCGTGGGACCTCGCGTTCCACTGCGTCACGCTGGCGCACGTCGACCCGGCCGCCGCCAAGGAGCAGCTGCTGCTGCTGTGCCGCGAATGGGCGATGCACCCGGACGGGCAGCTGCCGGCCTACGAGTGGGCCTTCGGCGACGTGAACCCGCCGGTGCACGCGTGGGCGGCGTGGCAGGTCTACCGGATCGACGGCCGGCGCGACCACGACTTCCTGACCCGCGTCTTCGGCAAGCTGCTGCTCAACTTCGGCTGGTGGGTCAACCGCAAGGACGCCGACGGCTCGAACCTGTTCGAGGGCGGGTTCCTCGGCATGGACAACATCGGCCTGTTCGATCGCTCGTCCGCGCTGCCCGAGGGGTGGCGGCTGGAGGAGTCCGACGCCACCAGCTGGATGGCGAGCTTCTGCCTGACGATGCTGACCATGGCCGTCGAGATGTCCTCGTTCAACCCGGCGTGGGACATGATGGCGACCAAGTTCCTGGAGCACTTCTTCGGCATCGCCCGCGCGATGTCACGGTTCGGGTCGCAGGACGTCCGGCTGTGGGACGACGACGACGGCTTCTACTACGACGTGCTCGTCCACGCCGACGGGTCGGCGCAACGCCTGCAGGTGCGTTCGATGGTGGGCCTGCTGCCGATGCTCGCGGTGGCGCACGCGCCGGCGTGGACGACGCTCGTGCTGCCCGACTTCACCTCCCGGCTGCGCTGGCTGCAGCGCCGACGCCCGGATCTCGTCGCCGGCCTGCTCGTTCATTCCGGGGCCGACGGCGAGCCGTCGGACGCCCTGCTCGCGCTGCTCGACCCGGACCGGCTGGCCCGCGTGCTGCAGCGCCTGTTCGACCCGGCTGAGTTCCTGTCGCCGTACGGCATCCGCTCGCTGTCGCGGGTGTACACGACGCCGTACGCGGCCGAGGTCGAGGGACGCTCCGACGCCATCGACTACGAGCCCGGCGAGTCGCGGACGGGGTTGTTCGGCGGCAACTCGAACTGGCGCGGGCCGATCTGGTTCCCGGTCAACGTCCTGATCGGCGACGCGCTGCGGACCTACGGCGAGTACCTCGGCGAGGACGTGCGCGTCGAGGTGCCGACCGGGTCGGGGCAGCACCTGACCCTGGCGCAGGCGGCGGACTACCTGGACGACCGGTTGGTCGACCTGTTCCGGCCGGATGCGTCCGGCCGTCGGCCCAGCGACGGCGCGCGGATCGAGGCGCAGCGACAACCCGCTGTGGCGCGAGCACGTCACCTTCAGCGAGTATTTCCACGGCGACACGGGCGAAGGCCTCGGGGCGACCCACCAGACGGGGTGGACGGCGATGGTCGCGCACCTGCTGTGCCGATGAGCGACGCTTGCGGAGCGAACGTGTCATCGAGCGACGCTTGCGGAGCGAAGGTGTCATCGAGCGACGCTTGCGGAGCGAAAGTGTCATTGAGCGACGCTTGCGGAGCGAACGTGTCATTGAGCGACGCTTGCGGAGCGAAGTGTCATTGAGCGACGCTTGCGGAGCGAAAAGTTGACCATGAGGTCGATCGATCTCCGAGCGGCGGTGGCGCGGGCGGCGGGGCTCGCGGCGCGGCCGGGACGTGCGCTGCTCGGCGTCGCCGGGGCGCCGGGAGCCGGCAAGTCGACGCTGTCGGCGGCGATCGCGGCCGAGGTGCCCGGCGTGGTCGTCGTGCCGATGGACGGGTTCCACCTGACGACGGCGGTGCTCGAGGCCCGCGGCGACGTCGAGCGGCGCGGCGCGATCGACACCTTCGACGGTCCGGGTTACGTCGCCCTGCTGCGGCGCCTGCGGGCCGGCGAGGCCGTCCGGGCACCGACATTCGACCGCTCGCGCGAGGAGCCGGTGCCCGACGCGATCGCGGTGCCCGCCGACGTGCCCCTCGTGGTGACCGAGGGCAACTACCTGCTGGTCGACGAGCCGCCGTGGGACGAGGTGCCGGGTCTGCTCGACGAGATCTGGTTCGTCGCCACGTCCGAGCCGCAGCGCCTGGAGTGGCTCGAGGCGCGCTTCGTCGCCTACGGCTGGGACGCGGACGTCGCGCACGAGCGCGTCACCCGTGGCAGCGACGCGGTCAACGCCCGGCTTGTCGCGAGCACCCAGGACCGCGCGGACCACCTCGTCGTCCTGACCTGACGCCGCGGGCTGCGGGGCCCTGCGGCAGGCTGGGGCGGTGAATGACGAGATCATCCGCCAGCTGTCCACACGCGACGTCTACCGCAACCCGTGGCTGACGCTGCGCGAGGACGAGATCGAGTTCCCGGACGGCTCGCACGGCGTCTACACGGTGATCGACAAGCCGGACTTCGCGGTCGTGCTGCCGTGGGAGAACGGCGGCTTCTGGCTGGTGCAGCAGTTCCGTTATCCCGTCGGCCGGCGGGAGTGGGAGTTCCCGCAGGGCGGCTGGCCGGACGGGCACCACGGCACGCCCGCGGACCTGGCGGCGGCGGAGCTGCGCGAGGAGACGGGTCTGCGCGCAGCACGCTTCACCCACCTCGGCCGGCTCTGGGCGGCGTACGGCTTCTGCTCCCAGGCTTACGACGTCTTCCTCGCCGAGGACCTCACGCCGGGCGCGCCGGACCGTGAGTCGACCGAGGCGGACATGGTGCACGCCTGGGTCGGCCGAGGACGAGCTGCGCGCCATGATCCGTCGCGGCGAGTTCGCGGACGGGCACAGCGTCGCCGCGCTCGCCCTCTACGACAACCTGAACGACAACCTGTACGACAACCGGGACGACAACGCTCGCGCCACCCCGCGCGGTCACCGCGCGCCCGGTCCGGGCTAGCGGCTCAGCCGATCCGCACCGTGCCGGTGCGGATCGCGGCCTGGTGGCGCGAATCGACCACGGTCACGGTGATCCGGTACCGCCCAGCTCGCTTGTAGCGGTGCGACACCGCGCCCGAGCGGACGTGCACGCTGGTGCCGTCGCCGAAGGACCACACGACCATCGACACGGACGTCTTGGGCAACCGGTTGACGATCTTGACGGCGATGCGCGCCGTGCCCCCAGCCCGCACGCGCGAGGTCGGCAGGGACAGTCCGACGTGGGGCGACGTCGGGGTGAACAGCTGCGGCGAGGCAGCGACGCCCAGGCCGGAGGCGCCGTCGAAGCCCTTGACCGCGTTGCATTCCGAGGAGAGCGCCGCCGGCGTGGCCGTCGAGGCGCCGCGCGGATAGCTGCACTCGACCGGCCCGTAGCCGATGGCGTTGGGGTTGGTCGTGGGGTTGAGCGTCACCTGCTTCGAGATCGCGACCGCCGATGCGCGGCACGCCGCCGTCGCGTCGCCGGCACAGAACCCGTTGCCGCCCTGCGTCACGTCGACGAGGCTGCTCGGTCGGTAGCCGCTGTTCACGTACATCGAGGCCGCCGGGAAGGCGGAGCCGCCGGATCCGCCCGCGAGTGCGTACAGGGCGGCGACCACGGGCGAGGCGAGCGACGTGCCGCCGAAGGTGGCCCAGCCGCCGCTGCCGTAGCTGTCGTAGACGTCGAAGCCGTGCGCGGGGTCGGCGATGGCCGAGACGTCGGCCGAGAGCCGCGTGCCGCGGCAGCCCGCAGCGGCGTACCCGGCGTGCGCGCCCTGCCATGCCGGCGCGGCGAAGCGCCTGCTGCACCCGCCGCCCGAGGCGCCGGCCGGGGTCGCCGTCGCCCACCCGGAGGTGTCGTCGGTGCCGTTGTCGTTCCAGACGTACTCGTCGGTGCGCGTCCCGTCCGCGCCCAACACCAGCGTCGTGCCGCCGACCGCCACGGTCGAGGGCAGCGAGGCCGGGAACTCCGGCTCGCCGGCCGAGGCGTACGCGGCGTTCATGCCGTCGAACTCGTACCAGCCGTCGTCGCCGGTCGCCGCCGTGACCGCGATGCCCGGGTGCCGGAAGGCCGCCCGGGTGGCTGCGCTCACCTGGCTCTCCGGTTCACCGAAGGAGTTGCTGATCTCGGAGGCGCCGAGGCGGGCCGCGGTGTTCTCCGCCGCGGCGATGCTCGCGTCGCTGTCCGTCGACGCCTCGACGAGCAGGATGCGGCAGGTGTGGCACACCGAGCGCACGGCCTCGACGTCCAGCGCCGTCTCCGAGGCCGAGTCCCGGTCGGGCCGCGGGAGCGGCTTCGTCTGGCCCTTCTGGTTCAGCTTCCGGAACGACGTGCGGGTCTCCGCCGCGAGGCCGTAGTGGTGGTCGAAGGCGTTGAGATCCTTCAGCACGTTCGGGTCGTCGAACCAGTCGACGATGCCGACGGTCTGGGTCGAGCGGTTCACCGCCGGGTTGAAGTGGTAGGCCGAGGCCAGATCGGCCGGCGTGTAGCCGCCGGCCGGACCGTAGGTGACGCCCCTGCTCGTGACGTAGCGGACGGCGCCGGGGGTGCCCTTGGCGACGTCCACCCGCTTCAGGGCGAAGCACCGCCACCCGTGCGGGTCAACGGGCCGGCGACAGACCGGCTTGTCCAGCGCGTAGTGCAGGGTCCCGAGACGCGGCGCGATCCGGGCCGGCACCGGGGGTGCGGGCGTCGTGTGGGTGCCGGTTGCGCCCGCCGTCCCGCCCGCCGTGATGAGCCCGAGCGCAACGGCCACCACGGTCAGCAGGACCGGGAACAGCGCACGCGTCCGGGAGCGAGCAGCAGGCCGAGGACGGGTCAACGCGGTCTCTTTCCGTCGGGACCGGCGTCGCGCCATGCGGCTCGTGCTCGGTAAACCACACAAGGATCGCACGCCGGCGACCGCGACGGAACTCGGTGCCCGGCGGCTCAGCCGGCCAGGCGCTGGCGCAGCGCGTCCAGCTCGTCGCGCATCGAGCTCGGCAGCGCCGAACCGATCGTGTCGAACCACTGTTCGATCAGCGGCAGCTCCTGGCGCCACTCGTCGACGTCCACCGCGAGGGAGGTGCGCAGGTCGTCCTCGTCCATGGCGAGGCCCGCGGTGTCGATCGATTCCGGCGTCGGGACGCGCCCGATCGGGGTGTCGATCGCGGCCGCGGTGCCGTCCATCCGCTCCAGCGCCCACTTGATCACGCGGATGTTCTCGCCGAAGCCGGGCCAGCTGAAGTTGCCGGCGGCGTCGCGGCGGAACCAGTTGACGTAGAAGATCTTGGGCAGCTTCACGGCGTCGGCGTTCTTGCCCACGGCGATCCAGTGCGCGAAGTAGTCGCCGGCGTTGTAGCCGATGAACGGCAGCATGGCCATCGGGTCGCGGCGCACGATGCCGACCGCGCCCGTGGCCGCGGCCGTCGTTTCGGACGACAGCGTCGCGCCCATGAACACGCCGTGCTGCCAGTCGCGCGCCTCGGTCACCAACGGGACGGTGTCGCGCCGGCGGCCGCCGAAGAAGATCGCGTCCAGCGGCACGCCGTTCGGGTCGTCCCACTCCGGCGCGCGGGTGTCGCATTGGCTGATCGGCGTGCAGTAGCGGCTGTTCGGGTGGCTCGAAGGTTCAGGCGACCCAGCCTCCCAATCCTGCTTCTTCCACGACGTCAGGTGAGCGGGCGGCTCGCCCATGCCCTCCCACCACACGTCGCCGTCGTCGGTGAGGGCGACGTTGGTGAAGATCGAACCGCCCTTGGCGATGGTGCGCATGGCATTGGGGTTGGTGTGGAAGTCCGTGCCCGGCGCGACGCCGAAGAAGCCGTTCTCAGGGTTGACGGCGTAGAAGCGGCCGTCCTCGCCGATGCGGATCCAGGCGATGTCGTCGCCGATCGTCTCGACCGTCCAGCCCGGCAGGGTCGGCTCGAGCATGGCGAGGTTGGTCTTGCCGCACGCCGACGGGAACGCGGCCGCGATGTACTTGCTGACGCCCTGCGGGTTCGTGACCTTGGCGATGAGCATGTGCTCGGCCAGCCAGCCCTCGTCGCGCGCCTTCACCGAGGCGATGCGCAGCGAGTAGCACTTCTTGCCCAGCAGCGCGTTGCCGCCGTAGCCCGAGCCGTAGGACCAGATCAGCCGCTCCTCGGGGAAGTGGACGATGTACTTGGTCTCGTTGCACGGCCACGGGACGTCACGCTGTCCGGGCTCGAGTGGCGCGCCGACGGTGTGGACGCCGGGCACGAACGGCTGGTCGACGCCGTCCCTGGTGAACAGGGCCAGGGCCTTGCTGCCGAGACGCGTCATGATGTGCATCGAGGCGACGACGTAGGCCGAGTCGGTGATCTCCGCGCCCAGCATCGGTTCGGCGGCGTCCAGCGGGCCCATGCAGTAGGGCAGGACGTACATGGTGCGACCGCGCATCGCACCGCGGAAGCGCTCGGTCATGATCGCCTTCATGTCGCCCGGGTCCATCCAGTTGTTGGTCGACCCGGCGTCCTTGGCGTCGCGGCTGCAGATGAAGGTGCGGTCCTCGACGCGCGCGACGTCGGTGGGGTCGGAGGCGCACCAGAACGAGTTCGGCTTCTTGTCCTCGGCCAGACGCACGAAGGTGCCGGCCTCGACGAGCAGGTCGGTGACGCGCGTCCACTCCTCCGGCGACCCGTCGACCCACTCGATGCGGTCCGGCTGCATCAGCTCGGCGGTCTCGCGGATCCAGGCCAGCAACCCGGCGTGCGTGGTGGGGGCGGTCTCGAGACCGGGGATGGTCAGCGTCATGGGTCGACTCCTCGAGGAGGTGAACGCGCGAGCGCCCGGCGCGGCACGGGTTCGTGCTCGCCAGGCGCTCGGAAGGTGTCACGGCATGGGATTGGTTCGGACCCTAGCGTCCGGCAACGCTTACAGGCCTGGTCCAACCGGTGCGTAACGTGTCACACCCCGTACAGAACAAGGGCTGCACGGGGCGTGACCACCAGCGTGTGTGATCTTGTAATTTGTTCGGTGCCCGCACAAGCGTCCGCGCCCGCGACAGGGGAGGACGTGTCAGGACGCCTTGCTGACCGTCGACATGTTGAAGTCCGGGATCCGCAGCGGCGGCATCGCGGTGCGGCGGAAGTCGTCGTTCCACTCCCGCGACAGGGTGGGGACGCTGCGGCCGGCCTCGGTGGCCCGCGAGAGCAGGTCGATCGGCGACTCGTTCCACCGGAAGTTGTTCACCGCCCCGCGCACCTGGCCGTCCTCGACGAGGTAGACGCCGTCGCGGGTCAGGCCGGTGAGCAGCAGGTTCTGCGGGTCGACCTCGCGGATGTACCACAGGCAGGTCAGCAGCAGGCCGCGTTCGGTGTCGGCCACCATCTGCTCCAGCGTCCGGTCCCCGTCGCCGTCGAGCAGCAGGTTGCCGACGAACGGCCGCGGCGCGGCACCGGTCTGCCGGGCCCAGGCGCGGGTGCGGACGAGGTCGGTGAGCGTGCCGCGGTCGATCCAGGTCGCGGGCTCGACCGGCGCGCCGTTGTCGAAGACCGACTGCAGGCCGGCGTAGGACTGGATGGCGATCTCGAACGGCGGGCACTCGAGGCCCGGTGCGCCCGGGTCGGAGCGGAGCGTCAGCGGCAGCGACGAGAGCTGCTCGCCGATGCGCGTGCCGCCCGAGCCTTTCGCGTAGACGTTGCGGCCCTCCTCGGCGTCGCGGCCGGACGCCGTCCAGTAGGCGTAGATCATCAGGTCGGCGACGGCGGTGGGCGGCAGGATCGTCTCGTAGCGCCCGGCCGGCAGGTCCAGCCGCGTCCGGGCCCACGACAGCCGCTCGTCCAGGGACTCGACCAACTCGCCCAGCCGGTGGTCGGCGAAGTCGCGGGCAGTGCCGCCCGGCCCACGCCGAGCGCGACAGGTCGGTGGACTTGCCGTTGAGCTCGACCCGGCCGTCGGGCTGGTCGAAGCGGCGTCGCAGTCCGGTCGACGTGCCTACGAAGGTCGAGGTCATGGCGTGCTCGGCGAAGCCGAACAGCAGCCGGTCGGACCCGCGGCGGAACTGCGTCGCGAGGGCGGGTGCGAAGGACTCGAAGGCGCTCACGCTCGTGGTCGCGACGTCGTCGCCCCAAGCGTCGTCGGTCCAGCCGTCGGCCGACCCGTCGTCGCCACCCGAGCCGGGTTCGACGAGCGGCATCGCGTCGTCGGCCGGCGAGGACGCGTGGCCGGACTTCTCGGCCGCACGGACGAGGTCGTCCAGCTCCTCCACCGCGGTGATGGAGCGTGTCACCACACCGGCCCGGGTGCCTTCCGGGCCGTCGAAGGTGGCGATCACGGTCACCGACCGGGAGCTCGACTGGCCGTTGGTGCTCAGCGAGTTCGCCGCCCACCGCAGGTTGGTCTCGGTGTGCTCGGACACCACGACGACGCAGCCGTCGGCCCCTGACGAGGCGAGGGCGTGCTCGATCAGTTCCTGGGGCGCAGCCACGGTCACCGACCGCCTTCGCGTCGTGTGTTGAGGATGTTGACGCCGCGGAACAGCGCTGCCGGGGCGCCGTGCGACACTGGCGCGACCTGCCCCGGTTGGCCCTTGCCGCAGTTCAGCGCACCGCCGAGCAGCCACGTCTGCGGGCCGCCGACGGCCTCCATCGAACCCCAGAAGTCCGTCGTCGTGGCCTGGTAGGCGACGTCGCGCAGTTGCCCGACGAGCCGGCCGTTCTCGATGCGGTGGAACTGCTGGCCGGTGAACTGGAAGTTGAAGCGCTGCATGTCGATCGACCAGGAGCGGTCGCCCTTGACGAGGATGCCGCGCTCCACGCCGCTGATCAGCTCCTCGAGCGACGGGCCGTCCTCGGCCGGCTGCAGCGAGACGTTGGCCATCCGCTGCAGCGGGATGTGGGAGGGCGAGTCGGCGAAGGCGCAGCCGTTCGAGCGCGCGCTGCCGAGCCGGTCGGCGTTCAGCGCCGCCATGTGCCGGTTGAGCTGGTAACCGACGAGCACGCCATCGCGCACGATGTCGAACCTCTGCCCGGCTGACGCCCTCGTCGTCCCAGCCGACGGTCGCGAGCCCGTGCTCGGTGGTGCGGTCGCCGACGACGTTCATGACGTCGCTGCCGTAGCGCAGCGATCCGAGCTGGTCGAGGGTGGCGAAGCTGGTGCCGGCGTAGGCCGCCTCGTAACCGAGCGCGCGGTCGAGCTCGGTGGCGTGGCCGATCGATTCGTGGATCGTCAGCCAGAGGTTGGACGGGTCGATGACGAGGTCGTAGCGGCCGGGTTCCACGCTGGGCGCCTTGACGTGCTCGTGCAGCAGGCTCGGCAGTTCGGCGATCTCGGCGTCGAAGTCCCAGCCGGTGCCGGTCAGGTACTCGTACCCCCGTCCGGCCGGCGGGGCGAGGGTGCGCATGGACGAGAACGAGCCCTCGCCGCGGTCGACGTGCAGGGCGGTGAACTCCGGCTCGATGCGGATGCGCTGCTGGGTGGTCATCGTGCCGGAGGTGTCGGCGTAGAACTTGTTCTCGCGCACCCAGCTCAGCACGGCGTCCACGTGGTCGACGCCGTCGGCGGCGAGCAGCCGCTCGGACAGCTCGCGTAATCGCTCGACCCGTTCCTCCTCCGGCACCGCGAACGGGTCGATCTCGTAGGAGGAGATCCAGTCGACGTCCTCGTACACCTGCTCGTCGGCCAGCTCGACGCGCTGCGCGACCAGGCTCCGGCTTACCTCGGCCGTCGCGACCGCCTGCTCGGCCAGCGTCGCCGCGGCGTCGGTGGTGCGGGCGATGCCGCTGGCGAAGCCCCACGTGCCCTCGTGCAGCACGCGTACCGCCAGCCCGACGTCCTCGGAGTCCGCGGCGGAGTCCACCCGACCGTCGCGCAGGCGCAGCTGTCCGGTGCGGATGCGTTCGAGCCGGAAGTCCGCGTGCTCGGCCCCGAGGTCTCGCGCCTTCTGCAGGGCCGTCTCGGCGAGCCCGCGGGCCGGCATGGCGAGGAACGTCGGATCGATCTCGGGCACGAGCACGACCGTACCCACGTGCGGCCTCGCGCGCGGGATGTGGCTGCCAGACTGCCCTGCATGCTGCGTGCGCCGGTCCGGGTCTGTTTCGTCTGCTCGGGCAACATCTGCCGCTCGCCGACGGCCGAGACCGTGCTGCGCGCGCAGGCGCGGGACAGCGGGCGGGCGGCCCTGGTGCAGGTGAGCAGCGCCGGCACCGGACCGTGGCACGTCGGCGAGGACATGGACCGCCGTTCCCGCAGCACGCTCGAGCAGGGCGGCTACGACGTGGGCGGGCACGTGGCGCAGCAGTTCGACGTCTCGGGCTTCACCCGGCACGATCTCGTCGTCGCCCTGGACGGCGGCCATCTCTCGGAGCTGCGGGCGATGGCCGACCGCACGCCCGACCCGTCCGCCACCCGCGATGCGCTCGTCCTGTTGCGCGAGTTCGACCCGCGGTTACGAGCAGGCGAGGACCCGGATGTCGGTGACCCCTACTACGGCGGCGAGTCCGGGTTCGTCGACGTCCTGGCCCAGATCGAACGCAGCTGCGCGGCCCTGCTGGACGCGATCGAGCACGCCGTGCGGACGGGCGCGGACGTGGTGTCGGCTCAGCGGCAGGACGAGAGCGACTGCTTGTAGCCCTGGTTGAACGACTGGATGCGGTCCAGGCCGGTCGTCCCGCGGGCGCCGAAGGAGTCGGATTTGCCGGCGAGGCCGAGCAGGGCCGACACCGCCTCGTCGAGGTCGGCCGGGGAGAGGATCAGGAACTTGCCCTGGGCCTGGGGTGAGTTCTGGGCGACGTTGACGTCCACGGCGTACGCGCCGGTGTAGCAGACGGCCGCGGTCAGCGCGCTGCGGTCGTTCATCTGCCCGCTGAACAGCTGGTGGCGAACCGCGAGCCCCCACCCGATCGAGAACAGCTCGCCGAGCGCGAAGTCGGCCGGCTGGTTGGACTGCAACGTCACGTCGCCGGTGTCCTGGTTGATGTCGGCGCTGGGCAGGCTGTTGTAGGCCCGCATCGCGTAGCTCGCGCTGTAGTAAACGGTGTTGTCGTCCGGGCAATAGCCGAACTCGCTCGTGGGGGCGGCCCCGCACTTGGGGTGGGCGGCCTGCTTGATCGTCACCGGCTTGAAGGTCTTGTTGATCGTCTTCGCCTTCGCCGTCCAGAACCGGTTGAGGTCCTTGGCGAGGAAGCCCTTGGGGTCGACGACCTGCGAGAGCGGCGCGTTGCCGCCGGCGTCGTAGTCCTTGACGTCGGAGAACGGGCGCTCGGTGAAGGTGCGGTTGAAGTAGGTCTTGGAGTAGCAGTACGTGACGCCGTTCTTCAAGCCGTCGGCGAGCGCCGACAGCCGGTCGAAGCCGTTGCCGTGTGAGACCTGGTCGATGGTGCCGGGGGTGGCGTCGCGCCCGTCGAGGTAGCCCTCGAGCGCGTTGTCGAGCGTCTGCGGCGTCACGTTGACGAAGTGCGCGTCCTGGCGGTTGAGCGCCGACGCCGCCCACGCGCCGGCCGCGCAGTCGGCCTGCGACTCGGTGTAGATCGTCTTCAGCGGCGGGTTCTGGTCGAAGATTCCGAGCCGGGCGCTGATGGCGTGCCCGAACTCGTGGGCGAAGATCAGCGCCACCATGAACGGGCCGTACTTGCTCGCGAGCTGGGCGAACAGGTGCGGGTCGGAACGATCCCAGGCGATGGAGTCGTCGAGGACGCAGAAGGCGCCGTTGTCGACGATGAACCCGGGGCTGCGCTGGATGCACGCCTCGTTCCCGGCCGGCCCGGACACGTGGCCGGAGCTGACGACGGCCGACCCGTCGACGGAGAACAGCCCGCCCTTGAGCTGGGGCAGCGCCTTGCCGCCGCTGACCTTGGGGTAGTTGGTCTTCCAGAACGCCTCGATGTCGCTGAGCGCGTTCTGCACCGACTGGTCGAACGAGCTGTGCGCGTCGACGCCCACGACCCTGAGGTTGGCGTCGCCGGCGTTCTCGGCGCTGCCGCTGCCGCTGAGGGTCGAGGCGCACGCCGTCAGGGTCAGTGCCGCGACAACGCCGATCGACATCCGGGTCACCCACCGGCGCACTCGTCCGGGCACCGGCGACTCCCTCGATCGATCATGGCCGACCGCGGCAGTCTAGAGGGATGCGGCGTGTGGTCGCTCGGGATCGTCGGCATTTGCAAGACTGAGGTCATGGGACGGCACTCGGCGCCCGGCGACGACGAGCTCGACGCCGGAACGGACGCGGGGCAGGGCTCGGTCGCCGTCACGCACGAGACGCGGGAGCAGGCCGGCGGACTCGTTCACGAACGGGGCCGGCATTCCTCGCCGGACGACGCCGATGATGGTCCGTCCGGCGATGACGCCGCGGACGGATCGGCCGACGCCGGTGGGCTGGACCTCATCGAGGACGCGCTGCACGGCCCGGACAGCGCGCCGATGCCGACCGCGCGTCAACCGCGCAGGCCGGCGCCCGCTCCTCCCGAACCCGACGCCCGCCCGGGCATGGAACCGGACGACGCCCCGACCGACCGCATCCCGGCCCTCGGCGATGGGGCGGCGGAGCGCACCGACCGCATCCCGACCGTCGCCTCGGCCACCGTTCCCGACGCTCCTGCGTCGCGGCGCGGCACCATCGGCGACCTCGGCTTGATCCGCCGGCACGGTGACGTGCGGGCGCGGGTGATCGCCGCGGTCGTCGTCCCGTTCCTCGTGTTCTTCGCCGTCTTCGCCGTCGCCGGCGAGCTCACCGTGCGCCGCCTGATCTGGATCTGGGTGCCGGCGGTGACGGCAGGGGTGCTGGTCGGGCTGCTGCTGGACGCGGGGCACCGCCGTTACCCCGACGCCGCCGTCACGGAATCTGCAGACCCTTCGACACCGCCCCGTACGCATTGAGGTAGCGCACGATCGCCGTGCGCGCGGTGATGTCGGCGGACCGTTGTGCCGTCGTGAGCGAGGACGACGCGAGCGCCCGGGGCAGATCGACGAGGCGCAGCGCGGGCGAGTCCTCCATCCACGTCGGGATCGCTTCGGCCCTGCTCACGGTGAACTGGTGCGGCGAGGTCTCGGTGAACGTCACGCGCGGCATGACGCCCTCGCGTCCTGCCGCGATCGGGTCCGCGTGCCGGGAGATCTGGTTGCCCATGCAGTAGAAGACCCACTTGCCGTCGATCCGATCCGCCGGCTGCACGACGTGCGCGTGGTCGCCGAGAATCAGGTCGATGTCCGGCGAGGCGAGCAGCCGGTGCGCCTGGCTGAGCTGGTCCGACGTAGCGAGGTGGTCGTACTCCACGCCCCAGTGCATCGAGAGCACGACGATGTCGGCGCCCGCCTGCTTCATCCGGTGGGCGGCGGACAGGATCGCCGGCACGTCGATGAGGTTGGCCTCCCACGACCTGCCGCCCGTGGGCTCGTGGCCGTTGAAATTGAACGAGTAGGCGAGCTGGCCGACGCGGACACCGCTCGCCGTGGTGACGATCAGCGGGCGGCTGGCCTCGGCCTGGCTCCGTGCGCTGCCGGTGTGCTTCAGGCCGGCGGCGTCCAGCTCGTCGAGCGTGCGCTTCAGGCCGGGATAGCCCTGGTCGAGGGTGTGGTTGGACGCGGTGGTGCAGCTGCGGTAGCCCACGCCGGTGAGCGCGGTCAGCACCTGCGGCGGCGCGTTGAAGTCGGGCCAGCCGACGAACGGACCCTGCGGCGGCGCGAGCGGCGTCTCCATCTCGCAGATCGCGAGGTCGGCGCTGTGCACGTCCGGCGCGATGCTCGCGTACATCGGCCCGAAGTCGTAGCCGGTGCGGCCCTCCTGCTGGGCGTCGTGGTGCGCCTGCGCCCACAGCGGGGGGTGGATCAGCACGTCGCCGGAGCCGAGGACGGTCACGCTCCGCGGACCGTGGGGGGTGCTGCCTCCGGACGGAGTCGAGGATCGTGACGACCCCGGGTGGGACGAGGCGGCGGCGGACGTCGATGCTGCGGACGTCGATGCTGCGGACGTCGATGGCGCGGAGCTCGTCGTGGCCGGCTGCCGGGACGGGCCGTCCGAGGTGCACCCCGCGAGGCCGGCCGCGAGCAGCGCGCCGACGAGAGCAGCGGCGGCGCGAGGCACGGTGCCGACCACCGGCGTCGTCACGACCCGCCGCGGCGGGCGGCGTCGAGCTCGGCGCGCCGCGGCGGGTTGGCCCCGGCGCGCGAACAGGTGATGGCGGCGACGAGCGCGGCGTCGTCGAGCAGCTCGCCGGCGACCTCTGCTCCGAGGCCCGCCAGCCCGTCGATCGACAGCAAGCCGCGTTTGATCAACCCGTCCAGCAGGCCGGTCATGAAGGCGTCGCCGGCGCCGACGGTGTCGACCATCTCGACGGGCAGTACGGGCCGGGTGACCACCGCGTCGCCGACGTGGGCCTCGGCGCCGTCGCCGCCTCGGGTCACCACGACGACGCTCGGGCCGGCCGCGAGCCAGGCCGACGCGACCGCGGCGATCTCCTGCCCCGGGTAGAGGTAGGCGAGGTCCTCCTCGCTCGTCTTCACCAGGTGCGCGAGGCAGAGCGAGCGCTCGACGTGCTCGCGCGCGGCGGTCGCGTCCGGTTGCAGGTGCGGGCGGACGTTGGGGTCGTAGGTCACCGGCACCACGTCACGCACCTGCCGCACCAGCCGCTCGATCGCGGCGTCGCCCGGCGGCAGCCACGATGCCAACGACGCGAAGTGCAGGGCCGATGCCCGTTCGGCGACCGGCGCCAGCTCGTCGTCGGTGAACAGGAAGTCCGCCGTCCCGTCGACGCTGAACGCGTACTCCGCCATGCCCTGCGACAGCGTGACCACCGCGACGGTGGCGGGCTCGGTCGCGGCGACCGCCAGCGAAAGGTCGACACCGGACCGCTCGGCGTGCCGTCGCAGCAGCTGCCCGAACGGGTCGCGGGAGAAGCGACCGACGAACGCGGTGGGGCGGTCGAGGCGGGCCAGGCCGATCGCGACGTTGTAGGGGCTGCCGCCGGGATGGGCCAGCCGAGGCTCGTCGTCGTCGTTCTCCACCAGGTCGATGAGCGCCTCGCCGAGCACGGCGACGACGCCGCCGCCAAGATCCGCCATGGCGGGAGAGCCTAGCCGGGCTACAGTGCGCTCGGGCCGGAACCGGCCCGGGGCACGCGACGGGTGCTGGGACGAGGGGAGCGCCGTGACGGACCCGCTGGTCCAGGCCGCGAACGAGCGGCTACGGGGCCTCATCCCCCGAGCGGCCCAGATGGGGATCCGCTTCGTGGAGGTGCGGCCGGGCACCGTACGGGCCACCGTGCCGCTCGAGGGCAACGCCAACCACTTCGGGGTGATGTACGCCGGGGTCACCTTCACGGTGGCCGAGGTGCTGGGCGGCGCGCTGCACGCAGCGACGTGGGACGTCACCACGCACTACCCGCTGGTCAAGTCGTTGACCATCGACTTCACCGCGCCCGGCACCACCCCGCTCACCGCACAGGTCCGCCTGTCGCCAGAGGAGATCGAGCGTGTGCGCGCCGAGGCGACGCCCGACGGCAAGGCCTCGTTCGTGCTCGAGGCCGAGGTCACCGGCGAGGACGGCACCGTGGTGGCCCGGACGCGCGGCGACTACCAGATCCGTCCCTGGCCGCGCTGACCCGTCGTCCGGGCCGTCAGCGGCCCAGGTGCAGCAGCGCGGAGGCCGCGGCGTTCGCGCCACCCATGCCGTGCACCCCGGCACCGGGCGGAGTCGCCGCCGAGCACAGGTACACGCCGGGCACGCCCGTGGCGTACGGGTCGAACGCGATCCGTGGCCGGAACAGCACCTGCAGTGGGTCGTTGGCGCCGGTGCTGATGTCGCCGCCGACATAGTTCGGGTTCGCGCGCTCGAGATCGGCCGGCGTACGGACGGACTGCGCGACGATGCGCTCACGCAACCCGGGCGCGAAGCGTTCCACCTGGTACAGGATGGCGTCGGTCGCATCGCCCGCGTAACCATTCGGTACATGCGCGTAGGCCCATACCGGGTGCACGTCGCCCTTCGACCGGGTGGGATCGGCGAGGTACTGCTGCGCGACGAGGACGAACGGCCGCTCGGGCATGCGTCCCTGGCTGACGGCGAGTTCGGCGGCGGCGATCTGGTCGGCGGTGCCGCCCACGTGGACGGTCCCCGCGTGGCGGCAGTCGTTGTTCGCCCAGGGCACGCCACCCTCCACCGCGAGATCGAGCTTGAAGGCGGCCGGCCCGTGCCGGAACCGGCGGTACGCGCGGGCAATCCGTGGTGGCTGGCGGCCGGCGAGCAACCGGGCGGCGGCTCTCGGGGCGAGATCGAGCAGCAGGATGTCGGCGTCGTCCACCTCGGTGAACCGCCTGACAGGCCGCCCGGTCTCGATGCGGCCGCCGTGGCTGCGGAGTTCGGCCGCGAGCGCGTCGCTGACCGCTCGGGTGCCGCCCTCGGCCACCGGCCAGCCGACCGCGTGCGCGGAGGCGCCGAGCAGCAACCCGATGGACGCAGTGGTGGGACTCGTCAGGGGCCGGAACGAGTGCGCCGACAGCCCGGCGAACAGCGCCCGCGCCGGGTCCCCGGCGAACCGTCGCGCCACTCCCATCGCGCTGCCGAGGCCGCGGGCGCCGAAGCGGGCCAGGGCCAGCGGGTGCCGCGGCAGGTGGGCGACCGGTTCGAAGACGTCGGCGAGCAGGTGGTCGAACGACGCGGTGGGCCCCGCGAACAGTCGGCGGTAGGCCGGCCCGTCCACCCCGAAGCGCTCAGCGGTCTCGCCGACGGAGCGGCCGAGCACGGCGGCGCGTCCCCGGTCGAGGGGGTGGGCGAGCGGGACGGGTGGGTGCCGCCACCGCAATCCGTGGCGTTCCAGGCCCAGCGAGCGCAGGAACGGCGACGCGGCCCCCAACGGCAGCACGGCGGCGCAGTGGTCGTGCAGCAGGCCGGGGATCGTCAGCTCGGACGTCCGGGTGCCGCCGCCGATCTCGTCGGCCGCCTCCAGGACCGTCACGTCCACGCCGGCGTGCGCGAGGGCGACCGCTCCGGCGAGGCCGTTCGGGCCGGACCCGACGACGATGCCGCGGGTCATGCGTCAGCGATGGAACGGTCCACGCGGGACGGAGCGGCCGCCGGCGCGGAACAGCGAGCTGGGCAGCTCGTGTCCGACGGCCCGCTCGGTGACCCGGGCGGCGTCGACGACGCGGTCGAGGTCGATGCCGGTGGCGATGCCGGACTCCTCGGCCCAGTAGACGAGCTCCTCGGTCGCGATGTTGCCGCTGGCGCCCGGCGCGAACGGACACCCGCCGAGGCCGCCGACGCTGGCGTCCAGCTGGGTGATCCCGGCGAGGATCGCGGCGAGCGCGTTGGCCTGCCCGGTGCCGCGCGTGTCGTGGAAGTGCACGCCGAGCGGCAGGTCCGGCGCCTCGGCACGGACGGCGTCGAGCAGCTCGACCGTGCGCTGCGGGGTCACCGTGCCGATGGTGTCGCCGAGGCACAGCTGGTCGGCGCCCTGACGCACCGCCTGCCGCACGACCTCCAGGGTGCGGGCCGGGTCCGTGCGCCCGTCGAAGGGGCAGTCCCACGCGGTCGCGATGATCACTTCGAGCCCGCCGCCGGCGCCGTGCGCCAGGTCGGCGATCTCACCGATGGCCGCAGCGGCCTCGGCACTCGGCCGGCCGGCGTTGGCGATGCTGTGCGAGTCGGCCGCCGACACGACGTACTCGAGGTGGGCGATGCCGGCGTCGATCGCCCGCACGGCGCCGCGGGTGTTGGCGACGAGGGCCGACCAGTGGACGGCGGGCCACTCGCCGAGGTGCTTGGCCACCTCGTCCGCGTCGGCCAGCGCCGGGACGGCCTTGGGCGAGACGAAGCTGGTGACCTCGATACGGCGGACGCCGGTGTCCACGAGCGCGGCCAACATCGCGATCTTGTCGTCCAGCGGCACCGGCGCCTCGAGCTGCAGGCCGTCGCGCATGCCGACCTCGCGGACGTCGATGCGCTCGGGCAGGGCGAGCGTGCTCATGCCCCGAGTATCCCTCGCCGCCCCGTGATCCGGCAGGGCAACGGGGTATCTCGTCAACCTGACGATTACGTCGGTTACAGTCGGCGTCGTGACCTCCGGCATCCCGTCCTGGATCTCACCCGTCGGGCTCGGGGTCGATCTCGTCATCCTCACCGTGCGCGACGACACCCTGATGGCGCTCGCGGTCAAGCGCGGCAACACCCCCTACCGCGGCCGGTGGGCGCTGCCCGGCGGCTTCGTCGAGGCGAACGAGGACATCGCGACGGCCGCCGTCCGCGAACTCATCGAGGAGACCGGCGTCGAGCGATCGCGCGCCCACATCGAGCAGCTGGCGACCTACGGCGGGCCTCGCCGCGACCCGCGCATGCGGGTGGTCACCGTCGCGCACCTCGCCCTCGCGCCGGGCCTCCCCTCACCGACGGCCGGTTCGGACGCCGCCGACGCGCGATGGGTGCCGGTCGCCGACCTGGTGGCCACCAAGCTGGCCTTTGACCACAGTCAGATCCTGCGCGACGGTGTCGAACGGGCCCGCGCCAAGCTCGAGTACACGCCGCTGGCGACGGCATTCTGCGCCGAGGAGTTCACCGTCGCCGAACTACGGCACGTCTACGAGATCGTGTGGGGGACCGCGTTGGACGCCCGCAACTTCCACCGCAAGCTCACCAAGACCGCCGGGTTCCTCGAGCCGACGGGCCGCACCACGACCCGTGACGGCGGGCGGCCGGCGCAGCTCTACCGGCGCGGCAGTGTCGAGCGGCTGCACCCGCCCCTGCTGCGCAGCGAACGATGACCGGGGCCTATCCCGGTCCGGCCGCGGAGACCGGGCGGGTCGAGGCGGTGCCGCGCCGGGTCCGGGCCGAGCTGAACGGCCACGTCGTGCTGGACACGCGCGCCGCCCGCTACGGCTGGGAGTGGCCCTACTACCCGCAGTTCCACGTGCCGGTGGCCGACGTCGATCCCGACGCACTGATCGACGAGGGCAGGGTCGAACGGGTCCGGCTCGGCACGGCACGCATCGTCGGCCTGCGCGTCGGCGACGTCGCGCACCCCTCGTGCGGCCGGCTGTTCACCGACGACGCGGTCGCCGGGCTCGCCGGCACCGTCCGCTTCGACTGGGACGCGCTCGACGCCTGGTTCGAGGAGTCCGAGCAGGTGTTCGTCCACCCGCGCAATCCCTATGTCCGCGTCGACGCGCTGCGCTCCGACCGGCACGTCCGCGTCGAGGTCGACGGAGTCGTGCTGGGCGACTCCCGCGCTCCGGTCGCGGTCTTCGAGACGGGACTGCCGACGCGCTGGTACCTCGACCGCGCCGACGTCGATCTGGCCCGTCTCGTCCGTTCCGACACCGAGACCGCCTGCCCGTACAAGGGACGGACTTCCGCGTACTGGTCGTACGGCGACGGCGCGCCGGAACACGCCGACATCGCGTGGTCCTACGACTTCCCCACGCCGCAGCTGCTGCCGGTCGCGGGTCTCGTCGCGTTCTACGACGAGCGGGTCGACGTGACCCTGGACGGGGTGCGGCAGCCCCGGCCCCGGACCCACTTCTCCTGAGGTTCAGCCGCCCCGAACCTCAGCGCGACGAGGTGTGGCGGGCGCCGACGACGACGCGGACGAGGGTCAGCGCGGCGAGTGCGGCCGTCGCGATCAGCAGGGTGCGGTAGGACGCGACGTGGGTCAGCACGGCGAGCACGAGCGGCGCCGCGAACCCGACATACGTGAGCGCGTAGTAGACGGAGGTGAGGCCCGCGAGCTCACCCGCGCCGGCGACCCGCTGCGTCTCGAGCAGCCCCGCGACGAGGGTGAACCCGTACCCCGCACCGAGGAGCACCGCCGCCACGACCGCCAGCAGCGGCTGCGCCGTCGCCGCCGTCACGGACTCGACCAGGCAACCGACTACCACGCAGCCCAACCCGATCACCATCGTGCGCACGTCGTCGGCCCGGTCCAGGCGCCGGGCCAGCGGCTGCACGAGCACCCCGGTACCCAACGTGAGCCCGGCGAGCAGGCCCGCGAACGCGACGCGGGCCGAGCCGGTGTGCGCGGCGACCAGCGCCGGTCCGACGGTCAGCGACACCGACGCCGCCGTGAACACCCACGGGGCGACCGGTGCCACCACGCCACGGAAGCGGCGCGAGCGCACCGAGCGGACCCGCAGCCGTCGCCACACCGAGGTGGCCGGCTCCCGGACGGTTTCGGGTGCGGTCCACACGGCGACGCCGGCGACCACGCCCACGACGAGGTGCGCCAGGTACGGCGTGACCAGCGGTGCAGGAAGCCACTGCGACACGGCCCCGGCCGCCAGCGGCCCGAGACCGAAGCCGGCCGACAAGGCGATGGCCGCGCGGCGCGCGCCGTCGTCCGCGGCGCCGGTCGCGGTGTACGGAGGGCCGGACAGCTCCTTGACCCACGCCGTGCCCGGGGCGAACACCAGCCCGGAGGCCACCCCGGCCAACAACCGCCCGACGTAGAGCCACGCGGTGCCGTCGACCCCGGCGATCAGCACGAGGGTCGCGACCAGCGACGTGAGTACGGCGGCGCGGGCGACCACCCGACGCCCGACGCGGTCCGACAGCGGGCCGGCCACCAGCAGGGTCGGGATCAGGCCCACGGCGTAGGAACCGAACAGCGCGTCCGCGACACCGGCCGACAGCCCGGCGTGCTCGCGGTAGGCCAGCAGGAGGGACGCGAACTGGTTGGCGCCCCACCCCACTGCGAACATCGCGACCGCGGCCCGCGCCCACGGTGGCATCCGCGTCCCGGCCCGGGTCACGGTGGGCGTGGCGGTCACCCGTTCATCATGCGCAGGTCGTGCCGCAGGATGGAGTGATGCTTCCCTCAGATCCGTTCGGTCTCGACCGCTTCGTCACCGCGCAGGACGAGGGCGGCACCTACGCCCGCGCCCTCGCCGAGCTGGGCCGCGGACGCAAGACCAGTCACTGGATGTGGTTCGTCTTCCCGCAGATCGCCGGGCTCGGCATGAGCCCGACCTCGCAGCATTTCGCGGTGCGGTCCGTGGACGAGGCCCGTGCGTACCTGGCCCACCCGGTGCTCGGCCCGCGCCTGCTCGAATGCTGCGCGGCGGTGCTCGCGCATTCGGATCGAAGCCCGCAGGAGATCCTCGGCGGCATCGACGCGGTGAAGCTGCAGTCGTCCGCCACGCTGTTCGAGCTGGCCGATCCGGACGAACCGCTGTTCGCCGCGATCCTCGACGCCTTCTACGCGGGTGTCCGCGACGAGCGCACGGCGCAGCTCGCGACCTGACGTACCGAACGGAACACGGTCGGAAAACCGAACCGCCGGCCGGCCCCGAAGGGCCGACCGGCGGTCGGAGGTGGAACGGTCAGGCGAGGTGGTTCGCCTTCAGGAAGGCCTCGGCGACAGCGCCGGGGTCCTTCTGGTCGATCTGCACGGCCTTGTTCAGGGCCACGATCGCGCTCGTGGTGAGCAGGGCGCTCACCTTGTTCAGCGTCGAGGCGAAGGCCGGGCCTTCGGCCGCGAGCTTGGCCTTGTTGACGACGGGCACGACCTGCTGGAAACCGAAGATGCCCTTGGTGTCCGGCAGCACGGTGTACTTGCCGCTCGCCAGCTGACCGTCGGTGGTGAAGATCGCGATGGCGTCGATCTTGCCCTGGTCCAGCGCCTGGTACTGCGTACCGATCGTGAGCGGCTTGAACTGGATCTGGTTCAGGCCGTAGGCGGACTTGAGACCGGCGACGCCCTGGTAGCGGGTCGCGTTCTCCGGCGGGCCGCCGTAGGTGAACGAGCCGACCTTCTTCAGGTCGTCGATGGTCTTGAGACCGTGCTTCTGCGCGTAGGACTTGTTCACGGCGATTCCGTCGGCGTCCTGGAACGGCGTCGGGTTGAGCACCGCGAAGCCGCGCTTGGTCTCGTAGGTCGTGGCACCGGCGAGCGTGGAGGCCGCCGACTTCGGCCGGTCGCCCAGGTGTGCGAGTTCGGTGTAGATGACGCCGGTGTATTCCGGGTAGCCGTCGATCTTGCCCGAGGTCAGCGCCTTGTCGGTGATCTCCGAGCTGCCCAGGTTGCCCTTCAGCGTGACGGTGTAGCCCTGCGCCTGCAGCGCCTTCTGGTACAGCGCGCCCAGCAGGTACTGCTCGGCGAAGTTCTTGTCGCCCAGCGTGAACGCCGGCTTACCCTTACCCGGCAGCGAACCGCCGCCGCCGCCACCACTGCTGCTGCTTGCCTTCGACGCGCCGGCCCCGCTCGACGAACTCGACTTCGAGCCCGACGAGCTGCACGCCGCCAGGACGGCGACGAGCGCGAGGACCAGTCCGGCGATCGCGGTGCGGCCGAACGTTCCACTTCGTTTCATACGGTAATTCTCCCTCAGTCGGGTTGGGTCGCCAGTTCTCCGCTGTCCAGCGAAGATTCGTCGGTCGAGGCGGCGTCGATGCTCGCGGTGCCGCCCTGGGTGAGGATGGTCTGGGCCTGCCGGCTGACGCCGCCGCGCGCGACGCGCATGCCGGCCGGGGTCACGAGGCGCTCGGCGATGAGGAACAGGCCCTGCGAGACGAAGGCCAGCGCGATGAGCACGTACGCCGCGCCGATGACGCCGCTCAGGTGGTAGGACGCCTCGTTGGAGATGATGTCGCCGAGGCCGCCGCCGCCGAAGAACCCGCCCAGGGTCGCGGTGGCGATCACGAACACGGTGGCCGTGCGGACACCGGCGAAGATGAGCGGCAGCGCCGGGGGGATCTCGACGCGCGTGATCACCTGCCACGGCTTGAGCCCGATGCCTTTGGCCGCGTCCACGGTGTCGGCGTCGACCTGATCCACCGCCACGTAGGTGTTGGTCAGGATCGGCGGCGCGGCGAGGATCACCAGCGCGATGAGCACGGTGGTCGTGCCGATGCCGGTGATCGGCAGGAACAGCGCCAGGACGCCGAGGCTGGGCAAGGCTCGCCCGATGTTCGAGATGTTGATGGCCAGGAAGGAGAAGCGGTGCAGGTGGCCGAGCAGGATGCCGATCGGCACCCCGATGGCGATCGCGATGGCGACAGCCTCGGCCGACACCTCGATGTGGTTGATCAGCCGGTTCACCACCAGCGTGTGGTGGTCCGAGATGAACGTGAACGCATCGACGAAATCACTCATGTCAGCGGATCCTCCGCGACGAGGCCCACGGTGTCAGCAGCCGCTGCGAACCGGCGAGCAACCCGTCGGCCAGGAGGGCGAGGATCACGCACAGCGCACCGGCGGCGATGAACTGGGTGTTGAAGTCACCCTTGTTGAGCGCGTCGAAGATCCACTTGCCGAGCCCCTCCGGCAGGACGAACGCCGCCACCGTGACCAACGAGATCAGGGTCACCGCCGCGACCCGGATACCCGCGATGATCGTCGGCAGGGCCAGCGGCAGCTCGACCTTCAGCAGGATCTGGTTGCGGGTGAGGCCATTGCCCCGTGCGGCATCGAGCACGTCGCGGGACACGCCGGACAACCCGGCAAGCGTGTTCGTGAACAGGATCAGCAGGCTGTAGGACACCAGCGCCAGCTCGACGGTCAGCCGGTTGATGCCGGTGATCGGCACGAGGATCTCGAACGCGGCGATCGACGGGATCGTGTACAGCAGCGAGCCCAGGAACGTGATCGGCGCCGTCAGCCACCGCATCCGGTGCGCCAGGATCGCCAACACGAACGAGATGGCGAACCCGATCACGAGCGCGATGACGGTGAGCTCGATGTGCTCCACGAGGTGCACCTCGAGCCCGTTGGACCCGCTCCAGTTCGACTTCAGCCAGTCCCAGCAGAACGTGTCGTTGTTCTTGACGCAGCTCGATGTCGTACCGAACGTCGGGATGACCGGGCCGGCGGCCAAAGGCGTGACCACGGCTCAGCCCTTCGAGAGGTCGGGGCCGACGTCGGAGCTACGCCCGCGCTGGAGGTTCTGGTTGATCAGTTCGATCGAGACGTAGCCCAGGTGGTTGCCGTTCTCGTCCTCGACCTTCAGCGGCCGCATCGAGTCGGTCATCATCAGCGACAGCGCGTCGCGCAGGGTGGCCTTGGACGAGATGCTCTTGCCGTCGGAACCGGCGTCGGCACCCTGGTCGAGCGTGAGGTCGGACAGCCGCGACAGCGCGAGTCGCTTGAGCCCGCGGTCGGCCCCCACGAACTGCGCCACGAAGTCGTTGGCGGGATTGGCGAGGATGTTGTCCGGGGTGTCGTACTGGACCAGCTCACCGCCCTCGCGCAGGATCGCGATCCGGTCGCCCATCTTGATGGCCTCGTCGATGTCGTGCGTGACGAAGACGATCGTCTTACGGATCTCGTCCTGCAGGCGCAGGAACTGGTTCTGCAGGTTGTCGCGGTTGATGGGGTCGATCGCGCCGAACGGCTCGTCCATGAGCATCAGGGACGGGTCGGCCGCGAGGGCGCGTGCCACCCCGATGCGCTGGCGCTGGCCGCCGGACAGCTGGCTCGGGTAGCGCTTGCCCATCTCGGCGGGCAGGCCGATCAGCTCCAGCAGCTCGGCGCTGCGTGCGGAGATCCGCTTCTTGTCCCAGCCCAACAGCTTCGGGACCATGCCGATGTTGTCGGTGATGTTCAGGTGCGGGAACAGCCCCACCTGCTGGATGACGTAACCGATCTCGCGGCGCAGCTGCGTCTCCGGCCGGCCCAGGACGCTCTTGCCGTCGATCGTGATGTCGCCGCTGGTCAGCTCGATCATGCGGTTGACCAGTCGCATCGCCGTGGTCTTGCCGCACCCGGACGGGCCCACGAGGACGCACACCTCCCCGGCCGGCACCGTGAAGGAGAGATTCTCGATGGCCGGGCCCTGAGCGCCCGGATACCGCTTCGTGACGTCCTTGAACTCCAGCGGCGCGGCCGTCTGTGCTGCCGTCACCGCGCGAGCCCGTTGTTCGATCCGCCCACGTCCCCGCGTCCTTCCGACGTCACAAAGAGTCCCGATGGTAGCCACGAGCGCCGCGATTCCTGCCCTTTCGCCCCAACCCGTGATGCCATAGTTATCGAGGGTGCGGGGCCCGGACTCGGGGCCGGTGACAGCGTGCGATCTGTTGTTGTTGCGTATCGCGCAATCAGTTGTGTAGTGCGCAAAAGAATAGCGGTAACCCGCCCGTTTGCGCTGCCGTGAACGATTTTCGCGTTATCCGAAAGCGAACAGTGATCAGCGCAACGTTTTCCGGAGCACCGCGAAGTACAGGTCGTCGCGCAGCGCGGCCCCGTTGACAAGGTCGTGATACGGGAACGGCCGCCGCTCGGCGGTCAGGTCGTAGCCGCGCCGTCGGTACCAGGCGATGAGCTCGTCACGCTGGCCGATGACCGTCATCTCCATCGTGTCCACGCCCCAGTCGTCGCGCGCCAGGCGCTCGGCCTCGTCGAGCATCTGACGGCCCACGCCGGCGGCCTGCAGGTGCGGCCATACCGCGAACATTCCGAAGTAGGCGAGTCCCGGCCCGCGCCGAAGCACCTCGCAGCAGGCGACCAGTGCCCCGTCCGCGCCGCTGTCGTCTGTGCTGTCGTCGGCGCCGTATGCCAGTAGCACGACGCCGTCCGGGTCGGCGATCTTGGCCAGCACGCGGGGCACGTCGATGCGCTCGTCGGCGAGCAGGTCGGCCTCGGTCGTCCAGCCGGTGCGGCTCTCGTCGCCGCGGTAGGCCACGCGGACGAGGTCGGCGATGAGGTGCGCGTCGTCGGGAACCGCCGGGCGGTAGGTCAGCCTCACCCGCCGAGATATATCAGCCGTGGGCCGGGCCCCGGCGCAGTGGCCGGTCAGAGGAAGGCGTGCCCCTCGCCGCGGTAGGTCGGCACGACCGCGACGATGCGGTCGCCGTCGACGAGGTGCAACTCGTCGACGTGCTCGCACAGCTCGCCGGCCTTGGTGTGGCGGAACCAGACACGGTCGCCGACGCGCAGACCCGCCGCGCCGGGCCCGAACAGCGGCGTCTGCGCCTCACCGGCGCCCTCGTTGGCCGTCAGGCGCAGCCCCCGGGGCCACGCGGGCGTCGGCAACCGGTCGAAACCGGGCGTCCCGGACGCGGTCCAGCCACCGCCGAGCACCGTGACGACCTGCGGGGACGGGCGCCGGACGACCGACAGCGCGAAGAAGGCGGCGGGCGCCGGCTGGAAGTGCCGGTAGGTGTCGAACAGGGCCGGACCGTAGAGCCCGGAGCCCGCTGCCACCTCGGTGACCGCCGGCTCACCCGCGGTCGCCTCGACACTGCCGGTGCCCCCGCCGTTCACGAACTCCAGCGGCGCGACGTCCCGGACGGCCGCGACCGCGGCCGCCCGGCGGGCCCGCAGCTCCCGGGCCGACACCCGCTGCATGGCCCGGATGGCCTGTTTGCGCAGGGCGGGGGCCTTCGGGTCGTCGCCGACGCCGGCGATCTGGGCCTCGTAGGACATGACGCCGACGAGCCGGAACCGCGGCCGGCGCACGACCTCACGGGCCAGCGCGGCGGCCTCGGCCGGCGTGTGTACGGGTGAGCGCCGGGCGCCCACGTGCACCCGCCCGTCGAGCAGCCGGAGCGAGGCGTCCAGGTCGAGGCAGACGCGCACCGGCGGCCCACCCGCCGGGACCACCCGCTCGACGAAGTCGAGCTGCTCGACCGCGTCGATCATGATCGTCACGCGGTCGGCGAGCGTCTCGTCCGAGGCGAGGCGGTGGAGCGCGGCGCGGTCGGCGCTCGGGTAGGCGACGACGACGTCGGCAATGTCCGCGGCCAGCCACAGGGCCTCGGGCAGCGTCAGGGCGAGGACGCCCGCGAACCCGGGCAGCGCCAGCGTCGCGGTCGTCAGCGCCCGGCAGCGCACGGACTTGGACGCCAGCCTGACCGGGACGCCGCCGGCCCGCCGCAGCAGATCCTGCGCGTTGGCGTGGAAGGCGGCGAGGTCGACGACCGCGAACGGCGGGTCGAGCTCGGCGCTCGCCCGCTCCAGGGCTGCGAAGTCGCCGCCCGGCCCGGTCGACACCAGGGGCACGCTGACGGTGTCGGTCACCGCCCCACCGTATCCGGGCCCGTCGGGTCGGAGCGGGGTGCCGACGCCCGTGGCAGGCTCGGCGACCGTGGACGGGTTCCGGGTCGGGCGCGGGCTGGCGGACATCACCGGGGAGGCCGCCGAGTGCGGGTTGCTCGGCTACGGCAAAGCCGACCAGCAGAGCGCCGGCATCCACCTGCGCCTGCGCTCCCGCGCCTTCGTGTTCGAGGTGCCGCCCGGCGATCGACTGCTGCTCGTCGTCAACGAGATGCCCCTGCCGATGGACAGCGTCACCCAGGAGGTGCTGCGCCGGCTGGCCGAGCGGTACGGCGCGGCGTACCGCGAGGAGAACGTGCTCGTCACGGCCACTCACACGCACTGCGGCCCGGGCGGCTACTCGCACCACGCCACGTACAACTCGAACACGGGTGGTTTTCGCCCGGCCACGTTCGCGGCGATCGTGGACGGGACGATGGAGGCGATCGCACGCGCACACGCCGACCTCGCCCCGGCCGAGCTGTCCCTCGCGCAGGGTGAGCTGCACGGGGCGAGCGTCAACCGCTCCCGCAGCTCCTTCGAGCTGAACCCGGCCGCGGACCGCGCGTACTTCCCGGACGCCGTGGACCCGCTGACCACCCTGCTGCGCGTCGAGCGGGAGGGGCGGCTCGTCGGCGCGATCAACTGGTTCGCCACCCACGGCACGAGCATGACCAACACCAACCGGCTGATCAGCTCGGACAACAAGGGATACGCCGCGCACCACTGGGAGCGTGTCGTGGGCGGGGTCGACTACCTCGACACCGCCCCGCCGGAGCTGGTCGTCGCGTTCGCCCAGACCAACGCCGGTGACATGTCGCCGAACCTGAACCTCGCCCCCGGCAGCGGGCCGACCGACGACGAGTTCGAGAACACCCGGCTGATCGGGTTGCGGCAGTGCGAGGCAGCGATGCGGCTCGCCGGCGGTGCCGGTGCGCCGGTAGACCCGGTGATCGACGTCCGGATGACCCACGTCGACCTGGGCGACGTCGAGGTGGCGGCCGAGTTCACCGGCGACGGGCGGCCGCACCGCACCGGGCGCGCGGTGGCGGCAGCGGCGCAGTTCGCCGGTACCGACGAGGGCCCCGGCTTCGCCGGTTTCCGGCAGGGCCGCAACCCCGTGTGGGACGCGGTCAGCCGCCGGGCCGTCTATCCGCTGAGCCGAACGCTGCGCGAGGCGCACGCCCCCAAGGCCGTCGTGCTACCGGCCTCGCTGGTCAACCGTGCCTACCCGATGGTGGCCGAGCGGGTGCCGGTGCACCTGGTCCGGCTCGGGCCGCTGTACCTGCTCGCGATCCCCGGCGAGGTCACCATCACGGCCGGGCTGCGGCTGCGCCGCACGGTGGCCGGCATCGTCGGAGCCGATCTCGACCGCGTCCTGGTGGCCGGTTACGCCAACGCCTACATCCACTACGTCACCACGCCCGAGGAGTACGACGCGCAGCGCTACGAGGCCGGCAGCACGATGTTCGGCCGGTGGGAGCTCGGTGCGTTCCTGCAGACCGCGGCGGCGCTGGCCCGCGCGATGGCCGACGGTGTCCCCGCCGAGCCCGGCCCGCAGCCGCCCGACCTGTCCGGCAAACGGTGGCGGTGGGGCCGGCCCCCGACCTGGGACGAGCCGGGCGCCGGGCCCTACGGCCGGGTCGTCGCCGAGCCGCGAGCGCGCTACCGGCCGGGTGAGCGCGTCGAGGCGGCGTTCGTCGCTGCCCACCTGGCCAACGACCTGCGACGGGGCGGCACCTTCCTCGAGGTGCAGCGCGAGGACGACGACGGGTGGCGGACGGTGGCCGACGACGGCGACTGGGCGACCACGCTGCGCTGGCAGCGCGTGGGCCGGCACGGCTCGCGGGTGACCGTGACCTGGGACGTGCCGGCCGACGCCCGTCCCGGCCGGCACCGGGTGCTCGTACACGGCACCGCCCGCGACCGCGGCGGCGCGCGGACCACGTTCACCGGGGTCACCCGCGGGTTCGCCGTCGAGCTCGGTTAGGGTCCTGCGACCGCCCGAGACGAACGGATGAGCCGTGCTCGACCCCGCCATCGTGGCCACCTGCTTCGGGCTGGTCTTCGTGGCCGAACTGCCGGACAAGACGGCGGTCGCGAGCCTCGTGCTCGGCACCAAGTACCCGGCTCGCTGGGTCTTCGCCGGGGTGGCCGCCGCGTTCGCCCTGCACGTGGTGCTGGCCGTCACGGCGGGCTCGCTGATCGCGTTGCTGCCGCGCCGCCCCGTCGAGGCGATCGTGGGCGGGCTGTTCCTCGTCGGCGCGGTGCTGCTGTGGCGCGAGGCCGCCGGGGGTGACGAGGACGAGGACGACGCCGGCGGGGACGTCCCCGAGGGCGCCGGGTTCTGGCGCATCGCCGCGACCAGCTTCGGGGTCATCCTGGTCGCCGAGTTCGGTGACCTGACGCAGATCCTGACGGCGAACCTCGCTGCCCGTTACTCCAACCCGCTCTCGGTCGGGCTGGGCGCGCTGCTCGGGCTGTGGGCGGTCGGGCTGGTCGCGATCCTCGGTGGCAAGACCCTGCTGCGCGTCCTGCCCATCGGGGTGATCGTCCGCATCGCCGCCGTGATCATGGTCGGGCTCGCGGTCTACAGCCTGGTGATTGCGATCCGGGGCTGACGGACACGGTTCCGCGAGATCTCGTCGAGACGGTGGACCTGTCACGTAGGCTCCCCGCAGCGCCGCGCCGGAGGTGGGCGGTGACCTGGGCGAAGGAGGCCCGAGCTGGGGACCACGGGTCGGCTGCTGCGCGAGCGCACCGCCGACCTGCACCGCAGGCTCGAGGACTCACTCGATCTTGGCTCGCCGGATCTCGACGCCGGTCGGCTGTTGGACGTGCTCGCCCGCTTCCATGCGTTCTGGGCCGCGACGGAGCCTGCACTCGACGCCTGGGCCGAGCGTGAGCCCGACCTCGCCGCCGCCCTCGACTGGCCGCGGCGGCGGCGCACCGATCGCCTGGCCGCCGACGTCGCGCTGCTCGCAGCTCGCACCGGTCGACGCAGCGAGGTACCCCCGGCGGCCGCAACGGTGACGTCACCGGACACCGCGCAGGTCCTGGGATGGCTCTACGTCAGCGAGGGTTCGACGCTCGGCGGGGCGGTCATCACCCGGGCGGTACGGGCCAACCCGGCCACGGCCGACCTGCGGCTGTGTTCCTTCGCGCCGTACGCCGAGGGGCCGCAGCCGATGTGGCGCGCGTTCCAGGACGTGCTCGAAAGCTGGACCGTCGGCGACCAGCTCCGCGCCGAACGGGTCACCGCGGCCGGGCTGCACACCTTCACCGCCCTCGCGGCGTGGGTCGCTCCGCTCGCCGGGGACGCTGCGGCATGACCGACGAAGCCGAGGCGCTGCTATCGGTGACGCCCGTCGACCTCGACAACTGCGCGCGCGAGCCGATCCACATCCCCGGCAGCGTCCAGCCGCGAGGCGTGCTGCTCGTCGTCCGTGAACCCGGGTTGACGGTCACCCAGGCGAGCGCGAACCTGCCCGACGTCCTGGGCATCCCGGTGGAATCGGCGCTGGGCGCGAGCCTCGGCGATGTGCTCGGAGCCGGGCCGGGCGCGAGCGATCTCCAGGGTCGCCTCGTCGCTCGGCGACCTGCGCGAGCGCAACCCCACCGACGTCGAGATCACGGTCGGGGGGCAGCAGCGCGTTTTCGACGCCATCCTGCACCGGCACGACGGCGCCCTGCTCGTCGAACTCGAGGTGGCCCGCGGCGCGCGCCCGTTCTCCTTCGAGAACACCTACCTCGCCACCCGCGCCGCCGTCGGCGAACTCAACCGGGCCGGCACCCTGGGCGAGCTGTACGAGATCACTGCCCGCTCGGTGCGCGACCTGACCGGTTTCGACCGGGTCATGGTCTACCGCTACGACGCCGACTACAACGGCGAGGTCGTGGCCGAGGCGAAGCTCGACGACCTCAACTCCTTCCTCGGCCTGCACTACCCGGCCTCCGACATCCCGGCCCAGGCCCGCGCGCTGTACGAGAAGAACTGGATCCGGCTGATCGACGACGTCGACTACGTGCCGGCGCCGCTCGTGCCGGTGACCGACCCGTCGACGGGAGCGCCGCAGGACCTCACGTACTCCACGCTGCGCAGCGTCTCGCCGATCCACGTCGAGTACCTGCAGAACATGGGCGTCGGTGCCTCGATGTCGATCTCCCTGCTGCGCGACGGGCGGCTCTGGGGCCTGATCGCCTGCCACCACTACAGCGGCCCGCACAACCCGCCGTACGGGGTGCGGGCGGCGGCGGAGTTCCTCGGCTCGACGCTGTCGCTGCGCCTCGTCGACCAGGAGGGCGACGACATCCTGCGCGAGCGGCTGGCCGCCCAGGCGGTGCTGGCCAAGATCGCCTCGGCGGCCAGGAACGAATCGGACGCGCTCGCCGATGTGCTGCTCGGCGCGCCGGACCTGCTCGACCTCGTCCCGGCCGGCGGGGTCACCGTTGGGTTGCAGGGCGCCGTCCACGACAAGGGCGAGGTCCCTGCGGACGCGACCGTGCTCGCCGTCGTCGAATGGGCCCGCAGCACCGGCGAAGACCTCGTGCACACCGACCGTCTCACGACCTCGGTCCCCCAGCTGGACGCCGACCCGGCGCGGGCCGCAGGCGCGCTGGTGGTGCTGCTGCCGGACGATCAGTTCGTCGTGTGGTTCCGCCCCGAGTACGCCGAGACCGTCGACTGGGGCGGCGATCCGCACAACAAGGCGATCGCGCGGCAGGAGGGCGACACCGTCCGGCTGAGCCCGCGCAAGTCCTTCGACCGCTGGCGCGAGGTCGTGCGCGGCCGCTGCCGCCCGTGGTCGCCGGCGCAGAGCGAGGTGGCCGGCGAGCTGCGGCACCACGTCGTCGAGGCGCTCTACGCCCGGACCCGGGCCGAGACCCGCCTGGTCGAGACCCTGCAGCGCAGCCTGCTGCCGCCGATGCCGGTGGTGCCCGGGTGGACGCTGAGCGCCCACTACCGCCCGTCGGCCGGCGGCCGCATCGGCGGCGACTGGTACGACGCGTTCGCGATGCCGGACGGCCGCTTCGCCGTCGTCCTCGGCGACGTCGCCGGCCACGGTATCGGCGCGGCCGGCACGATGGCGCAGCTCTGCAACGCGCTGCGCGCCTACCTCGTCGCCGGCGCCACTCCGGAACGCGCCGTCTCGGACCTGAACGAGTTCACGGTCCGGACCCTGCGCGGATCGTTCGCCACGCTCGCCGTGGCCTGCCTCGACCTGGACACCGGCCACGGCACGGCGGTCATCGCCGGCCATCCCCGGCCCCTGCTCGTGGCCGCAGGCGGCGACGTCGGGTCCGTCGAGGTCCCGATCTCGCCACCGCTCGGCCTTCCGCGGGCGGAGTACCGCGTCGGCGAGTTCACGATCGCGCGCGGCGAGGGCTTGGTGCTCTTCTCCGACGGCGTCGTCGAGCGCCGGGACGAGGATCTCGATCTCGGGGTGCAGCGACTCGGCCGCACCCTCACCACGTCCGGTCCGCTGCCGTCGGCGCAGAAAGTTCTCGGCCTGATGCCGCCCTCGGACATCGCCGACGACGCCACCATGCTGACGCTCTACCGGGCTGGGTGACGGCTCCCGTCCGGCCCGAGCTCGTCGCCCAGCTGCGCGCCGCCGGGTGCGTCTTCGCCGAGGACGAGGCGAGGCTGCTCACCGAGGCGGCCCCGGACGCGGCCCAGCTGAGACGCCTCACGGCGCGCCGCATCGCGGGCGAACCGCTCGAGCAGGTCGTCGGGTGGGCGGAGTTCCGCGGGCTGCGGATCGCGGTCGAGCCGGGCGTGTTCGTGCCGCGTCGGCGCAGCGAGTGGCTCGTCGCGACGGCGCTGGCGCGGACCGCCGGTCGCCGCCGGCTGGTCGTGCTTGACCTGTGCGCGGGAACGGGCGCACTCGGGGTCGCGTTTGCCGCGGAGAAAGGGGCCGCCGAGTCGGGGGTGGACGTCGAGCTGCACGCCGCCGAGCTCGACCCGGCCGCGGTGCGGTGCCTGCGGCGCAACCTGCCCGCGGCGGCCGGGGCCTACGCCGGGGACCTGTTCGCCCCGCTGCCGGCGACCCTGCGCGGCCGGGTGGACGTCCTGTTCGCCAACGCGCCGTACGTCCCGCACGACGAGCTGCCCTACCTCCCGGCGGAGGCGCGCGACCACGAACCGGCCGCGGCCCTCGACGGCGGCCGCGACGGACTGGACCTGCACCGCCGGATCGCTGCCGAGGCGTCGGACTGGCTCGCACCCGGCGGGATGTTGCTGATCGAGACCAGCGAACGTCAGCGCGCCACGGCCGTCCGGTTGCTCGAGCACGCGGGGTTGCGGGCCGAGGTCGGCCGGGACGAGGACCTCGACGCGACGGTGGTGGTCGGTCGCCGGGTCAGAAGCGGACGGCCGTGAAGCTCGCTCCGGAGTTGCGGCTGAGGTAGAGCGCCTTGCTGGACAGCACCACGACCGCCTGCGTCGGCGTGGTGAAGCCCAGGTCGGCCCACTCGATGCCGCCGCTGAAGACGTTCAGTGGGGTGTGCAGTGTGGCTCCGTCGTCCGTGGTGCGCAGGATCCTGCTGCTGCCGCTGGACCCCGCGATGAGCAGGACGCCCTTGGTGTTGTCGGCGATGCCGCCGAAGCCGCTCGGCTCGATGCGCGAAGGGCCTGCCTTCTTCCAGTGCGCGCCGCCGTCACTGGTGCCGTAGAGCTGGTAGCGGGCGCTGCCGGCCGCGCCCTGGCCGATGCACAACGCGTCGAGGAACCGGCTGGACGCGACGGCCAGCTGCGCCCGCGGACGCCCGTCGCCACCCTCGGACGGGCAGGGGTTGGGCAGGTTCGCCGACACCGTGGTGCCGTTGCCGTGATGGATCGCCTGGCTCGCCGAGAGGTACCAGGCCGAACCCTGGACGACGAGCCCGGAGGTACCGCCGGCTGCCGCGACGGTGGCGATGCGTGCCCAGGCGTCACGCCCGACGGGGGAGGCGTAGAGCTGCGCGGTGTTCGAGCAGTGGTTGCCGCCCTGTGACGGGCACCCGTCGGTGGCGGCGTAGACGTACCCGCCGCCGCTCTCGATGCCGCTGACCAGGCCGTTCTCGCCCGGCAGTCTCTGCTTGTGCCAGCTCGCGCCGCCGTCGTGGGTCGACCAGAGCTCGCCGACGCCGGCCCAGCCGTTGCGCTGGTCGGCGAAGCGGATCACCGCGACGCCGCCGTTGCGGCCGCTGTCCGGCTGCCCCAGGGTCGTGCGGGGGGCGGGAATGCCGACCCAGGTCCTGCCGTCATCGGTCGTGCGCACGATCGAGGTGCACGGCGGGGAGGAGCAGTTCGCGGTACCGAGCACCCATGCCTCGGAGCTGGACGCGAAGGTCACCGACGTCGGGGTGAACCCCTTGGGGGTGGGGCCGCCGCTCGGCCCGACGCGGCTGCTCCCGCCGGAGGGCGTCGACGACGACGCCGAGGCGCTGCTCGAGGCGGTGCCCGAGCTGGTGCCGGACGCGACGGCCGCTGTGCTGCCCGCTGTGCTGCCGCTTGCTGCCCGAGCCTGCGGACGCAGACGGCGAGCCGGACTTGTGACCCTTGCCGCTCGAGGTGCACGCGGTCAGCAGTCCGCTCGTCAGGACGGCGAGGACGAACACCAGGGCGATACGACGCATTCGCCGACAATAGGTCGCCGACGATCATGCGCGTCCAGCTTGGCACCCCGCGCGTGGCGTGTGTGGATCTTCAAAGGACCCCGGACGACGTGACGAGCGCACCCCGGGGGCGACATGCGTCGTGGCCCTGGGGTCACCCCTCAGGACGGTTGTGCGACGCGGAAGACGTCGACCATGCGCGCGTCGTAGTACCAGCGCAGGCACCGCGGGAGCGAGATCGCCACCCCGCCGCCGGGTTGTTCGAACGCCGGCGTCATCACGCCGGTGCGGACCGGTCCGGGCAGCGGTTGCCGGGTGACGAGCTGCAGGTACGGACGCCCCAGATCGGTCGGCGGGTTCGATCGCGCGGGCACCGGCGTCTGCCACACGAAGGCGGTGTGGTTGGCGAGCGTGCCGTAGGTGTCGAACGCCGTGCCCGGCGGTATGTCCGAGCCGGCGATGTCGGCGCCCGAGCGGACGAGCGCCTCGAGCCCGCGTCCGCGGTCGCGGGCCTGGGAAGCCGTGGCGGCGTCGAGCACGGCCGGCTCGACCGGCGCCGCCCACAGGTGGCGGACGGCGTTCGCGGCGAGCTCGATGGTCTCGTAGGTGTCGTAGGGCGCGAAGCTGCCGCGATCGAACGCCCCGACGAGCCAGCTGCCGGTCGAGGTGGGCGTGACGTACCAGCGGTCCGGCACGGGGCCGCCGTCGACACGGCGGGCGTCGCCGGGGACCACCTGGGCGAAGGTCGCGGGGATGTCCAGGGCCGCGAGCATCCCGCGGAGCGCCTCGACCCCGGTCGCCGCCGTCACCGCCCACCTCCGGGCAGGGAGGCGAGCGCGGCGCGCCACGCAGCATCCTCGCTGGGGAGGTCGTGCTGGTCCCGCGGCCCGCCGTCCATGCGGTAGGTGCGGACGCGGCCGCCGAAGGTCTCGATCACGAACTGCCCCTCACGCGCGGGCGGGTCGTCGGGCCGGTCGCGGAAGGCGAACCAGGAGCGGCGGGCACCACGGTGCTCCGCCTCGTCGAGGAAGCCGTCGCGGGTCGCCGGTCCGGAGCTGCCCGGCCGCGGCGGGAAGTGCGTGTCGAGCACGAACTCGTACACCTCGTCCTCCGAGTCGAAGCGTGCCTCGTCCCGCACCCCACGCTCGAGCTTGTAGGTCCGCCACCGCCCGTCGGTGCGCGGCGACGGCGCCTCGACGACGATGCCGCCGCCCTCGGGGTTGCGGCGCTCGTCGGTTCCCGGGGTCAGGAACACCCGCTCGCGCGGGTACCCGCGCCGCGTCAGCTCGGCGAGGAACTCATCGCGGGTCATGGATACACCTGCGTCAGGTAGCCGTGGTCGACGTACCACTCGACCGACTTGTCGAAGAACTGCTGCACGCCGCCGCCGGGCTGCTCGAACGCGGGCGCGATGCGCCCCTCCGTGACCTCCGGCGGCAGCGGCCGCTCGATGCGGTAGCGGTAATAGGGCTGCGTCAGGTTCGTCGGCGGCAGCGCCCGCTCGCGGAAGTCGGTGCCGACCGGCGAGGTGAAGTTGCCCGAGGGGAAGCCGTAGCGGTCGACCTCGTCGCCCGGCGCGAGGGCGTTCGGGCCGCGGCCACCCTCGAACCCGTCGTCCTGGGGATAGGTCCAGTGCCCCTCGGCGTCGTCGTAGTGCCGGTCGTAGAACGACTGCCGGTCCAGGTCACCGAACGGCTTGTAGTCGCCAGGGACGTTGGCCGAGCCGAACAGGTCCGGCTGGCCGCCGTTGTGCCATTCGGGTAACGCATCGAGATCGACGTGGTGCTCGGCGTCGTGCAGCGTGGACTTGGCGGCGTCGGTGCCGGCGTCGCGGACGGTGTCGCGCTCGACGGCGCGGGCCGCCGGTCCTTCGGCGTCGCGAAGCACTGCTTTGGCGGCCTTGGCGATGATGCCTTCAGCGGCGTGTTCCGCCGCTTGTTCACCCGCCACGATCGCCAGGCTAGCAACGGCGGGCATGATCGTCCGCTGGTCGAGCGGTGCGCAGCGATCAGCTGGGCATGTCGGCGAAACGGCTGTAGCGGCCCTGGAAGGCCACCGCAACGGTGGCGGTGGGCCCGTTGCGGTGCTTGGCCAGGATGAGGTCGGCTTCGCCGGCACGCTCCGTCTCGGGCTCGTAGAGGTCCGGCCGGTGCACGAGGATCACCATGTCCGAGTCCTGCTCGATCGAGCCGGACTCGCGCAGGTCGGACAGCATCGGCTTCTTGTCGGTGCGCTGCTCAGGGCCGCGGTTGAGCTGGGACAGCGCGACAACCGGGACGTCGAGCTCCTTGGCCAGCAGCTTCATCGCGCGGGAGAACTCCGAGACCTCCTGCTGGCGCGATTCGACGCGCTTGCCACTGGTCATCAGCTGCAGGTAGTCGATGACGATCAGCTGCAGGTCGTTGCGCTGCTTGAGCCGCCGAGCCTTGGCCCGGATCTCCATCATCGTCAGGTTCGGCGAGTCGTCGATGTAGAGCGGGGCGTCGGCGAGCTCGGACGAGCGGCGCGCCAGCCGGGTCCAGTCCTGATCGCTCATGTGGCCCGACCGCATGCTCTGCAGCGCCACCCCCGCCTCGGCCGAGAACAGCCGCATCATGATCTCGATGCGGCCCATCTCGAGGGAGAAGATCGCCGTCGACTTGTGGTGCTTCACGGCTGCCGAGCGGGCGAAGTCCAGCGCCAGCGTCGACTTGCCGGAACCGGGACGCCCGGCGACGGTGACCATCTGACCCGGGTGCAGGCCGTTGGTGATCTCGTCCAGCTGCTGGAACCCGGTCGGGACGCCGGTGCCGATACCGCCGTTGGAGGAGATGCGCTCGATCTCGTCCAACGTGCCCTCGAGCAGCGCGCCGATGGCGATGTAGTCCTCGGCGCTGCGCCGCTCGGTGACGTCGTAGACCTCGACCTGCGCGCGATCGACGACGTCGTCGACGCTGCCCACCAGGTCGTTGCTGCCGGACGCGGCGGCGTAACCCATCTGGACGATGCGGGTGCCGGCCGTGACCAGGCGGCGCAGTGTCGCGCGGTCGGCGACGATCTCGGCGTAGTAGCCGGCGTTGGCCGCCGTCGGGACCAGCGAGATCAGGGTGTGCAGGTAGGGGGCGCCGCCGACGCGCACGAGCTGTCCGGAGCGGGTCAGCTCGGCGGAGACGGTGACGGCGTCGGCCGGCTCGCCGCGGCCGTAGAGGTCGAGGATCGCGTCGTACACCTGCTGGTGCGCCGGGCGGTAGAAGTCGCCGGGGCGCAGCACCTCCACGACGTCGGCGATGGCGTCCTTGGACAGCATCATCGCGCCGAGCACGGACTGCTCGGCCTCGACGGCCTGCGGCGGGGTGCGGTCGAACTCGCTCGAACCGGCGCCCGGCCCGGAGCTGCCCCGGACCTCGTCGACCACCGTCATGCATGCCCTCCCGATGACCCATGCCGCGTGCGTACGGATGCCACGCTCATGCTCACGTCAGGGTCCGACAGTTTCATCGGGTCCCGCCCGGGGGAGGCGCGCGGAGCGACGCTAACGGCTGCCGGGGCCGGCACCAAACGGGCACTGTGCACGGTGCTGTGGGAATCGCCGACCGGGCTGTTGACCGCCGGTGGACAACATGTGGACGGCGCCCGGCCGGTTGCGCCAGACCCGCCGTAACCGGGGATTGCGCCGTGCACAGGGTGTGGACGGATCTTTTTTGCTGTGTCGATCACGGTCCGGGCGTGTCGCGCTCAGGTGAGCTACGGACGATGCGGACAGCAGCGCGGCCCGGCCCCGACGATCGGGACCGGGCCGGACGCGGTATGGCTGCCGTGCGGTGTGGTGCGGTGAGGCGGGTCAGCGGTGGCTAGACGCCTTTGACGTCCACCGGAACGGACGCGACGACGTCCGGGTGCAGGTCGACGGTCACGGTGTGCGTGCCGGTCGACTTGATGTGGCCGTCGAGCTGGATGCGCTTGCGGTCCAGGCTCGGGCCGCCGGCGTCCTTGACGGCCGCGGCGACGTCGGCGGTGGTGACCGAACCGAACAGTCGGCCGTCGCGGCCGGCACGTGCCTCGAGCGAGACCGACAGCGCCTCGAGTTCGGCCTTGATCTCGCGGGCGTGGCCGAGGTCGCGGATCTCGCGGGTGTCCCGCGCGCGCTTGATCTGCGCGATCTGCTTCTCGGCGCCCTTGGTCCAGGCAATGGCGGCGCCGCGGGGCACGAGGAAGTTGCGGCCGTAGCCGTCCGCGACCTCGACGATGTCGCCGGCGAGGCCGAGACCCGAGACCTCACGCGTGAGGATGAGCTTCACGTCCGATCCCTCCTCAGCGAGCCGTCGAGGTGTAGGGCAGCAGCGCCATCTCGCGGGCGTTCTTGATCGCCTTGGCGATCTGCCGCTGCTGCTGCGCCGAGACGCCGGTGACGCGGCGCGCGCGGATCTTGCCGCGGTCGGAGATGAACTTCCGCAGCAGGTTGGTGTCCTTGTAGTCGATGTAGTCGATCTTCGCCGCGACGAGCGGGTTCTGCTTCTTCTTCGGTTTCCGGACCGGTGGCTTGGGCATGTCGGTGTGTCTCCGTGATCAGGTTCGAGGTACCGCTGGCGCGAGGTCGACGCCCCGCAGGATGAGGTCTTAGAAGGGGGGCTCGTCAGAGAAGCCGCCACCGCCGGACGACGGGGCCGAACCCCACGGGTCGTCGGCCGGGGCGGTGCTGCCGCCACCGCCGCCGCCACCGCTGCCGCCGCCGGCGTTGTCGCCGCCGGACGAGCCGAAGCCGCCGGTCGAGCCGCGTTGGGTGCGGTTGACCTTGGCCGTGGCATAGCGCAGGGACGGGCCGATCTCGTCGACGTCGAGCTCCACGACGGTGCGCTTCTCGCCCTCGCGGGTCTCGAAGCTGCGCTGCTTGAGCCGTCCCTGCGCCACGACGCGCATGCCGCGCTGCAGGGTCTCGGCGACGTTCTCGGCCGCCTGCCGCCAGATTGAGCAGCGCAGGAAGAGCGCCTCGCCGTCCTTCCACTCGTTGCTGTTGCGGTCGAACTGCCGCGGCGTGGAGGCGATCGTGAACGAGGCCACGGCCGCACCCGACGGGGTGAAGCGCAGCTCGGGGTCGGCGGTCAGGTTGCCGACGACGGTGATGAGGGTTTCGCCGGCCACGACTACCGGACTTCCGGGCGCAGGACCTTGGTCCGCAGCACCGATTCGTTGAGGTTCAGCTGGCGGTCCAGCTCCTGAACGGCATCGGGGTTGGCCTGCAGGTCGACGACGGCGTAGATGCCCTCGGCGTGCTTGTCGATCTCGTAGGACATCCGGCGACGTCCCCAGACGTCGACCTTCTCCACCGAGCCGCCGTCGCGCTTGACCACCGAGAGGAAGGTGTCGAGCGACGGGGCGATGGTGCGTTCCTCGAGCGTGGGGTCGAGGATGATCATGACTTCGTAGTGGCGCATAACTGGGCCAGGTCCTCCTGTGGACTGGTCGGCCGCGGACGGTCCGCGGCAGGAGGTGGGGCCGCCGCGACGACCGGCGGCGCACAGCGCCCGCGGGTCAGGACAGCCCAACTCGGCCAGAGTACCCGGGCCGGGGACCGAACCCGAAATCGCCGCGAGCCGGTCGTTCCGCCGCCGCTGCGACCTGCGGATCCGTCGGTGGACGCGACTCAGTCGGCGGAGGTGTTCCGGCCGAGCAGGTAGAGCCGGGCGTAGGTGCCGGCCACGATCGCCAGGGCCACGATCGCCAGGATGGCGAGCAACACCGGGAGCTGACCCGAGGGCGAGCTCGGCGACGATGCCAGGTCGATCGGCTTCGACCCGTTGTCGGTCGAGCCGTTGCCGGACGTCGAGGACGACCCGCCGGACTTGCCGGAACCGATCGCGGCGCCGAGGTCGGGCGTGAGCTTGGTCAGCTGGTTGCCAGCAGCGCCGCCGCCGCCGTTGGTGGTGTCGAGGGCGAAGCCGCCACCGCTGCCGGCGTAGGCGCCGCCGTCACCGTGCGGCACCACCATGTCGGGCACGAGTTCGGCCGGCGGCTTGTAGGTGTTGGCCGGGCTGGGCGCGGTCGCACCCTTGGGCGCGGTCTTGCCGCCGCTCTTGCCGCCGCCGCCCGGCAACAGGTTGGGCACCGACGCGCCGACGGTCGGCAGCTGCACGCCGGGGATGCTCACCGTGGGCAGCTGGCCGACGACCGGGGCGCTGGGCGCCACCTGGCCGCTCGGCAGCTGGACCGAGATGCCGCCCTTGGGCGGGTTGGTCGCGACGACGACCGAGCCGACGTACTGGTTCTTGGCGTTGAGCTTGACGCCGGCGTTGGCCAGCTGGTTGCCGTTGAGGTTGATCGGCACGATCGAGGTGCCGAGCACGCCGACGACGATCTTCTGCGCCGTCCAGGTGAAGTGATAGGTGCCGGTCGAGCCGAAGCGGAACGCGGCGGTGGTGCTGCCGACCAGCTTGGTGTTGGCGTGCCCGCCGGGCAGGCCCGAGAAGTCGGCCGTGACCTGGAACTTCGCGCCGGAGTCGAGCAGGCCGCCCACGAGGCCACCGAGACCCAGCTTGTCCAGCCCGGCGGTCGGCGCGGTCGAGGCCTTGAAGTTGACCTTGTCGCCGGGGTGGACGCCGATCTGGCTGCCGCCGGTGGGATTGTTCGCGTCGGCGAGACCGCTCAGGGAGAGCTGGGCGTTGACGGTGGTCGACGCGGCGCTGGCCGGGCTCGAGACGACCATGGCGACGACGATGGCGAGCAGGGCCGCGCCGAGGCCGACCGCCCACGCCCTGGCGGAGGCGGCGCCGGACGGCGCGTGGCGACCTGACATTGCTCTGCTTCCCCCAGTCATGCGTGCTGTCGTCCGCCCGGGTCGAGAACGCCCGGCAGACCCCGGGACGAGACCGGCGGACGAGATACTGCGACGTCGAGTACAGGGTATCCGTCGGAGACCGGTGACAAACGCAAAGTACTGGCCGGTAGCACCGAGGGCAAAAGATCTTGAATCGGTCCGCCGGTGCCTGGGACCACTCGAAGCTGTCCGACGCCGCGCGTAGCGTCGCCCGCGTGACCTCCCCAGATTCCGCCGCCGGCGCCCGGTCCCGCACCAGCGGCGCCGCCGCGACCCGCCCGGCCGTGGGGGCCCACGTCGACCGGCTCGACCCGGTCGGGGCCGCCGCCGCCACCGGGGCCGACGCCGTGCAGTTCTTCCTCACCGACCCGCAGGCCTGGAAGGCCCCGCCGGAGCACCCGCAGGCCGAGGCGCTCCGCGCGAGCGATCTCGTCGTCTATGTGCACGCGCCGTACCGCATCAATGTCGCCACCACGAACAACCGCATCCGGGTGCCCAGCCGCAAGCTGCTGGCCCAGCACGCCGCGGCGGCGGCCGGGCTCGGGGCGCGGGCGATCATCGTGCACGGCGGGCACCTCGCCGAGACCGACGACCCGTCGATCGGCGTCGACAACTGGCGCAAGACCTTCGAGTACGCCCACAACGACGGCGGCTACCCGTTGCCGGTGCTGATCGAGAACACCGCGGGTGGCACCAACGCCGTCGCCCGCCGCTTCGACCGGTTGGCTCGGCTCTGGGACGTCGTCGGCGATCTCGGTGCCGGGTTCTGCCTCGACACCTGCCACGCCCACGCCGGGGGCGAGGACCTGTCCGGCATCGTCGACCGCGTCCTCGCGATCACGGGCCGCATCGACCTCGTGCATGCCAACGACAGCCGGGACGCCTTCGACTCCGGCGCCGACCGGCACGCCAACTTCGGCGCCGGATCGATCGACCCGAGCGTCATCGCTGATGTCTGCCGCGCCGCGGGCAGCGACGTCATCGTCGAGACGCCGGGCGGCCCGACCGGACAGGGCGCCGACATCGACTACCTGCGCTCGGCCCTCTGAGGGCTGCCGGTCAGTCGCCGGCGGTGAAGTCGACGAGCTCGCCCTGCTCGCGAGGCCGGCCGAGCCGGACCGCGTCGGGCGCGCCCTCGAACACGCCGCCGCCCGGGTCGTCCTGCCCGGACACCCGCACCACGTCGAGCCACGGGCACCACATCTCGCGCACGATGAGGCCGGCGATCACCAGCAGCAGGGCGTCACGGGCGAGCAGGGCAACGACCAACCCGCCGTAGCTGATGCCGTGCGCCGGCACGGACAGGCCCAGCAGCAGGGTCAACGTCAGCAGCCAGACGAGGACCTCGCTGAACTGCCAGATCAGGTTCAGTCGCCACCGCGGACGGGCGAGCGCCAGCAGCGGCACCAACCACAGCGAGTACTGCGGGCTCCACACCTTGGTCGTCAACAGGAACGCGAGCACGCTCAGGAACGCCAGCTGCGCCAGCCGCGGCCGCACCGGCGCGAGCAGCCCGAGGGCGACGACGGCGCCGATCGCGACGACGAACAGCAGGGCCACGGCGATCCCGGGCGGGACCCAGTAGCTGGCGTCGGCGTCCTGCAGCGAGCCGACGGCCAGGGTCCGGCCGATCGCCCATACCGTCGAGCGTTCCGTCGGTCGGTCGATGCTGAAGCGGTAGAACTCGGCCCAGCCGCGGTGATAAGCCAGGGCGATGGGGATGTTGACGACCGCCCACGACAGCGCGGCGGCCACGGCCGCCGTCACCGGATCGGCCCACCGCCGGCTGCGGATCGCCAGGATCGCGATGGCCACGAGCAACAGCGCGGGATAGAGCTTCGCCGCCGCCCCGAGCCCGATGAGCGTGCCGGCGAGCACGGGCCGCTCCCGCGCCCATGCCCACAGCGCGCCGGAGGCGAGCGCCATCGCGAGCAGGTCCCAGTTCGAGTACGCATGGAACACCAGCAGCGGTGACAGAGCGAAGATCGCGGCGTCCCAAGGCCGTCGGCGCGCCGTCTGCGCCGTGGCCGCGGCGACCACCAGGCCGCAGGCGGCCAGCAGCAGCGACGTCAGCACGGTGAATGCCGTGACCTCGTTGACCCCGGGCGCGATCGCGTGCACGCCACGGGTGAGGCCCGCCGTCAACCACATGAAGCCGCCGGTGAGCACCGGATACTCGACGGTCGTGTCCCGGTACGGCACGCCGCCGACGTCGAGCCGTTCGGCCGACCAGAGCGGGACGACGTCGGAGTAGCAGAAGTGGGTGTACTGCTTGTTGCCGTTCCACTCGCCGCTGGCGCACGGCGCCTTCTGCGCGAAGCCGAGCAGCAGGGTCAGCAGGGCCATGGCCAGCACCCAGCGCAGCGGCGTCCACCACGACCGGGCCGCGACGCCGGCGTGGCGACCCCACGCCCCGCCGAGCCCGCGTGCCCCCCGCCACGCCATCGGGTCGACGTGGCTGGGCAGCTCGGGCGCGGTGTCGTCGTCGGTCCGTGCCGCTCCCGTCACGCGGTCATCCTGACACGGGCTGCCCGTAGGCCGGGCGCCGCTAGTGCTGGCAGGGCGGTTGCAGCAGCGCGCCGCACGTCGAGGTCGCGGTCGGGCTCGAACTCACGCTCGGCGGCGGGGCCGACGTCGACGGCGGGGCCGACGACGTCGAGGGCGGTGCGGTCGAGCTCGGGAAGCCGCTGGTGACGGAGAACGTCGGCTTCGGCGAACTCGACGAGCTGGACGGTTGCGTCGGGGTCGGCGTGGCGGTCGGCGTCGCGACCGGGGTCCCGCCGTCCGGGGCAATGAGCTGCTTGGACGGCAGCGTCACGTGCTTGCTCCCGGACAGGTACTTGTCCATGAACAGCTTCCAGGTCGCGCCCGGCATGTTCGCGCCGTACATCGGCGAGCCGTCGCGGTTGTAGATCGGCTTGGACAGGCCGGTGCCCACCCACACCGCGGCGCTGACCTGCGGCGTGAACCCGACCATCCAGGCGTCGCTGTTGTTCGTTGTCTTCGTCCCGAGGCCGACCGTGCCGGTCTTGGCCGCGGACTGGCGCCCGTTGGCGAGCCCGACGCCGGAGTAGCTCGCGATCGGCTTCATCGTCACCGTCGTGTCGTTGGCGACCCGCTTGTCGATCGCCTGCGTCGACTTGGTCGAGTGCTTGAACACCGTCTCGCCGTCCGACGCGGTCGCCGACTGCACCAGGTAGGGGTTGTGCCGGACGCCCTTGCCGGCCAGCGTCGCGTAACCGCTGGCCTGATCGAGCACGGACACCGGGTAGTCGCCGATGCCGATCCCGAAACTGGTCGAACCGCTCTTGTCCTGCAGCGTCTTGGTGCCGTTGCTGTCGGTCGACGCGATGCCCATGGCGTGCGCGGTGTTGGCCACGTTGTCCGGCCCGGCCTCGGAGGAGATCAGGTCGAAGGTCGTGTTCAGCGAGTACTTCATCGCGTTGGAGATCTTGACGTGCGGGCCGCTGACCGACTGGTCACCCGGGTCGTTGCAGATCTTGGTTCCCTCGATGGTCAGGCAGTACGCGCCGTTGACTTCGCTGCTGATCGCGTAGTGCGGCTTGCCCTCGGCCTGCTGCACCGTCTGCGTGAGAGCGGTGGCGAGCACGTACGGCTTGAACGACGAGCCCGGCGGGCGGCCGCCCTGGCTGGCGTAGTCGTTGTAGTCGACCTTGCCGTCGGGGCCCTGCACGTCGGCTCCGGTGCCGCCGTAGTAGGCGAGCACGCCGCCCGTCGACGGGTCGACCGCGACCAGCGCGTGCTTGAGGCTCTTCTGCTTCTTCGTCAGGTGCGCGAACTCGGTCGTCATCGCGCTGACCGCCGCCGTCTGCGCCTTCGGGTTGATCGTCGTGCGGATCCGCAGCCCGCGCTGCGCCACCACGTCCGCGCTGACGCCGTCGGCCGACAGCTCCGACATCACCTGCTGCTTGATGAGGAACTTCCACCCCGTGACGCCGATGCCGTTGCCGTGGATGGGCTTGGTCTTCGGGTAGGCCAGCGTGTTCTCCTGCGCCTGGGTCAGGTGGCCGGTCTTGACCATCCCGTCCAGGACGTAGCGCCAGCGCTGCTTGGCCGCCGTGGGGTTCGTGGCCGGGTCGTAGTACCCGGGCGCGCGCAGCAGCCCGGCGAGCACGGCACCCTGGGCCACGTTCAGCTTCTGCACCGGGATGCCGAAGAAGGCCTCCGACGCTGCTTCGATGCCGTAGGTGTTGCGGCCGAAGTACACGGTGTTGAGATAGAACTCCAAGATCTGGTTCTTGCTGTACTCGCGGCTGAGCTTGATCGCGATCATCAGCTCCTTGAGCTTGCGCGACAGCGTCTGCGAGCTGCTGAGGTAGGCGTTCTTGACGTACTGCTGCGTGATGCCCGAGCCGCCCTGCGTGTTTCCGCCGGTGACGTCGCTCAGGGCGGCCCGCACGGTGCCCTTGATCGAGACAACCGACTCGCTGTAGAAACTGCGGTCCTCGGCGGCCAGCACGGCCCAGCGCACCTGGGTCGGCACCTGGCTCAGCGGCACGATCGTGCGGTCGACGGTGCCGATCTTGGCCAGGGTCGATCCGTCGGAGTACTCGATGGTGGCGACCTGCGGCAACGGCAGGGATTCCGGTCGCGGAACGTCCGTGAGCGTGTAGAACAGCACGATCGCCACCACCATGAAGGCGGCGATGACGCCCAGGATCCAGGTGCCGAACACCAGCACCCGGCGCAGGATCCGCCGGGACAGCGGCATCGCGGCGATCCGCGCCTTCTTGCGTCGCCGGCGCACGAGGTGCCGCGACCATTTCGTGCGGAACCAGCCTGCGTCCTCGGGGATGGCTTCCCCGGAGGTGCCTTGGTCACGCGTGGTCACTGCAGGCCTCCAGGTCGCGCGGGGGTGCGCGGTCGGCGGTCGGTGGTGTTCATCGTGTGCAGGCTAACGACGCAACCTCGGTCGATCACTGCGCTTCTCAGGCCGTCCCCGCCGCCGGACGAGACGTCAGCCGGTCGTGGCGGGCTCCGACTCGTCCGCGGCGGGCGGGGTCGCGGCCGGCGGGGCGCCCAGCGACTGGCGCAGCAGCTGCGCGACGTCGAGCACCTGTACGTCCTCCCGGGCCTCGCCCTCGCCGATCTTCGCGGCCACCGCGTCGGACAACATCACCATGCAGAACGGGCAGGCGGTGGAGATGACGTCCGGGTCCAGACCCAGGGCCTCGTCGGTGCGCTCGACGTTGATGCGCTTGCCGATCTTCTCTTCCATCCAGAACCGCGCCCCGCCGGCGCCGCAGCAGAATCCGCGGTCCTTGCAGCGGTGCATCTCCTGGCTCTTGAGACCCTGGATCGCGCCCAGGACCTCCCGCGGCGGCGTGTAGACCTTGTTGTGCCGCCCGAGGTAGCAGGGGTCGTGGTAGGTGACGCTCTTGTCGACCGGTTCGACCGGGGTGAGCTTGCCTTCGGCGACGAGCTTGCCGAGCAGCTGGGTGTGGTGGACGACCTCGTAGTGGCCCCCGAGCTGCGGGTACTCGTTCGCGAGGGTGTTGAAGCAGTGCGGGCAGGTCGCGACGATCTTCAGGGGCTCGGCCCTGGTGACGGAATTCAGCGTCTCGACGTTCTGCATCCCCTGCATCTGGAACAGGAACTCGTTGCCCAGCCGGCGCGCCGGGTCGCCGGTGCAGGACTCGCCCTGTCCGAGCACCGCGAACTCGACGCCCGCGGTGTGCAGCAGCTCGGCGAAGGCGATGGTGACCTTCTTCGAGCGGTCCTCGAGGGCGCCGGCGCAGCCGACCCAGAACAGGTAGTCGATGTCGGCGTCCAGCTTGGTGCCCGGGTCGGCCTGCCGGACCTCGAAGGACAGGTCGGAGAACCACTCGCTGCGCCCGCTGTTGGCCATGCCCCACGGGTTGCCCTTGTTCTCGATGTTGCGCAGCATGACGCCGGCCTCGGACGGGAACGCGGACTCGATGAGCACCTGGTAGCGGCGCATGTCGACGATGTGGTCGATGTGCTCGATGTCCACCGGGCACTGCTCGACGCAGGCACCGCACGTGGTGCACGACCACAGGACGTCGGGGTCGATGACACCACCGGAGGCGAGGTCGCCGACCAGCGGACGCAGCGCCTGCTCGATGCCGGAACCCTGGACGCGCTCGAAGCCCGACTCCGGGACGCCGTGCACGTGGTCGACGCCCTCGTCGGCGAAGTTCGGTTCGGCCCCCTCGGGCACTTCCTGGCCGAAGATGTAAGGCGCTTTCGCGAACAGGTGGTCGCGCAGGTTCATGATCACGAGCTTCGGCGACAGCGGCTTGCCGGTGTTCCAGGCGGGACACTGCGACTGGCAACGCCCGCATTCGGTGCACGTGGCGAAGTCGAGGTAGCCCTTCCAACTGAAGTCCTCGATCTTGCCCTTGCCGAAGACCGTGTCCTCGGACAGGTTCTCGACGTCGCTGAAGTCGATGGCCTTGCCGTCGTCGTCGGTGACCGGCAGGAGCGCGCCGAGGGCGTTCGGCTCCCGCTTGGTGAGCACGTTCAGCGGGGCGGTGCCGATGTGCAGGTGCTTGGAGTACACGACGAGCACGGAGAACCCGAAGATGACGGCCATCTGGGCGAGGATCCAGAACGTCTCGAAACCGGTGAGGTACGACCCGCTCGGCAGCGCCTTCGCGATCAGGTAGGACGCGAACGGCGCCTTCGAGTGCCCGAACGGGAAGTGCCCGGTCTTGGACTGCACGCCGCGGTACATCAGCAGTGTGATGACGACCAGCGCGATGAACCCGAGCACCATCCACGCCGGGCCGTTGTGCGAGCCGTAGAAGCGGCTGGCGCGTTTCTTGCGCTCGGGCGCGTTGCGCAGCCGGTTGACGGCGAAGTAGAGGATGCCGAGCAGCACGGCGACGGCGAAGAAGTCCTCGAGGAAGCCCAGCCAGCGTGCCCGTCCCAGAATCGGGAAGGCGAAGTCACGGCTGATGACGAGGGCACCGAACGCCTCGACGATCGTGGCGCCCAGCACGACGAAACCCCAGAAGGTGAAGAAGTGCGCGATGCCCGGCGCGTTCCACTTCAGCAGGCGCTTCTGGCCGAAGACCTCCTCGACCTGGTCGCGCAGACGTACCTGGATGTCGTCGGTGCGTCCCTTGGCGGGCTTGCCCGAGCGGATGAGCCGGATCAGCCAGGCGATGCGTCGACCGGCCACGGCCACCGTGACGATGAGCATGACCAGGGCCAGCACGATGCGCACGACGCCGGGGGACGTGTAGTTCCAGTCGACGAACCAGTTCTGCGCCAGGACGGTGTGGGACTCGTGCGGCACGCGTGCTCCTCCGAAGGACAGGGCGATGAGCCTCCGTCGCGCCTGTCGGCCGCGGGGGACGGAGTGCCACTTGAGACTATTCGTTATTACCGGGAGGTAACCAACCAGTGGCCGGGGTGTGGTGGGATGCACGGTCGGCGGGGCCGGTCGACAGGCGCCCGCGGACCGGCTAGAAAGCGGGAGTGCCGAAGAAACCGCCGTCCCGCGTGCCCGATGCCGTCGGGGCGATCCCGGTCGTCGGAGACCTCATGCGCTCTGCCGACGGGCAGGCCCGCTGGATGCAGGAGCTGGTAGAGCAGAACGCCCGGCTCATGGGGCAGCTCCCGGCCACCATGAAGACCTTCAACGACTCGCTGGAGCGCTTCAACCAGACCGTCAGCCGTCTCGATCGCGCTGTCACCCAGATCGAGGCGGCGACCCGGACCGTCACCGGTCCGCTCGAGCGGTTCGCGTCCGCGATCGACCCCACGACGCTGCGCGAGCTTCCCGAGACGCTGGAGGCGCTGCGCCGCGAGGCGGTGCCGGCGCTGCGGGCGGCGACCGAGACCGAGAGCCGGGTGGCGTCGGTGCAGGCGACGCTCGACCGAATCGTCGGAGTGATCGCGGACCTGCCCGGAGCGGGCGTGCTGCGCCGCCTGACCGCCCGCGACGACGCCGGCCGCAGCACTGACACCCCGTCCGGTCGCGGCTGAGCACGGCCGCATAACGATCCAGCGGGCGCGCTTCCCTGTGAGACCATCGCCTGTTATGAGCGCGGCGACGGCGTCAGCGGGTCCGGCCGCCGCCGCACCCGCCGAACCGGACGCGCGGGCCCGCTTGCCGCGATTCGCGCTGCCGAGCACCTCGGTGCTCTGGCCCACCGTGGTCGCCGCAGTCAACGCGTTCGCCTTCTTCATCGTCCGACCCAACGTCGGCGACCTGCAAGCGGCGCTGGCCCGCCAGTCGGCGGCCAAGCACGGCGTGGGCCTGGTGGGCTGGTTCCAGTGGTTCGGCGGCGGCTCGACGCCGGGCAACTACTCGGTGATCACCCCGTACCTGTCCTCCCTGCTAGGGGCGACGCTGGTCGGGGTGCTCGCCACGATCGCGATCACCCCCCTGGCCCGGCGCGCGGTCGCAGGTACCGCTCACCCGCACCTGGCCACCTGGGTCGCGACCCTGACGGCCGGCGGCAACATCTGGAGCGGGCGCATCCCGTTCGCACTCGGCTGCGCCGTCGGGGTGGTCGCGGTCATCGGGCTGCGCGAGCGGCGCATCGGGGTCGCCCTGGCCGGCATCGCCGTGTCCAGCCTGTGCTCGCCGGTCAGCGGGGCGTTCCTCGGCCTGGCCGCCGGCGCGGTGTTCCTCGTCGAACGGGAGTACCGGCGGCTCGCGTTCTGGTCGGCCGTCGTCTGCGGCCTGACTCTCGTCGGCATCGCGGTGTTCTTCGGCAACCCCGGTAACCAGGGCTACACCGTGTTCGCCAGCTTGATCACCGCCGGTGCCGCGCTGGTCATGCTGCTCGCCCGCCCGGCCCCCGTCCTGCGGCTGCTGCTCGTGGCGACGGCGATCATTTCCCCGCTGCTCACGACCTTCCCGAACGGCATGGGCTCGAACATCGTCCGGCTGCCCTGGATCTGCCTGCCCGCGGCCGTGGTCGCCACGGCAGCGTCCACCCCGCGCTGGCGCACGGCGCTCGCCGTGCTCCCGGCGCTCACCCTCTGCCTGCAGGCCACCGTGCTCGACCTCGTCCGCTCCACCGCCCCGGCGGCCGCCGCGGCGTTCTACACCCCGCTCATCGGCCAGCTGAAGAATCAGCCCGACCTGCGCAACCACCGGCTCGAGGTGGTGCAGAGCGGGTCGATCCACACCGCCGCCTACGCCCTGCTCGGGCACGCCGCCCTCGCCGGCGGCTACGAGACGCAGGAGCAGAACAAGCTCAACGCGGTGCTCAGCGACCCGAAGCTCAACGCCGTCAGCTACAAGGTGTGGCTGGACAACAACGCTGTCGGCTACGTCGCGGTCAACCGCCGGTACCCGGTCACATCGCCCGAGTACACCCTCGCCGCCCGGCACCGCCCGTCCTACCTCGTGCCGGTGTCCAGCACGCCGACGTGGTCACTGTTCCGCGTCACCGACTCCACCCCGATCGTCCCCGGGCCGCAGCAGCTGCTCTCGGCCGACCAGGCGCAGCTGACCATCAGGGTGCCGTGCGCCTGCTCCTTCCCGGTCCGTGTCCGGTTCTCCAAGTTCCTCACCCTGCGTCCGGTGCGCGGGACGGGCCCCGCGGGTGACGCGCGCGACGACGGGACGGGCTGGACGGTGCTGCGCGCCCCGGCCGCAGGCACGTACCGCCTCAACGGCGACGTCACCCGCCCGCTGCGCTGACGCGGGGACCAGGGTGTGACCCAGGTCACCGTCGGTCCGGGAAGTTGAGCCGAGCGGGCTCAGTTCTTTTGACAGAGCCACCATCCGGCGAGCACCATCGAGACGGCGGTCCCCGCCCCGCGATCTGCACCCGGACCACCCCGATAGAAGGAGCACCACACCATGGCACGAGCGGTCGGAATCGACCTCGGAACCACCAACTCGGCCGTCGCCGTCCTCAGCGGTGGCGAGCCCGAGGTCATCGCCAACGCCGAGGGCGCGCGCACCACGCCGAGCGTCGTCGCGTTCGCCAAGAACGGCGAGGTCCTCGTCGGCGAGGTCGCCAAGCGGCAGGCCGTCACCAACGTCGACCGCACGATCCGTTCGGTGAAGCGCCACATCGGCGAGGGCGACTGGAAGAAGAACATCGACGGCAAGGACTACACGCCGCAGGAGATCAGCGCGCGCGTGCTGCAGAAGCTCAAGCGCGACGCCGAGTCCTACCTGGGCGAGGACGTCACCGACGCCGTCATCACCGTCCCGGCCTACTTCAACGACGCCCAGCGCCAGGCCACCAAGGAGGCCGGCGCCATCGCGGGCCTGAACGTCCTGCGGATCATCAACGAGCCGACCGCGGCCGCCCTGGCCTACGGGCTGGACAAGGGCGAGAAGGAGCAGACCATCCTGGTCTTCGACCTCGGTGGTGGCACCTTCGACGTCTCGCTGCTCGAGATCGGCGACGGCGTCATCGAGGTCAAGGCGACCAACGGCGACAACCACCTCGGTGGTGACGACTGGGACCAGCGCATCGTCGACTGGCTGGTGCAGAAGTTCCGCAGCGGCCACGGCATCGACCTCACCAAGGACAAGATGGCGATGCAGCGGCTGCGCGAGGCCGCGGAGAAGGCCAAGATCGAGCTGTCGAGCTCCAACTCGACGAGCATCAACCTGCCCTACATCACGCAGGATGCCGAGAAGAACCCGCTGTTCCTGGACGAGACGCTGTCGCGGGCCGAGTTCCAGAAGATCACCGGCGACCTGCTCGAGCGCACCAAGGCGCCGTTCCACAGCGTCATCAAGGACGCCGGCATCTCGCTGTCGCAGATCGACCACGTCGTGCTGGTGGGTGGTTCGACCCGCATGCCGGCCGTCACCGACCTGGTGCGCGAGCTGACCGGCGGCAAGGAGCCGAACAAGGGCGTCAACCCGGACGAGGTCGTCGCCGTCGGCGCCGCCCTGCAGGCCGGCGTGCTCAAGGGCGAGGTCAAGGACGTCCTGCTGCTCGATGTCACCCCGCTGTCGCTGGGCATCGAGACCAAGGGCGGCATCATGACCAAGCTCATCGAGCGGAACACGACGATCCCGACCCGTCGCTCGGAGATCTTCACGACCGCCGACGACAACCAGCCCAGCGTCCAGATCCAGGTCTACCAGGGCGAGCGCGACATCGCGGCCTACAACAAGAAGCTCGGGATGTTCGAGCTGACCGGCCTGCCGCCGGCACCCCGCGGCGTCCCGCAGATCGAGGTCAGCTTCGACATCGACGCCAACGGCATCGTCAACGTGCACGCCAAGGACCTTGCGACCAACAAGGAACAGGGCATGACGATCACCGGCGGCTCGGGCCTGTCCAAGGACGAGATCGACCGGATGATGAAGGACGCCGAGGCGCACGCCGAGGAGGACCGCCAGCGGCGCGACCAGGCCGAGATCCGCAACACCGCCGAGGGCCTGCAGTTCACGACCGAGAAGTTCCTGGCCGAGAACGGCGACAAGCTGCCCGAGGACAAGCGCACCGAGCTGCAGACCGCGGTCGAGGAGCTCGCCAAGACCCTCGAGGGTGCCGACTACGAGGCCATCAAGGCCGCGCAGGAGAACGTCTCGCGGATCGCGTCCGAGGCCGGCGGGGCGATGTACGCCGCCGCGCAGGCCGAGGGTGAGGGTGCTCCCGGTGCCGAGGGTGCCGCTGGTCCGGACTTCACCAAGGGTGCCGGTGCCGCCGACGACGGTGTCGTCGACGCCGAGGTCGTCGACGAGGGCCCGGGCGAGGACGCGAAGTGAATTCGGGTAGAGACGGCGAGTCGCGGGAGCCGGAGGAACCACCGATCCGGTTCACCGACCGACGCAAGGTCGACCGCGAGCGTGCGGCGGCGGGCGGGGACACCCCGCCCGCGCCGGACGGCCCGGCTGAGGCCGCTGATACGCAAGGCGACGGAACCGAGGCCGCATCGACCGAGGAGCCCGCGGCCGAGGGTCAGGTGCCGATGGTCGAGGCGGCGCTGCTGGACGAGCGCACGGCCGACCTGCAGCGGGTGCAGGCCGAGTACGCGAACTACCGGCGCCGCGCCGAGCGCGAGCGGTTGCTCGCGGGCGACGCGGCCGTCGGGCGGGTGCTGTCGGACCTGCTCCCGGTCATCGACGACCTGGACCGGGCCCGCACCCACGGCGACCTCGAGGGCCCGTTCAAGGCGGTGGCCGACAAGCTCGAGAGCGTGACGAGCAAGCTCGGGCTGGTCGCGTTCGGCGAGGTCGGCGATCCGTTCGACCCCACGATCCACGAGGCGGTCCAGCACGGCGAGAGCCCCGACGTGACGGTGCCGACCTGCACCACGGTCATGCGCCCGGGCTATCGCCACAACGAGCGCCTGCTCCGGGCTGCGATGGTCGCGGTCAGCGACCCGGCCGAACCCGAGGCGGCCGGTGCCGACTCGGTGCCGGCGGCCGAACCCGCCGGAGAGTGACGCGCGGCGGCCCCGGGGCCGGAGCACGGCCCCGGGGCGCGCCGGGCCATGAGCAACGACAAGGAGGTGACGCAGGGTGAGCACGAAGGACTACATCGAGAAGGACTACTACCAGGCGCTCGGCGTCGCCAAGGACGCGTCCGCGGCCGACATCAAGAAGACCTATCGCAAGCTGGCCCGTGACCTGCACCCGGACAAGAACCCCGGTGACACCAAGTCCGAGGCCCGCTTCAAGGAGGTCTCCGAGGCCTACGCGGTGCTCTCCGACCCGGCCAAGCGCAAGGAGTACGACGAGGCCCGCTCGCTGTTCGCCGGCGGGGGCGGCGGCTTCGGTGGTTTCGGTGCCGGAGCCGGGTTCCCGGGCGCCGGACGCGGAGGCGCCGCCGGCGGCTTCGACATGTCCGACCTGTTCGGCCGCGGCGGCACCAACCTGGGTGACCTGTTCGACGGGCTGTTCGGCCCCAACTCGAGCGCGACCCGCAATGCCGGCACCGCCGGCCCACGACGCGGCTCGGACGTGACCGCCGAGGTCACCCTGGACTTCGAGCAGGCCGTCCGCGGCACGACGCTGCCGCTGCGACTCTCCTCGCCCGGACCCTGCGCGACCTGCCACGGCAGCGGCGCGCGCCCGGGCACCAGCCCACGGACCTGCCCCACCTGCGCCGGTACCGGGTCCGTCATGTCGAACCAGGGCGCGTTCGGCTTCAGCGAGCCGTGCCGCGACTGCCGCGGCACCGGCCAGCTGATCGACGACCCGTGCCCGGAGTGCCACGGCACCGGCGCCACGACGCAGACGCGCTCGATCACCGTCCGCATCCCCTCCGGCGTCCGCGACGGCGGCAAGGTCCGGATCAGCGGCAAGGGCACGCCGGGCGGGAACGGCGGTCCGGCGGGCGACCTGTTCGTCACCGTCCGGGTCCGGCCGCACGCCCTGTTCGGGCGCACCGGGAACGACCTCACGGTCACCGTCCCGATCACGTTCGCCGAGGCCACGCTCGGCACGACCCTGCGCGTCCCCACCCTCGACGGCGCCGTGTCGCTGCGGGTCGCCCCGGGCACGCCGTCCGGCCGCACCCTGCGCGTCCGGGGGCGCGGCGTCACGACCCGCTCGGCCACCGGTGACCTGCTGGTCACCGTCGAGGTCGCGGTGCCGACCTCGCTGTCGGACGAGGCGAGGGTCGCGCTCGAGGCCTATGCAGCGGCGGACCCGGCCGACCCCCGCCCGGCGATCACGGCGCGGTTGGGCACGTCCGCGCAGGGCGCGTCCGCGGCAGGGGAAGCCAGCCATGGTTAGGCGCAACATCCCGCGCGAACTGCCCGAGGACGCCCCCGTCTTCGTCATCTCGGTGGCGGCGGAGCTGGCCGGCATGCACGCGCAGACCCTGCGCCAGTACGACCGGCTCGGCCTCGTCACGCCGGGACGCACCGTCGGCGGGGGGCGCCGCTACTCCGCCCGCGACGTCGCCCTGCTGCGCGAGGTGCAACGGCTCTCGCAGGACGAGGGCGTCAACCTCGCCGGCATCAAGCGCATCATCGAACTCGAGTCGCACGTCGAGGCGTTGCAGGCCAAGGTCGCCGAACTCGCCGCCGAACTCGACCACGCGCACGCCGAGCTCATCGCCCGCCGCGGTCCGACCACGTCGCTCGTCGTGTGGCGCCCGCGCGGCTAGTCCGCGGCGGCCGTCAGGGGTTGATCAGCGCCTGCACCGGGCCCGCCATCGCCGCGGCGATGGCGGCGTTGCCCTTGTCGTTCGGGTCGGAGGCATCGGCCATGAAGCTCGGGTGGTTGTGGATCGGGTCGTCGAGCGCCAGGTAGTGGCCCCCGTCCGCCGTCACCTCGCTCTTCACCGCGCTCGCGACGGGGCCGAGCTCGGCCGGCTTGTCGCTGTCGCCCCAGAACGGCTCGACCGCGATCACCACCGCATTCGGCAGCTTGTCGTGCAGCGTGCTGAACAGCGTGTGGATGTGGCGCTTGGTGGTGGGCAGGAAGTCGGCGACGTCGTTGCGCCCACCCGAGACCACGACGACGCGGGGTTTGGCCTTGACCACGTCGGCGACGCGGCTGTCGTAGGTGCCGTCCGTCGCCGTTGCCTTGGCGTACCCGGTGCCGTCCGCGCCGAAGTTGCGCTCGGTGAGCCCGAGCTGCTTCGCGAGCAGGGTGGAGAAACGCTTGGACTTCGTGCTCGCCCCGCTACCGGTGGTCCAGTCGTCGCCCAGGAAGGCGATCACGCCGCCGGGCGAGGGCGCGCTGCCACTCGCGGTGGCGTCCGCGGCGCGGGCTGTCGCCGTCGACGTCGCGCTCGCCGACGGCAGCGGCAGCACCTGGCCGGCGTCCGGGACCGGGTCCTTCTTCACGATGACGTAGCCCGCGGCTGCGAACACAGCGATGGCGAGCAAGGCGATGAGCCAGGTCGAGAGCCGCTGCACATCGCGATACTAGGGATGACAACCTGAAGGGGTGACTTTCGACGTGCTGTTCGTGTGTACCGGAAATATTTGCCGGTCACCGATGGCGGAACGGTTGTTCCTCGCCCGGGTTCCGCACGGAGCGCGGGTGCGGGCGGTGAGCGCGGGGACGAACGGGTTGACCGGGTACCCGATGGACGCGCCGTCCGCCCTCGTCCTGCGGGAACTCGGCGGGAACCCGGACGGGCACACGGCCCAGCGCGTCACGCCCGCCATGGTCCAGGGCGCGTCACTCGTCCTGACCGCCGACTCCGGACACCGGGCCGCCCTGCTCAAGGACTCCCCGCTGGCCTTCCGACACACCTTCACCCTGCGCGAGTTCGCGCGGCTCAGCGCCGGCCGGCCGCCGTTGTCCACGGCGACGCCGGCCTCGTTGGCCGACCGCGTGCGCGAGGTGGCGGCGGCCCGGGGTGTGACGCCCGCGCCGGAACGGCCGGGTGCCGACGACATCGGCGACCCGTACGGGGCCCCGATGGAGGTCGTGCGCGCGACCGGCGCCGCCGTCAACGACGCGGTGAATGCGGTGATCGCGTCGCTGGGCCTGGTGGCCGCGCCGGATCGGGTCAGGAGGGCCGGTAGGCCGTCGCCTCGTCCGTCGAGCGGGTCCCGGCGTCCCCGGCCGTCCCCCCGGTAGGGCATCGCCCGAGCCGTTGCCCGGTGCGCTCGGTGCCGTAGGACGGGGTGGCCGGCGGGCTCCACACGTTGGTCTGCTGCTCGCCGTTGATCGCGCGCGACCAGCCCGCGTCGTCAGGCCCGCGGCGCTCGCCCGGCTGGAAGGGCTCGGACAGCTCGAGCGTCGGGTCGGCTGCCGAGACCGCTCCGGCCTGTTCCGAGGTGTTCCGGGGCGTCTCGCCACCCTCGCGGCGCGCGACGGTCGGCAACTCCCCGGTAACAGCATCGTCGGCAACGGATGCCGAAGCCGCCCGGCGCGGGGCGGCCTCGGCGACCGGCGCCGATGAGGGCTTCGGGGCGGGTCGTCCCGAATCCGGGGCGTGTACCGGTCGGTACGGACCGTCGGTCGCGGTGTCAGGGGTGAGCAGATCCAGCGAGTCGTCGTCCGCAGCGTCCGGCGCGGCCTTGCCCGCGCCGACCCCGACGTCGGTGCGGCCCAGCTTCGCGCGCTCCCGGTCGGTGTAGTAGTAGCCGTACTCGTAGCTGTAGCCGCCGCGGCCGCGCGTCACCATGTTCATGACCACGCCGACCGGGTGCCGGCCGACCTTGTCGAGCGCCTCGATGGAACGGTTGGCCTGCTCGTGGGTGGTCCGGCCCGCTCGCGCGACGATCAGCGTGGCGTCGGCGAGGGTGGCCACCGTGGCACCGTCGGTGACCGGCAGCAGCGGCGGGGTGTCGATGACGACGAAGTCGACGTGACTCGCGACCCGCTGGATGATCGCCCGCGCGTGCTCGGTGATGAGCAGCTCGCTCGGGTTGGGCGGGATCGGGCCGGAGGTCAGGACGGCCAGGTTCTGGCCGGCGTTCTGCAGGACGTCCTCGACCGGGGTCTTGCCGATGAGCGCGGTGGTGAAGCCGACGTCGCCGACCAGGCCCAGCGACTTGGCCAGGGACGGCCGGCGCAGATCGGCCTCGATCAGACACACCCGGGAACCGGCTTCGGCGAGTGCGGCGGCGAGGTTGAGGGCGGTGGTCGACTTGCCCTCGGCCGGCATCGCGCTCGTGACGGAAATGATCCGGGGCGGGTTGTCGACGTCGACGAACTGCAGGTTGGTCCGGATCTGGCGGTAGGCCTCCGAGCGGGCGCTGGTGCCGTCGACCCGGAAGGCGATGGGCTCCGACGCGGTGCGCTTGTCGAACGGGACGACACCCATGGCCGGCACGCCGGCGTCCTCGTAGTCCCTTGGCGATTTGACGGTGTTGTCCAGGACGTCGCGCAGCACGACGATGCCGATGCCGATCAGCAGGCCGACCACGAACCCGAGGCCGATGTTGAGGATCTTGTTCGGGGTGATGGGCGCACCGGGGATCTGAGCCGGGTGGATGACCGTCAGTCGCACGACCGGCTTGCCGTTCGCGTCGGTGAGCGCGGCCTGTTGGACGAAGGCGCTGAACTGGGTGGCGACGTCGTTGGCCAGCAGGGCGGCGGTGCGCGGGTTGGTGTCGGTGACGTGCAGGTTGACGAGCACCTTGTTCAGCGGGGCGTCCGCACTGATCTTGCCGGCGAGCGTGCTGGAGGTGAGCCCGGCGGTGCAGCTGTCCCTTGCTTTTCAGCTGCGCGATGACCGCGTCGGTGACCTTCGGGGAGTTGGCGATGCTGGTGTAGGACTGCACCTGGGCCTGCACGTAGGTGTTGCCCTGGGCCAGATCGGCGGAGCTGCCGTTGGAGGTGGTCGCGACGAAGACCTGGACGTCGGCCTCGTACACCTTCGTGGTGGCAAGGGTGAGCCCGACGCCGGCCGCGAGTCCCAGCACCACGAAGGCCAAGATCACGGGCCAGCCCTTGCGCACGATGCGCAGGTAGTCACGCAGGTCCACTCGTTCGCCTCTCCATCACGCTGTCGGTTCCTCGTGGCCGGCGCCACACGCACGACTCAGCGGAGGGTACCTGCCCCGGTGCTCGTGCGCCGTGCGGGCGGCCTTTGCTCTCAGCGCCGCCGAAGCGTCTGCGGCGCAAGCGCTGTTCGACGCCGCAACAAATTCTTTACATCAGCTGTTCGATGCACCGGTGCATGACTTAGAGTTCGCCTGTTGGGGCGCGCGAAGTCGACGACGACGCGGTTGGCGGTCCGCAGTGGTGGTCGCCCGCGGCGGATCCGAACAGTGGGAGGACGAAGGACATGACGTCGCTGCGCCCCGAGTCGGCCGCCGCTCTCGGGCTTACCGGATCGGAAGCGGCCGACGAGGGCGCCCCGTCGCCACGGGCCGCGGACGCGCAGCCCTTGTGGACCGTCCAGTACCGCCTCGTCCTGCTGACCCTCGACTCTGCGCGATCATCATCGCGACCGTCCTCGGCTACGAACTGCGTTTCGGCGCCGGCGACTCCGGCATCGGCCCCGAGGGGTACCTGGGGATCGGGCTCGGGATCGCCGTCGGGTGGACGGTGGCCCTGCAGTACTGCGGCGGCTACGAGATCCGGCACATCGCCACGGGGCCGGAGGAGCTCAAACGCGTCCTGCGCGCGACGGCGATCACCGTGAGCCTGCTCGCCGTCGCCTGCTACGCGACCAAGACGCCGATCGCGCGTGGATATGTCATCGGCGTCATTCCGCTGGGCCTGTCGCTGATCGTGCTCGAGCGGGCCGCCGTTCGGCGTTACGTGAATTCCCGGCGTAATCGCGGTGAATGGGTGTATCGCATTCTGGCCGTCGGCACGTCGGATTCGGTTCACCATTTGTTCGACACCACCGTGCGCGCCAAGAACGCCGGCCTGAAGATCGTCGGCGCCTGCGTCGAGGACGCGCCGGTCGGCGCCACGATCGCGCCGGGCGTGCCGGTTGTCGGCGGGGTACTGGACGCCGCGACGCGCGCCGCCGAGGTCGAGGCCGACGTCGTCGCGGTGACCGGCAGCGGCCTGGGGCCGCGCGGCGTCCGCGAGCTCGGCTGGCAGCTGGAGGGCACGAACCGCGGGATGGTGCTCGCGCCCGCCCTGACCGAGATCGCCGGCAGCCGGGTGCACGTGAGCCCGGTCGAGGGTCTGCCGCTGGTGTGGCTGGAGCAGCCGCAGCTCGGCCGCCTGCCGCGGCTCGTCAAGCGCACCGTCGACGTGCTGGGCGGGTTGTGCGTGCTGGCGCTGGCCTCGCCGCTGCTGCTGGTGACCGCGATCGCGATCAAGGCCACCAGCCGCGGCCCGGTCTTCTTCCGGCAGAAGCGCCTGGGGATCAACGGCACCGAGTTCACGATCCTGAAGTTCCGTTCGATGTACGCCGACGCCGAGCACCGCCGGCAGGAGCTGCTCGAGCTCAACGAGCAGGACGGCGGCGGGGTGCTGTTCAAGATCCGCTCCGACCCCCGCGTCACCCGCGTGGGCAAGTGGATCCGCGCGTTCTCCATCGACGAGCTCCCGCAGCTGGTCCACGTCGTCTCCGGCACCATGTCCCTGGTCGGCCCGCGGCCGCTCGCGGCGATCGACAGCACCTACACCGGTTCGGCCAGGCGGCGCCTGCTCGTGCGACCGGGCGTCACCGGCCTGTGGCAGATCAGCGGACGTTCGGAGACGAGCTGGGACGACGCGGTGCGGATGGACCTGTATTACGTCGAGAACTGGAGCCTGGGCCTCGACCTCAGCATCCTGCTGCGCACGGTGTACGCCGTCCTGGCGCGAAAGGGGGCGTTCTGACGATATGCGCTTTCCCTGCCGGTCGGACCGCCGGTCCCGAGTACACAGGACAGCGTGTAGCGCGTAGCTGTAACGTTTCTGCGAGGACACGCGATGTTACAAGTGCAGCGACTTTCTCCAACCGGTTTCCACTATCGGTGATCATCGGTTAGCCTGATCCTGCTTCGCAGTCTCCACACATCGAAGTGCCCAGTCAGTCCCAGAGTGAGGTCAAGACCATGTCAGCACTGAAGAAGCCGATTCTCGCCCTTGTCGGCGTCGTGGCCATGCTCCTCACCGGGCTGTTCTTCGCCACCTCGTCCGCCGGCGCCTACCCGCCGGGCACCGCCGCCGACGCTGAGCGTCAGCGACACCAGCCCGACCTGCGGTGAGACCGTCACCGTGTCCGGCTCGCACTACCAGCCGGGCGAGACCGTCACCGTGACGCAGGGCGGCAAGAGCTACACGGTGGTGGCGAACTCCAGCGGCTCGTTCACGCTCGACATCACCATCGTCTGCCCGAACGGCACCAGCCCCGGCTCGATCACCGCCACCGGCAGCAGCTCGGGCGATGTCGCGGACATCAGCCTGACCGCCGGCGGTACCGGTGGCGGTGGCGGCAGCGGCGGCGGCAACCTGTCGAGCACCGGTGTCGCGGTCATCGGCATCGGCGCCCTCGGTGTGGTCCTGCTCGTCGGCGGTGGCCTGCTCCTGCTGGCCGGCCGGCGTCGGAACGCCACCAGCGCCTGATTCACCGACTCAGCTGTCGAGGACGGCCCGGGAGACCGGGCCGTCCTTGCTGTGTTAGGCCATGAGCTCAGATCCAGACGAGCCCCGCACGGGCCCGCCATCGCCTGACGGCGATCGGTCCGGCGAGGACCCATCCGGCGACGACAGATCCGACGACTCCGAGGCCGGCGAGACCGGGGCACCGGACAGCGACGCGCCGGACGCGTTCACCGGCCCGGGCTGGGAGGCCCGGCCGCGTGAGCGGTCGTCCGGTCGCGTGCGCCGTCGGCGCACCTCGCGACGCCGGCTGCGCCGGCGGCGGCGCTACGGCATCGCCATGCTGGTCGCCGGGGCCGCGATCCTGCTGATCGGCGCCTGGGTGCTGATCACCGCCCTGCTGGCGCGGACCCAGCTCGAGGACGTCCGCTCCGAGGTGCACCAGCTCCGGGCCCAGATCGCCGCCGGTGATCTCGACGCCGCGCGCGCCACCGCCCGCCACATCAGCGACCACGCGGCCAAGGCCGACGACTACACCTCGGGCCCGGCGTGGGCCATCGTGGCGAGCATCCCGGCCGGCGGCGCGCCGTTCCAGACCGTGCGCACCATCACCGGTCAGGTCGACGTGCTCGGCCAGCACGTGCTGCCCGAGGTCATCACGGCCACGCGGGAACTCGACCCGTCGACCTTGCGCGAGAGCGACGGCGCCATCAACCTCGCGCGCATCGCCGCGGTATCGCCGACGCTCGCGCGGGCCGACAACGCGATGAATCACGGCGACGGCCGCCGTCGCCGCCCGCCCGACCTCGACGTGGCTGGCGCCGGTCGACTCGGCGCGCGGTGACCTGCTCACCCAGATGCGCGCGACTGGGCAAGACCCTGCACTCGGCCGACCCTCGCCTCGCAGGTCGCTCCGTCCGATGCTCGGCATGCGACGGCACCAAACGCTATTTCGTGTCCTTCCAGAACGACGCCGAAGCTCGAGGCACCGGTGGCCTGCCCGGCGCCTTCGGCATTCGTCCGCGCCACCCACGGCAAGATCAGCGTCGAGCGTTTCGAGAGCGACAGCGCGCTCAGCGGGGTCAAGAGCGGCCTGAACTTCGGCAAGGCCTACGACCGGCTGTGGTCGGTCGGAGCGCCCTACGACGAGTACGGCGACAGCAACGTCAGCGCCCACTTCCCGTACGCCGCGCGCATCTGGCTGGCGATGTGGCAGCACAAGACCCACGAGAAGCTCGACGGCGCCCTCGCCGTCGACCCGCAGGCGCTGGCCTACCTGCTCGCGGTCACCGGGCCGGCGACGCTGCCCGACCACTCGGTCATCTCGGCCGGCAACGTCGTCCAGCTCACCCAGCAGGCGCTCTACAGTCGCTACCCGAGCGACGCCGCGTCGCCCGCGCGCAAGCGCTACCTGCTCGACGTCGCCCGGGCGGCGAGCACCAAGGTGATCGACGCCCGCGGCAACACCACCGCTCTCGTCAAGGCGGCCGGGCACGCCGCGGCCGAGCGTCGCCTGCTCGTCTACAGCACCGACCCCGATGCCGAGGGCTTGCTGGAGCAGACCTCGCTGTCCGGCGCGATCCCGTCGACGAGCGCGCCGTTCGCCGGGGTGGTGGTCAACAACGACGCCGGGAACAAGCTGGACTACTACCTCGACCGCAGCATCACCTGGACGCGGACCGGCTGCGGCAGCACACGTGACGTCACCGTGACGATCCGGCTGACCAACACCGCCCCGTCCGGCCTGCCGACCTATGTCGAGGAACGCAACGACCATCCGACGCTACCACACGAAACCCGGCGACAACCGGCTCGGCGTCTACTACTACGCCACCACGGGAGCCTTCCGGGCGTCCACCGACCTGGACGGCAAGCTCGCCGAGGTGGCTCAGGGCGAGGAGCAGGGGCACCCGGTGTACGGCGTGGACGTCGAGCTGCCCCGGGGGACCACCCGCACGTTGGTCTTCCACATGCAGGAACCGGCAGGTTCGGGTTCACCGATCGTGCTGCGCCAGCCGCTGGTGCGGCCGGTGCACGTCTCGATCCACAACCAGTCCTGCGGCGGCTGATCCGACCGGCTCAGAGCCAGACGAAGGCGATGACCAGGGCGACGAAGACCAGCGCGACCCCGGCAGCCACCATCGCGAGCGCGATCTCGCCGGTCGGGGTGTGCCGGACCCAGCGCCGGAGCCGGCGATAGGGCCGGCCGAGGCGGCTGCGCCTGTGCTGCTCCAGCACCATCGGGCCCCCAGGTACGTGTGACGCCGACTTACTGTCCCACAGCCGCCAACGCTTCGACCGGTGAACGGCGAACCCCGCCCGGATGCTCCCGAGCAGATACTCAGAATTGAGCGGAACACGCTCAACTTCTTCGGCGTTGAACTCGGTGAGAGCCGGCGCGACGACCGACGTGACGACAGTGTGACCCAAGCGCGCGCAGGCATCCGCCCGATGACACCACTGATGCAATGAGGTGAACTACCAGCATGGACATGACGACCCGCAGCACGCAGGCGGTCAACGGCGCTGTGCGTCAGGCCGCCGAGCGCGGCAACCCGGCGGTCGAGGCCGCCCACCTGGCCGTGGCGCTGCTGGACGACACCGAGACCCTGGCGCGTCCGCTGCTGCAGGCGGTCGGGGCCGATCCGGTGGCCCTACGCGCCGAGGCCGCCCGGCTGATCGACGCCCTGCCGTCGGCGAGCGGGCCGTCGGTCGCAGCCCCGCAAAGTTCACGCAGCCTGCTCGCGGTGCTCGGCGCCGCCGAGCGCGCCGCCCGCGCCCGGAGCGACGAGTACGTCTCGGCCGAGCACCTGTTGATCGCCCTCTCCGAGCAGGGCAGCGACGTCGCCGAGCTGTTGCGTCGGCACGGCGCGACGCCGGAGGCGCTGTCCGGCGCGTTGGAGTCGGTGCGCGGCTCGCGGCACGTCACCACCGCCGATCCCGAGGCGACCTTCCAGGCCCTGGAGAAGTACGGCAACGACCTGACGGCCGCCGCGCAGGCCGGCACCATCGACCCGGTGATCGGCCGTGACGCCGAGATCCGCCGGGTCGTGCAGGTGCTGAGCCGCCGCACGAAGAACAACCCCGTCCTCATCGGCGAGCCCGGCGTCGGCAAGACAGCCGTCGTCGAGGGACTGGCCCAGCGCATCGTGGCCGGCGACGTCCCCGAGAGCCTGCGGGGCAAGAAGCTCATCTCGCTCGACCTCGGCGCCATGATCGCCGGCGCCAAGTACCGCGGCGAGTTCGAGGAGCGGCTCAAGGCCGTGCTGACCGAGATCAAGGACTCCGGCGGCCAGGTCATCACCTTCATCGACGAGCTGCACACCGTCGTCGGCGCCGGCGCGACCGGCGAGGGCGCCATGGACGCCGGCAACATGCTCAAGCCCATGCTGGCCCGCGGTGAGCTGCGCATGGTCGGCGCGACGACCCTCGACGAGTACCGCGAGCACATCGAGAAGGACCCCGCGCTCGAGCGGCGCTTCCAGCAGGTGCTGGTGGCCGAGCCGTCCGTCGAGGACACCATCGCGATCCTGCGCGGCCTCAACGGCAAGTACGAGGCGCACCACAAGGTCGACATCAGCGACGGCGCCCTCGTCGCGGCGGCCACGTTATCCGATCGGTACATCACCTCGCGGTTCCTGCCGGACAAGGCGATCGACCTCGTGGACGAGGCAGCGAGCCGGCTGCGGATGGAGATCGACTCCAGCCCCGTCGAGGTCGACGAGCTGCAACGCGCCGTCGACCGCCTGACCATGGAGGAGATGGCGCTCGCCAAGGAGAGCGACGAGGCCAGTGTCGAACGCCTGGCGAAGCTGCGCGCGGAGAAAGCCGACCAGACCGAGAAGCTCGACGCGCTCAAGGCACGGTGGGAGCGGGAGAAGACCGGGCTCAACCGCGTCGGCGAGATCAAGGAACGCATCGACGAGCTGCAGGGCAACATCGAGCGGGCGCAGCGCGACGGCGACTTCGCCCGGGCGTCCGAGCTGCTCTACGGCGAGCTGCCGGCGCTGCAGAAGGAGCTCGAGTCCAGCGAGGCCGAGGCCGAGACCGTCGACGGGAGCGATGTCCTCGTCAAGGAGCAGGTGACCGCTGACGACATCGCTGACGTCGTTGCGGCCTGGACCGGCATCCCCGCGGGGCGGCTGATGGAGGGCGAGACGGCCAAGCTGCTGCGCATGGAGGACGAGCTCGGCGCGCGGGTCATCGGGCAGCGGGCAGCCGTGCAGGCGGTGTCCGACGCCGTGCGCCGGGCCCGGGCCGGCATCAGCGACCCCAACCGTCCGACCGGCTCGTTCCTGTTCCTCGGCCCGACCGGCGTCGGCAAGACCGAACTGGCCAAGGCGCTGGCCGACTTCCTGTTCGACGACGAGCGGGCGATGGTCCGCATCGACATGAGCGAGTACTCCGAGAAGCACTCGGTAGCGCGATTGGTCGGCGCGCCGCCCGGCTACGTCGGCTACGACGAGGGCGGCCAGCTCACGGAGGCGGTGCGCCGCCGGCCGTACAGCGTCGTGCTGCTCGACGAGGTCGAGAAGGCCCACCCGGACGTGTTCGACGTGCTGCTGGCCGTGCTCGACGACGGCCGGCTGACCGACGGGCAGGGACGGACGGTGGACTTCCGCAACAGCATGCTGGTGCTCACCTCGAACCTGGGCTCGACGGTGCTGGTGTCCGGGCTGGCCGACGAGGCCAAGCACGAGTCGGTGATGGCTGCGGTGCGTGCGCACTTCAAGCCGGAGTTCCTCAACCGCCTCGACGACATCGTGATCTTCGATTCGCTGACGACCGAGGACCTCACCCACATCGTGGACATCCAGCTCGGGGCGTTGCAGACCAGACTGGCGGCCCGGCGGCTCGGCCTGCAGGTGACCGACGCCGCCCGCGAGTGGCTTGCCGTCAACGGCTTCGACCCGCTGTACGGCGCGCGGCCGCTGCGCCGGTTGGTGCAGACCTCCATCGGGGACGCGCTGGCCCGCGAGCTGCTGTCCGGCGCCGTCCGGGACGGGCAGACGGTGGTGGTCGACGCCAAGCCGGACCTGTCCGGCCTGGTCGTCAGGCCGGCCACCGACGGAATCGCCGCCGACGCGCCCACCGCGGTGACGGCCGGCGCGTGAGTTCGCGCGAGCCGGTGCCCGGGGCGTCAGAAGGCGCCCCGGGCGGCGGCGACCCGGTCGCGCCACGGCCGCCGGCCGATCCCGTCGGGGTCGTCGCCGTCGGGCTCGGCTTCCTCGGGATCGTGGTCTTCGGCATCGGGCTCGGCGTGCTCGCGGCGATCCTCGGCGCCCTGGCCGGGCAGCGGGCGCGCGAGCGCGGAGGCAGCTTCGAGCTGGCGTACCTCGCGCTGCTGCTCGCCCTGGTGGACGGGGTGGTCTGGCTGGTCATGCAGAAGCTGTTCCAGCTGCCGATCTTCGTCGGCTGACCTCGACCGGGTTCAGACCGGCGGAGTGGCTGCGGCCCTGCGGCCCAGCCACTGGGACACGGTGGGCACCCAGGTGAACACCAGCAGCAGCACGGCCAGCGTCGAGAACACGACGTCCCAGAGGATGGTGCTCGGGACGGTGGAGAGGGAGAACCGGGACGGCCAGTAGATGCCCTCCACCAGCACCAGCACGGCGCCGACGGTCAGCAAGGTGCGCCCGATGACGCGGCCCCCGAGCAGGTTGACCCCGCCGGAGATGAGCAGGCCCCCGGCGACGAGGTCCAGGACGCCGTCGAAGGCGAACTCGGCGGTGTAGGCCGACGCGGACCCGCCGAAGGAGTCGGCGATGCTGGCGGCCAGCGATGCGCCGAACAGCAGCAGCGCGCCGGACAGCAGCAGCAGGCCGGCGTCGATGAAGGCCAACACCGCCGAGGCCACCGCGAGCCCTGGGCGCGCGTCGCCCGGCTGAGTCCTCGGGGCCCAGCCCGGCCCGTAGACCGGGACGTAGGACACCGGTGGGTAAGCGGGGTAGGGCTGCGCGGGGTACGGCTGTCCGGGGTACGGCTGTCCGGATACGGCTGGCCCGGGTACGGCTGCCCGGGTACGGCTGGCCCGGGTACGGCTGCCCGGGATACGGCTGGCCGGGGTAAGGGTTGTCCGGCACGGCGACGGGGTCACCGGACGGCTCCCAGCGCGACCCGCTCCACCCCGTCATGCGGCCGCCGTCATATGTGGTCCCGGATGCAGTGCTCGTACGCGCTGCTCCCGCTGCTGTAGCCGCTGCATTCCCGGGACACGTGGACGGCCCAGACCGTGAACCCGATGGCGAGCACGGCGCCCACCGCGGCGCAGATCAGACCGGCCAGGGCCTGCCCGCGACCGACGTGCTTCCACTTGGACTCGCTCAACCCGATCGAGCCGAAGATGATCGCGAGCACGACCAGGACGGCGTCCAGGATCGACGTCCAGAACAGCAGCAGCGAGAGGATGCCCAGGACCAGGCCGGCGACGGCGCGGCCGTTGCTGCCGCTGCCGGGTGGTGGGTACCCGGGACCGCCGGGCGGTGGCGGGTACGCCCCGGCCGGGTACTGCGGGTACGGGGATTGCTGCGAGTACGGGGATTGCTGCGGGTAGGGCGTGTGCTGCGGGTACGGGGGTTGCTGGGGGTACGGCGGCGTCCCGGTGCCGGTGGGCGGCTGGCCGTAGGGCTGATAGGGGCCGCCGGCGTAGGGCGGTGCGCTCGACGGCGGGGCGGCGGGCGGGATGTAGCCCGGCGGGGCGTACTCCGGCGGTGGCGGCACGTCCGGCGCACCGAAGCGGTACGGGTCGAAGGGCGCCTCGGCCGGGTTGTCCCGATCCGTAGTCCCGGACTGCTTGCTCAGGTCCACCGGCCGCTCGTCGCCGGGCGCGGGGTGGTCGGCTTCGGTCATCGTCGCCCCTCCGCTCACCAGCGCGACGTCGGACCCTGCGGCCTCGCGTCGTGCCGACGGTGTCCCTCGCGTCGTGCCGAGGGTAAGGCATCGGGTTCGGCGCTCCGGTCGCTCGTCCACAGCGCCGGGTTTCGGGACGTACACTGCGCCGGTGACCGAGACGCCGAAGAGCAACGACGCCGCGCCGCCCGGAAAGTCGGTGTCGATGACCAAGGCCGGTGCGGCCCCGGCGTCGTCGGCCACGGAACGCCCGAAGCAGGCGCAGTGGGCCGCCCTGGCGTTGCTCGTGTCCGCCGCGGGCGCGCTCGTCGCCTCGCTCGACCTGTTCGGCCTCAAGAACTGGCTGTTCACCAGCGCCAGGAAGGCCAACAACAAGCTCAAGCTCAGCGACCGCAAGACCGACAGCCAGCTGCACAGCGCGGTCCACTCGACGCTGACCGCCCAGCTGGTCCAGTCCGTCATCCTGGTGGCGGCCCTGGTGCTCATCGCCCGTGCCGTCTACCGCGGGCGCTACTTCTCGCGCATGGTCGTCATCGGGATCTGGGTCCTGGCCACCTTCCTCAACCTCGTTCCGGGGTTCCTCTCGTTGCTCGGTATCGGCAGCTCCATCCCGCTCGGGTACAAGGCGCCCGCCGTGGTCTCGGCCATCGCGCTCATCGCCGCCGTCGTGCTGACGAGCATGCGGCCGAACGTCCAGTACTTCAGCGCGAACCGGCCCGCGCGACCGGAAGGGCGCTCCGCAGCGGCGCGGCCTGTTCGGCGGGCCCCGGCCCGCTGCCGGCTCCCGTGCAACGGCGGGCTCCCGTCCGGCCGGACGTGGCTTCGGCGCCCCGGGACGCACCGCGCGCGGCGGCGCGACGGTGCCGGCCACGGTCCAGGCCGACGTCACCCGCGACCCGGCCCGCTCCCGGTCGAAGCAGCGCGCCAGCGCCGAGTCCGTCGCCCGCGGCGCCGAGCTCGCCCGCGCCCGCGCCAAGGCCAGCAAGTCCCGCCGCAGCGGGACCTGAGGTGCCGACCGCGCTGATCACGGGCGCCAGCTCGGGTCTCGGCGCCGAGTTCGCGATCCAGCTCGCGGCGCTCGGCCACGACCTGGTCCTCGTCGCCCGCGACACCGCGCGGCTCGAGACAGCCCGGTCGAGCCTGCAGGACGCGCACGGCGTCTCCGTCGAGGTGTTGAGCGCCGACCTCGTCACCGATGCGGGGTGCACCGCCGTCGCCGACCGCCTCGTGGACACGTCCCGGCCGGTCGACGTGCTCGTGAACAACGCCGGCATGGGCACCTACGCGCCGTTCGGCGGTGCCGGGCTCGACGCGGAGGAGCGCCAGCTGGCGCTCAACGTCACCGCGGTCCTGCGGCTGACCCATGCCGCTGTCGGCGCCATGAAGGCCCGCGGCGCCGGGCGGATCCTCAACGTCTCGTCCGTGTCCTGCTTCGTCCCGCGCCCGGGCAACGTCACGTACTCGGCCACCAAGGCGTGGGTGACGATGTTCAGCGAGGCGTTGTCGCTGCAGCTGGTCGGCACCGGCGTCTCGGTCACCGCCGTGTGCCCGGGCTTCACGCACACCGAGTTCCACCAGCGCGCCTCGGCCGACATGTCCGGCGTGCCCGAGCGCATGTGGCTCGAGGCGGCGGACGTCGTGCGCGAGGGGCTCGCGGACATGTTCGCCGGCAAGGCGGTGTCGGTGCCCTCCAAGCGGTACAAGGCCCTGGTCGGAACCGCTCAGACGTTGCCGCGCCCGCTGCTGCGTGCCGTCATGGCCCGCCGCGGCATGTAGCGGGTCCCCGCTAGGGTTCTCAGCCGTGGACGATCGGGCACGCCTGCTGCAGCTGATCAAGGAACTCGGCATCGTGCACGGCCGGGTCACGCTCTCGTCCGGACTCGAGGCCGACTACTACGTCGACCTGCGTCGCATCACGCTGCACCGGGAGGCCGCCCCGCTGGTCGGGCGCGAGCTGCTGGCGCTCACCGCCGACTGGGACTACGACGCCGTCGGCGGCCTCACCCTGGGCGCCGACCCCGTCGCCTGTGCCGTGCTGCACGCCGCGGGCGGCCGGCTGGACGGTTTCCTGGTCCGCAAGAGCGAGAAGGCGCACGGTCTGCAGCAGCGCATCGAGGGACCGTCCGTCGAGGGGCGGCGCGTGCTGATCGTCGAGGACGTCTCGACCACAGGCGGCTCCCCGCTGACTGCGGCGCGGGCGGCTGAGGACGCCGGTGCGACGGTGGCCGGCGTCGCGATGATCGGCGACCGCGGCGGGCTGGCCGCCATCGCCGAGGCCGGGTACGCGTGCCGCAGCGTGTACTCCCTCGCCGACCTCGGCCTCGCCTGACCATGTGCCTTCCCGGCTGATATGGCTGCTGACACGCCGCGTGTCGGCAGCCACACCGACCGGGAAGCGCACGGGGTGGAAGCGCGCGGGGTGGAGGCGGTCGGGGTGGGACCGCACCCCCTCCCGTGGCCGGACGACCCGCGGCTCGACCCCGAGCTGCTGCGGGACGGGGACCGGCGCAATGTCGTCGACCGCTACCGCTACTGGAGCGTCGAGGCGATCGTCGCCGACCTCGACACCCGCCGGCACGCGTTCGCCGTCGCCATCGAGAACTGGCGGCACGACCTGAACATCGGCACCGTCGTGCGCACCGCCAACGCCTTCCTCGCCCGCGAGGTGATCGTCGTCGGTAACCGGCGGTGGAACCGGCGCGGGGCGATGGTGACCGACCGCTACCAGCACGTCCGGCACGTCGGCACGCCAGCGGAACTCGCCGGCTACGCAGCTGAGCAGGGCTACCGGATCGTGGCGGTCGACAACCTGCCCGGCGCCGTGCCGCTCGAGACCTACGCCCTGCCCGAGCGCGCGCTGCTGCTGTTCGGCCAGGAGGGCAGCGGACTGTCGGACGCCGCCCGCGAATGCGCTGACATCGTCTGCTCGATCGCGCAGTACGGCTCCACCCGCTCGATCAACGCCGGCGTCGCGGCCGGGATCGCGATGCACGCCTGGATCCGGACCCACGCGGCACCCGTGGAGTAGGCCGCGTCAGTCCTGCCCGCGCAGGTAGCGACCGAAGTGCGGCACCGTGAACGCGATGCGCCCGCGCTGGCCGGAGTACACGAGCCCCTTCTTCAGCAGCCCGTCCCGAGCCGGGGACAGCGACTGCGGCGGCCGGCCGAGCAGGGTAGCCACGGCAGCGGTGGCCACGGCGTCGTCCGGACCGTCGGAGGCAGCGACGTCGGCCATCGCGCGCAGGTACTCCCGCTCGGCCGGGGTCGCCCGCTCGTAACGCGAACCGAAGAAACCGACCGCGAGTTCGGCCGCCGCCTCGGGTGCGGCCACGGCGACGTCCGGGGCGTCGACGGGGGAGCGGGGCGCGACGTCCCACGCCGCCTTGCCGTAGGCCTGGACGAAGTAGGGGTAACCGCCGGTGACCTCGTACATCGCCGCGAGGGCGTCGTCGGTGAAGTCGGCATCCTCGTCGCGGGCGGGGGCCCGGAGCGCGAGGTCGGCGGCGTCCCGGTCGAGCCGGTCGATGCGGGCGTAGCGGAACAGCCGTTCGGAGTAGGACTTCGAGGCCGACAGCACCGCGGGCAGGTGCGGCAGCCCGGCGCCGACCACGACGAGCGGCAACGCCTGCTGGGAGAGCTCGTGGCAGGCCGCGCACAGGGCGGACACGTCGGCGGCCTCGAGGTCCTGCATCTCGTCGATGAACACCGCGATGCCGTGGCCGCTCGCGGCGGCAAGGCCGGCGACGTCGGTCAGCAACTCGACAAGGTCGATCTCGATGTCACCGGAGTCGGCGCGCCCCGGCACCGCCGGCACGTCGATCCCGGGCTGCCAGGGCCGGCCCTTCGGCCCCACGGCGTCACGCTGCGCGAAGGACTTGATCACCCCGAGGGCGTGCTTCGCCTCGTCCTCGTTGCGCCCGGCGAGCTCGCGGACGGCGAGGTGCAGGGCGGCCGCCAGCGGGCGGCGGACCGGGCTGTCCGGACGCGCCTCGAGCTTGCCGGTGCCCCAGCCGCGCCGGACCGCCGCCGAGCGCATGGCGTTCAGCAGGACGGTCTTGCCGACGCCCCGCAACCCGGTGAGCACGACGCTGCGCTCCGGGCGGCCGCGGGCCACCCGTTCGAGCATGACGTCGAAGGTGGTCAGCTCGGCATCACGGCCGGCGAGCTCGGGCGGACGCTGGCCGGCGCCGGGAGCGTAGGGGTTGCGAACGGGGTCCACGATCGGACCGTATCGGCTTGTCTAGCGAAATTCGCAGATTGGGCAAGAAAGCGCGATCGTGTCGCGAAGGGCGCGGAAGGCGCTGCCGTCAGGCCGACGGCGGCGGGATGCGCACGAGCGGGATCTCCCGGCCCGCCTTCTCCTCGTGGTCGGCCACGTGCGGCGCCATCTCGATCCAGCGCCGGTACGCCTCCTCGCGCGCCTCGCCGTCGAGGATCTCGGCCTCGACCTCGAAACTCGCCCCGGTGATCTCGACCCGCACGTGCGGGTCGGCCTCGACGTTGCGGAACCAATCGGGGTGCTGGGGCGCGCCCATGTTCGAGGCGAACAGCAACAGGTTGTCCAGCTCGTCCCGCGCGGCACCGAGGGGGACGGTGCGCGGCTCGCCGCTGCGCCGTCCGGTGGTCGTGAGCAGGACGAGGTGCTCGAAGTCGACGGGGCCGAGCTTGCCGACGCCACCGCTGTCGCGGAACGCCGCGATGAGCTCGCCGTTGAACGCCGCCATGTCATTCCCGTCCGCCATGCGAACTCCCGCCCTGCGTCAGTCGCTCGGGGCGGTGAGGATCTCCGCGCCGTCGTCGGTCACCACGATGGTGTGTTCCCACTGGGCGGCCCAGGACCCGTCCTTGGTCAGCACCGTCCACCGGTCGTCCCACATGTACCAGTCGTAGGAGCCCAGGGTCAGCATCGGCTCGACGGTGAAGGTCATGCCGGGCTCGAGCAGCGTGGTCGCGTGCGGGTCGTCGTAGTGCAGGATCGTCGGCGCCGTGTGGAAGCTCGGGCCGACGCCGTGGCCGGTGTAGTCACGCACGACCCCGTAGCCGAAACGTTTCGCGTAGGACTCGATGACGCGGCCGATGACCGAAACGGGCCGACCCGGCTGCACGGCCCGGATGCCGCGCAGCATCGCCTCGCGGGTCCGTTCACCCAGGTCGTGTACCTCCTGGGACACGTCCCCGGCGTAGAAGGTCGCGCACGTGTCACCGTGCACGCCGTCGATGAAGGCGGTGATGTCGACCTTGACGACGTCGCCGTCGGCCAGCGGTCGCGAGTCCGGGATGCCGTGGCAGATGACCTCGTTCACGCTCGTGCACAGCGACTTCGGGTAGTCCTTGTAGCCGAGCGTCGACGGGTAGGCGCCGTGGGCGATCAGGTACTCGTGCCCGATACGGTCCAGCTCGTCGGTGGTGACACCCGGCGCGACGTGCCGCCCCACCTCGACCAGGGCGTCGGCGGCGATGTGGCCGGCCACCCGCATGCGGGCGATGGTGTCGGGGTCCTTGACGATCGGGTCGTCGAGGTCGGCAGGGGTGCCCGGCCACGTACCCACGTAGTGCGGGCGGGGGATCGCCTTCGGCACGTCCCGTCGCGGCGAGATCGTGCCGGGCTCGAGCTGCGTACGGACCGGCATGCCGTCCATTCTGCCCCGCCGCTCGAGCGGTTCAGACCTCGATGACGGTGGGGACGAGCATCGGACGGCGGCGGTACTCGCGATCGACCCAGCGTCCCACGGTGCGCCGCACCAGGTGCTGCAGCGAGTCGGTGTCGCGGGCGCCGTCGGCCAGCGCCTTCTCGATGACCTCGATCAGCTCCGACCTGATGGGGTTCAACGCGGACGGGTCGTCGCTGAACCCGCGTGCGGTGAGTTCGGGGCCGAACACGATCCGGCCCGAATCGAGGTCGACCGCGACGAGGATCGACAGGAAGCCGTCCTCGCCGAGGATGCGGCGGTCCTTCAGCGTCGAGTCGCCGATGTCGCCGACCTCGAGGCCGTCGACGTAGACGTAACCGACCGGGATCTTGCCGGCGATGGTGGCCAGGCCGTCGACGAGATCGACGACCGTGCCGTCCTCGGCGAGCATGATGCGTTCCGGCGCTAGGCCCATCGAGCGGCCGATGGCGGCGTGCGCGCGCAGGTGGCGCCATTCGCCGTGCACCGGCATGAGGTTGCTCGGGCGGACCGCGGCGAGCAGGTAGCGCAGCTCGCCCGCGGGGGCGTGCCCCGAGACGTGCACCAGCGCCATGGACTTGTGCACCACCGTGGCGCCGAGCCGGGACAGCCCGTTGATGACCTGGCCGACCGAGGTCTCGTTGCCCGGGATCAGTGACGACGCGAGCAGGATGGTGTCGTCAGAATTGATCTTCACGGTCTGGTGGCTGCGGTTCGCCATGCGGGACAGCGCCGACAGCGGCTCGCCTTGCGACCCCGTCGAGATGAGCATGACCCGGCGAGACGGCAGCTCGTCGACGGTCTTGAGGTCGACCATCAACCCGTCCGGCACCCGGAGCAGCCCGAGCTCGCGAGCGATCTGCATGTTGCGCACCATCGAGCGCCCGACGAGAGCGACCTGCCGCTCGGACTCGACGGCGGCGTCCATGACCTGCTGGACGCGGTGCACGTGCGAGGCGAAGCAGGCCACGATGATGCGCCCCGGCGCCTTGTTGATGACGTCGGTGACGACCCGGCCGACGTCGCGCTCGGACGGGATGAACCCGCCGACCTCGGCGTTCGTCGAGTCGGACAGCAGCAGGTCGACGCCGTCGTCGCCGAGTCGCGAGAATCCCGGCAGGTCGGTGAGCCGGCCGTCGAGCGGGGTCTGGTCCATCTTGAAGTCACCGGTGTGCAGGACGGTCTGACCGCCCACCTTGATCGCGACAGCCAGCGCGTCGGGGATCGAGTGGTTCACGGCGTAGAAGTGCAACCCCCATGGCCCGAGGTCGACGGAGTCGCCCTCGCGGACCGTGCGCAGGTCGGCGTTGCCGCGCAGGCGGTGCTGGTCGAGCTTGGACGAGACGAGGGCCAGCGTGAGCCGCGAGCCGATGACGGGGATGTCGCGCCGCTCGCGCAGCAGGTAGGGCAGGGCGCCGATGTGGTCCTCGTGGCCGTGCGTCAGCACGACGGCCTCGATGTCGTCGAGCCGGTTCGCGAAGTAGGACCAGTCGGGCAGCGTGATGTCGACGCCGGGGGAGTTCGTCTTGCCCAGCAGCATGCCGCAGTCGACGATCAGCAGCCGGCTGGGGCCGTCGGCGGGACGGAACTCGAAGACGGTCATGTTGCGACCGATCTCCTTGATGCCGCCGAGGGCGACCACCCGGAGACCGCCCGGCGGGAGCGCCGGCGGTGGGCCGAGGTGCGAGCTACCGTCCGACGTCACGTATCGAGGCTATCGTTCCGGCGTGACGTCAGGAGCGGCGACGGTGTCGGCGATCAGTTCGGACAACATCACCACGATCGGCATCGGACTGATCGTGGCCGTGGTGGTGATCGGCGCGCTGCTGTCGTTCCTGCTCACGCGGCTCATCGCGCGGGCGATCATCCTCGTCGTGGTGATCGTGCTCGGCGTGTTCGTCTGGCAGCAACGCAACCACGTCCGGGACGAGGTCAACACCCACGCCTGCAACCTGAGCGCGACGTTCTTCGGCGTGCACGTGAACGCGCCGGCCTCGGTGCAGCAGGCCTGCCGGTCGCGCACCAACGCCTAGCGCGCCTGAGTGCTTCAGCGAACCCGCCGCCGGCTCTGCACGTAGTGCACGGCGGCCGGGATGAGGCCGATGACCACGACGGCGACGACGAGATAGTCGATCCAGCCCTTGTGGGCCGCAACCCAGTGCACCTTGCCCAGCTGATGGCCGAGCAGCAGCATGCCGTCGGTCCAGATGATGCCGCCGACCACGGTCCAGAGCACGTACAGGACGAAGCGCATGCGCCCGACGCCGGCCATCACGGTGACCACGGTGCGCACGATGGGCACGAAGCGGCCGATGAGAATGGCCCACGAGCCGAACCGTTCGAAGAAGCGGTGCGAGCGGTCGACGTACTCGGGCCGGAACATCCGCGAATTCGGCTTGTCGAAGACCACCGGCCCGGCGCGGTAGCCGATGGCGTAGCCGACGAGGTTGCCCACGATCGCCGCGAGCGGCGCGACGACGAGGAAGGTGCCCAGTGACGTCGTGATGTGGCCGGTGGCGATGCTGATGCCGGCGGCGAACAGCAGGGTGTCACCGGGCAGGAAGAACCCGATCAGCAGGCCGCACTCGGCGAAAAGGATGATCGCCAGGACGAGCAGCGCCCCGGAACCTGACAGCAGGCTGTCGGGGCTGAGCGGGTTCGCCAGGAGCATGAGGCCGAAGTCTACGGACCGACCTGTGCGATCCCTCTCCGCCGACATGGCGGCCACAGGCGCGGGCGCCTCAACGCGAACCTCACCCCAGGACGGCGAGTACCCGCCGCAGGTGGGCGAACGGGGTCGGCAGCGTCCTCGGGCAGCGTGTCCATCGGGGTCAGCAGGCAGGCGAACGGGTGGGCCAGGACGGCGTCGCCCCAGTCGGCGACCGCGGCCGCCAGCCGTCGCTGGAACGCGCCGTAGCCGGCCAGGGCGGCGGCCATTGCCGCCGTCAGCGCGCCGTCCCGGAACCGCTGCGCGAACGAGGGCCCGGCGTCCGGCAGCAGCACGAGTCGCCGGCCGGCATCGGCGGCGAGCGGGTGCAGGACGTGGTCCGGCGCGTGCCGGGCCAGGACCGGGTACAGCCGGACCTCGAACGCGGTCGACGGCGCCGCCTGCTTCACCCACACCGGCCCGGCCTCGGTGGCGGCCGTCCAGACCGATCCCCAGGTCCGCTCCCGGACGAGCTCGAGGGGTCCGGTGCGGCGGGCACCGAGCTGCGCGTCGACCCAGTCCGTCGGAGCCTCGGTCACCGGCTCATCATGGGCGCCCCTCGATCAGCGCGCGTGCCACGCCGCCAGCAGGTCCCGCTCGCGGCCGGGCGCCAGGCCGGGCGTCCGCTCGGTGGGCCGCCAGGGCGGGTCGAGGGTGCGTTGCCAGGCCCAGGTGTCGGCGACGGTGTCGGACAGCGGCCGCCAGCGCAGGCCCGCTGCCTCGGCGGCATCGTTGTGGTGAGCCCAGGTTCCCGCGGCCAGCGACGGCGGGATCCAGAGCGGGACCTCCGTCCAGTACGCCACGCCCTGCTCGGACAGCCACGCGGACTCCACCCAGGTCGGGTCGGCGTCCGAACCGGTTTCCGCCACGAGCGCGTCGACGAAACGGGCGCGTGTGTCCCGGCCGCCCGGGCCACCGCACTCGAAGGTGCCCGGTTGCCCGGACAGCGCGAAGCGGGCGAGGTCGCGGGCGTCGATGAGTGCTATCGGGTCGCCGGGTGAGCCCGGGACGAGCATCGGGCCGCCGCGGGCGGCGCGATCGAGCCACCACGGCAGCCGGCCGACGACGGTGTCCTCCGGCCCGACGATGCACCCGGCGCGCAGCACCGCGCAGCGCTCGGCGCCGAAGGCCTCCACCACCGCCCGTTCGCAGCCGGCCTTGAGCCAGCCGTAGTCCTGGCCGGGTTCGAGGTCGGCAGGGACGTCGGACCGGGTGGCGTCGGGACTGCCCACGTGGGCTCCCCGAGCCGCGTAGTCCACGGCCTCCGGCCAGGCCGGGAAGACGCTGATCGAGGAGATGAAGGCGTAGTGCCCGACGGCGTTGCGCAGCCGGGCCGCCGCGGCGCCGACGTCGGCCGGCACGTACCCGCACGTGTCGACGACGAGGTCGAAACGCCGCTCGGCCAGCCGGTCGAGGTCCGCCGCCGATGTGCGATCACCCGGCAGGTGGGTCACGCCGGGCAGCTGCGGTCGGCTCAGGCCGCGGTTGAAGACGGTCACCCGGTCACCGCGGGCCAGCGCCTCGGCGGCAGCCGTCCGGCCGAGGAACACCGAACCGCCGATCACCAGGACGTCCACATGCACCAGCGCACCAGACGGGGCACGTGAGCGGAAGTGGTGTTCGCGCACCGCGAAGACCCGGGTAGGACGGGAGTAGGAGATACTGCGTGAGGAGAAAGACACGCACGCAGGACAGACGACTGGAGCGCCGGATGCCGATCGCAACGCCTGAGATCTACGCCGACATGCTGGACCGCGCGAAGAACGGCGGGTGGGCCTACCCGGCGATCAACTGCACGTCGTCCGAGACCATCAATGCCGCGTTGAAGGGCTTCGCCGACGCCGGCAGCGACGGCATCATCCAATTCTCGACCGGCGGCGCGGAGTTCGCCTCCGGGCTGAACGTCAAGCAGATGGTCACCGGCGCCGTGGGCCTCGCTGAGTTCGCGCACGTCGTCGCGGCCAAGTACCCGATCAACGTCGCGCTGCACACCGACCACTGCCCGAAGGACAAGCTCGACACCTACGTCCGTCCGCTCATCGCGATCTCGCAGGAGAGGGTGGACGCCGGTAAGGATCCGCTGTTCCAGTCGCACATGTGGGACGGCTCGGCGATCGAGCTGGAGGAGAACCTGCAGATCGCGGTCGAGCTGCTGGAGAAGACGGCGAAGGCGCGGATCATCCTGGAACTCGAGATCGGCGTGGTGGGCGGCGAGGAGGACGGCGTCCACGGCGGCGACGACAACGAAAAGCTGTACACGACCCCCGGTGACGCCATGCGCACGGCGGAGCTGCTCGGCACAGGCGAGAAGGGCCGCTACATCCTGGCCGCGACCTTCGGCAACGTGCACGGCTCGTACAAGCCGGGCTCGGTGAAGCTGCGTCCGGAGATCCTCAAGGAGATCCAGGACGAGGTCGGCAAGAAGCTCGGTAAGGACAAGCCGTTCGAGCTGGTCTTCCACGGCGGTTCGGGCTCCGAGTTGGACGAGATCCGCGAGGCCGTCGGCTACGGCGTCGTGAAGATGAACGTCGACACCGACACCCAGTACGCGTTCAGCCGCGAGATCGCAGGCCACTTCTTCACCAACTACGACGGCGTGCTCAAGGTGGACGGCGAGGTCGGCAACAAGAAGGCCTACGACCCGCGTTCATACCTGAAGCTGGCGGAGGCCGGTATGGCCAAGCGCGTGGTCGAGGCGTGCGAGGCGCTGCAGTCCGCGGGGACCTCACCCACCGCCTGAGTCCGCAGACACCGACGCGCCCGCTCCGTGACGGAGCGGGCGCGCCTGGCTGTCTTCGTCGGCGAGGTGTACCGAACGGTTCACACGAGGACGAGCTCGGGCTCCTCGGCCAGTGCCGGGTTGGGCGTGGCGTTCCGCAGCGAGACGAACGCCGCGATCCCGCCCGCGGCGACGAGCACCGCAGCCACGATCAGGCCCCACCGGTAACCGGACAGGAACGCCACGACCGGAGCATGACCGGCGTGCAGCGACGCGGTCTGGCGGTTGGTGAGGATCGCGCCGATAACGGTGATGCCGAGTAGCCCGGACACCTCACGCGCGGCGTTGAAAATGCCCGACGCCACGCCCGCCTGCGCCACCGGCATCGTCCCGACGATCATCGCGGTGAGCGGCACGGCCAGCCCGCCGCCGACGCCGATGACGGCGAAGCTGGGCATCAGCGACAGGTAGGACGCGTCCTTGCCCAGCAGGCCGACCGACCCGATGCCGGCGGCCATCAGCAGCATGGCCAGCCCGGCGGAGCGGTGCGCGCCGATGCGGGCCGCGATCCGTTCGGCGAGCACGGCGCCGACGGCCATCAGCAGTGCCATGGGGACGAAGGCCGCGCCGGCCTCGGTGGCGGAGAAGCCGAGGACGCCCTGCAGGTACAGCGAGGTGAAGAAGTAGATGCCGAACAACCCGAAACCCCACATGACGACGGCGATGATGCCGCCGGTGAACACGCGGTCGGTGAACAACCGGACGTCCACCATCGGGTCGGCGGCGGTGCGCTCGACCACGGCGAACAGCAGCGCGGCCCCGGCCGCGACCGCGAAGCCGGTGAGGATGGGCGCCGACGTCCAGCCCTTGCCCTGACCCTCGATGAGCGAGTACGTGAGCCCCAGCAGGGCGACCGCCGACAACACGAGTCCGGGGACGTCGATGACGCGACGCTCGGTGTGCTCGTCGACCGGCACGGACCAGTAGGTCATCGCGACGGTGACGGCGCCGACCGGGACATTGAGGAAGAAGATCCAGCCCCACGTCAGGTGCTGCGCGATGAGCCCACCCAGCAGCGGACCGACCGCCAGGGCCAGCGCGCCGACGGCGCTCCAGATGCCGATGGCGACGGTGCGTTCGCGGGCGTCGGGGTACAGCGACGTCAGCAGCGCCAGCGTGGTGGGCGTGACGAGCGCGGCGCCGATGCCCTGCACGGCCCGGCTGGCGACCAGTACGTCGACGTTGCCGGCGAGCCCGGCAGCGAGCGAGGCGAGGGTGAACACGCCGAGTCCGAGCAGGAACACCCGCCGCCGACCGAGCACGTCACCGAGCCGGCCGCCGGCCAGCAACAGCCCGGCGAAGGCCAGCAGGTAACCGCTGACGACCCATTCCAGGCCGGACGTCGTCAGGTGCAGGTCGCGCTGGATCGCCGGGATGGCGACGTTGACGATGTTGTTGTCGAGGTAGGTCATGAACGTCGCGAGCGACACCGTCACCAGGGCGGCCGTGCGCGAGGCGCGGCGGGCCCGAGGGGCCGGCGCGGCATCGACGGAAAGGGACATCCGAAGCTCCTATACGTTGTACATCTACGGTGTATAGGAGAGTGCACTCTACGGTGTATAGTTGTCAAGCGTGAGCCCGAAGAACTCCGACCTGAACCGCGACGCGATCGTCGACCGGGCGCTCGCCATCGCCGACGCCGAGGGCATCGGCGCGATCACGGTCCGCCGCATGGCCAAGGAGTTCGGCGTGACGCCGATGGCGCTGTACTGGCACGTCCCGAACAAGGACGAGCTGCTGGGCGCGATGGGCGACCGGTTCTTCGAGGGCCTGACCCTGCCGCCCGGTGACGACTGGGTGGAGCGGCTGCGCGGCGTCACCGACGCGATGGTCGAAAGCCTGCGCCGCCATCCCGCGTCGGCCCACCTGGCGCTGTCGCGGGTTTTGTCGTCCGACGACGGGCGCGACCTCGCCGAGGCGACGTTCGCCATGCTGCGGGCAGCCGGGTTCTCGGCGCAGGAGACCGCCGACGTCGCGCGCACCGCCGTGCAGACCGCCTCCATGCTCGTCACCCAGGAGGCCGGCGCCGAGCTCGACGTCCCGGCCGCCGAACGCGAACAGACCGTCGCTGCCAAGCGTGCCGCCATCGCCGCCCTACCGCCCGAGCGCTACCCCTACATCCAGGAATGCATGGACTGCCTCACCGCGACCGACGACACCGAGGCCTACTACCGCTTCGGGATCGACCTCTTCGTCGGCGGCGTCCGCGAGCTGCACGAGAGCCTCGCGGCACAATCGACGCTATGACCCACTTCGGCAACCTGCTCGCCCCGCCCACCAAGCTCCCCGAGGACCCGGCGGTGGCCCGGTTGACCGCCGGCGACGACCCGGCCTCGGTCGCGGCGGCGTTCCCGACCTCGTCCGCGGCGTGGGCCACCCTCGCCGAGGACGCACTGGCGCACGGCCGGGCGGTCGAGGGCTACGCCTACGCCCGCACCGGCTACCACCGCGGGCTGGACGCGTTGCGCCGCGCCGGCTGGAAGGGCCAGGGGCCCGTCCCGTGGGCGCACGAGCCCAACCGCGGGTTCCTGCGGGCGGTCAGCGCCCTGGCCCGGGCGGCCGGGATGATCGGCGAGACCGACGAGGCGCAGCGCTGCGTCACCCTGCTGACCGACAGCGACCCCGAGGCCGTCACCGCCCTCGGCACCTGAAGTCCCGCGAGGCCGACCCGCGGCTTGTCACTCCGTAAGTGGCGTGAGTTGATCTCCACAGCACGCCGTACGGAGTGCCAAGCGCAGCGCTGAGGTGACTACAGGCGGTTCTTCTGGACCTTGCCCATCGCGTTGCGGGGTAGCGCCTCGACGAAGCGGACCTCGCGCGGGCGCTTGTGCCGCGACAGCTGCGCCGCGACGTGGGCGATCAGCTCCTGCTCGTCGGGGTCGCCGTCGGCCACGACCACCGCGGCGATGCGCTGCCCCAGATCGGCGTCCGGCACGCCGATGACGGCCACCTCGCGGACGGCCGGATGCTCGAGCAGCACCGCCTCGATCTCGCCCGCTCCCACGCGGTAACCGCCGGTCTTGATCAGGTCGTCCTTGGCGCGGCCGACGATGCGGTGCTGACCGGCCTCGTCGATCACCGCGGCGTCACCGGTGCGGAACCACCCGTCGTCGGTGAACGGCGCGTCGTCCCGGTTGAGGTAGCCGTCGAACAGCGTCGCCCCGCGCACGAGCAGGTGCCCGACCCCATCGGCCGGGAGAGGCCGGTCCGCGTCGTCCACCACCCGCGTCGCGACGCCAGGCAGCGGCACGCCGACCCAGCCGGGGCGGCGCTCGCCGTCCACCCGGGCCGCGACGGTGATCAGCGTTTCCGTCATGCCGTAGCGCTCCACCGGGCCCTGCCCTGCCAGAGCCTGCAGGTCGCGGAACACCGGTGCCGGCAGGCCCGCACTGCCCGACACGAGCAGCCGGGCCGGACGCAGCGCCCGCGCCGACGGTGGGTCCGCAGCCACGCGACCCCACACCGTAGGCACGCCGAAGTACAGCGTGCCGCCCGCCGCTGCGTACGCCTCCGGCGTCGGGTGCCCGGTGTGCACGAGCCGGCTACCCGTCCGCAGCGCACCCAGCACGCCGAGCACCAGGCCGTGGACGTGGAACAGCGGCAGCCCGTGCACGAGGACGTCGTCCGGCGTCCAGGCCCAGGCCTCGACCAGCCCGTCCAGGCCGGCCGCTACCGCACCCCGCGAGAGCACGGCGCCCTTCGGCGCGCCGGTGGTGCCCGACGTGTACATGACCAGCGCCGTGCCGTCCGCCGGCTCGGCCGGAACGGCGCCAATGGCACGGGCGGCGACCTCGACCGGCACCACAGGCAGGGCGACGTCCTCGCGCCCGGCGCCCAGCCACACCGCGGCGCCCGAGTCCTGCAGCAGGTGCTCGCGTTCGCGCGGCCCGGAGTCCGGCGGCACCGGCACGACCGGCACCCCCGCGAGGAGGCAACCGGCCACCGCCACGACCGTCTCCAGCGACGCGGTCGCGTCCACCGCCGCGGTCGACGCGCCGGTCACCCGCACCGCGAGCGCCTCGGCGGCGGCCCGCAGCTCGGGGCCGCGCAGCGTCCGCCCGGCGACCTCGACATCGGGCAGCTCCGCGGGCAGCAACCTCGGCATGCGGCCACCGTACGGGCGGGTCGTCTACCCTTCTCGGGGCCCCGCTCGGGCCCGCCGCCGTCACGAGAAGAGGTGCGACGTGCCCGCGATCGTTCTGGTCGGCGCCCAGTGGGGCGACGAAGGCAAGGGCAAGGCCACCGATCTGCTCGGTTCGCGCGTCGACGCCGTCGTCAAGTTCAACGGCGGCAACAATGCCGGGCACACCATCGTCATCGGCTCGGGGGAACAGAAGCAGAAGTACGCGCTGCACCTGCTGCCGTCCGGCATCCTCACGCCCGGCTGCATCCCGGTCATCGGCAACGGGGTCGTCATCGACCTCGGCGTGCTGTTCGAGGAGATCGACGGCCTGGACGCGCGTGGCGTCGACACGTCCAGGCTCGTCGTCAGCGGTTCGGCCCACGTCATCGCGCCGTACAACCGCACGCTCGACCAGGTCACCGAACGTTTCCTCGGCAAGTCCAAGATCGGTACGACCGGACGCGGCATCGGCCCGACCTACGCCGACAAGATGTCGCGCATCGGCATCCGCGTGCAGGACCTGTTCGACCCGGAGGTCCTGCACGCGAAGGTCACCGGCGCCCTGAGCCTGAAGAACCAGGTGCTGGTCAAGATCTACAACCGCAAGGCCTTCGACGTGGACGCCGTCGTCGAAGAGCTGTCGTCCTACGCCGAACGGCTGCGCCCGATGGTCGCCGACACCTCGCTGCTGCTGGAGCAGATGCTCGACCGTGGCGAGACGATCGTGCTCGAGGCGGGCCAGGCCACGTTGCTCGACGTCGACCACGGCACGTACCCGTTCGTCACGTCGTCGAGCGCGACGGCGGGCGGTGCGTGCACCGGCAGCGGCATCCCGCCGACGCGCATCAGCAGCGTCATCGCCGTGATCAAGGCCTACACGACCCGGGTCGGCGAGGGCCCGTTCCCGACGGAGCTGGTCGACGCCAAGGGCGAGATCCTGCGTAACAACGGTGCCGAGTTCGGCACGACCACCGGCCGCCCGCGTCGCTGCGGCTGGTTCGATGCGGTCATCGGGCGCTACGCGACGCGCATCAACGGCGTCACCGACTTCGTCCTCACCAAGCTCGACGTGCTGACGGGCATGGACGAGGTGCCGGTCTGTGTCGCCTACGACGTCGACGGCGTGCGGCACGACGAGCTGCCGATGAACCAGGCCGACTTCGACCGCGCCGTGCCGATCTACGAGACCTTCCCGGGCTGGACGGAGGACATCTCGCAGGCCCGCAGCCTGGACGACCTGCCGCGCAACGCGCGCGACTACGTCTCCGCGCTCGAGAAGATGATCAAAGCGCCGATCTCGGCCATCGGAGTCGGCCCCGGGCGGGACGAGACGATCGCGGTGCGCGACCTGCTGGACTGAGCGACGCTTGCGGAGCGAGACGGGCCACTGAGCAGCGGATCGGGTTTGATCGATTTTCGCCCGAAACGGGCGCACACTGGCCGCATGCCTGCGATCCCCCGTCGCGTCCTGCTCGTCGTTCTCGCGGTCGCCACGCTGGCCGCGTGCAGCAGTTCCTCGTCAGGTGGCGACGCGACCGCTCCGGCCACCGCTCCTGCGGGCCGCAGCGCGGGTTCGGTCGCGCCGAGCTGGCCGATCTATCACGGCAACCGGGCCCACTCCGGGTACGCGCCGCACATGCCGGCCGTCCGCGGCAGCATGCGCACGGTCGGGTCGCTCAAACTGGACGGCGCCGTCTACGCCTCGCCCATCGTCGTCGACGGCATCACGGTCGTCGCCACCGAGCACGACACCGTCTACGCCTTCAACTCCTCCTACAAGCAGCTGTGGAAGGCGCACCTCGGCACGCCGTCGCCGCAGAGCGAGCGCCCGTGCGGCAACGTCGACCCGCTCGGCGTCACCGGCACGCCCGTCTACTACGGCGGCAACGTCTACGTCGCGGCCGAGCTGACCAAGCCGGTGCGTCACCACCTGGTCGCGCTCAACCTGCACACCGGCAAGATCACGTTCCGCCGCGGGCTGGACGTCGCTGGCGTGCAGACGAACGCCATGCAGGAGCGCGGCGGGCTGACGGTGTCCGGCCACACCGTGTGGGTGCCGTTCGGCGGCATGGCCGGCGACTGCGGCAACTACAAGGGACGCCTCGTCGGGATCCCCGTCACCGGCAAGGGCGCGACGCGGTCCTACACCGTGCCCACCGCGCGCGAAGCCGGTATCTGGACGCCCCCGGGCCCGGCCACCGACGCCGCCGGCCACCTGTTCGTTGCGGTCGGCAACGGCGCCTCGGGCGTCGGCGACCCCTACGACCACAGCGACTCGGTGCTCAAGATCAGCACGAAGCCGGCGCTGCTCGATTCGTACTCCCCGCGCACGTGGCCGACCGACAACGACGCGGACAAGGACCTCGGCTCGCAGGGCCCGGCGCTCGTCGGCCCGTGGATCTTCCAGGCCGGCAAGTCCGGGACGGCCTACGTGCTGCGCCAGTCGCACCTCGGCGGCATCGGCGGTCAGGTCAGCTCGGCGTCGCTGTGCCGCTCGTTCGGCGGCACCGCGGTGGTCGGCAGCACCGTCTACGTGCCCTGCACCGACGGCGTCCGCGCGGTCAGCATCAGCAGCAAGGGCCACATGACGGTGCGGTGGCACGCGTCGTCGTCGATCACCGGGTCGCCCGTCGTCGGCGGCGGTCGCGTCTGGTCGCTGGACCCGAACTCCGGCCGCCTCTACGCGCTCGACCCGTCGACCGGAAAGGTGCGCTCGTCGATCGCGGTCGGCCCGACGAGCCGCTTCGCCACACCCGCCCTCACGGGCCGGGACGTGGTGGTGCCGACGCTCGCCGGGGTCGTGGCCGTCCGCACGTCCTGACGCGCGCAGGGCCGGGCTCGCTAGGCTCGCGTCCCGTGCGAGTCCTCGTCGTCGGGTCCGGTGCCCGCGAGCACGCCCTGTGTCTCTCGCTCGCCGCCGATCCGGCCGTCACCGCGCTGGTCTGCGCGCCCGGCAACGCCGGTACCGCCGCGGTCGCCGAGCAACGCGGCGTCGACGCCACCGACCCGTCCGCCGTCGCCGGTCTCGCCCGCGAGGTGCAGGCCGACCTGGTCGTGATCGGCCCGGAGGCGCCGCTCGTGGCCGGGGTCGCGGACGCGGTGCGCGCGGCCGGCATCGCCTGCTTCGGGCCGTCCGCCGCCGCGGCACGGCTCGAGGGCAGCAAGGCGTTCGCGAAGGACGTCATGGCGGCCGCCGGCGTGCCCACGGCCGCGGCGCGCATCTGCGTCACCCGCGAGCAGGTCGCGGAGGCGCTCGACGAGTTCGGCCCGCCGTACGTGGTGAAGGACGACGGGCTGGCCGCCGGCAAGGGCGTGGTCGTGACCGACGACCGCGACGCCGCGCTGGCCCACGCCGCCGCCTGCGGCAGCGTCCTCGTCGAGGAGTACCTGGACGGCCCGGAGGTGTCGTTGTTCTGCGTCACGGACGGGTCGGCGGTCGTGCCGCTCGTCCCGGCCCAGGACTTCAAGCGCATCGGCGACGGCGACACCGGACCGAACACCGGGGGCATGGGTGCCTACGCCCCGCTCGCCTGGCTGCCGGACGAGCTCGCCGACGACATCGTGGCGACCGTGGCGCGCCCGACGGTGGCCGAGATGGAAGCGCGCGGGACGCCGTTCGCCGGGTTGCTCTACGTCGGACTGGCGATCACGTCCCGCGGGCCGAGGGTCGTCGAGTTCAACGCCCGCTTCGGCGACCCCGAGACGCAGGTGGTGCTCGCCCTGCTCGAGTCGCCCCTGGGCGCGCTGCTGCACGCGGCCGCCGCCGGCACGCTGGCCGAGCACCCGCCGCTGCGCTGGCACGACGGCGCCGCCGTGACCGTCGTGCTCGCCGCGGCCGGCTACCCCGGCACGCCGCGCACCGGCGACGTGATCACCGGATCCGAGCAGCCGGGGGTGATTCACGCCGGCACGCGCCGCCGGGACGACGGCGCCGTGGTGTCCGCCGGCGGCCGGGTGCTCTCGGCCACCGCGGTCGGGGCGACGGTGGACGAGGCTCGCCGGCGTGCCTACGAGCTGATGGCCTCGATCGACCTGCCGGGCGGGCAGTACCGGCACGACATCGCGCAGCGGGCCGCCGAGGGCACCGTCACCGTCTGACCCACCGGCCGCGACCTACGCTGGGCCGATGCCCGAGCCGGACGAGGAGCTCGACGAGCGTCCCGGCGCCCCTGGCAGCACCCGGCGGGTCCGCCGCGACGTCCTCCTTGGCGCCGTCGGCCTGATCGCGGCGCTCGGCGTCGTCCGGCTCGTGTCCCACCACGCCACGACGCCGTCCGGGCACAGCTCGAGCTCCCGCACGGCCACGGCCACCGCGACGGCGCCCGTCCGCTCCGCCGACGTCGCCGCCCCCGGGTTGCGGGCCCGCGCGGCGGGCGACGCCACGGCCTGCCCGGGTCAGCGGTGCGTCACGGCGGCGAGCGCGCCGGGCGCGGTGTCGGCGGCGATCGCGGACGCCTTCCCCGGGGCCCGCTCCGGCGTCGCCGAGACGGTGCGCCTGGTGCACAACGGGAAGGCCGGCGCGCTCTGGTACCGCGAGATCGAGGCGGCCGCGCCCGGCCGGCAGATCACGCTGCGCATCGAGGCGCACGCCGCCGGCGACGGCACCTCGGGTGGCTCGCGCGACGACGGCGGCAGCAACACGACCTACTACGAATCGCCGCGGTTGCAGTGGCTGGTGCGGGTCGAGGTCCGGACGCGGTCGGGCGTGCAGCAACCCCTGCCGCCGCTGGTCCGGCTGGCCGCCGACCCGCGGGTGCTGGTGGCGGGGTAGGACGCTCGCGACGAGCGCGAGCGAGGCGACACGTCCGGACCTACGCTGGCGTCGTGCCGGGCATCGAGTTCCTCTCGCCGGAATCCGGCGACGAGGCCGACGAGGAACTGGTCGTCGATCCACGCCGGCGCCGCCCGAGTCGTCGCCCGAATCGCCGTGGACCACTGATCGCCGGTGGACTGGCCGTGGTCGCCGCGGCCGTCGTCTTCGCGCTCGTCCACTCCGGCGGTGGCGCGCACCCGGTCGCGGCGCCGGACACCGGCACCAACCCGATCGCGCCGGAACAGCCGTCCGGCGCCAACCGGCCCGACCACTTCGGCACGCCGATCGCCTCCGGCCGCGTGACGGTGCCCGGCTCCACCGGCGCGCCCGAGGGGGCCCATGGCGGTCACAGCATCGGCGATACCACTCCTGCGCCGGCGTCGATCTCACCGGTCCGCACGATCGAGTGCAGCTCGCCGAGTGGCTGCCGCGTCGCGGTGTCGCTGCCACCGGCGTTCGTGCAGGCGCTGCGCGAGCGGTTCCCGACGGTGCAGGTCGTTTCGAGCACGACGATCCTGACCGACGTCGACGTGCCGGCTGAGACGGTCGTGAACCGCATGGTCATTGCCACGGCAGGTGCGTTGCGGCTGCGCGTGTCGTTGCACCAGGCCAACGACCACGACGACCCGCGGCGCGGCGTCGACACGCAGGGCCGCCAACGGGTCGTCTACGCCACCACCCTGCGCGACGGCCTCGCGGTCGCCGTCACCGTCACCGGCACTCCAGGCCGGGTACCCGGCACCGCCACCGTGGCCGGGCTGGCCGGCGACGCCCGGTTGGCCGTCGCCACCTGAGCCGAGCCGGCCGCGGCCGGTCACCGTCCCGCCTACGCTGGCGTCATGGCCGGCGTCGAATTCCTCACGCCGGAGCAGGACCCCGGCGACGAGCTGCCCGGGGCCGACGAGCCGGGCGGGCAAGCGCACGAACACCGCAGCCGCACCGGGCGGCGCAGCCGGGCCACCGTCGCTGCCGGCGCCCTGGCGGCCGCCGTGCTCGTGGGCGCGATCGTGCGGGCGTCGACCAGCGACGACGGGCACGCCGTGGCGGCGCCCAGCAGCAGCGCCTCGTCCAGCCCGTCCACACCCGAACCGGTGATCCCGCCGCCGAATGCCACCACCGCCTGCCGGCAACGGGTGCTCTGCGAGTACATCGTCGTGCTGCCGCACGCCGCCCTCGCCGCGCTGCGAACGGCGTTCCCCGGCGTGCACATCGCTTCGTCGCGCACCGTCGTCGTGGTCGACGACACCCACACGCCGTACCTGCTCACCCGCCGGGCCGACGGCACCATCACCACCACGAACGGCACCGTCCAGCTGTCGATCGACATCGCCCAGCCCAGCTCCGCCGACCCGTCCGGCACGATCTACGACGGCGACGCCCACTTCGGGCGCTTCTCCTTCACCCGCCGCACCCACGGCCTGACCGTCACGATCGCGGTCACCGGCCCCGGACGTGCCCTGCCCGGCGTGCAGACGGTGAGCCGGGTTGCCGACGATGCCGACCTGCTCGTCCTGGCCTGACTGCGCCGCGGGTGGTGCGGGACAATGGTGTCGTGAAGCCCGCCATCCCCAACGTCCTCGCCGGGCGCTACGCGTCGAGTGACATGGCCGCCGTCTGGTCGCCGGCGCACAAGGTGGTGCTGGAACGTCAGCTCTGGCTGGCCGTCCTGCGGGCGCAGGCCGAACTCGGCGTGCCCGTGCCGGACGGTGCCGTCGAGTCCTACCAGCAGGTCGTCGACCGCGGCGTGGACGCCGTGGACCTCGCCTCGATCGCCGCCCGCGAGCGCGTCACGCGGCACGACGTCAAGGCGCGCATCGAGGAGTTCGCCGCGCTCGCGGGTCACGAGCAGATCCACAAGGGCATGACCAGCCGGGACCTCACCGAGAACGTCGAGCAGCTGCAGGTGCGGTCGTCGCTGGTCCTCGTCCGGCGCAAGGTGCTCGCCGTGCTGACCCGCGTGGGCCGCCGCGCCGCCGAGTACGACGCCCTCGTGCTGGCCGGCCGCTCGCACAACGTGGCCGCCCAGGCCACGACGCTGGGCAAGCGGTTCGCGACGGTGGCCGACGAGCTTCTGATCGCGCTCGGGCGTCTCGACGACCTGCTCGCGCGCTACCCGCTGCGCGGCATCAAGGGCCCGGTCGGCACCGCGCAGGACATGCTCGACCTGTTCGACGGCGACGCCGGGAAGCTGGCGCAGCTCGAGCGCACGGTCGCGACCCACCTCGGATTCGAGCGCACCCTGACCAGCGTCGGGCAGGTCTACCCCCGCTCGCTCGACTGGGACGTGCTGAGCTGCCTCGTCCAGCTGGCGGCCGCACCGTCGTCGTTCGCGACCACCCTGCGCCTGATGGCCGGGCACGAGCTGGTCACCGAAGGATTCCGGCCGGGACAGGTCGGCTCCAGCGCCATGCCGCACAAGATGAACACCCGCTCGGCCGAGCGCATCAACGGGTTCGCGGTCATCCTGCGCGGTTACGCCTCGATGGCCGGTGAGCTGGCCGGCGACCAGTGGAACGAGGGCGACGTCTCGTGCTCGGTCGTGCGCCGGGTCGCGCTGCCCGACGCCTTCTTCGCCCTCGACGGGCTCCTCGAGACGACCATGACCGTGCTCGACGACTTCGGCGCGTTCCCGGCCGTCGTCGAGCGCGAGCTGGACCGCTACCTGCCGTTCCTGGCCACCACGAAGGTGCTGATGGCCGCGGTGCGCGCCGGCGTCGGACGCGAGAGCGCGCACGAGGCGATCAAGGAGAACGCCGTCGCGGTGGCGCTCGAGATGCGGGAGAAGGGCGTCGACCGCAACGACCTGTTCGACCGGTTCGCCGCCGACTCGCGCCTCGGGCTGTCCGCCGAGCAGTTGCAGGGTCTGCTCGCCGAGCCGCTGACCTTCACCGGGGCGGCGCGCGAGCAGGTGGCCGCCGTCGTCGCCGCGATCGACTCCGCGCTGGCCTCCGACCCGGAGGCCGCGGACCTGCAGCCGGAACCGATCCTGTAGCCCATGGCCGGCGTCGAGTTCCTCGGCACGGACGGCGTCGACGACGCCGACGCCGAGCTCGACACGGCTCCGACCGGCATCGTCGGCCGGGCGATCGGGTCCGTGGTCGCGGCACTGCTCGTCGTAGGAATCGTCGTCTGGGCGGTGTCGGACCACTCGGCCCACCGACGGCAGGCGGTCGCGGCCACGTCGGTGGCGCCCGTGCCGCAACCCTCGGTCGTCGACATCCCGGGACGATGGCGCGTGCCGGGCCTGCGCGCGTCAGACCCGGTGGCGGCCGACCCGGTGATCAGCGAGACGTACGCGCTGTCCGACGGTCGGGACCTCTATTCCATCGGACCGACCGGCGGCCTGCTGTCCTACCACCGGGCCGACACCGCCCGTGGTCGGCTGGTCGTCGACACCGTGCATCACGTCGTGTGGGTGCTGCCCGGTGACGGTGAGCCGGCGGCGCTCGAGGCCTACGCCGGCACCACGCTGCGGACGGTTGCGGCCACCTACCTGCACGCACCGGTGACGTCGGGCGGCGTGCTCGACGGGCAGCTGTACGTGACACTGCGGACCTCGCCCGTGCAGCTGGTGCCGGTGAACGTGCAGACCTCGGCGCTCGAGGCCCCGGTGGACGTGCCCGCGGGCGTGGACACGGCGAGCATGGCCGTCGACGCCGATCACCACCGGCTGATCTTCCTCGGGTCCGCGCCGGCCGGCCGGACGCAGATCTGGGACTGGTCTCGGGCCGCGGGCTGGACGCGGACGGAGTCCGTCGCCATCGGCGGCGCGAGCGTCGTGGCCCTGCGCGACACCGTCTGGGTCGCCGGCGTCTCGGGACACGGCGCGGCGGCTGCTCCCATCCTGACCCGGGTCGAACCGGACGGGCTGACCCCGGATCTCGGCCGCGGACCCGCCGCCCGGTTCACGCTGGTGGCCGGGAAGTTCGCGCTGTTCGTGCGCGACCGGACGGACGGCTCGCTGTGGTGCATCGATCCGGAGACCACCGAGATCCTGCAGAGGTGGGCGAATACCGCCGGGCTCGTCTCGACGTCCCAGAACGTGCTGACGTCCGCGGCCGGGCGGTTGGTGCCGCTGGACGCCGGCAGCTGCCCGGGCTGAGGTCAGCGCGGAGCGTCAACGCGGGGCGTCAGCGTGGGGCGCGGCCGGCGAGGCGGTCCGGCCGTCCACGGTTCCAGTAGCCCTTGACGAAGATCGCGTCGTGCGGGACGCCGCGGTCCTCCAACAGCGCCCGTACGGCGACGACAGCGCGGGTCTCGCCGAGCAGGTAGGCCCGGGCCTCGGGCGGGGGTACCGGCGCCTCGTCGAGGGCCGCCGTCACCGCGGCGCCCAGCAGGTCGGCGCCGCCCGGCTCGGCGTCGTGGCGGTGCAGCCAGCGGACCGTGCCCCGGTCGAGGGCCAGCTCGTCGGCCTCGTCCTGCACCTCGATCAGTGCCGTGGCGCGTTCCGCGGCGGGCAGCGCCTCGCAGATCGCGGCGATCGCCGGCAGCGCCGACTCGTCGCCCACGAGCAGGTGCCACGGCGCCGGGCGCAGCTCGAGCTTGCCCCGCGGCCCCTGGAACTCCACCTCGTCGCCGTCGCTCGCGTGCGCGCCCCAGGCCGAACCTGGCCCGCTGCCGTGCAGCAGGACGTCGAGGTCGAGCTCGCCGTTGTCCGGCCGGGCGCGGCGGATCGTGTAGCGCCGTTTGACCCGGCGCCCGGAATCCTCGCGCAGCAGCAGCTCCACGTCCTGCCCGGGTTTCACCTCGACCCCGTGCATCGACTGCGTGGCCACCGTGACGCGCCGCATGCGCGGCGTCAGCTCGGCGGTGGCGACCACGCGCGCGTGGTGCGCGGGCGACCGGCGGACCAGGGGAGCGCTCACCCGACCACCCTAGAAGTGCCGGTCCGCCCCGCCGAAACTTCCGGCACTCACCCCATCGGGCGCATCATGGCGGGATGGCCATCAGCGTGTTCGATCTGTTCTCGGTCGGCATCGGCCCGTCGTCGTCACACACCGTCGGGCCCATGCGCGCCGCTCGCAGGTTCGCCCTCGGCCTCGCCGAGGCCGGTCAGCTCGAGCGGACGACCCGCGTCCGGGTCGAGCTGTTCGGCTCCCTCGGCGCGACCGGGCACGGGCACGGCAGCGACCGCGCCGTGATTCTGGGGTTGGAGGGCGAGACGCCCGAGACTGTCGACACGGCCACCCTCCCCGCGCGGGCGGCCGAGGTGAAGCGCACCGAGCGGGTCCGGTTGCTCGGTCGGCACGAGGTGGCGCTGGCCGAGTCCGATCTCGTGCTCTACCGGCGACAGACGCTGCGCTTCCACCCCAACGGCATGCGCTACTTCGCCTACGACGCCGACGGCACGGTCATCCGGGAGCGGACCTATTACTCGGTGGGCGGCGGCTTCGTCGTCGACGAGACCGCCGCGGGGGAGGACCGCATCACGCCGGACACCACGCCGGTCGAATACCCCTTCACCTCCGGCGCCGAGCTGCTCGCGCACTGCCGGGCCACCGGGCTGCCGATCAGCGGCATCATGCTGGCCAACGAGCAGGCGTGGCGCAGTGCGGACGAGATCCGGGCCGGCTTGCTGCGGATCTGGGACGTCATGACCGAGTGCGTCCGCAACGGCTGGTCGCACGAGGGCACGCTGCCGGGCGGGCTGAAGGTGCGCCGCCGCGCGCCCGAGCTCTACCACCATCTCTGCGACGACCCTTACGCCACCGACCCGCTGCGGATCATGGATTGGGTCAACCTGTTCGCCCTCGCCGTCAACGAGGAGAACGCCGCCGGCGGCCGCATCGTCACCGCCCCGACCAACGGCGCGGCCGGCGTGCTGCCGGCGGTGCTGCACTACTACGTGCGTTTCTGTCCGGGGGCCACCGACGACGGAGTCGTGCGCTTCCTGCTCTGTGCCGCCGCGATCGGCGTGCTCTACAAGGAGAACGCCTCCATCTCCGGCGCCGAGGTCGGGTGTCAGGGCGAGGTCGGGTCGGCCTGCTCCATGGCGGCCGGCGCGCTGTGCGAGGTGCTGGGCGGCACGCCGGAACAGGTCGAGAACGCGGCCGAGATCGGGATGGAGCACAACCTGGGCCTGACCTGCGATCCGGTGGGCGGCCTCGTCCAGGTGCCGTGCATCGAGCGCAACGCCATGGCCGCGGTGAAGGCCATCAACGCCTCCCGCATCGCCCTGCGCGGCGACGGCACGCACATCGTCAGCCTCGACAAGGTGATCAAGACGATGCGCGAGACCGGCGCGGACATGAAGGTCAAGTACAAGGAGACAGCCCGCGGCGGCCTCGCCGTCAACGTGATCGAGTGCTGAGCGCGGCGCCCTAGACGCCGACCGCTGCGCCTTCGAGGAAGGTCGGTCGGCAGCTCGTCCTTCTTGATGTTGATCAGGAAGATGGCGGCGAGGATCGCGGCCGCGCCGATGGCGGCACCCATGAGGAAGCCCTCTCCGGACGCGTGCGCGACGAGCTGATGGGTGAAGTCGCGGTACGGGCCGGAGAAGAAATCCGCCGTGCCGGGGTGGCCGTGGACGAACGTGGCGACATCGGACTTCTGCAGCCCGTTGCTGCCGGCCTTGCCGAGCAGTGCGCCCAGGGCCGGGCGATCGCCCGCCGGAACCTGTCCCAGCGCCTTGCCGATGACCGAGGCGTGGTCGGCCGCGTAGTTGCGCGCCGCCGTGCCGAACACGGTCGTCATGACCGAGAGCCCGAGCGCGCCGCCGACCTGCTGCCCGACGTTCAGCAGCGCCGAGGCGAGGCCGGCGTCGGTGCTCGCCACCTTCGACACGGCGACCGAGGTCAACGGCACGAACAGGCAGCCCATGCCGATCGCCAGCACGATGATGCCGGGCAGGATCGTGCCGAAGTAGCTCGAGCCGGCGTCGACGCGCGAGAACCAGAGCAAGGCAGCGGTGAGCAGCACAGTCCCGGTGAGCAGGAACGGCTTCGGTCCGAGGCGTCCGAAGAACTTGCCGGCCACCTGCGAGACGACGCCGATCACGACCGCGACCGGGAGGAAGGCGAAGCCCGAGCGCAGGGCGCTGAAGTCCCGCACGCCCTGGATGAAGAAGGTCACGAAGTAGAACATGCCGAACATCGCCGCCCCGACGACGAACATGATCACGTAGGCGCCGCTGCGGTTCCGGTTCTCGAAGATGCGCATGGGCATCATCGGTTCCTTCGCGACGAAGGCCTCGAAGAGCACGAAGCTCAGCAGCAGCACGACGGCCAGGCCGAACACGACGTAGGTCTCGGTGTTGCCCCAGCCGGAGTGCGCGACGTGGATGAACCCGTACACCGTCGAGAGCATGCCGCCGATGGACAGCAGACCGCCGATGACGTCGAAGCGACCGCGCAGGCGCTCGGAGTGGTGCAGGAACGAGTACGCCCCGAAGATCAGCACGATGCCGATCGGCACGTTGACGAACAGCACCCAGCGCCAGCTGAGGTAGTTCGTGAGGATGCCGCCGAGCAGCAGACCGAGCGCAGCACCAGCCCCGGACACCGCGGCGTAGACGGCGATCGCGCGGGTGCGGGCCTCGCCCTCCTCGAACTCGGTGGTGATCAACGACAACGCGGTGGGCGAGGCGATGGCGCCGCCGAGGCCCTGGATCGCCCGGCCCGTCAGCAGCAGCGGGAAGCTGTTCGCGATGCCGGCCAGGAAGCTGCCGGCGGTGAACAGCGTCAGGCCGACGATGAACATGCGGCGCCGCCCGAACAGGTCCCCGGCCCGCCCACCCAGCAGCAGCAGGCCGCCGAAGGCGAGGGTGTAGGCGTTGAGCGCCCACGTCATGTCGGTCTGGCTCTTGTCGAAGTAGGCGCCCATCGACGGCAGCGCGATGTTCACGATCGTGGCGTCGAGCACGACCATCATCTGCGCGCCGGCGATGATCAGCAGGATCAGCGCGGGATGTGCGGCGCGGCGGGCACCGCGCTCGGCCACCCGAGGCGTCGCCCCGCTGTCGGTGGCATGCGTGCCGGTCGAACCGGTCGAGGTGTCGGTGTGGGACACGAAAAACTCCGTTCGGGACGAGCGGTGCCGGTTGTCCTTTGCAGGATCCGAGGTGGCGCAACCGAATTAGTAGACGGAGACGTTCACTACTGGGTACCGTAGAACCGACCGTTAGGAAACGCAACCGTTCTCTAAGTATGGATCTGTGTCGCCGCTGACTTCAGGATGGACGAGGGGTATGACAACGACATGACCGCGACGAGAACGTGCGCCGGTCAGCCGTCCACCCCGCCGTCCGGTCAGCAACGGCGGCGCGGTCCTGCGCTCGAGGGCGCGATCCTCGAGTCCGCCTGGGCCGAGCTCAGCAACGCCGGCTACGCGAGCTTCAGCGTGGAGGCAGTCGCTGCCCGCGCCCGGACCGGCAAGGCCAGCATCTATCGGCGTTGGCCGACCAAGCAGGCGCTCGTCCTCGATGCCCTGTGCACCCAGCTGCCGCAACCGGCCGATTGCGGCATCAGCCTGGACTGGCCCGACACGGTCACGACCCGCGAGGCGCTGCTGCAGGTCGCGCGCATCATCACCGGCCTCATGTGCAGCCCGGCCGGCGACGCGATGCGGGCCATCAAGTGCGAGGCGGTCGTCGACCCCGAGCTGGCCCGCCAGATCGACGTGCAGTTCCAGACGCCGCGGCGCGAGGCCCTGATCGAGTTGCTGCGCCGCGGGGTGAGGCGCGGCGAGGTCCGCCCCGAGGCGGCGTGCCGCACCGTCGCCGACGTCATCCCCGCGGTACTGACCTACCGCATCGTCATCCAGCGCGAGCCCCTCGGCGAGGACGATCTCACCACGATCATGGAGCAGATCTTCCTGCCGCTCATCGAGGCCCGCTGAGGACCGGACCACGGCGATACCCACGGGACGCTGTGTGGCTCAGGGGCGGCTGAGAACTACTCCTGCACGATGAGGGCGTGAGCGAACGAGTCGACCGGATCCGCGAGGGGTATCTGCGCCGCGCGCCCGGACTGATCTCGACCATCGCCCTGCTGCTGGGCCTGCTCACCGTCGTCGACGCCCTGTTCGTGGGTCAGCGCTTCCGCGTGCACGTCATCACCCAGGTGATCCCGGTGCCGGCCAGCGCCGCCGCCACCGCCGTCGTGCTGGTCTCGGGGCTGCTGCTGCTGCGGCTCGCCGCCGGGCTTCGCAAGCGCAAACGCCGGGCCTGGCGCGCGGCCGTGCTGGTGACCGCCGCGATCGTGCTCGCACACCTGTTCCGGGACGAGCGCAGGATCGGTGAGGTCGTGGTCGGCCTGGCGCTGCTCGTCATGCTGCTGACCGCGCGCACGCGCTTCACCGCTCGCAGCGACGCGCACAGCCGGTGGTTCGCCCTGCGCGTGCTGATCCAGGGCGCCGTCGTGTCGTACCTCTACGGCCTCGCGCTGCTGTACTTCTATCCGCATCAGGTGCTCGGGCATCCGGGCCTCACCGGCCGGACGGAGGAGATCCTCTGCTCCTTCATCGGCCTGAACGGGCCGCTGCACTTCCGTACCGAACGCTTCGGGGACGTCGTCTACGCCACCCTGCTCGGGCTGGCGCTCACCACGGTGGTGCTCGTGACGCTGTTCGCGCTGCGGCCCGAGGAGCCTGTCGCGGTGCTCTCCGACGAGGACGAGAAGCGGCTGCGCGAGCTGCTCGCGAAGCAGGGCGCCCGCGACTCGCTCGGCTACTTCGCCCTGCGGCGTGACAAGTCGGTCGTCTGGTCGCCGTCCGGCAAGGCGGCGATCACCTACCGGGTCGTCCTCGGCGTCGCGCTCGTCAGCGGCGACCCGATCGGCGACCCGGAGGCCTGGCCCGGTGCGATCGCCGAGTACCGCCGGCTCGTGGAGGAGTACGGGTGGACGCCGGCGGTCATGGGTTGCAGCGAGGTCGGGGCGACGGTGTTCAAGCGCGAGTACGGCCTGTCCGCGCTCGAGCTGGGGGACGAGGCGATCGTCGAGGCGCCGGAGTTCACCCTCGAGGGACGCCCGATGCGCGGCGTGCGTCAGGCGTGCACCCGGACCGAGCGCGCCGGTTACGACGTCGACATCCGCCGCGTCGGGGAGCTCGGCGTCGGCGAGCTGGACGAGCTGCGCACCGCGGCGGAGGCCTGGCGCGGGGACGCCGTGGAACGCGGGTTCTCGATGGCGCTGTCCCGTCTGGGCGACCCGTCCGACGGGGACTGTGTCGTCGCGACGGCGCGGCGCGACGGCGAGCTGGCCGGGTTGCTGCACTTCGTGCCGTGGGGTCGCGACGGTCTGTCGCTGGACCTCATGCGCCGGTCCCGCTCGGCCGACAACGGACTCAACGAGTTCATGATCGCGTCGTTGCTGCAGCGGTGCGGCGAGCTCGGCATCAAGCGCGTTTCGCTGAACTTCGCGGTGTTCCGCGACGCGATCGAGCGCGGGGAACGCATCGGCGCCGGGCCGGTCCTGCGCGCCTGGCGGGCGCTGCTCGTGTTCGTCTCGCGGTGGTGGCAGATCGAGTCGCTGTACCGGTTCAACGTCAAGTTCCGCCCCTACTGGGAGCCGCGCTTCATCTCCTTCCCCTCCACCCGAGACCTCCCACGGATCGCGGTGGCGGCGATGGAGGCGGAGGCGTTCCTGGTCCGCCCGCACCGGCTCAAGCGCCTACTCGGCCGCGCCTGAGGTGGGTCGGGCAATCGCGCCGGACGAGCGTGGAACGGCGTGGAGAGCCGCCGGAGGGACCTTGTAGGCTTTCCCGTCGGTGGCTCCGCCTGGTCCGGGCCGCTTGGAGGCTTCGCCTAGTCTGGTCTATGGCGCCGCACTGCTAATGCGGTTTGGGCTAACCGCCCATCCCGGGTTCGAATCCCGGAGCCTCCGCGGTTGTCCGCACGGATGTCCCCGTGCCCGGTCACGACGTGTCCCGGCTAGACTGATGCGGTTGTTCGAGCGCCCGTAGCTCAACGGATAGAGCACTTGACTACGGATCAAGAGGTTGCAGGTTCGAATCCTGCCGGGCGCACCAACTTCTTCGTGCGGGCGTAATCCCCGCCAGCCAGGTCTCGTCGATACCTGGCGGCACGGGTACCTTGTGCAGGCATGAGACGGCCGGAGCAGCACAACGTGCGGATTCTGGGGCCGGCTGACGCGCCACCCATCCTGTTCGCGCACGGCTACGGCTGCGATCAGAACATGTGGCGTTCCGTGGCGCCACGCTTCGCCGATCGCTACCGCGTCGTCCTGTTCGACCACATCGGCGCCGGCGGGTCCGACCTCAGCGCCTACGACCCGGCCCGCTACAGCTCGCTGGACGGGTACGCCGCCGACGTCGTCGAGTTGTGTGAGGCGCTGGACCTGCACGACGTCATCTTCGTGGGCCACTCGGTGTCCGGCATGATCGGCGTGCTGGCCGCGGCAGCCGCCCCAGGACTGTTCTCCTCGCTCGTACTGGTCACGCCGTCGCCCTGCTACATCAACGACGACGACGGTTACGTCGGCGGGTTCAGCCGGTCCGACATCGACGAGCTGCTCGCGTCGCTGGACAGCAACTACCTCGGCTGGTCCTCGGCGATCGCGCCGGTGATCATGGGCCAGCCGGCGCGTCCTGAGCTGTCGAAGGAGCTGGAGGACAGCTTCTGCCGCACCGACCCCGAGATCGCGCGGCGCTTCGCCCACGTCACCTTCCTGTCCGACAATCGCGCCGACCTCGCCCGCGTACGGACGCCGACGTTGATCCTGCAGTGCACCGACGACGTCATCGCGCCGGTTGCAGTGGGCGAGTTCGTCCACGGCCAGATAGCCGGTTCGAGCCTGGTGCTGCTCGACTCGACCGGGCACTGCCCGCACATGTCGGCACCGGATCAGACCGTCGACGCGATCGACCAGTTCCTGAGTTCGACTGCCGCCGTCCCACGATGACGGCCGGTGACGGCGACGTCGTCGACGGGTTCATCGAGGCGCTCCTGGACGACGACGCCCAAACGCTCTACGACCGCGCACCGTGCGGGTACCTGTCGAGCACTCCCGACGGCACGATCATCAAGGTCAACGCCACCTTCCTGGCGCTCACCGGCCACACCCGCGACGAACTCGTCGGACACCGGCGGTTCGTCGACCTGCTCACCGGCGGTGGGCGGATCTACCACGAGACGCACTACGCGCCGATGCTGCGCCTGCACGGGATCGCCCGGGAGATTGCGCTCGATCTCGTCTGCGCCGACGGGCGTCGGCTGCCTGTGCTGGTGAACGCGGTCCTCGAACGCGACGGGACCGGGCGTCCCCTCGTCGTCCGCACGGCCGTGTTCGACGCATCCCACCGGCGGCGCTACGAGGAGGAGCTGCTTCGCGAGAAGCAGCGCGCAATGTCCCTTGCCAGGACGCTGCAGCAGACGCTCATCCCGCCGCACGTGCCCAGCATCGACGGCCTGCAGGTGGCCGCGGAGTACCGGCCGGCCGGCGACGGCGCCGAGGTGGGTGGCGACTTCTACGACATCTTCCAGGCCGACGACGACGACTGGATCGTCACCATCGGCGATGTCTGCGGCAAGGGAGTCGGTGCCGCCGTCGTCACCGCGCTCGCCCGCTACACGCTGCGAGCCGCAGCCATGCAGGACCCGTCGCCGGCCCACGGACTGGCCTTGCTGAACGACGCGCTGAACCGGGTCGACGGCGACCGGTTCTGCACCGCCGCGATGATGCGCTTCCGGCGGCGCAACAGGACGTGGCAGCTGTCGTCCTGCGTCGCAGGGCATCCGCTGCCGCTGCAGGTGAACGCCGACCACGACGTCAGGAGCATCGGGCGACCAGGCACGCTGCTGGGGGTGCTGAGCGAGGTGCGCCTGTTCGAAGCGGTCACGGATCTCGCACCCGGTGACACCGTCATCCTCTACACCGACGGGGTGACCGAGGCGCAGGCACCCGACGAGAGCTTCTACGACGAGGAACGGCTGGTCGCCCAGCTGGCGGCTGCGACGGGGACGGCATCGGACATCGCGTCCGCCGTGCTGGCGGATGTCCTCAGTTACCAACGCGGGGTCGCTCGCGACGACATCGCCCTCGTCACGGTGCAGGTCCCGGTCTAACCGGCGGGCGACGCCACAGCCCCCACCGGCCCGACAGGGGCCGGCAGGCTGTACAGGTGCAGGAACGTGTCCGCCGCGGCGAGATCGCCGGTCACGACGAGCTCGCCGGTGCCGATCGCGTCGGCGAGCGGCCGGCCGCCGTAAGTGACCGAGGCGAACGCGCGCGGGTCACCGGCGATCGTCGCGTCGGGCTCGGCCGCCTCGCCGACCTCGATGACCAGTTTCTTGCGCGCGACGCGCGCGACGTAGCTCTCGTCGTTGGGGCGTAGCGCGACGACTAGGTGGACGCCGTCGGCCAGGGACGTATCGAAGTTGGTGCGCAGCGACAGGATCAGCGAGGTCGTCCCGAAGTGCAGGTCCTTGCGGTGCAACGGATCGCGCGCGGCCCACCGGCCGAGCGTCTGCATGACCGGTTCGAGGTCACGGGCCCATGGCGTGAGGTCGTAGACCCACACCGCGGCAGGCTTGGGCAGCTTGCGCCGCGACACGAGCCCCGCCCGCTCCAACTCGTCGAGCCGGTGCGAGAGCACGTTGGCACTGATGCCGGGCAGGCCAACCTTGATGTCGCCGAACCGCTTCGCGCCCAGCATGAGTTCGCGCACGACCAGCAGGGCCCACCGTTCACCGATCAGCTCGAGCGCGTGCGCGACGCCGCACGAGTCGCTGTACGTCCGCGTTGTGGCCATGGCACTACGATACCACGTGGTCATTATTCAGGAGTAATCACTTGTCAAGAAGGAGTAACCAGGTTAGCGTCTGTGGACATGGCGACTTCGACCGCAATAGACGACCGTTCCCGCTGGCTGGCGCTCTACGTGCTGTGCGGCAGCATGTTGATGATCGTGTTGGACGCGACGATCGTGAACGTGGCGCTGCCGGCGATCAAAGCCGATCTGCGCTTCACGCCGAGCACGCTGGCGTGGGTCGTGAACGCCTACCTGATCGCGTTCGGCGGGCTGTTGCTACTCGCCGGGCGCCTGGGCGATCTGCTCGGCCGGCGCCGCGTCTTCCTGATCGGCCTGGCCGTGTTCACCACGGCATCCGCCGCCTGCGGTCTCGCCGTCGACCAGCAGATGCTCGTCGTCGCCCGGTTCGTCCAGGGCGCCGGCGGTGCGCTGACCTCGGCGGTCGTGCTCGGCATGATCGTCACGATGTTCACCGAGCCGCAGGAGCAGGCCAAGGCCATCGGGGTGTTCGCCTTCGTCGCGTCCGCGGGCGGCGCGGTGGGGCTGCTGGCCGGTGGCGTGATCGCCCAGGCCATCAGCTGGCACTGGATCTTCTTCGTCAACGTGCCCGTCGGCGTGGTGGTCGCACTCGCCACGCTGCGGCTCGTACCCACCGACGAGGGGCAGGGTTTCGGACAGGGTGCGGACGCCGTTGGTGCCGGGTTGGTCACCGGCGCGCTCATGCTCGCCGTGTACACGATCGTCAAGCCGGCGGCCGAGAGGGGCTGGCTGGCCACGGAGACGCTCGTGCTCGGCGCCGTCAGCGCTGCGCTGCTGGCCGGCTTCGTCGTGCGGCAGCGCTACGCCCGCAGCCCGCTGATGCCGCTCGCACTGTTCCGCTCGCGCAACCTCGTCGGCGCCAACCTCATCCAGCTCATCGGTGCGGCCGGCATGTTCGGCGCGTTCTTCCTCGGCACGCTGTACCTGCAGAACCTGCGCCACTACGACGCGTTGCAGATCGGGCTCGCCTTCCTGCCGGTGACGATCTGCATGGGCACCATGTCGGTCCTGTTCTCCGAGCGGATCATCACCCGCTTCGGCGCACGCGCCGCTGCGCTCGCCGGCCTCGTCCTGATGGCCGTTGCGCTGGCCCTGCTCGCCGTGGCACCCGCCGGTGCCGATTACGTGACGCAACTGCTGCCCACCATGGCGCTCCTCGGCCTCGGCGCCGGTGCCTGCTTCCCCGCACTCGTCGGGCTGGGGATGGACGGTGTGGAGCCGCACCAGGCCGGTCTCGCGTCCGGACTGGTGAACACCACGGCCCAGATCGGCGGCGCCCTCGGCCTCGCGGTGCTGGCCACCCTCTCGTCCAACCGCGCACACGAGCTCGCGGTGGCCGGGCACGGTCCGAGCGACGCGCTGTTGAGCGGGTACCACCTGGCGTTCTGGACCGCGGCAGGCCTGATCGTCGCCGCCATCGCCGTGGCAGCAGGCGTCCTGGGCCGTTCGGCGCCCGCCCCGGCGACCGAGCGCGCTGCGGTCGCCGAGAGCGAGCCCGCGCTCGTCGGCGACTGAGGCCGCACCAAGCGCCGGGTCGTCCGACGCCGGGGGTCAGAGCGCGATGAGTGTCCCTGGCGCATCACCTGACGGCGTCGAGACGCTTGCCGGCGAGCTGCTCCCAGATGCAGACCCGTGTACCGATGAGTTGGGGTGACCTCGCGAGTCGTATGTGGTGTCATCACCACGACGTCCCAGGAGGCACCCGATGACTGTCACCACCACCGGCCTACGCGGCATCAGCCTGGTCTGTGTCCCCACGACCGCCCAGGACGCCGCCGTCGAGTTCTACGAGCGGATCGGCTTCGAGAAGCGGGTCGACGAGCCGTTCGGCGGCGACTACCGCTGGATCGAGGTGTACCCGCCCGAGGGCGGGACGGGCGTCGCCCTGGCCCCGCCGCCGCCTGGCAGCGGGGACGTCGTCCCGGTCATCACGGGCATCACGCTGACGACGTCGGACATCGACGCCACGCACGGGCAGCTCAAGGAACTCGGGGTGGATGTCGACGCCGAGGTCTCGCGCATGGGCGACCCCGTCCCCCCGTTGTTCTGGTTCCGCGACCCGTCGGGCCACACGCTGATGGTGGTCGAGGAGTCCTGAGCGACGACCAGCGGCGCGGGGGTCCCGACTTCGAGACCCTCGCCGAGCGGCACCGGGCCGAGCTGCACGCGCACTGCTACCGCATGCTCGGCTCGGTGCACGACGCCGAGGACGCCCTGCAGGAGACCTTGATCCGCGCGTGGCGCGGCGTCGACGGTCTCAAGGAGGGCACGTCGGCGCGGTCGTGGCTCTACGCCATCGCCACCAACGTCTGCCTCACCGAGCTGACCCGGCGCGGTAAGCGGATGCTGCCGCACGACTTCTCGCCGGCGGTCGACGGTACAACCGCGCCCGGCGTCCCGATCGCCGACTCGGTATGGATCGAGCCGTACCCCGACCAGGCCTACGGATTGCCGGTCGGCAAGTCGAGCCCGGAGGCGAGCTACGAGCAGCACGAGGCGGTGGAGTTGGCCTTCGTGGCTGCGTTGCAGCACCTGGCCGCCAACCAGCGCGCGACGTTGCTGCTGCGCGAGGTTCTGGGCTTCAGCGCGCAGGAGACCGCGGACACGCTCGGCACCAGCGTGGCGTCGGTCAACAGCGCGCTGCAGCGCGCGCGGGCGGCGGTGAGCGAGCGGGTGCCTGAACGCACCCAGCAGACGACGTTGCGCGCGCTCGGCGACCGCGCCCTCAGCGAGCTGGTCGAGCGTTACGTGTCGGCCTGGGAGCGCTGCGACGTCCCGGCCTTCACTGCGCTGCTCGCCGAGGATGCGACGTTCGCCATGCCGCCGCTGCAGACCTGGTACGCCCCGCGTGACCAGATCGCGGTGTGGGCGCACGAGTCGCCCGATGAACGGTGCCTGGCGCTGGCGCATGCTGCTCACTCGTGCCAACGCTCAGCCGGCGCTCGCAGCCTATGCGTGGGACGACGCGGCGTCGGCCTACCTGCCGTTCGCGCTCAACATCATGACGTTGCGCGACGGGCTGCTCGTCGACGTCACGGCCTTCATCGTCAGGGCCACCGAGGCACCCGATGACGCCGACTACCGACGCTTCCCCGAGCAGGCCGTGGACCGGAACCGGCTGGTGGGCGCGTTCGGCCGGTTCGGGCTGCCCGACCGGGTCGCGTGACGCGGGCCTGGCCGCGCCGGCCGGACCGGACGACACTGGTCGGGTGATCCCGCCCGAGCAGACCGCCCGTGAACAGCAGCTGACCGACGAGGTGGTGGCCAGCTTCGCGGGGACACCGGACGCGCGGCTGCATGCCGTGCTGACGTCGCTCGTCACGCACCTGCACGCGTTCGCGCGCGACGTCCGCCTCACCGAGGCCGAATGGGCTGCCGGGATCGAATTCCTGACGACCGTGGGGCACCGCACCGACGACCGGCGGCAGGAGTTCGTCCTGCTCAGCGACGTGCTCGGTTTTTCGATGCAGATCGTCACCGTCAACGACGCCGCCGACGACGCGGCGACCGAGGCCACCGTGCTCGGCCCGTTCTTCGTCGACGGTGCACCGGAGGTCGGGCTCGGCGGCGACCTGGGCGGCGGCGCGCCCGGCGAGCCGTGCTGGGTCGAGGGCACGGTGACCGGTGTCGACGGCGACCCGGTTGCTGATGCCCGACTCGATGTCTGGGAGGCCGACAGCGACGGGCTCTACGACGTCCAGCGTGACGGCGGCGCGACCAGCGCCCGAGGCGTCCTGCACACCGACGACGAAGGCAACTACCGATTCTGGTGCGTGACGCCGACCCCGTACCCGATCCCCACGGACGGCCCGGTGGGGGCGATGCTGCAGGCGACGGCACGCTCGGCCATGCGGGCACCGCACCTGCATGTGAAGGCGACAGCGCCCGGGTACCGGACCCTCGTGACCCACGTCTTCGTGGCCGGTGGCGAGGTCGTGCACGACAGCGTCTTCGGTGTCCGCGAGTCGCTGCTGCGCGACTTCGAGCGCTCGAGCGGCCCGACGCCCGACGGCCGCGCCGTCGACGGCACCTGGACGAGGTGCCGGTTCGACCTGAACCTCGCGCCTGCGTGAGCCGCCGGTAACGCACCATTGCGACCTTTCCGCTGGGCAGCGCTCTTGCAGCGCCGCACCGCAGCAGGTCGGCGGCGATGACCGTGACCCTCCGAGGTGGCTGAGAACCGGGTCTGCCTCCGGCGCGGTTCCGAGCCATTGACCAGGCCCGGCGCATGATCGAGGAACGACCGTCCCCCGAAAGGTCCCGATGTCCCAGCGAGGCCCGCGCATCCGCCGTGCCCGGTTACGTGCCGGCCGGCTGCTTGCGGTGCTCGTTACCACCGCCACCGCGGGTCTCGGGCTCGGCGCGCCGCCGGCCGTGGCGGCGCCGGCGTCGGCGCCCTGGGGCTCCACCGGTGCGTCCTACCTCGGCGGCATCGTCTGCGCGCTGCCCGGCAGCGTTCGCGTCCCCCTCGTGGCCTGGTCGGTGGACGGCAGCCGGGCCTTCGCCGTCGGCGACGTCCGGGCCGTCGGCAGCCGGTACGGCGCCGCGCCCGCGCACGGCACCGCCTCGTCGCTCGCACCCGGCCAGGACGGCATCCCGGGCCGGCTGATCGCTCCCGTCGCGTACCTGATCGCACACCACGGTTCCGGCAGCGCGGCCGAGATCGCCGAGACGAGCGCAGAGGTCGCGGCCGCCGCCGGTGGGGGTGCAGAGCAGGCCGCGTGCCTGGGCCAGCAGGGCACCAGCCGGGCCCACGCCGCGGCGCTCTGGGCCGATGCGCAGCGCTACGCCGGGCCGTACACCTTGACCGTGTCGGCGCCGTCCGCCGCGGCGCCGCAGGTCGCGGCGAAGATCGGCGTGCGCGTGGTGTCGGCGGCCGGCGTGCCGACGCCCGGCATCCCCGTCACGGTGACGGCGGCCGGGCAGCCCTCGACCGTCACCACCGGCGCCGACGGCACCGCGACCGCGTCCGTCGTCACCCCGCGAGTCGCGACGACGCCGATCACCGCCGCCGTCAGCCAGCCGATCGGGCTCACCGCCCTCGCCACGCGCCCGGCGTCGGTCACCACCGCCGTGCCGGTGACCGCGACCGCGCACGGCACGTTGACCGCCGACCTGCACCCGCACCCGAGCGTCACCGCGACACCGGCGTCGGCCCTGCTCCTCGCCCACGGCGCCGCCGCCATCACCGTCCACCTGACAGGCACGGCGAGCTACCCGGGCTCGGGCACGGTGTCCGTCGTGGGGCCTGTCCAGCCGAAGGCCGGCGCGCTCTGCTCGAGCCTGCACGCCAGCGACTTCGCCTCGGCCCCGGCCGTGTGGAAGGGCACGTTCGTCTTCGCCCGCGACGGCGACATCGCGGCCGGCACGACGGGCGCGCTCGGCCCCGGCTGTTACGCGACCGAATCCGCCGTCTCGATCCCGAGCGCCGCCCCGCCGGTCACCGCCTCGTCGAACGCCAGCCCCGGCCAGCTCCTCGACGTCTCGACCGTCACGCTCACGCAGCAGGCCGAAGCGGTCGCCCCACCCGGCGTCCTGAGCTCGACCCTCACCGCCGACGACCCGGGCGGCGCGACGGTCACCGGACGGCTCACGGCCTACGGCCCGCTGCCGACCACAGACGGGCGATGCACTGCGATCACGGACTGGACCCACGCCAAGGCGGCCGGGACGTCGAGCGTCGTACGGCTCGCCGGCGATCCCTCCCGCGACAAGCGGCTCAGGGCCACCGTCGGGACGCCCGCGGTCACGGCGACAGGGTGCTACACGGTCACGCCGCAGCTCACCGTCGCTCTCGACGGCCACTCGCTCGTCGTGACGACCCCGCCGGGCGGGACGGGGACGCAAACGCTGGTCGTCGCGCCTACGGTGACGCTCGCCGACGACACCTACGACGGCACGATGGGTCACCCCATGACCGCGACGGCCACCGTCGTGGGCACGTACTCGCTGGCCGGCACGCTGCATGTCGGCCTCGTCAGCGCGCCCGTCCCGTTCGACGGCTGCCGCAGCGCCCAGTTCCCGGATCTCGCGCCGGCGACCTACACCACCACCCGTACGAGAGGCGACGGGGCCGTCGTCGTCCACACGCCCGTCGCATCCCGGAACCTGTGTTACGCGGTGTCGGTGGCGCTGGTGCTCGACGCGAACCACGCGGTGCACGCGATGTCGCCGGCTCCGGAGAGCGACACGGTCTTCCTCGCCGGGGTCTCGGCGGACCCGGTCGTGTCCGGGGCGATCCCGCACGGGGGCAACACGGTCCAGCTGCGCGCACTGGTGGTCTTCGCCGCCGCGCTCGCGCTCATGCTGCTGATCTTCTTCGTCCTCATCGGTGCAGCGCGCCGAGGCCGCCGCCCCGACCCGCCGCGCAACCCCGGCGACCTCCCGGACGGTCCAGCGGGGGCGTTGTTCGGCGAGCCACCCGTGCGACCGCTCGCGCGGGCCTGACGCCCACGCGCGCGTTGGCGCGCCCCGCCCCCTCTGGTTGAGTGGCGCCTTTCTCGCTCAGTGGCGCGATACATCTCGCCACTCGAGCGGTAGGGCGCCACTCAACCGAGGCGGGGGATCTGCGGACGGCCGTGGCTCGTGCCGTCAGGAGTGGTAGGTGCCCACCCAGGCCAGGCGCCAGGTGTTGGGCCCGATGTAGCCGTTGGGGACGAGGCCGTTGAGGCGCTGCAGCTGTTCGACCATGCGGCGGGTGTTGGGTCCGTACTGGCCGGTGCCGACGGGGAAGAAGCCGCGCTTGTGCATCTGGTCCTGGAAGATCTTGATCTTGCTGCTGGTCTCGCCGTAGGTGTACCAGTGCTTGCCGCCGGGGAAAGCCGGGATCTTCGGCGTCGCGCCGGTGCCGGGCGCGGCGTAGCGGCCCGTCCAGGCCAGGCGCCAGGTGTTGGGCCCGATGTAGCCGTTGGGGACGAGGCCGTTGAGGCGCTGCAGCTGTTCGACCATGCGGCGGGTGTTGGGTCCGTACTGGCCGGTGCCGACGGGGAAGAAGCCGCGCTTGTGCATCTGGTCCTGGAAGATCTTGATCTTGCTGCTGGTCTCGCCGTAGGTGTACCAGTGCTTGCCGCCGGGGAACGCCGGAACGCCCTTCGAGGTCGTGACCGGCCTCGACGACGTCGAGCCCGACGACCTCGACGAGCCGCCCGACGTCGAGCCACCGGTGTGCACGGAGATGTCGCCGATGCGCCCGCTGCGCGCGTCGGAGTCCTCGCGCAACCCGAGGATCCCGGCGCACTGCCAGGGCTGCCAACCGCGCTCGCGGTAGAGGATGAGCGCGCGGGCGTCCTGCTCGGCCTTCGACGCGACGTTCGGGTAGCCGTGACCACCCACGCTGCGCCAGGTGGACAGGTCGAACTGGTAGGCGCCGTAGTGCCCGTTGCCGGTGTTGGTGCGGTAGTTGTTGCTCGACTCGCACGTGCGTAGGCGGTACCACGTGTTCGCGCTCGGATCGGCCGAGGCGGTGACGCCCGTCAGGGCGATGCCCGCCGCGACGGTGGCGACGAGGCCGCCGGCGACGGACGCCCGCAGCGGCCAGCGACGCGGCTCGCACTCCGGCCCGTCGTCCGGGACCGCGGCGGCATTGCGCTCGGTCCATTCGGAGAAGAAGGACGTCGAACGTCCCCAGGTCGAGGGCAGGCCCATCGCAGCGTTCCTTCCGGCGGCGGCCGGAGCTGCGACGGACCGGTCGGGCCCGGCTCGCGGTGTCGCCGCGGCGGGCCCGTCCGGAGCCTCAGCACCGGCGTGCGTCGGCGCTTCGCGGTGGGCACGGAGCGACGACTTTCGTATCACGTGCACCAACCGTCACACAGGTAACGCCGATTGACAACTTTTTCGGAGGATCGATCGGCGCGTCGCTGGAAATTACACGCGTGTAATGCTAGGCGCCTGGGCGTCGGCTGCGGCCGTTGCCGCGCCGACATCACCCGGCATCCCGCCGCGCCGCACGGTGCCCAGCCCGGCCCCGATCACTCCCGCGATCAGCGTGACCACGACCGCGACCCACCACCCCCGGTCGTATCCCGTCACGGCCGAACCCGAGGTGCCGAGCAGCGTGATGAACACGGCGACGCCGAGTGCGGACGCGATCTGGCGCAGCGAGTTCACCGTGCCGGATGCCGTCGCCGCCCGTTCGGCCGGCAGGGCCGTGGCCGCCGCGGCGATGAACGAGCTCAGCGCCAGGCCGACGCCGACACCGGTCACGATCATGCTCGGCAGCAGGTCGCGGACGTAGTCCGGACGGGTGTGGGCGAGGCCGATCCGCATCGCCAGACCGCCGGCGAACAGCACGCACCCCACAGCCGTGACGGGGCCGAGCCCGAACCGCCGGACCCACCGGGCCGACCACGTGGTCACGAAGGGCACCATCAGCGGCCCCGGTGCCATCGCGAAGCCGGTCCGCAGGGCGGAGTAGTGCCAGACCTCCTGGCACCACAGCGAGTTCGACAGCAGCATGATCGCGAACGCGGCGCCGAAGGCGAACGTCCCGGCGTTGGCGATCGCGAAACGCCGCACGCGCAGCAGGTGGAGTTCGACCAGCGGGTGGGCGTGCCGGAGCGAGCGGACGAGGAACACCGCGCCGGCCACGACGGCGGCCGCCAGCAGGCCCAGCACGCGGGCCGACGTCCAGCCCCAGTCGGGAGCCTCGACCAGCGCCCCGGTCAGAGCCCCGACGGCCACGATCAGCACCGCGGCTCCCAGCAGGTCGGGCAGCGGCTCACGTTCGCGCGGCGGCGGCGTGGGCAGCACCCGCAGGCCGGCGACGACGGCGGCTGCCCCGACGGGCAGGTTGACCAGGAACACCCAGCGCCAGTCGAGGGTGACCAGCAGGCCACCCAGCACCGGACCGGCGACCGCGGCGACCGCGCCTACCGCCGACCAGTTGCGGGCGGCGTTCGTACGCCGCTCGGCCGGGACGGCGGCCATCAGCAGCGCCAGCGAGGCAGGGAGCTGCGCCGCGGCGCCCGCCGCCTGTGCGACGCGGGCCGCGACCAGGATCACCAGGTTCGGCGCTGCCGCACACAGGGCCGAGGCGACGACGAACAGCGTTACACCGGCCAGGAAGACGCTGCGCTGCCCCAGCCGGTCGCCGAGACGGCCGAACGGGATGAGCAGGGCGGCCAGGGTCACGGCGTAGGCGTTGAGGACCCAGGAGACGGACGAGAGGTTCGCGTGCAGGTCGCTGCCGATGCCGACGAAGGCGACGTTGACGATCCAGAGGTCCAGGTTGGACATGAACACCGCCGACGCGATAACGACCAGGGCGAGGCGACGACGGTTTGAATCTCCAACTGGCATGGGAGGAACGGTAGCGCCCACACGGTTTGATATGCAAACCTTGAATCATGACGCCGCCGACCGACATCCCCCTCGACACGCCGGAGCTGCCCGGCCGCCCCTGCTCGGTCGCGTCCGCCCTCGAGCTGGTCGGGGACCGGTGGTCGCTGCTGATCGTGCGGGAGGTGTTGTTCGGCAACCACCGCTTCAGCGCCATCGCGCGTAACACCGGCGCTCCCCGGGACCGGCTGGCCGCCCGGCTGCGCGAACTCGTCGCGGGCGGCCTGCTCGAACAGCGCGAGTACCAGGCGAACCCCCCGCGCTCGGACTACCACCTCACCAAGGCGGGGCGGGAGCTCTGGCCGGTGCTGCAGGCGCTACGCGAGTGGGGTGATCGCTGGACCGTCGAGCAACCGCCGGTGCTCATCAGCCATCACGGTCACCCCCTGCACGTCGGACGCCGCTGCGACGAGTGCGGTGAGATCGTGCGCACCGCCGACATCGACCGGCGCATGACCCGTCCGGGATGGGACATGTCCGGACCGGTGCCCGCCGCCCGCTGACCTGCTCTGCGGGCGGCCGAGCGGACCTCAGACCAGCTGGTGGTCGTCGTGCGGCAGCACCGGTGGGGTCTCGTCGACCTCCTGGCCGCCGCCGCCCCCACTGCACCACGGGCACCACGGCTGGAAGCGCCGGTGCGTCGTCTGGGACAGCACGAGATAGATCATCGACAGCTGGATCGCAGCCCAGAGCGGACGGCCGATCTGCTGCATGGCGAAGTTCGACCCGAGCAGCACGACCAGGTACGGGACCAGGAAGCGCGGCTCCGAGCCGGTGTGCGCGATCCAGAAGCGCCGCTTGTAGCGGGTGGCCTGCTCCGCGGCGTTGAGCGGCATGGCGGCCATGCAGCTCTCACAGAGCCGCCGGTCGTGCTGACGCATCAGCACCCAGGTGGCGATGACCAGGCCGAACAGCGCCAGCGGCACCGTGAGGCCGAGCAGACCGGGCAACGGCCGGACCCCGACGGCGATCGCGGCGCCGATCGTGAGGACGAGCAGTTCGGTGGCGTGATGACCGAGCGTCGCCGCAAGGCGCCCACCGAACGAGCGGTCGTCCCAGGACCCCCCGGCGGCATGCGTGGCTGAACCCATCGTGATTCCCCTCCCGCGCGGGTGCGACCACGGTGCTCGACCGGCCACCGCGCGCCGCGTCCCCCGACGCGACGGTCATCACCCGTACCCCCACCTTAACGACTTCGGCCCGCTGTCCGTAACGGACGGCGGGCCGAAGTCGTGGAAATCGGTCAGGCGGTGCTCAGCTCAGCGGCTGAACCTGCCCCTGCTGCGCAGGGTGAACGTCGTTCCGGCCGCGAGCACCAACCCGACCACGAGCAGGGCGATCGGGGTCAGGGGAGAGCCGTTGTCCTGATGCGCGGCCGCACCGGCGGGGACGCCGGTCGGAATCGCCGTTCCCGGCACGGTGGTCGGTGTGGTGGTGGTCGGCGACGTGGGCGCGTTGTTGGTCACAGCGGCCAGGCCGAGGTTCAGCACCAGGGCCGGCGCACCCGCGGCCGCGGCCTCGACCGGAGCCGCCAGCGGACGCATCGCCGAGACCAGCTTCACCGAGCGCGACGGAGTGCGGGCTGGCCGACGCTGGCAGGCTTGGCCGACGACGACGCCTTGGCAGCCGGCTTGGCCGCCGCGGCCTTGGCCACGGCCGCCCGGAGCTTGGTGCTCAGCGGCGCTGCCGGGAGCCCCGGGAAGCTCGGCAACCCGGGCACCGACGGCAACGACCCGCCGTTCGGGATGAGGGTGAGCATCAGCGCCGCCTCGGTGAACGTCCCACTCGACTCGTTCTGCGCGTTCGCGGTGAGGTCGAGCAAGTTGGTCGAGAGGGCCGCGACGGCAGGCTTGAGGGCCGTGTCCAGGGCGGTGGTGACCAGGCCGAGGTTGCTGGTGAGGGCGCCGATGACGGGAGTGATGAGGCCCGTCAGCTGCGTCAGGCTCAGCGGGACACCGGCGATCTTGATGACGACGGCGCCGAGCGAGGTGTTCAGCTTGGTGATCAGGCTGTTGACCAGGGCGTCGACGGCCGCCGGCAGCCCGGACAGGGCGTCGGTCAGGTAGGGCAGCAGCGAGGTGTTCGGGCACAGGTTGTTGATGTCCAGGCCGTCGGACTTGAGGATCTTCGCCAGGTCGATCGACACCGAACCGTCGGTCAGGCTGGCGGTGATCCCGCCACCGGCGAGGGAGACCGTGAAGTCCTGCGTCAGCTGCGCTGCGGTGGGCAGCCCGCTGATGGTGACCAGACCGCCGGGGAATGAGCCGGCCGCGGCGTTGAACTGCGAGATGGCCGTGCCCAGGGTGCTCGTCAGCGTCGTACCGAGCGTCGACAGCAGCGGACTGGTGGCCGACAGCGTCAGGTTGGCGAACTGGTACGAACCGGCCTGGTTGCTGTCGCTGACCCGCTTGTAGGTGCCGCCGGTGCAGTTGGCCGACGGGTCGGCCAGCTTCTTGCCGAACGCGGCCTGCTGGGCTCGCCCGGACACGGCCCCGACGGTGAGCTTCAGGTCACCGAGCAGGCTGGTGAGCGGGGCGGCGCCCGGCAGGTTGGCGAGGTCGATCGTGGCGAGATCGCTGTTGCCCGAGCCGCCGACGTTGATGGCCCCGTTACTGCCGATCAGGCCCGAGGACGCCGATGCGCTGCCGTCCTTGCCCGCCTGGGCGAACTGGCCGACCGCGCCGAAGGTGACGCCACCAGGGAACGGGACGCTGATGTTGCCGAGCGGCGAGGCGAGCGCCTGGCCCAACACGCTGCCCGAGAGGTTGTTCTGGTTCGGGCCGGGGTTACCCGGGTACTTGGCCGTCTCGCCGTTGAGGGCGGCGACCGAGTCGAAGCTCTGGCCGGCGGCCGTACCGGTGAGGAAACGACCCTCCGACTGGCTGATCGGGGTTGCGGCCCCGGCGGCACCGCCACCGGAACTCACCATCGCAGCGACGGCCACGCCGACCGTCAGGGCCGCGGCGGTGAAGCGCGTGGCGCGCCGGCGGGGGTGCTGCTGCTCGGAGGAGAGCGCCTGTCCGGCGTCGTCCGTCATCGACATGCAAGGTCCTTAACTGGGTCGTCTGCCGAAGCGGCGCTGGGGGTCAGGCGGAACGGGTGCTCGGCATGCCGAGCCCGACAGGACCGTACCGCAGGGCGGCAGGGGCGTCATCCGGAACGGCGGGAGCGAGCGGCGGGACGGGATCGATGCGCTGGTAGGGCGTCCCGAGGGGCGGTCGCAGGTCCTGCTGACCCTTGTTCGGCCACAGCGCCGCCGCACGCTCGGCCTGGGCGGTGATGGACAGCGACGGGTTCACCCCGAGGTTGGCCGAGAGAGTGGATCCGTCGACGACGTGCAGACCGTCGTAGCCGTACAGGCGGTGGTAGGCATCGATCACGCCGGTCTCGGCGGAGTCACCGATGGGGCAGCCGCCGATGAAGTGGGCGGTCATCGGAATGTTCATCAGGTCGCCCCACGTGCCGCCCGGCATGCCGCCGACGTTCTCGGCCAACTTCGTGGCCGCCTCGTTCGCGACGGGGATCCACGTCGGGTTCGGCTCGCCGCCGCCCTGCTCGGAGGTCAGTCGGCCGCGTCCGAACCGGCGCTTGCGCAGCCGCACCGTGATGGAGTTGTCCAGCGACTGCATGACCAGCAGGATGATCACCCGCTCGGACCACTTGCGGGGGACGAGCAGTCGCAGCTTGAGTGGGTTGCGCGACGCGAGCACGAGGAACTGCCACCACCGGTGCCGACGCGAGCCGCCCTCGGTCATGAGGGTGTTGAGCAGTCCCATGGCGTTGCTGCCCTTGCCGTAGCGGCACGGCTCGATGTGCGTGTTCTCGTCCGGGTGCCAGGACGAGGTGATGGCCACGCCCTCGGTGTAGTCGTGCTGCGGACGCGGCACGCGCACGCCCAGGATCGCCTCGGAGTTGGTGCGGGTCAGGTAGCCCAGGCGCCGCGAGATCCTCGGCAGCGTGCTCGACTGCAGGCGGTGCAGCAGCTTCTGGGTGTTGTAGGTCCCGGCCGAGAACACGACGTGCTCTGCGCTGAACGTCTGCGTTCCGCCGATCCAGGCGCCGGTGCGACGGGTGGTGACCTCGTACCCGCCGCCACGCCGCGGCCGCACCCCGGTGACGGTGGTGAGCGGGTGGATCTCGGCTCCGTTGCGCTCGGCGAGGAACAGGTAGTTGGTGGTGAGCGTGTTCTTGGCGCCGTGCCGGCAGCCGGTCATGCATTCGCCGCACTGGATGCACCCGGTGCGCTCGGGGCCGGCGCCGCCGAAGAACGGGTCGGGCACGGTGGCGCCGGGTTCCTGGGCGCCGTCGCGGCCGAAGAACACCCCGACCGGCGTGGCGTGGAAGGTGTCGCCCTTGCCGAACTGCTCGGCCAGCCGCTGCATCTCCAGGTCGCTGGGCGTGGTGGTCGGGTTGGTGACGACGCCGAGCATCTTTTTGGCCTGCGCGTAATGGGGTGCCAGCTCGTCGCGCCAGTCGGTGATGTGCGACCACTGCGGGTCGTCGTAGAACGGCTGCAACGGCTCGTACAGCGTGTTGGCGTAGTTCAGCGACCCGCCGCCGACCCCGGCTCCGGCCATGATCAGGCAGTCCTTGAGGACGTGGATGCGCTGCAGGCCGGTCATGCCCAGCTTCGGCGCCCACAGGTAGCGGCGCAGGTCCCAGGACGTCTTTGGCAGCGTCTCGGGCGTGAAGCGCTGACCCGCCTCGAGCACGCCGACGCGGTAACCCTTCTCCGTCAACCGCAGCGCCGTGACGCTGCCCCCGAACCCCGACCCGATGACGAGAACGTCAAAGTTGAACAACCGAGCACCCCTATTGATCGCCAATCAATAGAGGCAGCTTACGGGGTCGAATCAGGAAACGGTAGTGGTCAGTTACCGCTCAGCCGAAGCGGCCGGAGATGTAGTCCTCGGTGCGCTGGTCGGACGGGTTGCTGAAGATCTTCTCCGTCGCGTCCATCTCGATGAGCTGGCCGGGCTTGCCGACGCCGGACAGGTTGAAGAACGCCGTCCGCTCCGACACCCGCGCGGCCTGCTGCATGTTGTGCGTGACGATGACGATGGTGAATCGTTCCTTGAGTTCCTGGATCAGGTCCTCGATGGCGAGCGTCGAGATGGGGTCGAGCGCCGAGCACGGCTCGTCCATGAGCAGCACCTGCGGCTCGACGGCGATCGCGCGGGCGATGCACAACCGCTGCTGCTGACCACCGGACAGTCCGGCGCCGGGTTTGTCGAGGCGGTCCTTCACCTCTTCCCAGAGGTTCGCGCCGCGTAGCGACTTCTCGACGATGGTGTCGGTCTCGGACTTGCGCATCCGCTTGGAGTTCAGCTTCATGCCCGCGACGACGTTGTCGTAGATCGACATCGTCGGGAACGGGTTCGGCCGCTGGAACACCATGCCGATGGTGCGGCGGACGTCGACCGGGTCGACGGCGTGGCCGTAGATGTCCTCGCCGTCGAGCAGCACCTTGCCCTGGACGCTGGCGCCGGCGATGACCTCGTGCATGCGGTTGAGGGTGCGCAGCACGGTGGACTTGCCGCAGCCCGACGGGCCGATGAAGGCGGTGATGCTGCGCGGCGCGACGGTGAGCGACACGTCGCTCACGGCGAGGAACTTGCCGTAGTAGATGTTCAGGTCGTGCGTCTCGATGCGCTTGGCCATGACGTGTGCTCCTGCTCCGCGATCAGTTCGCGATCTTGTTGCGTCGGCCGATCAGCCGCGCGATGAGGTTGAGGGCCATGACGATGATGATCAGCGTCAGGGCGGCGCCCCACAGGCGTTCGGGGGCGTAGTTCGCGGCCGCGCCGGCGACCCGGTTGCCGTTGGCGTCCAGGTGGTAGCTGGTGGCGCCGGACGAGGTGTTGTAGTTGATGAACTGCGCGTTGATGAAGGTCGGCAGCGAGCCCTGGAACCCGCCGAACAGGTTGGTGTTGGTGGTGCCGGCGTAACCGACCAGGATCAGCAACGGCGCCGTCTCGCCGGCCACGCGGGCGACGCCGAGCACGATTCCGGTGATCAGGCCGGTGAACGCGGTCGGGATGACCACCTTGGCGATCGTGCGCCACTTCGGGATGCCGAGGGCGTACGAGGCCTCGCGCAACTCGTTCGGCACCAGCCGCAGCATCTCCTCCGTCGACCGCACGATGACGGGCAGCATGAGGATCACGAGGGCGAGCGAGACCAGCCAACCGGCGCGGAAGCCGTGCAGCGTCGTCACGAACAGTGCGTAGATGAACAGGGCGGCGACGATGGACGGGACGCCGGTGAGGATGTCGACCATGAACGTCGTGACCCGGGCCAGCACGCCGCGCCCGTACTCGACGAGGTAGACGCCGACGAGGAGCCCGATCGGCACCGAGATGAGCGTGCACAGCGCGACCTGTTCGGCGGTGCCGACGATGGCTGCGGACACGCCGCCGCCGCGCACGCCGGAACTGATGCCCGCCTGGTCCGACGTCCACCATCCACTGCGGACGATGACCTTGTAGCCCTTGCTGATGACCGTCCAGAGCAACCACACGAGCGGCACGAGGGCCACGCCGAACGAGGCCCAGACCAGGGTCGTAGCGGCGCCGTTCTTGACGCGGCGCGAGCCGCGTCCGCGAGCGAAGGACAGGCCGCTCGACGTCGGTGCGGTCATCGTGCTCATACGAAGTCCTTCCGGCGGTTCACGATCGCCCGCGCCGCCGAGTTGACGATGAAGGTGAGCAGGAACAGCACGAGGCCGGCCGCGATGTAGGCGCCCGTCGACTGCGGGTTGTTGAATTCGGCCGACCCGTTCGCGATCTTCGAGGCGAACGTCTCGCCGCCGGTGAAGATGGAGAAGCGGAACGGCGGGCTGACCGTCGAGACGATGAGGTAGACGGCGATGGTCTCGCCGAGCGCGCGGCCGAGGCCGAGCATCGCGCCGCTGACGACCCCGGCGCGGCCGTAGGGGAGCACCGACATGCGGATCATCTCCCAGCGCGTCGCCCCGAGGGCGAGGGCCGCCTCGATGTTGGCTCGCGGGGTCCGGTCGAAGACGTCCCGGCTGATGGCGATGATGATCGGCAGCACCATCACGGCCAGCACGACGGCGCCGTCGAAGATCGTGCCGCTCTGTTGCCGCAGGTGGAACAGCGGCGTCGGCAGGTGCGAGATCCAGCGTTGCACCGGCTGCAGCTTCGGCGTGAGCACGAAGGCGCCCCAGATGCCGTAGATGATCGACGGGATCGCGGCGAGCAGGTCGATGACGTAGGCCACCGGCTTGCGCAACCGCTGCGGTGCGTACTGCGTCACGAACAGCGCGACCCCGATGGCGATCGGCACGGCGACGAGCATCGCGATGATCGAGATGACCACCGTGACCCAGAGCAGCGCCGCGATGCCGAAGTGCAGGTTGCCCGGCTCCGGCGACCAGTTCGTCGAGGTGAGGAAGTTGTCCTTGTCGTCCGCGATGGACGGCACCGACTTGATCAGCAGAAAGGTCGCGATCAGCAGGACCAGCACGATGATGAAGCCGGCGGCGCCACGGGTCAGGCCGCCGAAGACGCGGTCCCCGATACGACGGGAACCGCTGTCACCGTCGCCGAACACCGGTGCGCCGCCGCCGAGCCCGTCAGCGAGGGCACTGGAGGAGGCGATCGGGTCGGACGCCGGCGCACGGTCGACGAGGCTGCGGGCCTCGTGCTGCCCGGTCACCAGGTCGAGGCCGGGTTCGGCGTCCGGCCGGTAGGCCGGCGCCGCGTCGATCGACTCACCACCGACCCGCGGTGGCGGCAACGGAGTGTCCCCCGAGGGGGGTGTCGCCCGATCCGTCATTGCGTCTCGCTTCGCCATGAGGCAAGTCCATCTGTAGTGACGTACTCCGCCCTGCCGATCGTCCACCATGGGCGGTCGGCAGGGCGGCTGGTCCGCGGTGGGGCGTCAGCTGATCTTTGCGATGGACGCGTTCACCTTGGTCTGGAGCTCGGTCGGCAGCGGGGCGTACCCGAGGCCGGCGAGCGCCGCCTGACCACCATTGGCCGTGTAGTTCAGGAAGTTCTTGACGAACGTCCCGATGGCCGGGGTCTTGTACTTCGAGCAGACGATCTCGTAGGTGACGAGGATGAGCGGGTAGGCGCCCGAGACCTTCGTGGTGTAGTCGATCTTGAGGCTCAGGTCGTCTCCCGTGCCCGCGACCTTCGCGGCTCCGGCGGCCGCGCTGGCGGTCGTCTTGGAGACGTCCACCGGTCCACCACCGTTGTCGATCGAGGCGGTCGTGAGGCTGCTGCTCACCGCGAACGAGTACTCGTCGTAACCGATCGCGCCCTCGGTGCTCGAGATCGCCGCGGCGACACCCTGCGACTTCGCCTTGCCCTGGCCCTTGAAGACCGTCGCGGCGTTGTCCTTGGCCGGCTTCGTGGTGAAGTCGGTCGGGTCGGTCGCGGCGAGGTACTTCTCGAAGTTCTGCGTCGTGCCCGAGGCGTCCGAGCGGTAGATCACGCTGATCGCGCTCGCCGGAAGCTTCGCGCCGCTGTTCTTGGCCGCGATCGCCGGGTCGTTCCACTTGGTGATCTTGCCGGTGAAGATCTTCGCGACCAGCTCGGGCGTGAGCACCAGCTTGCTGACACCGTTGAGCTTGTAGGCGATCGCGATCGGGCCGACGACCATCGGCAGGTCCAGCGCGGTGCTGCCACAGGCCTTGGCGGCCGCGGCCGGCTCACCCTTGGTGGGGTCGAGCGCAGAGTCGGAACCGGCGAAGTTGACCTGGCCGGCGTTGAAGCTGCTGACGCCCGCTCCCGAACCGGTCGGGTTGTAGTTGATCTTGGCGCCGCTGCAGGACTTGGTGTAGCCGTTGATCCACGAGGTCATGGCGTTGGTCTGCGCGGTCGAGCCCTCGCCGTTGAGCGTGCCGGTCGAGCATTTCGCCGCCGCTGTGGCGGCGCTGCCTGCTCCGGAGCTCGCGCCGGCGCTGCTGGCGCCGGAGGAGGAGGAGTTGCTGCTCGATGACGACGATCCGCACGCCGCGAGGGCGACGGTGCTCGCCAAGGCGCCGGCGAGCACAGCAGCTCGAGTGAGCTTCACGATGGGTTCCCCTTCGTTGTGTTGACCCTTCGGCCGGAAACGTAGGAGGGCCGAATGGCGCGGCGGGGTGCCCAGGGTGAACGCGGAGTGAACGCCACAGCGTTTTCGTATGTCGGCTGCTCAGGCTTCCGGTGGCCGGGAGGTGAACGAGGTCACACCCGTCTCAGGCCCGCCACTGGACATCGACGTCATACGTGGCGAAACCGTCGCGCTCGTAGAGGCGGCGGGCCGCGGCGTTGTCGCCGTCGACGTAGAGCAGGGCGTACGGGCAGCCGCGTGCGGCCAGGTGGTGGAGCCCGTGCAGCAGCATGGTGCGGCCGAGGCCGCCCCCCTGCGCAGCGGGCGAGACGCCGAGGACGTAGACCTCGCCGGCGCCGTCGGGGTGCACCTTGGTCCAGTGGAACGCGACGAGCTCGCCGGCACGGTCGGCGAGCAGGAACCCCGCCGCGTCGAACCAGGGCTCGGCGAGGCGCGCCGCGAGGTCGCGCTGGGTCCAGCGTCCCTGCTCCGGGTGGTCGGCGAACGCCGCGGCGTTGAGGGCCAGCCACGGGGCGTCGTCGCGGCCCGGTTCGAACGTGCGCAGCGTGATGCCGTCGGGCAAGGCACGTGGGTCGGGCAGCGGATGGGCGCCGTCGAAGGGTCGACGCAGTTGGAACAGCTCGCGGGCCCGCGTCCACCCGCGCTGCTCGAACTCGGCGACCAGGCGGCTGCGGCGCCCGTGCGACCAGACCAGCAGCGGGGGAGCCGCCACCTCGTCCAGCAACGGGGCCACGGCCTCGGGCTCGGCGGCGAGTTCCAGCCCCTCCCCGCTGCGCTGGGCGTAGCCGACGAGGCGGTCACCCTCCCGCGCGACCACGTGAGTGACGGTGTCGCCGTCGCTTTCGGTCAGCTGGGCGAACACCTGGTCCGACAGTGGCGGTGCGCCATCCTCCGCCTCGATCCGGGCGGCAAGAGCGGTGGCCTCGGCGAGGTCGGGACGGGCAGGCGACAGCGTCAGATCCACGCCGCCCGACGCTAGCCGAGGCGGCTGCTCCGCGGGGTCAGCGCGGCAGTTGCAGGCTGCTGTTGAGCCTGGTGTTCAGCGAGATGTCGGCGTCCTCGTCGGCGGTGTCGTCGGCCGACTCGAGCTCGCGGCGACCGGTCGGGCCGAGCTCGGACGGCCGCACGAACTTGTACCCGACGTTGCGGACGGTGCCGATCATGGCCTCGTGCTCCACCCCCAGCTTGGCGCGCAGCCGCCGGACGTGGACGTCGACGGTGCGGGTGCCGCCGAAGTAGTCGTAACCCCACACCTCCTGCACGAGGTGTGAGCGGGTGAAGACGCGGCCCGGGTGCTGGGCCAGGAACTTCAGCAGCTCGAACTCCTTGTAGGTGAGATCGAGCGCCGAGCCGCCGAGGCGAGCGGTGTAGGTGGCCTCGTCGATGGTGAGCTCACCGATCTCGAGGCGCCCGTCGACACCGTCGGTGGCCTGCGCCCGCCGCTCGACGGCCAGCCGCAGGCGGGCGTCGAGCTCGGCCGGGCCAGCGGTGTCGAGGACGAAGTCCTCGACGGCCCACTCGCCGGACACCGCGATAAGCCCGCCCTCGGTGAGGACGGCGAGCACCGGGACGGTCGTGCCCATGGCGGTCAGCAGCCGGACGAATGAGCGCGCGCTCATCAGGTCGCGGCGGGCGTCGACGAGGACGGCGTCGCCGAGCGAGCGGTCCACGAGCGAGCCGGCGTCCTGCGGGAGCACGGTGACGTGGTGCGAGAGCAGGCCCAGCGCGGGCAGCACCTCGGTGGTCGGCTGGACGGCGGCGGTGAGGAGGATGAGCTCCACGCGGGTCTCCAGATCGTCTGTAGCGGCGAAGTCTGCGGAGAGAGCCGTGCACCCGGCAACGTGCCCGGTACCCGGCGGGCGCCGTTGCCCTCAAGCGCTCACAGACTAGCGGAGGGTCTCTCCGGTGTCGCGCGGCGGCGCTGGTGCAGGGACGACAATGAGCCGGTGACGCGACGGGACCTGGAGCGGGCGCCGGAGGCCGCGGCCGCCACGCCGGAGTTGCGTCCGCCGGTGCCGGTCAGCCTGCGCACCGCGGACGGGGTGGCCCTCGCCGCGCTGCACTGGTCGGCCGCGACGCCGGACGGTGGCACGCCGGGCCGCGACCTGGGCTGCGTCGTCGCCCACGGGTTCACCGGCTCGTCCCGCAACCCGGAGGTGCAACGCATCTGCCGCGGGCTCGCCGTCCACGGCCTCGGCGTGCTGGCGCCGGACCTGCGCGGGCACGGCGCGTCCGGCGGCGCGAGCACGGCCGGTGCGGCCGAGATCCACGACGTCGCCGCTGCCGTGCGCTGGCTGCGCGCCGCCGGGTACGTGCGGGTGGCGGTGCTCGGCTGGTCGATGGGCGGCACGTCGGTGCTCCGCTACGCCGGCACGGGCGGCGACGCCGACGCCGTGGTGAGCGTGAGCGCGCCGGGCACCTGGTGGGAGCGGGGCACCCGCCCGATGCGGATCGTGCACTGGATGTTCGAGACCCGCACGGGCCGCGGCACCGTCCGGCTGTTGCGCCGTACCCGCATCGATCCCGCGGGCTGGGAGGATCCGCCGGAGGCGCCGGCCGATGTCATCGGCGCGATCGCCCCTCGTCCGCTGCTGGTCGTGCACGGCGACGTCGACCATTACTTCCCCCTGGCACACGTCGAGGCATTGGCCGAGGCGGCGCCGACGGCCGAGGTCTGGATCGAGGCCGAGATGGCGCACGCCGAGATGGCGACCACCGACGACCTGCTCACCCGCATCGCCGACTGGGTCGTCGCCGCCCTCCGTTCCTGACGGCGCCGGTTGCGCTCCTGACGGCGCCGGGCGCCGGTCTGCGACCATGGCGCCGTGAGCGAGGTGGACACGACGGCACCGGATGCCCGTGCCGGCGGGATCGACGAGTCGCCCCACGGTGTCGACCCGACGCTCGTCGGCACTGCGGCCGCAGCCCTCGTGGCCGGCGGCGGCCTCGTCCTGGCCGCGCGGCACAGCGCGCTCGCCCTGCTCATCGCGGTCGCCGTGGTGCAGGCGCTGTTCGTCCTGTCCTGGACCCTCGGCACCGGGATGCCTGGTCGCAAGGGTGCCGTCGTGCTGGCGGCCCTGGCCGCCGGCGGCGCCGACACCGTCGTCTCCGTGTGGCCGCACGGTCGCCTCGGGACGCTCCTCGCGGTGGGCGGCCTGGCCGTGCCGCTGCTCTACTTCCATCAGCTGTCGCGGGGCGCGGCCCGCACCCGCATCGTCGAATCGCTGTCGATGGTCGCCGCGCTGGTCCTGGCGGTGATCGCGCTGGCGGCGCTGGTGCAGTTGCGGCACGAGCTGCGCGACACGCACAGCGGGCCGATCGCGACCCAGGGGGCCGTCGGCGCGATCGGAGCGGCGCTCGTCGTGGGGTGCCTGGTCGATGTGGTGGTGCCGGCGCCGCGCTTCGACCGCGCCGTGCCGCGCGGCATGCTCGCGCTGCTGGCCTCGGCCGCCGCCGGGGGAGCCGTCGGGTACCTCGTCATCCACGGGCGTACGGACTTCGCCGGCGGCCGGCCGGCGTTCATCGGCGCCTCCCTGGGCGCGCTGGCCGGACTGCTCGCGGTGGGTTCGACGTTCGTGCTGCGCAGCGTCGCCGGCCCACAGTTCCGCCTGGGGCGGGTGCTGCGTCCGCTCGTCCCGGCGCTGCTCCCGCTGTGCCTGCTGGCACCGGCGGCGTTCCTGCTCTGCCTTGCCATCCGGTCCTGACCTCGGCAGCATGACACGCTGCACGGTCGCGTTCCCACTCCACGGGACGTCCGTCCCACGACGTGATGCAACCGGTTGGCACGGCCGGCGGGCGGGCGGCTACGCTCGGCCCATGTGCAGCACGCTCGTCCCGAGCCTGCCGGTGAGCCTTCTGCTCACCTCCCGCCGCACGGTCGACCTGTGCCGTGTGGGCAGCTGCCTGTGTCGCGCCGTCTGAGCCGGCGCTCCCGTTCGTCGACAACGTCGTCCTGACGTCCGTCGTCGACCTCAGCCCGGTTCGTCCGGCCTCGCATTCCCGCGCCGTCCGCCAGGCGCACGCCCCTGATCACATCCGCAGAAGGAGATCACCATGAGCCGCGCTGACGTGCTCGTCTCGGCCGACTGGGCCGAAGAGAATCTGAACACCCCCGGAGTCGTGTTCGTCGAGGTCGACGAAGACACCTCCGCCTACGACGGCGGCCACATCGCCGGCGCCGTGAAGCTGGACTGGAAGACCGAGCTGCAGGACCAGGTCCGCCGTGACTTCGTCAGCAAGGAGCAGTTCGAGCAGCTGCTGTCGGACAAGGGCATCGGCAACGACGACACCGTCGTGCTCTACGGCGGCAACAACAACTGGTTCGCCGCCTACGCGTACTGGTACTTCAAGCTCTACGGCCACGACCAGGTCAAGCTGCTCGACGGCGGCCGCAAGAAGTGGGAGCTCGACGGCCGCGAGCTGTCCACGGACGCGGTCAGCCGCGAGAAGACCAGCTACCAGGCCAAGGAGCAGGACACCTCGATCCGCGCCTTCCGCGACGAGGTCGTCGACGCCATCGGCAAGCAGAACCTGATCGATGTCCGCTCGCCCGACGAGTTCTCCGGCAAGCTGCTCGCGCCGGCGCACCTGCCGCAGGAGCAGAGCCAGCGTGGCGGTCACATCCCGACCGCGCTGAACGTGCCGTGGAGCAAGGCCGCGAACGAGGACGGCACCTTCAAGAGCGATGACGAGCTGGCCAAGCTCTACGGCGACGAGGGCCTGGACGACGGCCGCGACACCATCGCCTACTGCCGCATCGGCGAGCGCTCCAGCCACACCTGGTTCGCGCTGCACGAGCTGCTCGGGCACCAGAACGTGAAGAACTACGACGGTTCGTGGACCGAGTACGGCTCGCTGGTCGGCGTCCCGATCGAGAAGGGCGCCTGACATGTGCGGAGCCCCGGCCCAGTCCCCGTCCCTCCCGGCGGGTGTCGACGTGGAGAAGGAGACCGTGATCTACGGCGTCGTCAGCACCGGTGACGCGCCGGTGCCCGGCGCCTACGTGCGGCTGCTCGACGGTAGCGGCGAGTTCACGGCCGAGGTCGTCACCTCGGCCACCGGCGACTTCCGGTTCTTCGCCGCCCCCGGCGACTGGACGCTGTCGGTGCTGCACAAGGACGGCAAGGTGCGCCAGGCCGTGCAGGCCGGCGGCCCCGGCCTCGTCGAGGCCTCCCTCACCCTGCAGTAGGGCTGACCGTGGTTACACCCGCTCGACGGCCCGGCGCGACATACGCGCCGGGCCGTCGGCGTCGGTGCGACACCCGCTCCGGTGCCTCGGTTCCGGAGGTGCATTTCACGACCACGGACGTGCCTCGGCCGTGTCCTGATCCTGCGGGGTACCGTCGCTGGCGTGGAAACGGCCTACCTGATCCTGCTCATCGCAGCGTTCGTCGCCATCGGCGCGATGGCCGTCTACATCCTCGTCAAGCTGTTCGCCGGCCAGCGCTGACCCTTCAGCCGTGACGCAGCCGGTCCCCGGGCCGCCGCCGGTTCCTGACGCCACTGACCTGCGCGGCGGCGCGCCCCTGCACGACGCCCTGCTCGCCCTGCTGCCACTCGTCGGCCGGTGGCGCGGCGAGGGTGTCGGGCACGTCGCGTCCACCGACACGGACTTCCGCTACGGGCAGCAGGTCGTGATCGCCCACGACGGGCGTCCGTTCCTGGCCTACGAGTCGCGGACCTGGCTGCTCGCCGACGACGGCCACGTCATCCGGCAGGCCTGGCGGGAGAGCGGGTTCTGGCGTCCCGGCGCCGGGCCGGACGACATCGAGCTGGTGCTCGCGTCCAACACCGGCCAGTCGCTGGTGTTCGCGGGCACCGCCGGGGACCAGCGGTGGGAGCTCGCGACGGCGTCGGTCGTCGGCACCCCCACCGCCAAGGACGTCGACGGCGAGCGGCGGCTCTACGCCGTGCACGACGGCGCGCTCGCCTACGTCACCGAGCTGGCGCCCGGCGGGGCCGAGTACTCGCCGCACCTCAATGCCCGGCTGATCAGGCTGCCCGGCTGATCAGGCTGCCCGTCCGATCAGGCTGCCCGGCTGATCAGGCGCGCGGCAGCGGCGGAAGCGCGACGTCCGGATCCAGCGTGAGCCCGAGCTCGCGCGCGCTGCGGTCGATGATCAACCAGACGCGGTCGGTCAGCTCGGCGGCGAGGTCGCGACGCGTCGGGTGGCGGGCGTCGACCCACCAGGCCGCGGTCGCGTCGACGAGCCCGACCAGGCCGACGATGATCCGCTCGGCGGGCGCGGTGTCGGCGCCGAACAGGGTCAGGTAACGCCGGATCAGCACCGTCAGCTCGGCGGCGAAGGCGGCCTTGGCGTCCTCCGTGACGTGCGCGCCCGACTGCCGCACGGTGTAGGCGTGCTGCGCCAGGAACCGGTAGAGGTTCGGGTGCGTCTCGATCCAGCGCAGGTGCTCCTCGATGGAGGCGGCGATGATCTCGCGAACCGAACCCTGTCCGGCCAGCGCCTGCCGTACGCGCTGCCCGATCTGGTTGGCGATGGCGGACGATACGGCGAGATCGAGTGCCTGCTTGCCGTCGAAGTGCCGGTACACGTGCGTGCGCGGCACGCCGGCGAGTTCGGCGATCTGGGCGGTGAGGGCGTCGGGGCCGTGCTGCTCGATCGCGGTGATCGCCGCCTGGATGATCGACTGCCGCCGCTCGCGCCGGTGCGGGTCCCAGCGAGTCGAACGGCCGTCCCGGGACGGGTCCGAGACCCCGGCCGTCCCGGTCTGCGGGCCCTCCGTGCGCATCCGCGAACGATAGTGGGCGCCCGCCGGACTCGGTTAGTGCGACAGCTTGTCAAGGGTAGAAGTAGGTGGTACACCTAGTCGCAAGAACTTCGCGAAGGAGTGCGACATGACCGCCTCGGCCTCCCTGGACGGCGTCCGCAAGACGGCGACGCGGCTGCTCAACTCCTCATCGCGCAACTCCTACGACCCCAGCCTGGACATCGACTGGGACGCCCCGATCTCGGACGGCAAGAAGTACCTGCCGTTCGAGCGGGTCTCGCTCTACGGCACCGAGCTATGGGAGCGGATGAGCCACGAGCAGCGCCTCGAGCTGTCCCGCCAGGAGCTGGCGAGCATCGCGTCCACCGGCCTGTGGTTCGAGATCATCCTCATCGAGATGCTCGCCCGCTGGGCCTACAACCAGGACCCGCAGGACCCGCGCACCCAGTACGCGCTCACCGAGATCGGCGACGAGACGCGGCACGTGCTGATGTTCGCCAAGGCGATCGAGACGATGGGCTGCCCGACGTACCGGCCGCACAGGCTGATCCGCAACCTCGCGAAGGTCTACAAGGCCCTCGCCACCGGGCCCGCGTTGTTCGCGCCCGTCCTCGTGGCCGAGGAGATGACCGACCGGCTGCAGCGGGAGACCATCAACGACGAGGACGTCCAGCCCCTGGTGCGCATGGTCAACCGCATCCACGTGGTCGAGGAGGCGCGCCACGTCCGCTTCGCCCGCGAGGAGGTGAAGCGGCAGATGGCGACGCTGAACATCCCGGCACGGGTGCTGACCAACATCGTGTCGGCCGCCGTGGCCGCCGGCGTGGCCTCGGCGCTCATCAGCCCGCACGTCTACCGGGCGGTCGGCATCGACCCGGCCGTCGGCCTCAAGTCGGCGCGCGGCAACCCGCACTACGCGCAGACGCGCCGCTGGATGGGCGAGAAGATCATGGCGTTCCTGGACGAGCAGGGCATGGTCACGTGGTACTCGAAGCCGATCTACGAACTCGTCAGCCTGATCTGAGAATGGAACAGCCCCCGAGTCGGCTCCGTCGGATTGCTCGGACGGGTCGGCTGGACGGGCCGACGACTCGGGGGCCGGGTGGCTGTCAGGTAGTGCTCACCGTCGCGACAAGCGCGCGGCAGGAGGCTGGCCTCACAGGTCCGTTGCTTGTGGCGGTCAGCTGGCAGCCACCTCACGCGTCCTGAAAGCTATCAACTTCGGACCACCTCCTCTCTCGTGTACGGCCAGCGTACGACCGTCATCGGGAGGCGGCAACGATGTTTCCCGACCCCGCTTCCCGGCCGGTATGGCTGCGGACACGCCGGCGTGTCACGACCACGCCGGCCGGGAAGGCGAGGTGGGTCAGAAGCCGCAGAGGCGCCGGACCTCGGCGTCGGTCTCGGGTACGCGCTCGCGCTGTTTGCCGTCGAGCTCGATCACGTCCACGGGGCCGCGGACGCTGCTGATCACCCAGACCACGTCGGCGGCGTGCAGATCGTCGACGGTGCCGAGCGCCTCGCGGACCTGCCACCCGGCCGCCGGCGCGCGCTCGAACAGCAACCGCTGCGTCGTGCCGGCGAGGATGCCCGTGTCGCCGGTGGGAGTCGTGAGCAGCGTGCGGCCGACGGACCACACCACCGAGCCCGTGGGCGCCTCGAGCACGTAGCCGTCCGCGCTGACGAACAGCACGTCGTCGGCGCCGAGCCGCTCGGCCTCGCGCTGCGCGGCCATGTTCACCGCGTAGGACAGGGTCTTGACCCCGCCCAGCAGCCACGGCGCACCCGCGAACGCGGCCGAGTCGAACCCCCGCGCCAGGGTGACGACCCGCAGCCCGCGGGCTCGCAGTGCCGGGTACTGGGCCGCCATCGGAGCGATCCAGACGTACCCGGTCGGTTCGTCGGCACCCGCCGGTCCGCGGGTGAGGACGAGCTTCACCGCCGCCTCGGACACGCCGGGATTGGCCGCCGCCCATGCCGTGGCCGCCTCGTCGATCAGCGGGCGCCACGGGGCGGGGTCGAAGCCGATGTCGAGGGCGGCGCACGAGCGGGCCATCCGCGCCAGGTGGGCGTCGAGCTTGTCGATCGCGGTGCGGCCGTCGTCGGTGACGCGCAGCCGGATGCCCTCGAAGCACCCGTCGCCGCGCGTGATGCCGGCGTCGTCGGCACGCGCGACCGGCCGATCGGCGGGAACGAGGCCCTGGCCGAGCACGGCGAGGACGGCCTGTCCCGTGGCTGACACGCGGCCAGGCTACCTACCATGGGCCCCATGGCCGCCAAGGACCGTCTGCGGGGCCGTCCGATGTCGGCCGGTCCTGCGGCCGACGACCTCGCCGCCCGGCTCCGGTCGCGCGGGTTGCGCGTGACGCCGCAGCGCGGACAGGTGCTGGCCGCGGTGCGCAGTCTCGGCCACGCCACGCCGGAGCAGATCTGCGAGTCGGTGTCGGGGGTCGATGTCACGACCGTCTACCGCACGCTCGAACTGCTCGAGGAGCTCGGTCTGGTGCGGCACGCGCATCTCGGTCATGGTGCGCCGTCGTACCGCCCCGCCGAGGACGAGCACATCCACATCGTCTGCCACTCGTGCGGCAGCGTCGTCGACGCCGAGCCGCAGCTGGTCGACCAGCTCGTGGCGGACCTCGAGCGCGAGCGTGGCTTCGTGGTCGACCGGGCCCACTTCACCGTCTTCGGCCGGTGCGATGTCTGCGTGGCCGGCGAGGCCGGCGAGGCCGCGGGAACAAAGCCGGCGCACCCCGCGATGAACACGGTGAGATGACAACCCCCGACGCGACGATCCCCGAGACGGCGACTCCCGAGGCAGCGACTCCCGAGGCGCGCTCCCGAGGCGCGCTCCCGAGACAGCGACCTCCCGAGGCGGCGCCCCCCGAGACGGTGGCCCCTGCCCCTACCGGCCGCGGCGTCCTGGCCACCGGGCGCGACGCCGGCGTGGCCTGGCACCACGGCGACCCGCTGCGCGAGCAGCGCGTGCTGACCACGGGTGCCGGCGTGATCGACCGCAGCAACCGCGACGTCCTCGTCGTCCCTGGCCAGGACCGGCTCGGCTGGCTGCACACCATCACCTCCCAGCACCTCAGCGCGCTGAGCGACGGCGACGCCACCGAAGCGCTCGTGCTGTCCCCGCACGGCCACGTCGAGCAGCACTGGCAGCTGACCGAGCTCGGCGGCACGGTGTGGATCGACACCGAGCCCGGTGCCGCGCCCGACGTGCTCGCCTACCTGCGCAAGATGCAGTTCCTCAAGCGCGTCGAGCCCGCCGACGTCAGCCCCGAGTGGGCCGTGCTCTCGATCGTCGGGCCGCAGACCGCGGCCGTGCTCGAGCAGGCCGGGTTGCCGGTTCCGCCGGCGCTGCGCGCCGAGGCGCTCGACGGCGGCGGTTTCGTGCGGCGGATGTCGTGGCCCGGGCCGGACGCCGCGGACCTGCTCGTCCCGATGTCCCGGCGCGACGGCATGCTGGCCGCGCTGGCGGCCGCCGGAGCGCAGCCCGTCGGGCTGTGGGCCTTCGAGGCGCTGCGGGTCGAGGCCCGCCGGCCGCGGCTCGGCTTCGAGACCGATCACCGGACCATCCCGCACGAGATCGGCTGGATCGGCCGCGCCGTCCACCTCGACAAGGGGTGTTACCGCGGCCAGGAGACGGTCGCACGGGTGCACAACCTCGGCCGGCCGCCCCGCCGGCTCGTGCTGCTGCACCTGTCCGGCGACTCCGACGAGCTGCCGGCGCCCAGCACGCCCGTACTGCTCGGCGCGCGGACGGTCGGGTTCGTGGGTACTGCGGTGCACCACTGGGAGCTGGGACCGATCGCCCTCGCCGTGATCAAACGATCGCTCCCGGACGATGTTGCCCTGACGGTCGAGGCCCAGAACGTGGCGATCGAGCCGGGCGCCACCGCCGGTGACGGCTGATCGCGCCCGGGGTCCTGTCGACCCCGACGTCGACCTGCACGACCCTGCTCAGGCGCGGGACGTCGGACGCCGGGAGGTGGCCGTCCTGGCCGCTGTCGCGGTCGGGGGCGTGCTCGGCGCCGAGGCCCGCTGGGGGCTGACCGAGGCCCTGCCGCACGCCGACCGCGCGTGGCCGTGGGCCACCCTGATCACCAACGTCTCCGGGTGCCTGCTCATCGGCGTCCTGATGGTCTGGGTCGTCGAGCACGGCTCGGCCCACCACCTTGTCCGGCCCTTCCTGGGCGTCGGCGTGCTGGGCGGCTTCACGACCTTCTCCACGTTCGCCCTCGACACGGTGCACCTGCTCCTCGCGCGCCGGCCCGGCGTGGGGCTGCTCTACCTCGGCGTGACGCCGCTGCTCTGCTTCGCCGCCACCGCCGTGGCCGTGGCGATCACACGTGCCCTGCTGCCCGGGCGCCTGTCCGGACGCCTGTCCGCCGACGCGGGAGCGGCGTCGTGATCCCGCTGCTGGTGGGCCTGGGCGCGGCCGTCGGTGCGCCGGCCCGCTACCTCGCCGACCGCGCCGTCCAGCGGCGCCACGACACGCCGTTCCCGTGGGGCACGCTCAGCGTCAACATCGTCGCCTCCCTGGTGCTCGGCCTGGTCGCGGGCCTCGCCCCGTCGAGCGGTGTCAGCGCGCTGGTCGGGACGGGGTTCTGCGGGGCCTTGAGCACCTACTCGACCTTCAGCTACGAGACGGTGCGGCTGCTGGAGGAACGTGGCCGCTTCCACGGCATGGCGAACATCGCCGTCAGCCTGTTCGCGGGCCTGGGCGCGGCCGGGCTCGGCTATGCGATCGGCCGCGGCCTCGCGACGTGACCGACATCGCTTGCTAGCCGCTTGCAATAGCTAGCACGGGCCTGCGATGGTGGACGGGTGATCGCCGAGAGACCCAAGGAACAGGCCAAGCGCAGCAGCGCTGCCATCGGCGACTTCATTCGCGAGCAGCGGCAGCAGGCGCAGGTCTCCCTGCGTCAGCTCGCCCGTCTGGCCGGGGTCTCGAACCCCTACCTGTCGCAGATCGAGCGGGGCATGCGCAAGCCCAGCGCCGAGATCCTGCAGCAGATCGCCAAGGGGCTGCGCATCTCGGCCGAGCAGCTCTACGTGCACGCCGGCTTCCTGGAGTTCCGCGAGGGCAACCAGGAACTCGTCGCGACGATTCTCGCCGATCCCGATCTGGGTGAGCGGCAGAAGCAGGTGCTGCTCGACATCTACGACTCGTTCCGGCGCGAGAACCAGCAACGCCGTGACGACGCCGAGTACGCAGCAGTGCTGCCTGTGCTGCCGTCCCCCGCCACCACCCACCGCATCGAACAGGAGTGACCCGCATGTCCATTACCAGCGACATCCGCAATTACGCCGATACGGCCGTCAACCAGGGCAAGCAGTCCCTGGCCCTGGCCCAGGCCCAGCTCAACGACGTCACCGGCGCAGCCGGCGAGTACGTCGCCCGCTACACGAGCACCGCCCGCGACAACGCCTCGAGCATCGCCGACAAGGCGAACGAGGCCGTCACCGACCTGCGCACCAGCGCCGAGAAGGCGATCAACCTCGACGCCATCAAGACCGCGATCGAGCCCTACCTGGCGCAGGCCAAGGAGTACGGCACGAGCGTCACCGACCGCGCCGAGGTCCTGATCTCCAACCTGCGCAGCGACAAGCGCGTCGCCAAGGTGCTCGACACCGCGGGCGTCGTCGTCGGCCAGGTCCAGGAGCTGGTCGTCAAGCCGGTGCAGTCGCTGACCGGCCGCCCGGCCACGAAGCCCGCTGCGAAGCCGGCTCCGCGCCCGGCGAAGGCGGCCAGGCCGGCCACGACCAAGCCGGCTGCGACCAAGCCGGCGGGGAGCCGCCCGGCCACCCGCACGACCACGACCGCGCGCAAGACCCCGGCCAAGCGCACCACCAAGGCCTGATCCCGGCCCGCTGCACCACCGACGACCGCCCTCCCTCCGCCTCCGCGGAGCGAGGGCGGTCGTGTGTGCCGGCCGCCTCGCGAGCGGGGGCGGTGCCGTTCCGGCGTCGGTACGCTGAGCGAGTGGACGTTGTCGGCGAGCTCTACACCTGGACCGATGCGGTGCTGTTCTGGGGCCTCGTCGCGCTGCGGCTGTGGGCCCTCGTCGACTGCCTCACCCGCAAGGCGGCCGCGTTCCCGGCCGCGGACAAGCTCACCAAGCCGGCGTGGACGATGATCCTGCTCATCGCCGGCTTCCTCGGCTCGTTCTTCGGGCGCCCGACGGGCCCGGGCACGGTGCTGGGCATCTTCTCGCTGGTCTCGGCCGTCGTCGCGGCGGTCTATCTGGCCGACGTCCGACCCGCCGTGCGCGAGATCTCGAGCGGGCGCTAATCCGTCAGCCCGCCGGCCGGCTGCGGTAGCGACGCCGAGAGCACGGCGGCCAGACCGTCGGCGAGCGCCTGCGGGTCCGGCGCGTCGTCCGGGTCGAGCAACCACTGCACGGCCAGCCCGTCGCACGCCGCGATGACCAGTGACGCCACGGCACGGCAGCGGGCGTCGTCGGCGCGGATGCCCTCGCCGAGTGTGTGGGCCACCAGCTCGGCCACCATCGTGCGGGCCCGGGCGTAGTGCGCCGCCAGCTGCGTGCGCAGCTCCGGCACGCGCAGGCCCTGTGCCAGTGCCTCGACGTAGGACTGCAGCATCGAGCGCCGCGCGGGCAGCGCCTCGAGCGAGGCGACCCAGGTGGCCGCAGCCCGCTGCAACGGCGTGGCCGCGATGTCGGACATGACCAGCCCGGCCAGCTGCTCGGCCCAGTCGTGGAACGACAGCTCGATGGCGGCGTTCAGCAGGCCGGCCTTCGAGCCGAAGTGGTAGCCGATGCTCGCGAGGTTGGTGTCGGATGCCGAGACCAGCTCACGGGCGGTGATGTGGGCGTAGCCACGTTCCTCCAACAGCCGCCGGGCGGCGGCCAGCAGCTGCTCGCGGTGTCCCACGCCGGCCAGCCTATCGTCCGCTAGACAGACGTCTTATACGGGCGTATACATCGGGGAACCGATCGTGGAGGTCTCGATGACGCTCATGGACCGATTCGTCACCCAGCGCGAGTTGCCGGACGACGCACGCCTGCCGCCGGGGCCGTCGCTGCCGACGGCGGTGCAGACGGTGCTGTTCCTGACGGCGGGTTCCTACGTCGCCGACCGCTGGCGCGCCCGCTACGGCGACGTCTTCTCCGTCAGGCTCGCGCCGGCCGGCCAGGGCGTCGTGCTCGCCCGGCCCGAGCACATCCGCGAGGTCTTCGCCGGTCCGGCCGACACCTTCCACGCCGGCGAGGGCAATGCGATCCTCGGCCCCATCATGGGCGAGCACTCGGTGCTGCTGCTCGACGAGGACGCGCACCGGCAGGCCCGCAAGCGGGTCATGTCGGCCTTCCACGGCGGCACCATGCGCTCGTGGGGCGAGGTCATCGAAGGCATCGCTGCCGACGACATCGCAGGGTGGCCCGTCGGCCGGCCGTTCGCGGTGCACGGGCACATGAACGACATCAGCCTCGAGGTCATCCTGCGGATCGTCTTCGGACTGGCCGACGGCGAGCGGCTCACCGAGTTGCGCCCGATGCTGCAGCAGCTGGTCCGTATCGGCCCGACGATCTTCGTCGGCTGGATGTACCCCGTGCTGGACAAGGTCGGGCCGTGGCGGCGCTTCGCGCGGCTGAAGCAGCGCGTCGACGCGCTGCTCTACGCCGAGATCGCCGAACGGCGCACGGTGTCCGACCTCGACGACCGCACCGATGTGCTGTCCAAGCTGCTCGCCGCGGCGCCGGAGCAGAGCGACGAGGAACTCCGCGACCACCTGATCACGTTGCTGCTCGCCGGCCATGAGACCACCGCGTCCACCCTGGCCTGGGCGTTGCACGACCTGTCCCGGCGCCCCGAGTTGCTGGCGCGGGTGCAGCAGGCGGCCGACGACGGCGACGAGGACTACCTCGAGGCGGTCGTCAAGGAGGCCATGCGCCTGCGTCCGGTGATCCGCGAGGTCGCCCGGCGGCTGGCCAAGCCGGTGACGGTGGCCGGTTACGACCTGCCGGCCGGTGTGGTCGTGTTCCCGTCCATCCACCTCGTCCAGCACAGCGACGAGGTGTGGGAGGACGCAGCGCAGTTCCGTCCCGAACGCTTCCTGGGCGCCAACCCGCCGCCCGCGACCTGGATCCCGTTCGGTGGCGGTCTGCGCCGGTGCCTGGGCGCGAGCCTGGCGACGATCGAGGCGGTGGCGGTGCTGAAGACGGTGCTGCGCCGGGTCGAGGTGTCCCCGTCCGGGCCGGCCGAGTTCGCCCGTACCCGCAACATCACCACCGTGCCGGCGCGCGGGGCGCGGATCGTCAGCCGTCCGCGCTGACCGCAGACGGGGACGGGCCTGCGGCGGCCACCGAGGCGGGCTCGTCGTCGTCCGCCGGTTCGGTGTCGACGTCGGGCTCGGGTTCGGGTTCGGCGGCTGCGACGGGACGCTCGCGTACCGTCCAGGCCGCGGCGAGCGTTCCCAGCCCGACGACCGCCAATGCGACCGCCGTGACGGCGTTCGCGGGCGTGGTCGCGAAGCCCAGCGGGACGAGCACGCACGCGGCGACGCTGAGCCCTGCCGCCCACACCCGCTGGGGCGCGGACGCGGTGGGCAGCAGACACAGCACGCCCCAGAGCAGGTACCAGGGATCCAGGATCGGGGCGAGCAGACCGAGCGCGAGCAGGGCGTACCCGAAGCCGGCGGCGAGCGGCCGACGCCGTGTTGTCAGCAGCAGGTACCCGACGGTGCAGACCGCCGCGAGCGCGGCCGTCAGGCGCGCGCCGGCGGCGAGATCGTCGAACGAGGCCGCCCGAACCATGAACGACAGCACCCGCTCGGTGGCCCCCACGACCGAGAACGGCGTGTGCTGCGAGAACTTCGAGCGGGCCGTGGTGACCCAGCCGAAGCCGTGGTCCTGCAGGAACCCGGCGGCGGCGATCACCCCGGCCGCCACCGTGATGTCCCGGGCCAGCGCGTATCCGCGGCGCCGCCCGCGCCGGAACGACCAGTGCGCGACGACAACCAGCGGCACGGCCACGAGCCCGACCGGGGCGATCGAGCCGCCTACTGCGGTGAGCGTCACGGCGGCCAGCCAGCGGCGGCGCCCGGCGAACACGAGCGCGGCGAGCAGGCAGCCCACCATGGCGACATCCAGGTGCGGTGAGTTCAGCCCGTACAGCAGGACGAGGGGGTTCGCGACGCAGGCGGCCAGGGCCAGGCCCGCGGCCCGGCCGCCCAGCTCGATCGCCGATCGACCGATCCACAGCACGGCGAGCAGGGCCATGCCGCGCAGGACGAGCACCGCGAGCAGGTCCGAGCCGCCGCTGATCGACAGCGCGAGATGCGCGGCGACGGTGCCCAGCGGGCCGGCGGAGGTCGGTTGCGAGCGGTCGCCGGGGTCGATGGCCAGCACCAGGGGCGTCTCGCCGAGCCGCAACGGACCCACGGCGTAGGGATCGAACCCGCGGCGCAGCAACCGGCCGTAGGCGACGTCGGAGTAGACGACCGTGTCCATGATCGGCGGGCCGGCCACGAACGGCAGTGCCCAGGCGCCGGCCAGGGCCCAGATCCGACCGGGACCCAGGCCGCGGCGGCGCGCGACCCCGAGCAGCACCACCCAGAGCACGGCCAGGACGGCGACGGCGGCGACCCACAGACTGCCGGGCAGCGGGCCCACCGGCTCGTTGCGCGTGTCCTCCGCGCCGAGCCACGATGTCAGCGGCAGGTCCGCGCGGGCGGCGACGGCCCGCCCGCCGGCCAGCACGGTGACGGTGCCGACGACGAAGCCGGCCGCGCCCAAGCACAGCACGGCGTGGTGCTGCACCTGCCGCCGAACCGCGCCGAGCGTGTCCAGAGCCTTCTCGGCCAGGTCGTTCACACCGTCGAACCGTTCATGATGCCGCCCATTATGGGCGCCGGGCATCCGTACACGATCCGAACATTGCCCTGCCCGACCGCGTACCTCCTACGGTGAGAGTGGAGATCGGCGCCGAGAGACGGGGCGCCGTACCCGAAGCACGAACAGGAGCACCCATGTACCGCAAGATCCTCGTCGGTGGCGTCACCGCCGCCGCCATCGTCGGCGCCGGCACCGCCGCGCTCGCCACGACGGGTTCGGACGTCACCACCGGCACCCCGGTCGCGGCCGCCGCGACCTCGTCGCACGCCCCGGCCACGCCGGGCGCCAAGCCCGGTGCCAAGCACGGCGGCAAGCACAAGGGCAACGGTCTCAAGGGCGCCCTGCTGCGCCGGGCCGCCCACGGCTCGGTCGTGCTGAAGACCAAGAAGGGCTACCAGACGGTCGACTTCGTCAACGGCTCCGTCACCGCGGTCTCGGCGAGCTCCATCAGCGTCCGGGCCGGCGACAAGACGACCGAGACGTTCACGGTCGGCAAGACCACCAAGGTCCGTACGCACACCCCCGGCACCAAGGGCAAGGCCGCCACGGCGACCATCGCCAAGGTCGCGACCGGCGACCACGTGATCGTGCTCGGCACCGGTTCGAGCACCAAGACCGCGACGCGCGTCCTGGACATGGGTAAGAAGTAGGTCACCGCGGCAGCAGTCATCTCGACGAGGCCGCGACCACGACCGTCGGGCCGCCGAGTCCTGCGGCGGCCCGACACACACCGCGGACGGCCGGCCCCACAACGGGGCCGGCCGTTCCGTTGTGTGCGCCGTCCCGCTTTCGATGCCGCGCGCGGGCCGTCAGCGGGCGTACGGCAGCAGCACCGTGAACCGGGCGCCACCCTCCCGGGCGTGCCCGGCCTCGATCCGCCCGCCAAGCCGGGTGACCAGCCCGTGCACGATCGCCAGCCCCAGCCCCGTCCCCACCTGGCGGACGCCGCGGTAGCGCTGGTGCAGTACGCCCTGGTGGAAGGCGACGGCCAGGTCGTCGTCGCTGAGCCCGGGCCCGCCGTCGCGCACCTCGGCCACGACGCCGTCCGGCTCGGCCCGCACCGCGAGCACGATCGCCGCGCCGGGTGGCGTGATGCGCAGCGCGTTGTCGAACAACCCGTCGAGCACCTGGCGCAGCCGCGCCGCATCCGTCCAGGCCACGACAGGCGCGTCGGCGACCTCGAGCCGGAACGCCACGCCGCCGGCCGCGCACCGGTCGTGCCAGACCAGCGCGGCGTCGCGGGCCAGGGCCACGACGTCGACGGGTCCGGGCGTGATGCGGAAGTCCTGCGCGTCGAGCCTGGCCAGGTCGAGCAGGTCACCGACCAGCCGCTCCAGCCGCCGGGCCTCACCCAGCATGACGCCGCCGACATGTTCGGTGTCCTCCGCCGGGACGACCCCGGTGGCCAGCGACTCGGCGTACCCGGTGAGGGCGGTCAGCGGCGTGCGCAGGTCGTGCGACACCGACAGCAGGAACTCGCGCTGGCGCCCCTCGGAGTGGCGCAGCGCGCCGGCCAGGGTGTTGATGGCGTCGCTGACGGCGGCGACCTCCTCGGGGCCGGCGGCCGGCAGCTCGACGTCGCGGCGGCCGGCGGCCAGGGCGAGCGCGGCCTCGGCGGTCCGCCGCAGCGGGCGGGCCAGCCGCCACGCGACGAGCAGCCCGATCACCGCCGCCGCGCCACCGGCCACGAGCAGGGCGACGAGGGTGCGGCGCAGGGCGCGCTCGGCCTGCGCCACCGCGTCCTGCCGGCGCTGCACCACGACGACGGCGCCGGTCGGTGTGGGTCGCCCCTCGACGTAGACGCTGGCGCCGGCCACGGTGCTGGTGGCCGACAGCGACGTGCCGGCAAGCAGGCGGCGGCGGTCGGCCGCCGAGACGGCGGCCCGGACGAGCGGGGCCGACGTGATGAGGGTGCCGTCCTGCCGCACGAACCCGCTGCGCACGCTGATGCCCTGCAGCGCGACGCGGAGCCGGCGCTGGACGTTCGCCCCGGTGCCCTGGCCGGCCACCGACTGGGCGACGTCGGCCAGCCGGCCCAGGGTGCGGCGCGCGGAGGTCGTGTCGGCGTTGCGCATCAGACCGACGGCCAGCGCCCCCGCGACGAGCGCGGTCAGCACCGCGATGCCGGTGCTGAGCAGCGCGATCCGGGTGGCGAGGGATGTCCGCCGGCGGCGCGCGCGGACGGGCTGCTCGCTCATGGTGCCGTCACGTCTCGGCGGCGTAGCCGACCCCGCGGACGGTACGGATCGGGCTGGCCTCGCCGAGCTTGGCGCGCAGCTGCGCGATGTGCACGTCGACGGTGCGGGTGCCGGCAACGGAGGAGTAACCCCACACCTCGCTGAGCAGCTGCTCGCGGGTGAATACGCGGCCCGGCCGGCGCATCAGGTGCGCGAGCAGGTCGAACTCGGTGGCCGTGAGCGCGAACTCGCGGTCGCCGGTGAACACGCGCCGGCGACCGGCGTCGAGGGTGACGGCGCCGACGGTCTGCGGCGCGGCCTCCGGGACGCCCTGCGCGCGTCGGAGCACGCCCGTGACGCGGGCGACGAGCTCGCGCGGCGAGAAGGGTTTGGTGACGTAGTCGTCGGCGCCGAGCTCGAGGCCGACGATGCGGTCGACCTCGTCGTCGCGGGCGGTCACGAACAGCACCGGCGTCCAGTCCTGCCGGTTGCGCAGGGTCCGGCAGATCTCGATGCCGTCCATCCCGGGCAGGCCGACGTCGAGGATGATCGCGGCCGGCCGCACCCGCGTGATCGCGGCCAGTCCCGCCAGTCCGTCGCGTTCGAGCTGCACGCCGTACCCGGCCTTGGCCAGGTTCAGCCGGATGACGTCGGCGATGGCGGGCTCGTCCTCGACGACCAGCACCAGCCCACGGGCCGGCGCCGCGTCGGCGGGTCGGGGCGCGGACACGATCGCACTGTAGTGGCGCCGGCCCGGCGTGCGGTCACGTCCACGTCAGAGCCACGTTCGGGTGAGGTCAGGCCTCGAGGGGCCGCGCGGTCGGACCCGGCTTGGCGATCAGGTCGCCGCGGCCGAGCGTCTCGTGGTCGTGCGTGCACTGCACGACGGCCCGCACCGGATGCCCGCACGTCCGGTGCCGCAGCTCGAGCGGGCCACCCTGATCGTCGCTGAGGTGGTCGTCGCCCCACTGCATCAGCGCGACGAGCAACGGCAGCAACTCCCAGCCGCGCGCGGTGAGCCGGTACTCCTGCCGCGCCCGCCGGCCGGGTTCGCGGTACTCCCGGGTCTCGAAGACGCCGCCGGCGACCAGGGTCCGCAGCCGGTCGGCCAGCACCGCCTCGGACAGCCCGACGTGCCGGCGGAACGCGTCGAAGCGGTGCACGCCGTTCGCGGCGTCGCGGATGAGCTGGATCGTCCACTTCTCGCCGATGAGGTCGAGGGTGCGCTGGACGGAGCAGTTGTCGGCCGAGATGTCGACCCAGTCCAGGTCTGCCGCGCTCATGCCGTCACGGTATCTGACTTCGTGATTGACAGCCAGCTCGCACGGTGGCTAACTTCGCAACATGAAGTTAGAGGTGCGGCCGTGGCGGCGAGGGGACGACGGGCTCCTGATCGATGCTGCCGCGCGACTGTCACCACTGACCTTGCGTCGCCGCTTCTGGGTCGGCACGCCCTGGCTGCCGCCGAGCTACCTGCAGGCCGTCGCCGACCGGTGGCCGCGGTGCTGGGACGCGGTCGTGGCACTCGACGAGGGCGGGCGGCTGGTGGGCTGGGCCGAGTACGGCCGGTACGCCGACGACCCGGACCGCGCCGACGTGGCGGTGTGCGTCGTGGATGCCGAGCAGGGACACGGGCTCGGCACCCGGTTGCTGGGCGAGATCGTGGCCGTCGCGCGAGCGTCCGGTGTCGTGTCCCTGCACGCCGACATCGAGGCCGGGAACGAGCCGGCGCGGCACGCGTGGCGAGCCGCGACCGGAGGCACGCTGCGCACGTACGCCCTCGCGGGGTGAGGGCGCCCGTGCGCCGGCCGCCCGGAGCGGGCATGCTGGGTACTCACCGGTAACGAACGCTGCGAGGAGTGCCAGTGGACATCGCCCTGAGCAAGGAGGAACGCGCCTTCGCCGAGCGCATGCGCACGTTCTTCACCACCGAGATCCCGGAAGAGATCCGCGCGAAGGGCGCCCGCGGCGAGCACTTCAGCCGGGACGACATCCGCACGAGCCAGCGCATCATGCACGAGCACGGGCTCGCCGTGCCGCACTGGCCGACCGAGTGGGGCGGCCAGGACTGGACGCCGGTGCAGCGCCACCTCTGGGCCGAGGAGATGCTGCTCGCCCACGTCCCGCCGCCGCTGGCGTTCAACACCCAGATGGTCGGCCCGGTGATCGCGACCTTCGGCAACGACGAGGTCAAGCAGCGTTTCCTGCCCAAGACCGCCAGCCTCGACATCTGGTGGTGCCAGGGCTTCTCCGAGCCGAACGCCGGCTCGGATCTCGCGTCGCTGAAGACGACCGCCGTCCGCGACGGTGACCACTACGTCGTGAACGGCCAGAAGACCTGGACCACGCTCGGCCAGTACGCCGATTGGATCTTCTGCCTCGTCCGCACCGACCCCGAGGCCAAGAAGCAGCGCGGCATCTCGTTCCTGCTGATGGACATGGACGACCCGGGCATCACCGTGCGGCCGATCCACCTCATCGACGGCGGGTACGAGGTCAACGAGGTCTTCTTCGACAACGTCCGCGTCCCGGCCGACCAGCTCGTCGGCGAGGAGAACAAGGGCTGGGACTACGCCAAGTTCCTGCTCGGGAACGAGCGCACCGGCGTGGTCGCGGTCGGCCAGACCAAGGCACGCATTCAGCGCATCAAGCGGATCGCCGCGCACACCGCGAACGGCGGCCGGCCGCTGCTCGAGGATCCGCTGTTCCGGGCTCGGCTGAGCAAGCTCGAGGTCGAGCTGACCGCCATCGAGATGTCGGTGCTGCGCGTGCTCGACGCCGAGGGACGCAACGGCTCCGGAAAGCCCGACCCCGTCTCGTCGGTGCTGAAGCTGAAGGGCTCTGAACTGCAGCAGGAAGCGACGGAGCTACTGGTCGATGCCCTAGGCCCGGCGGCGCTGCCCTACCGCGACGGCGTCGAGGCGCCCGAGGTGTTCGGCGACCCGGTCGACGGCGCGCGCGACGCGTTCCCCACCTATTTCAACTGGCGCAAGGCCTCGATCTACAGCGGGTCCAACGAGGTCCAGCGCACGATCATCGCCAAAGCGATCCTGAAGTTCTGAGAGGGCAGTCGTGGAACTCGATCTGACCGAGGAGCAGAAGATGCTCGCCGATGCGGTGGGCAGCCTGCTCGAGAAGCGCTACGACGCGAACACCCGGCTCCAGCTGCTGGAGCACGACGAGCTGGGCTGGTCGCGCGAGATGTGGAAGCAGTACGCCGAGCTCGGGTTGCTCGGGCTGACCTTCGACGAGCAGTACGGCGGCGCCGGCATGGGCGTCGGGGAACTGTCGGTCGTCATGGAGGCCTTCGGCCGCGCTCTCGTGCTCGAGCCGTTCGTGGCGACCGTGGTGCTGGGCGGTTCGCTGATCGCGGCCGCCGGGACGCCGGAGCAGAAGCAGGCCGTCCTGCCTGGTGTCGCGAGCGGCGAGACGCTGCTGGCCTTCGCCGGAACCGAGGCAGGGTCGCGCTGGTCTCTCACCGACATCGAAACCACCGCGTCCGAGGCGGACGGCGGGTGGACGGTGTCCGGGCACAAGATCGCGGTGCTCGGCGGCGACGTCGCCGATCAGCTCATCGTGTCGGCGAAGACCTCCGACGGCACGGTGGCGCTGTTCCTCGTCGCCGGCGACGACGTCACCCGCGCGCCCTACCGGATGCAGGACGGACTGGGCGGCGCCGACATCCTGCTCGACTCGGCCCCGGCGCAGGCGCTGGGTTCCCCGGCCGATGCGCTGGGCCACCTGCAGTCGGTGATCGACGTGGCGACGGCAGCGCTCTGCGCCGAGGCGGTCGGGGCGATGGAGCGCATGCTCTGGCTGACGGTCGACTACCTCAAGACCCGGCAGCAGTTCGGCCACCCCATCTCGGTGTTCCAGGCACTGCAGTTCCGCGCCGCCGACATGTACGTCTCGTACGAGCAGGCCAAGAGCATGGCGATACTGGCCCGCCTGGCGCTGTCGGACGACGACGTCGTCGAGCGTCGGCGCTCGGTCAGCGCAGCCAAGGCGCAGATCGACATGTCGTCCCGCCACGTCGGGCAGGAGGCCATCCAGCTGCACGGCGGCATCGGGATGACGATGGAGTATCCGGTCGGGCACTACGTCAAGCGCACCGCCGTCATCGGCAAGACCTTCGCCGACACCGACACGCTCCTCGAGGCGGTCGGCGCCGGGGGCGGGCTCGTCAAGGAGGCCTGACCCGCGGGTCCCGTGACGGGGACGGGTCAGGCGGCCTGGACGACGATGGCGTACGAGCCGATGCCGATGAGTCGCTTGCCCTCGACGAAGCCCTCCTCGAGCAGCAGTGCGAGCACGTAGCCCGACTCCGGGTCGAAGTCGACGTCGCGCACCTTGCCGAGCTCGTCGCCGGAGGTGGCGAGCACCCGCTTGCCCATCACGTGGTTGGCCTTATCGAGCAACGGACCGAGGTCCTCGCCGCCGTCGGTGATCCGTTCCGGGCCGGGGACGGTCACGGCGTCGGCGCCGAAGGCGGTGATGTCCTGCCAGCGCAGGGTGTCGCCGCTGTCGGTCTTCTTCAGCTCGAGGGCGGCGACGGCGGGACCGCGGACGTCGACCACGAACCCGTGCACGCGGCCCACCGTGGCTGCCGTCGTCGTGCTGACGACCTTGCGGCCGGTGGCCTCGGAGAACAACATCAGCGACCGCCTTCGAGCTGGGCCCGGAAGTCGCGGACGGCGGCGCCGAAGCCGGCGAGGTCGTGCGCGACGAAGTCCTTGGCGCTGGCCGGAACCATGAGGTGCTCGCCGGAGGCGGCAATGGTGTCCGGCAGCGGGATGAGCACCTTGGTGCCGCGGGAGCCGAGGGCCTCGGAGGCCTCGATCTCGTAGCCGACGACGTCGCACTGGCCGCCGTACTCGCCGGTCACCTCGATGATCACGTCGACCACCTTGCCGAGGTCGACGCCGGCGTCGGTGAGCACGCGGGAGCCGAGCACATCGCCGCCGGAGCCGCCGCTCGCCGCCGAGGCGTCGAGCACGGCCTCTGCCGGCGCCAGGGAGTTCTCGTCGCGGATCATCACTGCGTCCGGCCCCAGCGCGCCGACCGACGTCCAGTCGAGGCTCTTCTTCAGCGGGCCCGCAAACAGCCCGCGGCCGGCGAGGGTGAAGCCGCCGACCGCGCCGCCCCCGGCGGCGTAGACGATGTCCTTGATCTGGGCGACGTCCTCGCCGGCCCAGGTGACGACGGGCAGCTTGGTGACCTCAGAGGTCCGCAGCAGGCGGCTCACGGCTGGGGTTCCTGGTTGCGACCCGCGGGACGCCCGGGGTCGACGATGACGCCGCCGCGGCGCCGCCTGGCCTGGATCAGCAGGACGGCGCCGACCAGCAGTGCGAGGACGACGACCACGATGATCAGGATCGTCAGGAACGTGGACATGAGCAAGCCTCCGAGCATCTGGCCCGTGGCGCAGCTGCGTCCCGGTCGAGATCTACCTACCCCCGGGGTTGGAGGCTGCAACGGCACTGTCGCCAGGCACACGGTATTCCTCCCCCGCGGGATGCAGGGTGTGGTTGCATCGGGGGAGAACTTCATCGACAAGGCGGGACGGGCTGGATGACGACGCTCGACGAGTCAGGCACGCAGGCACCGCGCGGCAGCATCCTCGGCACCCGGGTGCTGCGGACCGAGGATCCGGAGTTCCTCACCACCGGCGCGGTCTACACCGAGGACCTCGTCGACGAGCGACTGACCGGCGCCGCGCGGGCGACGTTCGTGCGCTCACCGGTCGCGCACGCGCGGATCGTCTCGATCGACACGGCCGAGGCGTTGACCGCGCCCGGTGTCGTCGCGGTCTACACCGCGGAGGATCTCGACACCCCGGCCCAACAGCCACCGATGCCGGTGTACGACGCCGCGTTCGCGCAGCCGCTGCTCGCCGACGGGGTCGTGCGCTTCGTCGGCGAACCGGTCGCGATCGTGCTGACCGACGGCCGCTACGACGGTGAGGACGTCGCCGAGCTGGTCGCCGTCGACTACGACCCGCTGCCTGCCGTCGTCGACATGAAAGCGGCGCGGTCCGACGAGACGCTGCTGTTCCCCGACCACGGCACCAACCTGATCATGTCTCGCGAGGCCGAGTTCAGCGACGACTTCTTCGCCGACTGCGAGGTCGTGGTCAGCTCCGAGATCGTCAACCAGCGGGTCGCCGCCGCCCCGCTCGAGGTACGCGCCGCGGCCGCGGTATGGGGCGACGACGGCCGGCTGACGCTGTGGATCCCGAACCAGGGCGCGCAGGGCGCGAAGTCCGCGGTCGTGCGCATGCTCGGCGCCGAGGCGGCCGACGTCCGGTTGATCACCCCGGCCGTGGGCGGTGCGTTCGGTGCGAAGTTCGGCGCCGACCCCGAGCACGTGGTGGTGGCGTGGGCGGCGAAGCGGGCGGGCCGGCCGGTGACCTGGGTGGAGACCCGCTCGGAGAACATGCTGGCGATGACGCACGGGCGGGCGCAGCTGCAGACGGTGACGATCGGCGGCGACCGCGACGGCAAGGTCAAGGCCTACCGGCTGCACGTGCTGCAGGACAGCGGCGCGTACGGGCGCTTCGGCGCGCTGCTGCCGACGCTCACCCTGATGATGGCGCCCGGGGTCTACGACATCCCGAAGCTCGAGCTGGCCTTCCACAGCGTCGTCACCAACACCACTCCGGTGGGTGCGTACCGCGGGGCGGGGCGCCCCGAGGCCACCGCTGCCATCGAACGGGCCATCGACCTGTTCGCGGCCGAGCTGGGCGCCGACCCGGCCGAGGTGCGGCGGCGCAACCTGCTGCCGGCGTTCACCGAGCCGTACAAGTCCGGTGGCGGCGCCGTCTACGACTCCGGCGACTACCCGGCCGCGCTGGACAAGGTGCTGGCCGCCTGCGACTACGAGGGTTTGCGCGCCGAGCAGGCCCGCCGGCGCGCGGACGGCGACACGGTGCAACTCGGTATCGGGCTCAGCGTCTACGTCGAGATCACCGGCGGAGGCAGCGAGTCGGGAGCGCCGCGCGAGAACGCGACGGTCGAGATCCACGGCGACGGCACCGCGACCATACTCACGGGTACGTCGCCGCACGGCCAGGGTCACTCGACGGCGTGGGCGATGCTCGCGAGCGACGAGTTCGGCATCCCCGTCGACAAGATCACCGTCAAGTGGGGCGACACCGACCTGATCCCGCAGGGTGGCGGTACCGGCGGGTCGCGCTCGCTGCAGCAGGGCGGTGCGGCGGTGCGGCAGGCCTCGCAGGAACTCGTCGAAGAGGCCAAGACGCGTGCCGCCGACGTGCTCGAGGTCGACCCCGGTGACCTCGTCGTCGACCACTCCATCGCCGGTCTCGCCGTTGCCGGCGCGCCCGGCACCGGAGTCACCTTCGCCGAGCTCGCCCAACGCGAGCGGCTCTTCGTCGAGACGGTCTTCACCGCACCGGGTGCGACGTTCCCGTTCGGAGCGCACGTCGCCGTCGTGGAGGTCGACACCGACACCGGGAAGGCGACGTTGCAGCGGCTGATCGCGCTCGACGACGCCGGGACCGTGCTGAACCCGCTGCTGGCCGACGGGCAGCGGCACGGCGGGCTGGCGCAGGGCGTCGCCCAGGCCCTGCTCGAAGAGGTGCTCTACGACCCCGACGGCAACCCCACGACGACGACGCTGGCCGACTACCCGATCGTGTCGATCACCGAGGTCCCGAGCTACGAGCTCGTCGACTCCGAGACGCCGACGAGCTACAACCCGCTGGGCGCCAAGGGCATCGGCGAGGCGGGCACGATCGGCTCGACCCCGGCGGTGCAGAACGCGGTGATCGACGCCGTCGCCCACCTCGGCGTCCGGCACATCGACATGCCGACAACATCCTTCCGGGTATGGAAGGCGATCCAGGAGGCACGCGCCTGATGCAGGTGACCATCACCGTCAACGGCGAGCGGTTCGTCGACGACGTCGAACCTCGGCTGCTGCTGGCCCACTACCTACGCGACGTCCGCGGTCTCAAGGCCACCAACATCGGCTGCGACACCACCTCGTGCGGCGCGTGCACCGTGCACGTCGACGGCGAGGCCGTGAAGTCGTGCACCGTGCTCGCCGTGCAGGCCGACGGGTCGTCGGTGACGACGCTGGAAGGGCTCGCGGCCACCGCCGGCGACCAGGCCGTGGACGGCATGCACCCGATGCAGGTGGCGTTCCGGGCCGAGCACGGGCTGCAGTGCGGTTTCTGCACGCCGGGCATGGTCATGGCGGCAACGGCACTGCTGCAGTCCAACCCGTCGCCGACCGAACGCGAGATCCGCGAGGGTCTCGAGGGCAACCTCTGCCGCTGCACCGGCTACCACAACATCGTGCGGGCCGTGCAGCACGCAGCGGGCGGTGCGGCGTGATCCCCGCGGCCTTCGACTACGTCCGCGCCGGGTCGGTCGACGAGGTCGTCAGCCTGCTCGGCGAGCACGGCGACGAGGCCAAGATCGTCGCCGGCGGGCATTCCCTGCTGCCGATGATGAAGCTGCGGCTCGCCTTCCCCAGCGTGCTGGTCGACGTCACCCGCATCCCCGACGCCGGGTACATCCGAGTCGACGGGGACGAGGTCGCGATCGGCGCGCTGACCCGCCACGCGGAGCTGGTGGGTTCGGACGTCCTGCGCGCCGAGGCGCCGCTGATCGCGCAGGTCGCCGCCTTCGTCGGTGACCCGCAGATCCGCAACCGCGGCACCATCGGCGGGTCCGTCGCCCACGCCGATCCGGCCGCCGACCTGCCCGCGGCCGTGCTCGCATCTGACGCCACGCTTGTGGCGCACGGCCCGGCCGGTCGGCGCTCGATCGCGGCGCGAGACTTCTTCCAGGGGTACTTCGAGACCGCGCTGGCGCCCGACGAGATGCTGGTCGAGGTCCGGGTGCCGCGCACCGGCGCGAACGGCGCGCACTACGAGAAGTTCACCCGCCGCGCCAACGACTGGGCCATCGTCGCCGTGGCTACGGTCGCCGGGCGGGTGGCGCTCGCGAACATGGGCGGGGCGCCGCTGCGGGCCGTCGCCACCGAGCAGGCGCTGGCCGACGGCGCGTCGCCGGACGAGGCGGCCGAACTCGCCGCCGAAGGCACGTCGCCGATCGCCGACATGCACGGCGACGAGGGCTACCGCAAGCACCTCGCGCGGGTGCTCACGCGGCGCGCCCTCGTCGCCGCCGGCTGAACGCTCGGGTCAGCCCTGCTGGTCGCCGAGCATGACGAGCGCGGCCGCCAGCTTCAGGTACTTGTTGCTGCCGAGGTCGGCGATCGTCTTGATGTTCAGCGCATCGGCCAGCGCGGCGTCGTGCTTCTCGGTCAGGCCTGCCAGGGCCGAGGGCGGGGCGGCGAGGATCTCGTCGAGACTCTTGCCCTCCCATGCCTTGTCGAGCGCCTTCTCCAGGTTGACGGACACGGCCATCGGTGCAACTCCTTCGTCCGATCTCGGCGGGCACCGGCCGGTACCCGCTCGTGGACGAGCCTGCCCAGGACGCCGTCCGGTCAGCCGTTGAGCGCGCGGTAGGTGGACGTCTCGAAGTCGAGGTAGCCACCCACCGACGTCGCGTCGGCGAACGGGAAGATCTGGGTCGCCCAGAACCCGCCGACGCCGTTGCGCCGGTCGATCCAGTAGTAGAGGTTCGCCAGGCCTGCCCACGCGAGGCTGCCGGCCGGTCGGCCGGTCGGCGCGTCCTCGTCGTTGATCATGAAGGTCAGCGCCCACGACTTCGGCATGCCCGGGAAGAACTCCGCGTCGTTGGACAGGTTCGGCTGCACGCCGGGCAAACCCTTGATCTTGAGGTCGCCGAGGTGGTTGCGGGCGGCGAACTCGACGGTCTCGGGCTTGAGCACCTGCTCGCCGGACCCGGAGCGGCCGTCGTTGAGCCACATACGGATGAAGCGCAGGTAGTCACCGACCGTCGAGTAGAGCCCGTGCCCGCCCATGTGCACCTCGGGCTCGGGCAACTCGAAGTCGAGCGGCCGCAGGCTGCCGTCCGCGTCGCGCTGGTGGACTGTCGCGCGCCGCGCGCGGGTGGCGTCGGTGAGGGTGAAGTCGCTGTCGGTCATGCCCAGGGGGGTGAACACCCGCTCCTGCATGACCTCGCCGAGCCGCTTGCCCGTCACCGCCTCGACGACCTGGCCGGCCCAGTCGATGTTGCTGCCGTACTCCCACTGCTCGCCCGGGTCGAACAGCAGCGGCGTCTGCAGCGAGCGGCGGCTCGCGGACACGATGCTGGGCTGGCCGTGCTCGCTCGCGAGCCGGTTGTACTGGACGTTGAAGAAGTCGTAGCCGAAGCCTGCGGTGTGCAGCAGCAGGTGCTTGGTGGTGATCGGGGTCCGCGGCGCGCGCAGGACGGGGTTGCCCTGCTCGTCGAAGCCGTCCAACACCTGCACCTCGCCGAGGGCGGGCACGTATTCCGCGGCCGGGGCGTCGAGGTCGAGGCGCCCCTCCTCCATCAGCTGCAGCGCACTGGTGCCGGTGATGGCCTTGGTCGTCGAGAAGATCGCGAAGACGGTGTCGTCGGTCATCGGCTCGCCGGTGGCGAGACTGCGGACGCCGGACGCGCCGAGGTAGACGGTGTCGTCGCGGTCGGTGACGCCGGCGACGACACCGGGTACGCCCGGCTCCGCGCCGACGATCGACTGCACGACCTCGTCGGCGGCCGCGGTGATGCGTTCGGAGGTACTGGCGGCAGCGCTGCTCATCAGCGGGTTCCTCTCGCAGGCGGGATGGTTGTACCGGTGAGTGTCGTCCTGACCTCGCTGCGGCAGAACCTCGTGGAGGGGCCGGGTGCCGGCGGGGCGCCGATCACTCGAAGGGGCCGGGGTCCCCGGCGCCGACCCGGGTCACCTCGGGATAGCCGGCCGAGAAGTCGACCACCGTCGTGGGCTCCGTGCCGCACTCGCCGGCGTCGATGACCGCCTCCAGCTCGTGGTCGAAGCGTTCCTTGATCGTCCAGCCGTCGGTGAGCGGCTCGTCCTCGCCGGGGACGAGCAAAGTGCTGGACACCAGCGGTTGCCCCAGCTCGCGCAGCAGCGCCTTGACCACGGGATGGTCGGGCAACCGGACGCCGACGGTGCGCTTGCGCGGATGGGCGAGGCGGCGCGGCACCTCGCGCGTCGCCGGGAGGATGAAGGTGTACGGCCCGGGCGTGGCGGCCTTGATGCTGCGGAACACGGTGTTGTTGATCTGCACGAACTCGCCGAGCTGGGCGAAGTCCGAGCACACGAGCGTGAAGTGGTGGTGCTCGTCCAGGTGGCGCAGCCGCCGGATCCGCTCGGCGCCGGTGCGGCTGTCGAGCCCGAACCCCAGGGCGTAGCAGGAGTCGGTCGGGTAGGCGATCAGCGCGTCCTCGTCGCGGAGCATGGCGACGACCTGGCTGATGCTGCGTGGCTGCGGGTTCTGCCGGTGCACATCGAAGTACCGCGCCATGAGACCAACCCTAGGGAACGGGTCCCGGGCTCAGTCCTGCTGCTCGCGCTCGGCCTGCACGCGGTGTGTCACCCGCAGCAGGCGGATGGACGTCACGAGCCCGATGCCGCCGACCAGGTTGCCGAACGCCGAGAACCCGAGAGCACCCAGCCAGTCGAGCCAGCTGTAGGTGGCATGTCCGGTGACGAGGCCGGCGAACATCAGGATCGAGTCGAGGATGGAGTGGAACAGCTGCCCGGCGACCAGCAGGAACGGCATGACGACGGCCGGGACGAGCTGGACGCCGAGGCTCTCGGTCGCGTGCTGCATGCGGGTCATGAGGGTCAGCACGGCGCCGGCCAGCACGGCGAGGAAGAAGGACCGCCAGGACACTCCGAGGTGGGCGAAGTGCGCTCCGGCGGTGATGGCGGTCTTGTGCAGCTCGGGCAGCGCCACCATGGCCATCGCGGCGACCACCAGCCCGCCGAGCAGGTTCACGACGAGCGTGACGGCCCACAACCGAGCCAGCTTGGGCCACGATCCTGGCGTGGCCGCGGCGGCGATGACCGGGACGAGGAAGTTCTCGGTGAACAGCTCGCTGCGCGCGAGCAGCAGCCCGATGAACCCGATCGAGAAGGCCAACGCCCCGAGCAGCTTCGACCCGGTCTGCTCGTCGACGACGAGATAGGCGAGGACGCCGACCGCGACGTCGACGCCGCCCAGGAAACCGGTGGCGCACATCGACAGCAGCGGGCGTTGCAGCCGGTCGTTGCCCTCGCCGACCAGCCGGTCGAAGGCCTCTTCGATCTCCGGCTCCTCGCGGCCCGGAGCCGGTTGCGACGAGGGCGTCGCCTTCTCTGCCGTGTCGGTCATGGCTGGGGCGTACCCCGCAGGCTCGACGGGGTAGCGGGTGGTTTTCACCCATGACGGATCATGGTCGTGTGCTGACGCTGGCTTTGCTCGGAGACTCGATCGCGTTCGGTCAGGGCGCGGACCGGCCCACCGACACGATCGGGCCACGGCTGGCGCGGGCTCTCGAGGCAGCCGGGACGCCGACGCGGGTAGAGATCCATGCCGTGCCCGGGGCCCGGAGCGCCGCGCTCGATGCGCAGGTCCGGATTGCACTCGCCGGGCGCCCGGACGTCGCCGTCATCGTCATCGGCGCCAACGACATGACGCACCTCGTGCCGGTCGAGCACGCGGCGGAGCAGCTGGGCCGCGCGGTGCGAACGTTGCGCGCGAACCGCGTCGAGGTGGTGGTCGTACCAGCGCCCGACCTCGCCGCCCTGCCGTTCGTGCCGCCACAGTTCCGTCAGCTGGTGCGCGCGGCAAGTGCGTCGCTGCGGCGAGAGCAGACCCGGGTGGCGATCGGTGCAGGTGCCCGCGTGGCACACGTCGACGGACTGGCCGAGGCGTTCGTCGCAGATGCCGGGCTCTTCTCGGCCGACCGGTTCCACCCGTCGAGCCGTGGCTACGAGCTGATCGCCCGCGCGGTCCTGCCGGCCGTCACCGCTGCCGCCGCATCGGCCGGCCAGGCGCCCGCGTCCTGAACGTTCGCCTCGGCGTGAACGAGATCGGTCGCCGAGATCAGCCCGTCCGATGGCGATGTCGTCGCACTCGGATTGCCCCACGCCCGTCTCCGTGCGGCGGCCCGTATAAAGACGCAGTGGATGCGACGCGGCCAACCCGGGCCGGGAACCACCGGCGGGCCGTCGCAATGCTGATCGGCACCGGCCTGCTCTGGGGGTCGATCGGCATCGTCGTCCGCGTGCTGCAGGAACGGGGCGCGAGCACGTGGTCGATTTCGTTCTGGCGCTTTGTGGTCGTGTCCGCCGTATTGGCGCCGCTGATGACCCGCGTCCCGCGCTCAGCTCTGCGGTCCGTGGCGCCGGTCCGGCTGGTCGCGATGTGCGTCGGCTCTCTGGCCTTTCAACTCGCGTACTTCCTCGCCGTCCGCGACGTCGGCGTTGCCACTGCCACCCTGCTCGCCCTGGGGCTCGCGCCGGTTGTGCTGACCGCGGTCGAGACCGTGCAGGCACGCCGCGCGCCGGCCGTCCGCACGGTCGTCGTGCTGGCCCTGGCGATCCTCGGGCTCGTCCTAGTGACGGTCGCCGGCAGCTCGGACACGCACATCGCGCCGCACCCCGGCCGCGGGATCGTGGAGGCGGTGCTCTCGGCGCTCTTCTTCGCGGGCAGCACTGCATGGGGATCCTCGCTGTCGCGCGAGTTGCCACCGCTCGCGATCACCTTCGCCATGGGGCTCGTCGGGGTGGTGGCGTTGCTGCCGGTAGTCGCCGTCGTGGGCTGGCAGGTGCCCCGTTCGGCGGCCACACTGTCCGGGGTCCTGTGGCTGGGGATCGTTGCGACCGTCGTCGCCTACGGACTCTTCTACGCCGGATTGCGGGTCACGTCCGGCAGCACAGCGGTGATCGTCACGCTGCTCGAACCGGTGACCGCCGTCGTGCTCGCCGCCGTTGCCCTCGGCGAACCGCTGACCCTTGCGACGGTCGTCGGCGCGGCGCTGCTCGTCGTCGCGATCGCCGTGCTCTACCTGGTTCCGGACACGCGCCCGAACCTCGCACCCGCAGTGACGCCCTGAATGCGCGGACCCCACGAGGGATGCGCGATCCGCATCTCGACCAGCGCGACCTCGACCACCGTCGGCATCTGAGGCGGACACGAACGAGGCCGATGCGAGCGATCGGCCAGACCCTCCAAGCCATCGGCCTCATACCTGGCCAGCCACGCATGCACCGTCTTGCGCGACACCCCGACCCGGGCCGCCACCGCCGTCACCGTCTCGCCGTCGGCGATCACCGCCCGCACGGCCTCATACCGCTGTTCTGCCACAGACATCTCCCGCATGAACCCGGGAGTGTCACCAATCAGCCGAAGTAGGCGTAACCCATCAGCCGAAACACTGTCCAGCATCAACCGAATGCCGACTGTCACCCATCAACCGAAGCAATACAAGACAGAAGTGGGCCCCGTCGGGCTCGAACCGACGACCTACGGATTAAAAGTCCGCTGCTCTACCGACTGAGCTAGAGGCCCGCGACCGCTGGGAGGCGGTCGAACGCAGGTTACCTCTCACGGTCGCAGACGATTCGCCCGTTCCGGCGTGTACCACCGCGAGTCGTTTGCACGGACGTCCGATGAGTGACACGCGCCGGAAACGAAGGGGTGTGAGCGTGTGCTCATGGCAATCGCAGCCCGCAACTCCTGCACCCGTCCGACCCTCGTCGCCGAACAACACGGCGAGCCGGAACGACCCGAGGCGATCGAACTGCTCGGCCTCGCCCGGCAACCCTGGACGATGCGCTCTCACGGCCAACCGATGCTCGTGCGGCCGACCAGCGCCCGTGACATCGCCGGGGTGGCGCAGATGCACCACCGCTGCTCGCCGCGCTCGCTGCTGGACCGCTACCGCTCCGGCGGGCGGCCCCCCGCGGTCGCGGCGCTCGACTGGTCCCTGCGCAACCCGCTCAGCTTCGTCGCGATCCGGCCAGACGGCCAGGTCGTTGCGACAGCGGCGATCAGCCGCGACCCCGACCACGGCTACACGTGCGCCCGCGCCGAGCTGCTGGTCGAGGACAAGTGGCAGCGGCAGGGCATCGGCGCCGAGCTCACGTCGCATCTCGCGGGCGTCGCCCACGCGGCCGGCTTCACCGAACTCATCGCCTACCCGGCCACGGCGGTGCTTCCGGCGCAGCGGCTGATGATCGAGATCGGACGCACCCGCATGGTGCCCGATGCCAGCCCGCACCTGCACACCTACCTGCCGGAGTCCGCGGCTCTCGGGCTCGGCGCGGTCCGGCAGCGGTTGGCCGGCTGACGGACAGAGCTCAGACCGGCGCGACGACCTGCCACGGCACGGTCACCTCGCCGTAGCGGGAGCGGCCGCCCTCCACCGGCCACTCCCGCGCGGCGAGTCCGGACACGGCGGCCGCCCACCGTTGCCGCGGCCCGAAGGCGGACAGGGCGGCCGCCGTGTCCCACGCGGCGTCGAAGTCGCGCAGGAGGGCGTGGATCGGCTGCCCCGGCACGTTGTGGTGGATCAGCGCCTTGGGCAGTCGTTCGGCCAGCTCGGACGGACGGGACAGCCCGTCGACCCGGCAGGCGAGCGTGAGCGATCGCGGGCCGGTGGCGTCCAGTAGCACCCAGCCGCCGAGCCGGCCCTGCTCGTCGCACGTCCCCTCGACCAGCAACCCGCCTGGCCCCAGTCCGGCGCGCAGCGTGGTCCACGCAGCGAGCGCGGCCGGCTCGTCGTACTGCCGCAGCACGTTCGCGGCGCGCACGAGGGCCGGTCGCTGCCCGGCCAGCTCGAAACCGCCGAGCCCGAACGTGAGAGACGGGGGATCGGCCGCCGGCAGTGCCGCGGCCACGCGGTCAGCGTCGATCTCCAGCCCGAGCACCCGGACGTCCGGCCGAACCCGTCGCAAGCGGCTCACCAGCTCGACCGCCGTCACCGGCGTCGCGCCGTAGCCGAGGTCCACGACCAGCGGGTCGGCGGCGGCGCGCAGGCCGGCCCCGAGCACCCCGCAGATCCAGTTGTCCATACGCCGCAGCCGGTTCGGGTTCGTCGTGCCACGGGTCGGCAGGCCCAGCGCGCGGGCCCGCCCGGCGGCCAGCCGCGGCTCCCGCCTGACCCCGCCGTCCACAGCCGCCACGGTAGCGTCGACGCGTGCCCCACCAGCTCGCCGAGTACACGACGCTGCGCCTCGGTGGCCGCGCGACGCGGGTGGTCGAGGCGAGCGACACCGACCAGCTCGTGGCCACCGTGAAGGACGCCGACGCCCGCGGCGAACACGTTCTGGTCGTCGGCGGCGGCAGCAACCTCGTGGTGGGCGACGCCGGGTGGGACGGCGTGGTCGTGCTCATCCGCACCCGCGGCATCGAGGCCCGCGACGACGGCGACGAGGTGCTCGTCACCGCGGCCGCCGGCGAGCCGTGGGACGGCTTCGTCGCCCGGACGGTGGATGAGGACTGGAGCGGGCTCGCGGCCCTGTCCGGTATCCCCGGCCTGACCGGCGCGACACCCATCCAGAACGTCGGCGCGTACGGCGGCGAGGTGTCCGACGTCATCGCGCGGCTGCGCGTGCTGGACCGCGAGACCGGCGCCGTCGAGGACTGGGACCCGGAGCGGTGCGGCTTCGGCTTCCGCACCAGCGCGTTCAAATTTACCGATCGGTACATCGTGCTGTCGGTGACGTTCCGCCTGCGCCGCAGCCCGATCGCCCCGCCGGCGCGCTACGCCGAGCTGGCCCGCCGCCTCGGCGTCGACCCGGGCGACAGCGCACCATCCGCCGAGGTACGGAAGGTGGTGCTCGAGCTGCGCGGCAGCAAGGGCATGGTGCTCGACGGAGACGACCGGGACACCTGGAGCGTCGGCTCGTTCTTCGTCAACCCGATCATCGACCCTGCCGCGGTGCCGGACGGCTGCCCGAACTGGCCGGCGCCCGGCGGCACCAAGCTGTCCGCCGCCTGGCTGATCGAGAACGCCGGCTTCGGGAAGGGCTTCGGGCTCGATCGCGGCGAAGGACGGGTGTCGGTGTCGACGAAGCACAGCCTCGCCCTGACCAACCGCGGCGGCGCGACCACGGCGGAACTGCTGGATCTCGCCCGCGTCATCCGCGACGGCGTGGTCGAGCGCTTCGGCATCCGCCTGCGCCCCGAGGCGCACCTCGTGGGCGTGGAGCTCTAGCGCGAGGTGCGGTGAGCGGGCCGTCGATCGACCTTGTGCGGTGCCGCCTGCGCGATGGGCTTGACCACCAGCAGGTCGATGTTGACGTGCGGCGGCCGCGTCACCGCGAAGGCGATGGTGTCCGCGATGTCGTCGGCCACGAGCGGCGCCTCGACGCCGTCGTACACCTTGTCGGCCGCGGCCTGGTCGCCGCGCAACCGGACGAGTGAGAACCCTTCGGTGTGCACCATGCCCGGCGCGATCTCGGTGACACGCACCGGCTTGCCGTTGAACTCCAGCCGCATCGTCTCGACCACAGCCGTCGCGGCGTGCTTGGCCGCGGTGTACCCGGCCCCGCCCTCGTAGACGACGTGCCCCGCGATCGACCCCACCACCACGACGTGACCGCCGGACCCCGCCTCGAGCGCCGGCAGCAGCGCCTGCGTCACGCGCAGCACGCCGAGCACGTTCGTCTCGAACATCTGCTGCCAGTCGTCGGGATCGGCGTCCCGGATCGGCTCGACGCCGAGCGCGCCGCCGGCGTTGTTGACCAACACCGCAACGTCGGAAAGCGATGAGGCCAGCGATGCGACCGACTCCGCCGAGGTCACGTCCAGGGTCACCGGCGTGATGCCCGGTACGTCGGCCGCCAGCGCGTCCAGCCGGTCGCGTCGCCGCGCCGCGGCCACGACCTCGTACCCCTCCGCGGCGAGACGCCGGGCAGTGGCCTCGCCGATCCCGCTGCTGGCTCCCGTGACAACGGCGACCCCACGTGACATGCCACGATTCTGCGCCCCGGCCTCTCGGGCATGATCGGGCAGGGATGAAATCGCGCCGCGTGCGGTGTTGTCCGTGCTGGGCCACCGGTCCAGCCGCCTGCGGGCGGCACCGAGCGACGAGGGGACATCGTGGGCGGAACGCCGCTGCAGCGGGTCGCGATGCTCAGCGTCCACACCTCTCCGCTCGACGATCCCGGTGGCGGCGACGCCGGCGGCATGAACGTCTACATCGTCGAGACGGCCAAGCGTCTGGCCGCCCGTGGTGTGGACGTCGAGATCTTCACCCGCTCCACCGCGAGCAACCAGCCGCCGGACGAGCGGCTGTGTCCCGGCGTCCTGGTCCGCCACGTCACCGCCGGCCCGTTCGAGGGCCTGGCCAAGGACGACCTGCCCGCCCAGCTCTGTGCGTTCACCGCCGGGGTGCTGCGGGCCGAGGCGCGCCAGGACCCCGGCTACTACGACCTCGTCCACTCGCACTACTGGCTGTCCGGCCACGTCGGGTGGCTGGCCCGCGAGCGCTGGGGCGTGCCGCTCGTTCACTCCGCGCACACGCTGGCCAAGGTGAAGAACGCCCTGCTGGCCGACGACGACACCCCCGAGCCGCGGGCCCGCGTCATCGGCGAGGAACAGGTCGTCGCCGAGGCCGACCGGCTCATCGCCTCCACGAGGGACGAGGCCGAGCAGCTCATCCACCTCTACGGCGCCGACCCGGACAAGGTGCGCACCATCGCCCCCGGCGTCGACCTCGAAGGCTTCGTCCCGGGCGACTCGGCCGCCGCCCGCGCCCGCCTGGGACTGCGGCCCGACGCACTGACACTGCTGTTCGTCGGCCGCATCCAACCTCTCAAGGCCCCCGACGTGTTGCTGCGCGCGGCCGCCATGCTGCAGCAGGACCCGCAGCTCGCCGGCCGCCTGCAGGTCGTCGTCCTCGGCGCGCCGAGCGGCACCGGCCTGGCCCGCCCGCGGCACCTCGAGACGCTGCGCGACGAACTCGGGCTCGGCGACGCCGTCACCTTCCGGCCACCGGCGTCCCGGGCCGTCGTCGCCGACTACTACCGGGCCGCCGACCTCACCGTCGTCCCGAGCTACAACGAGTCGTTCGGGTTGGTCGCCCTGGAGTCGCAGGCCTGCGGCACGCCGGTGGTCGGCAGCCGCCGTCGGCGGCCTGCCCACGGCCATCGCCGACGATGTTTCGGGCCTGCTCGTCGACGGGCACGATCCCGACCAGTGGGCCAAGGTCCTGGCGGACGTCCTCCGCACCCCGGCCCAGCTCGAACGGCTGGCGCGCGGCGCGCGACCGCACGCCGAACGGTTCTCCTGGGACCGCACGGCCGAGGGTCTGCTCGTGGCCTACCGCGAGGCCATCGACGAGGTGGCGAACACGAGGGAGTTGGCGATCCGGCCGTGACGGTGGCAGACACGATCGAGACGGCGCTGCAGGAGCTCGACGTCGAGTGGCAGCGGCTGGACGAGACGACCTTCGCGGTCGCGCTGCCCGGCGAGAAGCGGCTCAAGACGGCCTGTGTGCTGACGGTCGGCGCGCACGCGGTGGCGATCGAGGCCTTCGTCCTGCGTAAGCCCGAGGAGAACCGCGAACAGGTCTACGCCTGGCTGCTGCAGCGCAACGCGCGCATGTACGCCGTGTCGTGGTCGATCGACAGCCACGGCGACGTCTACCTGGTGGGCAGGGTCCCGCTGGGGGCGATCGACGCCGAGGAGCTGGACCGCATCTTCGGCAGCGTGCTGGAGAACTCCGACGGCTCGTTCAACGTCCTGCTCGAGATGGGTTTCGGCTCGTCCATCAAGCGCGAGTGGGCGTGGCGGGTGAAGAACGACCAGCCGCTGGCCAACCTGGCGGCGTTCGCCAACTTCGCGCAACGTCCCTGAACCGTCCCTGACACCCGCTGGCAGGATGAGCGGTATGGCCACCCTGGTGCTGCTGCGGCACGGCGAGAGCGACTGGAACCAGAAGAACCTGTTCACCGGCTGGGTCGACGTCGACCTCACCGACGCCGGCGTGGCCGAGGCCCGCCGGGGTGGTGAGCTGATCGCCGGCGAGGGCCTGCTCCCGGACGTGCTGCACACCTCGCTGCTGCGCCGCGCGATCCGCACCGCCCAGATCGCGCTGGACACCGCCGATCGGCACTGGATCCCGGTCCGCCGATCGTGGCGGCTGAACGAGCGGCACTACGGCGCCCTGCAGGGCAAGGACAAGGCGCAGGTGCGCGAGGAGTTCGGCGAGGAGCAGTTCATGCTCTGGCGCCGCTCCTACGACCAGCCGCCGCCCCCGCTCGCCGACGACGACGAGCACAGTCAGGTCGGCGACCCGCGCTACGCCGACCTGCTCGAGACCGTGCCCCGCACCGAGTGCCTGAAGGACGTTGTCGGGCGCATGCTGCCGTACTGGTACGACGCGATCGTCCCGGACCTGCGCCGGGAGCGCGTCGTCCTGGTTGTCGCGCACGGCAATTCGCTGCGCGCGCTGATCAAGCACCTGGACGGGCTCGGCGACGAGGAGGTCGTGGGCCTGAACGTCCCCACCGGCATCCCGCTGCACTACGAGCTGGACGACGCCACGTTGATGCCGACCGGCCCGGGTCGCTACCTCGACCCGGATGCCGCGGCCGCCGCGATCGAGGCCGTCGCCAACCAGGGCAAGAAGTAGCGTCCAGCTGTCGTGAGACCTAGCGCAGTTGCGCCGTCCCGTTCGGGGTGGCGCTGCCCGGACGCTCGCCGGTGACGATGAAGATCGTCCGGCGAGCCACGGCCACGGCGTGGTCGGCGTAGCGCTCGTAGTAACGACCGAGCAGCGTCATGTCGATGGCCGCCTCGGTGCCGTGCGCCCAGCGGGGCGACAGCACGAGAGTGAACAGCTTGCGCCGCAGGGCGTCCATCGAGTCGTCCTCGGCCTCGATGGCCTGCGCGAGCGCGACGTCGCGGCCCTCGAAGACATCGCCCGCCTTGTGCACCAGCGAGCGCGCGACGTCGCCCATCTGGGCGATGACGTCGCGGGCCTCGTCGGGCACCGCGGCCTCCGGGAAGCGCAGCCGTGCGATCTTGGCGACGTGCAGTGCGAGATCGCCCATCCGCTCGAGATCGGCCACGAGGTGCAGCGTCGTGACGAGCATCCGCAGGTCGGTCGCGACCGGCTGCTGGCGGGCGATCATCTGGAACGCGCGGTCCTCGAGGTCGGTCCGCAGGTCGTCGACGCGGGTGTCGGCGGCGATGACACGCTCGGCGCGGTTGAGGTCGGCGTCGAGCAGCGCACCCGTCGCCTGCTCCATGGCGACGGCTACGAGCCGGGTCATCTCGATGATGCCGGCACCGATCTCGTCGAGCTCGTCGTGGAACAGGTCACGCATGGTGCTGACGATCCGTGCGCGCGGCGACCGGACCGTTCCCCTGGGGTGAACGCGGTCGGTCCGCCAGGTGAACACCGCATGACTGCATGACTTGCCCCAACCTCGTGTCCCGGACGACCGGTCAGCCGCCCGTACCATCATTGTGTGCTATGGATGGTGGTCACCGCCGCCGTACTCGCCTGCCTGGCCGGTATTGCCCTCGGCTTTGTCCTCGGTCGGCGCCGCGGTCGCCGTGACGACGTCCGTTTCGGGTCGGTCCCTCCCGCGTCCGCGTCCGCGTCCGCGTCCGAACCACTCCACCGCTCGAGGAACGCCGATCTCGCCTCACTCGTCGTGGAGGCGCTCGACCACGGGGTGATCGTGGTCAACCGCGAGGAGCGGGCCGTCCTGGTCAACCCGGCCGCCCGCGCCATGGGCGTGCTGGACGGCGACACCCTCGCCTTCCCGGACCTGGTCTCGCTGGCGCGCCGCTCGCTCGAGACCGGGGACTACCTGACACGCCACGTCGACCTGCCGATCGGCCGGCTCGGACGCGAGCCCATCGCGCTGTCCGCGACCGCCGTCCCGCTGCGTCCGGACCTCGACGAGCGCGCCACCGGCGTCTGCCTGCTGCTGTCGGACCTCAGCGAGCAGCGACGGCTCGAGGCGGTGCGCCGCGACTTCGTGGCCAACGTCTCGCACGAGCTCAAGACCCCGGTCGGGGCGCTGACGCTGCTGGCCGAGGCCATCCAGGACGCCGCGGACGAGCCGCAGATGGTGGCCCGCTTCGCCGCCCGCATCCAGCACGAGGGCTTGCGGCTGGCCAAGCTCGTGGGCGAGCTGATGGAGTTGTCCCGCGTGCAGGGCGCCGACCCGATGCCGGGGGCGAGCGAGGTCGAGGTCGACGACATCGTCGCCGAGGCGATCGAGCGAACCCGCCTCGCCGCCGAGCAGGCCTCGATCCTCGTCACCTCGTCCTGCGCCCCCGGGCTGCGCGTGCGCGGTAACGAGGCGCAGCTGGCCACCGCCGTCGCCAACCTCGTCGACAACGCCATCGCCTACAGCGGCAGCGGCACCCGGGTCGCGGTCAGCGTGCGCCCGACGCAGGGCGACGACGCCCGTCCCGCCGTCGACATCGCCGTCACCGACCAGGGCATCGGCGTGGCCGACGCCGACCGGGAGCGGATCTTCGAGCGCTTCTACCGGGTGGACCCGGCCCGCTCCCGCGCCACCGGCGGCACCGGGTTGGGGTTGGCCATCGTGAAGAACATCGTCACGAACCACCTCGGCAGTGTCTCGGTGTGGAGTGCCGATCGGTCGGGGTCGACATTCACCATCCGGTTACCGCGCGTTCATGCCGATCCTCCATCGTCAGCGCGGACGGACGGGAACGATGCGGCCACCGCCGGTGTGCCGATCGTTGCGACCACGACCCCGAGGGGAAAGCACGCCACGATGAACACCGCTCTATCGGGTGAGACACGACGATGACCCGCGTCCTGGTGGTCGAGGACGAGGAGTCGTTCTCGGACGCGCTGTCGTTCATGCTGCGGCGCGAGGGTTACGAGGTCGAGGTGGCGCCCAACGGCATCGACGCGCTCGCGACCTTCGACCGCAGCGGCGCCGACCTGGTGCTGCTCGACCTGATGCTGCCGGGACTGTCCGGCACCGAGGTGTGCCGCGAGCTGCGCAACCGCTCGCACGTGCCGATCATCATGGTCACCGCGCGCGACTCCGAGGTCGACAAGGTCGTCGGGCTCGAGCTCGGCGCCGACGACTACGTCACCAAGCCGTTCAGCTCCCGCGAACTCGTCGCCCGCATCCGCGCCGTGCTGCGCCGCGGCGCCGAGCCGGAGGAGTTGATGCTCAACGTCGTCGAGGCCGGCCCGGTCCGGATGGACGTCGAGCGGCATGTCGTCACCGTCGACGGCCGGTCGGTCGCGCTGCCGCTGAAGGAGTTCGACCTGCTCGAGCTGCTGCTGCGCAACTCCGGCCGGGTACTCACGCGCGGGCAGTTGATCGACCGCGTCTGGGGTGCGGACTACGTCGGCGACACCAAGACCCTCGACGTCCACGTCAAGCGGCTGCGCGCCAAGATCGAGCCGGACCCCGCCAGCCCCAAGTACCTCGTCACGGTGAGAGGTCTGGGCTACAAGTTCGAGTCCTAGCGGCTTCGCCGCGCCTTGGCCGCCTTGGCCGTGGCGGGGTGGACGGCTACCAGGCCCAGCTCGAGGCGCTTGGCGCAGATCCGCGACAGCTCGTCGTAGGCCTTGTCGCCGATCAACGCGATCAGCTCCGGGCCGTACGAGACGTACATCGGCTCGCCGCCGACGTGCGCCTCGGGCGACGACGTGCAGTACCAGTCGAGGTCGTGCCCGCCCTCGCCCCACCCGCGGCGGTCGAACTCGGACAGTGTCGAGCGCAGGATCTGCGTGCCGTCGGGCAGATCGACCCATTCCTGCTCGCGCCGCACCGGCAGCTGCCAGCAGACCTCGGGCTTGGTCTCGAGCGGGTTCATGCCGCGCTCCAGCGCGAGCCCGTGCAGCGCGCAGCCGATGCCGCCGGGGTGTCCCTCGCGGTTGGCGAAGATGCAGGCGCCGTCGACGACGCGGGTCTTGCGGCGCTTCTCGTCGTCGTCGGGTACCCGCTCGTCGACGTCGAGCTTGCCGCTCTTGCGGTGCCCGACGTCGTAGAGCTGCCACTGCGCCGGCGTCAGCTTCGACGCGAAGCGCAGCACCCGCTTCTCGTCGGCCTTGTCGGAGAAGTACGCGCCGTGGTTGCAACATCCCGTGCTGGCCTGGCCCTGCACCGTGCCATGGCAACCGCGGCCGAAGATGCACGTCCAGCGCGAGCACAGCCAGGTCAGATCGGCGCGGATGAGATGCGCGGTGTCGCCCGGGTCGTAGAACTCGATCCACTCGCGGGGGAAGTCGAGCCCGACCTCGGGGACGGGACGGGACGGCACGCGGACGAGCCTACGAGACGCCCGGGCGTGGTCCGTCGAATGCCCTACTGTCGCGGTGGGCGTCGCGCGGACGGCGCCGGAGCGGAGGTCGCCGTGAGGCTCGGAGTGCTGGACGTCGGGTCCAACACCGTGCACCTGCTCGTCGTCGACGCGCACCGCGGTGCGCAGCCCTCACCGGCGCTGTCGCACAAGTCCGAGCTGCGCCTCGCCGAGCACATCGACGCCGACGGCGACCTGAGCCAGAAGGGCGCCGACGCGCTCGTCAAGGCGACGGCCGCCGCCCAGCAGGAGGCCGACCAGCTCGGCTGCGACGAGTTGCTGGCCTTCGCCACGTCGGCCGTCCGCGACGCCGGCAACAGCGCCAAGGTCCTCAAGCGCGTGACCCGCGAGAGCGGCGTCGCGCTCAACGTGCTCACCGGCGAGGACGAGGCGCGGTTGACGTTCCTCGCCGTCCGCCGCTGGTTCGGCTGGAGTGCGGGCAATCTGATCAGCCTCGACATCGGCGGCGGGTCGTTGGAACTGGCCTCCGGCGAGGACGAGGACCCGCACCACGCCTTCTCCGTCCCGCTGGGCGCCGCCCGCCTGACCCGCGACTGGTTCGGTGACGACCCGCCGCCCAAGGCGCAGATCGCGGCGCTGCGCGAGCACGTCGACGAGGTGCTCGCCAAACCGGCCAGGCTGCTCGTCGACCAGGGCCTGCCCGACCGTGTCGTCGCGACCAGCAAGACCTTCCGCACGCTGGCCCGACTGGCCGGCGCCGCGCCGAGCTCGGCCGGCCCCCGCACCCGCCGGATGCTCACCCGCACCGGGCTGGCGCAGGTGACCTCGTTCATCTCCCGGATGACCTCGTCCGACCTGGCCGAGCTGGACGGGGTGAGCGTCGGACGGGCCCACCAGACCCTCGCAGGATCCGTCGTGGCCGCCGCTGCGATGGACGCGCTGGAGATCGACGAGCTCGAGCTCTGCCCGTGGGCGCTGCGCGAGGGTGTGATCCTCCGGCGTCTCGACTGGCTCGACGGCGGGTGAGGTCGTGGCGTTGGCTAGCCTGCCGCCTATGACCGGGGGCTCGGCGATGGGCGCGCGATGACCGCGGGCGCCGGCGTGCCGCGGGCCGTGCAGTCGGCGGCGGCCAAGGTCGGTCTCTCGACGGCGTCGGTGTACCCGGAGTCGACGGCGGTGGCCTTCGAACTCGCGGGCAAGCTCGGCTACGACGGCGTCGAGGTCATGGTCTGGACGGACCCGGTCAGCCAGGACCCGTACGCCCTGCAGCGGCTGTCCCAGCACTACGGTGTCGCGATCCTCGCCATCCACGCGCCCTGCCTGATCATCACGCAACGCGTGTGGACGACCGACCCGTGGACGAAGCTGCAGAAGGCGCAGTTCGCCGCGGAGCTGCTCGGCGCGCAGACGGTCGTCGTGCACCCGCCCTTCCGCTGGCAGCGGGACTACGCCCGCGGCGTTCCGCGCCGGTGTCAAGCGGTTGAGCCAGGAGACCGACGTCCGCTTCGCCGTCGAGAACATGTTCCCGCTGCGGGTCCGCGGGCGCGAGGTGTCGGCCTACCAGCCGAGCTGGGACGTCTCCGCCGACGAGCCGTACCGCGACTACACCCTCGACCTGTCGCACTCGGCGGTCTCGCAGTCCGACGCGATGGGAATGCTCGACGCGATGGGCACGCGCCTGAGCCACCTGCACATCGCCGACGGCACCGGCCTGCCGAAGGACGAGCACCTGGTGCCGGGTCGCGGGCAACCAGCCGTGCGCGGAGATCCTCGAGCGGCTCGCCGCGCGCGCGTTCAACGGGCACGTGGTCGTCGAGATCAACACCCGGCGGGCGCTCGACCGCGCCGAGCGCGAGGCCGATCTGGCCGAGGCGCTGGCGTTCTGCCGGCTGCACCTGGTGACCCCGCAGGCCGCGCCCGGACGCTGAACGGCCGCCGTTAGCCTGGGGGCATGCTGCGCTCGGCCATCCTCGCCGCTGCCCGCAACCACGGCATCGAACGCGTCGTCACCAACGCGCCGATCTCCCGTTCGGTCGTGCGGCGCTTCGTCGGGGGCGTGGACACCGACGCCGCGGTGCGCGCCACCCGGTCGCTCGTCGACGACGGGTTGACCGTCACCCTCGACCACCTCGGTGAGGACACCACCGACCGCGCGTCGGCGACCGCCGTCGTGCAGGCCTACGTGCAACTGCTCGACCGGCTGGCAGAGCAGGGGCTCACCGAGCGGCTCGGGCCGCTCACCGCCCGCGTCGAGGTCAGCGTCAAGCTCAGCGCCGTCGGCCAGGCCCTGCCCGCGGACGGCGAGAAGATCGCCCTCGAGCACGCCCAGGCGATCAGCACCGAGGCCCGGCGGGTCGGCGCGACGGTCACCCTCGACATGGAGGACCACACCACCACCGACTCGACGCTGGAGATCCTGCGTCAGTTGCGCGTCGATTTCCCGGAGACCGGCGCCGTCCTGCAGGCCTACCTCAAACGCACCGAGGGCGACTGCCGCGACCTCGCGTACGCCGGCAGCCGCGTCCGGCTCTGCAAGGGCGCCTACGACGAGCCGGCCACGGTCGCGTTCGCGAAACGCATCGACGTCGACCGCTCGTACGTCCGCTGCAGCAAGGTGCTGCTCGAGGGCGAGGGCTACCCGATGTTCGCCACCCACGACCCGCGGCTCGTCGAGATCGTCACCGACCGCGCCCGGGCGCTGGACCGGACCGGGTTCGAGTACCAGATGCTCTACGGCATCCGCCCCGACGAGCAGAAGCGGCTGGCCGCCGCCGGCAATACCGTTCGCGTCTACCTGCCCTACGGCGCACAGTGGTACGGCTACCTGATGCGGCGGCTGGCCGAGCGCCCGGCGAACCTGGCCTTCTTCGCCCGCGCCCTCGCCTCCCGCGGCTGAGCGGAAGGAACCGACGATGGACACGGTCGCGATCCTGGGCGGCGGCAAGATCGGCGAGGCCCTGCTGTCCGGGCTGCTCCGCGGCGGACGCACCGCCGACGACATCGTGGTCAGCGAGAAGCACGAGGCCCGCGCCGCGCAGCTCGCGGAGGCCTTCGGTGTGCGGGTGCTGCCCGCCGCCGACGCGGTGGCCGCGGCGCCGACGGTCATCATCGCCGTCAAACCCCAGGACATCGACGCCCTGCTGGCCGAGATCGCCCCCCAGGTCACCGCCTCGCACCTGATCGTCTCGGTCGCCGCCGGCATCACCACCGCGCGCATCGAACGGGCCCTGGGCGAGGCGGTGCCGGTGGTGCGCTGCATGCCGAACACGCCGGCCCTGGTGGACGAGGCGATGACCGTGATCAGCGCCGGGTCGCACGCCGGCGACGAACACCTGGACGTCGCCGAGACGTTGCTGGCCACGGTGGGCAAGGTCGCGCGCGTGCCGGAGACCCAGCTGGACGCGGTGACGGCGCTGTCCGGCTCCGGCCCGGCGTACTTCTTCTTCCTCGTCGAGGCCATGATCGACGCCGGCATCCTGCTCGGGCTGCCCCGGGCGCTCGCGGCGGATCTCATCGTGCAGACCGCGATCGGGTCGGCGGTGATGCTGCGCGACACCGGCGAGCACCCCGTCCAGCTGCGGGAGGCGGTCACCAGCCCGGGCGGGACGACGATCTCGGCGATCCGCGAGCTCGAGGTGCACGGAGTGCGCGCGGCCATCCTCGCCGCCATCGAGGCGGCCGCGCTGCGCAGCGCCGAACTCGGGGCCTCCGACGCCGGCCCGGCGTGAGTGCGGCAATTCCTGACGAACCCTGCCGAACCGGGCGGAAATCACCACATTTTGTTTTCACTCAGCTATCGCATAGGCCACAGCAGTACCGCTAGTCTCACCTCAGCACGTGCGTGTCCCGTTCGTCGGTGGGGAAGCCGACGCACCGACACGTGCCGAAAGTGTCGGTGAAACATGCCCGCGAAGCAGGCAGGCGGTACCAGCGAGCCCTCCGGTGTCACACCGGCGGACCCTGCGCTGGCGGACGTCAAGTTCCGCACGGTCGCCGAAGTGGCGACCCTCATGCGCGTGTCCAAGATGACCGTGTACCGCATGGTGCACGCCGGTGAGCTGCCCGCGGTCCGGGTCGGCCGATCGTTCCGGGTGCCCGAGAAGGCCGTCCACGACTACCTGCGCGACGCCTTCATCGAGGCCGGCTGACGCTCGGTAAGCTTGCGCTGGAACAGATCAGCAACAGCGCACCACCGGGATCAGCTGTGTCGCGACGACAACAGTGAGGGTCGGGGAGGCGGATCAGAGAGGCGGCTCGGCTACATGGGTTCTGTCATCAAGAAGCGGCGCAAGCGGATGGCGAAGAAGAAGCATCGCAAGCTGCTGAAGAAGACGCGCGTCCAGCGCCGCAACAAGAAGTAGTCACCGCCCGGGTCGGCCGTGGGCGGCGTCGTCCTGATCACCGGGGTCAGTCGCTACCTCGGTTCGCATCTCGCTGCGCAGTTGGCGGCGGACCCGTCGGTCGAGCGGATCATCGGCATCGACACGGTGCCGCCGCGCGCTGAGGATCTGCCGCGCCTCGGGCGCACGGAGTTCGTGCGGGCCGACATCCGCAACCCGCTCATCGCCAAGGTGGTCTCGCAGGCGCGGGTCACGACGGTGGTGCACGCGGCGCTGATCCACACGCCGCGCTCGGTCGGCGGCCGGGTGGCGATGCAGGAGATGAACGTCATCGGCACGATGCAGCTGCTGGCGGCGTGCCAGAAGTCCGACGACGTCCGCCGTTTCGTGCTGCGCTCGACCACGGCCGTCTATGGCTGCTCGGCCGCGGATCCGGCCGTCTTCACCGAGGACATGAACGCTGCCGAGAGCGCCCAGACCGGCTACACCAAGGACGCGATCGAGGTCGAGTCCTACCTGCGCGGGTTCGTGCGCCGCCGCCCCGACATCGACGTCACCGTGCTGCGGCTCGCCCGGCTGATCGGCCCGACCGTCGACACCGCGCTGACCCGTTACCTCGGAGCGCCGGTCGTCCCGGGTTCGGCCGGGTACGACCCACGGTTGCAGCTGCTGCACGAGACCGACGCCGTCGAAACGCTGCGGTTGGCCGCCACCAGCCGCCGGCCCGGGGTCGTCAACGTGGCCGGCGACGGCGTGCTGACGCTGTCCCAGACGGTGCGGCGCGTGGGGCGGCTGCGGGTTCCGGTGCCGCGCCCCGCGCTCGGTGTCGCGGCGACGCTCGTGCGCAACACCGGTGCGCTCGACCTCGGTCTCGAGGAGGCGCACTACCTGAACTTCGGCCGCGTGGTCGACACCACCCGGTTGCACGAGCAGTTCGGCTACACCCCGCGTTACACGACCGCGGCGGCCGTCGAGTCCTTCGCCGCCGGGCGGCGCACGCTGCCGCGGCTCGCCGCGCAGGGCGTGCGCGTAGGGTTCCGGCTTCTGGAATCGCGCCGGTCCCAGCCCCGGCTGAGCCTCGAGCCGGGCGGGGGGTGACGAGATGGACTCCGGTCACGAGCCGACGCCCCGCGACCCCGCACGGTCGGGCGAGCGTGACACGTTCGGCGGCCTGGCGCGGGTGATCCCGCTGCACGCCGCCGACGAGCTGAGCGGTGCCCTGCGCCGCGCCCGCCGGTTGGCCGGCGGCGCGCGGCCCAGCCGTCCCCGCCCGGGCACCGAGGTCGCGTCCGTGCACGAACTGCCGGCACCCCACGCCGGCTCCGACGCCGTCGCGGCGACCCGTCCGCTCCCGGTGCCGGGCGCGCCCAGCTGGGAGGCGCGCGCCGCCGACGCCCTGACCTTCGTGCTGCGCCGGGTGCAGGGCGACTACACCGTCGACGACTACGGCTTCGACCCCGACCTCACCGAGCACACCGTCCTGCCGTTGCTCAAGGTGCTCTACGACCGTTGGTTCCGGGTCGAGGTCAACGGCATCCAGAACGTGCCCACCGAAGGCGGCGCGCTGCTCGTGTCCAACCACGCCGGCGGGCTGTGGGCCCTCGACGCCACGATGGCGGCCGTCGCGGTGCACACCGAGACTCCCGGTCACCGCTTCCTGCGGCTGCTGGGTGCCGAGCTCGTCTTCCGCTCGCCGGGCCTGGGGCCGCTGGCCCGCAAGGCCGGGGCGACGATGGCCTGCGCCGCCGACGCCGAGCGGCTGCTCGCGGCGGGCGAGCTCGTCGGCGTGTGGCCCGAGGGGTTCAAGGGCATCGGCAAGCCGTTCTCCGAGCGCTACAAGCTCCAGCGTTTCGGACGCGGCGGATTCGTGCAGGCTGCCCTCGCGGCGGGCGTGCCGATCATCCCGGTGTCGATCATCGGTTCCGAGGAGATCCACCCCGTCCTCGGCAACGCCAAGACGCTGGCGCGCATCCTCGACCTGCCCTACTTCCCGCTGACGCCCACCTTCCCCTGGCTCGGGCCGCTCGGGCTCGTCCCCCTGCCGAGCAAGTGGTACATCGAGTTCGGCGCGCCGATCGACACCGACGGGACCGGCGTGAGTCGCCGACGACCCGGCCGCCGTCTTCGACCTCACCGACCGTGTGCGCGAGACGATCCAGTCCACGCTCTACCGGTTGCTGGTGCAGCGCCGTTCCACCTGGCGCTGACGCGAGCGCTGCCCGGGCGGGCCGCGTCAGGCGATGCGGCGGACCAACCGCCCGGCCCCGCGGCCGGCGGCGGCGACCCGGCCGGCCGGGCTGCGGCGGGACTGCCCGCGCCGTACCGCGATGCCGGCCGCCACCCCGCCGGCCGCCGCGCCCACGCCGAGGGCGGCGGGGATGCCGATGCGCGCGGCCTTGCGGCCGGTACGGAAATCGCGGATCTCCCAGCCGTGCCGCTTCGCCTCGGCCCGGAGCGCCGTAGTCGGGGTTCACGGCCACGGCCCGGCCCACCAGCGACAGCATCGGCAGGTCGTTGATCGAGTCGGAGTAGGCCGAGCAGCGGGCCAGGTCGAGCCCCTCGCGCACGGCGAGCTGCCGGACGGCGGCGGCTTTGGCCTCACCGTGCAGCACGTCGCCGACCAGGGCGCCGGTGTAGAGGCCGTCGTCGTTCCTCGGCCACGGTGCCCAGGGCGCCGGTGAGGTCCAGCCGGTCGGCGATGATCCGCGCCAGTTCCACCGGTGTGGCGGTGACCAGCCACACGCGCTGGCCGGCGTCGAGGTGCATGCGGGCCAGGGTGTGCGTGCCGCGCCAGATCTTGTCCGACATCGACTCGTCGTAGATTTCCTCGCCGAGCGCCACGACCTCGTCCACCTTCTTGCCGGCGACGAAGGCCAGCGCCGACTCGCGGGTCGAGTGCATGTCGCCGTGGGACTCGCCGCGGATGCGCAGCCGGACCTGGCGGGCGGCGAAGGTGGTGAGGTCGCGCCAGGTGAAGAAGTCGCGCGCGGCCAGGCCTTTGGCGAAGTGGTAGATCGACGCGCCGATCATCATCGTGTTGTCGACGTCGAAGAACGCGGCCGCCGTGGGATCCGGCTCGGGGCGAGCGAGGGGGGCGTCGTCGAGGGGGGCGTTGTCGAGGTCGCCGTCGTCGAGGTCACCGTCCGGGCCTGACGTCATCGGCTCAGCGTAGCGACGCGCGCTGGGTGCCGGATGGGGCCGTGGGAGTCGTCAGGGTGTCGTGGAGCACGATCCGACGCCGACCCCGAGCGGGCCCAGCTCGACGGAGATCCCGCAGCTGTTGATCGTCAGCGGAGGCTTGGTAGGCAGCGGGATCGGCAGCGTCGGGATGCCCCCGGCCTTGCTCGACCCGCCCGGTGCCGTGGGGACCGTGATCTTCGGGGTGTGCGAGGTGCCCGAGCGCCGGCCGCTCGTCGAGCCGCCGCCCGACGTGCCGGCCGTGCCGTGCGTCGACTTCGGGGCTGCGTGGGTCGGGACGACGCCGCCGCCCGGTGTGGTCGTCGACGGTGTCGCCGGTGCGGTGCAGGAGCCGCACGGCAGCGGGCCCAGCTTGTCCGACGAGGCGTGTTGCAGGCAGCTGCAGCCGATCTTGGGGGCGAGCGTTCGCGCCCGCGCCAGCGCCGACGAGGTGAGGTGCCAGGACGACGCGGCGCGGCTCTGCAGCGGGCCTGCCGGGAGAGCCACGAGCAGATCGTGCAGGCGGGTCAGTTGGCCGGGCGCCCAGTTCTTCATGATCGCGAGTGCGTTGTCGGAGTGCGAGCTGACGGCCTGCTGATTGAGCTGGGAGCTGCCGTCGGCGAGGTCGGCGTCGGCCGAATCCAGGGTCGAGGACACGAGCGAGGCGGTACCGGGGGACAGCCGGCCGCCGGCCAGGGTGCCGCCGCCGGCCAGCGCCTCGCTGTGCTGCACCAGCGCGCGGGCCTCGTCCACCCGGGTCTGGGCCAGCGAGAGGTAGACGTGCCCCCGGTCGGTGCCGCTGGAGGCCAGGGCCAGCCGGATGTTCTCCCCGGCGCGCTTGAGCCCGTAGAGCGAGTCGCCGGGCAACGACTTCTGGCTCAGCCACAGCGCGCCGCCGAACAGCATGACGAACGCCGCGGCCACCCCCGCGGCAACGCCGAGCGGGCGGGCGAAGCGACGGCGACGACGCTCGAGATCGGCGACGGGTGCGCGGCCGGCCGCCGGTTCGGTCGCCTCGGCGGCTGCGGTCTCGCGGCTCTCGGCGACGATCCGCGGCGCGACGGCGACCAGCTGGGCGCGCAGTTCGGATCGGAACGCCGGCTCCGGCGCCGGGGCGTAGTCCAGTTCGGACAGCGAGGCGACCAGGGAACGGATGCGCGGATCGGAGGAATCGGCGGGGTCCTCCAGACGCCGCAGGGCGCCGACCACCCCGGGCCCGCGCTGCGCGCGCTGCCCGCTCATGCCCGGCTCCCGTGCCGGTCCGTACCGCTCGTCCACTGCTGTCCCGTCCTGCGCGAGCCGACGGCGCCGGATGCGCCGTGCGGCCCTGCTGTGCCTGTCACCGGGATCAACGAGCGGATCGGTGCGGTGTTACCGGGACTTAAGGCCCGACTTTCCGGGCAGACGGGACGCGGGGGGTCCGACCGGCCGCTCACCGCAGGTCGTCCCCGAGGATCTCAGCCAGTTTGCGGATCGCGCGGTGCTGCAGGGCCTTGATGGCGCCGTCGTTCTTGCCCATGACCGCGGCCGTCTCGCTGACCGACAGCCCCTGCATGAAGCGCAGCGTCACGCACTCGCGCTGCTCCGGGCCCAGCTGGTCGACGGCCGCCCGCAACCGTTCGGCGTCGAGGGAGTCCAGGACAGCGCTCTCGGTGGATTGCGCGTGCTCGCCGGGCTCGATGGTGTCGCCGGTCGTGGATTCGAGCCGGTGCCGGGCCGACTTCACGTGGTCAAGGACGATGTTGCGAGCGATGGTCATGAACCAGGCCCCGATGTCCCGGCCCTGGTAGGTGATGGTGCTGATGCGGCGCAGAGCGCGCACGAAGGTTTCGCTGGTGAAGTCCTCGGCGAGCGCGCGATCGTTGACGCGGTAGTAGATGAAGCGGAACACCGAGTCGACGTAGCGGTCGTAGAGCAGGCCGAAGGCCTCGCCGTCGCCGCCCTGCGCGCGGGCGACGAGCTGCCAGATCTCGACGTGCTCGTCGTCGATGCCGCCGTCCGGCAGCGCCGACCCGGCCGAGCCTGATGCGCTCGGCGCGGCGTGCAGGACACGGCCGGCGCGTCCGGGCAGCCGGGTGGTCCGACCGGGTGTGGGCGACGGGGTCTCGACCGTCGTGTGTACGGCCAGCGGGCCACGGCCCCAGGCCAAGGACGGGGCCGGGCCGGCGAGGGCCGGAGACCATCCCGCGAGGCGCGTAACCCGGGCGAGGAGTTCGTCGTTGATCAGGCGGACGAGGGCCGCCAGGCCACTCGTCGTGCTGGGCTGCGCGGGGCACGACGAGGCGCCACGAGGCATCGTGACGAACCCCCTTCGTCGTGCGGATGTGCCGCCGCGTGTGAAGATTGTGCTAAGCGTAGGTGTTCATCCGGCTTCTGAACACCCTCTCAACGCGCTTGCGGTATCCCCGCCCGCGGTCCCCGATACCCAGCTTGCCGCGCGAAAGGTGCGGGGCCAAGGCCTCGGGCGGTCCGATCAGGGCGGTGCAGGACGATTCCGGTCGGGTCGGGGACGATGGGAGCGAGAGGAGACGACGTGGAGAACTCGCCGTACGGCCCGTCCGTGCTGCTCCGCGAGCGGACGGCCGAGGCTCCGGACCGGCTCGCGCTCATCGACGCCGGCCGGCCGGAGACGACCACTCGACTGACCTGGCGTCAGCTCGACGACGCCGTGTCCGCGGCCGCGAACGGCCTGCTCGACCGGGGGCTGCAGGACGGCGACCGCGTGGCGCTCCAACTGCGCACGGGGGTCGACTTCGCGGTGCTCTACCTGGCCGCCCTGCGGGCGGGACTGGTCGCTGTCCCGGTCAACCCCTCCTACACCGAGCCCGAGGTCGCCCACATCCGCGGCGACTGTGGGGCGGCGCTGCTGCTCGACGGCGCCGGCGCGCGCGCCCTGCTCGAGACCGCGTCCGGCCCGTCCGGCCCGTCGCCGATCCGCAGCGGGACCGCACGGGCGACCAGCTGGCCGCGCTGCTCTACACGAGCGGCACGAGCGGTCCCGGCAAAGGCACGATGCTCCCGGTCAGGGCGCTGCGGGCCAACGTCGACCAGCTCGCGGCCGTCGACCCGCCCCTGCTGCTGCCCGAGGACGTGCTCTACGTCCCGCTGCCGCTGAGCCACGTCTTCGGCCTGAACGCCGGGCTGGGCATGGCCTTGCGCGTCGGCGCCACACTCGTGCTCACCGACCGCTTCGACCCGGCCGCGTCGCTGGCGACGATGGCCGCCGAAGGGGTCACGGCGGTGCTCGGCGTCCCCGGGCAGTTCGCCGCCTGGCTGGCGCACCCGCAGCGGGACGTCGGCTTCGCCGCCGTGCGTTTCGCGATGTCGGGATCGGCGACGCTCGCCCGCGGCCTCGTCACCGACTGGGCGGCGGCCGGCGTCGTGCTGCACGACGGGTACGGACTGACCGAGGCGGCCCCGGTCGTCTCGACGAACGCGCTCGGTCCGGAGCGGGACAGGCCGGTGCCCGGTTCGGTGGGGCGCCCGCTGCCCGGCGTCGAGGTCGAGTTGCGCGGCGCCGACGGACAACCGGTCGAGGACGGCGACCCGGGCCGGATCTTCCTGCGCGGCGCGAACCTGTTCTCCGGTTACTGGCCCGACGGCTCGGGCGGCCCGGACGCCGACGGCTGGTTCGGCACCGGTGACATCGCCGTGCTCGGGTCCGGCGGCGAGCTTCACCTGGTCGGGCGTAGCTCGGACACCGTCATCGTCAACGGCTTCACCGTCTACCCGACCGAGGTCGAGGCCGTCCTCGCCGCTCTGGACGACGTCGCCGAGGTCGCGGTGGTGGGGACTGTCGACCCGCAGCGCGGCGAGACGGTGCAGGCCTACGTCGTGCCCAGGCCCGGCGCCGTCCCGCGGCCGGACGAGCTGCTTGCCGCGGCCGCCCGCTCGCTGGCGCGGTTCAAGCTCCCGTCCCGCATCGAGATCGTCACCGCGCTGCCGCGCACCGTGACCGGCAAGATCATGAAGTGGCAGCTGGACGGCAACCGCGCTGCCGGGTCCGCCGATGGCCGCCGCTGACCACGAGGTGACCCTGGTCACCCGCGCCGACTGTCATCTTTGCCAGGACGCCGAGGCGATCCTGTCGCGGATGCAGGCCGAGCTCGGTTTCGGCTTGACGCAGCTCGACGTCGACTCGTCCCCGCAGCTGCGCGCGGAGTACTCCGACCGGGTGCCGGTCGTGCTGCTGGACGGGCGCGAACACGGGTACTGGCGGGTCGAAGAGGAGCGGTTGCGGATGGCCCTGACCCGGCCGCCCAAGCGCTTCGGCTGGCGCCGCTGACCGTCGTCCGACGACCGGTCGGTGCGGGGCGGTGGCCTCGGCCGCCCGAAGCCTTAGCACGGGCCCGCACGATTTGGGAAAACTTTCACGTGCGGCGTACCGTCGCCACTCGACTCATTCGCTCTACCACACCGGTTCCGGCGCACGGCGCGGAGGTCCCGAACCCCCGCCCGACGACCCGCAGACCGGGGCTCTCCGAGGTGCCATGACTGCTCCGCGCGTCCCCCGCGGCGACGCCGACGGGTCGTCGGCGGACGTCCGACCGGAGACGACCGCCCGGACGCTTCCGGAGGCGACGGTCGCGCGGTTGGCGACCTACCTGCGCGTGCTCAGCACCTTCGGCGACGAGGCGGTCACCACCGTCTCGTCCGAGGAGCTGGCCGCTGCGACCGGCGTCAACTCCGCCAAGCTGCGCAAGGACCTGTCCTACCTCGGCTCGTACGGCATCCGCGGCGTGGGATACGACGTCACGACGCTGACCGAGGAGATCTCCCGGACGCTGGGCCTGACCGTCCACCACCCGGTCGTGCTCGTCGGCGTCGGCAACCTCGGTCAGGCCCTCGCCGGTTACGCGGGCTTCGCCTCGCGCGGCTTCCGGATCGCGGCCCTGCTCGACGCCGACCCCGCCCGGGTCGGATCGACGATCAGCGGCCTGACCGTGCAGGACACCGGCCGGCTGGAGCAGGTCGTCGACGAGCACCGCATCACCATCGCCGTGCTGGCGGTGCCGGGCAAGGTGGCGCAGGCGGTGTGCGACCGCGTCGTCCGCGCCGGCGTCACGAGCATCCTGAACTTCGCCCCCGTCGTGCTGTCGGTGCCCCGGCACGTCCACCTGCGCAAGGTCGACTTCGCCGCCGAGCTGCAGATCCTGTCCTTCCACGAGACGCGCCGCGCCGCCTCCGCGCTCACCTCGATGAACCAGGCGGCCCGGGCATGACCGTTCTTGTTGTCGGTTTGTCGCACCGCACCGCGCCGACGACGGTGCTCGAGAAGATCTCGGTGCCGGCGGACGACGTCCGCAAGACGCTCGACGAGCTCTACCGCGCCGAGACGATCAGCGAGGCGCTGCTGCTCTCGACGTGCAACCGCGTCGAGGTCTACGCCGACGTGCCGCGGTTCCACCCCGCCGTCGCGGAGATCACGACCGTGTTGGCGCGGCACGCCGGATTGGCCGTCACCGACCTGTCCGATCACCTCTACGTCCACTTCGCCGAGGCGGCGTCCGAGCACATGCTCACCGTCGCCTCCGGACTCGACTCGCTGGTCGTGGGCGAGTCCCAGATCCTCGGCCAGATGCGCTCGGCGTATGCGCTCGGCACCGAGCTGGGTTCCGTCGGCAGCGTGCTGCACGACCTGACCCAGACGGCCCTGCGGGTCGGCAAGCGGGTGCACAGCGAGACCGGTATCGACCGCGCCGGAGCGTCGGTGGTGTCGGTCGCGCTGGACACCGCCGAGTCGGTGCTCGGGACGCTCGCCGGCCGGCGAGCGCTGGTCGTCGGCGCCGGGTCGATGGGCGCGCTGTCCGGAGCGACGCTGCGGCGTCGCGGGGTCAGCGACATCGTGGTGGCGAACCGCTCGACGGAACGCGGCGCCGTGCTGGCCGAGCGGCTCGGCGGCACCGCGATCACGCTCGCCGAGCTGCCCACCGCGATCGCGGACGCCGACCTTGTCATCTCCTCGACCGGCTCGACCGGCCTCGTCGTCGAGCGGGACATGGTCGGTGACCGCGCGGCGCGACCGCTGGTCGTGCTGGACATCGCCCTGCCCCGCGACGTCGACCCGTCCGTGGCCGCGCTTCCCGGCGTCACCTACGTCGACCTCGACGCCCTGCGCGCCGAGGGCGCGATGGTCAGCGACGCCGAGGTCGAGGCGTCGGTCGACATCGTCGCCGCGGAGCTCCGCGACTTCATCACCAGCCAGCAGCAACTGGCCGTCGCCCCGACCGTGACGGCCCTTCGGGCGCGGGCGAACCAGGTCGTCGACGGCGAGCTGGCGCGGCTCGACGGCCGGCTGCCGGGGCTCGCGGCCAACGAGCGACGCGAGGTCGCTGACGCCGTACGCCGCGCCGTCGAGAAGGTGCTGCACACCCCGACCGTCCGGGTGAAGGAACTTGCCGCCACCCCGGGTGGCGACCAGTACGCGGTCGCGTTGCGCGAGCTCTTCGGCCTCGACCCCGCGACCGCCGAGTCGGTCGCCGCGGTCAAGAAGCCGTCGGCGGGTGGTGACTCATGACCTCGACTCGCACCCTGCGGATCGGCACGCGCGCGTCGGCGCTGGCCCGCACCCAGACCGACCTCGTGGCGAGCGCCCTCGGCGTCGACGTCGAGATCGTGCCGATCGTCACCGAGGGCGACCGTTCGTCCGCCGCCCTGACCCAGATCGGCGGCACCGGCGTGTTCGTGTCGGCGCTGCGTACAGCGCTGCTCGACGGCGGCATCGACGTTGCTGTGCACTCCTACAAGGATCTGCCGACCATGCCGGCACCGGGTATCACGGTGGCGGCGGTCCCGGTGCGGGAGGACCCGCGCGACGCGCTGGTGGCCCGCGACGGCCTGACGCTCGGTGAGCTGCCGACCGGCGCCCGCGTGGGCACCGGCTCGCCGCGGCGCGCCGCGCAGATCGCCGCACTCGGGCTGGGCATCGAGATCGTGCCGCTGCGCGGCAACGTCGACACCCGGTTGCGCAAGGTGCTCTCGGGTGAGCTGGACGGCGTCGTCCTCGCCTACGCGGGGCTGCGCCGGCTCGGCCGCGACGGTGAGGTCACCGAGGTCCTGGACCCGATCCAGGTGCTGCCCGCGCCGGCCCAGGGTGCCCTCGCGATCGAGTGCCGGGCCGACGACGCCGCGGCGTTCGACGCGCTGCACGTGCTCGACGACGCGTACAGCCGCGCCGCCGTCGCCGCCGAACGGGCGCTGCTCGAAGGGCTCGAGGCGGGTTGCTCGGCTCCCGTCGGGGCGCTGGCCGAGGTCGCCGAGGGCGACGACGGACTCGAAGTTTTCCTGCGTGGTTCGGTCACTGCAGCCGACGGCAGCGCCGCCGTCCGGTTGTCCGGGACCGGGCCCACCACCGATGCCGAAGGCGTAGGGCGGCGACTGGCCGCCGAGCTTCTCGCCGAAGGCGCAAACACCATGATGGGGAGCACCGCATGACCCGCGCACGCAAGACGGTCGGCCGGATCACGTTCGTCGGGACCGGTCCCGGCGACCCCGGCCTGCTGACCACCCGCGCCGCCGACGCGATCCGCGCCGCCGAGGTCGTGGTGGCCGACGCCGCCGTGCCCGCGGCGGTGACGCAGCTGGCCTCCGTCGAGGTACGTCCGGCCGAACGGGCCGCCGCCGACACCGCCAAGGCCCTACTCGCTGACGCGCGTGCCGGGCACCACGTCGTCCGCCTCGTGACCGGTGACCCGTTCACCGACGAGGACGCCGTCAAGGAGGCGCTCGCCGTCGCGCGCACCGCGGTGCCGTTCGACGTCGTTCCCGGCATCTCCCTGGGCGCGGGCACGGCCACCTACGCCGGTGTACCGATCGGTACGGTCCGCACCGAGGCCGACGTGCGCGACGTCCACAGTGCCGACTTCGACGCCCTCGCGCACGCGCCGGGCACGCTGGTCGTCACCGTCGAGGCCGCCGAGGTGCAGGCGCTCGGCGAGCAGCTCGTCGCCTACGGGCTCAAGCCCGACACCCCGGTGACCGTCAGCTGCGCCGGCACCACGACCGGGCAGCAGACGGTCAACGGCGTCGTGGGTGAGCTCGAGCTCGTGACCGTCGGCATGGCCGGCACCGTCGTGCTCACCGTCGGCAAGGCCGCCGCGCAGCGGGAGAAGCTGGGCTGGTGGGAGTCGCGCCCGCTGTACGGCTGGAAGGTCCTCGTGCCGCGCACCAAGGAGCAGGCCGGTGCCATGAGCGACCGGCTGCGCGGCTTCGGTGCCGTGCCCGTCGAGGTGCCCACCATTGCCGTCGAGCCCCCGCGCACGCCGACCCAGATGGAGCGCGCCATCAAGGGCCTGGTCACCGGCCGGTACGAGTGGATCATCTTCACCTCGACCAACGCCGTGCGGGCCGTCCGCGAGAAGTTCGAGGAGTTCGGCCTCGACGCGCGTGCCTTTGCGGGTGTCAAGATCGGCTGTGTCGGCCAGGCCACCGCGGACGCGGTGCGGGCCTTCGGCATCAAGCCCGAGCTCGTCCCCGTCGAGGACGCGGCGTCCTCGGAGGGCCTGCTTGCCGAGTTCCCGCCCTACGACGAGGTGCTCGACCCGATCGACCGCATCCTGCTGCCGCGCGCCGACATCGCCACCGAGACGCTCTCGGCCGGCCTGCGCGCGATGGGCTGGGAGATCGACGACGTGACGGCGTACCGGACGGTACGTGCGGCGCCGCCGGCGGCCGAGATCCGCGACGCCATCAAGTCCGGTGGTTTCCAGGCCGTGTGCTTCACCTCGTCGTCGACCGTGCGCAACCTCGTCGGCATCGCCGGCAAGCCGCACGCGCGGACGGTCGTGGCGTGCATCGGTCCGCAGACCGCGGCGACGGCCAAGGAGTTCGGCCTGCGGGTGGACGTCGAGCCCGAGACGGCGACGGTGCCGGCACTGATCGACGCCCTTGCGGAGTTCGCGGTGGCTCGCGCCGCCGAGGAGAAGGAGAAGGCCGCGGCAGCGGCGGCGAAGAAGGCCGGGCGCGCGTCCGGTCGTCGCGCCGCTCGCTGAGCGCGTCCCGCCTTTCGAGTGGTGCGTTCCGGTGGTGAGTGGTGCGACATTACGCGCCACTCAGCCGGGATCGCACCACTCGACCTGAGGAGACGGCGGGGTCCCGCCCGCGCGTAGCGTGGAAGCCGTGAGCCTGCCCGACCTCCCGCCCTTCCCGACCTCACGACCGCGGCGGCTGCGTCGCACCCCTGCGCTGCGCCGGCTGGTCAGCGAGGTCGCGGTCCGTCCGAGCGATCTCGTCCTGCCGATGTTCGTGCGCGAGGACCTCACCGAGCCGCATCCCATCGCGTCCATGCCGGGCTCCGTGCAGCACTCGCAGGAGTCACTGGTGAAGGCCGCCGTCGAGGCCGTCGAGGCCGGCGTCGGCGGCCTGATGGTCTACGGCATCCCGGTCGAGAAGGACGCCCGCGGCTCGGGCGGTGACGACCCTGACGGCGTATTGAACGTCGCGTTGCGCCGGCTGCGCGCCGAGCTGGGTGACGACACCGTCCTCATGTCCGACCTGTGCCTGGACGAGTTCACCGACCACGGCCACTGCGGCGTGCTCGACGAGCACGGCGCCGTCGACAACGACGCGACGCTGCACCGGTACGCGAGCATGGCGTTGGCCCAGGCCGAAGCGGGCGCCCACCTGCTCGGCACGAGCGGGATGATGGACGGCCAGGTGGCTGCCGCCCGCCAGGCGCTCGACGCGGCCGGTCACGTCGACACCGGGATCCTCGCCTACGCCCCGAAGTACGCGTCGGGCTTCTACGGCCCGTTCCGCGAAGCCGTTAACTCCTCGCTGCAGGGCGACCGCGCGAGTTACCAGCAGGACGCGTCGCGGACCGTGGCCGACGCCCTGGCCGAGGTCGCGCTCGACGTCGGCGAGGGCGCCGACATGGTGATGGTCAAGCCCGCCCTGCCCTACCTCGACGTGCTGCGCGCCGTCGCCGACGCCAGCCCCGTCCCGGTCGCTGCGTACCAGATCAGCGGTGAGTACGCGATGCTGGAAGCGGCCGCGGCCAACGGCTGGCTCGACCGCGAGCGGGTGATCCTCGAGACCCTGACGTCGATCAAGCGCGCCGGTGCCTCGATCGTGCTCACCTACTGGGCGGCCGAGGTGGCTACCCTCCTGGCGTGAGTCGACCGGGCCGCCCGAACCGCGCCCGCTCCGGGCCCGACGAGGACGACCCGCTGGCGGGGGTTCCCGTCGTCTACCGCGAGCAGGCGCGGACGTTCCGGCAGGTCGCGTACACCGTGCTCGCCGTGCTCGTGGGCGTCGGCATCGACGGTTACCTCGGCGGGACGCGCAGCGTGGTCGCCCACCTGCCGGGATGGGCCCTCGCGATGGCCGTCCTGGCCGGGGTCCACGTCTTCTTCGTGCACGCGGCCAACGTCACCAAATCGCTCGCCGTGACGGACGCCGAGCTCGTCGTCGGTGACGAGGCGATCGCGCGGGCGGCCATCATGGGCGGTTCGGTCGGACGGCTGCCGGGCGAGCATCCGGCGCTGGGCTGGCCCGCCGGCTTCCCGCGGGGTACCAAGGCCCTGACCGTCCGGTTGGACGACGGGCGGGACGTGCTGGTGCCGACGCGCCACCCCGACCGGTTGGCGCAGGTGCTGCAGGTCGCCGCGCCCGAGCCGCAGGACCCGGCCGACGAGCTCCGCGTGCGTCCGGCGGGGGTGGCCGACCTGGTCGGTGCCGCCGACGTGCTCGAGCGCGCGGACGCCGTGTTCCGGGTGGCCGGGTACGCGATACCGCCCCGGCACGTCGACGAGACGGAGCTCGCGGCCGCCGCTGCCGTGCTCGTCGTCGGCACGCCGGTCAGCGGTACTGCATGGGTCGACGTGGTGGACGGGTCCGCCCACCTCGCCGCACTCGCCGTCCTGCCGAGCGCCATGCGGGCCGGGCGTGGGTCTGCGCTGCTCGACGCCGCGTGCGAGTGGGCGGCTGAGGCGGGGTATGGGCGGGTGACGGTCGTGGCCTTCGCCGACGTGCCGTGGAACGCCCCGTGGTTGCGGCGGCGCGGCTTCACCGACGTCGCGGTGCCGGGGCCCGAGCTGCGCGCCCGGTTCGCTGCCGACGTGGCCCTGTCCGCCGTCGGCGCGCGGGTCGCCCTCGAGCGCGTCGTCGGCTAGGTCGCCTCCGGGTCGACACCGAGCGCGGCGCGCCCGCCGTCCACGGGTAGGACTGCGCCGTTGACGAAGCCGGCGGCGTCGGAGAGCAAGAACGCGACGGTCTCTGCGACCTCGTCGGCTGTACCGACAACCGGTCGCTGCGCCTGGTGCGACGACACGTTGACGATCGCGCCCGGACAGCCGTGCTGCAGGTAGCCCGTGCCGAGCCAGCCGACGCGTGATCGCCTCGCCGACGCCCTGTGCCCCGCCGGTGACGACGTAGGGAGCAGTGCCCATGCCGTCATTATTCGGTATTCGCGCGCGTCGGGTCTTGTTATATTCGAACACATGAGCCATACTTCACCCATGGAGGGGTTGGCTCCGAGCACTGTGCAGCTGCAGGATCTGCTGCGTTCGCTGGCCGGCGCATCCCCGGCTGTCGAAGATGGTGAGCGTATCGATCGGCTCCGACTGTTCGAGGAGTTGAAGGCCGCGGTGGAGGCGGCGCAGGCGCGGGAGGCGGTGGCCTTCGACCGTTCGCAGCGGGCGGCGCAGGCGGTGGCCGGTGAACCAGCCGCGCGGCAGGGTCGCGGGGTGGCCTCGCAGGTGGGGTTGGCGTTGCGTGTTTCGCCGTGGCGAGCGCAGCGGTGGCTGGGGTGGGCGAAGATCCTCACTTCCGAGCTGCCCGCCACGTATGCCGAGCTCAGCGCGGGTCGGGTGTCGGCGTGGAAGACGATGCTCCTCGCCCGCGAGACCGCGGTCCTGTCCCGGGAGGACCGCGCCGCCGTCGACGCCGAACTCGCGCCGCGGTTGTCGGGGTGGGGGGATCGGCGGGTCGAGGGCGAGACCCGCAAGGCCGCCTACCGGCTCGACGCGCACGCCGCCGTCGAACGAGCGAGGGTGGCGGAATCCGAGCGGCACGTGAGCATCCGCCCGGTGCCGGACACCATGGTGCGGCTGTCCGCGGTGTTGCCGGTCGCGCAGGGGGTGGCCTGCTACGCCGCCCTCGGCCGCGCCGCCGACACCACCACCGGAATCCGCGACACCCGCGGCCGGGGTCAGATCATGGCCGACACCCTCGTCGAGCGCATCACCGGCCAGGCCACCGCTCCGGCGGTGCCGGTCGAGATCGAACTGCTCATGTCCGACACCAGCCTGCTCGCCCCGCCCGGCACTCCCGGCCGCGAGGAACCCGCTCTCATCCCCGGCTACGGCCCGGTGCCCGCCGGCCTCGCCCGCGACCTCGCCCTCGGCCGCGACAAGACCAATGACAAGACCGACGACACAACCAGTGACGACGCGCCGCGGTGGCTGCGGCGGCTGTACCGCGCACCCCGAACCGGGCAACTGGCCGCCATGGACAGCCGGCACCGGCTGTTCACCGCCAACCAGCGCCGCTACCTCCGCCTACGCGACCAGACCTGCCGCACCCCCTGGTGCGACGCCCCCATCCGCCACGACGACCACGTCCGCCCGCACGCCGACAGCGGACCCACCGCCGTCGGGAACGGCAAGGGCGGCTGCGAATGCTGCAACTACGCGAAACAAGCTCCCGGCTGGCAATCGCGACCCGCACCCGACGGCGCCATCACCACCCGAACACCCACCGGCCACCACTACCGCAGCGACCTACCCGACCCACCCCGCGGAACCCCCGCCCGCCGCAGACCACCGACCAGACGCCCCGGGCATCACCACTTCGTCATCGACCTACGCTGGGCCGCCTGACGTTCAGCGACCCTGTTTGGTGACGTGGTCGGAGAACCGGCGCATGACCACCAGCGTCACCAACCCCGCGCCCAGGATGCCGACGAGGTTGATGCCGAGCTGCGCGAGCGACTTCCAGGTCTCGCTGCTCTGCCCCAGCACCGCGCCGACGGCGGCGTTGCCGGCTGCCGGGATGGTGGTCACCGAGATGAACACTCCGACCAGCGCCGCCGACTTGCTGGACGTCAGGGACAGCATCCCGGCGCACCCGGCGACCAGAGCGGTGATGAGCGAGAACCATCCGGGGTGATAGATGAACTCCGTCTGCCGGTTGGCCCCGGTGACGTCCGACGGTGAGATCAGTCCCGTGCCTCTGGCGAGCAGGGCCAGGAGGGCGGCCACCACGATGGCCACGGGGAACCCCACGAGCAACGCGATGCCGGCACGCCGGACGATGCCGAAGCGGCGACGCATGATGCCCACGGCGATCCCGGCCAGCGGTCCGAATTCCGGCCCGACGACCATGGCGCCGACGATGGTGATCGGGGAGTCGGTCACGACGCCGATCGAGGCCAGCACCGTCGCCAGCACCATGAAGGCCACGAAGGTCCCGGTGAGCGTCGAGTCCTGCCCGGTGCGGTCGGCCAACTCGTCCCAGATGACGACGTCGGAGCCCTCGCCCGGCGCATCGCGTTCGGCCTGGTCCACGAGCGAGCCGATGGCGGTGTCGAGCGGCTCGATCACGATCATGCCGTGGTCGCAGACATCGAACCCGTGCAGCGCGTCCAGCACCCCGTCCGCGGACTCGCGGGCCAGGTCGGCGGTGACCTCCCAACCGTCGGAGCTCTCCCCGACGGCCCGGACGGCCACCACCCCGACGCGACCCGTCAACGTGTCGACAACCCGTTCGGCGACCTGCTGCGGACAGACGACCCGCAGGTGCAGCATCGCCACGGTTCAGATCACGGGTTGTTCGCGCGCTTGGCCACGGCGGCCACGGCGGCGTCGCGGGTCTTGGCGTCGATCGGCTTGTTCAGATCGATCACCTGCACGGTGGCGGTGATGAGCGGACCGGTGATGTAGGCCTCGTAGATGTTGATCGTCCCCTGCTGGCCCTGCGAGGTGACCGAGACGGCGCCGCTCGCGACGGCGACGACGTTCTTCGGGCCGCCGTTCGAGCCGGACGTGGTCTTGACCGAGGACGAGGTGACGCTCGCGCTCGATCCGAGCTGCTTGGTCAGCATCGTCTTGAACAGCGTGTTGATGCAGGTGTTGTACTTCGGGCTCTTGAGGATCTTGATCCGGGAGTCGATGGCGGACTGGTTCTTGTACGTGGACGCGTCCGAGGAGTAGCTCAGATCGCCCTGCGAGAAGTCCTGCGACTGCACCTTGCGGAGCTGGTCGCTGGACTTGATGCCGCTCACGCCGGTGCAACTCGCGAGCTTCTGGTCCGTGCCGTCGCTGGAGTTGTCGGGCTCCGAGGCCTTGCCTGTGAAGCCCGCCGGCAGGTCCGCCTTCTGCAGCACGATCTTCTGCAACGAGGCCTGCGAGGCCGGCTTCGCCGAGGAGCTGGACGAACACGCGGCCACGCCGAACGTGAGGCAGGCTGCGGCCACCAGGGCCAGCGGGCGGACGGTCGGGCGCATCAACGATCTCCTCGGGTCGGTGGCGTGTCGCGGGGAATCATCGCAGCCTCCCGCCCGCTGCGGTGTTACCGACCGCTTGCGAGACTGGACGCATGTCCGACGCACCGCGTTCCGCCGCCCTGTTCGACCGTGCCCAGCGGGTCATTCCGGGCGGCGTGAACTCGCCGGTGCGCGCCTTCCGCGCGGTCGGCGGCACGCCGCGCTTCATGGTGAGCGGGTCCGGCCCGTACATCGTGGACGCCGACGGCACGCGCTACGTCGACCTCGTCTCGTCCTGGGGCCCGATGATCCTCGGGCACGCGCACCCGCGCATCGTCGAAGCGGTACAGCAGGCGGCCTCGCACGGCCTGTCGTTCGGCACCCCGACCGAGGGCGAGGTCGAGCTGGCCGAGGAGCTGGTCGCCCGCGTGGCGCCGGTGCAGGAGGTACGGCTGGTCAACTCCGGCACCGAGGCCACGATGTCGGCGGTACGCCTCGCCCGCGGCTTCACCGGTCGCCGTCAGGTGGTCAAGTTCTCCGGCTGCTACCACGGCCACGTCGACTCGCTACTCGCCTCCGCCGGGTCCGGCGTCGTCACCCACGGGTTGCCCGACACCCCGGGCGTCACCGGCGCGCAGACGGCCGAGACCATCGTTCTGCCGTACAACGACCTCGCCGCGGTCGAGGCCTGCTTCGCCGAGTTCGGCGACGACATCGCGTGCCTGATCACCGAGGCCGCCGCGGGCAACATGGGCGCCGTCGCGCCGCTGCCCGGATTCAACGCCGGGCTGCGCGAGATCACCGCCCGCTACGGTGCGTTGCTGATCATGGACGAGGTGATGACCGGCTTCCGCGTCTCCAAGGCGGGCTGGTACGGCCTGGACCCCGTCGACGCCGACCTGTTCACCTTCGGCAAGGTCATGTCCGGCGGCCTGCCGGCGGCGGCGTTCGGCGGCCGCGCCGACGTCATGGCCAAGCTCGCCCCGGCCGGGCCGGTGTACCAGGCGGGCACCCTGTCCGGGAACCCCGTCGCGGTGGCCGCCGGGCTCACGTCGCTGCGGCTGGCCGACGACGCCGTCTACGCCGCGCTCGACGCCAACGCCCGCCGCATCGGCGAGGCCCTGACGACGGCGCTCGCCGAGGCCGGCGTGACGCACCACGTCCAGTACGCCGGCAACATGTTCTCCGTCTTCTTCGCCGCCGACCCGGTCACCGACTTCGCCGGCGCACAGGCGGCCGAGACGTTCCGCTACAAGCCGTTCTTCCACGCCATGCTCGACGCCGGCGTGTACCTGCCGCCGAGCGCGTTCGAGTCCTGGTTCGTCAACGCCGCGATGGACGACGAGGCCATCGGCGCGATCGAGGCGGCCCTGCCGGCCGCCGCGCGGGCCGCCGCCGAGGCGCGGCCGGAGTGAGCCGTGTGGACCGCATCCGCTCCTGAGCCCGTCGACGGCCCCGGCGTCGGGCCGGACCGGCCGATCCTCGAGGGCTACCTCGCCTACCAGCGCTCGACCCTGCTCAACATCTGCGCGGGGTTGGACGCCGAGCAGCTGGCGGCGCGCCCGTTCGCGCCGTCCGAGCTGTCACTGCTCGGCGTGGTGCGGCACCTGGCGAAGGTCGAGCGGATCTGGCTACGTCAGCGCGCCGCCGGCGAGGACGTCCCGGCGCTGTACGGCGGCCCCGGCGATCCCGAGGACTTCCGCGACGTCGACGCCTCCCGCGCGCAGGCCGAGCTCGCGCAGCTGCAGGCGGAGTGGGCGGCCGCGGACGCGGCGGCGGCGCACGTGCCCTTCGACCACGAGGTCGAGTGGCGGCTGGGAACCTGGTCGCTGCGCATGATCTACGTGCACATGATCGGCGAGTACGCGCGGCACAACGGGCACGCCGACCTGCTGCGCGAGGCGTTGGACGGCGTCACCGGGCGATGACCGGGCTCGTCACTGCACCCCGCGGCGCACGACCTCCTCGAACGCGGCCGAGTCGCCGTCGACCAGCACGCCGTCGCCGCCGCGGTTCCACAGCCACAGGTCCAGCTCGGCCGCAGCGCCCCGCACGGTGAATGCCGGCGTCCCGGTCGACACGGTGCGCACCGTCGCGCGGTCGGTGTACGCGCGCCCGGACGACGGACTGGTGCCGGACCAGTGACCGACCTGAACGAGCCAGCGGTGGCCGCTGTCGGTGACCGTCACCTCGCCGACCGGACCGTCGGCGCGGTGCTCGGCCCAGTCGGGGGCCGAGCTGAACATCCAGTCGAACACCTCGGCGACACCGTCGGCGGCCAGCCCGGCGTCGATCGCGGACGCCCGGCCCGCCACCTGCTCGGCGTCGACGCGGTGGATCAGCGCCTCGTGCGCCTGCCGCCGGCGGGCGAACCCGACGCTCTGGTCGGCCGGGAACCACGTCCAGCAGGGTTCGGCGTCTTCGGCGGCGGCCAGCGCTGTCGCCAGCGCGGTGGTTGCGGTCTCGAAGAACTGCAACAACCCGGCGTGGTCGCCCGGGCGCTCGGGCTCGGCGTAGTCCTCCGGTGGCGCCGGGCGGCGGGCGAGCACCGTCGACCAGAACCACTGCACCTCGCCGAGGTGCCACAGCAGGTCCATCGCCGTCCACTCCGGACAGGCGGGCACGCGCGCTGCGGGATCGGTGTCGGCGAGCGCGGCGACGAACAGCTGCGACTCGGAGCGGACGAAGGCCTGGAAGTCCGGCGCGGTCATGATGCGACGCTATCCGGAACCGCCGACACCCGTCTGGGACGATGGCGCCGTGATCACCGTCCACCTGCTGCGGCACGGCGAGGTCCACAATCCCGACCACGTGCTCTACGGGCGGCTGCCCGGCTTCCGGCTCAGCGAGCTGGGCGAGCGGCAGGCGGTGGCCGCGGCGACGTGGCTGGCGCGCCGCGACATCGCCTACCTGGTGGCCTCCCCACTCGAGCGGGCGCAGCAGACAGCGGCCCCGCTGGCGACCCTGACCGGGCTCGACATCGCCACCGACGAGCGGCTGATCGAGGCCGCGAACCGGCTCGAGGGCCGCCGGGTCGCCGGCGGCAAGGGGCTGTTCTCCGACCCGGCGAACTGGAAGTTCTTCGTCAACCCGCTGCGCCCATCGTGGGGCGAGCCCTATGTCGAGATCGCGGCGCGGGTGCTGGCCGCCGCGCGCGCCGCCCGCGACCGCGCCGACGGCCGTGAGGCGGTCTGCGTCAGCCACCAGCTGCCGATCGTGTCCGCCCGCCGCAGCGCCGAGGGCCGGCAGCTCTACCACGACCCGCGCAAGCGGCAGTGCGGCCTGGCTTCGGTCACCTCATTCGGCTTCGACGGCGACACGATCGTCCGCGTCGACTACGCCGAACCGGCCGCCGATCTGCCCGCCGGACAGGGCGCCGGCGCCTGAGTCACACCCCGCTGAGTGCGGTGCGGCGGCACCCAGCCGGGTGGCGCACACTGAATGTCGCCATGAGTCGACCCGTCGTGCCAGCGCGCCCCGCCCGCTCCGTGCTCGCGGTGCTCTGCGCCCTCGTCCTGACCGCTTCGCTCGCGGCGTGCACCGGCAGCAGCACGAGTAACACGTACCGCTTCACCTCGGCGACGAAGACGGGCGCCCTGATGCCGGTCGGCCAGCGCAAGGCCGCGCCGGACTTCACCGGGTCCCTGCTGGCCGGCGGGCACACGAGCCTGAAGGCGAACGCCGGGAAGGTCACCGTCGTCAATTTCTGGGCGTCGTGGTGCGGCCCGTGCAAGGTCGAGACGCCGCAGTTCGCGCTGCTGTCCAAGCAGGTGCAGAAGCAGGGCGTCGCGTTCCTCGGCATCGACACCAAGGACGACAAGGCCAACGCGCAGACCTTCGTCCAACAGAACGGCGTCGGCTACCCGATCGTGTACGACCAGCAGGGCCGCACCGCCATCACACTGGGCAACATCCCGGCCAACCTGCCCTTCACCGTGCTCGTCGACCGCAAGGGACGCGTGGCCGCGGTCTACTTCGGCGGGTTGACCGTGGCCGACCTGCGGCCCCCGATCCAGCGGTTGGTGGCGGAGGGCTGATGACGCTCGCCGGCACCGGGTTCTCGCACGCCGTGCAGGACGGGCCGCTGCTCGTCGCGGCCGGCGTGGCGGTGCTGGTCGGGGTCGTGGGCTTCCTGTCGCCCTGCGTGCTGCCGCTCGTACCCGGTTACCTGTCCTACGTCGCCGGACTGTCCGGCAGCGAGGACCGGCCCAGCCAGAAGCGCATGGTCGGCGGCGCGCTGCTGTTCGTGCTCGGTTTCAGCGCCGTGCTGATCGTGCAGGGCGCGCTGTTCGGGGAGATCGGGTCGACGATCCGCGAGCACGCCCTGACCATCGAGCGCATTCTCGGGGTGGTCACCATCGTCATGGGCGTGGTCTTCCTCGGCGGCATCACCTTCCTGCAGCGCGAGTTCAAGATCCACAAACTGCCGCGCGCCGGCCTGGTCGGTGCACCGTTGCTCGGTGTCGGATTCGGGCTGGCGTGGACGCCGTGCCTGACGCCGACGTTCACCGCCGTCTACTCGCTCTCGCTTACGCAGGGCACCGCCGGTCGCGGGGCCTTCCTCATGGTCTTCTACTGCCTCGGTCTCGGGATCCCGTTCGTGCTGGTCGCGTTGGGCTTCGGCTGGGTGTCGAGCGCGCTGGGATTCGTGCGGCGACACCGGCGCGCGGTGAGCACCGTGGGTGGCGTGCTGCTCATCGCCATCGGGGTCCTGCTCGTCACCGGGGAGTGGAACCAGCTGGTCATCCAGCTGCAGACGCACATCGCCCCCGGGCAGGGGATCGAGATATGACGATCGTGCGCTCGGCGTGGCGTCGGCTGACGTCCATGCGGACGGCGCTGATCCTGCTGTTCCTGCTCGCGGTGGCCGCGGTCCCGGGGTCGCTGCTGCCACAGCGTCCGCTCAATCCGAGCAAGGTCACCAGCTACATCGCCTCGCACGGCGCCTGGGGCCGGTTCCTCAACGACCTCGGCATGTTCGACGTGTTCGGCTCGGTCTGGTTCGCCGCCGTGTACCTGCTGCTGTTCATCTCGCTCATCGGCTGCCTCGGGCCGCGCATCCGGGTGCACGCCCGCGCCGTGGCCCGCGCGCCGCTGCCGGCCCCCCGCAATCTGACCCGCCTGCCGGAGTCCGGTTCGTTCGCGACGACGGCCACCGTCGAGGACTACGCCGCCACCGCGCGGACGACGCTGGGACGGCGCTGGCGGGTTGCCCGGCGCAGCGAGGACTCCGGCGCGGTCACGCTGTCGGCCGAGAAGGGGTACAGCCGCGAGACCGGCAACCTGATCTTCCATATCGCCCTGCTGTGCGCGCTCGTCCTCATCGCTGTCGGCCGCCTGTACAGCTACGAGGGCAGCGCGATCGTGCGGCAGGGCGAGGGCATGTGCAACACCGTCTCGCAGTACGACAGCTGGAAACCCGGACGTCTCGCCGCCGACGGCCGGGTGCATCCCGCGCCGTTCTGCATCGACAACGTCACCAAGTTCACGGCGACGTACTCCTCGTCCGGTGAGCCCCTGTCCTTCGCGGCCCGCCTGACGTACTCACCCACCGCCGCGGCCGCGAGCCGCAAGGCCACCATCACCGTCAACAACCCGCTGCGGCTGCAGGGCGACCGTGTCTACCTGACCGGGCACGGCTTCGCGCCCACCATCACCGTCCGCATGCCCGACGGGACGACGCAGACGCGTACCGCGGACTTCCTGCCGAGCAACGGCACGACGCTGTACTCCGAGGGCGTCTACAAGCTGACCGGCCGGCCCGGCGCCAAGCAGGACGTCGGGGTGTCCGGCTTCTTCGCGCCGACGCCGCTCGACACCGGCAACGGGGTCATCACCTCGTCCTCGCCGCAGGTGAAGAACCCGGTGCTCGGGATCTTCGTCTACACCGGCGACCTCAACGCGACCGGACTGCCGGAGTCGGTGTACTCCCTCGACACCTCGAAGATGACCAAGATCGGTGCCGCCAACCTGCGCCAGGGGCAGACGAAGACCTTCCCGAACGGGGTGAAGGTGACCTTCGACGGGTGGACGCCGTGGGTCAACCTGCAGGTCTCGCACGACCCGTCGCAGACCTACCTGCTGCTCGCGGCGCTGGCCATGGTGCTGGGCCTCGGGGCCTCGCTCGGCGTCCGGCGGCGGCGGGTCTGGCTGCGGATCAGCCGGGCCGAGGACGCGACTACCCTGGTGCGTGTCGGCGGCCTCGCGCGCAGCGACTCGGGCAACTTCGGGGCGGAGTTCGCGGGACTGCTCGACCGGTTGCGTACGGCTGGGCAGCGGTCCGAGGGGTCCGAGCAGGACGAGGACGCGGCGCGCGACACCGTGCGCGACGTGATCAGCGCGGGAAAGGACTGACGTGCCTGGCATCAACGGCTCCATGGCCCATGTCTCGGACGGGCTGTTCACGACGGCCATCGCCGTGTACGCGCTCGCGATGGTCGGTTTCACCGCCGAGTTCGCGTTCGCCCGCGTTGCCCGGACGAAGGCCACTGCTGCCGTGCCCGCGCGCGAGCTGGTCGGGGCAGGCGGCCCGCCGGTCACCACCGCACCCCCGGCCACCCCACCGGCGGCACGTCGCACGCTCGCCGAGCGCATCGGCCGCTGGTCGTTCGTCCTGACCGTCATCGGCATGCTCGTGCACGCCGCCTCGATCACCGTCCGGGCCGTCGCGGTCGACGCCGTGCCGTGGTCGAACATGTACGAGTTCTCCTCGGTCGCGGGACTTGTCGGCGTGGTCGCCTTCGTCGCCGTGATGTGGCGGGCACCGCAGCTGCGCTTCCTGGGCGGTTTCGTCCTGCTGCCGGTCATCCTCGTGATGTTCCTGGCCGGGACGGTCTTCTACTCCAAGGCACAGCCACTGGTGCCGGCGCTGCAGTCCTACTGGCTGGCCATCCACGTCACCCTCGTGTCCTTCTCCGAGGGCGCGCTGATGACCAGCGCCGTCATCACCGTGCTGTACCTGATCAAGCAGCGGCACGACAAGCTCTCGCTGCAGCCGGGGTACCAGCCGAAGTCGGTCGGCACCCTCGCCGCGAAGCTGCCCTCGGCCGAGACGCTGGACAAGGCCGCCTACCGCATCGTCGCCTTCTCCTTCCCGCTCTACACGGTTGCGATCATCTGCGGCGCGATCTGGGCCGAGGCGGCCTGGGGACGCTACTGGGGCTGGGACCCCAAGGAGACCTGGGCGTTCATCGTGTGGGTCATCTACGCCGGGTACCTGCACGCGCGTGCGACCGCCGGCTGGAAGGGACGCGCCGCCGCCTGGGTCAACCTCGCCGGCTTCTTCGCCATCACCTTCAACTTCGTGTTCATCAACCTGGTGGTGTCAGGCCTGCACTCCTACGCCGGGCTGTCCTGAGCCTGCTCGGCCAAGCGCTTGAAGTTCAGCAGTTGCCGGCGGGCCATGACGAGGTCGCCCAGCACGACGGCCGGCGCCACGGCGCGCCCACCCGCCAGCACGATCTTGAGCAGCAGCCGGGTGTCCGTCCCGTCCGGGACGAGGACGTAGGACATCACTGCACCGAGGATGCGTCCGGTCAGCTGGACGCCGGGATCGACCGACAGCACCCGACCCAGGTCACGACCCGACGCTCTGGTGAACGGCTCGCCCGGCGCCGGATCGGGGCAGGGCACCAGCCGTTGCGGCGACCGCCGGCCCAGGTTGTCGATCCGGTCGTAGGAGTACGGGGCCAGCCGGATCTGCACGAGCCACCGCCACACCCGCTCCGGCGGTGCGTGCACGGTGACGCCGCGCCAGGCCTGCGCCACCGGAGCCGGCACCGCGTCGTCGCAGGGGTACCGGCGCGCCACATCAGCCGACGTGACACCCCACCGGTCCCCGGGCCACCCCATGTCGCCGTCCTCCGCATCCCCGTGCAGCCTAAGCTGAGCCGTCGACCACTCGATCTTCGCAGGAGGCCCCGTGACCGCGTGCTCGGCGTGCGGTGCCGCGAACCCCGAATCGGGGAAGTTCTGCAACGAGTGCGGCACTCCGCTGCGGCGGACCTGCCCGACCTGCGGCGCCGCGGTCACGTCCGGGCAACGCTTCTGCGGCGAGTGCGGCTCGGCCCTGCAGGCGGCGAGCCCACCAGTCGTGGCCCCCTCGACGCCCGCTTCCGTCGCGACCCAGGCCGAGCGGCGGATGTGCTCGGTGTTGTTCGTCGACCTCGTCGGCTTCACCCCGTTCACCGAGGCCCGCGACGCCGAGGACGTGCGCGAGATGCTGTCGCGCTACTTCGAGCGGGCCCGCACCGTCGTCGAGCGGTACGGCGGTGTCGTGGAGAAGTTCATCGGCGACGCCGTGATGGCCATCTGGGGCACGCCGGTCGCCAAGGAGGGTGACGCCGAGCGCGCCGTCCGCGCCGGGCTCGAGGTGCTCGCCGCGGTGTCCGAGCTGGGAGCAGAGGTCGGTGCGCCCGACCTGCAGGCGCGAGCCGGCGTGGTCACCGGCGACGTCGCGGTGACCGTCGGCGCCATCGGCGAAGGCGTCGCGGGCGACACCGTCAACACCGCGGCGCGGGTGCAGGGCGTCGCGCTGCCGGGCACGGTGTGGGTCGACGACGTCACCGAGCGGCTCACCCATGCCGCCATCGGTTACGTCGACGCCGGCGAGCACCTGCTCAAGGGCAAGGCCGAACCCCTGCACCTGTGGGCGGCCACCCGCGTGCTGTCGATGATCGGCGGCATCCAGCGCGTCGACGGGCTCGAGGCCCCGCTGCTCGGCCGCGACGTCGAGTGGCGCACGGTGAAGGAGCTGTTCCACACCGCCGTCGAGCGGCGTGCCGCCCGGCTGGTCGTCGTGTCCGGGCCCGCCGGCGTCGGCAAGTCCCGGCTCGGGTGGGAGTTCGAGAAGTACGTCGACGGACTTGCCGACGAGGTGTTCTGGCACCGCGGCCGCTGCCTGTCCTACGGCGAGGGCGTCGCCTTCTGGGCGCTGGCCGCCGCCGTGCGGCAGCGGCTGGGGATCGGCGAGGAGGACCCCGCCGACCTCGCGGGCGAGAAGCTGGCCACCGGGCTCGACGGGTTCGTGCCAGACCCCGTCGAGCGCGAGTACGTCGGCATCCGGTTGGGGCGCCTGCTCGGCGTGCCGTTCGCCGCCGACAGCGGTACAAGCATGCCGCGGGAGGAGCTGTTCGCGGGCTGGCGGCTGTTCTTCGAGCGGTTGGCGGGACAGAGCCCGGTCGTGCTGCTGTTCGAGGACGGCCATCACGCCGACTCCGGCCTGCTCGACTTCGTCGACCACCTCGTCGACTGGTCGCGCGGCGCCCCCATCTACGTGCTCGTCTTCGCCCGGCCGGAACTGGCCGACCTCGCGCCGGGCTGGGGAGTCGGGCGCAACCGCACGACGATCACGCTCGAGACGCTCGATGACACCGCGATGGACAGCCTGGTGGACACCCTCGTCCCTGGTATGCCGGCCGCGACCCGCGCCGCGGTCGCCAACCAGGCCCAGGGCATCCCGCTGTACGCGGTCGAGACGATCCGGTCGCTGATCGATCGCGACATCGTCGTACCGCGCGACGGGGTGTACCGGTTGGTCGGCGACGTCAGCGACCTCGCCGTCCCGGACACCCTGCGCGGCCTGCTTGCCGCCCGCTTCGACGCCCTGCCGCCGGAACTGCACACGCTGCTGGCCGACGCCGCGGTGCTGGGCACGAGCTTCCCGGCCGACGCCCTGGTGGCGGTGTCCGGCCGTGACCCGGCAACGGTGCGCCGCGCCCTCGACGAGCTGGTGCGCCGCGAGATCCTCGACGTGTCCGCCGACCCGCTGTCGCCGCAGCGCGGCTTCTACGGCTTCAGCCAGAACCTGCTGCGCCAGGTCGTCTACGACACGCTGTCCCGCCGCGACCGCAAGGCGCGGCACCTGGCCGTCGCGGCGCACCTGCGCTCGACCTTCGCCGGCGACGGCGACGAGGTCATCGACGTCATCGCCCAGCACTATGTCGACGCCGTGGCGGCGGCACCGGACGACGACGACGTCGACCAGCTGCGCGAGCAAGCGGTGGCTGCGCTCGAGCGCGCCGCCGAGCGGTCCGAGCGCTCCGGCGCGCCGCAACGCGCCGCCGAGAGCCTGGCCACCGCCGCCGACCTCGCTGCCGACGGTCCCGGTGGCGCCGCCCGCGCCGCGCAGCTGCTCGAAGGCGCTGCGCTGCTGGCGACCGCAGCGGCCGGGCTGACCACCGCACGCGACCTCGCCGGCCGGGCGGTGGAGCTGTTCACCGCGTGCGGGGACACCCGTGCGGCGGCGCGCAGCCGCGTGACCCTCGGATGGGTGGCCGCTCTCGCGGCCGACTTCGAGGCCGCCCGCTCGGAACTCACCGGCGCGCTGGCCGAGCTGCAGGACCCGCGGGACGGGGAGACCGTCCGTGCCCTGCTCGAACTCAGCCGCGCCCACTCCTTCGACGGTCACCCCGAGGCCTCCATCGAGGCCGCGGGGGAGGCGATAGACCTCGCGCAGGCGCTCGGCGTGGACACCGCCATGATGGCGAGGGTCTTCGCCTCGCAGGGCATCGCCTACCAGTTCGCCAACCGGCACGAGGAGGCCGTGGCCGCCATGCGGCACGCGCTGCGGCTGGCGGACAAGGCTCAGGACTCGGGCACGCTGAGCAACGTCCGCGGCAACCTGGCTGACGCCCTGCTCACCGTCGACACCGAGGAAGCGTTCGCGCTGGCCCTGCAGACCAGGAACGAGTCGCGACGGGCTGGGCTGCGTCTGCCGCTGGTCGTGGCGGTCTGCAACTGCGTCAACGCCCTGCTGTGGCTGGGGCGCTGGGACGAGGCGGAGCAGCTGCTCGCCGAGGCCGAGTCCGACGGTCTCGCCGACGACTCGATCGTGCTCCAGTCGCAGGCGATGGCCCTGGCCCTGCGCGGGGACCTCGACAGACTCGCCGGGCTGCGCGGCCTGCCGGGCGTCGACGTGGTCGACATCCAGGACGCCATGTACGCCGCCGTGATCGAGGCGCTCGCCGCGCGGGCGCGCGGAGAGAACCGCAACGTGATCACCGGGGTACTGGCCGCACTTCCCCGGGCGCGGTCGTTGGGCACGCGCAACGAGACCTTCGTCTGGCTCTGGACCTCGGCGTCCCGCGCCGCCCTGGAGCTGGCCGACGACGAGGCGCTCGACGGTCTACTCGCAGAGCTCGCGCGCGAGCCGGACGGGCACCTCGCGCCACTGCTGCGAGCGCAGCGTCAGCTGGTGCTCGCGGCCCGGTCCGGAGTTGCGGCTGACGTCGCAGCGGCGGTTGTGGCGCTGCGCGCCGTCGGCAGTCCGTACCACTTGGCACACGGCCTGCTCGACCAGGCCGCGGTGCTCGGCGCAGACGACCCCGCCGCGGCCCAGGTGGCCGCGGACGAGGCCGCCGCGCTGAACGAGGCCTTGCGGGCAGCGACCCTGGGCCGCCGCCTCGCGGTGTCGGTGGACGCGACCGGCTAACCGCTCGTCAGGTCGTACACCGTCGATCCGCCCACCGTCGTGGCTGTGAACGTCTTCGAGATCCACTGCTGGATCGCGTACGCCATCGAGGTGTTCGCGGCCGTCGAGCCGATGAACCCGGAGGCGTTCGCGACGAAGTAGTGAACCCGGTGCGCCGCGACGAGTTTCTGGAACGCGGCGAGGGTGATCGACGGGTCGGTGCCGTTGTAGCCGCCGAGCGCCATCACCGCGTGGCCGGTCGCGAGTTCCAGCGACGCCGCCTCGTTGTCGCCCACCGTCGCCGCGACCCAGGAGAAGGTCGACGCTTTCGCGTCCAGCGCCGCCTTCAGCGCCGAGTTGACCGTGGTCGCGCCGCCAAGACCACCCATGCCGCCGCCCCGGCCGCCGAAGCCGCCGCGCAGCCGTCCCGTGCCACCGGGCGCGACGCCGCCGTTCGCGGCGCCCGGGAACGTGCGGCCGCCGACGTTGGGTCGCCCGGTGGCGCCACCCGGGCGTCGGCCGCCGAAGCCGCCGCCGAAGCCCCCGGTGCTCGCCGGGCCCGCCGTGGGCAGGGCTCCCGTGTGCGCTGTCGACGCCGTCTGCACCGCATAGCCCGTCGGCGCCGCCAGCAGCGCCACCACGAGCACCGGCGCGACCAGCCACGCCCGGACCCGCGTCCCGGCGAGCACGAGCGCGATGCCGAGAACGCCGGCCACCACGACGATCCAGCGCAGCTCCGAATGCCAGGACGCCCGCCCGAGCAGGACGTACGTCCACCACGCCGACAACCCGATCAACGCCGCGAGCGTCCAGCGCGCCGCGCCGTCGGCCTCAGCACGCCGTCGCCACAGCTCGACCACTCCGAGACCGACGAGCGCGGCGATCGCCGGGGCGAGAGCCACCGTGTAGTACGGGTGGATGATGCCGCTCGCCAGGCTGAACACGATGCCGGTGACGAGCAGCCAGCCGCCCCAGACGAGCACGCTCGCGCGAAGGGTGTCGGTGCGCGGGCGGCGCCACGTCACCCAGACCAGGGCGGCGATCGCGACGAGGGCCGCGGGCAGCAGCCAGCTGATCTGTGTGCCCATCTCCGAGCCGAACAACCGGGTCAGCCCCGTCTGCCCGGACGAGAAGCCGCCTCCGGTCGTCGTCGCGCCACCGACGGCGCCACGGGCGCCGCCGACGGCGCCGTTGTTGTCCGCGCCCGTCAGCCGTCCGACGCCGTTGTAGCCGAAGATCAGCGACAGCACGCCGTTGTCCGTCGAGCCGCCGATGAACGGTCGCGACCCCGCCGGCCACAGCTCGACGAGAGCGATCCACCAGCCGGCCGAGACGACCAGCGCGACGCCGGCGAGAAGCAGGTGCCTGATCCGGGTCCACACCGGGGCCGGGGCCGCGACCAGATAGGCCGCGGTGAAGCCGGGGACCACGAGCATGCCTTGCAGCATCTTGGTCAGGAACGCGAACCCGAGCAGCACACCGACCAGCACCAGCCAGCGCAGCCGGGCCGCCTCGACGGCCCGCAACGTCGCGTAGGCGGCACCGGTCATCAGCAGGACGAGCAGCGCGTCCGGGTTGTCGAAGCGGAACATCAGCGCCGCCACCGGCGTGACCGCCAGCGCGGCCCCGGCGAGCAACCCCGCGGTGTGCGTGCTGACCCGGCGGACGGCGGCGTACAGCACCGCGACCGCGGCGACGCCCTCGAGCGCCTGCGGCACGAGCACCGACCAGGAGCTGGTGCCGAACAGCTTCACCGAGGCGTCCATGACCCAGAGCGAGGCCGGCGGCTTGTCGACGGTGATGAAGTTCGCCTGGTCCAGCGAACCGAACAGGAAGGCCTTCCAGCTGCGGGCCCCGGCCTGGGCGGCCGCGGCGTAGAACTGGTTGGCCCAGCCCGAGGCCGACAACCCCACCAGGTACAGCAGCCCGGTACCGAGCAGCAGCCCACCGAAGCTGAGCCGTTCCCAGGGCAGGCGGCGCCGTGGCGGCTCGTGGGGTGCGGCCGGGGGCGGCGACTCGGTCCGGTCGGTCGACGTCAGCAGCGTGCCGCTCACGATGCCTTCTTGCTCAGGTCGTAGACGGTGCTGCCGCCGACGGTGGTGGCTGTGAAGTGCGCCGCCACCCAGGACGAGATCTGCGAACCGGTGCCGACGCCCCGGCCGCCGAATCCGCCTCCACCGCTACCGACGAAGTAGCCGACTTTGCCCTCGGCGACGAGCTTCTCGAACTGCGCCAGCGTTGGTGCGGCGTCGCTGCCGCTGAAGCCGCCGATGGCCATGACGGCCTTGCCCGAGGAGAGCTCGAGCGGCGCCGCGCTCTGCGACCCGATGGCCGCCGCCGCCCACGTCGTGGAGGTCTTCTTCAGCAGCGACACGAGCGCGGCGTTCGCCTGGGCGTTGCCCGCGCCGCCGGCCCCGCGCGCGGTCGGGGTGGCTCCGCCGCCGGGTGCACCGGCAGGTGGTTGCTGGCCGCCGCCCGCGCTGCCGGGGAATCCGCCCGGGAACCCGCCGTCGCCGGCGCCGCCCGGGCGTCCGCCGATACGGGCGCCGCCGATACGGGCGCCGCCGATCCGCGCGCCGAGCCGGCCAGGGCCGCCGAAGCCGCCCGTGCTGCTCGCCGGTCCCGCTGTTGGGGTGGAGCCCGTCTGCGCAGTCGCCGCGGCGTCCACGGCGTAGGCGGCCGAGCCGCTGGTGAGCGCGAGCAGACCGGCGACCGCCGCGCAGGCGACGAGCCCGCGGCGCCCCCTGTCCGGCGGCACGATCAGCAGCGCGGCGGACACGATCGCCGCGATCACCACCACGTACCGCACCCACGGGTGCCAGGACGAGCTGCGATCCAGCAACGTCCATCCCCAGCTGCCCGTCACGAGCGCTGCGGCCGCCAGCGCGACCCGCGCCGCCTGTCGATCGCGCGCCCGCCACAGCGTCACCGCGCCGATGGCGACCAGCGCCGCGATGGCCGGGGCCAGCTCGATCGTGTAGTAGGTGTGGATGATGCCGCCGGCGAAGCTGAGCACGCCGCCGGTGACCAGCAGCCAGCCGAGCCAGATGATGCCGGAGGCCAGCAGCCGGTCGGTGCGGCCGCGGCGGCCCGCCACCACCCCGGCGCCCACGGCGAGCACGAGTGCGGTCGGCAGCAGCCAGGCGATCTGGCCGCCGTTGAGGGCGTTGAACAGCCGCCCGATGCCCGTCGAGCCGTCGAAACCGCCGCCCCCGCCCGGGCCGCCGGTCGAGCCGGTGAGCCGGCTGACGCCGTTGTAGCCGAAGGCCAGGCCGAGGGCGGAGTTGTTGCCCGACCCGCCGATGTAGGGACGGTCGGACGCGGGGGTGAGCTGGACGATCAGCACCCACCAGCCGGCCCCGACGACCACGGCCACGCCGGCTGCGAGGGCCTGCCACAACCGGCGCAGGAACGGTGTCGGTGCGCAGATCAGGTAGGCCAGGCCGAGCCCGGGCAGCACGGTGAACGGCTGCAGGCCCTTGGCCAGGAAGGAAAAGCCCATCACGAGCCCGGCGACCAGCAGCCACCGGGTCGAGGCGTCCTCCAGGGCACGCACGACGCAGTAGGCCGCGACCACGATGAGCAGCGTCATCATGGCGTCGGGGTTGTTGAAGCGGAACATCAGCGCCGCGACCGGCGTGATGGCCAGTAGGCCACCGGCCAGCAGGCCGGCCCAGTGGCCGTACCACCGCTTGACCGTGGCATGCAGCAGCCAGACGGCGAGGACGCCCTCGATCGCCTGCGGCACGAGCATCGACCACGAGTTGAAGCCGAACAGGCGCCCGGCGATCTCCATCGGCCACAGCGAGGCCGGCGGCTTGTCGACGGTGATGAAGTTGGACGAGTCGAACGAGCCGAAGAAGAAGGCCTTCCAGCTCTTGGTGCCGGCCTGCACGGCGGCGGCGTAGAAGTCGTTGGCGTTGCCGGACGCGCCGAGATTCACGATGTACAGCAACGCCGTGCCGACGAGCAGCGCCAGCAGCGACAGCCGCTCGACGGCGGCGGCCCGGTAGGGCGCGCGGGGATCCGGAACCGGCTCGGCGTGGACGCGGGTGTCGTCGACGGTCGTCATCGGACGTCCCCGGTCTCGACCTCGGGAGTGACCGCGGAAGTCACCGCGGCGGCGTGGCCGCGCCGGCGGCGGAACACCCATTCCCGGAACAGGACGAAACGCAGTGCCGTCGCGGCGAGGTTGGCGGCGACGAGCACCGCCAGCTCGACGAGTCGGGCCGGGTGCGCCGACACGGCGTTGAGCACCCACAGCGACCCGCTCGTGAGCGCCAGGCCGAGCGCGAAGACGGCGAGACCCTGCAGCTGGTGCCGGCCGTGGCCGGTGCCGCGGACGCCGAAGGTGAATCGGCGGTTCGCCGCGGTGTTCGCGACGGCTGTCACGAGCAGGGCGAGCAGGTTCGCGACCTGCGCGCCCGCGCTCGGCCGCAACAGCAGGAACAGCGCGAGATAGGCCAGCGTGCTGATGACGCCGATGCCGCCGAAGCGCAGCGCCTGCCCGGTCAGCGTCGGCTCGACCCCGGCCACTCGCAGCTCACTGTCGTCGTCGCGACCCACCGCTTGTCGCACCTCACGCAGCGGCAGGTCGCCGCGCAGCAGGGCCCGCCCGACGCGGGCGATGCCGCGCAGGTCGTCGCGGGCGGTGCGCACGATGTCGACGCGGCTGTCCGGGTCGTCCACCCAGTCGACCGGGACCTCGGCGATCCGTAACCCGCTGCGCTCGGCGAGCACCAGCAGTTCGGTGTCGAAGAACCAGGCCGTGTCCTTCACCAGTGGGAGCAGGGCGCGCGCAGCGTCGATGCGCAGGGCCTTGAACCCGCACTGCGCGTCCCGGAAGCGGGTGTGCAGCGTCGTCCGCAGCAGCAGGTTGTACGAGCGGGAGATGAACTCCCGCTTCGGCCCGCGGATCACGCGGGCGGTGCGCGACAGCCGGTTGCCGATGGCCACGTCGCTGTGCCCGGACAGCAGCGGCGCGACGAGCGGCAGCAGGGCGGCGAGGTCGGTGGACAGGTCGACGTCCATGTAGGCGACGACGCGCGCGGAGCTGGCGGTCCAGACGTGCTGCAGCGCGCGTCCCCGGCCCTTCGCGTCGAGGTGGACGGCGGACACGTCGTCGAGTTCGGACGCAAGTCTCTGCGCGACGGTCCAGGTGCCGTCGGTGCTCGCGTTGTCCGCGATCGTGATCGACGCGGTGAACGGGAAGCGCGTGGCGAGGAAGTCGTGCAGGCGGCGGACGCTCGGTTCGAGATCGGTCTGTTCGTTGTGGACGGGGACGACGATCTCGACGTCCACCGCGGCGCGCGCCGACGGCGTCGGCGCGTTGCGGGGGGCGAGAGCGGTCATGGGGTTGTTCCTTTCACGGTCGCGGCGTAACGGCAAGGTGGCCGGGAAGATCGGGCCGGATGGCGCGGCGTCAACGACGGGCGCCGATCGGCAGGGCGGTGCGCAACGCAAGGGCGAGCGCCGGGCAGGCGGCGACGGCGCGGCGTGCGCTCGGCAGGTCCGGGTCGGCGACGACGCCGTTGCGCAGGACGGGGAAGCCCCACTCGTCGACGTCGATGCGCTCCGGCAGCAGTGCGTGGCACAGTCCGTGCCCGTCGCAACGCGTCCAGTCGATCTCCATCGTGTGAGTCATCGGGGTCCTCCCACGGGCAGGCGGCCGAGCACGGGACGGCCGCAGGTGCCGTGGCGGGCGTGCTGGTCGTTCTCGTCGTGCAGCAGATGCAGGCCGGACGTGACGAACCGGGCGGCGCCGTCCGGATGGGCGCACGCGCCGCGGCCGGTGACGACCCCCGCGTGGGCGAACGCGTCGGCCGGTCCGGTGTCCCGACCGGCGGCCAGGGCTGCGACATCGCCTGCGAGCGCGGGCAGGCCGAAGCGGCACGGCCCGCACTGCTTGGCCGACTCGGCGGCAAGCCACTCGCTGACGCGCGCCAGCTCGCCGAGTCCGCAGGTCGCGCGGTCGACCACCAGGAGCACGCCGGCGCCGAGCGTGCCGCCCGCGGCCCGGAGCCCGTCGTGCGAGAGCCGCAGCTGCGGCACGGGCGCGACCCATGCGCCGTGGTAACCGCCGACGACGACCGCCCGCGGGTCCGGTACCGCCTGCGCCGCGGTGAGGACGATGCCCAGCGGGGTGCCGAGCGGGATCTCGACGACACCCGGGCGTCCGACGGCGCCGCCGACGGTGAGCAGCGTGGTGCCGGGCTCGGCGGGGGATCCGGTCTCGGTGAACCGGCGGGGGCCGAGACGTAGGAGCACGGCTAGCTGCGCCATCGACTCGACGTTGCCGAGCAGCACACCGTCGAGGCTCGGCGGTGTGCGGCGCCCGGTGGGTAGGGCGGGGCCGCCGTGCAGCGACCGGACGACGGCCCGTGCCTCGCCGGCGACGAAACCACCCGGCACGGTGCGCACGCGCACGCGTCGGGCGTCGGGACGTTCCTTGACGGCGGCCCGCACCGCCCGCGCCGTGCACTCGTGGTGCACCGCGACGGTCACGTCCCGCGCGCCTACGGCGTGCGCGATCGCGAGCGCGCCGTCGAGCACGAGATGCGGCGAGCGGTGCAGCAGGACGCGGTCCTTACGGCTCGCCGGCTCGCTCTCGGTGCCGTTCACGACGACCTCGTGGCGCGTGCCCGGGGCCAGCGACCGCAGCTTGGCCGCGAGCGGGAATCCGGCACCGCCGCGGCCGGCGATCCCGGCCTGATCGAGGTGGGCGAGGATCCGCTCGAGGTCGGAGCCGGGGAGCGGGCCGTGCACGGCGAGGTGGGTGCGCAGGTCGAGCCCCTCGTGCGCGTCGAGACCGGCCAGCAGGCGCGGTGCGCCGATGGTCCAGGCGGTGAGGTCCACCTCGGGAAGGTCGGGAACCGTGGCGTGGTGCAGGACGGCGGTCATCGGGACGCTCCGTTGCGAAGTGGGGTCCGGATCGATTCGTCCGGGACGCTGTGGGCGCTCGAGTGCACGAGGCTGAGCGCAGCCGGCGCGGGACGCCCGGCGAAGCGGTCGCCGCCCTCCTGGCGAGGAAGCCAGGCCACGCGGTAGGTGAAGGATCCGACGACGGCCAGCAGGCAGCCCAGGTAGATCAGCCGGACCCAGCCGAGGTGGCTGTCGGTCCCGGTCGTGTAGCCGTGCAGGATGGCCGTGCCCCATCCGACGTAGCCGAGGCCGTGCAGGCCGCGCCAGACCTTGGCGCCGCGAGGCGATGCGGCCATTCGCCCACGGGCCAGGCCGAGCACCGCGACCGCGATGAACGTGTAGCCGGCGAGGGTGCCGAGCGCGACGGTGGTCGGCCGGTAGCCCGAGGTGAACGGGATGAACGCGCCGACCAGGCCGACGTGGGCGTAGCTGTCGATGAGGATCGTCGTGATGTGCAGGACGAGGACCGTCAGGCCCAACCCGGCCGCCGCACGGTGCACGTACTGCGCGACGTACCGGTGTCCGGCGTGGGCCTGGCGCGACATCAGCGCGCCGAGGCAGGTGGTGATCGTCAGCAGGATCAACGCGGACAACCCGGCACCACGTGCCGTGAACCAGATGCTCATGCCGCGTCCTCGGCGCGATGCTGCGCTCTGGGCCAGCCGGCGGTGGTGGTGACCGTGCCGTCCCGGGCGACCAACCGTGCGGCCAGACCGTGCCGGGTGAGCCACCCTTCGGCGTCGTTGCCCAGCACGATGGCGGCGGTGCTGGCGGTGTTGGCGATCAGCGCGGAGTCGGCCCAGACCGTCGCGGTGCGCCACGGCCCGTCGGTCGGTCGGCCGGTGCGCGGGTCGAGGATGTGGTGGACGCGCTCGGCTCCGTACTCCCAGGTACGGACCGTCGTGGTCGATGTGGTCAGGCCTCCGTGGCGGAGCGTGACCTTCTGGCCGATGCCGCCCTCGCGTTCGGCGACGTGCACTGTCCAACCGTCCGGGTGATCACCGGCCACTGCGACGTCCCCGCCGAGTTCGACGAGGACCGCGGTGCCGTAGCGCGCAGCCAGGGTCCGGGCCGCGTGATCGGCGGTCCAGGCCTTCGCCGTCGCACCGAGGTCGAGGGCCGTGCCGGTCGGGACGGTCAGCAGGCCGGCCTCGCGATGCAACCGCACGGACCGCCAGCTGCCGGAGTGGACGGCAGCTGGGGCGGGGACCGCGGCGCCGGCGTGCAGCACGGCGCTGATGTCACGGTCGTAACCGATGCGGTGCATCGCGAGGCCGATCGTGGGATCGACGGCGCCGTTCGTGGTGCCGGCGGCGTCGAGGGCGGCGGTGACGAGGTCGACCAGCAACCGCGGCACGGCGACGGGACGGCCCGCGCGGGCGTTGGCCCGCGACAGTGCCGAGTCCTCCCGGAAGCGGCTGGCGGCGGCGTCGACGCGGGCGAGCAGTACGGCGAGGTCCTCGGCCGCGGGGCGCAGGGTCCGCTCGTCGGCGACGACGAGGCGGACGGTGCAGCTCCAGGCCGCGGAGACGTGGGTGGCGCTCATGACCCGTTGCTCCCGCCCTGGGGCGAGGAGTTCTGGTTCGCGCTGCCCACGCCCGATGTGGACGGGTTCGAGGTTCCCGAGTCCGCCGAGCTGGACGCCGCAGCCGACGGCGCCGACGTGCTCGTGGAGGTGCTGCCCGTCCCGCTCGAGGAGTTTGTCGAGGTGCTCGTGGAGGTGCTCGTCGACGGGGTGGTGCTCGTGGAGCCGGTCGTGCCCGAGGTCCCGGTGGTGCCGGTGTTCGAGCTCGCGCTGGCGGTGCTGGAGATGCCGGTGACCAGGCCGACGGTGAGCGCGCCGGCGGCCGCCGTGGCCACGGCGGCGGCGATGGTGCTGCGCCGTCGGAGCCGTCGCGGGCTGAGGTGTTCGTTCATGGCACTGACTCTGCTGGCCCACGGGTCAGCAGCGCGTCAGAGCAAGGTCAAGGTTGTCCTAAGACCGGATAGGAGCACGCCGAGGCCGGCGTCTCGAACCCGTCAGAACGGGGGGCGATCGGCCTGTCCCGCTCCCCGTTCGTCCGGGTCGGTGTAGCGGTAGGCCGGTTTCGTATACCGGCGGCCGGCGGGTGAGCGCCAATGCGTGACGCCGTCCTTGCGGGTGACGGTCCAGCCGGCTTCGTGTTTGAGCCGGTGGTGGCGTTTGCACAGGGTGTGCAGGTTGGCCAGTTCGGTGAGTCCGCCTGCGGCGGGGTTGTCGTGGTCGAAGGGCACGACGTGGTCGGTTTCGCTGCGGGTGGCGCGGCGGCGGCAGCCGGGGAACTGGCAGGTGCGGTCGTGGAGCTTGACGGTGAGTTCGAGCAGCGCGGAGGGCCGGTAGCGGCGGGCGCCGAGGGTTTCGAGGTGGCCGTCGCGGTCGATGAGGACCGGCCGCCACCAGGCGCCGGGGTCGTGGGCGAGGATCCGCACGAGGGTGGCGGCGGCCGATTCGCCGTCGATCTCGCCGGGGTGCTCGTCGTGCCCGAGCAGGGTGGAGACGGCGACGACGACCTCGATGGGGCGGGTGCGTCCGGGGTCGGCGGGGTCGCCGGTGCACAGGGTCACGAGCACGTCCGCGCGTAGCGCGTCCACGCCCCGCTCCACGGCGGGATTCGCTTCTGCGGTGGTCTTGCGCTGGGTTTCGACGCAGGCGTCGAGGTGGTGGCGGACGCGGGCGGCTTCGTCGGCGGACAGGTGGGCGTAGAGGTCGGCCATGCCGTTGTCGGCGGGGCGGATGTCGACCCGCCGCTCGCCGAGGGCAGTGTGGTGGCGTCGGTCGGCGCCGTCGGGGTCGACGGTGAGGACCGCGCGGGTGCAGCGCGTGCGGAATTCCGCGACCGACAGCGACTCGGCCAGCGGTAGCACCCGCGCCTCCAACGCCGCAGACGCCTCGGCGTCGAGGACGGTGACCGTGTCCAGGACCACCCGCACATGGGCCGGCGTCAGAACTCCTGCGTCCAGCGCTTGCAGCGTGGCGGGTAGCTCAGTGACGAGGACGCGGGCCATGGTCAGCTTGTGCTGGGCGGTGACCGGGGCGCAGCGCAGGATCGAGGACACGCACTCGCGCGTCCAGCGTGTGTCAGGATTCTCGACCCGGTCCAGGCTGTCGAGGCGGGCCAGCAGCCGCTGCTCCCGCGCCTCCAACGCCGCCTTCTCCCGCTGCAGGGCCTCGAGCTCGTCGAGGGCCGCGTCGACCGACAACGCCATCAGGTCGTACGTCGCGAGGCCCCGGTCCATGAATCGAACATAACCGAACGCACCGACCGTTTCCGGCCGTCGGTCAACGCCTGTGGACAAGCTCCCGGTCGTCCACACCCGCGACACCGGGGGTTGACAAGGAGACGTCGGCGTTCTTGCGCAGATGGTCAAGGCGCGTCTGCAGGCCGGGATGCTGCGTGATCAACGCCCACCGGCGCGAGGTGTCGCGCTTGGTGTCGTTGAGCTGCCCGATGTGCTCGAGCGCCTCCACGAGCGGCTGGGCGCCGACCTCATGGGCCGCGATGTCGTCGGCCGCGGTCTCGAGGCGCACCCCGACCAGCCCCTGGACGAGCAGGATCCCGAACGGGAAGGCGATGAACACCGGCAGCGTCAACAGCGCCGTCGCCGCGCCCGAGCCGCGACCCAGGGCGAGCAGCAGCGCCTCCAGCGCGATCCACACCCCGACCACGGCGCCCAGCTTGACGAGTACGTGGTGCCGCCGGGCGTGCCCGAGCTCGTGCGCCACGACGGCCTCGAGCTGGTGGGGCTCGAGTTCGTCCAGCAGGTAGTCCGTCAGCAGCACGTACCGCAGTCCGGGCAACACACCCATCTGCGCGGCGTTGGCGACCTTCTGACCCCGACCTTTGATGACACGGAAGTCGCGGACATGTACGCCGATCCGGGCGGCGAGTGCGTCGAGGCGGGTGCGGGTTTCGCCGGTGAGCGCCGTGCTGCGGAAACGCACGATCACCAGTGGCAGCACGAGTGCGCTGAGCAGGAACAGGGCGACGACGTAGACGACCATGCGCCCGATCACATGGCCCTCTCCGTGGCGAGGTACGAGCGCCATGCCGCCGATGAGCAGCGCGGCGTAGCAGAGGCCGCCGACGAGAGCGGCAATGACGGCGCGGCGTCGGTCGGGCGCGCGGAGCGGGACGTCCCGAACCCGGGCGAGTGCCTTGCGCGGGGTGCGGAGCACTCCGACCATGGTGACCAGCCCGACGACCACGGCACCGAGCAGGGCGACCAGCACCGCGGCCTTGTCGGCGTCCGGGTGATGACGCACCGCGCCGCCGGCCGCACCGGCCCCGGCGCCGACCACCAGGAAGATCACCATGGTCCCGAAGGACGCGGCGACCAGCAGTTTCTGCACCCGGTGCACCTTCTCGGACCGGTCGAGATCGGACTGCTCGATCCGTCTCACCCTGGTCCGCACGACGTGCCAGGCCACGGCGCACAGTGCCGTCCAGACGAGGAACCCTGCAACGCTCGCGATCACGTACACGACTGACCACTCCCCCCGGAGCCGACACCGAAGCTGCTGTACCCGCGTCCGCCACGGTCGTCCCGACCGTGGCACACAAGATCAGGTTCAGGGGCGTCCGAGCAGCAGGGTGATCAGCGCGCCGCCGGCGCCCCCGCGCCCGAGGGCGAGGGAACCCCCGGAGGCCTGGGCGCACCGGCGGGCGATGTCCAGGCCGAGGCCGGTGGAGCCGCGGTCGCTGCGTCCGCGGACCGGTTCGTCGAGTCCGAGCCCGGGGCCGCCGTCGGCGATCTCGAGCCGGGCCCCGGCTTCGGTCGCGGCCAGCCGCACCGAGAACCCGGTGCCTTCGGGCGTGTGCGCGACCACGTTCTCCAGCAGGGCGTCCAATGCGGCGGCGAGGTCCTCCTCCGCGGCGCGCACGGGCAACGGACCGTCGGGCAGCGACACGGTCGCGAGGCGGCCCTGCTCGTCGGTCAGCGCGGACCAGAAGCCGACGCGGTCGGCCACGACGGCCGTCGCGTCGCACGACGGCATGCGCCCCTCGCGTTGGGGTCGACGGGCGAGATGGATGACCGCGGTCAGCATGCGCTCGAGCGTGCTGACGTGCGTCCCGATCCGCTCGGCGTCCACGGGGGAGTCCAGCGCCTCGGCCTCGAGGCGGAGCGCCGTCAGCGGGGTCCGCAACCGGTGCGACAGGTCGGCCACCGTCTCGCGCTCCTCGGCGATGAGCTCGTCGATGCGGTCAGCGAGTCGGTTGAGCGCCAGCCCGACGTCGGCGACCTCACGTGGACCATCGGTCGGCGCCCGCGCGGTGGTGTCCCCGGCGCTGAGCTGTTGCGCGGTGGCCGCCGTCTCGGCCAGCGGGCGGACGATGCGCCTGGTCAGCACCTCTCCGGCCACCACGCCGAGCACCAACAGCCCGACTGCGACGCCGAACAGCAGCAACAGCTCGCCGCTGTCGCCCGAATGCAGCGAGCTGTCCGACCCGTATACGCGCACGACGTAGACCGCGGACGCGTTCGGCGTTCCGGTCTGGCCGAAGTCGAAGGTGGGCACCCGCAACTGCGCGATCTTGCCGTCGGCGAGGTTCTGCGGCCGCAGGTCGCGCTCGAACCCGCCCGGGTCACCTCCCTGCCCGCCATTCCTGCCGTCCGGCGCAGGGCTGGCACTCGGCTGCGCGCCGAATCGCCCCCCGGGCGGCAGGGTTGGCGCCGCTGCGATTCCGCCGGGCGGCGTCGATCCGAGCACCTGGCCGGAGGGCAGCTGCACGGACGCCTGCCGGTCGGTGCGCAGGCGGTGCAGGTAGGCGGCGATCTGGGCGCTCGTCCTGGGCGTGTTCTCGCCGCGCAGGTAGCCGGCGATGTCCCTGGCCTCCGAGCCGAGCGAGGTGACGCCGTCGTTGTAGGCGTTGTGGCGGACGAGGATGACGAGCGGAATGGCGAACGCCAGCACGACGAGCGTCGTCATGCCGACGACGAGCAGCAGGATGCGCCGCCGCACGGGTCAGCCGTCCCCGGGCTGCGGCTCGGTCGGCGCGGCGAGCCGGACGCCGACACCGCGCACGCTGTACAGGTAGCGCGGGTTGGCCGCGGACTCGCCGAGCTTGCGCCGCAGCCACGACAGGTGGACGTCGACGGTGCGGTCCGAACCGCCCCACGCCAGCTGCCACACCTCGCCGAGCAGATCGCGCTTGGTCACCACCTCACCCGCTCGCCGGGCGAGCGCGAGCAGCAGCTCGAACTCCTTGCGGGCGAGTTCCACCGGCCGGCCGTCCACGGTGACCTCATAGCTGCGGGTGTCGATCGCGAGGCCGCCGACAGTGATCACCGGATCCTCGTCGGTCTTGCCGATGCGGCGCATCACGGCGCGGATGCGGGCGGTCATCTGCGCCGCCGTGAACGGCTTGATCACGTAGTCGTCCGCGCCGAGATCAAGCAGCCGAACGATCTCGGTCTCGTCGTCACGGGCGGTCGCGATGATCACCGGGACGTCGCTGACAGCGCGCAGCATGGACAGGACGTCTGCGCCGTCGACGTCGGGCAGGCCGAGGTCGAGCACAACGACGTCCGGCTTCTGCTCGACGGCGGCGGTGAGCGCGGGCATACCGGATCCGACCGCCGACACCACGTGGCCGTGCTCGCGCAGTGCCCGGGTGAGCGCGGTGCGAATGGGGGCATCGTCCTCGACGAGCAGCACCTGCGCCATGCGCGCGAGGGTAGCCGTCCGGCCCTTGAGGATCGTCGGGATACTCGAAGGGTGGCCTTCGCCGATCTGCAGCAGTTCGTCCGCGCGCTCGAGCGGGACGGCGATCTCGCCCGTGTCCGCGTCCCCGTCGACCCGCACCTCGAGGTCGGCGCCATCGTCCAGCGGGTGGTGCGCGAGCACGGTCCCGCGCTGCTGTTCGAGAAGCCGACCCGCGGCCGCCTGCCCCTGTTGATCAACGCCTTCGGTACGACGCGGCGAATGGCCAAGGCGCTCGGCGTCGACGATCTCGACGAGATCGGCAACCGCATCGCCGAGCTGGTCAAACCCGAGCTGCCCAAGGGCATCGGCGGGCTGCGCGACGCGCTCGGCAAGGTCGGCCAATTGCGGGCCGCGCCGCCCCGACACGTCAGGTCGGCACCCTGCCAGGACGTCGTCCTGCACGGCGACGACATCGACCTGCCCGCACTGCTCCCAGGCATCAAGGCCTGGCCCGATGACGGCGGGGTGTTCCTCAACCTCGGGCTGACGCACACCAAACATCCCGAGACCGGGGCCCGCAACCTCGGCATGTACCGCCTGCAGCTGCAGGACGAGCGGACGGTGTCGCTGCACTGGCAGATCCACAAGGACTCGACCAACCACGCGTCCGTGGCCGAGCGTCGCGGTGAGCGGCTACCGGTGGCGATCGCGTTCGGGTGCCCGCCGGCGGTCACGTACGCCGCGTCCGCGCCGCTGCCGGGCGACATCGACGAGTACCTGTTCGCCGGCTTCGTGCAGCGCGAGCGTGTCGAGCTGGTCGACTGCGTCTCGGTGCCGCTGCAGGTTCCCGCGACCGCGCAGGTGGTGCTGGAGGGCTGGGTCGAACCGGGGGAGCGGCTGCCCGAGGGGCCGTTCGGCGACCACACCGGCTTCTACACGCCGGTGGAGCCGTTCCCGTTCGTCCGCGTCGAGACGCTGACCATGCGCGACGACGCGCTGTTCCAGTCGATCGTCGTCGGCCGGCCGCCGCAGGAGGACGGCCCGATCGGCAAGGCGACCGAGCGCATCTTCCTGCCGCTGATCCGGCTCACCGTGCCCGAGATCGTGGACTACGACCTGCCCGAGGCGGGCGTGTTCCACAACTGCGTCATCGTCTCGATCGACAAGCGATTCCCCAAGCACGCGCAGAAGGTCATGAACGCCGTCTGGGGCGCGGGATTGCTGTCACTGTCGAAGCTCGTCGTCGTGGTCGACGCCGACTGCGACGTGCACGACTACGCCGAGGTCGCGTGGCGCGCGTTCGGGAACGTCGACTACGCCCACGACGTGCTGCACACCGTCGGCCCGGTGGACCATCTGGATCACGCGTCCTACGAGCAGTTCTTCGGCGGCAAGCTCGGGATCGACGCGACGCGCAAGCTGCCTACCGAGGGTTATCGCCGCGAGGGCGGCTGGCCGACCGAGTGCGTGGTCGATCCGAAGACGCAGGCTCTCGTCGACCGCCGGTGGCGCGAGTACCGCATCTGACACTTGACCGCTTCAGAACACCGTGAGGCGGTGCGCCTGGCCGTGCGCGAAGTGCAGTCTCCCGCTCTTGTCGTAGGCGAGATTGAAGATCACGTACCGACCTCCGGCGGCCCGCCACGAGGTCCAGATCGTCTGCGGGCCGTCGAGGTAGGCGAGCTCGATCTCACTGGTCGGGCGCAGCGACTTGTACTTGTTCGGGCTCGGACGGGCGACGAAGTCAGCGATCGTCTTCTCGCTGACCGTGTGTCCCACATGGAACAACCAGACGACCTGGTCGTGGCTACCGGACAACGCGATGCGGATCGGGTGCTTCGGCGACAGTGACGTCGGCACACCGAGCGTGTCGTGCGAGTTGACGGTCATCGGATAGGCGTGGGCCGGCGCGGCGGCATTCACCGTCGTGCCGCTGACCTTGATCGTGGCCACCCACGACTTCTTGATCGGGAAGACGTCGCCGTCGACGAGGTAGTAGGTGCCGCGGGCCAGCGTGGCGTACACGTCGCTGTGACCCGCCTGGTTGTCGATGGCGAAGAAGTCGCGTTCGAGCGGGTTCGGCGACGAGCTGTTCCATGAGCACCCGTTCCAGCAGTGTGATCCACGTCAAGATCACGAGTCGGGTCTCATTATGCGCAATCAGATCCCGGTGTCCAGAGGATCCCGGGGGCGGGCTCAGGGCCTGATTCAGGGGCCTACCTGATGTGGCGCGACGCCCGCCGCGAGGACGCTCTGCGCCGAGAGGTGAGGTGGGCGATGATCGAAGTACGGGAACTGAGCAAGCGCTACGGCTCGGTGAGCGCGGTCGACGGGCTGACGTTCGACGTGCGGCCGGGTGTGGTCACCGGGTTCCTCGGCCCGAATGGGGCCGGCAAGTCGACGACGATGCGGATGATCGTGGGACTCGACAGGCCGACCGGCGGCAGCGTGCGGGTCAACGGCCGCCGGTACGGCGAAATCCATCGGCCGCTGCACGAGGTCGGGGCACTGCTCGAGACCGGCGCGCTGCACAGCGGGCGCGACGCCTACCACCACCTGCTCTGCCTCGCGCAGAGCAACGGCATCGGCCGTCGCCGGGTGAGCGCGGTGCTCGACCTCGTCGGGCTGGAGTCCGTCGGCCGGCGGCGCGCCGGCAAGTACTCCCTCGGCATGCGGCAACGGCTCGGGCTCGCCGCCGCGCTGCTCGGCGATCCACCCGTCCTGCTGTGCGACGAACCGGTCAACGGCCTGGACCCTGAGGGCATTCTCTGGATCCGCACCCTGCTGCGCCGGCTCGCCGCGGAGGGACGGACGGTGTTCGTCTCGAGCCATCTGATGAGCGAGATGGCGCTGACCGCCGACCACCTCATCGTCGTCGGACGCGGGCGGCTGGTGGCCGACGCGAGCACCCGCGAGATCGTGTCGCGGGGCGCGTCGTCGACCGTGGTCGTGCGCACGCCGACTCCGGACCGGCTGTGCGCGCTGCTCGCAGCCGAAGGGGCTGAGTCCCACGGCGGCGACGACGGCGAGCTGACCGTCAGCGGCCTGGACGCGTCCGCCGTGGGCGACCTCGCGGCCGAAAGCGGAATCCGGCTGCACGAACTCACCACCAGGCAGGCCTCGCTCGAGGAGGCGTTCATGGCGCTCACCCGCGAGAGCGTCGACTTCCGACCCAGGACAGGAGCGTGACCGCGATGACCACCGTGACGAACGTGTCGACGGCGACCCCCACCAGCATCGGCTTCGTCAACGTGCTGCGGTCGGAGTGGACGAAGCTGCGTTCCGTGCGCTCGACCTACTGGACGGCCTGCGCCGCTGCGGTCGCCGCGATCGGGGTGTGCGTGATCATCTGCGTGCAGACGAGCAACAACCTCCTGGACGGCAAGGACAGCCGCTCCGGTTTCGACGCCCCGCTGACCAGCCTGCAGGGCCTCTACCTCGCGCAGGTGGCGCTCGGCGCCCTGGGCGTGCTGGTCATCAGCTCGGAGTACGGCACCGGGATGATCCGCGCGACGATGGCCGCAGTGCCGCAGCGTCGCGCCGCACTCGCGGCGAAGGGGCTGACCTTCGCGGTGACGGCGTTCGTCTTCGGCGAGATCCTCAGCTTCGCCTCCTTCGCCGTCGGGCAGGGCATCCTGTCGCGCGCCGACGCGTCGGCATCGTTGACGTCCCCCGACGCTTTGCGGGCGACCGTCGGTGGCGGGCTCTACCTGACCGTCGTCGGGTTGCTCGGCTTCGGCATGGGTGCCCTCATCCGGCACACCGCGGGCGCGCTGTCGGCGTTCTTCGGCGTGCTGTTCGCGCTGACCGCGGTCGTCGACCTGCTGCCGGACAACCTGCGCAATCACCTCATCGACTACCTGCCGCCGAACTCGGGCAGCCAGATCCTGACGACCGTGCCCAGCGGTAGCGCTCTCGGCCCGTGGGCGGGGTTCGGCGTGCTGTGCTGTTGGGCCGCCGTCCCACTCGTCCTGGCCTTCGTGCTGGTCGGCCGCCGCGACGTCTGAGCCCTACCGGCTGTTGGCCCCGGGGCGGCGTGACTCGCCGTGCTGCGCGCCGCTACGGGGCCAAGAGTGGGACGTGCGTCAGGGAGCGCTGGTCGCGGCAGCCGCGGCCGGTGACGTCGCGGCGGCCGACGGCGACGAGGCAACCGATCCCGAGGCAGAGCTCGACGACGCGGCACCGGCCGAGGAGGAGCCACCCGCCGACGATCGACCCGCCGACGTCGACGCCGGTGCTGCACCGGGAGCGGCGCTCGACGACGTGGCCGGCGCCGACCCGCTCGACGAGGCCGTCGACGAGGACGAGGACGAGGACGAGGGCGTCGGCGTCGCGGGCAGGTCGTTCTTCACGACGGCGAGGATCTGGCTCTCGAACTGCGTGATCGCGGCCTGGATCTGGGCGAAGGTCTTGCCCTTGAGGTTGGCGCCGTAGGCCCGGACCCGCGCCCACAACGCGTTCAGCGCGGCGAGGGTCGAGGCGTCGGGCGTGCGGGCAAGGGTCAGGTCGAGCTGGACGGCCAGCGCTGCTGTCACACAACGCAGGCAGTCGTAGCTGACCGCGGCCGAGATGTTCTGCGGCGCCACCACGTTCGCCTGCCCGACGACCAGCACGACCTGGAAGGCGACGGCGAAGGCGGTGCAGTTGCGGCAGCTGGCGAACGCGTAGGCCTCGTTCTTGTTCAGCACCGTCGTGCTGTTGGCCCACACGAGGGCGAACGCGACGTCGTAGACCGTGCTGCCGTCCTTACGCGCGATGGCCATCGCCTGGTTGTCACCGACACCGGGTGGGGCCGGCTTGTCGAACGGGAACACCCAGGTCGGTCCGGTGCCCGACTTGGGCGTCAGCACGACGGCCAGCGCCGGGTGCTGCCGGGTCGGCGGCGGAGTCGACCCGCCCCAGACCGTGGTTGCGGCGAGCTGCTGCCCGGGGCGCAACGACTGGCTGGTGTAGGACGCCGGGGCGATGTGCTGGACGGCCTGCTGGATCGTCCCGCCCTCGTTCGCCTGGATCGGCCGGTAGTCGCCCCGCGGCCACCACGCCCAGGTCAGGGCAGCCACGAGCGCGGCCGCGGTGACGAGCGCGATCGTGCGCTTTACCGGATGACCGGCGGTGCGCTTCCACGTGGTCGTCGCGAGCCGGCGCACGGTACGGGTGAGCATGTAGAGAACGCCGAACAGTGGTAGCGCAACGGCGACGACGCCGAGTGCCCGCGCCCCGACGCCGAGCCAGTCACCGGCGACCCAGCGTCCGTGCAGCAGGTGGCTTTGCACGGCCAGGCTGTGCGCGGCGGTCGCGACGATGCGCGGCAGCGTGAGCACGGTGACGAGCACGGTCAGCAGCATGAGCGGCACGACGAGCAGCACCCAGAGCGTCACGACGACGCGGGCCAGCGGCCGCAGCGCGCGCGAGGCCGGCTGCTTCCAGTTCGTCGGCCACAGTCCCACGATGGTCGGCTTGATGCGCTGGAACAGGTCCGGGACGCCGGTCAGGTCGGCCAGGATGTGGTAGCCGTCGAAGCGGACCAGCGGTGGGAGCTGCCTGATCATCTGCAGGATCTGGGTGGCGATGACGAGCAGCAGCCCGTCCCACCCGACCGCGGCCCAGAGGCCGAACATGGCCAGCGACATGATCGCGTTGAAGTACAGCCCGCCGAGGTCGGTACGCAGGCGCGCTCCGCGCGGGAGGCGGTAGCTGTCGGTGACGTCGGTGTAGAACGCCGGATAGATCAGGTAGAGCCCGGCCCCCATCGCGCCCGGGGTGCCGCCGCCGCGACGCAGCGCGGCGGCGTGGCCGAACTCGTGGAAGCCGGCGGACACCGTCGTGATCGCGAAGACGGCCAGCACCATGCCGGGCGAGGCGAACGCGTCGTGGGCGGCCGACGCGAGCCCCTTGCGGAACAACACCCAGTACGTGACCGCCGCGAACGCCAGGGTGGCGAGCACGACGATCCACGGCGCGAACAACACCGCGAACGGACGCGTCAGTCTGCGCGTGCGGTCGGGATCGGACACGACGTAGCGGAAACGCAATGCCAGCAGGGGATTGAGCTTGCGCACCGCCGGCTGCGACCCGTCGGCCAGCGCGACCAGACCCAACGGTTCGAGCTTCTGCCGCACCAGCATCGGCACGTCCTCGGCACCCAGGGTCCGGCCGTAACGCCGGGACACCTCGGCGGCGATCGCCTCGTCGTCCCGGACGCCGTCCATGGCCTCGAGCACCAAATAGAGCAGCTGGGTCAGCTGCAGTACCTGGCCGTCCGACCGGCGCACGAGCGCCTGCGTCGTCCGGTAGCCCGAACCCTGGGCCTCGCCGAGCAGCTCGACGCCGTCGGCGCGTACCGGCACGCCGGCAGCCGGGTGGAGGGTGCCCTCCTGCGGCTCGCCGGCGGCCGACTGCGGGGCCTCCGCGGACAGCGTCCGCGGGGCCCCTTCGACCGCGGTCACGGCTTACGGGGTGGTCGGCTGCTGGGTGATGCCCGAGTCCTGGTTCCCGGTGGCCGTGGCGTCGCCGGTGATGTTCTGGTCGATGAGCGCGTCCTGGTGGGCGACGCCGACCGCCGTCGAGTCGACCGACCCGACGTTGGCCGCTGCGCCCGCGTTGATCGGTGCGGCGGCGTTGGCGTTGGCGGCGACCGCACCGTCGATCGGCGAGGCGAGGTGCGCGTTGGCGTCGAGGTTGACGTTGACGTTCAGCAGCGGCCCCGAGGTCGGGTCGCCGCTCGTGGTCGTCGTCGACGGCGGTGTGCTGTCGGTCGACGTCGGCGCGGGGTCGCCCTGGCCGATGGAGCTGTGCTGGTTCGCCGTCGCGGCGGCGTCACCGACGATGCCCTGGTGCAGCTCGGCGCCCTGCAGCGCCTCGGCCGACGACTGCGAGCCGGCAGACAGGACGTTGGCGTCGACGGCGGCGTTGATCGGCGCGGCGATGTTGGCGTTCGCGCCGAGGGCCAACCCGATCGGGGCTGCAGTGTCCAGGGCGATGTCGAGATTGGCGTTGAGGTCAAGCAGCGACATGACCTCCTTCGCCGGCAGGGCGGTGCCTGCCTCGGCGTCGAGTTCGGCGGCGCTGATGCGGTCGGACGTGTCGGTCATGAGGGCCCCCCAGGGTGCCGTTATCGGGCGGACAACGCCGGCAGCGGTGTCCGATCGGTCGCGTGATACCCGGTATAGCGAGAGAGTCAAACGTCCTGTTACACGCTCAGGGACGGAGGTTCTCGAGATCGGCGAGCAGACTCGGATGCGTCGGTTCCCACGCCAGCGCGGCGCGGGTGTACGCGCTCGAGGACGGCTGGTCCATGGCGAAGATCGCGCCGAGCGGGCCGAAACTGTCCTCGGGAACCTGCTCGACGGGCAGCCCGAGACGCCGGCCGATGACCGCGGCGATGTCGCGCACGGCGTCGCCCTCGTCGGCCACGGCGTGCCACGCCGTGCCGGCCGGAGCCTTCTCGAGCGCCACCCGGAACAGCGCGGCGGCATCGAGGGCGTGGACGGCCGGCCAGCGTTGGGTGCCGTCACCCGGATACCCGGACACTCCACTGCGGCGCGCGATACCGGTGAGCAGGCCCGCGAAGCCGCCGTCCCCCCGGTTGTGCACCGTCCGCGGCAGGCGCACGGCGCTCGTGCGGACGCCGCGGGAGGCGAGCCCCAGCGCGGCGTTGACGGTCCGGCCGCGGCCGCCGACCGGCCCCTCGGTCGGCAGCGGGTCGTCCTCGGTCGACAGGCGGCCCGCCACCCACGGCGTGCCGGACACCGTGACCAGGGGGCGGTCGCTGCCCACGAGGGCCTCGCCGAGCGTCGTCAGCGCCGCGGTCTCGTCGGCGACGGCCCGCGCGAGCGCCTCCGGACTACTGAAGTCGTTGGCGAAGGCCAGATGGATCACGCCGTCGGCCCCTTCCGCCCCGGTACGCAGGACGTCGAGGTCGCCCAGGCTGCCGCGCAGCGGGCTCGCACCGGCCGCCTCCACGGCACCGGCCGAGGCGTCGGACCGAGCGAGGGCGAGCACGGTGTGGCCGTGGGCGAGCAGTTCGGCGACGGTGGCCGACCCGATCAGGCCGGTTCCGCCGGTGATGAAGACGTGCATGTCGAACTCCGGATCAGTGATGGGACTGTTGTCGCATCACGCTAGCAAAGTGATGCGACATGTGTCGCATCGTCTAGGATCGCCGGGTGGGACGGTGGGAACCAGGCGCACGCGAGCGACTTGTCGTCGCCGCCGTCGACCTGTTCACCGAGCAGGGGTACGACGCGACGACGGTGGCCGAGATCGCCGAACGCGCCGGCGTCACGCGCAGCACGTTCTTCCGGCACTTCGCCGACAAGCGCGAGGTCCTGGTGGCCGGCCAGGAGACGCTGGGCCGGCTGCTGGCCGAGGGCATCGCCGAGGCACCCGCCGGGGCCGGCCCGCTCGACGCCGTCGCCAGCGGGCTCGAGCGTGCGTCGTCAGCGATGGGCCCGGCCAACCGCACACTCGGCCCCCGGCTGAAGGCGGCGGTGGCCGCCAGTACCGAGCTGCAGGAGCGGGACGCGCTGAAAAGCATTAGCCTCGCCGCCGCCATGACGACGGCGCTCGTCGCCCGGGGAGTCGCCGAGGTGACGGCCCAGCTCGCTGCCGAGCTCGGCCTGCTGGCCTTCAAGCGCGGCTACGCCAAGTGGTCCGAGGCCGCTCCCGACGACGCGGGCGGTCTCGCGGTCCATGCACTGGCCGCGCTGGCCGAGCTTCGTGCTGCGAGCGCCGCCTTGGTGTGAGGGCAGTACCGGGGTGAGGGCAGTACCGGCGTGAGGTCAGTACCGGGGTGAGCCCGGCCCCCGTGCGCGCCGATCGGATGTCATCCTGACGTCATGTCCGCGGACCAGGTATCGCTCACCTATCGCGTCGTCATGATCATTGCCACGCCGATCGTCCGTTGGTGGGGTCGCCTGCGGGTCACCGGCGCCGACCTGCTCGACGGTCCCGGTTCGGTCGTGTTGTTCGCCAACCACGACACCCAGTGGGATCCGCTGGTCGTCGGGTTGGCAGCGCCCCGTCGCCAGATCAGGGCGCTGGCCAAGGCCTCGCTCTGGAAGAACCCCGTCGTCGCGCGCGTACTTGACGGCATGGGACAGATCCCCATCGAGCGCGGCCGCGGGGACACCACGGCCCTGGCCACGGCCATCGAGCAGCTCGAGCGCGGCAGCTGCATCGGCGTGTTTCCCGAGGGAACCGTGTCCCGGGGGCGGGAGATGCGCCCGCTCAGCGGGGCCGGCCGGCTGGCGCTTGCTGTCCCGCAGTCACGGGTCGTCGCGGCCCGCATCACCGGCGCCGTCGACATCGTGCGCTTTCCACGGCGCCCACGCATTCGGGTGGAATTCTTCGAGCCCGTCGGCGGGCAGCCCGCCGACGGTGAGAGCGCGGTCGCGTTGACGAAACGCGTCATGCAGGAGATCCGCGCGCAGGCCCCGTTCGTGGCGTGCGGCCGGAGCGTCGGCAGCTGATCAGGGACCGCCGCGCCAGTGGTCGATGCGGTGGTGATCGGGTGTGAAGCCGTTGGCGACGCCCCACAGCACGGCCTGCGTGCGGCTGCCCGCACCGATCTTGCGATAGATGGTGCGGATGTAGGACTTCACCGTGTTCGGGCTCAGGAACGTCAGCCTGGCGACCTCTGCGTTGTTCTTGCCCTGGGTGATGAGCGCCAGGATCTCGGCCTCGCGGTCGGTGAGACCGTGCTGGCGACCCGGCCAGTCCAGGGCCGGCGTCGCGCGCGCTCGCGGCGGCGGCGCGCTGACCACCGTCTCGCCGGCGTGCACCGCCTCGAGCGCCTCCACCAGTTCGCGCGCGTCCAGCGTCTTGGACAGGTAGCCGTGGGCGCCCTGCCGGCGCGCGCTCTCGACGAGGTCGGGATGGAAGTTCCAGGTGTAGACGACGACCCGCTTGGCGCAGGGGCTGCGCACCAGGACCTCGATCTCCTCGTGGTCGGACTCCGGTTGCGCGAAGGAGTCGTAGAGCGCGATGTCGACGGTGTCGACCAGCGGTTCGTTGGCGTCGATCTCGGCCACCAGCACCCGGTCGCGGAAGGGGTCGAGCATGCTCGCGACGCCGGTCAGCACGACGTCGTAGTCGTCGACGAGGGCGATGAGGATCGGCGACTTCTGCGCTGACGTCGAGGCGGGCATGACCGAAACGCTAAACCTCCCTAGGGGTGTAACGCACCAGCCCTAGGGGTGCTTCTGTTGAGAGATCGGGCCGCCGACAACCACTGCGGCGGCCGGTCAACCGCACGCCAGGAGCGTGCTGAACGGAGGGCTCACCATGCTCGGTCTCATCATCAGTCTCATCGTCATCGGCCTGCTGGCCGGTGCCGTCGCCCGGTTGCTGGTTCCCGGCAAGCAGGACATCGGGCTCGTGGCCACGATCCTGCTCGGCATCGTCGGCTCGTTCATCGGCGGTTTCCTCGGCTACGCGCTGTTCCACAAGGACGCCGGCAGCGGCTTCTTCCAGCCGTCCGGGATCATCGGCTCGATCATCGGGGCGGTCATCGCCCTGCTGATCTACACGCGCATGGGTCACCGCCACACCGTGCGCCGCTGAACCGCGGTCGGGGACGGGCCACATCCCCCTCCGCAGCCCGTCCCCGACTGCGCAGGCATGAGGCACACTCGGGCCCATGCGGGCCTGGGTTCGAGCGTCCTCGGCCCTCGCGCCGGTCGTCCTGATCGGCGGATGGTCGGTGGCGCAGACCCGCCAGCCCGAGCACTACGACGCCGTGCGCGACACCATCAGCGCGCTGGCCGCCCGCGGCGCACACGACCCGTGGATCATGACGGCCGGCCTCGCCGCCCTCGGCGCGTGCCACCTCGCGACCGCAGCCGGTTTCACCGAGGCGGGCCCGCCGGCGCGGGTGGTGCTGGCGGTCGGCGGCGCCGCGACCATCGCGGTGGCCGTGGCCGCGCAGCCGTCCGCGGGCCACGTCCCGGCCGCGGCCATCGCGTTCGTCGCACTGTCCGTGTGGGCCGCGACCGCCCGCGGCCCGCTGCGCCGGCCGGGCCGGGTGCTCTCCGCCTTGCTGCTGGCGCTGCTGGCCTGGTTCGGGTTCGCCCTGCATGCGGGTGACCTGGTCGGGCTCAGCGAGCGGGTGCTCGCCGGCTCGCAGGCGCTCGTCCCGCTGGTGCTGGTCGTGATCACCCGCCGGCGTCGGAAGTGGGCTGCGTCACACGCACGAAATATGGGGTCGAGCACCGTGGGCCGGTGATCACCGGAGACGTGCTGTCGCTCGCGCAGCCCGACCTGTACGTGCGCGAACTCGGCCAGGCCACCTATCCCTCGCCGCTCGCCCACGAGCTGGACGGCCGCCGCGACACCATCCACTGGGTCGGCGAGTCCGACCGCGTCCTGCTCGACGACACCCGGGCGATGGCCGCCGCGCGGCAGTTGCCCGTCGCCGAGCTGCCGGCCTTCGAACCGGCCGGCCCGCGCCGCAGGCTGTTCTTCGACCCCACCGACGTGCATGCCGGGGTCGTGACGTGCGGCGGCCTGTGTCCGGGGTTGAACAACGTCGTCCGCGGACTCGTGCTCGAGCTGATCGAGCGCTACGGCGTCCACCGCATCACCGGGTTCGTCGGCGGCTACCGCGGCCTCACCGGCGAGGGGTCGAAGGCCGCCGTCGAGTTGACCCGCGAGGCCGTCCACGACATCCAGAACCAGGGCGGGACGATCCTCGGCACCTCCCGCGGCGCGCAGGACCCCGACGAGATGGTCGACACGCTGGCGCGCCTCGGCGTCAACGTGCTGTTCGTCCTCGGCGGCGACGGCACGCTGCGCGGCGCCAAGGTGCTCGCCGACACCGCCGCGGCGCGCGGGTTCGATCTCGCCGTCGTCGGGATCCCCAAGACGATCGACAACGACATCCCGTTCATCGACCGCAGCTTCGGCTTCCAGACCGCGTTCGCCCGCGCGGCCGAGTCGATCCGCTCGGCCTCGACCGAGGCCCGGTCGACACCGCACGGCGTCGGGCTGGTCAAGCTCATGGGCCGGCACTCCGGCTTCATCGCCTGTTACGCCGCGCTCGCCAACCACGACGTCGACTTCGTCCTCGTGCCCGAGGTGCCGTTCCGGTTCGAGGGCGAGAACGGCCTGCTCGAGTGCCTGCGCCGGAGGGTCGAGGATCGCGGACACGCCGTCGTCGTCATGGCCGAAGGAGCGGGGCAGGACCTGCTGCAGACGGGCGGGACGGACGCCTCGGGCAACCGACGGCTGGCCGACATCGGCGCGCTGACCCGCGACCGCATCGGTGCCCACTTCGAGCGGGTAGGCGTCGAGCTCAGCCTGCGCTACGTCGACCCCGGTTACGCGATCCGCAGCGTGGCCGCGAACGGCTACGACGCCGTGTTCTGCCTGCGCCTGGCGCAGACCGCCGTGCACGCCGCGATGGCCGGGCGGACGGCGATGGTGGTCGGGCAGTGGCACGGACGGTTCGTGCACATCCCGATCGAGCTGGCCACCGGACGCCGCAACCAGGTGGCGCCCGACGGCGACCTGTGGATGTCGGTGCTGGAGTCGACCGGGCAGCCCGCCCGCTTCGGTTGACGCCGCGGGCCAAGGCAGAATCGGAGCGTGACCACCGGAGAGTTGCTGGCCGGCGCCGCTCCCGAGCGCCGCGAGCGCGGGCGGGTCCGCCGGTTCCTGTCGCTGGTGATGATCGAGCACTCGGTGTTCGCGCTGCCGTTCGCCTACATCGCCGCGCTCACCGCGATGTGGCAGCAGACGCGCTCGGTGCACTGGGTGCAGCTGCTGCTGATCACCGTCGCGATGGTGTCGGCGCGGACGGTGGCGATGAGCGCCAACCGCATCCTCGACCGCGGCTTCGACGCGCTCAACCCGCGTACGGCCCGGCGCGAGCTCGTCACCGGCGAGGTCTCGCTGGCCACCGCGTGGGCGGGCACCGCCGTCGCGCTCGTCGTCTTCCTCGCCACCGCGGCGGCGCTGTCCTGGTTGTGCCTCGCGCTCGCGCCGGTCGCGGTCGGGCTGCTCGTCCTCTACTCCTACGGGAAACGCTTCACCGACTTCCCGCAGGTGCTCCTGGCGCTGGCGCAGTTCGTCGCGCCGGTCGGGGCGTGGATCGCGGTGGTCGGCCACGGGTCGTGGGCGGCGACCGCGCTCGGCGTCGCGGTGGGCACCTGGATCGGCGGCTTCGACCTGATCTACGCCTGCCAGGACCATGCGATCGACGTCGAGATCGGCGTCCGGTCGGTTCCGGCGCGCTACGGCATCGCCGCGGCGCTCCGTGCGTCGGCGCTCGTGCACGTGCTCACCGTCGGCGCCTTCGCCTGGTTCGGCGCCGCGGCGGGGTTGGGCTGGCTGTGGTGGACGGGCGTCGCCCTCACGGCCGCCGTCCTGGTGTACGAACACCTCATCGTCCGGCCGACCGACCTGTCACGGGTCAACCGGGCGTTCTTCACCGCCAACGGCGTCATCGGCATCGGCCTGTTCGGGTTCGCGCTCGCCGACCTCGTCGTGCACGGGCTGGGTCGATGACCGAGCCGCGACGGCCGTGGGTCGTCGGCGTGTCCGGTGCCTCGGGCACGCCGTACGCGCGGGCGGTGCTCAACGGGCTGCTCGACGCCGGCGAACCGGTCGACCTCGTGGTCTCGCGCGCGGCCCGGTTGACGATCCTCGACGAGACGGCGCTCCCGTTCCGCGACGCGCACTGGCGAGAGGATCTCGAGCAGTGGCTGACGCGCGACGTCGGCGACGGCGTGCGCCACTGGTCGGCGGGCGACCTCGCCGCCGGGCCGTCGAGCGGCTCCTACCCGGCGCGCGGCATGGTCGTGGTGCCGGCCTCGACGGCGTCGGTGGCCGGCATCGCGCTCGGCCTGTCGAAAGACCTGCTGCAGCGCGCCGCGGACGTCACCCTCAAGGAGCAGCGCCCGCTCGTCGTCGTTCCGCGCGAGACGCCCTACACCCGCGCCACCCTCGAGCACCTGCTCGCGCTGCACGACTCCGGCGCCGTCGTGCTGCCGGCGAGTCCCGGGTTCTACGGCGCCCCGCAAACCATCGCGCAGCTCGTCGACTTCGTCGCCGCCAAGGTGCTGGACGTGCTCGGCGTGCCGCACGACCTGATCGTCCGTTGGACCGGCACGCTCGGCGCCGCCGCGCGGCCGAGTACGGACTGACCCTCAGCGCAATGCGGCGGCCACCAGGTAGAGCCCGTCGTCGCAGCGGCGGCCGTCGGTGGCGTAGCGGGCGGTGAGCCGATCGGCCTCGGCGAGATCGAGCAGCTCGAAGCCGGCGTCGGCCAGCAGCTCCCCGGCGCCGTCCGGCCGCACGCTGAAGGTCACCGGTTCGCCGATCAGGGCCAGGCCACGCACCGCCGCCCGGCGCAGCTGGGCATAGGGCCGCAGGCCGCCGACCGGTTGCCAGAAGTCCATCGCGAGCACCGAGCCCGTCCCGCACACCCGGGCCAGCGTCCGCAGCGTCTCGACCACCGCGTCCCGACTGAGGTACATCGCGACTCCCTCCCAGGCCACGAAGGTGGGGGCGCCGGCGGCGAAGCCGCAGGCCGTCAGCCGGTCCTGGAGCGAGTCGGTGCGGAAGTCGATCTCGACGCGGCGCACCGGCGGCCGGTCGAACAGGTCCGGACGCGCCTGCACGACCGCCGCCTTGCGCCGCGACAGCGGCGGCAGGTCGACCTCGTACACCGGCCGTGCGCCGAGCGTGCGGGCGAAGCGGTACGCGCGGCTGTCGTAGCCGGCGCCCAGTACGACGACCTGCGCGATCTCGGGAACCGCCTGCAGGAGGTGCGCGTCGATGAAGCGGTGCCGGCAGAGCGTCGAGGCGGCGATGCCGACGCTCTCGCGCCGCTCGACGGCCCGCACCAGCGGCGTCGCGCGACCCAGCGGGTCCAGCGACCGTGCGAACGGCCCGGTGAGGAACGCCGGCGCGAAGCGGTCGGTGACGATGCGTTCGTCGGCCGGGCGCACGAGTTCCAGCGCGCGGAACAGCGTCGTCCACTGCGCGGTCGCGCTCGGCCGGTTCGAGGTGTGCAGTGCGCGGGGGATCAGGCGTGATCGGACGCTCGTCATCGACCGCCTCCCGCTCGCGCGTGCGGGCCCAGCATGCCACGCGGTGTTGCCCCGCTCGCGTCCCGCTTCAGCGGGTGCCGCGGCCTGCGCCGGGAGGTTGACTTTCCGACCGACCGTCACCAGTGTGAGGTGGGTCATACCCGACATCTGGTGCACCCCTGGAGAAGCCATGACCGACACCGTCCCCGCCCTCGGCGACCTGCTGAAGGACGCGCCGAGCAACTGGGGCAAGTGGGGCCCGGACGACGAGGTCGGGTCGCTGAACTACCTCGGCGCCGCCGAGGTGCTGGCGGCGGCGGCGCTCATCCGCAGCGGCAGCGTGTTCACCCTGCAGCGGCTGATCGGCGACCCCAAGGGCGACCCGGTGTGGCCCGGCCGTACACCGGCCGAGCGGACACAGATCATGGACGAGTCGACGTGGGACGGCGCCGACGCGCCGGCCTTCCCCGGCGGCCTGCACTACGCGGACGACAAGATCAACGCGTTCCTGCAGGGATCGACGCAGTACGACGCGCTGGGCCACGTCTGGTTCGACGGCCAGCTCTGGAACGGCTACGACGCGCGCAGCACCGTCGGCGGCATGGACAGGGCGAGCGTCGAACCCATCGCGCAGCGGGGTGTCGTCGGCCGCGGCGTGCTGCTGGACATGGCCCGCTTCCGTGGCAAGGACTACCTCGAGACGGCCGAGACGTACACGCACGAGGACCTGCTCGCGTGCGCCGAGAAGCAGGGCGTCCAGCTGCGTAAGCGCGACATCCTGGTGATCCGCACCAACTATCTGCAGCTGTTCTTCGAGCTCGGCGACAAGTTCTACGAGGGTTTCTGCGAACCGGGGCTCGTCTACAGCCCCGAGCTCGTGCAGTGGTTCGCGGACATGGAGATCCCCAACCTCGTCACCGACACCATCGCCAACGAGATCACCACCGACCCGAACAACGGCATCGCGCTCGTGCTGCACAACGCGCTGATGCGCAACCTGGGCATCGCCTTCACCGAGATCGTCGACCTCGAGAAGCTGGCCGCCGACTGCGCCGACGACGGGCGGTACGAGTTCTTCTACGCCGCCGCGCCGATCAAGGTCGCTCAGGGCAGCGGCGCGCCGGTGAACCCGCTCGCGATCAAGTAGGGGTGCTCCCGTGAGCGCGTACGACGAGCGTCCGTGGCTGGGGCTCTACGGTGACATGCCCGCCGAGCTGGAGCCCGAGCACCCGCACGCCCTTGCCATGTTCCGGGCCGGCGTCGCCGCCGACCCGGACGGGGTGGCCGTCGGCTACTTCGACGGTGTACTGACCCGGGCCGACCTCGACGCCCAGAGCGACGCGCTGGCGGTGGCCCTGCTGCAGCAAGGGTTTACGGCCGGCGACCGGCTGGCGGTCTACCTGCAGAACATGCCGCAGTTCCTGGTGTGCATGGTTGCCGCGTGGAAGGCCGGCGGGGTGATGGTCTCGATCAACCCGATGAGCCGCACCCGCGAGCTGTCCTACCTGCTCGCCGACTCCGGCGCGAAGGTCCTGGTGTGCCTCGAGTCCCTCTACGACGAGGTCGCGCGCGGCGTCGTCCCGGACACCGACGTCACGCTGGTGCTCACCACCAGCGAGCTCGACTACCAGACGCGCAACGACGAGCGGCTGTTCGGCGGCGTCACGCGCACCCGGCACGAGGGCACCACCGACCTCGGCGAGCTGATCGAGCGCTACACCGGGCAGACCCCGCCACCGGTGGACTTCGCCGCGTCCGACGTCGCGTTCCTGACCTATACGTCGGGCACGACGGGCGTGCCGAAGGGCGCGATGAACACCCACGGCAACGTCGTGTTCACCGCCATGGTCTATCGCGACTGCGCTCGCTTCGCCCCGGGCGGTTCCGTGCTGGGTATCGCGCCGCTGTTCCACATCACCGGGCTGATCGGGCACATCGCCGTCAGCCTGCTGGCTCCGATGCCGCTCATCCTGGCCTACCGCTTCGAGCCGGGGGTCGTGCTGGACGCGATGATCGAGCACCGGCCGACCTACACGATCGGGGCGATCACCGCGTTCAACGCGCTGCTCAACCATCCCGACGTCACCCGCGACCACTTCGCGTCCTTCACGTCGGTGTACTCCGGCGGCGCGGCGATCTCGCCGACGGCCGAGAAGGCGTTCCTCGCCGCCACCGGACACCAGGTGCACAACGCCTACGGGCTGACCGAAACGACCAGCCCGATGACGCTGACGCCGTTCGGCTCGTCGTCACCCGTCGACCCCACGTCCGGTGCGCTGTCCGTCGGCCTGCCTGTCCCGAACACGATCGTGCGCATCCAGGACGAGGACGGTCGTGACCTGCCGCTGGGCGAGGTCGGCGAGATCGTGGCCGACGGCCCGCAGGTCGTGTCCGGGTACTGGGGCAAGCCGGACGAGACGGCGGCCAACCTGCCCGGCGGGGCGCTCAAGAGCGGAGACGTCGGGTTCATGAACCCCGACGGCTGGATCTTCATCGTCGACCGCAAGAAGGACATGATCAACGCCTCGGGTTACAAGGTGTGGCCGCGCGAGGTCGAGGACGTGCTGGCCGAGCACCCGGCCGTCCGTGAGGCCGCGGTGGTCGGGGTGCCGGACGAGAAGCGGGGCGAGACGGTGAAGGCGTTCGTCAGCGTCAAGAATGGTTCCGAGGTGACTGCGGATGACCTCATCGCGCACTGCCGCGAGCGCATGGCCGCCTACAAGTACCCGCGGCAGGTCGAGATCATCGCCGAGCTGCCCAAGACGGTGACCGGCAAGATCCTGCGCCGGGAGCTGCGCGACTGACCGCTCGGCTCAGCCGATGCCGTAGGCACGGAGGACGGTCGTCGTCGTGTATCCGCCGTGCGTGTCGGTGACGGTGGACTTCAGGCCGACGTAGCCCGACCTCGGGTTCGTGATCGAGGCGGCGTAGGACGAACCGGACTTGTGCACCGGGGCGCTGTGCCAGTGCGCGCCGCCGTCCACCGTGTACAGCAGGCGGACCGAACGCACCGAGTCCGGCAGCTGCCGGACGTCGCCTTCCGAGGGCCGCTGGCGCTGCAACGGCAGCAGCACCGCAGTCCTCGAGCCGGGGTGCGCGAGGTTGCGGCCCGTCAGGCCCTGCGGCCGGAACAGCGTCAGGTACCCGCGAGCCTGTGTCGGATGTTCGGCGTCGGCGTGAAAGCGCAGGACCACGCTGGACGCGATCGAGAGCGTCCGCGCGGCGAGGGCGTGCGCCGGGTGCCGCTTGGCCGACTCGGTCAGCGTGTACCACCCGGACGTGGGCAACGCGAAGTTCGACGACCAGACCTCGCCGCGGCTGCTGTGCCGCAGGACCACGTGCCCGCCGCGCGTCAGCGTGTAGGTCAGGTTCGCCTCGGTGGACAGCGGCAGTGACGAGTCTGCGAACGGGGCGAATGTGCCGAGGTAGATGCGTCGGCCACCGGAGGTGTACGGCAGCTCGCCCTCCGGTCCCCACGCGGCGCGGTTGATCGTGACGTGATAGCTGTGCCCGCCCCGGTAGCGCAACAGCGCCGAACCCGCCTTCTCCTGTCCGCTAGCGCTGAACTGCCAGGTGCCGGGGGAGACGTGCGTGACGAACGAGAACGGCAGGTAGTCGCTCACGCCTGTGTCCGCGACCCCCGTCGGGCACAGCCCGTTGCCCTGGCCTCGGATGTCGATGCCGTCCAGGCCGGACACCGGCCCGCTACGGGCCGAGACATCGATCGTGGCGAGTGACGACTGGCGGACGGTGCGGGTGATCCCTGCGGGCACCCCCCGCCGGGCCGAGGCGTTGACGACGTAGCGAGGGCCCGGGTCGTTCCGCCAAGTCGAGGTGATGCCGACCTGGGCCTCCGGCAGCGACGACGGCACCAGGTAGAGCGCGGCGCCGTAGGTGAACGCCTCGACCTCCGCCGGCCCGTCGATCTGGCAGATGCCCATGGTGAAGGTCTGCTCGTAACCTTTCGGCAGCGCCGGGCTGAGACGCAACCGGACCGGACGTCCTCGGCGTGCGTCGATGGTTACCCGCTTCGTCCCGGTAACCGACGCCCGAGTCATCGCGAGTGTGTCCGACTGTTCGTGGGTGTCGAAGACGTCGGCGAGGACGTCGTAGGTGCCCTTGGGAACGCGGGACGCGTGGCCGCTCGTGATCCACCGGGTCTCGAAGGTCGAACGATTCTCGATGTTCACCGGCTGCGCGACTGCGTGACCGGTGCGGTCGAGCATCACGACGGTGAGTGATGCGGTGCTGCCTGCGGCGGCGTCGGTCGCCGGGGCGACCCCCAGCGCAGCGCCGGTGAGCACCGTCACGCCGAGAAGACGGAACGTACGGCGCACTGCGGCCTCCTGGACATCTGCTGTGAAGTGCCGGGGAACGTAACACGCAGGTGATCACCATGGAAGTCCGCGAAGGACGGCCGCGGCCGGTGGGCGGCGACAGCGCCGACGTACTCTGGCGGGGTGACGATGACGCAGTCCCGCAAGGCCGAACTGACCGAGAAGATCCACGCCGGCGAGCGCCTTACCCGCCAGGACGGCGAGGATCTCTACGAGGCCGACGACCTCGCCTGGCTGGGCGGGCTCGCGCACGAGGTGCGGACGCGCAAGAACGGCGACACCGTCCACTTCAACGTCAACCGGCACCTCAACCTGACGAACGTCTGCACCGCGTCCTGCGCCTACTGCAGCTTCCAGCGCAAGCCCGGCCAGAAGGACGCGTACACGATGCGCGTCGAGGAGGCCGTCGAGAAGGCGCTGGCCATGAAGGGCGACGGCCTCACCGAGCTGCACATCGTCAACGGCCTGCACCCGACCCTGCCGTGGAAGTACTACCCCCGGGTCCTGCGCGAGCTGAAGGCCGCCCTGCCGGATGTCGCTCTCAAGTGTTTCACCGCCACCGAGATCCACTTCTTCGAGGAGATCTCCGGGCTGTCCGCGGACGAGGTGCTCGACGAGCTGATCGACGCAGGCCTGGAGTCGCTCACCGGCGGCGGCGCCGAGATCTTCGACTGGGACGTGCGCAAGCAGATCGTGGACCACAAGACGCACTGGGAGGACTGGAGCCGCATCCACCGCCTCGCCCACCAGAAGGGTCTGCGCACCCCGGCGACGATGCTCTACGGCCACATCGAGGAACCGCGGCACCGCGTCGACCACGTCATGCGGCTGCGTGAGCTGCAGGACGAGACCGGCGGCTTCCAGGTCTTCATCCCGCTGCGCTTCCACAACGACAACAACCGGCTCTCGCACCTGCCGATGGCCCAGCCGGCCGACGTCCTCAAGACCTTCGCCGTGAGCCGGTTGATGCTCGACAACTTCCCGCACGTCAAGGTCTTCTGGGTCATGCACGGGCTCTCGACCAGCCAGCTGGCGCTGAACTACGGCGCCGACGACATGGACGGCTCGGTGGTCGAATACAAGATCACCCACGACGCCGACGGCTACGGCACGCCGGACAAGCTGACCCGCGACGACCTGCTCACGCTGATCCGCGACGCCGGGTTCGTGCCCAAGGAGCGCAACACGCGCTACGAGATCATCCGCGAGTACGACGGGCCGGTGCCGCTCGCCGAGCGCCGCTCCGAACCGCAGGCCGTCTGGGCATGACCGAGGAGCAGGCGCCGACCCCCGGGCAGCCGACCTTCCGCGGCTGGATGGGGACGCTGTGGCTCTACACGTTGCTGCGGTTCGGCCTGTTCCTCGTGCTGTGGGGGCTGCTGTACCTGCTCGGTGTGGGACCGCTGACGGCGGCGCTCATCGGCCTGGTGCTGTCCATCCCGCTGGCCTACGTGCTGCTGGCCCGCCCGCGGGCCCGGCTCGCGCAGAACATCGAGCTGCGGGTGCAGGCGCGTCAGCAGTACCGCGAAGACCTCGACGCGCAGCTGGACCCCGACGCGGCCCAGCCCGACACGACCGACTGACCGGTCACTCGCCGTGCAGCAGGGCGGCGAGTTGCTCGACGACGCGGGGCGCCCCCGACAGGTGCCACTGGTGGCCGTTGACCTCGACCACCCGAGCGTCGCCGCCGGCCGCACGGACGAGCGCCGCGCCCGGCAGCCAGTCCCACGGCAGCGAGTCGACCTGCATCGAGGCGCCCAGCCGGCCGGCCGCGACGGCCGCCATCTCGATCGAGCCCGAGCCCAGCATCCGCACCGTCGCGGCGCCGGACATGGCGCGCAGCATCGGGTCGAGCACGGCGGGGTCGGGCAGCGTCGTCGGGTGCAGGTAGGTCGCGACCGAGACCTCGTGCAGGGCGGCATCCGCGATCGGCGTCAGCTCGATGCCGTTGCAGGTCGTGGGGAAACCGTCGCCACCGACCCAGAGCTCGTCCGCGGCGGGGTGGAAGACGGCGCCGAGCATCGGGTCGTCCTGTGGCCTCGTGCCCAGGGCCACCGCGGCGCACCACGTCGGCAACCCCGACAGGAAGTTGTAGGTGCCGTCCACCGGGTCGACGTACCAGGTACGTCCTCGACCGTCCCCGGAGGAACCGGCATCGGACGTGCCCTCCTCGCCGACGATGCCGTCGTCGGGCCGCTGCTCCCGCAGCTGACGGACGATGAGCTCCTCGGCGGCGTGGTCGGCGGCCGAGACGACGTCGGAGACCGACGTCTTCTGGTGGACGGTCAGGCCCTTGCGCAACATCCCGGCCGCGAGCTCGCCGGCCGAGTGCACCAACGAGGCCGCGAGGTCGAGGTCGTCGGCGCCGGGCATGCCCCGACCCTATCGGCGTCGGCGCAGCGCCTCGTCAGCCCCGACCCGACCCCGCCCCGTCGGCGTAGAACTCGGCGAACTGCTTGCGCACGACATTCTTCTGGATCTTGCCGGTGGAGGTCTTGGGCAGCTCGTCGACGACGATGACGGCCTTGGGCGCCTTGTAGCCGGCGATGTGCTGCCGGGTCGCCGCCAGCACCTCGTCCTCGTCGACGGTCTCGCCCTCTTTCGCCACGACCACGGCGGTGATCGCCTCCGTCCACCGCTCGTGCGGCAGGCCGACCACCGCGACCTCGCCGACCGACGGCGCCGCCGCGTAGACCGCCTTCTCGACCTCGATCGAGGCGACGTTCTCGCCGCCGGACTTGATGACGTCCTTGTAGCGGTCGCTGAACCACAGCATGCCGTCGTCGGCGAGCACGCCGGCGTCGCCGGAGTGGAACCAGCCGTGCGCGAAGACCTCGGCCGTGGCCTCGGGATTCTTCAGGTACTCGTTCAGCGCCTGCGGGCTGCGGTAGACGATCTCGCCCTCCTCGCCGCGGGGCAGCAGGTTGCCGTCGGCGTCCATGATCCCGATCTGCACGTTCATGACTTGCGTCCCGACCGCCCCGGAGTGCGAGAGCTGGTGCTCGGGCCGGAAGAACGTCGTCACCGGGCTCAGCTCGGTCTGCCCGAACGCGAGGTAGAAGCCGCACCGGAAGGTGTCCAGGCAGCGCCGCAGCAGCGCGTCCGGCATCGGAGCCATCGCGTACGCCGCCTTCTGCAGCGACGACAGGTTGCGCGCGCCGACGTCCGGGTGATCGACCATCGCCCGCCACATCATCGGTAGCGCGAACGTCCGCGTGATCTGCTCCTGCTCGATCAACGACAGCAGGGCGTCGGCGTCGAACCCCCGCATGAGGTACTGCGTCGCGCCCACCATCAGCGCCGGCGTCGCGAACCCGTTCAGTTGTGCCGTATGGAACAACGGCATCAGACAGGCGATGCGGTCGTCGGCGTTGATGCCCGTCTCGGCGACGACCATCAAGCGACTCGAGGTACACGGCGACGTGGCTGCCGACGACGCCCTTGGGGAACGAGGTCGTGCCGCTCGTGTAGAGGTAGCTGACGGCGTCGCGCTCGCCGACGAAGACCTCGGGGTCGGACGCGTTGTCGGTCGTGACGGCGTCGAACGTGTGCCAGGTGCGGTCGAGCAGGTCCTGGCGGTAGTCCGCGCCGAGGCCGGACGCGACGACGACGTCGGTCACCGCGGGCACCTTCTCGACGGCCGGCGCGACGACGGGCACGAGCTGGGACTCGACCACGATGCCGCGAGCCTCGGAATGGTCGAGGACGTAGGCGATCTCGTCCGGCGCGCCAGCCGAGGTTCATCGGCACGCACACCACGCCCAGCTTCGCGCAGGCGAAGTAGGTCATCAGGAACTCGGCGCTGTTGCCCGAGGCGAGGGCGAGCGCGTCGCCGCGGGCGTAACCGAGGGCGGTCAGCCCGTGCGCGAACCGGTTCACGGCGCGGTTGAACTCGTCGTAGGTCCAGCGACGCGTGCCGTCGACGACGGCGGTGCGTGACGGCAGCCGGCCGGCGGTGCGGGTCAACGCGTCGCCGATGTTCACGCGCGTGACGAGGTTGGTGGCGAGGTCGCTGGTGGGGTCCTGGTCGTCCATCGACCGACTGTGGCACAGCTCACCCCGCCGGGCCAGGGACGGTGCCGCGTACCGTCGGACGGCGTGACGCAGGTCCGTCCCCGGGTGGGACACATCCAGTTCCTGAACTGCCTGCCGATCTACTGGGGTCTCGTCCGCGCCGGCACGCTGCTGGACGTCGACCTGACCAAGGACACCCCGGACCGCCTCAACGACATGCTGGTCGCGGGCGAGCTGGACATCGGCCCGATCTCGCTCGTCGAGTACCTGCGGCACGCCTCCGAGCTCGTCCTGCTGCCGGACATCGCGATCGGCTCGGACGGCCCCGTGCTGTCGGTCGACCTGGTTTCGCAGGTGCCGCTCGCCGAGCTGGACGGCGCCCGGGTCGCGCTCGGCTCGACCTCGCGCACGTCGGTGCTGCTCGCGACGATGTGGCTCGAGCAGGCCCACGGCGTCCGTCCCGAGTACTTCACCTGCCCGCCGGACCTCACCGCGATGCTGCTCGAGGCGCAGGCCGCCGTCGTCATCGGCGACACCGCGCTGCGCGCGACCTACGACGCACCGCGCCGCGGGTTGACCGTGCACGACCTCGGGCAGGCCTGGCGCGACTGGACGGGGCTGCCGATGGTGTTCGCCGTCTGGGCGGCGCGGCGCGACTACGCCGCCGCCAACCCCGGCCTGGTGAAGGACGTGCACGCCGCGTTCCTGCGCAGCCGGGACGACGCCCTCGTCCACGTCGACGAGGTGGCCGAGACCGCCGCGCGCTGGGAGATCTTCGACGCCGCGACCCTCGCCAACTACTTCCGCACCCTCGACTTCTCGCTCGGGGAGCGGCAGCTGGACGGGCTGCGGGAGTTCGCCCGCCGGGCCGGGATGCCGGTCGATCCGGTCTTCGCCGACGTCTAGGCCGCGGGCCTGCGAGAATCGGGGAGTGACCGACAAGGATCTGGACCCGGACCTCGCCACCTGGCTGCTCCGGATCATGCCGGACCGCGATCCCGAGACGGTCGAGGAGGCGCGCGAGCACTCGCGGCGCACCAACCTGGCGGCGCTCGAGACGATGGACCCTGCCATAGTGCCCGCCTCCGACGAGGCGAGCGAGATCCCCGGGGACGGTGACGCGCCGGCCATCCCGGTCCGCATCCTTCGCCCGGCCACCGAGCGGGGCGGCGCCGAGGTCGACCGTTCGCCGATGCCGACGATCGTCTACTTCCACGGCGGCGGATGGGTCGTCGGCGATCTCGACACCCACCTCGGTCACGCCCGCCGCATCTGCGTGCAGGTGCACGGCGTCGTCGTGTCGGTCGACTACCGCCTCGCGCCGGAGAACCGCTTCCCCGCCGCGTTCGAGGACGCCGTGCGCGCCACCGAGTGGGCGGCCCACCACCTGGACGAGCTTGGCGGCAACGACCAGCTCGTGGTGGCCGGCGACAGCGCAGGCGGCCAGCTCGCGGCGTCGGTCGCAATCGCGCGCCGGGACGCCGGTCAGCCGCTCAGCGCGCAGCTACTGCTCTACCCGGTCACCGACGTCGCCGGCCGCTACACCGACGACGAGGTCAACTCCGGCTACATGTCCCGCTCCTCGGCGCACAAGCGGTTCGGGCTGACGCTCGAGGGCATGGTCAACTTCGCCCAGACCTACGTGTCGGAGGACGACTCCTGGGACTGGCGGGTGTCGCCGAAGCGCGCCGCCGACCTGACCGGAGTGGCGCCGGCCGTCATCCACACGTCGACGCTGGACGTCCTGCGCACCGAGGGCAACTTCTACGCCGACGACCTCAAGCACGCGGGGGTCGAGGTCATCGCGCGCGAGCACCCGTCGCTGAACCACTCCTACTTCGGGATGGGTGGGGTGTCGACAGTGGCCGACGCCGCCGCGGCCGAGGCGGCGGACGATCTGCGCACGCTGCTGAACCACGCGTCCGGCTAGCCCCTTACCCTGAACGGGTGACCATCGCGAGCCTGCTCGACCACGCCGCCGAGGGCGGACGGATCAGCCCGGACGAGGCGCTGCTGCTCTACACCGACGCGCCGCTGCACGCCCTGGGCCAGGCCGCCGACGCGGTGCGCCGCCGGCGGTACCCGGACAACATCGCGACCTACATCATCGACCGCAACATCAATTACACCAACGTCTGCGTCACCGCGTGCAAGTTCTGCGCCTTCTACCGCGCGCCGAAGCACGAGGAGGGCTGGACGCACCCGCTCGAGGAGATCCTGCGGCGCTGCGGCGAGGCGGTCGACCTCGGCGCCACCCAGATCATGCTGCAGGGCGGCCACTCGCCCGACCTGGGCATCGAGTGGTACGAGCAGACGTTCTCCGCCATCAAGTCGACGTACCCGCAGCTGACGCTGCACTCGCTCGGCGCGTCCGAGGTCGTGCACATCGGCCGGACGTCCGAGCTGCCGCACGCGGACGTCATCGCGCGGCTGCGAGACGCCGGCCTCGACTCGTTCGCCGGCGCCGGCGCGGAGATCCTCGTCGACCGCCCGCGCACCGCGATCGCGCCGCTGAAGGAGAAGGGCGAGGTCTGGCTGTCGGTCATGGAGACCGCGCACGGCCTCGGCCTCGAGTCGACCGCCACGTTCATGATGGGCACCGGCGAGACCAACGCCGAGCGCATCGAGCACCTGCGCATGATCCGCGACGTCCAGGACCGCACGGGCGGGTTCCGCTCGTTCATCCCGTGGACCTACCAGCCGGAGAACAACCACCTGAAGGGCCGGACGCAGGCGACCTCGCTGGAGTACCTGCGCATGGTCGCGGTGGCGCGGCTGTTCTTCGACAACGTCAACCACCTGCAGGGCTCGTGGCTGACGACCGGTAAGGACATCGGCCAGCTGACGCTGCACTTCGGCGCCGACGACCTCGGTTCGGTGATGCTGGAGGAGAACGTGGTGTCCTCGGCCGGGGCCCGGCACCGCTCGAACCGCACCGAGCTGATCGAGCTCATCCGCGGCGCCGGCCGCATCCCGGCGCAGCGCGACACGCTCTACCGGCACCTCGTCGTGCACGACGACCCGGCGGACGACCCCGTCGACGCCCGCGTCCACTCGCACTTCAGCTCGACCGCGCTCACCCTTCAGCCCGCCTCCTGAGCCGGGGGCCGCACGGGGCTCCCTCCCGCGCCGTGGCCGCGGTGCGGCGGGACACGCCGCGCCGGCCGCCGCAGCGGGGCCACGACTAGGGGGATGCGGAGAGGTCGGACGGTTACCCTCCTCGCGTGACCCTGGCCGTTGCGCTGCCCTTCGGCGTCGCGTCGGCCGTCGTGTACGGGACCTCGATCGTCGTCCAGCACCGGGTCGCGTCCGAGAGCGCGCGCGAGGGCGGCCGGGAGAGCGCCAAGGGCCTGCTCAGCCTCATCCGGCACCCGATGTTCCTGCTCGCCATCGGCGGGGACGCCATCGGGTTCGTGCTGCAGATCGTGGCGCTCACCGCCGGCGCCGTGGTCTTCGTGCAGCCGCTCGTCGTGCTGATGCTGCCGGTGTCGTTGCTGGTCAGTTTCATGCTCGGCGGCCCGCGCCCCCGGCGGTCGGACTTTCTGGGCAGCGTCGGCGTCGTCGGCGGACTGGCTGTCTTCCTGCTCCTCATCGGAGCCCCGCAGACCGAGCACGTGCCGCGGTCCCGCCTGCTGGCGTGGACGATCGTGCTGGTGCTGGTGGTCGGCGCGGTACTGGCCCTCGCCGTCACGGGACGCAACCGCATCATCCGCGGGGCGATCTACGGCGCCGTCGCCGGGCTGTACTTCGGCGCGCTGGCGGTGATGGTCGACGCCGCGTCGGAGCGGGCCAGTTCCGGGGGTACGCACGCCCTGTTCGCCACGCACCGCGGCATCGTGCCGTTGATCGGCGTCCTCGTCCTCGGTGGCGGCGGCATCCTGCTGACCCAGCTGTCCTTCCAGGTCGGCGCCCTCAGCGCGACCCTGCCGGCCAACCTCGCCGTCGACCCTGTCACCGGCGTCGTGCTCGGCGCCATTCTGCTGCGCGAGCACATCCCGCACTCGCCCCTGCACATCGTCGCCTACCTCGCGTGCCTGGCCGCTGTGGTGGCCGGGACGATCGAGCTGGCGACGTCCCCGACGGGCGCGGCCGAGGGCGGGGCGCCGACGGCCAACCCGGGCCGACCGGCCGGTCACGGCGTCACCCCGGACGCCGCGACGGGGACGGACGGCTGACAGACTCATCGGATGAGTCGGGCGAGCCTCGAGAAGGATCCACGCGAGGTCGCCGCGATGTTCGACGGAGTCGCCCGCCGCTACGACCTCACCAACACCGTCCTGTCCTTCGGGCAGGACCGGCGCTGGCGTCGCCGCACCCGCCAGTGCCTCGAGCTGACGCGCGGTCAGAGCGTGCTGGACCTCGCCGCCGGTACGGGCGTGTCCACCGTCGAGATGGCACGTGGCGGCATGCACGCGGTGGCCTGTGACTTCTCGCTCGGCATGCTGCAGGCCGGGCGCGCGCAGCGCCGGCGTCGCCGGATGCGGTTCGTGGCCGGGGACGCGACGCGCCTGCCCTTCGCCGACGCCGGCTTCGACGCGGTGACGATCAGCTTCGGCCTGCGCAACGTCGTCGACGTGCCTGCGGCGCTGCGGGAGATGGCACGCGTGGTGCGCCCCGGCGGGCGGCTGGTCATCTGCGAGTTCAGCCGACCCACCTGGACGCCGTTCCGCGTGCTGTACCTGAACTACCTGATGCGCGCGCTGCCCTGGGTCGCAAGCCGTGTGTCGTCGAACGCCGCCGCCTACGTCTACCTCGCCGAGTCGATCCGCGCCTGGCCGGCGCAGCACGAGCTGGCGTCCCTCATCGCCGCGAACGGGTGGGTCGACGTCCGGCACCGCAACCTGACCGGCGGCGTCGTCGCCCTGCACATGGCCGATCGCCCGCGCGATTAGCCACTACCTGAGCGGGGTAGCGCACAGACGTCAGCGCTGGCGCAGAACGCCCGGCGCTAGGTTGAAACGGAGCGGCGAGCCCGCCGCGCGCACCTGTGAACACGGAGGTTGACATGAGTCTCGACGACGACGACATCACGAGTGGCGACGGCGGCGCCGACGGCGGCGCGGGTAGCGGTGACGGCGGTGCCGACGGCGCGGCCTCGCCCGGTCCCGAGGGCCCGGCCGACGGCGGTTCGGACGGCCACGCGGACGGCAGTGCGGACGGCCACGCCGGCTCCGGTGGTGACGGTGGCGCTGACGGCGGCGCAGGCGGCGACGGCGGTGCCGACGGCGGTGGTGACGGCGGTGCCGACGGCTCGGCTTCGCCCGGCCCCGAGGGTCCGGCCGACAGCGGCGCGTGACACCTGATCGGATGAGCGGGACGGGTGACGCGGCGCTGGCGCGCTGCGTGGCCCGTCCAGCCGATCGCTTCGCCGCCGAGCACTGGGGACGCGCGCCGCTGTTCAGCAGCGCCGCCGACCTCGCCGGCGGGTTCACCGACCTGCTCGACGCGAGTGCAGTCGACGAGCTGGTCTCCGAACGAGGCCTGCGCACCCCGTTCCTGCGCATGGCCAAGGACGGCACCGTCCTGCCGGCCGCCCGGTTCACCCGCGGCGGCGGCGCCGGCGCCTCGATCGCCGACCAGGCCGCGGACGACCGCGTCCTGACCGCGATGGCCGACGGCAGCACGCTCGTGCTCCAGGGCCTGCACCGCACCTGGCCGCCGCTGGTCGACTTCGGAGCCCGGCTGGGCGACGAGCTCGGTCACCCCGTACAGATCAACGCCTACATCACCCCGCCGCAGAGCCAGGGCTTCGCGCCGCACTACGACGTCCACGACGTGTTCGTCCTGCAGGTGGCCGGACGCAAGCACTGGACGATTCACGAGCCGGTCGTCGACGGGCCGCTGGACAACCAACCGTGGGACAAGATCCGCGACGACGTGGCCGCCCGCGCCACCGAGGCGCCGCTGATCGACACCGTGCTCGAGCCCGGCGACGCGCTGTACCTGCCGCGCGGCACGATCCACGCCGCGCAGGCGCTGGGCGAGACCTCCATCCACCTCACCGTCGGCGTGCACCCGCTGACGCGCTACCACCTCGTCCGCGAGCTGCTGCTGGCTGCTCAGGACGACCCGGACCTGCGCCGGTCACTGCCGATGGGCGTCGACCTGTCCGACCCCGCCGTCATCGCCGACCACCTGGCCGCGACCCTCGAGGCGCTGCATCGGCGTCTCGACGCCGTCCCCGCCGCCCGGCTCGCCGAGGCCCTGGGTACCGACCTGATGCGCCGTACCCGGCCGGCCGCGATCGGCCCGCTCGCCCAGCTCGCCGCCGCGGACGCGCTCGACGCCGGGACCCGGCTGCGGCTGCGCCCGGCCCTGCGGCTGCGGCTGCGGTTCGGCGCCGATGCAGACGCCGACGCGGGCACCGAGCGGGTACGGATCGAACTGCTCGACCGCACCGTCGAGCTCCCCGCGGGGACCGGCGACGCGGTCAAGGTCGCGGTCGGCGGCCCGGCGTTCGCCGTCGCCGACCTGCCGGGACTCGAGCCCGACGAGCAGCTGGTGCTGGCGCGGCGGCTGGTGCGCGAGGGCGTTCTGATCCTCGCGTGAGCCGTCCGCACCCGCGCGAATCGCTGGAACGCTGCGCCCTGCGCGCCCAGCTGCGCGGCGACCCGATGCTGGGCAGCGCGTTCCCGGCCGCCCGCGTCCTGCTCGTCGAGCAACCCGGCCCGTGGGGCCGGGCGGGGCTGCGGGACTCGCGCTTCGACCCCGCCGTCGCCGCGGCACTCGAGCAGCAGGCCGGACGTGCGGGCGTGCGCGTCGTCGCGATCCGCAGGCCGGGCCGGACGCCGCGCGGCGTCGCCCGCCGCTGGGCCCTGGCCGACACCCGGAGCGGGCACGAGCAACTGCGCTGGGGCAGCTTCGAGCAGGACGCCGAGCTGCTCGACCTGCCGTTGGACGGCACCGCCGGCGATCCGGACCCCGACGCGCTCTACCTCGTCTGTGCGCACAGCCGGCACGACACCTGCTGCGCCCTGCGCGGCCGCCCTGTGGCCGCCGCGCTCGCCGACGCGCGTCCGGGGCGGGTGTGGGAGTGCAGCCATCTCGGCGGCGACCGCTTCGGCGCCAACGTCCTCGTGCTGCCGGGCGGCCTGCTCTACGGCCGGGTGCTGCCGTTCGCGGCGGTGGAGTTCGCGGCGGCCGCCGACGCCGGCGAGGTCGTCGGAGCGCTGCTGCGCGGCCGTATCGGGCTGGCGCCCGTCGCGCAGGCGGCTCTCGGCTTCGCCCACGAACACCTCGCGCTGCCGCGCAGCACCGACCTCACCGTCGTCTCGACCGGCGCTGTCCAGGACGGTGCCGCGGTCGTGCGGCTCCGCGGGCCGCACGGGTTGCTCGACGTCACCGTGGTCGTCGAGCGAGTGGCGGTCGAGCGGCTGACGTGCAGCAACGCCGGACCGGGCACGTTCCTGCGCTACCGCCCGATCCGCATCGACCCCGTGGACTGAGCCGGCGCGGCAGCGGTCAGTGGCTGTCCTGCTCGCGTTTGTAGGAGCGCTCGATCTCGGCCTCGGCCTCGGTGCGGCCCACCCAGTTCGCGCCCTCGACGCTCTTGCCGGGCTCGAGGTCCTTGTAGACCTCGAAGAAGTGCTGGATCTCCAGCCGGTCGAACTCCGGCAGGTGGTGGATGTCGCGCAGGTGCTCCAGTCGAGGGTCGGTGCACGGGACGGCGAGGACCTTGTCGTCGCCGCCCTTCTCGTCCGTCATCCGGAACATGCCGATCGCGCGGCAGCGCACGAGCACACCGGGGAACAGGGGGTCGCCCTCGAGGACGACCAGCGCGTCCAGCGGGTCGCCGTCCTCGCCCAGGGTGTTCTCGATGTAGCCGTAGTCGGCCGGGTACTGGGTGGAGGTGAACAGCGTGCGGTCGAGGCGCATGCGGCCGGACTCGTGGTCGACCTCGTACTTGTTCCGGCTTCCCCGGGGGATCTCGATCAGGACGTCGAACTCCACGGTGCTGCTCCCTCGCGCTCTCGATTGCTGGTTAGTCTGACGCACGTGAGGGCCCGCCGCGCGCGCACGGCGGCGGGGGCAGCCCTGATCGTGCTCATCACCGTCGCGGCCGGCCTGCTGGGCTTCGGCGAGACCTACGCCGCGCGGACCCCGGTCGCCACCCGCACCCCCGCCGGGCACGCCCCCACCGGACCGCTCGCCGCAGCGACCAGGACCCCAGCACCGCCGGCGACCTCGACCGCACCGGCTGCGGCGCCGGCCGCCGTGCGGACCGCGCTCGCCGGCGCGCTCCGGGCGGGCGGCCTCGGCCCGGAGACCCGCGGCGAGGTGGTGGACGCGGCGACCGGCGCCGTCCTGCTCGATCACGGCGGCGCGGTGCCGGCGGCGCCCGCCTCGACGTCCAAACTGCTGGCCGCGGCGGCGATCCTGCGGGTGCACGCCCCGACGGCCACGATCGCCACCCGCGTCGACACCGGCGCCGGCGGGTCGATCGTGCTGGTCGGCGGCGGCGACCCGACGCTGTCCGGCGCCCGGGCCGGCGTCGCCCCCGCGTACGCCGGCGCGGCCCGGCTGTCCGACCTCGCCGCCGCAGTCACCCGCGCGCACCTCACACCTACCCGCATCATCGTGGACGACAGCGCGTTCGCCGGCGCGGGCATCTCGCCGTACTGGGCGGCCGAGGACGTGCCGAGCGACTACGGCGCCGCCATCACCGCCGTCATGACCGACGGCGGCCGCGCAGCGCCCGGCGCGACGAACCGCAGCACCACACCGGACCTCGACGCCGGGCACGAACTCGCCGCCCTGCTCGGGCATCCGGGCCTGCCGGTGAGCCGGGCCGCGGCGCCGGCGGCGGCCCGGGTGCTCGGGACCGTGCACTCGGCGCCGTACGCGACGCTGGTCGCGCAGATGTTGATGGAGTCCGACAACGTCATCGCCGAGTGCCTCGGGCGGCTGGTGGCCCGCGCCGTCGGGCAGGCCCCCACCTTCGCCGGGGCGGCGGCCGGCATCCGCATCGCGGTCCGCCGGCTCGGCATCGACCCCGGCGCCGGCATGGTCGACGCCAGCGGGCTGGCGGCGCGTGACCGGCTCAGCCCGGCCACCCTCGCGCGGCTGCTCGCGGCGATCGCCCGGGACCGGACGGGCGATCTGGGCGACGTGGTCGCCGGGCTCCCCGTCGCGGGGTGGTCCGGCTCGCTGCAGGACCGCTACCTGGCCGGCACGCCGGGTGCGGCCGCCGGGCTCGTCCGCGCCAAGACAGGCACCCTCACGGGCGTCTCGGCGCTGGCCGGTCTCGTCCACGACGCCGCCGGACGGTTGCTCGCGTTCAGCTTCATCGCCGACCGCACGGCGTCCACCCCTGCCGCGGAGGCCGCCCTCGACGTTCTCGCCGCAGACCTCGCCCGCTGCATCTGCGGGTAGCGTGGGGTCATGGCCTCGCTGATCGACTGGGACGTCGCCACCCGTGCGGGGCGGCGGTTCAGCCCGGCATCGCCGACCGTCTCGCGCCGCGAGGCCGACGACGTCGTGAACGAGCTGTACCGCGCGGCCGCCGACGCCGCCGACCACGTCGCCGAGCTGACGCGGTTGCAGGAGCCGGCCGTCACCGCCGCGACCCGCGTCGTCGACCGGCCGGCGTGGATCGACACCAACGCCGCCGGCATGGCCACCCTGATGACGCCGATCGTCGACCGGCTCGTCGAGCAGAACCCCGTCGGCCAGATCACCGAGCGCATCGGCGGGCGGATCACCGGCGTGCAGATCGGCGTCGTGCTCGGCTTCCTGTCCGGCAAGGTGCTCGGCCAGTTCGAGTTCTTCGAGCGGGCCAACGGCCAGCTGATGCTCGTCGCGCCCAACATCGTGGCCACCGAGCGGCAGCTCAAGGTCGACCCGCGCGACTTCCGGCTCTGGGTCTGCCTGCACGAGGTCACGCACCGCGTGCAGTTCACCGCCGTCCCGTGGCTGCGCGACCACATGCTGAGCGAGATCTCTGCCCTCACCGCCACCATCGAGTCCGACCCCGCGGAACTCCGCCGCCGGTTGTCCGCGGGCGCCGGTGAGCTGGTCAAGGTCGTCCGCGGCCAGGGCGACGGCGCCGGGCTGCTGGCCGTGCTGGCCACTCCCGAGCAGCGCGAGGTGCTCGACCGCGTGACGGCGTTCATGTCGCTGGTCGAGGGGCACGCCGAGTACGTGATGAACGCCGTCTCGCCCGAGGTCATCCCCAGCCAAGCCAGCATCGAGAGCCGGTTCGCCGGCCGCCGGCGCCGCGGCGGCAACCCGCTGGACCGCCTGCTGCGCCGGCTGCTCGGCATGGAGGCCAAGACCCGGCAGTACGTCGACGGCGCCGCGTTCGTGCGCACCGTCGTCGACCGCGTCGGCCTGGAGGGCTTCAACGCGATCTGGACGTCCCGCGAGACGCTGCCGACCAAGGCCGAGATCGCGGAACCGGCGCGCTGGATCGCGCGCGTCCACGTCTGAGCGGCGCTGATCCCGTGGGCCCCGCGCCCGCCGTGGCGGCCACCCGCGCTGCCGTCCGCAGCGCGCTCGAGCAGGGCGACCGGCCCGTCCTCGTCGCGTGCTCCGGCGGGGCCGACTCCCTCGCCCTCGCCGCGGCCACCGCCTTCGTGGCATCCCGACTCGGGCGCCCCGCCGGCCTCGTCACCGTCGACCACGGCCTACAGCCCGGGTCGGCCGTGCGGGCGCGGGCGGTGGCGGCCCTGGGCGCCGAGCTGGGATTCGACCCGGTAGAGATCGTGCCGGTCGACGTGGGGACGGACGGCGGACCCGAGGCCGCGGCGCGGACCGCCCGCTACGCCGCGGTCGACGCCGTCGCCGAGGCGCTGGACGCGCGGCTGCTGCTCGGCCACACCGCCGACGACCAGGCGGAGTCGGTGCTGCTCGGGCTCGGCCGCGGATCGGGACCGCGCTCGATCGCGGGCATGCGGCCCGTCGACGGCGACCACGTCCGCCCGTTCCTGTCGTTGCGGCGCACCACCACCGTCGCGGCCTGCGCCGCGCTGGGCCTGGACGTGTGGGACGACCCGCACAACGCCGACACCCGCTTCCGCCGGGCCCGTGTACGGCACGAGGTGCTGCCGCTGCTCGACGACGTCCTCGGCGGCGGGGTGGTCGAGGCGCTGGCCCGCACCGCCGAGCTGCTGCGCGCGGACGTCGACGAGCTCGACGACCAGGCCGTCGCCGCGTTCGCCGCGCTCGTGCGGCCCGGGGTCGCCGAGCCGCCGTCGCTGCCGGTCGACGAGCCGGCTGCCCTCCGCGCGCCGATCCGCACCCGCGTCCTGCGGTTGTGGGCGGCCGCCGTCGGCGCCGGACCGCTTGCGGCCGAGCACGTCCGGGCGCTCGACGCGCTGCTCACCGCCTGGCACGGCCAGGGCCCGGTGCCGTTGCCCGGGGGCGTCCACGTGTCCCGGGTGTCCGGCGGACCCGGGACGTCCGGGGGACCCGGGACGTCTGCGGGACCCGGGACGTCTGCGGGACCCGGGACGTCTGGGAGACTCGAGGCGCACCCCACACCGAGCGCAACGAGGTCTCCCGATGAGTGAACTGGACCGGGACATCGAGGCAACAGTCGTCTCGAGCGAGCAGATCCAGCAGCGCATCACCGAGCTCGCCAAGGAGATCGACGCCGCCTACGCCGATCGCGAGCCGCTGCTCGTCGGCGTGCTCAAGGGCGCGGTGATGTTCATGTCCGATCTCGCCCGCTCGCTCGAACGCCCCAGCACGATGGAATTCATGGCGGTCAGCTCCTACGGCAGCGGCACCCAGACCAGCGGGGTCGTGCGGATCCTCAAGGACCTCGACCGCGACATCGCCGGTCAGGACGTCCTCATCGTCGAGGACATCATCGACTCCGGCCTGACCCTGTCGTGGCTGCTCCGGAACCTCAAGGCGCGCAACCCCGCGTCGATCGCAATCGTCACGCTGCTGCGCAAGCCGGAGGCGCTCAAGGTCGACGTCAAGGTCGAGTACGTGGGCTTCGACATACCGAACGAATTCGTCGTCGGGTACGGCCTGGACTACGCCGAGCGGTACCGCGACCTGCCTTACATCGGGCGCCTGAAGCCGTCGGTCTACAACCCGTGACGTGTACCGTCGAGAGTCCGGTAGAGACGGTTCTGTGTCCCTCGGCATGGGAAGGAACGCGAGCGTACGTCCGTTCGTGATAAAGACATGAATCGCAAGCGCATTCTTCGGTCATGGTGGCTCTGGGTCATCGTGGTCATCTTCGCGTTCCTCGTTCTGCCCAGCCTGCTGTCGGGCGGCAGCGGCTACCACGGAGTCAGCACCTCTGATGCGCTGAAGCAGGTCACCGCCGGCAACGTCACCAAGGCCGTCGTCGACGACAAGGGCCAGACGCTCGACCTGACGCTGGGCAAGAAGTTCGACGGCAAGTACTCGAAGATCAGCTCGCAGTACCCGTCAGCCGCCTCGGCCCAGGTCTACCGCACCCTCGCCGACCAGTCCGAGAAGGCCGGTTCGAAGCTCTCCTTCCGCACCCACGTGGCGAAGGAGAACACCTGGCTTTCGATCCTGATCAGCCTGCTGCCCATCCTGCTCATCGTCGGAGTGCTGTTCTTCGTCATGAGCCAGGTGCAGGGCGGCGGCAACCGCGTCATGAGCTTCGGCAAGAGCAAGGCCAAGCTCGTGACCAAGGACACCCCGAAGACGACCTTCGCCGACGTCGCCGGTGCAGACGAGGCCATCGAGGAACTCGACGAGATCAAGGAGTTCCTGGCCAACCCGGCGAAGTTCCAGGCCATCGGCGCCAAGATCCCCAAGGGCGTGCTGCTCTACGGCCCGCCCGGTACCGGCAAGACGCTGCTGGCGCGCGCGGTCGCGGGCGAGGCGGGCGTGCCGTTCTACTCGATCTCCGGCTCGGACTTCGTCGAGATGTTCGTCGGTGTCGGCGCGAGCCGCGTCCGTGACCTGTTCGAGCAGGCCAAGAACAACGCGCCGGCGATCATCTTCGTCGACGAGATCGACGCCGTCGGCCGCCACCGCGGCGCCGGCATGGGCGGCGGTCACGACGAGCGCGAGCAGACGCTGAACCAGATGCTCGTCGAGATGGACGGCTTCGACGTCAAGGGCGGCGTGATCATGATCGCCGCGACCAACCGTCCCGACATCCTGGACCCCGCGCTGCTGCGCCCGGGCCGTTTCGACCGCCAGATCGCCGTCGGCCCGCCCGATGTCATCGGCCGCGAGGCCGTGCTCAAGGTGCACGCCAAGGGCAAGCCGTTCGCCGCCGACGTCGACCTCGGCGTCATCGCCCGCCGTACCCCCGGGTTCACCGGCGCCGACCTCGCCAACGTCATCAACGAGGCCGCGCTGCTGACCGCCCGCACCGGCGGCCGCCTGATCACCGGCGCGGCGCTCGAGGAGTCCATCGACCGCGTCATCGCCGGGCCGGAGCGCAAGACCCGCGCCATGAGCGACAAGGAGAAGCGGGTCACCGCCTACCACGAGGCGGGGCACGCGCTCACGGCGTGGGCGATGCCGAACCTCGACCCCGTGCACAAGGTGACGATCCTGCCGCGCGGGCGTTCGCTGGGGCACACGCTCGTCCTGCCGCTCGAGGACCGGTACACGCAGACGCGCGCCGAGATCCTCGACCAGCTCGTCTACGCCCTGGGCGGCCGCGCCGCCGAGGAGCTGGTGTTCCACGAGCCGACGACCGGCGCGTCCAACGACATCGAGAAGGCCACCAAGCTGGCCCGCTCGATGGTCACCGAGTACGGCATGAGCACCAAGCTCGGCGCCGTGAAGTACGGCACCGGCGACGCCGAGCCGTTCATGGGACGCGACTACGGCCACCAGCGCGACTACTCCGAGGACATCGCCGCCGACATCGACTCCGAGGTGCGGGACCTGATCGAGGGCGCGCACGACGAGGCGTGGGAGATCCTGCAGCAGTACCGCGACGTGCTCGACACGATGGTCCTCGAGCTGGTCGAGAAGGAGACGCTGGCCAAGGACGATCTCCAGCGCATCCTCGAGCCGGTCCGCAAGCGGCCGCCGCACAACGCTTTCACCGCCTTCGGCAAGCGCACGCCGAGCGACCGGCCGCCGATCGACATCCCGCCCTCGCTGCGCAAGCACGCGTCCAACGGGGCGAACGGCGCGAACGGCCATCACGGCAACGGCAACGGCGCGTCGCCGAACGGTGACGGGCGCGCCCTTCCCGGCGTGACGCCGGGGCAGGCACCGCAGCCGACACCCGGGCAGGCGCAGCAGCCGCCGGCCGGGCCGGGTGGCTACTTCGGCCCGCAGCAGGGCGGTCCCGGTGGTTCCTACGGTGGCTACCCGCCGCCGAGCGGGTCGCCCTACCCCGGGCCGCCGCCGAACGCGCCGGGACCGGCTCCCGGACAGGCTCCCGGACAGGGCCCCGCTCAGGGTCCCGGCAACGGCCCGCACGGCGGTCCCTACGGCGGCGGCCAGGCTTGAGCGCCGAGGCGTCGGTCGACCTGCCCCGGGCCGAGGCGGCCGTCCGCGAACTGCTGATCGCCATCGGCGAGGATCCCGATCGTGAAGGTCTGAAGGCCACGCCGGCGCGCGTCGCTCGCGCCTGCACGGAGATCTTCGGCGGCCTGCACGTCGATCCGGACGAGGTCCTCCAGACGACCTTCGACGAGAACCACGGCGAACTCGTGCTGGTCAGAGACATCCCGCTGTACTCGACCTGCGAGCACCACCTGGTTCCGTGGCACGGCACCGCCGCCGTCGGCTACATCCCCGGGCCGAACGGCCGCATCACCGGCCTGTCCAAGCTGGCCCGCGTGGTCGACCTCTACGCCCGCCGGCCGCAGGTGCAGGAGCGGTTGACCACCCAGGTCGCCGAGGCGGTGCGCCGCCGGCTCGAACCGGCCGGGGTCGTCGTCGTCATCGAGGCCGAGCACCTCTGCATGGCCATGCGCGGCATCCGCAAGCCCGGGGCGAAGACGATCACCTCGGCGGTGCGCGGCATCTTCCAGCAGGACCCGCGGACGCGCGCGGAGGCGCTGAGCCTGATCCTGGGACGCTGAGCCGATGCGTCCCGACGCGTCATCGATACCGCGGCGCAGCGACCGGCTCTGCGTGGTGGGCGTCCTCAACGTCACCCCCGATTCCTTCTCCGACGGCGGACGGTGGAGGTCGGTCGAGCACGCCGTCGCGCACGGCCGGGCCATGCACGACGACGGCGCCGACCTGGTCGACGTCGGCGGCGAGTCCACGCGCCCCGGCGCGCACCGGGTCGACGCCGCCGAGGAGCAGGCCCGGGTGCTGCCGGTGATCCGCGAGCTGGCCGCCGCAGGGGTCGCCCTGAGCATCGACACGACGTCGGCGGCGACGGCGGCACGCGCGCTCGAGGCCGGCGCGGCGGTGGTCAACGATGTGTCGGGCGGGCTGGCCGACCCGGAGATGGCGGCGGTCGTGCGGGATGCCGGATGCCCCTGGATCCTCATGCACTGGCGTGGCCACTCCGACCGGATGGCCGAGCTGGCCCGCTACGACGACGTCGTGGCCGACGTGCGCGCCGAGCTGCTGCAGCGCGTCGACGCCGCCGCGGCCGCCGGGGTGGACCCCGACCTGCTCGTGCTCGATCCCGGCCTCGGCTTCGCCAAGACGGGCGCCCACAACTGGACCCTGCTGGCCCATCTCGACGTCCTGGTCGAGCTGGGGATGCCGGTGCTTGTCGGGGCGTCGCGCAAGTCCTTCCTCGGCAGGCTGCTCGCCGGCCCGGACGGTACGCCGCGCCCGACGTCGGACCGCGAGGATGCGACGACGGCGATCACCGCCCTGTGCGCGGAGGCGGGAGTCTGGGGGGTGCGGGTGCACGAGGTCCGCCCTTCGGTGGACGCCGCACTCGCCGCTGCCGCGATGCAGGCGAGTCGATGAGCGACGCCTGCGGAGCGAACAAGGTCGTAGCGTGCGGGAAGGCGCTCACCGAGCGCAGCGAGGCTGCACGATGACCGACGCTATAGCGCTGACGGGGCTGCGGGTGCGCGGGTTCCACGGCGTCTACCCCGACGAGCGCCGCGACGGGCAGGACTTCGTCGTCGACGCCGTGCTCGAGCTGGACACCGCGCCGGCCGCGGCCGCCGACGACGTCCGCGAGACGGTGCACTACGGCGAGCTCGCCGAGGCGCTGGCCGCCGTCGTCGCGGGCGAGCCGGTCGACCTGCTCGAGACGCTGGTGCAGCGTCTTGCCGACGTGTGCCTCGGCGACCCTCGGGTCGAGGCGGCGACGGTGACGGTCCACAAGCCGCAGGCGCCGATCCCGCTCGCCTTCGCCGACGTGGCGGTGACGATCCGCCGCACCCGGTCGGACGGCGCACCATGACCGACGCCGTGCTGTCGGTCGGGTCCAACCTCGGCGACCGGCTCGCCGTCCTGCAGGGCGCCGTCGACGCCGTCCGTCCCTGGCTGCGGGCCGTCTCACCGGTGTACGAGACGCCGCCGTGGGGTCCGGTCGCCCAGGACGACTACCTCAACGCCGTCCTGCTGGTCGCCGACCCGGACGCGGGCCCGATCGAGTGGCTGCAGCGGGCGCACGCGGCCGAGGACGCCGCCGGGCGTACCCGCGAGCTGCGCTGGGGCCCGCGGACGCTGGACGTGGACGTGGTGGCCGTCGACGACGTCGTCAGCGACGACCCCCAGCTGACGCTGCCGCACCCGCGCGCGGCGGAGCGGGCCTTCGTGCTCGTCCCGTGGCTCGCGATCGACGCCGAGGCGTCGCTGGGCGGGGTCGCGGTGCGCGACCTGGTCGCCGCGCTGCCGGCTGCCGAGGTGTCCGGCGTCCGCCGGGTGGACGGGGTGTCGATCGCATGAGCGAGGGCGGGGGCGGGCTGCACCGCACTACGTGGCGCGAGCTGGCCGTGCCGTTCGTGATCATCGCCGTCACGGTCTACGTCCTGCTGCGCTTCTCCTACGACTCGCTGCCGGCGCTGAAGTACCTGGTTCCGGTGCCACTGGCGGCGCTGGCCGTGGCGGAGCTGGTGGCGGCGCGTCGGGTGCGGGCGGCGGTGCGGCACGACCCGGACGCGAAACCGATGGCCGCGATCGTCATCGCCCGCTGCGTCGCGTTGGGCAAGGCGTCGTCGCTGGTGGGTGCGGGAGTGGCCGGTGGGGCGGCCGGCCTGCTGGCGCGGCTGCTGCCCGACGTCCCAGCCGTGTCCGCGGCCACGCACGACGCCGCAGTCGGTGCGCTGTTGCTGCTGGCGTGCGTCGTGCTGGTCGTCGCGGGGTTGCTGCTGGAACGCGCCGGCATCGACCCGGGCAGCGATAACCGGGGATCCGGCGCCCGGACGTCCTGAGAGTCGTTTCGGGGGGGTCGGCCTCACGGGTCGGGTTGTCTACGATGGTGCCCGTGCCACTCCGCGACGCCCCTCCGCTGACCCGGGCTGTCGTGTTCCGCGCTATCGGCTTCGCCGTCGCCGTCGTCCTCGGGGCGATCGCCATCTGGATGATCGTCACCGGCACGGACCAGAAGGGCATAAAGATCGGTTTCCTCGCGGGTCTGTGGGGCGTCCTGCTGGGGGCGTACTCGATGTTCGGCAGCCGCCGACAGGGCGACGACGCGGGCAGCCGGACCGAGGTTCCGGTCCTGCCGAGCAGCGACGTGGAACTGCGGTCGTCCGGTGAGGTCGAGCGCATCGCCGAGGCCGCCGCCCGTCGCGCCTTCGAGGAGCGGTTGCAGGCCATGATCCGCTCCGAGGTGACCGCCGCGATGTCGCACGAGGTGGCCGACCTGCGGGGCGAGATCGCACGGCTGCGCGGCGACCTGGTGGAGAAGGTCGGCGGTCAGCTGCGGCTCGAGCGGATCGAGACGACGCGGCTGATCGGATCCGACCTCGAGGCGCTGCAGCACGAGGTGCGCCAACTCAAGGCGGCCAGTGAGTCCGGGACGCTGCTCGCCGAGCTCGGATTGGGTGATCACTCGGTCCGCGAGATCATCGAACCCGCGATGACCGCCGAGGCCGTGCGCACCGTGACCGAGGTCAAGCCGCAGCCGAGCCTGCACAAGTCCGATCGCGCGGAGGGCAAGGCGGACAAGTCGGCCCGCAAGCGGGCGGCCGCCGAGAAGGCCGAGGCCGAGCGGCTCGAGGCCGAGCGGCTCGAGGGCGAGCGGGCTGAGGCTGAGCGGGCTGAGGCTGAGCGGGCTGAGGCCGAGCGGGCTGAGGCCGGCCGGGCTGAGGCCGAGCGGGCTGAGGCCGAGCGGGAAGCGACGGGCCGACGCCGACCGGGAAGCGACGGAACGCGCCGAGGCCGAGCGCATCCAGGCCGAGCGGCTGGCCGCGGAGCGTGCCGAGACCGAACGGGTCGAGGCCGAGCAGCAGGCCGCGGAACGGGCTGAGACCGAACGAGCCGAGGCGGAGCGCGTCGAGGCCGAGCGGGTTGCTGCGGAGCGCGCCGAGGCCGAGCGGGTTGCTGCGGAGCGCGCCGAGGCCGAGAAGAAGGCGGCCGAGGAGAAGGCGCGCGCCGCCCTGAATCCCCCGGGCCAACCGAAGCGCAGCATCTGGTCGCCCCCGCCTCGCACCCTGGCGTCCTCGCGCCCCACGTCGCCCGCAACACCCACGTCGTCCGCAACACCCACGTCGTCCGCAACACCAGCGTCGCCTGCAACACCTGCGCCGCCCTCACCCTCGGCCGCGGAGACCACCGGCCCGGTCCCGGCGATATCCGCGTCCGGACGCGAGACCGTGCGCGGCAGCTGGTCCCCGCCGGCTCCCACGCCGCGGCCCGGCCCGGCGGCTCCGGCCCCGCAGCCAACGCCGTCGCCGTCCCGTGATGTGGACCCGTTCGCGGACCTGCCGCGGATCACGCCGTTCACCGAGTTCGAGCTGGACCCGATCGACAACCGCCCCGCGCCGGCCCCGGACGCCTACACCGGCCGGCGCCGCGCCACCTCCGAGGACACCGGGTCGCCCGCCGCCGAGGACGCTGCCGGCGGCCGGCATTCGCAGGCCGGGGCGACACCGGCGGGAACCACCTCAGGGCGCCGGCACCGCCACGCCGAGGAGAACACCGAGGCCAACGAGCTGCTGGCCCGCCTCCTCGCCCGCGAGTCCGCCCAGCGCTGAACCCGGCGTTCAGCCGTCCGGACGCAGCTGCGCGTCGAGCATGGCGGCCCACTGCCGCGCGATGCCGTCCCGCCGCGGGCCGTCGTCGGTCAGCAGGTTGGCCAGGCCGAGCCCGCGGGCGAGGTCCAGCGTCGCCTGCACCGTCTCCCGTACGCCGGGCACCTGCTCGTCCGCTCCCAGCAGGTCGACGACGACGCGGTGGATCTCGCGGCCGATCCGGGCTTCGAGCGGGACGATCTGCTCCCGCAACTGGGGCTCGGACGCGGCCGCGACCCACAGCACGAGGGCGGCGCGGAACAGCGGACCGCTGAACAGCGTGAACACCATCTCGACGACGGCGTCCGTGCCCGGACGGTGGTGGCCGGTGCCGAGCTCGTGGCGCATCTGCTCTCCACGCTGCTGCGTCACGTGCTCCAGGGCGGCGAGGAACAGCGACTCACGGGTCGGGAAGTGATGCTGTGCCGCCCCGCGGGACACCCCGGCGTGCTCGGCCACCACGCTCACCGTCGTCGCCGACCAGCCGGACTCGGCGAGGCAGGTGATCGCCGATTCCAGCAGCCGCGCGCGAGTGGCCCGCGACCGGTCCTGCTGCGGTTCGCGTGCCTCGACGGCCGTCCCGGGATGGTTCACGCCGGCGCCCACCGCGGCGGCCGCTTCTGCAGGAAGGCCGTCATGCCTTCCCGCGCCTCGTCCGAGGCGAACAGCCGCGCGGACAGCTGCTGCATGTCCTCCGCGCCCGCGCTGAACGCGCTGCGCACGGCCTGCGTCGTGAGCGGCTTGGTCTCGGCCAGCCCCTGCGGCGAGCAGAGCCGCACCTGATCGGCGATGGTCCCGACGGCGGCGTCCAGCTCGGCGGTGTTTGCGACGCAGGCGGTCAGCAGGCCGATCTGCGCCGCGACGTCCGCGCCGAACGTCTCGCCGGTGAGGTAGTAGCGCGACGCCGCGCGTGCGGTCAGCCGCTGAAGCGTGGTGAGCGAGATTATCGCCGGCGCAAGCCCCAGCCGGACCTCGGTGAAGGCGAACGAGGCCGCCTCGCTGGCGACGGCGATGTCGCAGGCGCCGACGATGCCGAGGCCTCCGGCACGTACCGCGCCGTCGACGCGGGCGATCACCGGCTTGGGCAGCTCGACCAGCGCCTGCATCAGCGCGAGCATGCGTTGCGTGCCGGCCTGCGGGCCGCCCTCGCCCGTCTGCTCCTTGAGGTCCGCGCCGGCGCAGAACACCCGGCCGGTGTGCGTGAGCACGACGGCACGCACGTCGGCGTTCTCGGCGGCGGCACCCAGGTGCGCGGTGAGTTCGGTGACGAGCCGCGTCGAGAGCGCGTTGCGGTTGGCCGGCGAGTCCAGCGTGATCGTGGCGATCGCACGGTCGACGTCGTGGTGGACGAGCTCCTCGGCCATCAGTACGACTTCGGCAGGCCGAGGCTGAACTGCGCGACGAAGTTCAGCACCATCTCCCGGCTGACCGGTGCGATGCGGGCGACCCGCGCGCCGATGAGCAGGTTGCCGAGTCCGTACTCGTGCGCGAGGCCGTTGCCGCCGTGCGTTTGTACCGCTTGGTCCACTGCGGCGATCGACGCCTCCGCGGCGGCGTACTTGGCCATGTTGGCCGCCTCACCGGCGGCCATGTCGTCGCCGCTGTCGTAGAGCGAGGCCGCCTTCTGCATCATCAATTTCGCCATCTCGAGCTCGACCTTGGCCTTGGCGAGCGGGTGCGACAGGCCCTGGTGTGTGCCGATGGGCTTGCCCCAGACCTCGCGCTGGTTGGCGTAGGTGACGGCGCGGTCGAGGGCGTACCGGCCCATGCCGACCGAGCCCGCGGCGGCCATGATCCGCTCCGGGTTGAGGCCTGCGAACAGTTGGGCCAGCGCCGCGTCCTCGGACCCGACGAGCGCGTCGGCGGGCAGCCGGACGTCGTCCAGGAACAGCAGGAACTGCTTGTCCGGCATGACGACGTCCATGTCGATGGCCTTGTATTCGAAGCCGGGCGTGTCCGTGGGGAACGCGAACAGCGCGGGCTTCAGCCGGCCGGTCCGGGCGTCCTCGGTGCGCGCGACGATGAGGATGGCGTCGGCGTGGTCGACCCCCGAGACGTAGATCTTGCGGCCGTTGAGCACCCAGTCGCTGCCGTCGCGGCGGGCCGTGGTCGTGATGTTGTGGGAGTTCGAGCCGGCGTCCGGTTCGGTGATGCCGAAGGCCATGATGATCGACCCGTCGGCGATGCCCGGCAGCCAGCGCTGCTTCTGCTCCTCGGTGCCGAAGCGACCGATGATGGTGCCGTTGATGGCCGGCGAGACGACCATCATGAGCAGCCCGCAGCCGGCGGCGTTGAGCTCCTCTCCCACGATGGACAGCTCGTACATTCCGGCGCCGCCGCCGCCGTACTCCTCGGGCAGGTTGAGGCCGAGGAACCCGCTCTTGCCGGCCTCGGTCCAGAGCTCGCTGAGCGGCTCGTGCGCGCGGGCGCGCGGCGCGGCGTAGTCGTGGCCGTAGCGCTTGCCGAGCTCGGCGACCGCCTGCCGCAACGCCTTCTGCTCGTCGGTCTCGCGGAAGTCCATGTCAGTTCCTTTCGGTTGCGTCGGAGTCGGTGACGACGGCGAGCACGGCGCCGACCTCGATCTGCTGCCCCACGGTGACCGGGAGCTCGCTGACGACGCCATCGGTCGGCGCGTTGATCCGGTGCTGCATCTTCATCGCCTCGAGCCACAAGATCGGTTGTCCCGCGGTGACCAGCTCGCCTTCGGCTACGGCGATGCGCACCACCGAGCCCGGCATCGGCGCGAGCAGCGAGCCGACCGCCACCTGCTCGGCCGGGTCGACGAAGCGCGGCAGCACCCGCAGGTGCACCGCCCCGAGCGTGGAGTCGACGTCGGCGTCCGGCCCCTGCAGGGCAACGGCGAACCGGCGTCGCACGCCGTCGACATCGAACACGACCTCATCGGGCGTGCAATGCACGAGCGTCACGCCGTCGAAGCCCTCGGCGGCCAGGCCGTCACGGGTCAGCCGGTAGCGGACGGTGTGGCCGTCGAAGACCGCCGACTGCGGCTGGGACACGACGTTGCGGAACCCGGACGGGACGCCGGGAAGGATGCGTGCGGACGCGCGGGCGGCGCTGTCGATCGCCAGCGCAGCGGCGAGGGCTGACAGCCGCACCGCCTGCTCGCCGGCGAGCGGGGCCGCCAAGGTGTCGAGTCCGTGCCGGTCGAAGAACGCGGTGTCGGTGTCACCGTCGAGGAAGGCGGGGTGGCGCAGCACCCGCACGAGCAGGTCGCGGTTGGTGACGAGGCCGTGCACCCGGGTGCGGGCCAGCGCATCGGCCAGGCGACGGGCGGCCTGGGTCCGCGCCGGCGCCCACGAGATCACCTTGGCCAGCATGGGGTCGTAGTGGATGCCGACCACCGAGCCGTCCTCGACGCCGCTGTCGAGCCGCAGGCCCTCGGGGCGAGAGCCCAGCTCGAACGCGACGTCGACCCCGGGAACCGCGAACGTGCGCAGCTGGCCGGACTGCGGTTGCCAGCCGGCGGCCGGGTCCTCGGCGTACAGCCGCACCTCGATGCTGTGGCCGGCCGACGGCGGAGGCTCGGGATCGAGCCGGCCGCCCTGCGCGACGTGCAGCTGCAGCGCGACGAGGTCGAGCCCGGTGGTGCACTCGGTGACCGGGTGCTCGACCTGCAGCCGGGTGTTCATCTCGAGGAAGAAGAAGCGTCCCGCCTCGTCGGCGATGAACTCCACCGTGCCGGCGCCGGTGTAGTCGACGGCGGCGGCCGCCGCGCGCGCTGCGGTGAACAGCTCCTTGCGCATGCCGTCGACGCGCTCGACCAGGGGTGACGGCGCCTCCTCGACGACTTTCTGGTGGCGACGCTGGATGGAGCACTCGCGCTCGCCGACGGCCCACACCGTGCCGTGGGTGTCGGCCATGACCTGCACCTCGATGTGCCGGCCGGTGGCGAGGTAGGGCTCGCAGAACACCGTCGGATCGCCGAATGCGCTCGCCGCCTCGGCGCGCGCGGCCTCGGCCTCCCGGGGCAGGTCGGCGAGCTCGCGGACGACGCGCATGCCGCGACCGCCGCCGCCGGCGCTGGCCTTGATCAGGACGGGCAGGTCGGACGCGGTGACGTCCTCGGGTGCGAGCTCGGCGAGCACCGGGACCCCGGCCGCTGCCATCAGCCGCTTGCTCTCGATCTTGCTGCCCATCGCGTCGATGGCGTCCGGCGGCGGCCCGATCCACGTCAGCCCGGCGTCCAGGACGGCCCGCGCGAACGCGGCGTTCTCGGACAGGAACCCGTAGCCGGGATGGATCGCGTCGGCTCCGGCGCGGCGAGCCGCGTCGACGACGAGGTCGCCACGCAGGTAGGTCTCCGACGGTGTGGCGCCGGGTAGACGCACCGCGGCGTCGGCCTCGCGGACGTGCGGGGAGTCGGCGTCGGGGTCGCTGAAGACCGCGACGGTGCCGAGACCCAGGTCGCGGCACGTCCGGAAGACGCGGCGCGCGATCTCGCCCCGGTTGGCGACGAGGACGGTCTGGATCGCGCTGTTCATCGGGGTGGTCACAGCCTGAACACCCCGAACTGGTCCGTGCCCTCGACGGGGGCGTTGTGCACCGCCGAGAGCGCGATGCCCAGGACGGTCCGGGTGTCGCGCGGGTCGATGATGCCGTCGTCGTAGAGCATCCCGGACAGGAACGGCGCGAGGGACTGCTCCTCGATCTGGGCCTCGACGTAGGCCCGCATCTGGGCGGCCCCGGCCTCGTCGAACTCCTGGCCGCGGGCCTCAGCGGCCTGCCGGGCCACGATGGTCATCACGCCGGCGAGCTGCGCGGGCCCCATGACGGCCGACTTGGCCGATGGCCAGGTGAACAGGAAGCGCGGACCGTACGCGCGTCCGCACATGCCGTAGTTGCCGGCGCCGTAGGAGGCGCCCATCGTCACCGTCAGGTGCGGCACACGCGAGTTGGACACCGCGTTGATCATCAGCGCGCCGTGCTTGATGATGCCGCCGCGCTCGTACTCGGCCCCGACCATGTAACCGGTCGTGTTCTGCAGGAACAGCAGTGGGGTGTCGGCCCGGTTGGCGAGCTGGATGAACTGCGCCGCCTTCTGCGCCTCCTCGCTGAACAGCACGCCGCGGGCGTTGGCGAGGATGCCGACGGGGTAGCCGTGCAGCGAGGCCCAACCGGTCACCAGCGACGAGCCGTAGAGCGGCTTGAACTCGTCGAACTCCGAGCCGTCGACGATGCGGGCGATGACCTCGCGCGGGTCGAACGGGATCTTGAGGTCGGTCGGCACGATGCCGAGCAGGTCCTCGGCGTCGTACAGCGGCGGCGGCGCGTCAGGTTTCGGCGTGGGCCCCTGCTTGCGCCAGTTGAGCCGGCCCACGATCTGGCGACCGAGGCGGATCGCGTCCTGCTCGTCCTGGGCCATGTAGTCGGCGAGGCCCGAATGCCGCGCGTGCAACTCCGCACCGCCGAGCGACTCGTCGTCGGCGTCCTCGCCGGTGGCCATCTTCACCAGCGGCGGCCCGGCGAGGAAGACCTTCGCCCGTTCCTTGACCATGACGACGTAGTCGCTCATGCCGGGGACGTACGCACCACCCGCTGTCGAGTTGCCGAACACGAGGGCGATCGTCGGGATGCCCGCGGCCGACAGGTTGGTCAGGTCGCGGAAGATGCGGCCGCCGGGGATGAAGATCTCCTTCTGGGTCGGCAGGTCGGCACCGCCGGACTCGACGAGGCCGATCACCGGCAACCGGTTCTCGCGGGCGATCTCGTGGGCACGCAGCGACTTCTTCAGCGTCCACGGGTTGGACGCGCCGCCGCGCACCGTCGGGTCGCTCGCGCTGATGAGGCACTCGACGCCGTTGACGACACCGATGCCGGTGACCACCGAGGCGCCGACGGTGAAGTCGGTGCCCCACGCCGCCAGCGGTGACAGTTCGAGGAAGTGCGCACCGGGGTCGATGAGCAGCTCGATGCGCTCGCGGGCCAGCAGCTTGCCGCGCTTGTGGTGCCGGGTCGTGTACTTCTCGCCGCCGCCCGCGACTGCCTTGGCCTGCTCGGCCTCGACCTGCGCGAGCTGGGCCAGCAGAGCATTGCGATTGGCCTGGAACTCCGGCGTGGCCGGGTCGACAGCGCTCGTGAGCACGCTCATGCTGTGTACCCCAGTGTCTTGGCGGCCAGGCCGGTGAGGATCTCGTTGGTGCCGCCGCCGATGCCCATGATCCGCATGTCGCGGTACTGCCGCTCGACCTCGGACTCGCGCATGTACCCCATCCCGCCGTGCAGTTGTACCGCCTGGTTCACGACCCAGTCGCCGGCTTCGACGGCCGTGTTCTTCGCGAAACACGCTTCCTTGATCATGTTGGTCTCGCCGGCCGCCGCGCGGACAGCGACCGAGCGGGTGTAGACGCGGGCGACCTCGATCCGGCGCGCCATCTCGGCCAGCGTGTTCTGCACCGGCTGCCGGCTGATCAGCGGGCGGCCGAAGGTCTCCCGGTCGCGGCACCACTGCACGGTGAGATCGAGGGCGCGCTGGGCGCAGGCGTAGGACTGCACCGCCAGCCCGATGCGTTCGGACACGAAGTTCTGCGCGATCTGCACGAACCCCGAGTTCTCGGCACCGACGAGGTTGGTCGCCGGCACGCGGACGTCGGCGTAGGACAGTTCCGCGGTGTCGGAACAGAGCCATCCCATCTTGTCGAGCTTGCGGGACACCGTGAAACCGGGCGTGCCTTTCTCGACGACGAGGAGCGAGAGCCCGCGCGCACCGGCGTTCCCGGTGCGCACCGCGGTGACGACGTAGTCGGCCCGCACGCCGGAGGTGATGTAGGTCTTGGCGCCGTTCACGACGTAGCTGTCGCCGTCGCGCTTCGCCGTCGTGCGGATGCCGGCGACGTCCGAACCGCCGTCGGGCTCGGTGATGGCGAGCGACCCGATCAGCCGCCCCTCGATGGTCGGGCGGACCCAGCGATCTATCTGCTCGGCGTCACCCGCGGCGACGAGGTGCGGCAGCGAGATGCCCGAGGTGAACAACGAGGCGAAGCACCCGCTCGAACCGCCGGCCTGGTGGAACTCCTCGCCGAGGACGAGCGCGTCGACAGCGTCGCCGTCCCCGCCGCCCACCGACTCCGGGTGGGCCAGTCCGATCAGGCCGAGCGACGCGGCCCGCTCGTGCAGCGAGCGCGGCAACTCGCCGTCCCGTTCCCATACCTCGAGGTACGGCAGGACGTCCGAGGCGACGAAGCGACGGACCGTCTCACGCAGCGCGAGTCGTTCCTCGCTCTCGAAGGGATCGCTCACCGTTGGCCTCCCTGCGGCGCTCCCGGCGGCGTGTCGCGCCGCCGAAGGGCCACGACGGTCACAGCAGGGACTCCGGGACGTCGACGACGCGCGAGCGCAGCCATTCACCCAGGGCCTTGGCCTGCGGATCGTGGCGGGCGTTGAACGCGACGCCCTCGCCGAGCAGGCCCTCGACGACGAAGTTCACCGCGCGCAGGTTGGGCAGCACGTGCCGGTCCACGTGCAGCCGGGCCGTCTCGGGCAGCAGCTGCTTGAACCGGGGGATGTCCAGGGTGCCGGCGAGCCAGGCGAACGCGTCCTCGCTGCGGGCCCAGAGCCCGACGTTGGCGGATCCGCCCTTGTCCCCGCTCCGGGCGCCGGCGATCCGGCCGAGCGCGGCCCGCACCGTCGCCCCGCCCTCGGATGCCGGCGGCACCGCAGGCTCCGGCACCTCCTCCAGCACGCGCGTTTCCGGTGCTCCGGCGATGCCGACGCGGGTGCCGTCGGAGAGCACGGCGACGTGCGGTACCTCGGCGGCGTCGACGAGCTCCGCGGTGAACACCCCGTAGGGCGACGCGTCGCCGGGCGGGGCCGTGACATGGAATCCGGGGTAGGACGCCAGGGCGAGTTCGATCGCGGCGCCGGAAAAGGCCCGGCCGATCGCCTTCGGGTCCGGCCCGCGCACCACGCAGTGCAGCAGGGCCGCGGCTTCCTCCTGGACGGCGGCATCACCGTGGTCGGTACGGGCGAGCGTCCACGCCGCGTCGAGGTGCGCCAGCTGGGTCCGGACGAGGTCGGCCTTGGCCTCGATGTCGAGACCGGTGAGCACGAAGGTCACCTCGTTCCGGAAGCCGCCCAGCGCGTTCAGGCCGACCTTCAGCGTCGGCGGCGGTGGCTCGCCGCGCACCCCACTGAGCAGGACCCGGTCGGGGCCGTCGTCGTCGAGCCGGATGCTGTCGAAGCGGGCTGTCACGTCGGGACCTGCGTAGCGGGCGCCACCGATCTCGTAGAGCAGCTGGGCGGTGACGGTTCCGACGGTGACCGCCCCGCCCGTGCCTGGGTGCTTGGTGATCACGGACGAGCCGTCGGCCCGGACCTCCGCGATCGGGAAGCCCAGTGGCCGGTCCAGCTTCCCCAGCTCGGTGAAGAAGGCGTAGTTGCCGCCGGTGGCCTGCGGCCCGCACTCGATGACGTGCCCGGCGGCGACGGCGCCGGCCAGCCGGTCCCAGTCGTCGCGGGCCCAGCCGAAGTGCGCCGCGGCCGGTCCGACGACGAGCGAGGCGTCGGTGACCCGGCCGGTGACGACGACGTCGGCGCCCGCGCCCAGGCAGGCGGCGATGCCCCACGCGCCGAGGTAGGCGTTGGCGGCGAGCGGTTCACCGAGCCCCAGCTCGGCGGCGCGCGGGCGCAGGTCGTCGCCCTCGACGTGGGCGACCGAGACGTCCAGGCCGAGGTTGTCGGCGAGAACGCGGACGGCGGCGGCGAGGCCGGCCGGGTTGAGGCCGCCGGCGTTGGTGACGATCTTGACGCCGCGTTCGAGCGCGGTGCCGAGCGACGACTCGAGGTGCCGCAGGAACGTCTTGGCCCAGCCGAGGGTCGGGTCCTTGAGCCGGTCGCGGGCCAGGATGAGCATGGTCAGCTCGGCGAGGTAATCGCCGGTGAGGACGTCGATCTCACCGCCGGCCAGCATCTCGGCCATCGCCGAGGCGCGGTCGCCGTAGAAGCCGGAGGCGTTCGCGATCCGCAGCGGCGCCGTCACGCGCTCGTCCCGGTGGCGGCGAACTGCCCGGCGGTGCGCCCGTCGCCCGGCGGCCCGGCGAAGGCCTGCGCGATCGACAGCCATTCCTCGGCGTCGGCGCCCGACGCGACGAGGGCGAGGTCGTCGCGGTGCCGCCGCCGGGTGACGAGCAGGCAGAAATCGAGGGCGGGACCGGCCACCTGCTCCGCCGCGTCGTCCGGCCCCCAGGCCCACAGCACGCCCGACGGGCTCGCGAGCTCGACCCGGAACGGCTCGGCCGGGGGAGTGCGGTCGCGGACGAGGTAGGCGAAGTCGCGGGTGCGGACGCCGATGTGCGCCACGTGCCGCAGCCGCTCGCTCGGCCGCCGGGTGACGCCGAGCGCGTCGGCGACGTCCTGGCCGTGGGCCCAGGTCTCCATGAGCCGGGCGGTGGCCATGGACGTGGCGCTCATCGGCGGCCCGAACCACGGCAACTTCTGGCCGGGCGGGACAGCGACGAGGGCGCCGGCCAGTGCCGATCGCCCCGCCCGCCAGCCGGCGAGCAGTTCGGCCGGCGGCAGCGCGCCGCGCTCGGCAGCGACGCGGTCGACGTAGCCGGCGAACTCGGCTGCTGCCTCGCCCACGAGGGCGGCGAACCGGTCGGGATCGGCGGCGGCCAGCCGGGCGACGTCGTCGGTCCAGGCCAGATGCCCGATCTGATGGGCGATCGTCCACCCCTCGGCCGGCGTCGGGCGAACCCAGTCGGACCCGTCAAGGGTCGCGACGAGGGCATCGAGGTCGGCGCTCTCCGCGGTCAGGTCGGCAAGGACGCCGTCGAGCACGTCCCGGGCATCGGGCATGGTTCGCAGACTGGCACGACGTCCACGGTCAAATCAAGCCTGCTTGCTTTTTTCTGCGGTTCTTCCGCCATCCGGGGAGGCGGACCCCGAGGGCTCAGGCGGCGTGGTCGACGCGGTCGCCGCGTGCGCGGCACTCCGGGGCGCCGCGCAGCATGAGCGCGTTGGGCACGAGGACGAGGCCGTCCCGGGTCATCAGGGTGGTGTTCGCCGGGCCGACCCGGACGATCTCGGCGTCGTGCACCGACCGCAGAGCCGGGACGAAGACGCGGACGTGCTCACCGGGCTGGTACGGGCGGACCAGCCGAAGACCCGCGCCGGCGACCAGGCTGCTGACCGTCCGACGGGCGGCGACAGCGACGAGCACACCGATCACGACCGCAACGACGAGCAGGGCCAGGATCGGTACACCCAGGGACGTGCCGACCGCGACGGTCGTGCCCTGCAACAGGACCGTGAGCACAACCGGCGGCCACACGCGGGCAGGCGCGATGCGCGCGCGTGCGCGTCGTTCGTCGCACGCGCGGTGAACGCGATCCAGCTGCTAGGCCATTCGACTCACAATCCCTTGTGTAGCAAGGGTTCCCGCGTCGTGGTGGGTAGTCTCATCGACTCGCCAGAGCACGGCGTGAGGGTGGTCACCGCCGGTACGGAACGAGCTAGGCGAAACGCCGCAAGACCGACAACGGCGCGTGGCGCAACACGACGCCGAGCGGGCGCCACGGCCAGGGCGGCACCGGGGCCACGGCCGCCTGCCGGTCCATCGCGTGCACCATGGCCCGCACGCCGGCCGGGGTGTCGACCATCAGCGGCGTCTTCTGCGGCATGCGCGCGTTCATCTCCGAGCGGATGTAACCCGGCAGCAACGTCGTCACCACGATGTCGGTGCCGAGCGTCTCGACCCGCAGACCCTCGGCGAGCGCGGCGATTCCGGCCTTCGACGCCGCGTACGCGGTCTGGGCCTTCGGCAGGCCGCGGACCGCCGACATCGACGACACCACGACGAGATGCCCTCGACCCTCGGCGCGGAAGTGCTCCATGGCGGCCTCGCACTGCGCGAGCCCGGCCACCAGGTTCGTCATGATCGTCTGCCGGTTGGCCTCGAAGCGCCCGGTGCCCAGCGGCGCGCCCTTGCCCAGGCCGGCGTTGACGACGACGCGGTCGAGCCCGTCGAGCGCCTCGGCCAGTTCGCCGAACGCGGCGAAGACGTCGTCGTGGTCGTCGACGTCCAGGCGACGCACCACGACCGTCCGCCCCGGATACGCGGTGACGATCTCGTCCCGCAGCGCCTCGAGCCGGTCGAGACGGCGCGCGCACAGCGCGAGGTCATGGCCGGCGGCTGCGAACTGGCGGGCCATCTCGGCGCCCAGCCCGGAGCTCGCGCCCGTGACGAGGATCTCTCAACCTCTCGAACGGCCAATCGGCCTCGGTCGCCGCCTGCGCGGCCTGCCCGCGGCGGTGCAGGCTCTGGGCCGTCGCGTTCACGGCGGTCTCCAGATCGACCCCGGTCTGGTCGGCGAGCAGGTACACGCCGTAGGCGAGTTCGCCGAGGCGCGGCGTCCAGTCCTCGCCGGGCCGGAAGGGACGGCGGCCGCGTTCGGTGCCCGCGGTGACGGTCGCGCTCAGCGCGCCCAGCAGCGTCTGCAACTCGAGCAGCAGGGTCGGCACGGTCGCGTGCAGCTCGGCGACGTCGGCACTGCGCGCCACCTCATGTTGCAGTTGGTCCACGGACGCCGAACCTACCCGCCGTCGTATACGCTGAGCGACGTGGACACCCGACCCGCGCGGCTGCGCGTCGGCATCGTCGGCGTGGGGCGGGTCGGCAGCGCGATGGGCGCAGCGCTCGCGCGCGCCGGTCATGACGTCGTCGCCGTCAGCGGCGTGTCCGCCCTGTCGCGCCGACGGGCCGAGCAGATGCTGCCCGGCGTCCCGGTCCTGCCGCCGGACGAGGCGGTCGCCGCCGCTGAGTTCGTGCTGCTGGCCGTGCCCGACGACGACCTTCGCCCCCTGGTGGCCGGGTTGGCCGACACGGGCGCCTGGCGGCCCGGGCAGCTCGTCGCGCACACCTCCGGCGCGCAGGGCATCGGCGTGCTCGATCCCGCCGCCGCTCGCGGCGTGATCGCGCTCGCGCTGCACCCGGTGATGACCTTCACCGGCCGCCCGGAAGACCTCGACCGCCTGGACGGCGCGACCTTCGGCGTCACCGCGCCGGACGAGCTGCGCCCGGTCGCGGAATCGCTGGTGCTCGAGATGGGCGGCGAGCCGGTGTGGGTGCCCGAGACGGCGCGTCCGCTGTACCACGCCGCCCTGTCGCTGGGCGCGAATCATCTCGTCACGCTGGTCAACGACGCGCTGCAGCTGCTCGACGGCGTCGGCGTGCAGGACTCGCCGCGGCTGATCGCGCCGCTGCTGAGCGCGGCGCTCGACAATGCGCTGCGACTGCGCGACGCCGCCCTCACCGGACCGGTGTCGCGGGGCGACGCCGCCACCGTGCAGAGCCACGTCCGCACGCTCGCCCGCGAGGCCCCGGACGTCCTGCCCTCGTACCGTCGCCATGGCCCGCCGCACCGCCGAGCGGGCGCGGTCGCACGGCCGCATCAGCGAGCAGCAGGCCGACGCCGTGCTGGGGGCGCTGGGGGCGCCGTCGTGAAGGTCGTGCGCACACGCGCCGACTTCTTCGCCGCGCGGGCCGAGCTCGGCGGCCTGATCGGGCTGGTGCCGACGATGGGCGCGCTGCACGCCGGGCACGCGGCCCTGCTGGCGGCGCGCCCGCGCCGAGTGCGACGCCGTGGTCACCACGAACTTCGTCAACCCGTTGCAGTTCGGGCCGAACGAGGACCTCGCCCGCTACCCGCGCACGCTCGACGCCGATGTCGAGGTCAGCCGCGAGCAAGGCGTCGACCTGGTGTGGGCGCCGGGGGTCGAGGACATGTACCCGCTCGGCGACTCGCGCATCAGCGTGCAGCCGGGCGAGCTCGGTTCCATACTCGAAGGTACGTCGCGCCCGGGCACTTCACCGGCGTGCTCACCGTGGTCGCCAAGTTCTTCAATCTCGTGCGGCCGGGACGCGCATATTTCGGCGAGAAGGACTACCAGCAGCTCGCGCTCATCCGGCAGATGACGGAGGACCTCGACATCGGGGTGGCCGTCGTCGGCGTGCCGACGGTGCGCGAGCCGGACGGGCTCGCGCTGTCGAGCCGCAATGTCTACCTGTCGCCCGACGAACGGGAGCGCGCGCTCGTGCTGTCGCGCGCACTGTTCGCCGGTCGCGCGGCCCAGCCGCACGGCGCGCTGGCCGTCATCACCGAGGCCACCGCCGAACTCGCGACGCAACAGGGCGTCGACGTCGACTACCTCGAGCTGCGGGCGGCCGATCTCGGCGAGATCCCCGAACACGGCGCGGCGCGGTTGCTCGTCGCGGCCCGTGTCGGGGCGACGCGCCTGATCGACAACGTGGGGATCGAGCTGTGAGTGAGGCTGCGTTGCCGCGCCGGCTGGCCGCGCCCGAGCCGGGCTGGGACGTCGAGACCGACGTCGCCGTCGTCGGGTCCGGCATCGCCGGCCTCACCACCGCCCTGCACATCAGCCGGCAGTCGTCGCTGCGCGTGCTGCTGGTGACCAAGGACGTCCTCGCCGCCGGGTCGACCCGCTGGGCGCAGGGTGGCATCGCCGCCGCCCTCGGCGCCGGGGACTCCGCCGACGACCACTTCCGCGACACGATCGTCGCCGGGGCCGGCGTGTGCGACGAGGCGGCGGTGCGGACGCTGGTGCGCGAGGGTGCGGCCGCGGTGCGCGAGCTCGTGCAGATGGGGGCGCGCTTCGACCGCGCGCTCGACGGCGAGCTGTCCCTGACCCGCGAGGGCGGCCACCACCGCGACCGCATCGCGCACGCCGGCGGCGACGCCACCGGAGCCGAGATCGAGCGGGCGCTCGTCGACCCGCGTCCTCGACGCCACCGACGTCGAGGTCATCGAGCACGCCCTGCTGCTCGACCTGCTGCACGCCGACGACGGATCGGTGTGCGGGCTGACCCTGCACGTCATGGGCGAGGGACTCGCGACGGCGTCGGCGCCGTGCGCGCCCGGGCCGTCGTGCTCGCCACCGGCGGCATCGGCCAGGTGTACGCGTCGACCACCAATCCCAGCGTGTCGACCGGCGACGGGGTCGCGGCGGCGCTGCGGGCCGGCGCGGCCGTCCGCGATCTCGAGTTCGTCCAGTTCCACCCCACCGTCGCCTACCTCGGGCCCGCGCTCGCGCGGCCAGCAACCGCTCGTCAGCGAGGCGGTGCGCGGCGAGGGCGCCTTCCTCGTCGACGACGCCGGCGACGCGGTTCATGCAGGGCGTGCACGAGCTCGCCGACCTCGCCCCGCGCGACGTCGTGGCCAAGGCGATCCTGCGGCAGATGCGCGAGACCGGCGCCGACCACGTGTGGCTCGACGCCCGGCACTTCGGCGCGGAGAAGTGGCGGGTGCGGTTCCCGACCATCCACACGACGCTGCTCTCGCTCGGCGTCGACCCGGTGCACGATCTGATCCCCGTCGTCCCCGCCTGCCACTACGCCAGCGGCGGCATCCGCGTGGACCTCGCACGGGGAGTCCTCGCTGCGCAACCTGTTCGCGTGCGGGGAGTCGGCGTGCACCGGCGTCCACGGCGCCAACCGGCTGGCGTCCAACTCGCTGTTCGGAGGGTCTCGTCTTCGGGCACCGCATCGCCGAGACCGTGATCGGCCGGCTGGCGAGCCCGCCGAACCCCCGCGCCGGTGGTCGCACCGCGGCTCCGGACCGCTGCTCGACGACGGCGCGCGCCTGCGCCTGCAGGCGCTGATGTCACGCGACGTCGGCGTCCTGCGCGACGAGAAGGGTCTGGCCGCTCGCCACCGCCGAACTCGGCGAGCTGCGCCGAGCAGGACGGCGGGACCCCCGGTACCGAGGCCTGGGAGACGACGAACCTGCTCACGGTGGCGGCGGCGCTCGTCCAGGCCGCGTCGCGGCGGGAGGAGACCCGCGGCGCGCACTGGCGCGACGATCACCCCGACCGCGACGACGAGCACTGGCGCGGTCACCTCGAGACCGTGCTTGAACCAGATGGAACATTGACGACGACGTACCATCCGATCGGAGCCGTCTCGTGAGCGACGAGCTCGCACCAGGGCTGTCCCGGACGCGTGGTGGCCGACGTCGTGGCCCGCGCGCTGGACGAGGACCTCGGCGCCGCCGGAGACGTCACCACCCTGGCCACCGTCGACGCCGGCCTGATCGCGTCCGCCGACCTCGTCACCCGCCAGGACGGTGTGGTGGCGGGGCTGCCGGTAGCGGCCTACGTCTTCGAGACGGTCGGCCAGGGGCGCGTCCGGATCGAGTTCGGCTCCGCGGACGGCGCCCGGGTGAGTGCGGGCGAGGTGCTCGCGACCGTCCGCGGGCCGCTGCGCGACCTGTTGACGGCAGAGCGGACGGCGCTGAACCTCATCGGCCACCTCAGCGGCATCGCGACGCAGACCAGGCGGTGGGTGGACGCCGTGGCCGGGACCGCCGCGGCGATCCGGGACACCCGCAAGACCCTGCCGGGACTGCGAGCGCTGGAGAAGTACGCCGTGCGGGCGGGCGGCGGCGTCAACCACCGCATGTCGCTGTCGGACGCGGCTCTCGTCAAGGACAACCACGTGGTCGCCGCGGGCGGCGTCGTGGAGGCGTTCGCGCGCGTCCGGGCTGCGCACCCCGGGCTGCCGCTCGAGATCGAGGTCGACAGCGTCGAGCAGGCGCGGGCGGTCATCGACGCCGGCGCCGATCTCGTGCTGCTGGACAACATGCCGCCGGACGCGATGCGCGCGGTCGTCGCGTTCGCGCACGGACGTGCCCGGTTGGAGGCGTCCGGAGGCCTCACCCTCGACACCGCCCGCGCCGTCGCCGAGACCGGCGTCGACTACCTTGCTGTCGGCGCCCTGACCCACTCCGCGCCCGTCCTCGACATCGGGTTGGACATGTAGATGCTGCTCGCGATCGACACCGGCAACACCAACACCGTCCTCGGCGTGTTCGAGGGCGACCAGCTGATCGACTCGTGGCGCATCAAGTCCGACGCGCGCACAACCGCCGACGAGCTGGCGCTGTCCTTCCGCGGGTTGCTCGCCGGCTACGCGGTCGGCGGCATCGCCGCGTGCTCCACGGTGCCGGCCGTGATGCGCGAGCTGCGGACGATGCTGGCGCGCTACTACGCCGACGTCCCGACCGTGCTGGTCGAGCCCGGTGTGCGGACCGGGGTCAGCATCCAGACCGACAACCCGAAGGAGGTCGGCACCGACCGCATCTGCAACACCGCGGCCGCCCACCACCTCGTCGACGGACCGTGCATCGTCGTCGACTTCGGCACGTCGACCAACTTCGACTGCGTCAGCGCCCGCGGTGAGTTCCTCGGCGGCGCGCTGGCACCTGGCATCGAGATCTCGCTCGACGCCCTCGCCGCGCGGGCGGCCCAGCTGCGCAAGGTGGAGCTCGTGGCGCCGCGCAGCCCGATCGGCAAGAACACGGTCGAATCGCTGCAGTCCGGCATCCTCTACGGCTTCGCCGGCCAGGTCGACGGCATGGTCCGGCGCCTCTCGGCTGTCCTCCACCCCGCCGACCCCGACGCCGTGCACGTCATCGCGACCGGGGGCCTCGCGTCCCTGATCATCGACCACTGCGAGACCGTCACCCGGCACGACCCCGAGCTCACCCTCGTCGGCCTGCGGCTGATCTTCGAACGCAACGCCTGAGCCTCGCGCAAAGGCGGCCAGTACGGTCGGATCATGGATCTGCGCATCTTCACCGAGCCGCAGCAGGGTGCGTCCTACGACGACCTGCTGACCGTGGCCAAGGCGACCGAGGACCTCGGCTTCGACGCCTTCTTCCGTTCCGACCACTACCTGGCCATGGGGGTGGAGGGGCTGCCCGGACCGTCGGACGCGTGGATCAGCCTCGGCGCCCTCGCCCGCGAGACCAGCCGGATCCGGCTCGGCACCCTGGTGTCCCCGGCGACGTTCCGCCTGCCGGGCCCGCTCGCGATCAGCGTCGCGCAGGTCGACGCCGATGAGTGGCGGCCGCGTCGAACTCGGCCTCGGTGCCGGCTGGTTCACCGCCGAGCACAGCGCGTACGGCATCCCGTTCCCGGACACCGCCGAACGTTTCGCGCGCTTCGCCGAGCAGGTCGAGATCGTCGACGGGCTGCTCACCACCGCCCCGGGCGAGACGTACAGCTTCAGCGGTGAGCACTACTCGCTGACCGACTCGCCGGCCCTGCCCAAGCCGGTACAGAGCCCGCGCCCGCCGCTGATCCTCGGCGGCGCCGGCAAGAAGCGCGGTGCCTCACTCGCGGCGCGCTACGCCGACGAGTACAACGTCGCGTTCCGTTCGGTCGAGGAGACGGGCGAGATCCTCGACCGCGTCCGCGCCGCGGCCGGGCAGACCGGCCGCACGCTCGTCGACTCCGCGGCGCAGGTGCTCTGCGCCGGCCGCGACGACGCCGAGATCGCACGCCGCGCCACCCGGATCGGTCGCGACGTCGAGGACCTGCGCGCCAACGGCCTCACCGGCACCCCGGCGCAGATCGTCGACCGGATCGGTGAATTCGCCGCCGTGGGCGTCACCCGGCTGTACCTGCAGGTGCTCGACCTCGCCGACCTCGACCACCTCGAGCTGGTGGCGGCCGAGGTCGCCCCGCAGCTCTGAACCGTCAGACGCGCGCGGTGTCGCGGCGGTAGGCCCACACCGCGAGCGCCGTCGCGGCCGCCGTCCACGCCGCGACGACGAACCAGCCCAGCGCGCCCCAGCCCGCCCCACCGATGCCGAGATGGCTGGCCTGGGTCAGCCAGTAGGACGGGACGGCCTCGCCGATGTAGTGCAGCGCGCCGTGGTTCGGCAACGGGAACCACTGGCCGCCGAGGAAACCGAAGAACGCCGAGCCGCCGCCGAGCGCCGGCCCCATCGAGTCGACGGTGAGCAGGTGGCCGGCCAGCACGCCGAGCGCGATGAACGGGCGCCAGCCCGACGAGGATCAGGCCCGTCATGGAAAGCCAGCGGTCGAACGGCGAGACCCGCACACCGTAGGCGATGCCGGCGATGTAGAGCAGCGCGATGCTGAGCGCGGCCATCAGGTACGACGTCAGCACCTTGGTCCGGAAGTACGTGCTCGGACGCAGCGGCGTCAGACGCAGCTGACGGTTCCATCCCGCGCTGCGTTCGGCCGCGATGCGGGCCCCGCCGGCGATGGCGGCGATCATGGCGCCGTAGCCGGCCATGCTGACCATGTAGTACAGCGGGAACTTGATCGAGAACGTCCCGAGGTCGATCGTCTGGTGCCGGTTCGATCCGGCGATGGTCAGGAACAGCGCGAGCGGGAAGATCAGCGAGAAGATGAAGAAGCGCTTGTTGCGCGTCAGGCGCAGCAGCTCGTACCGCACGTAGGTCGTGTTCACTGCGGGGCCTCCGTCGGCTCGTCCGGATCGCGGGTCAGCTCGAGGAACGCCGCCTCGAGACCCGCGCCGGTCACCTCGATGTCGCGGGCGTCGGCGAAGGCGGGCAGGAACGCCCGCAGGGCCTGGTCGGAGTCCGAGCAGTTGAGGATCACCGATTCGCCGCGGGTGTCGACGTTGACCACGCCCGGCAACCGACCCAGGGCGGCGAGGTCGGGCTCGGACAGCGTCGCGCGGATCGTCCGCATGCCGACGGTCGCCTTGATCTCCGTCGACGGGCCGTCCGCGACGACCCGCCCGTGCGCCATCAGGATGATGCGGTCGGCGTAGGCGTCGGCCTCCTCGAGGTAGTGCGTCGCGAACACCACCGTCTTGCCGTGCGCGGTGAAGTTGCGCATCGTGGCCCAGAAGTCACGGCGGGCCTCGACGTCCATGGCCACCGTGGGCTCGTCGAGCACCAGCAGGTCGGGATTGCTCACGAGCGCGACGGCGAAGCGCACCCGCTGCGTCTGCCCGCCGGACAGCCGGTGCGTGCGCTGATCGGCGATCGACGTGAGCCCCGTCAGCTCCATCGTCTCGTCGACGCTGAGCGGGTTCGGGTACAGCGAGCCCATCATGTCGATCAGCTCGCGCACCGAGAGGTCCCGCAGCACCTGACCGGTCTGCAGCATGGCGCCTACGGCCCCCGCCGCGATCGCGTCGCGCGAGGACCGGCCGAACAGCTCCACGGTGCCGGTGTCGGGTCGCAGCAGCCCGAGCAGCATGTCGATCGTCGTGGACTTGCCGGCGCCGTTCGGGCCCAGCAGGGCGACGGTCTCGCCGGGTCGGATCGTGATGTCGACCCCGCGCACGGCGTGCACGGGACCGGCGGGTGACTTGAAGGACTTCGTGAGCCCCGCCAACTGCACCCCGAGGGTCGGGGCGCTCCGGGTGTCTGTCGTCGTCATGGCCACAGGGTGCCGCAGCCGGGACGTAGTCGACAGGGGGCACGCGGCAAACTTCTGCCGCCGTAATACGCACAGTCGGCCCTGGCTAGGGTTGGGCAGCGTGACCGACGCCCCCGCCGACGCCTCTGCCGAGGACGTCGACCTGCCCGATCAGCTGCGGGTCCGGCGGGAGAAGTACGACCGGTTGATGGCCGATCCGGCGCGCGCCCCCTTCCCGGTCGGCGTCGACCGCACCCGCTCGCTGGCGCAGGTGCGGGCCGAACACCCCGACCTGGCGCCCGGTACCGAGACCGGCGAGACGGTCGGTGTCACGGGGCGGGTGATCCACGTCCGCAACACCGGCAAGCTCTGTTTCGCCCGGCTCCGCGAGGGCCCGGACGAGTTGCAGGTCATGCTCTCGCAGGACCGTATCGGCGCGGATGCACTTGCCGAATGGAAGGCCGACGTCGACCGCGGCGACATCGTGTTCGTCCGCGGGGAGGTCATTGCGTCCAAGCGCGGCGAATTGTCGGTAATGGCCGACGCGTTTCGCATCGCGGCGAAAGCGCTGCGCCCGTTGCCGGTCGAGCACAAACCGCTGTCGGACGAGACGCGGGTGCGCCAGCGATACGTCGATCTGATCGTGCGACCCGACGCGCGCGAGATGGTGTACACCCGTGCCGCCGTTCTCGGCTCCCTGCGCGACACTTTCCGGCGCCGCGGTTACGTCGAGGTCGAAACGCCGATTCTGCAGGCCGTGCACGGTGGCGCCGCCGCGCGCCCATTTCACACGCATCTCAATGCATTCGACATCGAGATGTCCCTGCGCATTGCCACCGAGCTGTATCTGAAGCGATGCATCGTCGGCGGTATCGAGCGCGTGTACGAGATCGGCCCCGCCTTCCGCAACGAAGGCGTCGATTCCAGCCACTCGCCGGAGTACACCCTGCTCGAGGCCTACGAGGCCTTCGGGGACTACGACACCATGGCCGAGCTCACCCGTGCCCTGGTGCTCGACGCCGCGGCAGCCGTCGGCGTCGAGACCCCGGTGACGGCCGACGGCACCGAGATCGACCTGTACGCGACGTGGCGCGAGGCCACCGTCCACGACCTGGTCTCGAGCGCCGTGGCGGAGCCGGTCACCCCGGACACCGATGTGGCGACGCTGCGCGGGCACGCCGAACGCACCGGCGTGGCGCTGCGGCCGGACTGGGACGCCGGCGAGATCGTGCTGGAGCTGTACGAGAAGCTCGTCGAGCACACGCTCGTGCAGCCCACCTTCGTCCGCGACTACCCGGTGTCGGTCCGCCCGCTGGCCCGTCCGCACCGCGACGACCCGCGGCTGTCCGAGGCGTGGGACCTCATCATCGGCGGCGTCGAGATCGCACCGGCCTACTCCGAACTCGTCGACCCGGTTGAGCAGCGCCGGCGGCTGATCCAGCAGTCGATCGCCGCGGCCAAGGGCGATCCCGAGGCGATGGAACTGGACGAGGATTTCCTGCGCGCTTTGGAGTACGGCATGCCGCCGACCGGTGGAATGGGCATGGGCGTGGACCGATTGGTCATGGTGCTCACCGGCAAGGGAATCCGCGAGACCATTCTGTTCCCGCTGCTCAAACCTGAACAGTAACGCTCGGTCCGCCGCTGAATTTGCTGCGTCATCGCCTGGCTGGGGCGAATTGGCTGATCATTTAGCCGGCCGCGCGCAACAGACGCACGCCCGCTGCGCACAATGGACGGGCAAATTCCGGAAAGTGCGTGAGCGCGGGCGTGGAGAATGGCGAAACGATGTGTGGACGCGCTAGGGTTTTGGTGTCCCAATCCCCCCGCACGAACGGCTGAAACACCATGGCCCAGAAACACATCGTCCAGCTCATCGACGATCTCGACGAGGGCATCGCCGAGGAAACCGTCAGTTTTGCCCTCGACGGCACGGCGTACGAGATCGACCTGTCGACCAAGAACGCCGCGAAGTTCCGCGACGCCCTGGCCGACTACGTCGCGCACGCCCGCAAGTCCACCCGCGGCGCCCGTACCGTGGCCGCCGGGGGCGCCCCGCGGCGTTCCCGTAACGGCCGCGGCGACCGCGAGCAGACCCAGGCCATCCGTGAATGGGCCCGTACGAACGGTCACAAGATCGGTGACAAGGGTCGTATCCCGGCGCACATCCTGGATGCCTACAACAGCCAGGGCTGACGCCAGGTCGAACGCCAGCACGGGCCCGGAGCGCATCGCTCCGGGCCCGTTCTGCGTCCGCGTGCAGTCAGGTTTCGAGGTCGCCCAGGTGTCGAGGTCGCTCAGGTGGCGAGGTGCTCGTGCAGGAAGGCCTCGATCCGGCGCCACGCGTCCGGGGCCGCCTTCGGGTCGGGCCCGAGGTGCGCGATGCGCTGCAGGGCGTGGGTCGGCGCCGGACCGAAGAACTCGTCGTTGAGGAAGGAGTGCCCGGCGGTCGGGTACTCCTTCACGTCGTGCGGGATGTCGTGCTCGCGCAGGGTGCGCTCGAGCTTCGCGGCCACCCCACGCATCGAGACGTCCTTGGCCCCGTAGCTCGCCACGATCGGGCAGGCGGCCTGCAGCACCGTCTCGTGGTCGTGCGGCAGCGCGCCGTAGTTCGGTGCCGCGGCGTCGAAGCCCTTGGTCGCGGCCACGAGGGCGAAACCGCCGCCCATGCAGAACCCGATGACGCCGACCTTGCCGGTGCAGTCGGCGCGGGCGAGCAGCTGCTGGCGGGCCGCCTCGATGTCGGCGAACGGGCGCCCCTCGCCGGCCAGCATCGACCGGAAGGTCGAGACGACGCACCGGCGCATGCCGCCGTCGCTGAACAGGTCCGGGGCGAGGGTGAGGAAGCCTGCCTCGGCCAGCCGGTCGGCCTGGCGCCGGACCATGTCGGTCAGCCCGAACAGCTCGTGGATCGCCACCACCCCGGGCCACGGCCCATCTCCGGACGGGGTCGCGAGGTACCCGCGTAGTGCGGACGAACCGCCTGGCACGGCCTCCAGCTCGACGTCCGGCATGGGCTGGAGCGTAACCACGTTCGCTCTCGGCGAATCCGATCCGGGGCATCATCTGCCGCGTCCGCGCGTTGGCCCAGATACACGCCATCGCACGGTGTGCTCCTCGACCCCCGTCACGCCCTGTCCGACCCGCTCGGACTGTCGCCGCCGCGGGCTAGAGTTGACACCGGAGCGCCCAGGCGCGGAAGGAGCTGCCCGCATGTTCGAACGTTTCACGGACCGCGCACGCCGCGTTGTCGTCCTGGCCCAGGAAGAGGCCAGGATGCTCAACCACAACTACATCGGGACCGAGCACATCCTGCTCGGCCTCATCCACGAGGGCGAAGGGGTCGCCGCCAAGGCGCTCGAGTCCCTCGGCATCTCACTCGACGCCGTGCGCCAGCAGGTCGAGGAGATCATCGGCCAGGGCCAGCAGGCGCCGAGCGGGCACATCCCGTTCACGCCGCGGGCCAAGAAGGTGCTCGAGCTGAGCCTCCGCGAGGCGCTTCAGCTCGGCCACAATTACATCGGCACCGAGCACATCCTGCTCGGCCTGATCCGCGAGGGCGAGGGCGTCGCCGCCCAGGTCCTCGTCAAGCTCGGCGCCGACCTGAACAAGGTCCGCCAGCAGGTCATCCAGCTGCTCAACGGCTACCAGAGCAAGGAGCCGGCCGGTGCCACCGCCGAGTCGACCCCGTCCACCTCGCTGGTGCTCGATCAGTTCGGCCGCAACCTGACGCAGTCGGCCCGTGAGGGCAAGCTCGACCCGGTCATCGGGCGCGAGAAGGAGATCGAGCGCCTCATGCAGGTGCTCAGCCGCCGCACCAAGAACAACCCGGTGCTCATCGGCGAGCCCGGCGTCGGCAAGACCGCGGTCGTCGAGGGCCTGGCCCAGGCGATCGTCAAGGGCGAGGTGCCCGAGACGCTCAAGGACAAGCAGCTGTACACGCTCGACCTCGGCTCGCTGGTCGCCGGCTCCCGCTACCGCGGTGACTTCGAGGAGCGCCTGAAGAAGGTCCTCAAGGAGATCCGCACCCGCGGCGACATCATCATGTTCATCGACGAGATCCACACCCTCGTCGGTGCCGGTGCCGCCGAGGGTGCGATCGACGCGGCGTCCATCCTCAAGCCGATGCTGGCCCGCGGCGAGCTGCAGACCATCGGCGCGACCACCCTCGACGAGTACCGCAAGTACCTCGAGAAGGACGCCGCCCTCGAGCGCCGGTTCCAGCCGGTGCAGGTGGGTGAGCCGACGGTGGCCCACACGATCGAGATCCTCAAGGGTCTGCGCGACCGGTACGAGGCGCACCACCGCGTCTCGATCACCGACGCCGCCCTGGTGGCCGCGGCCGGGCTCGCCGACCGCTACATCAGCGACCGTTTCCTGCCCGACAAGGCGATCGACCTCATCGACGAGGCCGGCGCGCGCATGCGCATCCGTCGGATGACCGCACCGCCGGACCTGCGCGAGTTCGACGAGCGCATCGCCGACGTCCGTCGGGAGAAGGAATCCTCGATCGACGCGCAGGACTTCGAGAAGGCGGCGTCGCTCCGCGACAAGGAGAAGACGCTGCTCGCCGAGAAGGCCAAGCGCGAGCAGGAGTGGAAGGCCGGCGACCTCGACGTCGTGGCCGAGGTCGGCGACGAGCAGATCGCAGAAGTGCTCGCGATCTGGACCGGCATCCCGGTCTTCAAGCTGACCGAGGAGGAGACGGCCCGCCTGCTCCGCATGGAGGACGAGCTGCACAAGCGCGTCATCGGCCAGGACCAGGCCATCAAGGCCGTGTCCCAGGCGATCCGGCGCACGCGTGCCGGCCTGAAGGACCCGAAGCGGCCCGGTGGGTCGTTCATCTTCGCGGGTCCGTCCGGCATCGGTAAGACCGAGCTGTCCCGGGCGCTCGCCGAGTTCCTGTTCGGCGACGACGACGCGCTGATCCAGATCGACATGTCCGAGTTCCACGACCGGTACACCGTCTCGCGGCTCGTCGGTGCACCTCCCGGCTACGTCGGGTACGACGAGGGCGGGCAGCTGACCGAGAAGGTCCGTCGCAAGCCGTTCAGCGTCGTGCTCTTCGACGAGGTCGAGAAGGCGCACCCGGACATCTTCAACACGCTGCTGCAGGTGCTGGAGGACGGTCGCCTGACCGACGGCCAGGGTCGGGTCGTGGACTTCAAGAACACGGTCCTGATCATGACCACGAACCTCGGTACCCGTGACGTCTCGAAGGCGGTCGGGCTGGGCTTCGCGGCCAGCAACGACGAGCAGTCGAACTACGACCGGATGAAGAACAAGGTCAACGACGAGCTCAAGCAGCACTTCCGGCCGGAGTTCCTCAACCGCATCGACGACATCATCGTGTTCCACCAGCTGACCGAGGCCGAGATCGTCCAGATCGTCGACCTCATGTCGGCCCGGTTGGACGTGCAGATGCGCAATAAGGACATGGGCATCGAGCTCACGACCGCGGCCAAGCAGCTGCTGGCCAAGAAGGGTTACGACCCGGTGCTCGGCGCCCGGCCGCTGCGGCGGACGATCCAGCGCGAGATCGAGGACCCGCTGTCGGAGAAGATCCTGTTCGGCGAGCTATCGCCGGGCCAGATCGTGGTCATCGACACGGCGCCGAAGGACCCACTGAAGAAGGACGGCCCGGAGATCTTCACCTTCCGCGGCGAGGCCAAGCCGTCGGCGCTCGTGCCGGACATCCCGGCCGCCGGCGTTTCGGCCGACTGACGCCACCTGCTCGACCCGACAGGGCCGTCCGCATTGCGCGGGCGGCCCTGTCGTCTGTCCCGCCGCGCGAGTTGTCCCGGCTAGATCGCGTGCCAGCCGGGATATAGCCGGGACAACTCCTCAGGCGGGTAGGGCGTAGCGGCCGTCGGGCAGCGGGTCGACAAGGCCGTCGACGACCAGCGCGTCCAGGGCGCGCTCGCGCTGCACCGGATCGGCCCACACGGTGTCCAGGGCGCCCTTCGCCACCGGCCCCGGCGAGGCCCGCAGGACGTCCATGAGCAGCCCGCGCACCTGGCGGTCGGTGCCGGCGAAGCGCTGCGGGCGCACGGTCGGGCCGGTGTAGACGGGCTCACCGGCGAGCCGCCACGCGCACAGGTCGGCCACCGGGCAGTCCGCGCACCGCGGCGCCCGAGCCGTGCACACGACGGCGCCTAGCTCCATCAGCGCGACCCCGGCCCGGGCCGCGGCCGGCGGGTCGGCCGGCAGCAGCGCCTCGACCGCCGCCAGGTCGCGCGTGGTCGACGGCGGGCCCGCCTCGCCCTGGCCGCCCACGGCACGGGCCACCACGCGACGGACGTTGGTGTCGACCACCGCGTGCCGCTGGGCGAAGGCGAACGCCGCCACCGCCCGCGCCGTGTACGCCCCGACGCCGGGCAGCGCGAGCAGCGCCTCGACATCGCGCGGAACCTCCCCGCCGTGCCGGGCCACGAGGGCGACCGCACACGCGTGCAGCCGCAGCGCCCGCCGCGGGTAGCCGAGCTTGCCCCACATCCGCACCGCCTCGCCGGGCGGCGACGCGGCGAGGGTCGCCGGCGTCGGCCACCGCTCGAGCCACGCGGCGTAGGCAGGCAGCACCCGCGAGACCGGTGTCTGCTGCAGCATCACCTCGCTGACCAGCACGGCCCACGGGTCGGTGCCCGGCCGGCGCCAGGGCAGGTCGCGCGCGCTGCGGCCGTACCAGTCGAGCACCGCCGCGACGAGGGCGGGCGCGCGGGCGGGATCGCTCATGACGACCGCATCGTCGCACGCGTCGTCTCGCTCACGCCGGGGTGTCGACCGCGCGTCGGAGAGCACCCGCAGAGCAGGCTCCAGTAGGTTGGCTCGGACATGCTTCGACCCGTTGGATCGCTGCCGCCGTCGGTGTACTGGCGGCGCCGGATCATCCTCGTCGGATCCCTGATCCTGGTTGTCGTCCTGCTCGTGGTCACCGTGCGGGCCCTGACGTCCACGAGCGGCTCCAGCCCGGCCGCCGCCAGCGGCTCGTCGTCGGCCCACCCTTCCTCGGCTGCGGGCACCTCGCTGCAGAGTTCGTCGAGCGTCGCCACGTCGTCCTCGGCCCCGCCCTCCTCGACGTCGCCGGCCCACACGAGCACCAGCGCGGCCCCCCCGCCGGACTGCGTGGCGAGTGCGTTGCGAGTACAGGCCGCGGTCGGCAGGACGAGCTACCAGGTCGGTGACAAGCCGATGCTGGAGCTCCAGGTCACCAACGTGGGCAGCGCGCCCTGCGTGCAGGACCTGGCCGACGCGCAGATCGTGCTCAAGGTCTACAACGGCGAGTCCCGCGTGTGGGGCAGCCACGACTGCGAGGTGCAGCCGGGCAAGGACCCGCGCGTGCTCATGGTCGGGCGCGCCGTCCGGGTGTCCATCACCTGGTCCGGGTTGACGTCGCAGCCGCACCAGTGCTCGTCGCGGCAGCGCGTCGGCGCCGGGACGTACACGCTCTACGCCACGCTGGCCGGGCACACCGGCACGGCCACCCAGTTCTCCATCAGCTGACCCGGACCGGCGCCTGCGGCGTCAGTTGAAGCGGTCGATGATCGACACCTCGGCCAGCCGGGAGATGCCTTCGCGCAGGCTGCGGGCCCGGCCGTCGCCGACGCCGTCGACGACCTGCAGGTCCTCGACCGAGGCGGCCAGCAATTTCTGCAGCCCACCGAAGTGCTCGACCACGCGGTCCAGGATCATCGGCGGGATGCGCGGCACCCGGGCCAGCAGGCGGTACCCGCGCGGGCTGGCCGCGCTCTCCTGCAGCTCGGGCGTGCTCGGCAGGCCCATCGCGCCCGCGACCTGGGTGAGGTCGAGCAGGTCCAGGGCCGAGAGCTGGCTCAGATCGTCGAGCACGCGGTCGGCGGTGCGCGGACGGCGGCCGGCCGGCAGATAGTCGCGGACTATGTAGCCGCGGTCGGCCTCGACGCCGGCCATCAGCTCGTCCAGCTGCAGGGCGAGCAGCCGGCCGTCGGTGCCTAGCTCGACGACCTGGCCGGTGACCTCGTCGGCGATGCGGCAGACCATCTCCAGCCGCTGCGCCACGCTCGCGGCGTCGCGGACGGTGACGAGGTCCTCGATCTCCAGCGCCGACAACGAGTGCGACACCTCGTCCAGCCGGGCCTTGTACCGCTCGAGGGTGGCGATGCCCTGGTTCGCCCGGGAGAGCAGCTCGCCGGTGCCTTCGAGCACGTAGCGGCGGTCGCCGACGTAGAGGCTGATGATGCGCATCGATTGCGACACCGAGATGACGGGATACCCGGTCTGCCGCGCGACGCGCTGCGCGGTGCGGTGCCTGGTGCCGGACTCCTCGGTGGGGATCGCCGGGTCGGGCATCAGGTGCGTGGCGGAGTAGACGATGCGGAGCCCGTCGGTGGACAGCACGACGGCGCCGTCCATCTTGCAGAGTTCACGCAGCCGGGTGGAGGAGAACTGGACATCGAGCGGGAAGCCGCCCGTGCAGAGGCTCTCGACCACTGGGTCCCAGCCGATGACGATCAGCGCGCCGGTGTTCCCGCGCAGAATGCGTTCGAGACCGTCCCGCAACGGCGTGCCCGGCGCGACGGTCGCCAGGACGTTGCGCAGCGTGTCATCGCGTTCGGTCGTGGGCATCGGCTCCCCGGGATGTGTCGGTTCGCACCAGTGTAGGGACGGCGGGGCCCGGACGCCCTCGCTTTACAGGTCACGACCCGGTGACGACCGGGCCCGGGTGGGCGCCGGTCAGCCCGGTTCGGTGGGCACGGGGCGCAGCGAGACGTTGCGGCCGTTGGAGCGGCGCGGCACGGCGGGCGGCGCCTGCAGCGCGAGCAGGGCCTCGGCGAGCGTGGCGACCTCGATGACCTGCGCACCGGCCGAGCGGGAACCGAGCCGGGAGCGGACGCCCACCGGGACCAGCAACCGCCGGTACCCGACCCGCACCGCCTCGGCCGCGCGGTCGGGCATCATCGGCGCCGGACGCACGTCGCCGGACAGGCTGACCTCGCCCAGCGCGACCAGGTCGATGGGCACGACGCGGTCGGTGTGGCAGGCCGACGCGACGGCCAGACACACCGCGAGGTCGGTGCCGGGGTCCGAGATGCGCATGCCGGCCGCCGTCGCCAGGAACACGTCGTGGCTCCACAGGATCTCGCGGGTGGCGCGCTCGGTGACCGCGATGAGCATCGCGGCCCGGGCCGAGTCGAGGCCGGAGACCGCACGCCGCGGGCTGGGGACGTTGGCGGTACCCACCAGCGACTGCACCTCGGCCACGATGGCCCGCGCGCCGTCGACGGTGACGGTGGCGCAGGTTCCCGGCACGGGATGCGTGCGGTGCTCACGGAACAGCGCGCTCGGGTCCATGACCTCGCGTAGACCGTCGTCGGCCTGCTCGAAGGCGGCGACCTCGAGCGGGCCGAAGCGGTTCTTGACGGTGCGCAGCAGCCGCAGCGACGAGTGCTTGTCGCCGTCGAGGCTGATGGTGGTGTCGACGATGTGCTCCAGCGCGCGCGGCCCGGCCACCGTCGAGTCCTTGGTGACCTGCCCGACGAGCAGGATCGGCAGGCCGCGCTGCTTGGCGACGCGGGTCAGCGCCTGGGCCACCGCCATGACCTGCGTGACGCCGCCGGCGCGTCCCTCGACCTCGGCCGAGGCGATGGTCTGCACGGAGTCGACGACCACGAGCGCCAGGTCGTCGCCCGCGGCGTCGATGTGGCCGATGAGCGCGGCGAGGTCGGTGTCGTCGGCGAGCAGGACGTGGGTGTTGGTGCTGCCGATGCGTTGGGCCCGCAACGCGATCTGCTCCACGGATTCCTCGCCGGAGACGTAGAGGACGCTGCGTTGCACGAGACGGGCGACCGAATCGGCGACGGCGAGCAGCAGCGTGCTCTTGCCCGACCCCGGTGGCCCGCTGCACAGACACACCTGCCCGGGCACCAGGCCGCCGCCGAGGACGCGGTCGAACTCGCCGATGCCGGTGGACAGGCGCGCCGCCGGCCGGTCGGTGACGACCTCGGAGACCGGGCGGGCCGGCCGGACGGGGACGCTGCCCTGGGTGCCCGCGCGCAGGCCCGCCGGACGGGCGCTCGCGGCCTGCTCGACGAGGGTGGAGAACTCGCCGCACTTCGGGCAGCGGCCGTACCACTTGCCGGTGACGGCACCGCAGGATCCGCAGCGGTAGGCGGTCATCGACTTGGGCACGGCGCGAACGCTAGCCGCGGGTACCGACAGAGTCCCGGCCGCCACGCGCAGCGCGTCGGGCCGGTCGAACGGAGTGCTCAGCCGCTCCCGGACAGGCTGGGCTGGGCCGACAAGGTGGGCGGCGCCGTGGCGTCGGTCAGCCGCACGGGGACCGGCACCGTGACCGTGCCGGCGCGGGCGAAGGTGAAGTTCACCCGCACGACCGAACCCGGGTAGAGCGTGCCCTTGGTGCCCAGCAGCACGAGGCCGCCGGTGGCATCGGGGACGCCGAAGGAGGTGCGACCCCCCGCGGGGATCGAGACCGACTGCGTGCCGCCCGAGGTCGAGGTGCCCGCCGCAGCGCCTGCGACCTGATCGGCGGCGGCGACGCTGGGGTAGGCGCTCCAGCCGCCGGCCGCGCTCGTGCTGATCGCGGTGAGCCGGTCGGTGGCCGAGCCGTTGTTGACCAGCACGAGCGACAGCTGCGCGTTCGACCCGGCCTTGTAGGAGGTGCCGCTCGGTGGCTGCACGGCGACGCCACGGAGCGCGATGGTGCCGATGTCGGCGTTGACGCCGTCCTGCGTGGGCTTCTGGTCGGCCGTCTGGGCATCGCGGCCGGCGGCGCACGCCGAGAGCGACAGCGCCAGGGCGAGACCGGCGACGGCCGGCAGGAGGACGCGACGGCGACGGGTGGTCGCCGGCTCTGCGTTCACATCGGCTCCTAGTGGTTCTCGGGCGGTGGTTCCCGGGCGCCGGCCGAGGCGCGGCGACGGCGTTCAGAGTAGCGAGCGGGTCACGACCGGCTCGCCTCGGCACCGGTGGGTGGGTCACCGCACGGGAACGGCATGGACGACTCGTCCGGATGTGTCCTGGGAGATCGCAGAGAACGTGCCGGGAACCCTGTCAAAGCGGGTGTTGCGAGCTTGACAAATCAATCGTACGAGCTTATAGCGCCGGGCCTCCGTGTTATCCTGAATACAGCGAAAGGGGCAGCTACACATGACGTTCAAGGTCGGCGAGACCGTTGTCTATCCACACCACGGCGCAGCTCTCATCGAGGCAATCGAGGAGCGCGTTCTCAAAGGAGTCAAGAAGACCTACCTGCGGTTGAAGGTGGCCCAGGGCGACCTGACGGTGCTGGTTCCGGCGGAGAACGCCGACATCGTGGGCGTGCGTGACGTCGTCGGACAGGAAGGCCTGGACAAGGTCTTCGAGGTCCTGCGGACCCCGCACACCGAGGAGCCGACGAACTGGTCGCGCCGCTACAAGGCGAACGGCGAGAAGCTGGCCTCGGGAGACGTGAACAAGGTGGCCGAGGTCGTACGCGACCTGTGGCGCCGCGACCGCGAGCGGGGCCTGTCCGCCGGCGAGAAGCGGATGCTGGCCAAGGCACGGCAGATCCTGGTGAGCGAGCTCGCGCTGGCCGAAGGCACCAACGAGGACAAGGCCGAGGTCGTGCTCGACGAGGTCCTCACCGAGGCCGTGGCCTGACCGCCCGGTACCTCTGACTTTCCGCGGAATGGCGGCGCACGGTCTCTCGACCTGCGCCGCCATTCTCGTTGCCGCCGGCAGCGGCGAGCGGCTCGGTGCCGGGGTGCCCAAGGCGTTCTGCGAGATCGCCGGCCGCACCCTGCTCGAGCATGCGGCGGCCCGCTTCGCCGCGCATCCGCTTGTCGACGCCCTCTGCGTCGTCGCGCCGGCGTCGCGCACCGCGGAGGCGGCCCGCCTGACCGGCGCCCCGGTCGTGCCCGGCGGCGCGACCCGCCAGGCCTCGGTCCTGGCCGGCCTCGACGCGCTCGGGCCGGACGTCGAACTCGTGCTCGTGCACGACGTCGCACGTCCCTTCGTCCCCGACACGGTGATCACCGCCGTGCTGCACGCGCTCGAGGACGGCGCCGACGGTGCCATCCCGGTCGTGCCGCTGCACGACACGATCCGGCGCGTCGACGCGGCCGGCGCCTTCGTCGAGGTGGTCGACCGCAGCACGCTGGTAGCGGTGCAGACGCCCCAGGGCTTCCGCCGGGCCGCCCTGGTCGCTGCCCACGACGCCGGCCGCGCGCTCGCGGTCACCGACGACGCCGCGCTGGTCGAGGCCATGGGCGGGCGCGTCGTGGCCGTACCCGGCGACGACGCCGCGTTCAAGATCACCAGGCCGTGGGACCTCACCGTGGCCGAGGCGGTCGCCGTGCAGCTGGCAGGCGAGCGGCGTGCCTGAGCTGCGCACCGGCATCGGGGTGGACGTCCACCCGATCGAGGCCGGCCGCGCCTGTCATCTCGCCGGACTGCACTGGCCCGGCGTCGACGGGTGCGCCGGGCACTCCGACGGCGACGTCGCCGCGCACGCCGCCGCCGACGCGGTGCTCTCGGCTGCGGGCCTCGGCGATCTCGGCGCGGTGTTCGGCACCGACGACCCGCGCTGGGCGGGTGCGTCGGGAGCAATGCTGCTGGCAGAGGTGGTCCGCCGGGTCACCGACGACGGCTGGACGATCGGCAACGTGGCCGTGCAGGTCATCGGCAACAGCCCGAAGATCGGCCCGCGCCGCGACGAGGCGCAGCGCACGCTGTCCGGCGTCGTCGGTGCGCCGGTGTCGGTCGCCGCCACCACGACCGACGGGTTGGGTCTCACCGGCCGCGGCGAGGGTCGCGCCGCCATCGCCACCGCGCTGCTGTCGCGCGGCTGATCGGTCATCGCTCGCGCGACCGTCCCGTTCCGCACGCGCCGGGTTGTTACCTCCCGCAGAACGACCCGGGCGAACCGGTCGCGGGCACTCCCCGCGGACCCGCTGTGCAGGCTAGGGTCAGCCGCGCCGTCCAGCCGGTGATCACGGCGACCGAGGGACGGTACGGCCCGTTTCGGGCCCCTTTCGACGGTTCGTGACAGCGCGGCAGGAGGACGACGTGCCGGTGACCTATCCCCGACTCAAGTCCCATCTGACGATCGAGGTGCTGTCCAAGGACCGCGCGATTGTCGTGGGCGAGGACCGCTCGGTGATGCTCGAGGGCGCCGCGCAGGCGGCGCTGCCGGCCGTGCTCGACGGCACCCGCACCGTGCCCGAGATCGCCGGCGCGCTCGCCGCGCAGGGCATCGCCATCAGGGAGGTGTTCGTCGGGCTGCGCAAGCTCGAGATCCTCGGGCTCATCGCCGAGGGCCGGCCCGACATCGCCGAGCGCGAGCTCGCCTACTGGGACGCCGCCGACGTCGACGCGTCCCGGGTGGCCAGCGAGCTGCCGGCCGCCCGCGTCGCCGTGGTCACCGTCGGTGAGGTCGACGCCGAGCCGTTCGTGCAGGCGATCCTCGGCGCGGGTGTGCACGCCGAACTCGTCGACGACCCGGTGAAGGCGGCGGAGGCGAGCCTCGTGCTCGCCGTCGTCGACGATTACCTCACCACCGCCCTCGAGGCGATCAACCGCGCGATGCTCGACGCGGGTACGCCGTGGCTGCTGACCAAGCCGTCGGGCGTGCGGGTCTGGCTCGGCCCGCTGCTGCGCCCGGGGCAGACCGGCTGCTGGGAGGACATCCGGCAGCGGCTGTCGGAGAACCGGCAGGTCGAACGCTGGCTGCTCGGCCGCCGCGATCGCCGCGAGCCGTTCCCGACGTCCAAGCCCAACCCGCCGCACGGCTCGGACACCGCCGTCGGCCTGCTGCTGCCCGAGATCGTCGAGACGCTCGCGACCGGCCGATCGACCCGCCTGGACGGGCAGATGGTCACCCTCGACCGCCGCATGCTCGAGACGATGAAGCACGTGTTGATCAAGCAGCCGCAGTGCCCGGTGTGCGGCGACGCCACGCTGATCACCGAGCGGCCGGCCCGTGTCGAGCTCACCGAGCGCGAGGTGCGCTTCAGCTCGGACGGCGGTTACCGCACCGAGCCGCCGGAGGTCACCTACGAGCGGCTGTCCAAGCACATCAGCCCGGTGCTCGGCGCGGTCACGTCGCTGAGCCCGGTCACCGAGTCCGAGTCCGGCGTCACGCACGCCTACGCCGCCGGCCACAACTTCGCCATGATCGGCGACAACCTGCAGCTGTTGCGGCGCAACCTGCGCGGGCAGAGCGGCGGCAAGGGTCGAACCGACATCCAGGCCAAGGTCAGCGGCGTCGCCGAGGCGATCGAGCGCTACAGCGGGGTCTGGCGCGGCACCGAACCGGTGGTGCGGGCGTCCTACGAGCAGCTGACCCAGCGGCGGCTGCACATGTCCGAGATCCTGGTCTACTCCGAGGACCAGTACGGCAACCGCGCGGAGACCAACAAGCACGAGAGCGGTCGCTTCGGGATCATCCCGCACCCGTTCCGCGAGGACTTCGTCTGCGACTGGACGACGATGTGGTCGCTCACCAACGACGAGCCGGTACTCGTGCCGTCGGGCTACGTCTGGTTCGGCCACCCCGACCTCGCCGAGCACTTCTTCTGCTTCGGCGACGGCAACGGCAACGCCGCAGGCAGCGTGCCGGAAGAGGCGATCCTGCAGGGCATCTGCGAACTCGTCGAGCGCGATGCGGTGGCCATCTGGTGGTACAACCGCCTCGAGCGTCCGGGCTTCGACCTGGATTCGCTCGACGACCCGTACGTCGAGACGCTGCGCCGCTACTACCGGACCATGGGCCGCGAGCTCTGGATGCTCGACATCACCGGCGACCTCGGCATCCCGACCTTCGCCGCGGTGTCCAGCCGCGCCGGCGGCCCGACCGAGGACATCGGCCTCGGCTTCGGCGCGCACATCGACCCCTACATCGCCGCGATGCGTGCGCTCACCGAGATGAACCAGTTCCTGCCCGCGATCGCCCGCCACAACCCCGACGGCACGACGATCTACTGGGAGGACGACCCGACGACGCTGAGCTTCTGGCAGAACACGAAGCTGGCCGAGGAACCGTGGCTCTCGCCCAACGCCGAGCCCGCGCGCACCGTCGCCGACCACCAGGGCCTGGTGAAAGAGACGATGACCGACGACCTGCGTGGGGTGCTCGACCGCATCCAGGGCGCCGGTCTCGAGGTGCTGGTTACCGATCAGTCGCGCCCGGACCTTGACCTGTCCGTCTACAAGACCATCATTCCTGGCATGCGGCACTTCTGGCGGCGGCTCGGACCGGGGCGCCTGTACGACGTGCCGGTGCAGATGGGCTGGCTCGACTCCCCGACACCCGAGGATCAGCTCAACCCGTTGAGCGTGTTCTTCTAGGAGCCGACAACGTCATGACGCTCGACGCACCCTTGCTCGTCACGCAGGTGGCGCTGCGGCGTGATGCCGCGTTACGCCGGACCGACGACGCCCTCGAACTCGAGGGCGCGCACGTCAGCGCCCGGCTCCCCGCCGCCGACGTCGCCACGACGGCGATCGTCGAGCGGCTCGCCGCGGGGCCGGTGGCCGAGGCCGAGCTGGTCCCGCCCGGCGGCATGCAGGCGGTCATCCGCACCCAGATGCTGCTGCGTCGCCTGAACGGGGGCGGGTGGCTGGAGCACGCCGTGCGCCTCGGCGACATCGAGCTCGCGAGGTTGCGTCCGCTGGGATTCGGGGCGGTGCGCATCGAGACCGGTGCGGTCGCGCCGTCGGTGCCGCGCCGGCTGTCGCGGTTCGCCCTGGCCCGGCGCGACGGCGACGTGCTGCTGGTCGAGACTCCGCTGGGAGCGCACGCCGTCGAGCTCATCGCGCCGGCCGCGTGCGCACTGCTCGGGCTGCTGGCCGCGGGCACGTCGGCCGAGGACGCCGCAGCGGCCGGCGGGTTGCCGGTGGTGGCCGTCGGCGCGGTGTTCGACCTGTTCGCGGCGGCCGGGCTGCTGGTGGGCGCGGGTGGCGAGAGCGCTGGGGGCGACGCCGGCGATCCCGAGCGCGACGAGCTGCGGCTGGGCAAGTGGTCGCAGGCCGATCTGATGCTGCACGCCACGGCGCGGTCGGGCCGGCGCAGCGGCGGCTACGGCGGGACGTACCGGTTCAAGGGCGTGTTCGAGCCCGAGCCGACGCTGCCCGAACCGACCGGGACGCGTCGCGTGCGCCCGGCCGTTCCGGACCTCGACGCCACCCGTGCGTCCGACCCGCCGTTGACGTCGGTGATCGAATCGCGCCGCTCGGTGCGCCAGCACGACGACGAGCACCCGATCACCGCCGATCAGCTCGGCGAGCTGCTGTACCGCAGCGTGCGCATCCGGCAGACGGGCGGCTCGGCCGGCGACGTGCTGGTCGACCGTCCGTATCCGGCCGGCGGGTCGCTGGGCGAGCTGACGTTCTACGCCGTCGTGACCCGGTGCGACGGCCTCGAGCCCGGCATCTGGCGCTACGCCGCCGCCGACCACGCCTTCGAGCACGTCGCCGACCCCGGGGCGGCCTCGCTGGAGATGGTGGGTCATGCCCGGGCCGCGAGTCTCATGCCGGGCGACCCGCAGGTGCTCATCGTGATCGCGGCCCGCTTCGGGCGCGTCATGTGGAAGTACGAGTCGATGGCGTACGCGCTGATTCTCAAGCATGTCGGCGTCGCGTACCAGACGATGTACCTCGTCGCGCAGGCCATGGGGCTCGCGCCGTGCGCGCAGGGTGGTGGCAGCGCCGATCTGTTCGCGGCCGCGACCGGCCTGGACTACTACACCGAAGGCAGTGTCGGTGAGTTCCTGATCGGGTCGCGTCCCGTCGCACCCGTCCTCGAATGGGAGAGCCCCCGGTGAGATTTCGTCTGCAGGCACTGGTCCATCAGGGCCAGCCCGAAGAACTCGACATCGTCCCCAAGCTGGTCCGGTCGCGCGCCGTGATCGCGGTGGCCACGCTCGCGGTCGTCATCGCCGCCATCGTGGTGTGGTCCTTCCTCGGCAACCTGCCGCGCAAGATCACCGTCGATGGCCTGCTCGCCACCGACGCGCCGCTGCAGAGCGTGCCGAGCACGGCCACCGGCGTCGTCACGGCGGTCCAGGTCGCCGCCACGCAGAACGTCAGCTCGGGCCAGGTCATCGCCACCGTGACCGACCCCCGAGGTGCGAAGACCACCGTCACCTCGCCGTTCGCCGGCCGGGCCGTGACCGTCTCGGCCGCGGTCGGCCTGCCGGTGCAGATAGGGACGCCGCTGGTCGCCGTGCAGGGCGGCGGAGCATCGGGGAACCGGTTGCACGCCGCGCTGCTCGTGTCGTCGTCTAAGGCCGCCCAGCTCGCGCCGGGACAGGAGGTCGACATGTCCGTCGACTCCGCGCCGTCCGCGGCGTTCGGGCTGCTGCGCGGGAAGGTGCAGTCGGTCTCGCCGTTCCCGCTCACGTCCGGCCAGGCGCTCTCGCTGCTGGGTAACGACGCGCTGGTGCGGCAGTTCGTGTCCAGGTCGCCGACCCAGCTGGTGACCGTCACCGTCGACACGGACAGCAAGACCAAATCCGGCTACTCGTGGACGACCCACAACGGGCCGCCGTTCCCGCTGCTGCCGCAGACGCTGCTGAAGGCCACCGTGCGCGTGGGCAACGAACACCCCATCCACATCGTCTTCGGGAACTGAGATGGCGAGCGACACCACCACCGCCCGGCCGGCGCCGGGTCCGGGCCCGAAACCAGGCGCGGGGACGACAGCCGACCCGCCGAACCAGGGCGGGCGCCGCCGCGCGGCGACACCGGCGCGGGGGCGCTTCGGCCGTCGCCGGGTTCCCTCGGTCATCCAGATGGAGGCCGTGGAGTGCGGCGCGGCGTCCTTGTCCATGATCATGAGCCACTACGGCCGGCACGTGCCGCTGGACATCCTGCGCGTCGAGTGCGGTGTCTCGCGTGACGGCTCCAACGCCGCCAACCTGCTGCGCGCCTCGCGGCGCTACGGCATGGAGGCCAAGGGCTTCTCGATCGAGGCCAAGGAGGTCGGCACCGTCCGGTTGCCGGCCATCATCTACTGGGCCTTCCAGCACTTCATGGTGCTGGAGAAGGTCACCACCAAGCGGTTCGGGCGCAAGCAGCTGCGCTTCCACGTCAACGACCCCGCGGGCGGCCGCCGGGTCATCGAATGGAAGGAGTTCGACCAGAACTTCCCGGGCATCGTGCTCACGTTCACGCCCACGGCGTCCTTCGAGACGGGCGGGCGACCGACACGTTTCTCCGACGGCCTGCGCGAACGTGCCCGCGGCACCGGCTTCGGGTTGCTGCTGACCTTTCTCGTCAGCCTGCTGCTCGTCGTGCCCGGCATCGCGTCACCGGCTTTCACCCGCGTCTTCCTCGACCGCGTGCTCGGCAGCGGCGACCACTCGTTCGTGCTGCCGCTGGTCGGGGCCATCGGGGTCGCGACGATCCTCACGTTGATCCTCACCTCGATCCAGCAGCACTACCTGCTGCGCGTCGAGGCCAAGGTCGCGCTCACCAGCTCCGCCCGCTTCTTCCGACATCTTTTGCGGTTGCCGGTGGAGTTCATCAGCCAGCGGGAACCGGCCGAGGTGGCCAACCGGCTGCGCGGCAACGACACCGTCGCCCAGATCCTCGCGCGCGACCTCGCCAACGCCGGCCTCAACCTCGTCCTGGTCGTGTTCTACGCGATCCTGATGGTGCGCTACAGCTGGCTGCTGAGCGTCGTCGGCATCGGCATGGCGTTACTCAACATCGCCGTCCTGCGCTGGGTGTCGCGTACCCGCAAGGAGGCCGTGCAGCGACTGCGTGCCGACCGCGGCAAGCTCATCGCGACCAGCTTCAACGCCATCCGGATGATCGAGACGATCAAGGCGAACGGCGCCGAGAACGACTCCTTCCAGCGTTGGGCCGGCTTCCAGGCCAAGGTGCTCAACAGCCAGCAGTCGCTCGGCAAGCCGACCGCGTTGCTCACCGTCATCCCACCCGTGCTCGCCACGATCAACAGCGGCGTCATCCTGCTCATCGGCGGCCTGAAGGCCACCGACGGCGCGATCACGGTCGGCCTGCTCGTGGCCTTCCAGCTGCTGCTGAACAACTTCACCCGTCCGGTGACGCAGTTGACCAACCTCGGCGAGCAGATCCAGGAGGCGACCGCGGACGTCACCCGATTGCTCGACGTCGAGCGCTACCCCGAGGCGCCGGTGTTCACCGAGGCACCGCCCGCCAACACGGCAGGCCTGCCGCCGCGGCTGGACGGTCGGTTGGAGATGCGCAACGTCAGCTTCGGCTACTCCATCCTCAAGCCGCCGTTGCTGGAGAACTTCAACCTGACGCTGCAGCCCGGACGCCGGGTCGCCATCGTCGGGCCGTCCGGCAGCGGCAAGTCGACGATCGGCAAGATGGTTGTCGGCCTGTTCCCGCCACGGTCGGGCGAGATCCTCTTCGACGGCCTGCAGCGTTCCCAGCTGCCCCGGGCGATGTTCGCCTCGTCGGTCGCGTACGTCGATCAGGACGTGTTCCTGTTCGAGGGCACGGTGCGCGACAACGTCACCCTCTGGGACGACAGCGTCCCGGACGAGTTCGTGGTGGCCGCCCTGCAGGACGCCGACATCTACGACGTCATCGCCAACCGACCCGGCAGCGTGAACAGCCACGTGCGCGAGGGCGGGTTGAACTTCAGCGGCGGCCAGCGGCAGCGCCTCGAGATCGCGCGCGCTCTCGTGACCCAACCCTCGCTGCTGGTGCTGGACGAGGCGATGAGCGCGCTCGACACCGCCACCGAGCAGCGGATCGACGACAACCTGCGCCGCCGCGGCTGCGCCTGCGTGATCATCGCCCACCGGCTGTCCACCGTCCGCGACGCCGACGAGATCGTCGTGGTCGACCAGGGACAGGTGGTGCAGCACGGCCGCCACGCCGAGTTGATGACGGTGTCCGGCGTGTACCGCGACCTCATCGCGGCAGGGGAGTCCGCGTGAGCACGCAACAGCTGCTGCACATCGACGAGCTGCCCGCCGGGCCGCCGGCGTTCTCGCGCGAGCTCAGCCGGCTCGCGCGACCCGTCAGTTTCGGGGCCGACCGCGCCGCGACGATGTCCGACGCGCGCACGGTGTCGATGGTGCAGACCGGGGCCATGGACCTGTTCGCGGTCGACCTCGGCGAGGCGCTGCACGGCGAGGCGTTGCTGCCGCGCCCGGGCACGCCGCTGACCCCGGAGCAGCCGGGCGCCTCCGGTCGCTGGACCTACCTCGGCCGGGCGAACGCCGGCAGCATGATCGTCGGTGCCCCGCCGGACTCGCGGCACAGCCTGCTCGCGCGCCCGCTGCCCGGCACCCAGCTGCTCCGGCTGCCGGTCTCCAGCGTGCAGCGCGTAACCATGGCCGAGGCCGCCGCCGGCGGGTCCGATCTGTGCGACGAGGTGGTGGCCGCCGTCGAGCGTGGGCTCAGCGCGCTGGCGGACGGGGTCCGGGGACCGCTCGCGCCGCGCGACTTCGTCGCGATCACCGCCGGGGTCGAGACCACCCTGCCGGCCCGCGCGGCCGCCCGCACCGTCGACACGACGGGATGGATCCGCGCGCTCTCGGGGCGGTTGCTGCCCGGGGGCGAGTCCGTCCTGCACGACGCCCCCGCGCCCCGCCCGCAGCACGACGACGGGCTGATGTTCGTCACCGGCGCCGACTGGGTGGTGGCCGAGGTCGAGTCGGTGGTGACCACCGTGACCACCGAATCGATGATCGCCGACGGCACCCTGTGGGCGGCGATGGAACGGCAGCAGGCCCGCACCCTGTTCGCGGTCGACCGCCTCGTCCTGCGCCGTCAGGAGCGTGCCGAGGAGCTGCTCGAACGGCGGCGCGAGCGCGACGAGCGGGTTGTGCGGCAGGCCATCGGCGCGCTCACCGGCGTCGTCGACGGCACGACGGGGTTCGTCCCGCCCAGCAGCTCGGATCCCGGCATGATCGCCATGCGGCTGGTCGCGGAACGGATGGGGCTGACGATCACCGCACCGACGGCCTCCAACCGTGTCGGGCGGGCCGTCAACAGCATCGAAGCGATCGCATTGGCGTCTCGCCTGCGGATCCGCCAGCTGCACCTGCTCGGCACGTGGTGGAAGGACGATTTCGGCCCGCTCGTCGGTTTCCGCAAGGACGACACCCCGATGGCGCTGCTGCCCGCGCGCGGGGGTTACGTGGTCATCGACCCCGAGACGACGACACCCCGACGGGTGGACGCCGAGGTCGCCAAGGAGATGACGGCGTTCGCGACGTCGCTGTACCGCCCGGCTCCCGACGGGGTGAGCACCGGGCGCAAGCTGCTGCGCTTCGGGCTGGTCGACTGCCGCCGGGACGTGTCGGCACTGGTGTTCGCCGGCTTGGTCGTCGCGCTGCTCGGTCTGCTCGTCCCGGTGATCACCGGCCGGGTGCTCGGCGACTACGTGCCCAGCGCCGACCGCCGCCTCATCTACGAGGGATGCCTGGCCGTCGTTGCCAGCGGCTTCATCAGCGGTGTGTTCGCCGCCGTGCAGAACCTCAGCGTGCTGCGGCTGGAAGGGCGCGCGGACAACACGATCCAGGCCGCGGTGTGGGACCGCCTGCTGTCCCTGCCGTTGCGGTTCTTCGCCCAGTTCCCCACCGGCGAGCTGTCGACGACGGCGCTCGCGGTGAATGCCGTCCGCGAGACGGTGAGCGGCGTCGCCACGGCGACGACGCTCGCGCTGTTCACCGGGCTGATGAACCTCGTCCTGGTGTTCTTCTACAGCGTCACGCTGGCGCTGCTCGCCACCGGTCTGGTGGTGGTTGCGCTGGTCGTGTGCTGGATCGCCGGCGTGCGACAGGTGGCCCTGCAACGGCAGATCTTCGGGCTGGAGAAGAAGCTCGCGTCGCGGGTGTTCCAGCTGCTGACGGGGTTGCCGAAGCTGCGCGTCGCCGCCGCCGAGGACCGCGCGTTCGCGGTGTGGGCTGGCCAGTTCGCCACGAGCCGCCGGTTGACGATGCGGGCGCGCCGGATCCAGAACAACGTCACCGTGTTCAACGCCGGGTTCACGCTGATCGGCTCGCTGCTGATCTTCTGGCTGGTGGGCAGCGTGCTGCACCTCTCGACGGCGTCGTTCCTGTCGTTCTTCTCGGCCTACACGCTGCTCATCGCGGCGGTGCTGCAGTTCACCGCCGTCGCGATCACGGTGTTGTCGGTCGTGCCGATGGTCGAGAGCCTCGACCCGATCATGGCCGCATCGCCGGAGATCCGGCCCGAGATGTCCAATCCTGGCGAGCTGTCCGGCCTCATCGAGTTCAACCACGTCAACTTCGGTTACGCCGAGGACGCGCCGCTCGTCCTGGACGACGTGTCGGTGACCATCAAGCCGGGCGAGTTCGTCGCAGTCGTCGGCCCGACCGGGTGCGGCAAGTCGACCCTGGTGCGCCTGCTGCTCGGCTTCGAGCAGCCGACCGCGGGGGCGGTGCTCTTCGACGGGCAGGACCTGTCGCAGCTCGACGTGCTGGCGGTCCGGCGGCAGTGCGGCGTCGTGCTGCAGAACGGTGCCCTGCTCGCCGGCGACATCCGCACCAACATCATCGGCAACAGCGCGTACACCATCGACGACGCGTGGGAGGCCGCGCGGATGTCGGGCTTCGACAAGGACATCGAGTCCATGCCGATGAAGATGTTCACGGTGCTGTCCGAAGGCGCGAGCACGCTGTCCGGCGGGCAGCGGCAGCGGCTGATGATCGCGCGGGCGCTGGTGTCGCGGCCCCGCATCCTGATCATGGACGAGGCGACCAGCGCGCTGGACAACCCGTCGCAGGAGAAGGTGGCCGAGAGCACGCGGCGCATGCGCACGACGCGCATCGTCATCGCGCACCGGCTCTCGACGATCCGGCACGCCGACCGCATCCTCGTCATGGACGCCGGGCGCGTGGTGCAGCAGGGCACCTTCGACCAGCTGGTCGCGGAGGAGGGCGGGTTGTTCGCGACCCTCGCCCGCCGCCAGCTCGCCTGATCCGCCACCCACCTGGTCGTGGCCCCGCTGCGGCGTCCGCCACGGCGCGTCGCGCCGCTCCGGGGCCAACCTGACGGTCGTGGCCGCGCTGCGGCGAGACACGCCGCGCGCGCTGCCGCTACGGGGCCAAGACAGGGGAGCGGGGCGTCAGCGGGCGAGGTGCTCGGCGATCAGCGGGGCGACGTCGCGCGGTTGCTCCAGCGGCGCGAGGTGTCCCGCGCCCGGGACGACGTGCCGCGTGACCTCGGGGACGAGGCGTTCCATGCGCAGGGACACCTCGTCGGTCACCGGCATCTCGTGGTCGCCCACGACGACGAGGAGGGCCGACGTCAACCGGGCGAGGTCGTCGTCGGTGTGGCGGTGCGCAAGCATGCCGGCGATGGTCGGTCGGGCGAGCTCGGCCCAGCTGTGCCGCATGATCACGCTGCGCAGGCGGAAGCGCAGCATCGCCTTGGTCTCCGTCCCGCGGAAGATGTCCGGCGGCGAGGTCATCCACTCGTCCGCCAGCTCGGCCCGGGTCGCGCCGCGCGCGAACAGTTTCATCAGCGAGATGTAGCGGACGTCGGCCCCGGGTTCGGTCCCGCCGCCGCCGAGCGCGGGCGCGCTCAGCGTCAGGTTGGCAGCGACGTCGGGATGGTCGAGGGCGACCTGCAGGGCCAGGATCGTGCCGAACGACAGGGCCACCAACCGCGTCGCGCCGTACTCGCGGCTGACGGCGGCGATGTCGGACGCGGCACCGGCGAGGCTCGTGCCGTCGGGGATCGGCTCGGAGCGTCCGTGGCCGGGCAGGTCGACGCCGACGTGCGTCCAACCGGGCAGCAGTGACCACAGCTCGCCCCAGGTGCTGGAGTCCATCGTGTAGCCGTGCAGCCAGACCACCGGCGGCCCGGAGCCGAAGGCCCGGTGGGCCAGTCTCACCGCGGGAAGCTGTCGACGAACTCGCGGAAGGCGAGCACGACATGGTCGCGCTCGTCGTAGGTCGCGACGAAGTCCGGCGCGAGGTTCTCCCACACCGGGGTGTCCTCGCGGAACGCCTCGAGTGAACCCGCGATCAGGCCCGCGACGTACATCGGCGACTGCGTGCGGCCGTCGGGGCGGTGCGGGATTGCCACGGCCAGGCGGGCCGTGCAGCCGTCGCCGTTGGGCGTCGTGCCGGTGAAGAAGTAGGGCGCCTCGCCGGTCGGGCCGACCTGCGACATCACCAGGTTGGGGCTGAACGCCCGTGCCAGGAAGCGGTAACGCATCGCACCCCCGCCCGCGCCGTCCCACGTCGCGCGGCCCGGCGTGTTCAGCGCGCTGTCGACCACGAGCTCGCCGTCGGGACCGGGCACGGGATTCATCTCGGGGATGCTGCGCAGGCCGTGCACGGGCGCGAAGTGCTCGGGGTCGAAGGCGTTCTCGACGACGATCGTCGACTCGACGCGGATCGTCGTGGTGAAACCCGCCTTCACGGTGTGCGTCTCGGCGAGCGCCGCGAGCGCCGCCCCGAAACCGTGGTCCGGGCCGCCGTTGAGGCGGACGAACAGCGCGTCGCCGACCTGCAGCGACTCGTGCTCGGCGACGCGGTAGGCCCCGCGCTCCTCGGTGCCGAGGTGGACGCGCCGGCCGTGGAACGGGCACAGCAGGCAGCCGCGTGAGATGCGGCCGCCGTGGCCGAGGTGCGCGCCGCGGTGCGGGCAGGTGGCGTCGAAGACGCGGACGCGGTCGCCGTCGTCGCCGGTACGCACCGCGACCAGCCGGTGGTCGCCGACGTCGACCGGGGTGACGTCGGCGGTGAGGTCCTCGGCGAACGCGACGAGGTGCCAGCCGAGGTAGGCCCGCGGGTCGCTCCGCGTGTTCGTGAGACCCGCCGCGCGCGGCATCAGATCGGTCATGCCCGTGCCCCCATCGTGATCGCCGCCAGCACGTCGGACGCGGCTCGCCGGCCGCTCTCCATGGCCCCGTGGACACTAGCCGGGTGCCGGGCGCCGCAGGTGGCCTCGCCGGCCAGGAACAACACGTCCTCGACCGGACGTGCGAGCAGCGCCGGCAGGTCCAGGCGCCCCACCGCCGGATAGCTGAACGCGCCGCGTGACCACGGGTCGAGCCCCCAGTCCGCCGAACCGAGTACGGTGACCCCGCCGGCCCACGGCAGCAGGTGCTGCGCCAACGCGGCGATCCCGCCCTCGGCCTGCACGATCGTGCGCAGGTGCTGCGCCGTGGCGCCCTTCGCGACGCCGATCGCGGTTCGGGAACCACGCTCGACCCGCCAGAACCCGCCCTCGCCGTCGGCGTCGAACAGCAGCGCAGACTCCGGCGCCGGGTTGGTCAGCTGCACGGCCACGCACACCGCGTCGCCCAGCGCCGACCGCGCAAGGGCGTCCCGGACGGCGTCCGGCAGCCACGGCACGTCGCAGCCACCGCCGGCGAGCACCGGCGGGGGGACGGTGGCCACGCAGGTCCGCGCCAGCAGGTCACCGGCCGGCGTGCGCAGCACGACACCGCCATCGTCACCGCCGTCGGCGCGGTCGATCCGCTCGACCGGCGTCGACAACCGCACGTCCAGACCGTCGGCCAGGCGACGCGGCAGCTCGGCGAAGCCGCCGGTGACGACGAACTCGCCACTGCCGGCGTCGGCCGTGGCCAGCACCCCGGCCACGCCCTGCGCGGACAGGTCATCGGGCTCACCGGCCCAGTTCTGCCGCACCCATTCCTCGTCGACAGCGGGCGCTCGACGGGCGGCGCGCAGCACGTCCGCCACGGCGATGTCGTGCGCCAGGTCGTTGTCGCCACCGGCGGCCTGCGCGATGGCGCCATCGGCGCCCCAGAGCAGGCAGGCGCCGGAGCGCACGAGCTTCCACGCCGGGATCAGCGAGCCACCGAGGCGGGCCGTCAACGTCGCACCCTCGCCGTAGCGGTGGTGATCGGCCGGCTCGCCCAGCACCGACCAGCAGGCGGCGCGGTCGCCGTGCACGACCTGGGCGCCGAGTTCGACCACGGACCCGTCCGGGCCGGCCAGGCTGCGGATGCGTCCGCCGATGCGATCGCGGGCCTCGAGCACGACGACGGAACGTCCGGCGTCGGCCAGCGCACGCGCACACGCGAGGCCGGCCGCACCGGCTCCGACGACCGCCACGTCGGTCTGCACAGTCGTCCGTCCCCTCGCCCGCGACGCTGCCTGCAGGCCGTCCCGATCGTCCCTGGTCCTCGTTCCGAGGCGCCTATAGTCTCGCAGCAACCGCAGGCGCACCGGGCCTTTCGGTTTGGTGAACAGCAGCGAGAGGACCACGACGTGACGTCGGGATCGAGCGCCGGCCCGCCCGGCTTCAGGCACCCGTTCGACCCGTCGGTGTGGCCGGATCCGTACCCGGCGTACCGCTGGATCGCCGAGCACCAGCCGCTGTTCGAGGACCCGTTCTCGCACATGACCTTCGCGGTCACCTACGCCGACGCCGACGCGCTGCTGCGCGACCGCGGCGTCTCGAACGCGCAGGACCAGCGGCAGCGGGTCGACCCGCTGCCGCCGTCGATGCTCACCTCGGACCCGCCCGAGCACACGCGCCTGCGCGCGGCGGCGACACCGCTCATCGGTCCGGCCGCGGTCCGCGAGCTCACACCGAAGATCGAGTCGGTGGCCACCGCGACGACGCGAGGTTTCGGCGGGCGTGACGTGGACGTCGTGGCCGACATCGGCCGCCCTTTCGCCACCGGCGTGCTCGCCGAACTGCTGGACCTCGCGCCGTCGGAATGGGCGCAGTTCACCATGCTCATCACCGCGGCGTCGGGGAACCTCAACCCGCTGGCCGACCCGGCCGGGCAGGCGCGCGCGGGCAAGGCGTCCGGCATCCTCGCCCAGTTGCTCACCCGCCGCGCCGAGATCAGCGCGCGGACCCCGGAGACGCCGCTCGGTCGGTTCTGGGCCTCCGACGAGCTCGACGTGGGTCAGCGCACGTCCACCCTGATGCTCGTCGTGATCGGGGCGTGGGAGCCGCTGGCCAACCTCGCCGCGACCGGCACGATGTTTCTGGCGCGGGAACCGGAACTGCTCGGTGAACTGGCCGAGCGGACTGCGGCCGAGGCCTTCGTCGACGAGGTGCTGCGCCTCGAGTCGCCCATCCCGTTCGTCGCGCGCCGCACCACCTCCGAGCTCGACCTCCCGAGCGGGTCGATCCCGGCCGACACCCAGGCGCTCGTCGTGCTCGCCGCCGCCAACCGCGACCCCGAGGTCTTCGACGACCCGGGCGCGCTGCGCCTGGACCGGTCGCCCAACCGTCAGCTGGGCTTCGGGGCCGGCGTGCACCACTGTCCCGGGGCGGCCATCGTGCGGGCCGCCGGTGCCGCGCTGTTCGCCGGCATGGCCCGCGACTACGACGCCATCGCGCCGGTCGACGATGTCGAGCCCAGGTGGCGCCCGAGCATCGTGCCGCGCGGACTGACCGAGTACCGCGTACGGCTGACCGAACCCGCGGCGTGAGTGGGCCCGACCCGCTGTCCACTGCTGTGGCCGCGGCGGCGGCCCTGCGCAAGCGCGAGATCGGCGCCGTCGAGCTCGTCGAGCTCTGCCTCGACCGGGTCGCGGCCCGCGACGGGGCCCTCAACGCCGTGGTCTGGCTCGACGAGGACGACGCCCGCGCGGGCGCGCGGAGGGCCCAGGAGCGGCTCGACGCCGGCGGCGAGGACCTGCCGCCGTTCCTCGGGGTGCCCATCCCGATCAAGGACCTGACGCCCGTCGCGGGGTGGCCCACCACCTTCGGTTCGCGCGGCGCGGGCCACGAGCCGACGCGCCGGGACGCCCCGGTGGTCACGGCCCTGCGCCGTGCCGGCTTCGTGCTGTGCGGGCGTACGAACACGCCGGAGTTCGGCACGCTGCCCACGACCGAGAACCTGCGCCACGGGATCACCCGCAACCCGTGGGACCCCGCGCTCACGCCGGGCGGCTCCAGTGGCGGCGCGGCCGCGGTGGTGAGCGCCGGCATGTTCGCGATCGCCCATGGCAACGACGGCGGCGGCTCGATCCGGGTACCGGCGGCGTGCACCGGCGTGGTCGGGTTGAAGCCGAGTCGTGCGCGCGTGCCGAACCGGCAGCGGCCATGGGACGGGCTGGTGTGCGAGGGCTTCCTGACGCACACCGTGCTCGACGCCGCGGCGGCGCTGGACGTGGTGGCGGTACCGGATCCGGCGGCGTGGGCGGCGGCCCCGCCACCCATGCGACCCTTCGCCGCCGAGGTCGGTGAAGACTTCCCGCGCCTGCGCGTCGGCGTCCTGCGACGCGCCCCGATGGGCCTGCCCGTCGAACCGTCCTACGCCGGCGCGGTGGGCGATCTCGCCGGCGCGCTGTCCGACGCCGGGCATGCCATTGTCGACGTCGAACTCGAGCTGCTGACGCCGTCGGCGCTGGGCGGATTCCTCGTGCTGCAGGCGGCCGGGCTCGCGGCCTACGACGGCGTCGACTGGTCCGCGGTCGAGCCGCAGACGCAGGCGGCCCGCGCCCGGGCCGAGGCCACCGACAGCCTCGCCTTCACCGCAGCGCTGCGCCGGGTCGAGGCCTACGCGCACCGGCTCGCGTCGGCGTGGGGGAGGGACTTCGACGTCCTGCTGTGCCCGACCATGACCGGGCCGCCGCCGGAGGCCGGCCGCATCATGCAGCTGATGCACGAGGACCCCGCCTCGGCGTCGTTCGACCTGATCCGCATGACGGCGTTCACGACCGCGGCGAATCTCGCCGGCCTGCCCGCGATCTCGCTGCCGACGCACATCGACGGGCGCGGCCTGCCGATCGGGACGATGCTCGTCGGCGGACCATGGGGTGAGTCGGCGATGCTGGCCCTCGCTGCCGAGATCGAACGGTTGCGGCCGTGGGCCGACCGCCACCCGCTGACGCTGTGACTCGATGACCCGAGTCGCGGTGAAGCTCAGTCGTCGAGGGCCGGGATGACCGTCGACGTCAGGTGCTTGAGCGTGGTCTCGGCGATCTCACCGGGCATCGCGCCGAAGTCGATCTGCCACAGTGCACGGTCGAAGTCGAGTTCCTCGCCCAGCTCGCCGATCTGCTGGGTCACCGACTCGGGTGTGCCGAAGACGCCCACTCCGCCCTCGCGCATCTGCTTGGCGTTCGTGGCGCGCAGCGCATAGGCCATGCCGGTGTAGGCCTGGTAGTTGCTCGACCGCACCGTGTTCCACGACTCCGCCGCCGACGTCCACACCTCGAGGTAGCGCTGCAGGTAGTGATCGGTGAGTTCCATCGCCTCGGCGTGCGTGTCGGCGATGAGCATCGGGGTGCTCAGCGCCACCTGCCCGCGGCCCTTGTCCGGGTGGGCCTGTGCGAAGGCGTCGCGGTACATCCGGATGAACTGCTTGGTCTTGGTGTGTCCGGCGAACGAGCTCGGCAGCAGCAGGTTCCGGCCGGCCTTGCCGAGGTTGACGAAGCTCTCCGGGCTCAGCACGGCAGCGCCCCACAGCGGGATGTGCGGGGTCTGGATCGGTCGCGGCATGCTCGAGACGTTCTCGAAGGAGAAGAAGCGGTTGTCGACGCTGACCGACTCCTCCGTCCAGAGCCGGACGAGGGTCTCGACCCCGACCGTGAACAGCTCACGGCTGTCGTCGAGCTCGACGCCGAACGCGGCGAACTCGAACGGCAGCCAGGCCCGTGCGACGCCGAGGTCCAGGCGGCCGCCGCTGAGCACGTCGAGCATCGAGGCCTCGGCGGCGAGCTGGATCGGGTGCCGGAACGCCGGGAGCACGCAACCGGTCATCAGCCGGATCGAGCTGGTCTGCCCCGCGACGTAGGACAGGAAGTTCAGCGGGCTCGGGCAGTAGCCACCGTAGGCGTGCATGTAGTGCTCGGTCATCTTGACCGCGCCCATGCCGGCCTGGTCGGCCATCACCGACAACCGCACCGCGTCGCTGAAGTAATCGGCAGGGGACTTGGTGTCGGGCGTGCAGTCGGGCAGGAACGACAGGCCGTGCAACATGGACGGCTCCTTCTCGGTTCGATCCGGACGGCCGGTTGCCGCCGGGCTCGGCCGCGGCGTCGGCGCCGGGCCGAGACGCACCGGACGGGCAGGCACCGAGGTGGCCTGCCCGTCCGGATGCGGTTCAGGTGGAAATCAGGCGCAGCTGCAGCACGGGGTGCAGCAGCAGCAGGAGATGCTCCAGCCGCCGGCTACCGCCTCGAGCTCGCTCTCGTCGATCTCCGCCATGTCGATCTGCGGTGTCTGCGGCACGTGCAGCTCGTAATAACCGGTGGTCTTGCCCTGCTCCCAGAGGTTGATCTGGAAGTCCTCGTTCGGCTCGCCGTGCTCCGGCGGGATCTGCCGGACGACCTCGACCTTGGCGTCGTCCGGAACGGTGAGACCGAACTGGGCGAGCACGCTCTTCGGGTCGAGCACCAGACGGTCGCTGAGCGCTTCGTCCGACCACGTCGCAATGAGCAATTTGGTGTAGTCGTTGATGAACTGCGATTTCTCCTGGGCGTCCATGAGTGCTCCCCTCGTGGTAATTCCGGGCCCCCGGTTGCGGGAAGCATGGCACAGCGGATAGGCGACTCAGAAGGTTGCGACGCGATCCGTAATCTTTCGACGCGAGGGCAGGTCGCCGGCCGTTCGCCGCCTCGGAATCAGGCGCAGCTGCAGCACGGGCTGCAGCAGCAACAGGAGATGCTCCAGCCGCCTGCTACTGCCTCGAGCTCGCTCTCGTCGATCTCGCTCATGTCGATCTGCGGTGTCTGCGGCACGTGCAGCTCGTAGTAGCCGCTCGTCTGGCCTTCCTCCCAGAGGTTGATCTGGAAGTCCTCGTTCGGCTCGCCGTGGTCCGGCGGGATCTGCCGGACGATCTCGACCTTGGCGTCGTCGGGGACGGCGAGTCCGAACTGGGCGAGCACGCCCTTCGGGTCGAGCACGAGACGGTCGCTCAGCGATTCGTCCGACCAGGCCGCAATGAGCAGCTTGGTGTAATTGTTGATGAATTGGGATTTCTCCTGGGTGTCCATGTTTCGTCCTTTCCCGACGTGTCTGAAGGCCCCCGGTCGCGGGCAGCATGGCACAACGCGGATGGCGCGGTAAATGGGCGGAAAGGGGAATCGGGAATCCGTAATTACTTTCTTGTCCGGCCCGCCTGGGCCAGCAGAACGGCACCCCACGGCACGGTCACCCATATCGGCCAAAACCCGTTTCTCGGGTGACCGGGCTGGGTCACGAGGACGGCCGCCCAGATCGCCCAGCTGACGATGCTCGCGGCGATCCACGGCCACCAGTAGCGCCTCGACCAGTTCATGCCGCCGTCCTCGTCTCAGCCGGTGCGGGGGAAACGGGACACGAAATCGCGGAAGGTGTGTACGACGTGATCGCGCTCGTCGTAGCTGGTGAGGTGGTCGCGCGCGAGGTTCTCCCAGATCGGGATGTCCTCGCGGAAGGCCTTCATCGACCCGGCGATCAAGCCCGCCACGTACAGCGGTGACGGGTTGCGTCCGTCGGGTGGGCGGCGGAAGGCGACGGCAACGCGGGCGATGCACCCGGCTGCCGATCCGGGTGCCGTGGCGGGCGCCGTGCCGGTGAGGAAGAACGGCGCGTCGGCCTCGGCGCCGACCTGGGTCACGACCAGGGTGGGGCTGTACGCCCGCGCGAGGAACCGGAAGGTCGCGGCCCCGTCGCCGGACTGCTGCCACATCGCCCGACCGCGGGTCCTGAGCTCGCTGTCGACGACGAGCTCGCCGTCCGGGCCCGGCTGCGGGTCCATCGCCGGGATGTCGCTCATGCCGTGCACCGGCGCGAAGTGCTCTGGGTCGAAGGCGTTCTCGACGACGACGGAACTCTCGACGCCGATCGTGCGGGTGAAGCCGGCTCTGATCAGGTGTGTCTCGGAGAGCGCGGTGAGCGCGGCGCGAAAACCGTGGTCCGGTCCGCTGTTGAGCCGGACGAACAGGGCGTCGCCGACCTGCAGCGACTCGTGCTCGGCGACGCGGTAGACGCCGCGCTCCTCGGTGCCGAGGTGGACGCGCCGGCCGTGGAACGGGCAGAGCAGGCAGCCGCGCGAGATGCGAGCGCCGTGGCCGAGGTGCGCGCCGCGGTGCGGGCAGGTGGCGTCGAAGACGCGCATCCGGTCGCCGTCGTCGCCGGTACGCACGGCGACAAGGCGCTGGTCGCCGATGTCGACGGGCGAGACGTCCGCGGTGAGGTCGTCGGCGAAGGCGGCCAGATGCCAGCCGAGGTATCCCCGCGTGTCGGTGACGGTGTTCGTCAGCCCCGACATCCGCGCCATCGTTCCCGTCATGATCATCCTCCTTCGACCCGCGTCCGTAGTTTCGCAGCAGCGGCGGTTGCAGGGAACTGTTTCGATTGACCGCTCCAGCCGCACTCCGGTAGGAACGCGACGTGGCCGGCACCGCGCAGTGGATGGCAGCGGCGCGGGCCGTCGAATCGCGACGGCCCGGACCGCTTGTTCGACGATCCGTGGGCGGCCCTGCTCGCCGGCCGCAGCGGCTTCGCAGCGCTCGAGCAGCAGGGCGGCGCGGGCAACCCGTTCCTCGCGTTGCGCACGTGGTGGCTCGACGGCTGGTGCGCCGAGGCGGTGGCCGACGGGCTCGGCCAGGTCGTGCTGCTCGCGGCCGGTCTCGACACTCGCGCCTATCGGCTCGCGTGGTCGGCCGAGACCGTCGTCTACGAGTTGGACCGGCCGTCGGTGCTGGCCTATAAGCAGACCCTGCTCGGCACCGCCCGGGCCGAGCCGCGCTGCACCAGGCACGCCGTCGGTGCGGACCTCGCCGGCGAGTGGGCGGCCCCGCTGCTCGACACCGGTTTCGATCCCGAGCTGCCGACGTGCTGGCTCGTGGAGGGTCTGCTGTTCTACCTCGACCCGGTGGCAGCGCACCGCGTGCTCACGCGTGCCGCCGAGTTGTCGGCGCCGGGCAGCCGGCTCGCCGGCGATCTGGTCGGCACGTCGCTGCTCGCGAGCGCCACCATGCAACCGCTGCTGCAGGGGCTCGAGCAGGCGCGCACGCCGTTCCGCTTCGGGACCGACGAGCCCGCACAATTCCTGACCTCGACCGGCTGGGACCCGGTGGTGGTCGCGCACCCGCGCGACGTCGCACCGAGTTCCCGACCCTGGCCGTACGCCAACCCGCCCGCGGACGCGCCACGGGCCTACCTGGTGTCGGCGACGCGCCCCGCCCCGACGACGGCGTGAACGGACGGGCACCAGGCGGTGCCCGCCCGTCGCGGCGATGCGCTCAGGCGCAGCAGCAGCAGGGAGTGCAGCTGCAACAGGAGATGCTCCACCCGCCGGCGACCGCCTCGAGCTCGCTCTCGTCGAGCTCGCTCATGTCGATCTGCGGCGTCTCCGGGATGTGCATCTCGTAGTAGCCGGTCGTGAGGCCCTGCTCCCAGAGACGGACCTGGAACTCCTCGTCGGGCTTGTCGTGGTCCGGCGGGATCTGCCGGACGACCTCGACCTTGGCGTCGTCCGGCACGGCGAGGCCGAACTGCGCCATGACGCTCTTCGGGTCGAGCACGAGGCGGTCGCTGAGCGCCTCGTCCGACCAGCTCGCGATGAGCAGTTTGGTGTAGTTGTTCAGGAACTGCGTGCGTTCTTCGGTGTCCACGTGCGATCTCCTTCGGCAACGAATTGGAATGGCCCCCGGGTGGCGGCCAGCTTGGCACAGCCGAAGAATGTGGTCTACGAACCTGGTGCTGCACGTACGAACCGTAATTATTTTCTGGGGCGACCGGCATTTCCGAGTAGCACCGCACCCCAGGGCAAGGTCACCCAAATCGGCCAGAACCCCTGCGTCGGATGGTCGCTGTGCGTGATGAGCACCGACAGCCAGATGGCCCACGAGACGAGGCTCGCCGCGGCCCAGGGCTGCCAGTACCGCCAAGACCAGTTCACGCGCGGTTCCCCTTCGCCGTCGAGCGCCTGCGGCTTCGGCTCGTCCACCGACACCTCCCGATCGCGGCGCGACACCGTCGAGTCGGCGAGACTACATCCCGCTACCGAGGGCCCGTCGCAGATCGGACCAGAGGTCCTCGACGTGCTCGATGCCCACCGAGAGCCGCAGAGGTTCGGCGGCGTCCCGAAGCCGGCGTCGACGGCGTGCCGGGCGCGACGCTCGAGCAGGGACTCGACGCCGCCGAGGCTCGTCGCGTGCGTGATCAAGCGCAGTGCCGCGCACACCCGTTCGGCGTCCTCGGCGCCGCCGTCGATCTCGAATCCGATCATCGCGCCGTACCCGGCATGGTCGCGGGTGGCGATCGCGTGTCCCGGGTCGGTGGGGAGGCCCGGGTACCGGACGCGTGCCACACGGGGGTGTGCGGCGAGCCGCTCCGCGAGCACGCCCGCGGACTGCTGCGCGCGTTCCCAGCGCAGGGCCAGGGTGCGGACACCGCGCGTCGCGAGATAGCTCTCCAATGCACCCGGGACCGCGCCGGTCAGCGAGCGCCGGGCGAACAGTTCGGCGTGCAGGTCGGCGTCGCGGGTGACGAGCACGCCCATGAGCAGATCGGAGTGCCCGGCCAGGTACTTCGTTGCGGAATGCATGACGACATCGACGCCGAGATCCAGCGAACGCACGCCGAGCGGCGTGCTGAACGTGGCGTCCACCGCGACCATCGCGCCGTGCTCGTGCGCCGAGGCGGCGATCGCGGGAACGTCCGGCACCGCCATCAGCGGGTTGGTGACCGTCTCGAGCCACACGAGGTCGGCGCCGTCGACAGCGCGGACGACGGCATCGGTGTCGGCCACGTCCACCCGTCGTACCGTCGCCCGGCCCAGGCGCTCCTGCTCGGCGAAGATCGACACCGCACCGGAGTACGCGCCGTCGGGTGCCACTGCGACGAACCCCGCCGGCCGGCTCTCCACGACGGCAGCGATGGCGGCCATGCCGCTGGCGTAAGCCAGTGCAGTGCCGCCCTCGAGCTCGCCGACGACCTTCTCGAAGGCCGCCTGCGTCTCGGTCCCGGCGCTGCGCGAGTACGCGTTCTCGTCGGGGGCGTACCTATACGGCGCGGTCAGGACGATGGGCGTGGTGACCGGGGCTCCTGGGGAGTCAGGGCGGCCGGAGGCGACGACGACGGACTCTGGGCGCAGGCGGGGCTCGTCCATGCCCCGACGCTAGCGATCGGTCAGGGACCGCGAGGCAGGCCGAAGCGCGATCGGTGGTCCGTAACGGTCCGTACCATGGTCGGGTGAGCCTGCATCTCTACGACACCGCGACCCGGTCGCTGCGGGCCTTCGAGCCCCTCCGCCCCGGCAGGGCGTCGATCTACCTGTGCGGCCTCACCGTCCAGGGACCGCCGCACATCGGCCACGTGCGCAACTGGGTCGGCATGGACGTGCTGCGACGCTGGCTGGAGCACAGCGGCTACGAGGTCTCCTTCGTCCGCAACGTCACCGACATCGACGACAAGATCATCGCGAAGTCGGCCGGGGCCGGCGAGCCGTGGTGGGCGCTGGCGTTCCGCAACGAGCGCGAGATCATCGCCGCCGAGCAGCAGCTGGGTTGCCTGCCGCCGAGCTACGAGCCTCGAGCCACCGGGCACGTCCCGGAGATGGTCGAGCTCATGCACCGGCTCATCGAGCGCGGGCACGCCTACGTCGCCGGCGGCGACGTCTACTTCGACGTGCGGTCGTGGCCCGACTACGGATCGCTGTCGGGGCAGCGCATGGACGAGATGCAGGCGGCCGGCGATTCCGTCGGCGACGACCGCAAGCGCGACCCGCGCGACTTCGCGCTGTGGAAGGCGGCCAAGGAGGGCGAACCGTCCTGGCCCACCCCCTGGGGTGCCGGCCGCCCGGGCTGGCACCTCGAGTGCTCGGCGATGGCGACGAAGTACCTGGGCCCGAGCTTCGACATCCACGGCGGCGGCCTCGACCTCGTCTTCCCGCACCACGAGAACGAGCTCGCCCAGTCGCGTGCCGCGGGCGACGGCTTCGCCAACTACTGGATGCACAACGGCCTGGTGACGATGGCCGGCGAGAAGATGAGCAAGTCGCTGGGCAACACGTTGCAGGTGCGCGAGATCGTCACGCAGTGGCGCGCGGTCGAGGTGCGCTACTACCTCGGCTCGGCGCATTACCGCTCGACGATGGAGTTCTCGCCCGCCGCGCTCGACGAGGCCGCCGGCGCGTACCGGCGCATCGAGAACTTCACGACCAAGGCAGGCGAGGCGGTGGGACCGGTGGACGGTGCGGTGCCCGATGCGTTCGCTCGGGCGATGGACGACGACCTCGGTGTGCCGGCTGCGCTCGCCGTGCTGCACGAGACCGTCCGGGCCGGCAACACCGCGCTCGCCGACGGCGCCAAGGAGACGGTGCGCGAGGCGCTCGGCCAGGTGCTGGCCATGACCTCGGTGCTGGGCATCAACCCGGACGCGTGGGCCGGCTCCGGCGGCGGAGCAGATGTCACCGACGTCATCGACAAGCTCGTGCGGGTCGCGCTGGACCAGCGGACGGCTGCGCGCGTCGCGGAAGGACTACGCCGCCGCCGACGCCGTGCGCGACCAGCTGACCGCCGCCGGCGTCGTCGTCGAGGACACCCCCGACGGCCCGCGCTGGAGCCTCGCCTGATGGCCGGCAACTCGAAGCGCCAGGGGGCGATCCGCAAGTCCAAGAAGGGTGCGCAGGTCGGCTCGGGTGGGCAGAACAGACGCGGGCTGCAGGGCAAGGGCCCGACGCCGCCCGCCGAGGCGCGCACCGGTCATCCGGCCGCGCGCCGGGCAGCAGCCGAGCGGCGCTCGGGCGCGTCCGGACGCTCGTCGCGGGACACCCAGGCGGCCGAGCTGCTCGTCGGCCGCAACCCGGTGGTCGAGGCGCTGCGCGCCCGTATCCCGGCCACCGCGCTCTACCTCGCGCAGGGGCTGGACAGCGACGAGCGGTTGACCGAGGCCGTGCACATCGCGGGTGATCGCGGCATCGCGCTGCTGGAGATCAGTCGCGCCGAGCTGGACCGGCGCACGGGCGGCATCCTGCACCAGGGCATCGCGCTGCAGGTTCCGCCGTTCTCGTACACGCCGCTGCCCGACCTGCTCGCGCAGGCCACCGAGTCGGGCACACCACCGCTGCTCGTGGCTCTCGACGGGGTGACCGACCCGCGCAACCTGGGCGCCGTCATCCGCTCGGCGCTGGCCTTCGGCGCGCACGGCGTGGTGATCACCGAACGCCGCTCCGCCGGCATCACCCCGACCGCGTGGCGCACCTCGGCCGGCACGGCCGCTCGGTTGCCCGTCGCGCAGGTGACCAACCTCGTCCGCGCCTTGAAGGACTGCAAGGACGCCGGTCTGTTCGTCGCCGGCCTCGACGCCGACGGCACGACCTCCCTCGACGACCTCGAGATGGCGTCCGAACCGATGGTGGTCGTGGTCGGGTCCGAAGGACGGGGCCTCAGCCGCCTCGTCGGCGAGACCTGCGATCTCACCGTCTCGATCCCCATGTCGCGTTCGGCCGAATCGCTCAACGCATCGGTCGCCGCCGCGGTTACGCTGGCCGAGGTCGCGCGGCGCCGTCGCGGCTGAGAGGGGCGGTCATGGGCAAGCCAGTGCAGGGCCGGCAGCGTGGGGTCATCGACGGCGACTTCGTCGTCTTCCTCATCGGAACGCGACCCGAGGCCCGTCACCCGATCCGGTGGTTCCGGGACATCGGCGGCCGACGCGGGATGAAGCACATGCTCGACCACCTGACGGCGAATCCGGACAAGGGGCTGCTCGGCTACGAGTTCGGGTTCCCGACGATCGTGCAGTACTGGCGGTCGTTCGAGCACCTCGAGCGGTTCGCCCGCGACGACACCGATCCGCACGCGGTGGCGTGGCGGAACTACTGGCGGCGCGTCGGCAAGGACAACCGCAGCGGCATCTGGCACGAGACCTACCTCGTGCGCGCCGGCGAGTACGAGGCGGTGTACGCGAACATGCCGCCGTTCGGGCTGGCCAAGGCCGGGCGCATGGTGCCGGTCGACGCCGACAGTCGGGCCCGGACGCGGTTGAAGCAGCCCGCGTCGTCCTGACCCGCGCTCAGCGCTGGTTGGCGTACTTGTCGACGTACTTACGTCGCGGGACGAAGAACTCCGCGGGCGGCGTCTCGCCGCGCAGCTCGGCGACCTCGTCGCGCACGGCCGCCATGATCACGTCGGTGATCTCGCGCAGCGTCTCCTGCGTCGGCTCGGCGCCGCGGTAACGCGACAGGTCGAGCGGGCGTCCGACGCTGACCTGGGCCGTGCGCCGGCGTCCGAGCCGCTGGAGGCTGAACCCGCCCATCTTGTGCGGGCCCCATTGCCCGGCCGGCACGACCGGGGTGTCGGGGGAGAGCAGGACCAAACGCGCGATGCCGGTCTTGGCCTGCATCGGCCAGTTCGTCGGGTCCTTGGTCGTGGTGCCCTCGGGATAGATCACGATCGCCTCGCCGCGCTCGAGCGCCACGACGGCCTCGCGCAACGACTTCGACGCGTCGTCGGTGCCGCGATAGACCGGGATCTGACCGGCGCCGCGCATGATGCGCCCGATGACCGGCCACCCGAACACGCCGGCCTTGATCATGAAGCGGGGCACGCGTCCCGACTGCCACACGAAGCGCGCCATGAGGATGGTGTCGACGTAGGACAGGTGGTTGAGCGCGATGAGCACGCCACCCTGATCCGGGCTGGGCACCCGATCGAGGTGCCGGAACCGGATGCGGAACAGCGCGCTGTCGATCGGGTAGAGAATGGCCACACAGAGCCTGATCCAGAATCCGGCCTTGGGCTTGTGCAGTCGGCTCACGCTCGGTGCTCCTCCGTCGTGCGGCTCGTGGTTACGCGACCGTAGGTAGTCTGCCGGTACCTTCGTGGCGCACCGGCGCCAGGGTTCCGTAACCTCGTGCGCGAACGCCGCCTTAGCTCAGTTGGCCAGAGCAACCGCCTTGTAAGCGGTTGGTCGCGGGTTCGAATCCCGCAGGCGGCTCCGGATTTCGGGGGCTGGAGCACCCTCAAGATCGTTTCGTTGTCTGGTGGGGGCCACAGTGGGGGCGGCTTGCTGCTGCGCTCTCCGAGGACCCGGCTGCGCCCGCGCCGGCCGTCGAGCCGCCGGTGCTGCTGGACCTGGCTGTGGCGGCCCGGCTGCTCGGCATCTCGCGCGCCAAGCTCTACGACGGCCCGATCAAGGGCGGCGAGCTGGTTGACGGTGCGCATCGATTCGCGGCGGCTGGTGCCGCGGTCGGCGGTGGACGCCTACGTGGCGTCGCTGGTGGATCGGGCCTCGTGACGGGACGGCGCGCGGCGGCCGGGCGCAGCACCATCTACCGGCAGGCCGACGGTTCCTGGCGCGGTGAGGTCTCGCTCGGCGTGGACCCTGAGAACGTGGTGGCCAGGAAGGTCCGCGAACTCGAGCACGAACGCGACGCCGGCGTCCGCCGGACGAAGACCCGGACGGTGACGACGTGGCTCGAGGAGTGGATCGCCGGACGCGAGCTCGTAGTACGGCCGTCGACGGTGCGCGGGTACCGCTCGGACCTACCGCACGTCCTGCGCACGCTCGGCCGGACCCGGATCGAGCGGCTCACCGCCGAGCAGGTCGAGGCGATGTATCGCGACTGCCTCGCCCACGGCCTGTCGGCCGGAACGATCCGGCACATCCAGCGGACGCTGTCCGCGGCGGTGCGCACCGCCGTCGACCGCGGTTACCTGCTGCGCGACCCGGTAGCGTTCCGCCGGAGCCGCTTGGCTTTGCCCGTGTGGCTGTAGGTACGGAGGTACGCCACCTCCGCGTCCCGGTCGACGACAATGCTCACCGGCGTGCTGACCGCGGTCCCGTCGCGCTTGTAGGTCGTCAGCAGTGCGATCTTGCTGCGTCTCAAGGCCTGCAGCGCGTTCTCGGTCATCTGGTCGCCTAAGCTTTCAGCTGGGTCTTCATCGCCGACAGTCCCTCGCGTAGCGTCGGATACTCGGGCTTCCAGCCCAGTTCGTACTTTGCCTTGGCGTTGGAGACACGCATCGAGGTGTCCAGCATGATCGTGGCGACGTACGGTGCTGCGAAGCGGATGAGGCCAACCGGTAGGGCGCGTGGCGCCGGGGTGTCGAGCGCGGTGGCCATCGAGGTGAACATCTCGCTCCAGGAAGCGGGCTTGTCGTCGACGATGTTGTAGGCGCCGGCGTTGCCGCACTCGAGGGCGGCCGCAGTCGCGCTGGCCGCATCGTCTATGTGGATCCAGGACAGCGGGTTGGTCCGCTTGGTCGCAATAGGCAGCTTGCGCTTCCGCAACAGCGTGGCGTACGTCTGCACGTCGGCGCCGTAGAACAGGCCGTACCGCAGGGAGATGCCCGTGATGCCTTCTGCCTCGCCGACTAGTTTCTCGTTGCTGAGCATGGCGGCGACGTGCGGGTTGGCCTTGCCGCTGTTGGGCTGCCCGAACTGATCGTCCTCGGTGATGAGTTTGTCGCCGTGGTCGGTGTACCCGTAGCCGAAGATGATCGACTGCGTGACGAACTTACCGGCGCCGACGACGCGCGCGGCGTCCAGCAGGCTCTTCGTGCCCTCGGTGCGCAGCCGGTTGGTCTGGGTCATGTCCTTGTGCTTGGCCGGTGCCTTGGTCAGCGCGGTGAGTTGGTGCACCACCGCGTCCGCCGACACGCCTTCCACTGCGGTCAGCAGCCCTGGTCGGTCCAGCGCGTCGGCGATGATGGGCTGGACCCCTGCGGCGCTGAGCTTCGCACCGCCCGCAGGAGAGCGGGTGATCCCGAGAACCTCGTGGCCCGCTGCAAGCAACGTGCGCGACAGAGGGATGCCAATGGCGCCGGTGGCGCCAGCAAGCAATACCTTCATGGCGAACTCCTTAATGAACGAATTTGAGTTGATTGAGCACGAGCGACAACGAGTGGTCCCGGATGCTCCTGCGCAGGTCTGGTACGGCCATTAGCCAGTGCTCGGCGTCTCCGACCGCCCCGTCGCGACATACTCGGCGAGTTGACGCAGTGTTCGGGTGATCTCAGCGGGAACCGCGGGTCGCTGATCGTGTCGTCGTCGCCGATCGCGGCGTGGTTGATCGGTACGTGCCGACACGCGGCAGCTACGACGTCGGCCGTGAATTCGGTGCCCCTCACAGTCCAGTCGAGCGGGTTCTTGAACGCCCCAGGAAGGGTGCTTGCGTACTCAGGGGTGCAGAGCAGAACCGCGTGCGCTGTGGCGATCAAGCGGCGCAGGGCGATGACCGAGGCGGTCCTGGTGGTTCCGGAGATCACGAGGATCCGAGCGGTCACGAAGTCTCCTGTGGGTGATAGGCGTGCCTCGTTAGACGCGGTTGCGTATCGAGGTCTGCCAAGATCAAGACGAGTCAGCCTCGCCGTTTGCGCTCAATTGGTGCGCCGAGGAGTGCGGCTTGCCTCGTTAGCGATTGCCCAGGCGTCGGCGACAGGCCCTAGGTGCCTGAGCTTGTCGGGATTGACTACTGAACGGATCGTCTGGATCTGTCCGTCGAGTACGTCGAGCGCCATCGCGCAAAGGACGTTGCCGCCTCGGTCGCGGAAGATCGCACCCGGTTGACCATTCACCTGGTGCGGGTGCCATGTCACATCGATCAATACGAGCCGGGGGAAGTAGGAGGCCATCAGCCGAGCAACGTTGTCGACGCCGACGATGGCCCTAGCCAGCTGCGGCGCCTTACCGCCACTGTCGCCGACCATCTGCACGTCGGCTGCCAGTAGTTCCTGCAGGCTGTTGACATCGCCGTCGCGGAGTGCGTCGAAGAACCGCGCCGCCAGTTCCTCCTGCTCACGACGGTCGGCCGCGAATCGGGGCCGGCCCGCGTCCATGTGCCGGCGCGCCCGTACGGCGAGCTGACGACAGGCCGCCTCCGGTCTGCCGATTGCCGAGGCGACATCGGCAAACCCGAAAGCGAACACCTCGCGTAGCACGAAGACCGCGCGCTCCAACGGGCTGAGACGTTCCAGCAGTAGAAGCGCTGCCATAGACAGCGAGTCGGACAGTTCGGCCGACCGCTGTGGATCTTCATAAGGGTCGGTCAGCAGCGGCTCGGGGAACCATGAGCCGACGTAGGTCTCCCGCCGCCGGCGGCCCGACCGCAGCACGTCGATCGAGATCCGGGTGACCACGGCCGAGAGGAACGCCTTCGTCGAGGTGGCCTCCGTGCCGGACGCCTCGTACCGTAACCAGCTCTCCTGGACCGCGTCCTCGGCCTCGCTCACACTGCCGAGGATCCGGTAGGCGATCGAGAACAGCAGCGGCCGCAACTGCTCGAACTCCTCGACCCGCGTCATGCCAACTCCGCCCGGAAGCCGTCCCGCCACGACGGATAGTGCAGCTGCCACCCGAGCTCGGCTTTGGCTTTGGCGTTGGAGAACCCGCGGCCTTCCGTCATCATCATTACCGCCACATCTCCGGCCAGCGGCCGGGCCAGCCACTTGGGGACGTGCATTGGTCGCTTCGCTCCGGCGCACTCGGCCAGGTAGGGGAGCCACTCGGCGGCCGGGGCCGGTTCGTCGTCGACGACGTTGAACACGCCACGCGCCTGCTGCTCCACGGCCAGAACCGTCGCACTCGCGGCGTCGTCCAGGTGGATCCAGGAGGTGTGCCCTAACCCTCTGCCGACGACGGGGAACTGTCGCTTGCGGATCGGTTCGACCAGGTCCTCGGTGGCGCCCGGACCGTAGAACCAGCCGTACCGCAGGACCGCGCCGCCTGCATTCGCCACGGCGCTCTGGACGTGCGACATCGCCGCCATCCCCGGCTCGGCCACCGTGCCGGTCATCGCGTCGAGTGGGTCCTGCTCGGACTTCACCCAGCCACCCTCCCGGATGCCGTTCCAGCTGGCGTAGCCCTGTGCCACCACGTGGGACACACCGCTAGCCTCGGCCGCCGCCAGCAGATGATCGGTCCCCTCGGTCCGCAGCCGGTTGGTGGTCGCGAACCAGCGATCCATGTGCTTCATGTCGGGCTTGCCGGCGTGCGCGACCGAGATCGCGGTCATCTGATGCACGATCACCTCCGGCTGCGCCGTCGCGACCGCCTCACCGACCGACACCGGGTCCAGCCCATCCATGACAGCGCCGGTCGCACCGAGCTCCGCCAACAGGCCTAACTTGGCCGCGCTCGTCGCCGTGGCCGTCACGTGGTGCCCCCGGGCCACCAGTTGCGGCACCAGCCGCCGACCGAGTACCCCGCTCCCGCCCGCCACGAACACTCGCATGACCACCGCTTTCCGATCTCTTGGAACTGCCTCACCATCAGACGACTCAGTTCGCCCGTCTGTGACACGGGTCGGGTGCCGGACGCCCGGATCGCAGATGCGCCGCCGGGGCGACGAGGTCTTGGCGAAGCCGCCGCACGCCAGGACGAACCGTCGGTCCCTGATCTGCACGACTCCTGTAACCGCGGACAGCAAGCAGAAGCGACCCCGCAGCCGTGTGCCTCGGCCATGTCACAACGACTGCTCGTCGATCGTCCGAGAGAGCGGAGCGTCGGACTGCGGTCGAGGAGATGTGATGGCATTGGGTCAGCCGAGGACGGACCGGGCAAACGCCCAGTGCGGGAGTGGGCCGTGGACCCGGCTGGGGCGCGCGGGCGCGTTCTTGGATGACCGGTACAAGACCGCGCGGGCCAGTCGACCCATTCTGAACAAGGTGTTCCCGGATCACTGGACCTTCATGATGGGCGAGATCACGCTGTACTCGTTCATAGTGCTGCTGCTGACCGGCACGTATCAGGGCGGTGACGACGCCGGTCTCGATGCCGTGTTCGAGCGCCTCGCGGTCATGATGTTGCAGGCCGAGGCAGACGCGGTAGGTGAGCGCGTACACGGTCGGCGGTCCCAGCGGGGCTTTCATCGAGATACGTCAGCCGCTCGGCCCAGTCGACGAACACGACCACGGGCAGCTCGAATATGCCGGCGCCCCGGTTCCCAAGCGAATGGGACAGCTCGGCGCAGCGTCGCAGCTCAAGCACATCCGCGGTTTCTTCTACCCGGTGGAGGAGAGGACGCTGGTCCAAGCCCAACTCGACGAAGTCGACGCCAAACGGCTCACCGACCGAGGGCCCAACGCGATTGCCGGTCGCCGCTCCGGAAGCGGGACGGAGCAGGACGACGATGTCCGCTTCTAGTGCGATGCGACGGTCGGCGGATAGCCGCGCCGGACCTGTAACTCCCGCGATCGTGAACCGCTGCGTACTCGGCTTTGAGCTCCGCGGTCGTGCGCTCCCGCTTGCCGAGCTGGCTGGCGTCGAGGTGACCTGGCTGTCGGATATTGACCGCTGCACGCCGCTTGCAACGCCGCGCCCGCACACCGATCACATCATTCCTACATGAGCCTGCCCCATGCCGGCAGGACAATAAGGAGAACTCATGAACGTCGCTCTATGGATTGTCGCGGGCCTTCTGGCCGCTGTCTTCCTCCTGGCTGGCACCAACAAGCTGTTGATTCCTCAAGAGAAGTTGGCCAAAGCCCCCGGCGGGGGATGGGTCAACGACTTCAGCCCTGGCTTCGTCAAGTCCCTCGGCGCGCTCGAGATACTGGGCGCCGTGGGTCTCATCCTGCCCGCCGCACTCAACATCGCACCGGTCCTGGTGCCGCTCGCGACCGTCGGTCTCGCGGCGATCATGGTCGGGGCGGCGAACGTCACTGCCCGCCGACACGAACCCAAGCACGTGCTGGTGGACCTGGTCTATCTCGCTTTGATCATATTCGTCGCGTGGGGCCGCTTCGGTCCCGAATCATTCGGGTGACCTCGCGCGAATGGAGGGCCGTAAGTGCCTTCCACGAGTCGGAATGACGGGACCGGCTCGGTCGATTCAGGCGCAGCGTCGGCAGCGGACGCGAGGGGTAGCAACGACCCCGGCCTCGGAGGTGTTCTCTCGTCAAGGTCTCCATTCGGCGAGGGTGGATGAGATCGGTGCGCTGGCGGGTGTCCCCGGGGCGGGGGTCTAGCACTTGCTCCCGCGTCAGCGGTTGATGTGCGGTGCCCGCGCAGGACAGAGACAGTTCGGGAAACGGCTTTGTCCTTCCGCTGTTCGTCGTGGTGTACGACATTCACAGCACCGAGTCCTCCGGCGCCCGAGGACACCGTTTTCATCGGGTTGACGTTGCACGCTCGGGTGGGCCGACGATCAATCCCGGTGCGGCGTGCGACCGCGTCGCGTTGGCACATGGGGTAGCGACCGAGCGGACCAAGTACTTCGACCGTTACCCCCGCCTCGGCCTTGTCCCGCTCTTTGGCAACCAAGCGGCTCAGTCGAGCACGTCACCGCTCCTGGCAGCTGGGCGCGGTCAGCAGCCGGAGGCCGATTTCGCAGGACTCACCCCTGAGTTCGCGTGTCCGCAATGCCGCAATCCGGCGTTCCGAACCACGTGAGGAGCGCTTCTGCAAGCCCCAGCGTGCCCTGCTCGCCGACCCATGCCACGTATCCGTCGGGACGGATCAACACGGCGCTGGGGGGAGGCACTACGCCGAGGGCCGGAAGCTCCCACGTACCGACGTAGTCGGCGTCGATCAGCTGAACTTGATCAGGCCGCGGGGTCAGGTCGAAGGTGCCCGACTCGCCGAGGTTGAGCAGGACCGGGCGTGCTCCGTGTAGCAGCGCAAAGACTCGCAGCGGCCCGTCGGCTGTCACGAGGTCGAGGTCGGGCATGCGGCGTCCGAGCAACGGGTGTCCATCGCCGAGCTCGTAGTGGATGTCCAAACCAAATATCATCGCCGCGACGCGCCGACGCGGTTCATCAGCAGTGAGCAGTTCGGCGATCGTTTCGCGCAGGGCGTCTGTGCGCTCGTCGGGGCGGCGAAGTGCGACGTAGGCCATCGTGGTGCGCAGGACGCGGGCTGCCACCGGGTGACGCTCGGCGTGATAGGTGTCCAGAAGGGTTTCCGGCGAGATCCGTTTGACCACTTGGGCCAACTTCCAACCCAGGTTGACCGCATCCTGCACGCCCAGCTGGAGGCCCTGCCCGCCGTCCGGAGAATGCACGTGCGCGGCGTCGCCGGCCAGCAGCACGCGTCGCTCGCGGTAGGCAGCAGCTTGGCGGGTCATGTCGGTGAACCGGGAGATCCATGTCGGACTGTGTATTCCGTAGTCCGTGCCCCAGACGGCGATGAGAGCCTCGCTGAGATCGCCCAGGGTTGGCTCATTCGCGGGTCCGATCTGCTGTTCGGTGACCAGGACGCGTACCGGACCATGATCGGCATAAATGATCTCGCCGTCGCGGATCTCGTACTCGACCCGGCCGAGGGAATGGACGCCGCTGGCATCGCGGCGGGTGCCCCACTCTGGTTCTTCGCTGAGCTCAACCTCCGCGATGAGGCTGCTCGTCGTCGCGTCCCAGCCGGGAAACATGATGCCGGCTGCTTTACGGACCAGGCTGCGTCCGCCGTCGCACCCAACCACGTACTCCGCCCGAAGTGGTTGCCCGTCGGACAGCGCGACGAGGACTTCGCTATCACTCTGCTCAAAGCCTGTCACATCACGTCCGCGATAGATCGGCACGGCCAGCTCACCGACCCAGCTGGCCAGGATGCGTTCGATGTGGTTCTGCCACAGCCCGAGCGAGTAGGGATGTCGGGTGGGAAAGTCGCTGACGTTGATAGGGACCCCGGCGAACTGCCCCACCTGCGCGGTCTGTCCCTGCGCGAGGAACCGATCGGCAAGTCCACGCTGATCGAGGACTTCGATGGTGCGGGAGTGCAAGCCGCCTGCGCGCGAGCCCGGCAGCTCCTGGCTGGCGCGCCGCTCGATGATCGCGACATCGACGCCGGCCAACGCCAACTCACCCGCCAACATCAGCCCGGTCGGGCCGCCTCCGACGATCACGACCGCATGCTCCATTGCTACTCCACTCTCCTGCACGGCTGGCTTAGGTTTGGCGACTCGCTCGCGGGGCTGGCGTTCATCTGGCGAGTCCGGCCGGTTCAGCCAGTCGGGTGAGCTTGTGCGGATTGCGCATCAGGTAGACCCGAGCAACTCGCCCGTTCTCCACGACCAGGCTCACAGCGGCGACCTCGCCGTCAACGCTGATCCGGCCAGCCGGCGCGCCGTTGAGCCAGACGGTGGTGGTCTCCAGAGCGGCACGGCTCGCACGCGCGAGCAATGTCGCCACGGGCTCGGCGCCGTAGATCGGAGCCAGGACTGCGGCCGCGACTCCGCCGCCGTCGGCGATCAGCACGACGTCGGGCGCCAGCACGTCCATGAGGTCCTGCAACTGCCCGGTGCGCAGCGCGAGCAGAAACCGCTCGACCACGCCGCGTTGCTCCTCCCGGCTCACCGGTACCCGGGGTTGGCGAGCGGTGACCCGTTCGCGTGCCCGTCGCGCGATTTGCCGCACCGATGCCGGGGTCTTCCCGATAGCCTCGGCGATCTCGTCGTATGGCACGTCGAAGACCTCGCGGAGCACGAACACGGCCCGCTGTGTGGGCCCCAGTGTCTCCAGCACGGTCAGCATCGCGATAGAGACATTCTCGGCGAGTTCGACGTCCTCGGCGACATCCGGACTGGTCAGCAGCGGTTCCGGCAGCCACTCACCCACGTAGTCCTCCCGGGCGCGGGACATCGTTCGTAGCCGGTTGAGCGACTGTCGCGTGACGACACGGACGAGGTAGGCACGCGGGTCACGAACCTGTACGTGGTCGACGCTTGCCCACCGCAGCCAAGACTCCTGCAGCACGTCCTCGGCGTCGGCCGCCGAGCCGAGCATCTCGTAGGCGACCGTGAACAGCAGGTTGCGATGAGTGATGAACGGATCCACCATCAAACAGCCGACCTTGGGCTGGGACCGTCCGCGCGCGCAGCAAGCGGAATCTCGCACGAGGCGGAGTAGCCCTGCGAGGTGATCCCGAGTGCCGTGTTGTTCCTGGTCGCCAGGTTGGCAAAGGCGATAAGTGCGGTGAGCTCGACCAGCGCTGCCGGGCCGAGCCGGTCCAGCAGGCCCGCGGATAGTTCGTCGCTGACGCTCGGCGGCGTATTGGTCATCGCCTCGGCGTACTCCAGCACGTCTCGCTCGAGCGGTGTGAACACCTCTGACTCGCGCCAGCGCGGCACCTGACTCGCCTTGGCCAGGTCCAAGTTTTGGTTCTGCGCCTGGAAGTAGCCGATATCGAGGCACCAGCTGCAACCGACTTGGGCGGCCACGGCCATATGCGCGAAAGACTTCAAGCTCGCATTGACTGAATCCCACGTACCTGCTTTGGCTCCGTAGTCCAGATTGGCCTGGGCGACCTCAGGGTTGTGCCAGGCCACCTCGACGGGCGCCGGCACAGCTCCGAGCTGCTTGATCATGCCTTCGCTGAGCTCAGTCGGGAGCTCGATCTTCGGAACGCGTAAAGCCATGACGTGTCCTCCTTGGTTATCTGCGTTGGCATGAAGACACCACGGAGCCGCCGATCGTGACACTAGCTACCGGCGCACGCCGGCGTGTCTCGCCCGAAGCACAGTGCACTTACGGCCGGTGGACCGATGTTCAGCCTTACGATCGAGGCGTGATCCTGCCTGTTACCGAGCCTGGACACTGGCTCGGACGCGTCGATCGTTGGCGCAAGGCGCACGATGAGGTGAGTGATGCGCTGACCGGGTTTGCGCTCGTCGTCATTCTCGGTGCCCTCTCGATCAGCGGCGCGCAGGGGATGCGCTGGTCGACGGCATGGGCGGTCGTTCTGGTCACCTCGTTCGCTGTGTTGCAGGCGAGCGCGGTGTTCCGGCGGTTCGCTCCGACCTTCGCCTACGCATCAGCGAGCGTGGCGATGCTCGTGATCGTCCTCGCGCCGGACGGACGCGTCGTAGATCAGGTGGCCGGCGGTCCCACGCATGTGCCGGCGCTGTTCCTGCCGTCAACTCTGGCGTTCCTGCTCGTCCTCCATGGCGTCGCGGCGCGCGTGGAGGTCGCCGGAGGCCGGGTCGTGTTGGCCGTCGCGCTCGTCGGGGTGGCGATCGCGACGGGATCGACCGCGGACGCGTTGCGTCAGTTAGCGGCGGGCGGCTGGCTAGTCACCTTTTACGTTGGGCTCGGGCTCGCCCTGAGCGTGCTGACGGCATGGAACGTGGGCCGACTTGCGGCGGTGCGCAGGGCCCGGACGGAGATCGAGCGGGCCGAGTCGGCGCGGGTCGCGGTGCTGGAGGAGCGTGCACGCATCGCGCGCGAGACGCACGACATTGTGGCGCACTCGCTCGCAGTGATCGTCCGGCAGGCCGAGGGGGGCGCGTTCGTGGCCGAGCGGGATCCAGCGCGGGCGCTTCAGACGCTGCGGACTATCGCCGAAGCGGGCCGCGTTGCGCTGACGGACATACGCGGGGTGCTGGAGGTGCTGCGCGAGCAAGAGCCCGGTCCCTCGGCGCGGCCGACCCTGGCTGACTTGGCGCCCCTGGTGGCTGGGGTGCGTGATGCCGGCGTGCACGCGGAACTCAGCGAGTCCGGTGCGCGGTTCGCGCTCGGCGCCACGACAGAACTTGCGGTGTATCGCCTCGTGCAGGAGGGACTGACCAACGCCGTGAAGCATGCCGGGCCTCGTGCGCGGGTGGTGGTGGCGTTGACCTGGCAGCGGCAGGGGCTGGTCGTCGCCGTCGTGGACGACGGCGGTGAGGTCCCCGACCCGATGCCGGTGCCGGGGACCGGTTCCGGCCTGCAGGGAATGCGCGAGCGGGTCGCCGCGGTGGGCGGAACGTTCAGCGTGGGGCCGGGTGATCGCGGGTTTCAGGTCCGGGCCTGTTTCCCGCGGGTCACGCAGTCGTCGTCAGTTTTCTGATGAGCATCAGGGTGGCGCTGGTCGACGACCAGGAGCTGGTTCGGACCGGCCTGGCCATGGTGATCGATGCGTGCGACGACATGCGTGTCGCGGCGCAGGCCGGTAATGGCGTGCAGGCGCTGGACGAGCTGTCCCGGCATGCCGCAGATGTTGTCTTGATGGACGTCCAGATGCCGGGAATGAACGGCATCGACGCGACCGCGTTGATCACCGCGACAGACGACGCGCCCAAGGTGATCGTGCTGACGACCTTTGACCTGGACGACTACGCCTACGCCGCCCTGCGGGCGGGTGCGAGCGGCTTCCTACTCAAGGACGCCTCGGCCGCCGACGTGGTCGCGGCGATCCGCACGGTGTACTCCGGTGACGCGGTGATCGCGCCGTCCACGACGCGGCGCTTGCTGAATCACCTCGCCCGGGGCGAGCCGCGCCAGCGTGACGACGACGCGGTCGCCGTACTCACTGCCCGTGAGCGCGAGGTGTTCGGCGAGATCGCGCGCGGTTATGCGAACCCGGAGATTGCGCGGCGGCTCCACCTGTCCGAGGCGACAGTGAAGACTCATGTCGGGCGCATTCTGGCGAAGCTCGGATTGCGTGATCGCGTCCACGTCGTGATCTTCGCGTACGACCACGGTCTGGTCCGTCCCGCGTAGGGATCATCCCGCGGTCGGACGACAACCATCCTGCGCTCCGACGCGCTACCGCGGCGCCACGACGACGCTGGGGACACCAGGAAGTCCTCTAGCAAAGGAAATCGCCGTGATCTCTACATGCACTCTCGACACGAAACGACCTGAACCGGCGCGCAGCGCGGCACGTGTCCTGCGCGCTCTGGCCTTCACTGCGTGCGTGCCCTATCTCGCGCTGAAGGCCGCCTGGGCGTCGGGCAGCCGCGTCGGCATCCCCGATGGCAGCACCATCGCCCACTCTGCGGTGATCGGCGGCAGCATTGAGAGCGCCCTGCTCGACTCGATGGTCGTTGTGCTCGCTCTGCTGCTCACCCAGCCATGGGGTCGGCGGGCACCGGGCTGGCTCCTCATCTTTCCGGCATGGGGCGCCACCGGTCTGCTCAGCCCGATCGTGGTCGGCTACCCGCTGCAACTCGGCGCCCGGCTGCTGGGCGGGACTTCGGCACCCTCTGGCGGACCTGCGGGCCGGCCGTTCCTGCACGAGTGGGTGTTCACCGTCGTCTACACCGGATTCATCGTCCAGGCTCTCGCCCTGGGTGGCCTCTTCGTGCTGTATGCACGCGCGCGCTGGGGACACCTGTGGCGAGGCAGGATCTCGGGACTCGCGGCCCAAGGTCCGGCGCATGGCGTGCAGCGAGCCATGGCTCTGATTGCCTCGGCAGTAATGCTCGTGCCGTTGACGGCCCATCTGCTGTGGGCCACCGGTTCGACGAGCGGACTGACCGCCCCCAAGATCGCCGACCGCGCTAGCGATTTCTACGCACTCGAGGCGGCATACGTCGTGTTCGCAGTGATGACGGTAACGGGGATGCTGCTGGTCGCGTTCCCCCGCGCCGGCGCCCTGCCGCTGAGGGTTCCGCTGTCCCTGGCCTTCATCGGCTCCGCGGCGCTCGGGTGCTGGGGTGGCTACATGATGCTCACCGCGCTGGAAAATCGCGCCTCCTCGAGGCGCATCAGTGAACTGATGAACGTCACGTACACGATGCAGCTGCTCGCCGGGATGCTGGTCTTCACCATGGGGGCATACTTCTTCGCCGAACGTGCGGCACGGCCGGGCCACGATGAGGAGAGCGCGACCAGGTCGGGTCACAACTCGACATCCGACACGCGGCTCTGCCCGAGCAACTCCTTGGGCCCAGAGCAGCTTGTTCATCGGGGCGCCCTAAGCTCGCGCCGTGCTGACGGACGTTCGCGAATACATCGACCGCCTCCAGATCGCCGGACACACGATCGGTGACGATCACGACGACGATCCCGAGCTGCTGGACGCCTCGGGCCGTGCGGTGGACACCTGGCGGGAGAACTATCCGTACACCGAGCGGCTCAGCCGGGAGGTCTACGACGAGCAGAAGTACCTGCTGCAGATCGAGTTGCTGAAGTTCCAGAACTGGTCGACCGAGACCGACGGCAAGCACGTGATCATCTTCGAGGGGCGCGACGCCGCCGGTAAGGGCGGCACGATCAAGCGCTTCATGGAGCACTTGAATCCCCGTTACGCCCGCGTCGTCGCGTTGAGCAAGCCGACCGAACGCGAGCAGCGGCAATGGTATTTCCAGCGTTACCTGCAGTACCTCCCGACCGCGGGCGAGACCGTGCTGTTCGACCGCAGTTGGTACAACCGCGCAGGCGTCGAACGGGTCATGGGCTTCGTCGACGACGCCGACTACGAACAGTTCATGGTCCAGACGCCGAAACTGGAGGAGATGTTCGTCGACAGCGGCATCCACGTCACCAAGTTCTGGTTCTCCGTGACCCAGTCGGAGCAACGCACCAGGTTCATCATCCGACAGGTCGATCCCGTGCGGCAGTGGAAGCTCTCACCGATCGACCTGCAGTCGTTGGACAAGTGGGAGGCCTATACCGCCGCCAAGGAAGAGATGTTCCTGCGCACGGACAGCGACGCAGCGCCGTGGACCACGATCAAGTCGAACGACAAGAAGCGGGCACGACTGAACGCGATGCGGCATTTCCTGTCGCAGTTCGACTACCCGGGGAAGAACACCGCGGTCGTCTCCGAACCCGACCCGCTGCTCGTCAAGCGCGGCATCGACGCCGTCGGGGACTGACCGCTGACCCGTCGTCCAGAAGCTGACGAGTGTCGACGGGGTTTGTCAGTAGCCGGGCGACGGGGAGGATGGGCCGATGCGACCGACGGAGAGGGCTCGAGCAGAGGACGAGTCGCCGTCGCGGGTGGCAATCGTGACGGGCGCCGGACGCGGCACCGGCAGTGCCATCGCCACCCGGTTGAGTGCGGCGGGCCATCGGGTGGTCCTGACGGCCCGCAGTCGTGACCAGCTCGCGGCCGTTGCCGAACGCTGCGCCGGTCCGACCCTCATCGTGGCCGGTGACATCACCGATCCGGCGACCGTCGACGACGTGTTCGCCCGCACCGAGCAGACGTGGGGGCCGCCCGAGATCCTCGTCGCCAACGCCGGGGCCGGCATGTCGGCCCGGCTGGACCGGACGAGCGACGAGGACTGGCACCGCATGCTCGAGCTGAACCTGACGACGCCGTTCCGGTGCATGCGGCGCGCGGTGCCGGCCATGCGCGAGGCCGGCTGGGGGCGCATCGTCGTCGTCGCGTCGACCGCAGCGCGGGTCGGGGAGCCTTACATCGCCGCGTACACCGCCAGCAAGCACGGCGTCCTCGGACTGGTGCGTTCCGCCGCGGCCGAGCTGGCCCGTTCCGGGGTCACCGTCAACGCGGTGTGCCCCGGTTACGTCGACACCCCGATGACGGACGCGACGATCGAGAACATCGCCGCCACGACCGGCCGCAGCGCGGCGGAGGCACGGGCGACGATCGAGCGCAAGCAACCGATCGGGCGCCTCATCACGCCCGACGAGGTCGCGGCGGCGGTCAGCTTCTGCATCGACAGCGCCGGCATGACCGGCCAGGGGATCACGGTCGACGGCGGGAGTGTCCAGGCATGAGCACGCACGCATGAGCGTCGAACGGGTCAACCCGCCCGAGCTGGCCGTGCCGCGGGGCTTCTCGCACGCGGTCGTCGGCCGCGGGACGGTGGTGTTCCTCGCCGGCCAGACCGCGCTGGACGCCGACGGGCGCATCGTCGGCGACACCGTGGCCGAGCAGTTCCGCCAGGCCCTGTCGAACCTGCTCGCCGCGTTGCGAGCGGCCGGCGCCGGACCGGACGGACTGGCGAGCGTCACGATCTACATCACCGATCTGGAGGACTACAAGACCCACGCCCGCGAGATCGGCGGCATCTGGCGCGAGCTCGTCGGTCGCGACTACCCGGCCATGGCCGGGATCGGGATCAGCCGGTTGTGGGACGCCGAAGCCAAGGTCGAGATCCAGGGCTTTGCCGTCCTCGACGACCAGGTACCGGGCAACGACGGCCAGGACGGTTAGGACGGCTAGGACGGTTAGGACGCCGACCGCACGCCGCCCCGCTCACCCGCGCGCACGGCGTCGGCGAACCCGGCTGCGTGGTCGGCGAGGCGTGTGCGGAGGGCGAAGAACGTCTCCGCGGCGCGGACGCCGAGCCAGCCGGACGGCAGCAGCTCCACCGCGAGCCCGGGATCGGAGTACGGCAGCCGTCGCCAGTCGGTCAGGGCGCGAACGTAGTCGCGGAAAGCCCCCGCATCGTCCACCCGGCGCCGCCGCTTGTAGGCAGTGAGCACCGGGGCGTAGGCGGCGAGGAAGTCCGCGTAGAGCTCCTGCAGCCGATCGAGGTCCCACCACTGCGGCACCCGGTCCCGCACGTCGCCGAAGGACCGGTAGGTCGCGGCGAAGATCTCGACGTAGGGGTCGAGGCCGGCGCGCCGCAACACCTCCCGCGCCTCTGCCTCCAGGTGCGCCGGCGCGATCCACACACCGGCCGTCACCGTCCCGAAGCCCAGCCACGCGAGCCTGGAGCGCAGCTGATGGCGCTTCTCCCGTTCCGACTCCGGCACGCTGAACACCGCCAGCACCCAGCCCTCGTCGGCCGCGGCACGGCGCCGCTCGAAGATGCGGTGGTCGCCCTCGTCGAGGATCTCGCGGGCCCGGTCGGACAGCGCGTAGCCGGCTACCGAGCCGACCCGGTGCGCGTCGACGATCCCGCGCCGCTTGAGCCGTGAGATGGACGATCGTACGGCGGGTTCGTCCACGCCGAGTTCGGCCATCATCCGGATGATCGAGGACACGCTGAGCCACCCGGCCGCGTCCCGGCCGTAGAGGCCGTACAGCGTGACGATCAGGGCGCGCGGCTGGTGGACACGCGAGCCTGCGTCGTCGACCAGCGCCGTCACGAGCGCTCACCCTACCGGCCGGCCGCCTCGTCATACGTCCATCGCATGTTGCGTGCTCTTGACTGCCGTCACCAATGCGGAATACTTCCGTCATGGACACCGGCGGTGAGCACGGGCTGACGCGCTCGGCCCACGTCGACACCTTCTGCCGGGACAACCTGCCGTCCCGTGGGAGCTGGCCCGAGCTGCTCCTCGACAACCCTGACGTGACGTATCCGGAGCGGCTGAACTGCGCCGTGGCGTTGCTGGACGACGTCATCGCCGAGCACGGCGCCGACCGGACCTGCTTCGTCCAGGCCGACGATGACCACTGGACCTACGGCCGGCTCCGCGAGCACGCCGACGCCATCGCCCACACGCTGGTCGCCGACCACGGCGTCGTGCCGGGCAACCGGGTGCTGCTCCGCGGCCCGAACACCCCGTGGCTCGTCGCGTGCTGGCTCGCCGTGCTGAAGGTCGGCGCGGTGGCCGTGGCCACCATGCCGCTGCTGCGCGCCGCCGAGCTGACGGCCATCGCCGAGATCGCGCGGGTGGATCTGGCGTTGTGCGACGCCCGGTTCGCCGACGACCTGCACGCGGCCGACCTCGGTACGGCGCGGACGGTGTTGTTCGGCGGAGCGGAACCCGGCGACCTGCTGCGGCGGCTGCCGGAGCACCGCGGCCCGTTCACGGCGGTCGACACGGCCGCCGACGACGTCGCGTTGCTGGCGTTCACGTCGGGCACGACGGGGCGACCGAAGGCGACCATGCACTTCCACCGCGACGTGCTCGCCATCGCCGACACCTTCGGCCGCCATGTCGTCAGAATGCGCCCGGACGACATCGTCATCGGCACCCCGCCGATCGCCTTCACCTTCGGGCTCGGTGGGCTGGTCGTGTTCCCGATGCGGGTGGGCGCCGCGATGGCGCTCGTCGAGAAGGCGACGCCTGCCGAACTGGCCGAGCGCATTGCCGACTGCGGCGCGACGGTCTGCTTCACCGCGCCCACCGGTTACCGGGCCATGCTCCGCGGCGGCGTCGCCGACAGGCTGACGACACTCCGGCGTGCGGTGTCCGCCGGCGAGCATCTGCCCCGTGCGACCTGGGAGGCGTTCCACGACGCGACCGGGCTGCGCCTGATCGACGGCATCGGCTCCACCGAGCTGCTGCACGTGTTCATCTCCGCGGCCGATGAGGACATCCGGCCCGGCTCGACCGGCCGTGTCGTGCCGGGTTACCGCGCGATGGTCATCGGGCCCGACGGTGAGCAGCTGCCACCAGGCACGGCGGGACGCCTCGCCGTGCAGGGACCGACCGGGTGCCGCTACCTCGCCGACCCGCGGCAGTCGGCCTACGTGCAGCACGGCTGGAACATCACCGGCGACACCTTCGTGCAGGACGCGGACGGGTATTTCTACTTCCAGGCCCGCAACGACGACATGATCGTTTCGTCCGGTTACAACATCTCCGGCCCCGAGGTCGAGGAGGCGTTGATCGAGCATCCCGCCGTGCAGGAGTGCGGCGTGGTCGGGCTGCCCGACGCCGAGCGCGGCCAGATCGTCACGGCGTTCGTCGTGCTCGCCGATGGCCACCGGCCGAGCGAGGAGTTGGCGGCCCAGCTGCAGCAGTTCGCCAAGAGCCGTATCGCGCCGTACAAGTACCCGCGGGCCGTCCGCTTCGTCACGGACCTGCCGCGCTCGACCACCGGCAAGGTGCAGCGGTACCGGCTTCGAGCCGACTCGCTGACCAGCCGCTGACCCGGCCAGACCAGATCCAGGAGGCGTCGTGCGCATCGCGGTGGTCGGAGGCGGGCCGGGCGGCCTGTACTTCTCGGCACTGGCCAAGCAGCTGAACCCTGATCACGAGATCACCGTGTGGGAGCGCAACGACGCCGGTGACACGTTCGGCTTCGGCGTCGTCTTCTCCGACGAGACGCTGGGCGGGATCCAGCACGCCGACCGGCGTGTCTACGAGCAGATGGAACGCGAGTTCGCGCGGTGGGACGACATCGACGTGCACTTTCGCGGTCGCGTGATGACCAGCGGTGGGCACGGATTCGCCGCGATGAGCCGCAAACGGCTGCTCGAGATCCTGCAGGCCCGCTGCGCCGAGCTGGGGGTCGACGTCCGGTTCCACACCCTCGCACCCGACATCGGCGAACTGGCCGCCGCCTACGACCTCGTCGTGGCGTGCGACGGCGTCAACTCGACGATCCGTACCCGGTACGCCGATGAGTTCGGGGCCGGCGCCGAGCAACGCCGCTGCAAGTACATGTGGCTCGGCACGTCGAAGGTGTTCGACGCCTTCACCTTCGATATCCGCGAGACGCCCTACGGCGTGATGCAGATCCACGCCTACCCCTACGACCGCACCGGCAGCACGTTCATCATCGAGATGAACGACGAGGTCTGGCGCAAGGCGGGCTTCGACGCCTTCGCCGACCGGCCGTTCGCGCCCGGCGAGTCGGACGAGAAGTCCGTGGCGCTGGTGACCGAGCTGTTCGCCGACGTGCTCGACGGGCACGAGGTGTTGCTCAACAACTCCAAGTGGCTCAACTTCGTGACGGTCCGCAACGCACGCTGGAGCCACGGCAATGTCGTGCTGATCGGCGACGCGGCCCACACCGCGCACTTCTCGATCGGGTCCGGGACGAAGCTGGCGATGGAGGACGCGCTCGCTCTCGTCGCGTGCCTGCACGAGAACCCCGACGTCGGCACGGCGCTGTCGGCCTACGAGCGCGAGCGGCGCCCGGTCGTGCTGTCGACCCAGCGGGCCGCGCAGGCCAGTCTCGAGTGGTTCGAGAACCTCGGCCAGTACATGGACCAGGACCCCGTCCAGTTCGCGTTCAACGTCATGACGCGCAGCCGTCGCGTCACCTACGACAACCTCCGGCTCCGTGACCCGGAATTCGTCGCGGACGTCGACCGCTGGTTCGCCGCGCACGAGGCCGGACGCGGGCACGGCGCCGGCGAGGTCCGACCGCCGATGTTCCAGCCCTTCCGGCTGCGCGGCATGACGCTGCCCAACCGCATCGTCGTCTCGCCCATGGACATGTACAAGGCGGTCGACGGTTCCCCGACCGACTTCCACCTTGTGCATCTCGGCGGTAAGGCGCTCGGCGGCGCCGGCCTCGTCATGACCGAGATGGTCTGCGTGTCGGCGCCCGGCCGCATCACGCCGGGCTGCACGGGCATCTACACCGACGAGCACACGACGCGGTGGCGGGCGATCACCGACTTCGTCCACCGCGAGTCCCAGGCGCGCATCGGCATCCAGCTCGGCCATTCCGGTCGCAAGGGGTCCACCCGGTTGATGTGGGAGGGCATGGACGAGCCCCTGCCGGACGGCAACTGGCCGATCGTCGCGCCGTCCCCGCTGCCGTACCGGCCCGGGGTCAGCCAGGTGCCGACCGAGCTGAGCCCCGACGACCTCGACACGATCACGGCGGAGTTCGTCAGTGCGACACGACGCAGCGAACAGGCCGGTTTCGACCTCGTCGAGCTGCACTGCGCCCACGGTTACCTGCTGTCGTCGTTCATCTCCCCCCTGACGAACCGGCGCACCGATCACTACGGCGGCTCGCTGGACAACCGGCTGCGCTTCCCGCTCGAGGTGTTCCGTGCCATGCGCGCGGTGTGGCCGCAGGACAGGCCGATGAGCGTGCGCATCTCCGCCACCGACTGGCACGACGGCGGGATCACCGAGAAGGACGCCGTGCAGATCGCGCGCGCGTTCGCCGACGAGGGCGCGGACATCGTCGACGTCTCGAGCGGCCAGGTGACGCCGGACGAGACCCCGTCGTTCGGGCGTTCGTACCAGACGCCGTTCGCCGACCGGATCCGCAACGAGGCGGGCATCGCGACGATGGCCGTCGGCATCATCTCCTCCTACGACGACGTCAACTCGCTGCTGCTGGCCGGGCGCGCCGATCTGTGCCTGCTCGGCCGTGCCCACCTCTACGACCCGAACTGGACGCTGCACGCGGCGGCCGAACAGGGCTACCGCGGTGACGCGGTGCGGTGGCCCGAGCCGTGGCAGGCCGGTGCGCGCAAGCCGCAGGCCGGGCGGACCGATGGCGTCAAGCCGCGGCTGCAGCTGATTCGTCAGGGGGCGACCGCGACGGCCCACGCCCGGTGGCGGCCGCAGGGCTGACCAGCGGAGGCGCGCGACCCCGGCGGCATCAGCGTCCCTCCCACTTCGGGGCCCGGCGTTCGTTGAACGCGGCGTGGAACTCGGCGTGGTCGTGGGTCGTCATGAGCAGCGCCTGCGTCATGGCGTCGAGCTCCATCGCCGCCGAGATCGGCATGTCGAGCTCCCGGGTGATCAACGACTTGGTCTGCGCCAGGGCCAGCGTCGGCCCGTCGGCGAGCCGGCGCGCGAGCTCATCGGCCGTGGCGTCCAGGTCGTCGTCGTCGCCGACCAGCCGGCTCACCAGTCCGTAGCGGTCGGCCGTCCCGGCGTCGATCGTGTCGCCGAGCATCAGCAGCTCGGTGGCCCGCCCGGCTCCGACCACGCGCGGCAGCAGGTACGCCGCCCCCATGTCGCCGCCGGACAAACCGACCTTGGTGAACAGGAACGCGAAGCGTCCCTTCGGCCCCACGACGCGGAAGTCGCTGGCCAGGGCGATGACGGCGCCGGCACCGGCGGCAATGCCCTGGATGGTGGTGATGATCGGAATCGGGCATTCGCGCATCGCCCGGATCACGTCGCCGGTCATCTTGGTGAAGCGCATGAGATCGGCGGCGCCCATCGTGATGAGCTCGCCGATGATCTCGTTGACGTCGCCGCCGCCGCAGAACCCCCGTCCCTCGCCGCGGATGACCAGCACGCGCACGTCGGTGTGGTGCGGCAGCTCGTGCAGCAGGTCGCGCAGGTCGGCGTAGCTCTCGAAGGTGAGCGGGTTGAGCTTCTCCGGCCGGTCGAGGGTGATAGTGGCGATGCCGTCGGCCTTGTCGAAGCGGAAGTTCGCCCACTCCGGTGTCATGGGCGCCGAGCTGCGGAAGCGGTAGTTCTCGGTCACAACGTGGCTCCTCTGCCGGATCGTGCCTGACAGTATCCGCGTCGGTGACGGTCGTCCATGACGCGCGATAGTGCTCGACGGCGCGGCCCGGACTGCGACACTGGGACGGTGGCTGCCGGTGATCGGGTGCGCGCATGGCGCCCACGCGTCGCCGGTGTCGCCGAGGTGCTGCATGCCGAATGGCGCGATCACGCCTATCCCGCGCACACGCACGACACCTGGACCCTGCTGCTGGTCGACGACGGCCTCATCGGCTACGAGCTCAACCGGCACGGCCACGCCGCGGCGCCGCGGGCCGGGGTCACGCTGCTGCCGCCGCACGTCGTCCACGACGGCCGGCCGGCCACCTCCCGCGGCTTCCGCAAGCGGGTCGTCTACCTCGACGGCGACGTGTTCCCCGAATCGTTGATCGGCGCCGCGGTGGACGGGCCGCTCGTCTCCGACGACGGCGTCCGTCGCGCTGCCTCGGCCCTGGACCGTGCGCTGGTGCTCGGCGACGAGCTCGAGGCGCAGAGCCGGCTTGCCCTCGTGGTGGAACGGCTCAGCTGGCACCTGGCCGGGCGCCCGCCGCTCGCACTCGAGCCACCGCCCGTGGGCGTCGCGTCCCGCGCTCGGGACCTGCTCGATCGCGACCCGACGCTCGTCACCGACCTCGCCGTCGTGGCGGACGCCGTCGGGGTGAGCACGGCGCACCTGGTGCGGTCCTTCACGGCCAGCTACGGCATCCCGCCGCACCGCTACCTGCTCGGCCGGCGGCTGGACCTCGCGCGCCGTCGCCTGCTCGCCGGGCAGGCGCCCGCGGACGTCGCGACGGCCACCGGGTTCTACGACCAGGCGCACCTGACGCGGCACTTCAAGCGCCTGCTCGCCACCACGCCCGGTCGCTACCGGGGCGCCGCCGGCTGACCCACATCAACGCCGTACAAGACGTGGGCGACCGGGAGGGCGTGGACTGACCCTGTGACCGAACACCTGCTCGTGCCGCCCTTCGCGGACAAGATCGCTGTTGTGGTGCGTGACGACCTCGAGTCGTGGCAACGGCTCAACGTCACGGCGTTCCTCATCAGCGGGGTGACCGCCGCGCATCCCGACCTCGTCGGTGAGGCCTACGAGGACGCCGACGGGCAGCGCTACCTGGCGCTGCTCGGCATGCCGGTGCTGGTGTTCGAGGCCACCGCCGAACAGTTGCAGGCCGCCCGCGCAAAGGCCACGCAGCGAGAGCTGCCGCTGGCCGTCTACACGAGCGACATGTTCGCCACCGGTCACGACGCCGACAACCGTGCCGCGGTGCGCGCCGTTGCGTCGAGCGACCTGGACCTGGTCGGCATCGGGCTACACGGTCCGAAGAACGCCGTCGACAAGATCATCAAGGGCGCGCGGTTGCACCGATGACGCGCGGGTCATCCCTTACCGGCCGGCCGGCGGCGGCGGGCTGCCGAACGTGGCGGGGCCGAGCGCATGTGCTCGACCACCGGGGTGAGCAGGCCGGCGAGCGCGACGGTGTCGTCCCGGGTGAGCGGTTGGAACAGCAGGTCCTTGAGCACCTCGACGTGCCCCGGCAGAACCCGCGACAGCCGGTCCCGCCCGGCCGCGGTGATGGTCACGGCAACCACGCGTTCGTCCTCCGGTGACGTGCCGCGCTCCACCAGGCCGGCCTGCTCGAGCAGACCGGCCTGGTAGGTGATGGCGCTGCGGCTGTAGACGACGCCGTCGGCCAGGTCGGTCATCCGCGCGCTGCCGGACGGCGTGTCGAGTCCCAGCCGGGCCAGCAATTGGAACTGGACGTAGCTGAGGTCGCCCGCCTCGCGGAGCTGCTGCTCCACCGCGTGGCGGAGCAGGCCGGCCACGTCCATCAGGGCGAAGTACGCGCCGAGCTGCACCGGATCGAGCGGGGGCGGGGCCGTCATCGTCCAAGTCTACTAGTTGCTTCAGATTCGAAGCACTGCTAGCGTTCGCGGAGTTGCTTCAAGTTCGAAGCACATGACTCGACACGAGGGTGGATGACATGAAGGCAGTGCGGTTCCACGACTACGGCGACCCCGACGTCCTGCAGTACGAGGACGTCGACATCCCCGTCCCGGCGGCGGGGCAGGTGCGCATCCGCGTCGCCGGCACCAGCTTCAACGGCGTCGACGCCAACATCCGGGCGGGCTTCATGCGCGAGCCCATCCCGGTGACGTTGCCGCACACTCCGGGCATCGACGTCGCCGGCACCGTCGACGCGGTCGGCGACGGGGTGGGTCTCGACGTCGGCACGGACGTCGTCGGGTTCCTGCCGATGGACGCCGACGGCGCCGCGGCGGAGTACGTCCTCGCGCCGGCCGAGATCCTCGCGCCGGCGCCCCGGAGCATCCCGCTGGCCGATGCCGCCGCCCTGCCGGTCGTGGGGCTGACAGCGTGGCAGGCGCTGTTCGAGCACGCCGGGCTGAGCGCGGGCCAACGGGTGCTCGTCAACGGTGCCGGCGGCGCGGTCGGTGGCTACGCGGTACAGCTGGCCGCCGCTGCCGGCGCGCACGTCATTGCGACAGTCAGCCCGCGCAGCGCCGAGCAGGTGCGAGCTGCAGGGGCGGACGAGGTCGTCGACCACACGTCGGTCGACGTGACCGAGGCCGTGCCGGAGCCCGTGGACGTCGTGCTCAATCTCGCGCCGGTAGAGCCTGTGCAGCTGGACACGCTTCTCACCCTGCTGCGGCCAGGCGGCGTCCTCGTCAACACGACGGTGTGGATGCCGGCGCCGTCCGACGACTCGCGCGATGTCCGCGGTGTCGACCTGTACGTCCGCAGCGACGCGGCCCAGCTGGCACACCTGGTGGACCTCGTCGACCGCGGCGAGCTGCGTGTCGACGTCGCCGAGCGCGTGTCGCTGGCCGAGCTGCCCACCCTGCACGCCCGGGCCGCAGCCGGAACCGTGGCCGGCAAGGTCGTCGTCACCGTCGCCGGGTGAGCCGGCGTCAGCCGATGACGGACGACGAGTCGATCTTGATCATGTTGCCTTGGCGCACGAGCCCGAAGGTGCGGCGCTCGCTGCTCGTGCTGCCGTTGCTGCGGGTGTAGGTGATCGTGGCCGTCGCCGTCCCCGGGCTGTTCGAGCTGAGGCCGCTCGCCGTCACCCGCGAGAACTGGCCCCAGAACTGGTCGTAGCCGCTGCGCCCGCCGGCCTGCTGCTGGTAGGAGGGCGTGAGGTCCTGCCAGGCGCCGTCGGTGTTGCCGGGAAGCAGGGCGTAGTAACTGCCGACTGCTGACGTGGACTCCGACGAACTGGGCGTACCACCGGGCGCCGGCTTCGACTTCGGGCTCTTGGCCGACGGGCTGGGCGACGTGAGCGAGGCGGTCGGGGAGCTGCTGTTCGACGTGGTCGAGGACGACGTCGACGGCGACGGCGACGGCGAACTCGAGGTGTGCGACGCGGGAGCGTGGGTCGTCGGCGCGCTGGTCGTGCCGGCCTGATGTGCCGGCTTTCCGCCGCCCCGGGAAGCAACCACGGCAATGATCACGCCGGCCACCACGGCGACGGCCAGCAGGGCGAGCAGCCAGGCCCGGCCGTGACGGCGCGGCGGCTCCGAACGCACCGGCGGCTCCGCGCGGCGGGGCGGTGGCGGTGGGCCGGCCGGACGGGAGGCGGCGGGCGGTCGCGGGGCGGCGACGGCAGCGGCGGCGGGAGCGGGAGCCGCCGCGGGCAGCGACATGGTCCGTGACGGCGGCGGCGTCGCCGGGACGGCGGCGAACTGCTCGGTGGTGGCCGCGGCGACCGGGTCCGAGGCGACACCGGCCAGCAGCTGCGCCGTCTCGGGCATTTCCGGACGGTCGAGCGGGTCGGCGGCGAGCATGCGCAGCAGGACCGGCGTCAGCGCGCCGGCGCGGCGCGGGGGCGTGATCTCGCCGGAGGCCACGCGGTGCAGTGTCGCCATCGGGTTGTCGGAGGTCCCGAACGGCGGAGTGCCCTCGACCGCGGTGTACAGCGTCGCGCCGAGGCTGAAGACGTCGGCGGCGAAGCCTGATTCCTGCCCGCGTGCTACCTCCGGGGCCAGGAAGGCCGGCGTCCCCGTCACGATTCCGGTCGTCGTCAGGGTGACGTCGCCCAGCGCGTGGGAGATACCGAAGTCGGTGATCTTGGCCGAGCCCTCGGGGTCGACGAGGATGTTGCCGGGCTTGACGTCACGGTGCACGATGCCGGCCTGGTGCGCGGCGGCGAGCGCGGCCGCGACCTCGGCGCCGATGCGGGCGACCTCGCCGATCCCGAGGGTCCCGCGCTCGCCGAGCAGCGTCTGCAGGCTGCTGGAGGGCAGGTACTGCATGACCAGGCACGGCTGACCCTCGTGGTCGACCACGTCGTACACCGGCACGGCGTGCGCGTGGTGCAGGCGGGCGGTGATGCGGGCCTCCCGCATCGCCCGCGAGCCCGCGAGCTGCATCTGCTCGTCGGTGAGCCCAGGCTGCGGGCGCAGGCTCTTCAGCGCGACGCGCCGGTGCAGCCGTTCGTCCTGCGCCTCCCACACCGTGCCCATGCCGCCGACGGCGATGAGCTCGACGAGTCGGTACCGGTCGGCGATCAGATCGCCCGGACGCGACACGATGATGCTCCTCTCGATGGCACAGACAGCCCTGTCGGACAGTCGTACCCACATCTGCCCCCGACCGCCCGGGAACGCGAAGGAATCACCACGTCGGCCACAGCCCATAACCGCTCGACCCCGTATAGATCGGACTGCAGACTGCTGCGGTGGAACAGATCAGCAAGCGGTTGATGAACTGGGCGTCGGTCCTCGAGGACGCGACGCGCGAGCAGGCGGTCCGGACGGCCCGGATGCCGTTCATCCACCCGCACGTGGCCCTCATGCCCGACGCGCACCTCGGCAAGGGCGCGACCGTCGGCAGCGTCATCCCGACCCTCGGCGCGATCATCCCGGCGGCGGTCGGGGTGGACATCGGCTGCGGGATGATGGCCGTGCAGACCCAGTTCCGTCGCCCGGAACTCACCGGGAACGCCCGTGACCTGCACGCTGCGATCAGCACGGCGATTCCGCTGTCGGCCGGCAAGTACAACGCCACCCTCCAGGACACCGCTGCCCCACGCGTCGCCGAGCTCGAGGCGATGCAGGGCATCGATCAGGCCGAGCGGGTCAGCCCGAACTGGCGGCTGCAGCTCGGGTCGCTCGGTTCCGGCAACCACTTCATCGAGGTCAGCGAGGACCAGGACGGGTTCGTCTGGCTGTTCCTGCACTCCGGGTCCCGCGGCGTCGGGAACAAGCTCGCCGTCAAGCACATCAAGGTGGCGCAGGAGCAGTGCAGCCGTCGCTGGATCGGCCTGCCCGACCCCGACCTGGCCTACCTCGTCGAGGGCGAGCCGGAGTTCTGGGCGTACATGGAGGCACTGCGCTGGGCGCAGCGGTTCGCCTACCTGAACCGCGAGGAGATGATGGACCGCGTCATCGCCCGCTTCGGCGACTGGCACGCCCCGGTCGAGGCGCGGACGACGGTGAACTGCCACCACAACTACACCGCCCGCGAGAAGCACTTCGGCAAGGACGTGTGGCTGTCGCGCAAGGGCGCCATCGACGCCACCGAGGGCACGCTCGGCCTGATCCCGGGGAGCATGGGCGACCTGTCCTACGTCGTCCGTGGCCGTGGCAACCGCCTGGCGCTGAACTCCTCGCCGCACGGCGCCGGCCGGAACCACTCGCGGACGGCGGCCCGGCGGCTGTTCACCCGGGACGACCTGGACCACCGGATGGCCGGGATCGCCTGGGGCGAGTCGAACGCCTTCCTCGACGAGCATCCGGACGCGTACAAGCCGATCGACCAGGTGATGGCAGACGCGGCCGACCTGGTCGAGGTGGTGTCGACGCTGCGGCAGTTCGTCAACGTCAAGGGCGACTGACGCGGGCTCGTACAGCCGGGTCGGTCACGTGAGGGCGAAGGTGGCCAGCGCCTCGATCAGGGTCCTGCCGTCCTGCTCGACCTCGGCCTCGCAGACCAGGAGGTGTTCGCCCTGCTTGCCGACCCGCGCCCGGGCGGTGAGCAGGCCCTCCTGGCCGGGCCGCAGGTAGGCGAGGGTCAGCTGGATGGTGGCGGGCACGTCGTCATCACCGGTCGTGCTGCGGACGGCGGCACCCATCGTGGCGTCGACCAGCGTGGCCAGCACCCCGCCGTGCACCGAGCCGGCCGGGTTCAGGTGCCGACCCTCGGCCTGGAGCTCGGCCTGCGCCTCGCCGTCGTCGGCCGTCGGGTCGGTGATGCCGATCTCGTGCGCGAAGCCCTGCATGGCAGGGAAGTACCCGAGCGCGCCGACGCGTAACGGTCAGTGCAGGTAGATCGAGTCCGGTCCCGGGGCCTGGATGCGGCTGCCCGGACCGGTTGTCGCGTCCGGAGCCGTGTCGGTCGCGAGGTAGGAGTACGAGCCGGGGACGCCATCGTTGGTGGTCATCGCTGTGCACCCGGCGCGCAGGTTCTCGCAGTCGACGCGGGTGCCGCTCGCGAGCCTGACGTCCAGTCGGGAGGGGTAGTAGAAGCTGAACGCGTTGCCGTCGTGGCCCGGGTCGACAGCTGCCTCGACGGCGTCGGAGCGCCACCGGCCGGACAGCAAGCGACGGTCGGCGGTCGGGTCGTGCTTGACGTACTTGTCGAACCAGGCCGTGGTGTACCAGGTGGTCAGGTCGGCCCCGCGCAGCGAGGCGCCGAACGCGGCGGTCGGGATGTAGCTGAAGTCGAGGTGCGACCCGCCGCGGATGATGATCTCGCCGGTGTCGACGCCGGCGGCCGTGTAGGCGTGCGACGCGACGGACTTCGCCTGCGGGTCGGGTTGTGAGGTGTTGGGCGTCGGCGGAAGGCCGTAGTCGGCCGAGATGCCCAGACCGGGCTTGCGGATGGGAACGATCCGTGCGGTCGGCCGGGTCGGCCGGGCACGGCTGCTCGCCGATCGTCGAGCTGTTCCCGCTCCCCGGGACCGACCCGGCGTCCGGGCCGGGGCCGCCGAGGTTGTCCCACGCCACGACCGCGCTGATCCGCGGGTCCCACTGCGCGATGTAGCTGACGCCGGCGGCGCCGTAGGAGTGGCCGGCCAGTCCGAGGCGCGACGGGTCGAGCAGCTGCCAGAAGGGGTCGTACGCCGTGTCCAGGCCCTGCGCGACGCGCGAACTCTGCTTGTCGGCGTGGCTCGTGCCGCTCGTGCAACTGGGGACCGGCTCATAGGGACGGGTCGGGGTCGAGAGGAAGAAATCGATGGCATCCTCGGTGCCGTCGTAGAACGGCCGGCCGTCGGTCTGCGCGGGGACGCCTTCCTGGGCGTCGGCGCCCGTACCCAGCGTGTCGGACTGCCCCTGCCCCTGCGGGTCGAAGGTCAGCACCACGTACCCCGCCTTGGCCAGCGCCTGGGCGGCGTACCAGTACATCTGCTCGTCCGCCTGCACCGACCCGTTCGTGATCACGATCCCGGGCCGCTTCGCCGGACCGCCCACCGTCGCCCACACATGGCCCGACAGCGTCGCGCCGTCACGGGCGGTGAACAGGACGGGACGGACGATGCCGTGGTCCTTCGTGGCCCAGTCGTAGAGGCGGATGTCGCCGGCGCAGCCGTTGAACCCGTTCCAGCACAGGTCGCTGGAGAACAGCCGGCCAGGGTCGGCCGCCTCGTCCGCCAGCGCGTGCACCCCGTTCTGCGTGCCGACCTTGAGGAGTGCCGCCTGATACGCCGGGGTGTCGAACACCGCCTGCCGTTCGAGCGTGATCGAGAAGTTCCGTGCCTCGGTGGCCGGGTCGAACGTGGCCGCCCCGCTCGGCGGCGTGCCCACCAGGAACGCCAGTACCCCGACCAGTCCCACCAGCAATGCCCTCATGCCCGTGACCAACGGCCGTGGGCCCAGCTGGTTACGTCCGAATCCGTGCCGGCACGGTTCGACCCGCGACACCCGACCGGGCTCGTGTCACTGCACGAGCCGGACCGGAGTGCCCTCCAGGCTCGCCTGCCAGGAGGTGGTGTCCGACGGCTGACCGCTGCCGTAGTCGTAGGTCAGGGTGATCCAGCACCCGGTGGGGTTGGCGATGGTGCAGGTGTAACCGGCCGGTATGGGCACCGAGATCGTCTCCCATTTGCCGTTGTAGCTGGAATTCGCCGGGATGCTGCAGTTGTTCAGCGCGCCGGTCGTCGGACCGGAGCCGACGCACCCGTCGAACGACGACAGGCCGGAGTCGGCGGGCGGGACGATGCGGACGGTGCCCGGCTGGCTGGAGTCACCGATGTCGAACAGCCGGATGTCGAGGATCTGCCCGGCGGCGCCCGGCGGCACCTGGGTCAGGTAGAACGACGTGTGCGCCGACGGCAGGTCCGCATACATGGCCATCTCGGTCAGCCCGGAGATCGCGATCGCGGCGTTGTCCCCGACCCCGCTGCCGGACGCCCGCAGCGAGAAGCGGTTGTGCCCGTCGCCCAGCGGGTTGTCGTCGGCGGCGTTGCTCTGCACCTGGACGAAGTAAGTGCCCGCCGAGATCGTGCCGGGGATCGTGCACAGCGGCACCCACTGCCGGAACTCCTTCGCCACCTGCGGTTGGTAACCGCCGGCGCCCGTCGCGGCCGCCACCGGCACGCCGCCCGCGTACTGCACTGCGCCACCGGACTGCTTGTACTGGTTCAGCGCGGTGTAGAGGTCGCCGTTGAACCCCTTGAACGTCGTCGTGCAGCCGGCGATCGTCGGGAACGACAGCGGGTTGTAGAGGCTGGAGTTCGCGGCCGGCTGCCGCACGGTGTACGTGGTGTCCGGCGGTTGGTTGTTCTGCTCGGTGTAGAGCTGGTCACCGGTGCAGTAGGGGTTGGTCTGTCCCGACCCGTACAGCTGGCTGTCCTCGCGGTAGGACGCGCTGCCCGCGCCCGTCCCGGCGTTGTAGTTGTACTGGTTCTTGGCGTTGCTCGCCGCGGTGGTGCCGCTGCCGAAGTTGGTGCTGCAGAGGTCGCCGACGCTGACGAAGGCCGGGTCGAAGGCCTGGATGGTCAGGTTGGTGACGGGCTGGGTGACCTTGATCGCGTAGAAGTAGCCGTCGCTGGCGTACTCGCTGTTGCCGCTCGCGGTGCAGAAGTCGGTGCCCGCGGCCGCCGACGCGCAGTTGTCGTCCTGGTAGGCGTCGCCGTAGCTCTTGCCCGCCTGCGGGCTGCCGACATTCGCCCAGAACTGGCCGGCCGCCGAACAGTTCGCGCTGCGTGGGTTCGCCGCCCCGACCGTCGGTTCGGGCCCGTTGCCGAACTCGTTGCACGGGCTGCCGAGGGGTAGCGGTGCTTGGTAGTTCGCGATCGCCGAGCGCGTGATCGTCTCGGTGGACACGCCGAGGATCTGGCCGAAGGTGTTGTTCACGGTGGTCGTGATGCTGACCTTGAGCTGGCTGGGCTGACCGGGCACGGCGGACACGGTGACGGTGGTGACGCCGCCGGTGGTGAAGCCGTCCTGGCTCGCCGTCGCCAGCGCCTGCGTCGTGGCCTGGCCGAAGTTGGCCGGCATGTACGGCACGCCGGCCAGCGCCGCCGCGTCCGCCGCGCGCTGCACGTTACCCACGGTGACGTACCAGTAGCCGACGTCGACGGTGAAGGCGCAGAGCCCGAACAGGATCGGCGCCAGGATCGCGCTCAGTACCGCCACGATCCCGCGGTCGTCGCGGGTCACGCGTCGCCGGGCGTTCACTTGCAGCCGCCGGCCTGCAGGGCCGGAACCGGTTCGAGCCGCATCACGGTGTGGCTCGAGAGGCCGAGCGAGCTGAAGAACACGCCGGTCACGGCGGTGTGCTTGTACCCGAGGTACACCCCGAGGTTGTCCTCCTCGCCCGGACACGCGTCCTGCGAGGTGGGGATCCATGAACCGCCGGACTGGACGAAGCTGTTGCTCGCTGCGCTCCAGGTGAAGGTGATGCAGTTGGTCGAGCAGGAGGAGAACGTGCCGCCGGCGCCCATCGGATGCCCTGTGGCGTCGGCCTTGTAGACCCACAGCGAGGTGACGCCGCTCATGTCGAGGGCGCTCCCCTCGTTCGCCACCTGCGTTGCGGCGTCGGTGGCGAACGAGGCGCTGCGCGGCTCGGACGAGGCGATGCGAGCACCGGCACGGACTGCGGACGTGACCGCGAGCTGGTCTTTGAAGGCCAGTCCGAACTCGACGACTCCGATCACCAGGAGCAGGAACACCGGCACCACGATTGCTGCTTCGACCGCGCTGACCCCGCGGTCGTCCCGTCGTCGCGTCTTCCATTGTGTCGGCATCGTCTTCCCCGTCAGACCGTGCACGCCCCCCGTGCTTCGACACGCCCCGTCCGAGCGCATCGCCGACGTTAGGTCGGCGTCGAGGGCGGCCGGAAGGGCCGGCGGACCAGTCCGGCCGTTCGTCGACCTATGTCGGCCGATCGGCCGGGGCGTCGTCCGATCGGCTTGGTCCGAACTGACCGTTCGGGCGCTACAGCCCGGGCCCGGCGCACCGCAGGCTGATGACGTTCGGTGACAGGGGGTCGCCGAGGTCCGGGCAACCGGAGGACATCAGGTCCACCACACCACGTCCCACCAAGGGGGAACCCAATGAACCAGCTCGTCAACATCTACCTGTTCATCACCGCCCGGATCCACGCGGCGCAGGACAGCGAGGACCGCGGCGCCACCGCCACGGAGTACGCGATGCTCGTCGCCTTCATCGCCGTCGCCATCGTCGTCGCCGTCACCGCCTTCGGCACCGCGCTGAGCAACTTCTTCACCGGCCTCGGCAACAAGATCGGCGTTTCCTGATCCGCGACGCACCACCGAACCATGACGACCACGGTCCCGGCCGCACCCGAGCGCGGCCGGGACCGTGCCGTTCCTGACACACGCTCCCGGGGGAGACGACAGTGAAACGACGCATCGGATTCGTCAGCGCCGCAGTGGTGCTGGCGCTGATCGGCACCATCGCGGTCTACAGCTACGGCCGCCGGGCAGACCAACGTGCCACCGCGGGCGGCCGGGCGGTCACCGTGCTGGTGGCGGCCAAGCAGGTGCCCGCGGGCACGAGCTGGGCCGACGTGGTGAAGGGCAAGTACGCCAAGGCCGAGCAGATGCCGGCCGGTTCCACGCCGTCCAGCGCGTTGAGTTCGGTGACCACGGCCGGCCTCGGCAGCAACGCGGTGACGCAGGCCGCCATCGCCTCCGGGCAGATCCTGCTGCGCGAGTCCTTCGGCTCTGCCGTGCCGCAGACCGGTGCGTTGGCCCTGCCCAACGGCATGATCGCGGTTTCCGTCTCGCTGCCCGGGAACGCCGATGTGGCCGGCTACGTCGGCCCGAAGTCGCAGGTCGTGATCTTCCAGACCGCGCAGGTGACGAAGGTCGGCACCACCGGCCAGTCCGTTGCCGGCCAGCAGCTCACGATGACCAAGACGCTCGTACCGCGGGCGACGGTGCTCGCCACCTCGCAGGCCGCGCCGACCAATGTCACCGGCGCCGCGACCGCGAACGCCACGACGACCAACGGCAGCGTTCTGGTGACGCTGGCCCTGAGCCAGTCCGATTCCCAGCGCGTGATCCTCGGCCAGAAGGTCGGCGACCTGTACCTCGGTCTGCTGTCCAGCGCGTCACGGGTGAGCAGCTCGGACCCGGGTGTCCTCAATGTGGGCGTGCTCCGGCCCGCTCCGATCTACGTCAAGTAACGGGGGAAGTCATGACCGCAATCGACGAGCGGCGCCGCACGACGACGCAGCAGGGGCAGGCCCGGTCGGCACGTGGGCAGCGTTCGGTCCAGCGCCCGGTGCAGGCTCCGGTCGCCACCGCGCCTACCGCGACCGCTGCTGCATCGTCGGTGACGCCGGTCGAGTCGTCGGCGGCGCCACTGCCGGCATCGGCGCCGGCGCGACCTGCGCGGCCCCGGACTGCGACCACGACGCGAGCCCGGCACCGGGCGGGGGCCAGCGCCACGGCGCGGGCCCGTGCGACGAGCCGGTCGGCCGCCGTCCGGACCGCGCCGAGCAGGCCGCCGGCGCACGAGCTCGTCGAGGCGGAGTTGCCGCCCACGTCGGCCGAGCTGGAAGCGCCGGTGACACCGATGGTTGAGGAAGAGCCGTCGGTCGCGCAGGTCGCGGTGGAAGAACCGCCGGTCGCGCAGCTCGCGGTGGAAGAACCGCCGGCCGCGCAGGTCGCGGTCCTGCAGCCGACGTTGGACCTGCAGCCGCCGAGCGCGGCGGCGTTCGCCGCCTACGCTGCGGCCGTCGCCGAGGGACTGTTCCCCGACGACCTCGAGGACGAGGTCGAGGACGAGGACGAGGACGAACCCGAGCCTGTGCCGCCGCATCTGCAGCAGCCCTGGGGGCAGCAGCTCCGGGAGCACCAGCCCTGGGAGCAGCAGTCGCAGGACCAGCAGTCGCTGGACCACCACCCGGTCGATCCGCAGCCGTGGGAACAGCACGCCCCTGAGCACCAGCCGTGGGAGCCGCAGGTCGCCGCGCCGCAGGAGTGGCAGCAGCCTGTACACGAGCAGCTCTCTGCGCCCGGTCCGCACCTCGTCCCGGTCCCGTACTCCGACCTCGACGACACCACGATGGCGGGCGACCAACCGGCCTCGCCCATGCCGCCGCTGGTCGGCTACGGCCGGATCGTCACCGTGTACTCGCCGAAGGGTGGGACGGGCACGACCTTCTTCGCCACCAACCTCGCCGTCGCCCTGACCGACGGTGGCCGGCGGCGCGTGTGCCTCGTCGACCTCGACCTGCAGTTCGGCGACGTCGCCATCGCCACGAGCGTCACGCCGAGCCGTGGCATCGTCGACGCGGTTGATCTCGACCTGCTGCACGACCCGACAGCGCTCAGCCGGATCACGACGCCGGTCATGGACGGGCTGGACGGCCTGCTCGCCCCGGTGGATCCCGCCGCCGGGGAGGCGGTCTCGCCGCAGCTCGTCGCGGACCTGCTCGCCACGTTGCGCGGCCGCTATGACTACGTCGTCGTCGACACCTCCACCCACCTGTCCGAGATCACGCTCGAGGCGCTCGAGACGGCCGACCACCAGGTGCTGCTCACGACGCCGGACCTGCCGGCGATCAAGAACATGCGCCTGTTCCTCGACACGCTGGACCTGCTCGGGACCGACCCGGCCCGTCGCTCGGTCGTGCTGAACCGGCTGGACCAGCGCGTGGGCCTGCAGGCCGGCCGGGCCACCGAGGCGTTGCGGCACCCGCTCGCCGCCGTCGTGCCGGCCGACCCCGAGGTGGGAGCCTCGATCGATGCCGGCCGGCCGCTGCTGGTCGTGCGCCGCGCCGACACCATGAACGCGGTGCTGCGCGCCTTCGCCGAGCACCACCTCGGCGCCACGCCGGACCTTGCGGCCCGGCCGAAGCGCCGGCTCCGCCTGGGACGGAAGAACGCGTCATGACCCTCTCCGAACGCCTGGCCGCCGCTCAGCAGCGCACTGCCGCGCGGCCCGCGAACACCCGCGAGGACTCCCCGGATGACACCCGCGAGCGCCTGTACCGGGCCCTCGGCGTGGTGCCCGACCCAGCCGAGGAGCCGGCCGCCGAGACACCCCTGCCCTTCCCGCCGATCGAGACCACTGCGCCGGACCCCCACGTGCATCCGGACGTGCTGGTCTTCCCGGCGCGCGAGCTCGACCCTGCGCAGGTCCTGCCGGTGCCGCCCGCCGCGCCACGGCCGGAGGCCGAAACCCCGCGGGACCAGTCGCGCGGCAGCCGCTACGTCGACCCGCTGGCCGCCATCAAGCGCACCGTGCACCAGTCGTTGTTGGACGTCCTCGGCCCCACGCTCTACGACGCGCACCTCGACGAGGCCGAGCTCGCCGGTCGGGTGCGCCAGACCCTGCAACAGGTGACCGACGCCGAGAGCATCCTCGTCAGCACCGCCGAACGGACGCGCATCATCAACGAGGTCTCGGACGAGATCCTCGGCCACGGCCCGCTCGAGCCCTTCCTGCGCGATCCCGAGATCACCGAGATCATGGTCAACGGCTACGACCAGATCTGGGTGGAGCGGGCGGGCACGCTGCACCCCGTGGCGGCCTCCTTCACCGACGACGGCCACCTGCGCCGCACGATCGACAAGATCGTCGGACGCATCGGCCGGCGGGTCGACGAGGCGAGCCCCATGGTGGACGCCCGCCTGCTCGACGGCAGCCGCGTCAACGCCATCATCCCGCCGGTGGCCCTCGACGGCCCGATGCTGACGATCCGTAAGTTCTCCGCCGACCCGCTGACCGTCGACGACCTCATCGCCTTCGGCACCTTCACGCCGGCCACTGCGCTGCTGCTCGAGGCGTGCGTGCGCGGCCGGCTCAACGTGATGATCAGCGGCGGCACGGGTTCGGGCAAGACCACGACCCTGAACGTGATGTCGTCCTTCATCCCGGAGAACGAACGCATCGTCACGATCGAGGACGCCGCCGAATTGCAGCTGCGGCAGGCGCACGTGGTGCGGATGGAATCGCGCCCCCGCAACGTGGAGGGGCGCGGAGAGATCACGACCCGCGACCTGGTGCGGAACTCGTTGCGCATGCGCCCTGATCGCATCATCGTCGGCGAGGTCCGCGACGGGGCGGCGATCGACATGATGCAGGCGATGAACACCGGCCACGACGGCTCGCTCACCACGCTGCACGCGAACTCGCCGCGAGACGCGCTGTCGCGCCTCGAGACGATGGTGCTGATGGCCGGCGTCGAGCTGCCCACGCGCGCGATCCGCGAGCAGGCCGCGTCGGCCATCGATCTCATCGTGCAGCAGGCCCGGTTGCGCGACGGCACCCGCCGCATCACGCACATCACCGAGGTGACCGGTATGGAGGGCGAGGTCATCACCCTCCAGGACGTCTTCGCCTTCGATTACGGCGCGGGGGTCGGTCCCGACGGGCGCTTTCTCGGCGCGCTGCGGCCGACCGGCGTGCGCCCCCAGTTCGTGCAGCGCCTGGCCGAGGAAGGCATCATCGTCCCACCCGCGCTGTTCGCGGAGGGGTTGTGACGGCCGCGGCGGCGACGCCGGGCGCAGGTGGGCTGCCGCTGGGGCTCGTGTGCGCGATCGTCTTCGTCGTGATCCTGGTCCTCGCCCTCAGCGCGTTCCTGCTGCCCGGTCGCCGCCGCGGCGGGGACGAGGAGAACCGCCTCGACGAGCTGCACCGCTACCGGTTGCTCGGCGCCTACAGCGGTGCGCCGGCCGACGACTCCGCGCCGGCCCGGGGCAACGCCGAGGAGCACGCCCTCACGACACGGATGCTGGGCCTGCTCGACCGTGCGCTGCGCGCGCGCGGCGCCCGTGACTCCGTTCTGGGGCAACTCGAGGGCGCCGGCATCCGGATGCCGGCCGAGCGCTGGGCCGCGATCGTCGTGGCCGTCGCCGCCACCTGCGGCGCCTTGCTGGCGCTGCTCGTCGGCTCGCCGCTGGCGTTCGCGCCCGGCGGCGCCGCCGGGTGGCTGGCCTGCCGTGTCTTCCTGCGGGTCAAGGCCGGCCGGCGGCGTGACGCGTTCGAGACGCACCTGCCGGATGCGCTGCAATTGCTGGCCGGAGCGTTACGGGCCGGGTTCGCCGTCAACCAGTCGCTCGGCGCCGTCGTGCGCGAGGGCACCGAGCCGGTGGCGTCGGAGTTCGGCCGCGCGATGCAGGAGGTCCGTCTCGGCGCCGAGCTGACCGACGCGCTGGACGACGTCGCGCTGCGCATGCGCAGCCGCGACATGCAGCTCGTCGTCATGGCCATGCGGACCTCGCGCGAGGTCGGCGGCAACCTGGCCGAGGTGCTGCAGACCACGGTCGGCACGATGCGCGAACGCGTGACCCTGCGCGGCCAGGTGAAGGTGCTCACCGCCGAAGGTCGGCTGTCGGCGAAGGTGCTCACCGCCCTGCCGCTGCTCATGGCCGCCTACCTGTACGCCTTCAAGCGCAACTACATCTCCGCGATGTATCACTCGGGTGTCGGCATCGCGATGCTCGCCTTCGGTGTCTTTCTGCTCGTCGCAGGCGGCTTCTGGCTGCACAAACTGACCAAGATCGAGGTGTGACGTGATCGCCGTACTGATCGCAGGTGTCGCCGCGCTGTTCGGTGCCGCCGGACTCGTGGCCTACGTGGCCGTGCGCCACGGAGCCGCTGTTCCGGCCGGGGACGTGTTGGCTGTACCGAGCGGTACATCAATCGCAGGCGGCCCGTCCGAGCTGTCGGCGGTGCAGCGGCGGATGGCCGCGCTGGCGGCAAGATTCACCCGTCCCGACCATCGGCAGCGCATGCAACGACGCCTGGACCTCGCCGGCAATCCGCGCAACTGGGAGCCCGAGCGGCTACTCGCCTTCCGGGGTATCGGGCTCGTCGCCGGCGTGCTGCTGGGATTGCTGGTCGGCGTCCGGCACGGCGGGTCCCTCACCCTGTTCGCGCCGGTCATCGGCGCGGTCGGCGGCTTCTTCGTCCCTGGCGTGGTGCTGCACAACATGGGCGAGAAGCGGCAGATCGAGCTGCGGAAGGGCCTGCCAGAGGCGCTCGACATGCTGACCGTCTGCGTCGAGGCCGGTCTCGGCTTCGACAGTGCGCTCGGTCGGGTCGCGCGGAACCAGACGGGCCCGATCGCCGAGGAGTGCGCCCGCGTGCTGCAGGAGATGCAGTTCGGCAAGTCACGCTCCGAGGCCCTGCGTGCGCTTGCCGAGCGCACCGACGTTGCCGAGCTGCGGAGCTTCGCGTCCGCGATCGTGCAGTCGGCGGAGCTGGGGATCACCATCGGTGACGTCCTGCGCGAGCAGTCCAAGCAGATGCGCATTCAGCGGCGGCAGCGGGCCGAGGAGAAGGCACAGAAGTTGCAGGTCAAGCTGCTGCTGCCCCTGATCAGCTGCCTGCTGCCCGCCATGTTCATCGTGGTGCTGGGGCCGGCCGTGATCCAGCTGACGCACTTCTTCAAGGCCGTCGGCAAGTAACCGTCTGGGCCGCGGGCGGCGATGAGCAGCCAGGCACCGGGATCATCCGGTGCTGAGCTGCTCCTCGAGCAGGCCGAGCCGCACTGCGGTCATCAGGGCCTGCGCCCGGTTGCGGGCCTCGAGCTTCTCGTACAGGCGCGCGACGTAGGTCTTCGCGGTCGACAGGCTGACGTAGAGGTGCGCGGCGATCGCCGGGACGGACAGGCCGTCGTGCAGTAGGACGAGGATCTGATGCTCACGCGGGCTCAGCGCCAGGTGCTCGCGGGGCGCGCGCTGCCGGCGCAGCGCCTCGGCGAGGCCGGCGGCGGTGAACGAGTCGGGGGCGGCAGCGGCGTGCCGGATGGCGGCCAGCACGTCCGGGATCCCGGCCGACTTCGACACGAAGGCCGATGCGCCCATGTTGAGGGCGCGGAACAGCATGCGGTCGGACGCGTCGCTGGCCAGGATGACGATGCCCAGCCGCGGGTAGTCCGTGCGCAACTGCCGCGTGAGGTTCCACCCGTCGTCGTCCTGGGCGGTGCAGTCGATCGCGACCACGTCCGGGCGCAACGAGTACACCAGGGCCAGCGCCTCGGATGCCGCTGCCGCCTCGCCCACGGCGGTGAGGTCGCGCTGCCCGTTGGCGACCTGGGTCATGGCCCAGCGCACGATCGGGTGTCCGTCGACGACGAGCAGGCGTACCGGCACCGTCACCTGCTCGGTCCCGCGCAGCGGGTCGGGCGCCTCTGGCCGCGTGGTGGTCGAAGCTGGGTCGAGGGTGAAGGACATCCGCAGGCTCCGTCGATCGATGGCCTGGTGGCGACCCACCTGGCGAAGGTGACAACGCGGAGGAGATCGGATGCCCGCTGAGCAACCGGCGCGACACAGCGAACACCGCAAGGCTGGCCCCCCGCCGTCGAGCGATGGTGCTGCTCGCCGTTCCTTGCGGTCTGTCTGACTCCGATAATCCTTACACCAAACTTACCTGAAGCCAAGTCCGGTCAGGCGTGTCGAGGGCGGTTCGTCGAGTTCGACCCCTATGTCCACGCGACGAAGGACGTTCGCCCGGTTAGCCGGCCGAATGACCCTTATCCGACCGGGACCACCGCCACGGTGGCATGTCGGCCGATCGGCCAGTCTCCTGCGACGACCGGTCGGACCCGCGGCGCGGCCCTTCTTCGCAAGGTCGCCGGAGCCCACGATGAGCAGGACGACCTGCATCGTCACCGGGGAGGGGTCATGAACGGAATCATTCTCGCCATGGGGGTCGTGGTGGTGCTCGCGGGCGCCCTGCGCTGGGTCCGGGTGCGGCGTATCAGCCGCGAGGAGGACCGCCGGTGGTACACCGACGACCAGATCTGGTGGGCCCAGCTGCGGGCTGCGGTGCCGACCACCCCCGCGGCGGCCGCACCGACCGAGCGCGTCACCCACGTCGGGCTCGCGACGCCGTACGGGTCGGCGTGGTCGGCCACCCGCAGCGCATGAGGACGATCGCCGAGGACCGGCGGTTCGGCTACCGGGTCGCGAGGTAAGCCGAAGCCTGCTCCCGCAGGCTCTCGTGCACGCCGTAGCGCGACCGGATGGGCGGCAGCCACGCCTTGCGGACCTTGGCCAGCGACGTGTAGTTGGTGTCGCACACGTTGGCCAGCGGCGACTCGACCGCCTGCGACAGCAGCTGGTACGCGTCGAGCTGCGACAGCCCGCACGCCTCGGCGACCCACTGCACGAGGTCGAGCTGCGCGATGCGGAAGGCGTCCTCGAGCGGTCGGGCCGACCCGGTCGACATGATGTAGTCGTCGGTCTCGATGCGCGGCCACGGCGTCGCGACGCCCTTGACGAGTTCGACGATCGCGACCGTGTTCATCGCCGTCTCGACGGCGACGCCGCACGTCTCGCCCTCGCCCTGGCGCGCGTGGCCGTCGCCCAGGCTGAGCAACGCGCCCTCGACGTTGACGCCGAGGTAGCAGGTGGCGCCGACCCGCATCTCCGGCGTGTCCATGTTGCCGCCGTGCGCATCCGGCACGAGCGCGGACCGCACCTCGAGGTTGGCCGGGGCGACGCCGACGGTGCCGTGCATCGGGTCCATCGGCAGGTCGACCTGGACGTCGGCGTCGGCTGCGGAGAACCGGCACAGCCGACGCTCGCGGTCCAGCTGCCAGATCCACACGCGTTCGGGCAGCGGGTCCTGCAGCGTGGCCGTGGTGTGCGTCGAGGTCAGCGCACCGAACAGCGGCACGGTGGTCGAGGCGCCCCAGTCGCGGGCCGGCTCGATCGACACGAAGTGCACGGCGACCGTGTCACCCGGCTCGGCCCCCTCGACGTGGAACGGGCCGGTCTGCGGGTTGAGGAAGGGGAACTCGCAAACCTCGCTCACCAGGTCGCGTTCGGACCGCACGCGTCCGGCGAAGCAGTCCTCGGTGAACACCTCGAGCACGGTGCCGGGCCGGATGCGGGCCTTGGGGGCCGCGCCGCCGAACGTCCAGACGTACTCGTCGGGCGTGGGCGTCACCTGCAGCACATCCGTCACCGGACCACCTCCGCCGTCTCGATCGGGCCGGCCTCGTCGTCGACGTGCACCAGTCCGGTGTCGACCACCCGCTGCCGGTGCCGCGTCCAGAGGTAGGCCAGGTACACGATGCCCAACAGCATCCAGACCCCGACGATCGGCCCGGCGTAGGAGATCGGGCTGCTCAGCTTCGTCACGAAGGAGAACGCCGGGATTCCGGCCGCGGTGAGCAGCGCCGGCACGAACGCGGCGATGCCGAGCAGCGGGACGACCAGGTGCCGGATCGGGTGGAACGAATCGCGGCGGTGCCGAACGAAGAAGCCGATGCAGGCGGCGTTGACCAGGATGTAGACCGCCACGACGACGATGACAATCACCGTCGCGACGAGCACGAAGGCCGTCACAGGGTCGTAGCCGAAACCGAGGGCGAGCGTCGCGCCGACCGCGATCACGAACTGCACGGCGACGGCGACCACCGGCGACAGGTGTGTGCGGTGCAGGCGGGCGAAGGCGTGCGGGAAGACGCCGATCCGCCCCATCGCGAAGGCCGTCCGGGTCGACACGTTCGCGCCGGCGTTCGCGTTGGCGATCGTGGAGTTGACGATGGCGAGGAAGACCAGCACCCAGTACAGCCCGTACGACGCCCGTGCGATGCCCTCCCATGACGTGGGCCCGTCGGTGCCGAAGCCGGCGAACTTTCCGGGGCCTACGAGAACGTCGGCGGCGTAGGTCGTGAAGATGTAGATCAGCCCGATCCCCAGCGTCGCCCCGAGCACCGCGCGCCGGATGGTGCGGCGCGGGTCGATCGCCTCCTCGGCCAGCGGTGCGGCGGCCTCGAAACCGCTGAACGCCAGCACCGTGTAGACCGAACCCGCGATCACCCCGGCGATGCCGGCGTGGGCGGACGGCGTGTGGCTCGTGCCGAAGACCGACAGTGTGTTGGACGAGCCCGCCTTGCCGATGAACAGCGCGGCCAGCACGACGAAGACGATGATCTCGAACAGGCCGAGGACGGTGCCGAGGCGGGCGGAGGTCTTCACGCCGTAGAAGCCGGCCAGGCCGATGATCAGTGCGCCGAGCATCGCCCACGGCCACCAGAGGTTCGCGGGGAAGCTCTTCCACTCGCCGTGCAGCGTGCTGGCCGTCGTGAACCCGAGCTGCAGGAACAGCAGGGTCGGCACCAGGGCTTCGACGAAGACGTAACCCCACGCGACGAGGAAGCCGATCATGGGGTGCAGGCCGCGGCTGGTGTAGGTCGCCACGGACCCGGCTGCCGGCAGGTGGCGGGCCAGCTCGCCGATGGAGGACGCCGCGAGCAGGCAGGCGATCATCGCGATGATCACCGAGAGGGGCAGCGCGCCGCCGGCGAACGCGGCGCCGGCCGGGATGGAGGCCGCGATCGCAGCACCGGGCGCCATCGCGGTGATGCTCTGGAACAGCACCTCGCGCAAGCCGATTGCGTCGCGGCGCAGCCCGGGCGGACGAATGGGCGTAGCTGTCACAGCGGCCCCCTGAGGACAGAAATGGTCTGTGGACGGACCAAATGAATGGTTGGTCGCAGACCATAAGCAGTCCCGGCTCGGCGCACAAGGCAGCTCGCGCGACGTGCGGCGTGTCGCGCTACGGGATTTCGGCAGGTGGCGTCCGGGCGCGCTCGAGCGTGGCGCGCAGCTCGTCGGCGGTGATGGTGAAGTGCGCCTTGCCGACGTCCCACGCCGCCTGCTCGTTCCGCGCCGCGATCGCCTCGGTCAGGGCCTGGTGCTCGGGCAGCGCGCGGTCGTAGATCGAGCGGGTGAACGGCTCGACCGCGAAGCCCAGGCTGACCTCGCCGAGCAGCCGCTCGTGCAACTCGACCAGCGCCTCGTTGTGCGTGGCGCCGGCCACCGCGTGGTGCAGACGGACGTCGGCGGCCTGGGCGTCGGCGAGATCGGCCGCCCGCTCGTAGGCGCGCAACGCGCTGCGGATCTCGCGGACGTCGGTGGCCGACCGGCGCTCGGCGGCGGCGCGGGCGATCATGGCCTCGACGAGGTGCCGCAGGTCGAGCGTGCGCTCGAGTGCTGCCCACTCCTTGCCGAGGATCTCCCGGACGGCGGTCGCGGTGTCGCTGCCCCACGCGTGGCGGACGTAGGCGCCCCCGGTGCGCCCGCGCCGAACGTCGATCAGGTCGAGCGAGGCCACCCGCGCCAGCGCGTCCCGGACCGTGCTCCGGCTGACCCCGAGGATCTCGGCGAGTTCCCGCTCGGCCGGCAGGCGCTGGCCCTGCACGAATTCGCCGAGGGCGATGGCGGTCACGATGCGGTCGGCGAGCACCTCGGCCGCCGGACGCGGGGTGGCGCTGCGTGTCCGCGCCGCGCCGCCGTCCGCCACGCCTGTGGAGCTTAGTTGCGCCCGCGTCGTCACGGACGTGGCCGAGCGGGCCGAGGCCGGGTCGCTGCAGACGGCCGCGCCTGATCGTCCGGACGGTTGACCGCTACTGGACTGCCGCCTAACGTCGCGGACAGACCACCCCAATTCGCCTGCGGGGCCGCAGCCACCCTCGCGAGCCCGTCCGGCGGTCCGCGCAAGGAGGCGCTCGATGAGTGTGGACGGTGTCGAGATCACCGGCGCGATCGACGCGGGGTTCGAGCAGATCCTCACCGACGACGCCCTCGCCCTGCTCGCCGACCTGCATCGCAATGTCGAGGCCACCCGGCAGGAGCTGCTCGCCGCCCGCGAGCGCCGCTACGCCGAGCTGGCCGACGGCGGCACGCTGGACTTCCTCCCCGAGACCGAGCACGTGCGCAGCGGCGACTGGCAGGTCGCGTCCCCGGCACCGGGGCTCGAGGACCGCCGCGTCGAGATCACCGGCCCCACCGACCGCAAGATGACGATCAACGCGCTGAATTCCGGGGCGAAGGTGTGGCTCGCCGACTTCGAGGACGCCAACACCCCGCTGTGGGAGAACATGGTCGGAGGCCAGCTCAACCTGCGCAACGCGCTTGACGGCGCCGTCGACTTCGAGCAGGACGGCAAGCAGTACGCGCTCGGCGACGAGCTGGCCACCATCGTCGTCCGGCCGCGCGGTTGGCACCTGCCGGAGAAGCACCTGCTGGTCGACGGGCAGCCCATCTCGGGGTCGCTCTTCGACTTCGGCCTCTACCTCTTCCACTGCGGCCAGCGACAGCTCGACCGCGGCAGCGGGCCGTACTTCTACCTGCCGAAGATGGAGAGTCATCTCGAGGCCCGGCTCTGGAACGACGTCTTCGTCCGCGCCCAGGAGATCGTCGGCATACCTCGCGGTACGGTCCGAGCCACCGTCCTCATCGAGACCTACCCGGCCGCCTTCGAGATGGAAGAGATCCTCTACGAGCTGCGCGAGCACTCGTCCGGCCTGAACGCCGGTCGCTGGGACTACATCTTCAGCGTGATCAAGAAGTTCCGCACCCGCGGCGACGACTTCCGGCTGCCCGACCGCAACAAGGTGACGATGACGGTGCCGTTCATGCGCGCCTACACCGAGCTGCTCGTCCGCACCTGCCACAAGCGCGGCGCGCACGCGATCGGCGGCATGGCTGCCTTCATCCCGTCCCGCAAGGACGAAGAGATCAACAAGACCGCAATCGGCAAGGTCCGCGACGACAAGACCCGTGAGGCGGGCGACGGCTTCGACGGTTCGTGGGTGGCGCACCCGGACCTCGTGTCCATCTGCCGCGAGGTCTTCGACGAGGTGCTCGGCGATCGTCCGAACCAGCTGGACAAGAAGCGCGAGGACGTCTCGGTCACCGCCGAGCAGCTGCTCGACATCGCGTCCACGCCGGGTGACGTCACCGAGGAGGGCCTGCGCAACAACGTCAGCGTCGGCATCCAGTACCTCGCGTCGTGGCTCAAGGGATCGGGCGCCGTCGGCATCTTCAACCTCATGGAGGACGCCGCCACGGCCGAGATCGCGCGCTCGCAGGTATGGCAGTGGCTGCACCTGGGCACCGAGCTCGACACCGGCGCCACCGTCACCCGCGAGCTGGTCGAGAAGATGGCCGACGAGGAGATCGCCAAGCTCGGCGACCCGGGCGAGTTCGCCGACGCCCGCGAGACGTTCATGACGGTGGCGGTGGCGGACGACTTCGCCGAGTTCCTGACGCTCCCCGCCTACGAGCGCATGCCCTGACGCTGTGACCGCCGACGCGCCGATCGCGCTCGCCGCCCGCGAGATCCGCGCCGCGGTGGGCGACGACGCGGTCATCGACGATCCGACGCGACTGCGCACGTACGAGTGCGACGGGTTGGCCCACTACAAGGTCACGCCGGCGCTCGTGGTGCTGGCCACCTGCGCCACGGACGTGCAGGCCGTCGTGCGCAGCTGCGCACGCCACCGCGTGCCCTTCGTCGCCCGCGGATCGGGCACCGGGCTGTCCGGCGGGGCGCTCCCGCACGCGGACGGCGTCCTGGTCGTCACGTCCCGCATGCGCGACATCGTGACGATCGACGCCGGGAACCAACGGGCGGTGCTGCAACCCGGCGTGATCAACCTGCACGTCACGCACGCCGCGGCGCCCGAGGGCTACTACTACGCGCCGGACCCGTCCAGCCAGCAGGTGTGCTCGATCGGGGGCAACCTCGCCGAGAACTCCGGCGGCGCGCACTGCCTCAAGTACGGCTTCACCGTCAACCATGTCACCGGGGCCGAGGTCGTCACGCCCGACGGCGAACGGCTGAGCGTCGGTGGCTTCGCCCCGGACCCGACCGGCTACGACCTGCTGGGGGTGCTGGTCGGGTCCGAGGGCACCCTCGGGGTGGCGACGGAGGTCACGGTCAAGCTCACGCGCTCGCCGCAGGCCGTCCGCACGCTGTTGGCCGCCTTCGAGACCACCGACGACGCGGGCACCGCGACCTCGACGATCATCGGCGCCGGCGTGATCCCGGCCGCGATCGAGATGATGGACGACCTCGCGATCGAGGCGGCCGAGGCCGCGGTGCAGTGCAACTACCCGCAGGGTGCCGGCGCGGTCCTCATCGTGGAGCTGGACGGCCCGGCCGCGGAGGTCGAGTCGCAGTTCGACGACGTCGAGCGGTTCTGCCGCGACGCCGGCGCCTTCGAGATCCGCATCGCCGCCGACGACGTCGAGCGCGCGCTGTTCTGGCGGGGGCGCAAGTCGGCGTTCGCCGCGGTCGGGCGCATCAGCCCCGACTACATCGTCCAGGACGGGGTCGTGCCACGCACCGCCCTGCCCCAGGTGCTGCACCGCATCCGCGAGCTCGCGTCCGAGAGCGGGATCCGCGTCGCCAACGTCTTCCACGCCGGCGACGGCAACCTGCACCCCCTCGTGCTGTTCGACGACGCGAACGAGGGTGAGGCCGAGCGCGCCGAGGAGGTCTCGGCCGCGATCCTCGACCTCTGCATCGAGCACGGCGGCTCTATCACCGGCGAGCACGGCGTGGGCTCGGACAAGGCGAAGTACATGCCACGGATGTTCACCGACGACGACCTCGACACCATGCAACTCATCCGCTGCGCCTTCGATCCGGACGGCGTCTCGAATCCCGGCAAGGTGTTCCCGACGCCGCGGCTCTGCGGCGAGGTGCCGGGACGGCGGACGGGCGCGCATCCGCTCGTCCAGGCCGGGCTCGCCGAGGCGTTCTGATGTCGACGGCCACGCGGGCGACGGACGAGGACGTCCTCGACGCCCTGTTGCAGGCGGCGGGTGGGCACGCACGTACCGCGGGTGGCGGTGACGAGGTCGCCGGCGTGGCCGCACGCTGGGTCGCCGAACCCGGAGCCACCGACGAGGTGGCCGCGGTGCTCGCCGCGGCCGCCGAACTCGGCCTGACGGTCGTGGCCCGCGGCTCCGGCAGTCGCCTGCGTTGGGGGCCGGCGCCACGCTCGGTGGACGTGATCGTGGATCTGCACCGGATGGATCAGGTGCTCGAACACGAGGCCGGCGATCTCGTCACGCACGTGCAGGCCGGCGCCCGGCTCGACCACGTCCAGCAGGTGCTCGCGGCGGCCGGGCAGCACCTCGCCCTCGACCCGTTCCCGGCCGCCGGTGCCGGTCACCGCGGCACCGTGGGCGGCGTGATCGCCACCGCCGCGGGCGGCCCGCTGCGGCATTCTGCCGGCGGTGTCCGCGACCTGCTGATCGGCACCGTGCTGGTGCGCGCCGACGGCGTGCTCGCGCACTCCGGCGGCAAGGTCGTGAAGAACGTCGCCGGCTACGACCTCGGCAAGGTGCTGGCCGGTTCGTGGGGCACGCTCGCGATCGTCACCGAGGCCACGTTCCGCCTCCACCCGTTGGCGCCGGTCTCGAGCTGGGTGTCGGCGACCGCTGCCGACCACGCCACGGCGGCCGGCCTCGTGTCGGCGCTGGTGCACTCGCAGCTCACGCCGGCGGCCGTCGAGCTCGATCGACCGCCGTCCGGCGACGTCACCGTGACGGCCCACCTGGCCGGCACGGCCGACGGGGTGAGGACGCGCGTCGACCAACTGACCGCGGACGTGTGGACGGGCGGTGCGAGCGCGGACGGCGAACCACCGTCGTGGTGGGGGACGGGCGTGTGGCAGCCGGGAGACGTGGGGCTCCGGCTGACGCACCGGCTCACCGGCCTGCCGGTGCTGCTCGACACCCTGGACGCGGCGTGCGCCTCGTGCGGCGTCATGCGCGCCGCCGTCCGTGGCTCCGCCGGCTTCGGCGTACTGCACGCGGCGCTGCCCGGTGACGCCGACCCGGCCGCGATCGCGGCCGTCGTCGAGCGGCTGCGCGCGGCCTCGGCCGGGTGGCAGGGCGACGTCGTCGTCCTCGACGCCCCGGCCGCCGTGCGTGACATGGTCGACATGTGGGGGCCCGCCCGCGGCCTGCCGCTGATGCGGCGCGTCAAGGACCAGTTCGACCCCGGGCACCGGCTGGCGCCCGGCAGGTTCGTGGGGGGCATCTGATGGGTCAGCCACGCGACACCGGGGACGCGGTCGACAGCCCGGCGGGGACGGCGACCGGATCGGCCGAGCAGGACGTCGAGGCCCGTCCGGGCCCGCCGGCCTTCGACGACGATCACCCGCCCTCGGCGGAGCTGGTCGCGGACTGCGTGCACTGCGGCTTCTGCCTGCCGTCCTGCCCGACCTACGTGCTCTGGGGCGAGGAGATGGACTCGCCCCGCGGGCGCATCTACCTGATGGGGCAGGGGCTCGAGGGCGAGCCGATGACCGACTCGATGGTGGGGCACTTCGACGCCTGCCTGGGCTGCATGGCGTGCGTGACGGCCTGCCCGTCCGGCGTGCAGTACGACAAGCTGATCGAGGCCACGCGCGCCCAGGTCGAGCGCAACCACGACCGCCCGCTGGCCGAGCGTGCCCTGCGCTCGGCGATCTTCAGCCTCTTCCCGTACCCGCGTCGGCTCCGCGCCCTGCGCGGCCCGCTGCGTGCGTGGCAGCGGACCGGCCTCTCGCCGCGGTTGCGGGGGACCCTGGAGCGGCTGTCGCCGCATCTCGCCGCCATGGAATCGCTCGCTCCCGCGATCTCGCGGCCCGAGCGCGTGCCCGAGCACTCGCCGGCGCAAGGCGCCCGCCGGGGTGCCGTCGGCATGCTGCTCGGCTGCGTCCAGCGCGAGTTCTTCCCCGGCGTCAACGCCGCGACCGCCCGGGTGCTCACCGCGGAAGGCTTCGACGTCGTCGCCCCCCGCGCGCAGGGCTGCTGCGGGGCGTTGAGCGAGCACGCAGGGCGGGCCGAGGAGGCGCGTGACTTCGCCCGCAAGCTGGTGGACGCCTTCGACGGAGCCGGCGTCGACCGGGTCGTGGTCAACGCCGCCGGCTGCGGGTCGACGATGAAGGAGTATGCCGACCTGCTCGCCGACGACGAGCGCTACGCCGAGCCGGCGGCGCGCCTGGCCGAGCGCGTCCGCGACATCACGGAGTTCCTCGTCGAGCAGGGGACGGTGGCGCCGCGGCACCCGCTCGCCGTGAGCGTGGCCTACCACGACGCCTGCCACCTCGCGCACGCGCAAGGCGTGCGCAGCCAGCCACGGCAGCTGCTGCGCGAGGTTCCCGGGCTCGAGCTGCGCGAGATCCCCGAGGCGGAGATCTGCTGCGGTTCGGCCGGCATCTACAACCTGCTCAACCCCGAGCCCGCCCGCGAGCTCGGCGATCGCAAGGCGTCCAATGTGCTGGCCACCGGCGCCACGCTGCTCGTCACGGCCAACCCGGGGTGCCTGATGCAGGTCGCGGCGTCGCTCGAGCGCACCGGCCGCTCCGTGGCTATGGCCCACACCGTCCAGGTGCTCGACGCCTCGATCCGCGGCGTCGCGTTGCACGAGCTGCTGGAGCGCCCGCTCGGCTGACCGGCCGCGGCGATCACCGTCGAACAGGGAGTGCGTCGATGTCGATGTACAAGCAGGTGCTCGATCCGGTCTCGCACTCGCTCGGCCTGACTTCGATCTTCGCAGCGCTGCCGCTGGTGGCCCTGTTCGTGCTGCTCGGCGTGCTGCGGGTCCGCGCGTGGCTGGCCGGCCTCGTCTGCCTGGTCGTCGCGATCGTGGTGGCGACGGTCGTCTACCCGATGCCGGTGTCGCAGGCCCTGCTCGCGGGCAGCGAGGGCGCCGCGTTCGGCTTCTTCCCGATCCTCTGGATCGTCGTCAACGCCATCTGGATCTACAACCTCACCGTCGCCACCGGGCACTTCGACGTCCTGCGGCGCTCGTTCGCGAAGGTGAGCGACGACCAACGCATCCAGGGCGTCATCATCGCGTTCTGCTTCGGTGCGCTGCTCGAGGCGCTGGCCGGTTTCGGCACGCCGGTCGCCATCACGAGCGTCATGCTCATCGCCCTGGGGTTCCGCCCGCTCAAGGCGGCGACGGTCGCGCTCGTCGCCAACACCGCGCCGGTCGCCTTCGGCGCGCTGGCGGTGCCGATCACGACACTCGCCACCGTCACATCCATCCCGCAGGACCATCTCGCCGCCATGGTCGGGCGGCAGACCCCGCTGCTCGGTGTCTTCGTGCCGTTCGCCCTGGTGTTCATCATCGACGGGCGCCGCGGCCTGCGGCAGACGCTGCCGGCCATGCTCGTCTGCGGAATCGCGTTCGCGGTCGTCCAGTACCTGGTGTCCAATTTCGGCAGCACCGAGCTCACCGACATCGCGGCCTCGCTCGTGAGTGCCGGCGCGGTCGTGCTGTTCCTGCGGGTGTGGCACCCGAGCGAGGTCTACGTCGAGGAGCGGGACAGCGAGCTGGCCGCCGTCGGCGGCGGCCGTGGACCGGCCGGTGCCGACGGCCGCCGTTCCGGCCCGGCTGACGACGTCCCGGAGGAAGCGGCGCGGGCCGGTCAGGACGACGACGTCGTGGACCCACCGCGCGAGGTCGCCCGCGCCTACGCGCCCTACCTGGTCATCATCGCGGTCTTCGGCATCGCGCAGATCACGGCGGTGAAGAACTTCCTCGCCGACCGCACCCGCATCTTCGCGTGGCCCGGCCTGCACCTGCAGCTGTCGAGCGGCAAGCCCTCGACGCTGCCCATGTTCAAGTTCGACTGGCTCGCGGCCGCCGGCACGCTGCTCGTCATCGCGGGGTTGATCACGATTCCGATCATCGGGGTGCGTCCCGGCGCGGCCGTGCGGGCCTACCTGGCCACCTACAAGCAGCTGGCCGCCGCGATCGTCACGGTGATGGCGGTGCTGGCCCTCGCCTACGTCATGAACGCGAGCGGTCAGACGACGACGCTCGGCACCTGGATGGCCGGCGTCGGTGGCGCGTTCGCGCTCATCTCCCCGCTGCTGGGCTGGTTGGGTACCGCCGTCACCGGCTCGGACACCTCGTCCAACTCGCTGTTCGGCGCGTTGCAGGTGGCCGCCGCCCACAAGTCCGGTGTGAACGCGACCCTGCTCGCCGGCGCGAACTCCTCGGGCGGCGTGCTCGGGAAGATGATCAGCCCGCAGAACCTCGCGATCGCGGCGGCTGCGGTGGGCATGTCCGGGCGCGAGGGCGACGTCTTCCGCAAGGTGTTCGGCTGGAGCGTCCTGTTCATCGCGGTGATGTGCCTACTCGTCTACGTGCAGTCGACCTCGGTATTGGGATGGATGGTGCCCTGAGTCCGACTCGCTCAGTTGCCCGGCCACCCGGCGCCGCGGACGTCCACCCCGACCCGGACGACCTGGCCGTCCCACCGATGGCCCGGGTCGCCTAGGCCGGCCATGCCGGGCCACACCGCGGTGACCGCGTACAGGCTCGGCGACGTCGCCCGGTCGAGCATGCAGGCGAATCCGCCTCGGTCGAGCTCCACCGTTGCCAGCACGGCGCCGCCCTCGGCGACCCGCACGCACCGACGGTGCGGCACGTCGGCGTACCAGGCGGCTCCGTCGGCGTCGAGGCAGATGCCGTCGGGCGCGGCGTCGCCGAGCACGGCCCACACGCGGCGCTCGGTCAGGGTTCTGTTGGCGATTGTGAAGCCGACGAGGTGGTGCCGGTAGGAGTCGGCCACGACGAGCGTCCTGCCGTCGGCGCTGACGGCCATGCCGTTGGGGAAGGCGAGGTCGTCGGCGACCACCCCGGCCTCGCCGCCTGGCGGCACGAGCAGGACGACGCCGGGCTGCACCTCTCCGGCAGGTGGGCCGGTGGCGAAGTCGAAATTGGGGCTGTTGACCCATGCGTTGCCGAGCCCGTCCACGACGATGTCGTTGGCGCCGTACGGCGCGACGGCCGACAGGTCGGCGTAGGTCTCGAGCGTGCCGTCCGTGCTCAGGGTGAGCAGCGCGCGGGCCGCGTTCGACACGAGCAGGAGCCGCCCGTCGGGCAGGAAGTCGAAACACAGCGGCAGGGACGCGTGCTCGACAACGGTCCGTATCTCGCCTCCCGCGTCGTCGTCCAGCATCAGGATGCGGCCGTTCGTCCAGTCGGCCCACCAGAGCCGCCCGTCGTGCCAGCGCGGCGACTCGACCAGCCCGAGACCCGACGCCAGGACATCCATCCCGGTCAGGGCAGCGCGTTGGCCGCGACGATGTCGCGGTACACGTGGGCCGAGTGCTTGAGCCGGCGCTCCTGGGTGGCAAAGTCGACGTGCACGATGCCGAAGCGCTGCGAGTAGCCCCAGGCCCATTCGAAGTTGTCGAGCAGGGACCAGACGTAGTACGCGCGGACGTCGACGCCCTGCTCGATCGCCCGGTGCACGGCGCCGATGTGCTCGACGACGTACCGGGCCCGTTCGTCGTCGTGCACCTCGCCGTCGTCGCCCACGACGTCGTCGTAGGCGGCACCGTTCTCGGTGATCGCGAGCGGCGTGCCGGGGTAGTCCCGGGCGATGCGCGTCAGCAGCGTCACGAAGCTGTCCGGGTGCACGTTCCAGCCCATGGCCGTAGCCGGTGGCCGGGCCCGCTGCACCCACACGTCGGACGTGCCGGCGAACAGCAGCGGCTCGGCGGGGTCGGGACGAGCCGCGACGACGGCCGGCGTGTAGTAGTTCACGCCGAGCAGGTCGATGGGGGCGGCGACGGTGGCGAGATCCCCGTCGCGCACGAAGGACCAGTCGGTGTCCGACGCCGTGGCCTGGGCCAGGCCCGCGGGCAGGTGCCCACGCAGCAGCGGATCGAGGAACAGCCGGTTCGCTACGAGGTCGGCCCTGTCGGCGGCGGCCCGGTCGGCCTCGCGACCCGGACGCGGCGTACACCTGGGCCGGGTTGAGCGTGATCGACACGTGGGCGTCGCCCGGCAGCACCGACCGCAGCGCCGCGACACCCAGGCCGTGCGCCAGCAGCAGGTGGAAGGCCGCGGTGAACGCCTCGCCGCGGTCCTGGTGGCCCGGGGCGTGCTCGCCCGTGGCGTACCCGAGGTAGGCCGAGCACCAGGGCTCGTTGAGCGTGGTGAACAGCGGGACGCGATCGCCGAGACGCTCGCCGACGACGGCGGCGTACTCGGCGAAGCGTTCGGCGGTGTCCCGTGCGGTCCAGCCCCCCGCGTCGTCCAGCGGCTGGGGCAGGTCCCAGTGGTACAGCGTGGCCACGGGACGGATGTCGTGGGCCAGCAGGTCGTCGACCAGACGGGCGTAGAAGTCCAACCCGGCCGGGTTGACGGCACCGGAGCCGGCCGGTTGCACGCGCGGCCAGGCGATGGAGAAGCGGTAGTCCTGCAGCCCGAGCTTGGCCATCAGCTCGACGTCCTCGCCGACCCGGTGATAGTGGTCGCAGGCGATGTCGCCGGTGTCCCCGCCGGTCACCCGTCCCGGTGTGTGGCTGAACGTGTCCCAGATCGAGGGGCCGCGGCCGTCCTGCCCCACGGCGCCCTCGATCTGGTACGAGGCTGTGGCCGCTCCCCAGCGGAACCCGTCCGGGAAGCGGCGGGTCACCCCTTCACACTGCCGGCGAGCAGACCTCGGACGAAGAAGCGCTGCAGGCCGAGGAACACCGCCAGCGGGATGACGATCGCCAGGAAGCCGGCCGGCGCCAGCAGTTCCTGGTGGGCGCCGAAGTTGCCGGCCAGGTTCTGCACACGAGCCGTGACCGGCTGGGACGAGGCGTCGGAACCACCGAACGTCTTCGCCACGAGCAGGTCGTTCCACACCCAGAGGAACTGGAAGATCGCGAACGACGCGATCGCAGGCATGGACAGCGGCAGGACGATGCTGCGGAAGATCCGCAGGTGGCTGGCCCCGTCGATGCGGGCGGCCTCGATCAACGGCTCGGGCAGCTGCGCGATGAAGTTGTGCAGCAGGAACACCGCGAGCGGCATCGAGAACATCGTGTGCGACACCCAGATGTCGGCCAGGCTGCCCTTGAGGCCGAAGTTCGGGATGATCGTGTGGCCACCGATCGTCACGCCACCGTTGTAGTACTTCTGCAACGGCACGAGCGCCATCTGCAGCGGCACCACCTGCAACGCGAAGATCGTGAAGAAGATGAAGTCGCTACCGCGGAAACGCATCCACGCCAGCCCGTACGCCGCCATCGAGGCCAGGAAGATCGGGATGATCGTGGCCGGGATGGTGATGGCGAGCGAGTTGACGAGCGGCAACGTCGAGGCCACCGTCGCCCTTGAGCACCGAGTGGTAATTCGAGAGCGTGAAGTGCGGGTGCTCGAAGAACTGTCCACCAACCGGTGCTGCCGACATCACCCTTGGAGCGGAAGGAGTTGATGAAGAACCCCAACAGCGGGACGGTCCACAGCACGGTGATGACGAGGACGACCAGGGACGCCAGCGGATGGCTGAACAGCCCACGGAGGGTTCGCCGGGCACCGAGGCCGTTGAGGTTCACCGGTGCGTTGGGTGCCACCTCGGTGCCGGCGACGTCGCTCGGCGCCAGCGGAACATTCGGGGCGCTCATCGGGTGGACCTTTCTCGGCGGATCTGGATGACGTTGTAGGTCACCAGCGGCACGACGACAAGGAAGAGGATCACGGCCAGAGCCGAACCGCGCCCGGTCTGGTTGGTGACGAACAGCTGGTTGTACATCTGGTCGGCCAGCACGTCGGTGTTGTAGTTGCCACCGGTGACGGTGAAGACGATGTCGAAGATCTTCAGCGACGCGATCGTGACCGTGGTCGCGACGACGATGAGCGTGTTGCGGATCATCGGGATCTGTACCGTGCGGAACAACTTGGCGCCGGTCGCGCCGTCGATGCGAGCGGCCTCGATGATCTCCTCGGGAATCGCCTTGAGGGCGGCTCCGAGTACGACCATGGCAAAGCCGACCTCGATCCATACGAGGATGATCATCAGCAGGAAGGTGTTGAGCGGCGAGTCGAGGATCCAGTTCGGTGGATGCTTCCAGCCGAACGTGATCGCCAGCTTGCTGAACAAACCGGTCTGCGTGCCGGGCGTCCCGTTCTGGTTGATGACGGGGGCGTTGTAGACGTACTCCCAGATCAGCGACGCGCCGACGAACGAGATCGCCGTCGGCAGGAAGATCAGGGTCTTCGCAAGCCCGGGGTGGTCGAACCGGTCGAGCAGCAGGGCCAGCAGCAGGCCGATCGCCACCGTCACCAGCGGTACGAGCACGATCCAGATGATCGTGCGGAACAGCGTGTGCAGCGTGTAGGAGTCGGTGAAGGCGTACTTGTAGTTGCTCAGCCCGATGAACTTCGTCGAGTTGTTGACGAGCTTGCCGTTGATGATCTGCAGCTTCTGACCGGCTGCCTGTTCGTTGGTGAAGCTCGTGATGAAGGTCTGGATCGCCGGCACGACCAGCCCGGCCAACGACAGGATCACCGCCGGCGCCACCAGCACGACGATGGCGAGCGGGCGTTCGATGCGGCCGGTGACCTTGCCGGCGACCGCGAAGATGAGGAGAAGGACGGCGACGAAGATCGCCACCGTCAGGACGACGCCGAACAGCTTGCTCCCGGCCTGGGAGGCGACGCTGGCCAGGATCACATGGTCTGCAGCCACGTTCTGCTACCCCGCTTTCCGTGGTGGTGTCGGGCGAGAAAGCCGGTGCCGGGTGCGGTCACGGATCTCGGTCCGTGACCGCACCCGGCAGAGGTGTAACTGGGTTGACTACCGCTGAGCGGTCAGTCGGCTACTTCGGCCAAGCCGCATCGATCTGGCTGGCGATCGTCGCCGTCGAACTGCCCTGCGAGAACCACGCCACCATGGCCTTCCACTCCGCACCCGAGCCGACGGCAGCCGGCATGGCGTCCGAGGCGTCGAAACGGAACGTGGCCTTCGGGTTGGCCAGGTACTTCGCCGACAGCTTGTCGATCGGGTCGCTGTACAGGCTCTGGTCGACCTTCTGGTTCGCCGACACCCAACCCGGGGCGACCTTGATCCGGCTGTCCGCCCATGCCGCGCTGGACACGTAGTTCTGGACGGCCTGGACGGCCGGGCTGTCCGAGAACGCCGTGACGAACTCGCCACCGCCCTCGACCGGGGTCGAGATGCTCGGGTTCACCGGGGGCAGGTAGAACGCGAACGCGTCACCGGTCGGCGACACGGTCGTGCCCTTCGGCCACTGGGCCTCGTAGAACGAGGCCTGCTGCAGCATCGCGCACTTGTTCTTCAGGATCGGCAGGCCCGCGTTCTGGAACGTGGTGGTGGCGATGGTGGCGACGTTGCCGTAACCGCCGTTCACGTAGCTCGGGTTCAGCATGTAGCTCTTGACGGTGGCCATCGCGTTCAGGATCTGCGGTGAATTGAACTTGACCTTGTGCGCGATCCACTGGTCGTAGACCGAGCCGCCGTACGTACCGAGCACGGCCTCCTCGAGCCAGTCGGTGGCCGGCCAGCCGCTCGCCGTACCGGACGAGATGCCGCCGCACCACGGCTTGGCGCCGTTGTTGTCGGAGACGATCTTGTTCGACAGGGCGATGAGGTCCTTCCACGTGGTCGGGACCGTGTACTTGTGGGCGGAGAAGTACTTCGGCGAGTACCACACGAGGGTCTTCATGTTGGCGCTCATGGGCGCTGCGTAGAAGACCCCACCGACGGAGCCGTAGCTCTTCCAGGCCGGACTCCAGGCGTTCTCGTTCGTGACGGTCTGTGCCGGCGGCTTCTTCACCTTGCCGGTCAGGACCATCTGGGTGAGCAGACCCGGCTGCGGGATGATCGCGAGGTCGGGGGCGTTACCGCCGTTCACCTTGACCGGGAGGTCCGATTCGAAGGTGTTCGACCCGGTGTACTTGATCGTGATCCCGGTGCACTTCTCGAACTGCGCCCACGACTTGGCGAGCGAGTCGGACTCCGGGCTCAGGATCGAGCCGAACATCGTGACGGTGCCCTTGTGGCCGGCGTAGGCCGAGTAGGGCGCGCATGCGCCGCTCAGCTTCTTGCCTCCGCTGGTAGACCCCGTCGATCCGCTCTTGCTCCCGCTGCTGCTGCAGGCGGCCAGCGTGACGAGCGCCAATCCCGCGGCGGCCCCGACCGCCCACTTACGTGACGTCATACGTTCCCCTCTTGCTTCGATGCCGGCATGTAACCGGTTACATATGCAACCGGTCCTGACTGTGACAGAGGTCTCGGGGACACGCCTAGAGGACACGACCCGACCGTTACGCGTTCGTGACCCGCATCTGGGACGACGCCCGGACGCGCAGTTCGGTCGGCACGACGATCACCCGCGGTTCGCCGTGCTGCTCGAGCTGGTCGATCAGCAACTCGACCGCGAGCGCGCCGAGCCGGCGCACGGGCTGGGCGACGGTGGTGATGTCGAAGACCTCGGCGAGGTCATGGTCGTCGAAGCCGACCAGCGCGATCTCCCCGGCGTCCCGGTCGCCCCCGGCGCGCAGCCCCGCGCGACGCAGCGCGCGCACCGCCCCGTAGGCCATCTCGTCGGACATGCAGAAAACCGCGCTCGGCCGCAGCCGGCGCGCGAGCAGCTCGTCCATCGCGCGCTCGCCGCCGGTCGTCGTGAAGTCGCCGACCGCCCGCAGCGATTCGTCGCACGGCAGGCCCCGGGCGCGCAAGGCCTCGACGTAGCCGGCCAGCCGGTCGTTCTCCGGCACGAAGCCGGTGGGCAGCCGTCGCCCGCTGATCAGGCCGATGCGGTCGTGGCCGCCGTCGGCCAGGTGGTCCACCGCGGTGCGTGCCCCGAGCCGGTCGTCGATCGACACGCTCGCGAGGCCCGGTACCTGCGACCCGATGAGCACGATGGGGACGTCGAGGCGGCTGAGCCCCTCGATCTCGCGGCCGTCCGGCGCGAGCCCGACCACGACGGCGCCGTCGACGCGTCGCCGCAGCCGCAGATGGGCATCGGCCACTCCGGTGCCGTCGATGGGTTCGGCGGTGGTGTGCAGCAACAGGTCGAGGTTGTAGGGCTTCAGGGCGGCCTCGATGCCGGCGAACAGCTCGGTGAAGTACCAGCGACCGACGTAGGGGGTCACGATGCCGACGGTCTCGGAGCGCCCGGTGGCCAGCCGGGACGCGGCCGGCGAGACGGAGTAGTTCAGCTCGCGGGCGATCTCGACGATGCGTTCCCGGGTGCGGGCGTCGACGTTGTCGTGCCCCCGCAGCGCGCGCGACACGGTCGCGGCCGAGACCCCGGCGCGCTGGGCGATGTCGCGGATCGTCAGGACCACGGCGGCCCGCCCGTCCGGCTGGTGGCCGCAGTCACGGCAGGCAGGAGGAGGGCATGCAAGAAGGTCCGTTGGGGACACGGCGTGGCGTGCATTCCCCGTCCTCCGCCTTTCGGCCCGCGTGCCGATGGCCGTCCGGCCAGCGCCAGGGGCGAGGATGCGTATTGGACCCGCGAGCGGCCACGCCGTCAAGAGAGCCCGTGGCGCGAAAGGCCCCGGATGGGCGGGTGATCGTTGCGAGGACCGAGTTTTGTCGAGAGAGTTCACCCTGCACGTCGCCCGGGTCGGTGGGCGAACCGGAACAGTGGAGGCTCGATGACGGTGCACGGGCTGCGCATGCAGGTTGCCGGCGGACAGGGTCTCGTCGTGGCCGGCCCGGTGGCAGCATTGTTCGTCGCCGACGACGGGTCGGACGCCGGGAGCCACGAGTTCGTCTCGGGTCTGGTCGACGCGGTCACCGCGGCCCCGGGCGGGACGGGCGATGCGGGACCGGCGCTCATCCGCCGGGTCGGCGCCCTGGTCGCCGGGGTGATGTCGCGTGGAGCGCCGACCCGCCCCTTCGCCCTGGTCGCGGAGAGCGCGGACGGCGTGGCCGTCATGATCGTCGGGGCGGTCACGGTCCGCTACACCGGTTCCGACGGGACGCAGGAGGCCCTGTCGGGCCGCGACGCCGCGATGTGGGTCGACCGGATCTTCCACGCCGCCCCGACCGGGATCGCGGTGGGCACCGATGCCGGCGGCGCCGCGCCGGCGCATCCGCTCGCCGACCTGACCCACGGTGCCGTGGGCGGCGGCGGTTTCGACCTGACGTCGCGCGACGCCACCGCGGTCGGTGGCGGCCAGCGCGGTGCGCACGCCGCCCCGGACGAGCAGGGCGACGTCGCGGCTCCGCGCCCCAAGCCCAGGCCCGTCCGCGATGCCGTGCCCGCCGACGCCGTGACCTCCGACGCGGTGCCGGCCGACGGCGTGATCCCGCCCGTCGACACCATCCCGTCCGACACCGACCCGTCCGAGACGGACCCGTCCGCCACTGACACCGACTTCCGGACGCCCGAATCCCCGGCGGACTTCCCGACGCCCGAGCCGACGTCCGCACCCGGCTGGGAGCCCGTGCCCGCCGCGGCCGAGGCGCCCGAACCGGCCGTCAGCGCCGCACCAGCTACGGAATCGCCCTGGCAACCGGTGCCGAGCGGACCGCCGTCGGATCCGTGGGCCACACCGCCCGAGCCGGCGGTGGTGGCCGGGCCGGCCGACTCCGGACCCGACGAGGTCGGTTCGGTCGACGCACCCGCCTGGACGCCCGGGGGCAGCCCCGAGCCGGCTGCCTCCGAACCGGAGCCGGAACCGGCCGCGCCGTGGTCGCACCCGGAGCCCTCGGCCGGGTGGGTCGCCGCGCCCGAGTACGAGTCGCCCGTCCCGCTCCCGGCGCCGGACCCGCAGCCTGCCGAGGAGGACGACCTCGGCATGGCCCCGGCCGGCGAATTCCTCGCCGTCGATCTGGACGCTCCGGGCGCCGGTGGCTTCAAGGCCCTGCCCGTGACGCCCGGCGACGAGCCCGACGAGTCCCCGGCGGCCACCAACGCTCCGGTAGCCGGCCCGTCCGGTCCGCCGGCGCCGGCGGCGCTGCACCGCCAGGACGGCAGCACGCTCGAGATCGGGCGGCTCGTCGTGCTGGGCCGTGAGCCGCAGATCTCGCCGCTGGTCGTGTCCGGTGAGGCCGAGGCGGTCGCGCTCGAGGACGAGGCGCGGGTCACCTCTCGCGTGCACGCCTCGGTCGCGGCCGACGACGGCGGGCTGACGGTCACCGACCTCGGGTCGGCCAACGGCACGTGGATCCTGCAGCAGGGCGACAGCGACTGGGCCGAGCTGACGGCACACGAGCCGACGACGCTGCGCCCGGGCGGCCGCATCCGCATCGGCACTGAGGAGTTCGCGTTCGCGCCGCCTGCCGAGCCCGAACCCGTACCCCAGGCCGAGCCGCAGGCCGAGTCACCGGCCGAGCCCGAGGCTGCGGGCGAAGCTGCGGGTGACGACGCCGCGGTCGCCGCGGACGAACCGCCGGTCGAGGTGCACGACGCCACGGGTCGCCCGGGCGAGGGGGTCGCCGACTACGTCTTCCTGGAGCGCATGGGCAAGGGCGACGGCGGCTCGTTCTACCTCGCCGCCCCGCCGGCCCGGCTCGAGATCGACGACGAGCGGGTGGTCGTCAAGGTCTTCGCCGCACCGACCTCGGACGATGCGTTCCGCCGCGCGACCCGCGAGTTGCGCGCCTCGGCCGCGGCGAACTCGCCCTACCTCGTCGAGATCTTCGACGCCGGGAAGGACGCCGCGCGGCTCTACTACGCGATGCGCTACGTCCCAGGCGGTTCGCTCGACGAGCCGGAGGTGCCGCTGTCGACCGAGGACGTGATCAGGGCGGTCGCGCAGGCCGCACGCGGCGCGCACGCGCTGCACGACGTCGGCGTCGTGCACAACGGCATCACGCCCGACAACGTGCTGCTCGGCCCGGACCACGCCTACCTCGCCAACCCCGGCCTGGCGCAGATCATCGCGCCCGGTCAGGACGTCACGAGCCTGGGACCGGTGGGCCAGGTCGAGTACCTCGACCCCCTGCTGCTCACCGGCGGGGTCGGCTCGCGATCCAGCGACATCTGGTCCATCGGCGTGACGCTGCACCGGGCGGTGAGCGGGCAGGGCATCTACGGCGAGATGCCGCACGACCCGCTCGTCGCGATCCGCACCGTCCTCACCCAGCCGCCGGCCATCGACCCGTCGATCCCGGCCGACCTCGCCGACATCATCCAGGCCTGCCTGGCCTCGGACCAGGCCGAGCGGCCCGAGACGGCGTTGCTGCTGGCCGAGCACCTGGAGTCCCTCATCAGCTGAGTGTCCGTGTCACACCCCGAGGGCGGCCGGCGTCAGAACGATGACGGCCCGCCGACCAGCGCGGCCGCGTGAGGGGAAGGGACGACAACGAGATGCCGGAATTGAAGACGATCATCTACCCGGTCCGGGACTCGGCGACGACCAAGGCCGTCTTCACCGCGTTGCTCGGTTCGGGCCCGGTCATCGACGAGCCGTACTACATCCATTTCGCGGTCGGTGACCTCGAAATCGGGCTGGACCCGAACGGTCACTCGAAAGGCATGGCGGGCCCGGTCGCGTACTGGCACGTGCAGAACATCGCGGCGGTCGTGGAGTCGCTCATCGCAGCCGGCGCCACCGTGGTGTCGCCGCCCGCCGCGGTAGGTGGCGGTCGTCAGATCGCCGTGCTGCAGGACGCCGACGGCAATCCGATCGGCCTGATCCAGCCCGCCTGACGCGCCACGGGTAGCGTGGCGCGGTGGCGCTGCGCACTCGCTCGAAGATCCGCTCCGAACCGGGGCCGGGACGGTTCGTCGATGTGGCGGTGCCAGGATTCCGCGGACGGGTGCGGCTGCGCGAGGACGGCCCGCCCGGCGCCGGCACCCTCGTCCTGCTGCACGGGTTCAGCGGGTCGCTGCACTGGTTCGACCGCGTCGCGCCCCTGCTGGACGATGTGTACCACCTGGTACGGGTCGACCTGTTGGGCCACGGTGCCACCGGCGGGCCGCCCGCGGACGCGCCCCTGCAGGCGACCGTCGTGGACGCGGTGCTGGCCGAGCTGGGCCTCGAGAAGGTCACCGCGCTGGGCCACTCCTTCGGCGCGGACGTCGCCGTCGAGCTGGCCGAGCGTTCGTCGCGGGTCGAACGGTTGATCATCGTCACGCAGGCGCCCGACTACTCCGACGCGACCCTGCCGCGTGCCGGAGTGTTGATGACCCTGCCGCTGCTCGCCGCCGCGCTGCACCGCGGAGGCGCCGGGCTCGCCTCGTTGCTCCACGCCGGCGGGATCACGCGCCGCTGGGACGCCGATCGCCGCACGCTCGCCGCCCGCGCGCTGAGCGACTTCCGGGCGCTGGAGACCGCGATGTTCCGCACCGTGCTCGTGACGCGGCGCGACCGGATGGCCGGACGCCCGCTGGACGCCCAGGTCCGCGACGCCGGCAAGCCGGCCCTCGTCATCCTGGGCGAGCGGGACCACTTCTACGGGGCGCGGTCGGCCGACCGGTACCGCGCCGCCGGGGCGCGGGTCGAGATCCTGCCCGACAGCGGGCACTCGCCGCTCGTCGAGATGCCCGAGCCGACCGCGGCGATCATCCGCGACTTCCTCGCCGCGACCGGCTGACCGTCACTCGGCCAGACCCTGTTCGATGGCCCACCGGGTGAGCTCGACCCGGTTGTGCAGCTGCAGTTTCTGCAGGGTGTTCTGGATGTGGTTCTGCACCGTGCGGTGCGACACCACCAGCCGCTCCGCGATCTGCCGCGCCGACAACCCGGTCGAGACGTAACGCAGGATCTCGGTCTCGCGTTCGGTCAGGACGGCGTCCGGTGCCGGCTCGTCGCGGCCGATGCGGCGGTACTCGCCCAGCACGAGCGCGGCCAGGCCGGGGGAGAACACGGCCTCACCCGCGGCGGTGCGGGCCACTGCGTCCAGCAATTCGGCGCGGGCGGCCGACTTCACCAGATAACCCCGGGCACCGGACTTCACCGCGGCCAGCACGTCCGCGTCCTCGCCTGAGGAGGAGAACATCAGGATCCGGACGGACGGGTCGGCCGCTGCGAGTGCCGCCGCCGCCTCGACCCCGGACATGCCGGGCAGCTGCAGGTCCATCAGGACCACATCGGGCCGGACGGCGGCGGCGATGCGGAGCGCGGTCTCGCCGTCGCCCACGGCCGCGGCCACCGCGTACCCGGCGTCGGACAGGTCGCGGTCGAGCGCGTCCCGCCAGATCGGGTGGTCGTCGACGACCATGACTCGTACGCCCGGAGGGGCGGTCACAGCAGCCGCCCCCCGGTGGGCACCCGCGGGACGACCAGCTCGATCTCCGTCCCGCCTCCGGGCGTCGACGTCACGGTGCACGAACCGCCGAGGTCCTCGACCCGGCCGCGCACCGAGCGCGCGAGACCGATCCGGCCCTCGGCCGCCGCCTCGTCGAGCCGTCCCGCCGCCATGCCGCGCCCGTTGTCGCGCACCGTCACCCGCACCTCGTCGTCCAGCGCCTCGAGCAGTATCCACGCGTGCGCGCCGGGCCCGGCGTGCTGCTCGACGTTCTGCAGGGCAGCCCGCACGGCGTCGGCGACCTCGAGCGTGGCCGCGGTCGGCAGCGTCACTGCTTCGGCCGGCGCCGACACCGTCACCCGCGTCGAGCGCAGCGCCCGCAAGGCTTCGCCGAGCTCGGGGGCGTCGGCCGGGGCCGCTGGCCGAGAGGTCACCAGCCCGCGCAGGGCTGCCTCCTGCTCGCCGGCCGCGGCCGCGATGGCGGTCCAGCGTCCGCCCTGCTCCGACCCGGTCCGGTGGACGAGCCCGAGCACCTGGAGCACCCCGTCGTGGATCGAGCGCGCCAGCCGTTCACGCTCGGTGAGCGCCGCCTGGACCGCCGCCGCGGCCTGCAGCTCGGCCTCGGCGCGCACCGCGAACCGCACGACCAACCCGACGACGGCACCGATGATCACGAGCAGCACGCCGTTGTAGAGCGTGCGTCCCTGCCACGTGCCCGCCACCACGACGGTGCTGCTGAACTGCACCAGCCCGGCCGCGATCCCGCCGAGGGGTCCGGCCAGGAATGCGATCTCGATCGTCGGGACCGGCGGCCCAGATCGTGGTCAGCGTGACCATGCCGCCGTGGGCCTGCGGCGTCGTCTGCACCGCCAGGCTCAGCACGGTGAGCAGGTAGGTGAGGACGCCGTCGACGAGGACGACGCCGGGCCGGTGTGCCCGTCCGCGTACGGCGAGCCAGCCGACGACGCCGGTCAACACGACCATCGCTGCCGCCCCCAGCAGCGCCAGGTGCGGGCGGCGATAGAGCGGCTGCCAGCGCAGGACGAGGAACACGTCGATGAGCAGGGCCGTCGCCCGGAAGGCCGTGAGGGCACGCCACAGCGAGAGCCGCACACCGTCGACCGGCATGCGCGGCACGTTACTGCGCCGCCCGTGACGGATCCGGGAGAGTTGTGGGTTCCTGCGACCACAACTCTCCCGGATCGGGGACGGGGCAGGGTCACTGGTGCGCCGGGAAGGCCGGGTAGGTGGGCGGACGGTAGGGGTCGTACTCGGCGAGCATCCGCTCGATACGCGCCTGGTCGATGCGGCTGACGACGCTGTCCGAGTCCTGCTGGTCGCGCACGACCTTGGCGAGGGTGAAGGTCGAGCTGACCAGGAAGATCGTGCCGAGCGCGAGGAACGCCCGGGTCCAGGCGTCGACGTCCAGGTTGATCTCCCCGATGATCACGACGATCAGCGAGACCGAGAAGGCGACGGCGGCCTGCACGGCGAAGGCGGTGGTGGTCCTGGGTGAGGGTGAGTTCGTCATGCCCATGACCCTGCCGTCCGGCCGGGCTCGTGCCCTGAGTAGCGCTACTCATCCACCGCCGGGTGGGCGCCGCGTCAGCCGTGTGTGCGGAAGTACTTGGCGCCGTCGGCGGCCATCCGGCCGAACGCGAACCGGTTGACCGGGCTCAGCAGGCGCACCGGCAACGTGAACTTCGGCTTGGCCTCGATGGCGATCGTCCAGCTGAACCTGGTTCCGGTGCCCTCGGCCTCGAGCACGTAGTCCTCGGCGAAGTGCCGGAACAGTGGCACGGTGGCCTCGGCGACGTAGAAGGAGAAACCCTTGCCCTCGTCCCAGCGGAAGAAGTGCTCGCGCACCTTGACCGCACCGCCGGCCAGCGCCAGCTCCCGGGTGGTGTCGACGCCGAACGGGCGCGGTGTCGTCCACGTCGTCGACTTCACCGACGGGCCCCACGCGGCGAGGCTCTCGTCCGAGGACAGCGACGCCCAGACCGCCTCGGGCGCGGCGTCGTAGTGCTTTTCGAAGCGATAGATGTGCGGTGCGGCGGTGAACAGCGACGCGTCGGTGGGCTCGAGCGGGTACCAGGACATGGGCCTCAGCATGCCAGGGCGGCCGTGACATCTCGCGGTGAACGGACCCCCGCGTAATGCAGGCGACACGTGGAAATGTCAGGGTATCGGCCATGGCAGCCACTCTCGATCCGTTCGTCGCCGACCCCTCACGCGACTACGGCAGCAAGGTCGTCGCCGTCGAACCCGGCGGAGCGGAATTCATCCCCCTCGGCGAGCGGCACGGCCGGCCGTGGCAGCTGTTGTGGACGTGGATCTCGCCGAACATGGAGTTCGCCACCATCGCGGTCGGCATCCTCGGGCCGCTGGCCTTCGGGCTGAATTTCTGGCAGTCGTTCGCGGCCATCGTGCTCGGCACGGCGCTGGGCTCGGCGACGCACGGCGTCCTCTCGTCCTGGGGCCCCAGGCACGGGCTGCCGCAGATGATCATCAGTCGCAGCGCGTTCGGATTCTTCGGCAACTACCTCCCGGCCGGCATCAACTCGCTCGTGGCCGGAATCGGCTGGTTCGCCGTCAACAGCGTCAGTGGCGCGCTGGCCCTGCACGTGCTGTTCACCAGCCTGTCGACGACGCTCTGCCTGGTGATCGTGGTGGCGGCGCAACTGCTCATCGCGTTCTTCGGACACAACCTCGTGCAGGTGTTCGAGCGGTTCGCGTTCCCGATCCTGACGGTCATCTTCGTCATCGCCTGCGTCTGGGCGCTGTCCAAGTCGCATCCGGGCATGTCGGTGAAAGCGGGTCCCGGCGGCACGATCGGCGGCTTCCTGGTCATGACCGGCGCGACCTTCGGCTACGCCTGCGGCTGGAACCCCTACGCCTCGGACTACACGCGCTACCTCTCGCCCGACCGTGTCGCGGCGGGCCGTCGGGTGGTTCGCCGGGCTCGGGGTGTTCCTGTCCTGCGTGCTGCTCGAGACCACCGGCTCGGCGGTGGTCACCGCCGGCAAGACGGCGGTGAATCCGAGCTCGCTGACCGATCTGCTGCCGACGTGGCTGGGCAAGCTGACCCTGGCCTGCATCTGCATCGGCGCGGTCGCCGCGAATGCACTGAACGTGTACTCGGGCGCGATGTCGTTCATGGCCCTCGGCATCCGGGTGCCGACGCACATCGCGCGGGCGCTCGTCGCGGTGGTGTTCGCCGTCATCGGTTACTTCGTCGCCCACGACGGCCTGGCCAACGCCGGCGAGAAGTACGAGAACTTCCTGCTCGTCATCTCGTACTGGATCGGGCCGTGGCTCGGCATCGTCCTGGTCGACCGATTGCTGCGGCGCGGGACGTCGGTCGACGAGGCGATCATCGGCTCCAGCCGGCGCAGTTCGCCGGACCAGCCCGGCGCCTTCCCGATGATCGTCGCGATGGTGCTGTCGATCTGGCTGTTCTCGAACCAGACCAAGTACGTCGGCCTGGTGCCGCGCAACCACCCCGCCTTCGGCGACCTCACCTTCGAGGTCGGCTTCGCGATCGCGGCGCTGCTGTACTGGGGCATGTTCCTGGTCGGGCGCTCGCGGCCGGACGAGCTGCCTCCCGCGCTCGTGGAGGAGATGACGGCACGGGCACCCGTGGCGTGAGCGACCCGGACTTCGCGGGCTGGCTCGAGGTCGCCGTCGCCGAGGCCGAGCAGGGTCTCGGCCGAGGGCGGCATCCCGATCGGGGCGGCGCTGGTCGCCGCCGACGGCACCGTGCTCGGCCGCGGCCGCAACCGCCGGGTGCAGGACGACGACCCGTCGGTGCACGGCGAGACGTCGGCGTTCCGCAACGCCGGCCGGCAACGCAGCTACCGCGGCACGACCATGGTCACCACGCTGTCGCCGTGCTGGTACTGCAGCGGATTGGTGCGCCAGTTCGGGATCTCGCGCGTGGTCATCGGCGAGGCGCGGACCTTCAGCGGCGGGCACGGATGGCTGGCCGAGCACGGCGTGGAGATCGTGCTGCTCGACGACGAGCGGTGCGTGCGGATGATGAGCGACTTCATCGCCGCGAACCCCGCGCTGTGGAACGAGGACATCGGAGCCTGACGCGACAGGAGAAGGGCATGGGCCCACGCAGCACATCGGTGCCGATCATCGATCTCGAGCCGTGGTTCTACGGCGAGGCCGACGACCGGGCACAGGTGGCGGCGGCTGTCGACCGCGCCCTGCAGGACGTCGGCTTCCTGCTGGTCACCGGACACGGCGTGTCCCACGCGACGCGGGACGCCGTCCGGAGCGCCGCCCGCGCCTTCTTCGCCCTGCCGACCGCGGTGAAGGCCGAGTACGCGGTGACGGTCGGTGGTCGCGGCTGGCTACCGCCGGGCGTCGAGGCGAACGGCTACGCCGAGGGCACCCCGACCCCACCTGACCTCAAGGAGTCCTTCGCGGTCGGCGCCGACCGCCGTACCGGCATCCCCGAGGTCGATTCCTACTGGTTCCAGCGCAACGTCTACCCGCCGGAGGTGCCGGAACTGCGGCGGCAGCTCGTGCCCTACCTCGCCACGATGCGGGAGCTCGCGGACGACCTGCTGCGCCTGTGCGCCACCGCGCTCGGGCTCGTCGACGACCACTTCACCCGGCACACCGGCCACGCGACGCACACCCTGAACGTCAACCGCTACCCACCGGTACACGTGACCGGGGCACCGCTCGACGGGCAGTACCGCATCGGCCCGCACACCGACTTCGGGACGGTGACGATCCTCGACCGCGAACCAGGGCGCGGCGGCCTGCAGGTGTGGACCGACGACGGCCGGCTGGGAGGACGCGCCGTACCACCCGGACGCGCTGACGATCAACACCGGCGACCTGCTCGCGCGCTGGACCGGCGACCGGTGGAAGTCCAACCGGCACCGGGTGCTGCCGCCGCACGCCGAGGCGCCGGACGAGGACCTCGTCAGCCTCGTGTACTTCTACGAGGCCGACCACGACGCCGTCGTGCGCTCGCTGGAGCCGCCCGTCGGGCCGGCGCTCCGACTACCCGCCGGTGGTGGCGGGCGAGTTCCTGCGCGAGCGGCTCGACGCCATCACGATGGGCTGACGGGCACCGGTACGGCGACCTCGTCGTCGACGTAACGCTCGGCCGTGATCGGGAAGGCCGTCACGATCGTCACCGCGGTCGCGACGAACAGCACGAGCAGGGGCAACGCCCACGAACCGGTGGCACCGAACAACGCCCCGAACAGCAGCGGGCCGGAACCGGCCAGCACGTACCCGATCGCCTGGACGAAGGCGGACAGCGCCCGCGTCGCCTCGACGGTCCGGGCCCGCAGGCCGATCAGGGTCAGCGCCATCGGGAACGTGCCGCCGCCGACGCCCGCGAGCAGCATCCACACCCACGAACCGCCGACCGGGGCGACCGCGAGCCCGAGGTAGGCGACGAGGTTGCAGGCGCAGAGCGCGAGGATGACCGGCCGCCGGCGACGCTGCGGCACCCGCGGGGCGACCGCCGAGATGGGGATGCCGACGGCGGAGAAGAACGCGAGGAGCAGCCCGGCGGTGCCGGCGCCGACGCCGTGGTCGCGGAAGAAGCGGGCGAACCAACCGAAGGAGATGTAGGCCTGCATCGACTGGCTGCCGAAGAACAGCGTCAGCGCCCAGGCGGTACGGCTGCGGACCAGGGTCGACGGCCGGAACACCGCCCCGGCGCCGGGCAGGTCGTGCGGGCGCGTGTCGTGCGCAAGCGTGGGCAGCCAGGGCAGGACCGCGAGCGCGGTGAGGACGGCCCACGACCCGAGGCCCAGCCGCCATCCGTCACCCAGATCGCCGATCGGCACCGTCAGCCCGGCAGCGCCGGTCGCGCCGACGGCGAGCGCGGTCGTGTAGACGGCGGTCATCGTGCCGATGCGGTCGGGGAAGTGTCGCTTGACGAGGCTCGGCAGCAGCACGTTGCTCATGGCCCCGCCGACCAGGGCCAGCACGCTGAGGAGCACGAACGGCGCCGCCGAGCCGACGACGGGCCGCAGCGCCGTGCCGAGCACGGCCACCACGAGCGCGAGGGTCAGTAACCGGTGCTCGCCGAGGGCGCGGGCCAGGCGCGGCGTGACGGCGCCGAGCCCGGCGAAGCACAGGACCGGCAACGTCGTCACGAGGCCGGCGACGCCGCCCGACATGCCGAGGCCGTGCTGCAGGTCGTCGAGCACCGCGCCGATGCTGGTGACCGTCGTGCGCATCGTCAGCCCGGTGAGCACCAGGGCGGCGACGAGGACGGCCGGGCGGGCGCCGGTCGTCGCCTCGCCACTGGTCACATCGCGCCATCCTGCCCGCCGCTCACTACCCGTCGCTCACTGGCCAGCTCTCACTGGTCAGCTGTCACTGCGGGGCGTCGAGCCGGGACACCTTCAGCCTGCAGGCACGCAACTGGATGGGGCGGACGAGCTGGGAGGAGCTGCGTGGCGCGACGACCCGGATCCGGTCCGACAGCGGCGCCTGGCAGCTGGAGTAGTCCTGCAGCCGGCTCTCGGCCACCTGCCCCGGGTTCAGGACGTAGGCCGAGGGCTGCGTGCCGTTCGGCGTCGACGTGCTGCCGATCCGATGGCCGCCGGACAGCAGGCTGACGGTCGGGTAGCCGTAGAGCGTGCAGCGGGTCGTCCCGGTGTTCTCGAACTGCAGGGCCGCGAACTCGTAGCCGGGCGCGGCCGACCCGCGCAGGACACGGATGGTCAGGGCGGTGCAGGTCGACCGCGGGACGGTGACGGGTGCCGCTGCGCTCGCGGCCGGCGCGGGTGCCGCCGACGTCGTACTCGCGGCGCTGCCGGCCTCGACGGAGGTGACGGGCGCACCCGACGACGACGGCGTCGCCGAACCCGGTGCGGCGGCCGCGGTCGAGCTCGACGCCGCGGCGGTCGCCGGGCGGGTCGTGGCCGGGCCGGGGTCGCCGGTCGGCGCCGGGCCGACCGAGGTGCATCCCGCGACGAACGCCGCCGTGGCGAGCGAGCCGGCGAGCACCGCGACGCGCGCCGGGCGGCCGCGCGCCGGGCCTGGGGTCACCTGTCGATCCGCAGGTCCGTGGCGTACGGCAGGCTGCCGACCCGCAGCCTGGAGTCCGACTGCAGATCGCCCCACAGCGCCGACCACGCGGTGCGGCCCGACAGGCTGCCGCACCCGCCCGCCTGGTCGCAGGCGGTCCACTCGGTGAGCACGCCGGCGAAGTTGATCCGCTTGAGGCCGTTCACGACCCCGGTCAGGGAGATCCACTTCCACTGCGCTGCCATCGTCGTGTTGTAGATCTGCGGCAGGCCGAGCACGTGCGTGGGGGACAGGCCGCCGGAGACGTTCTGCAGCCCCGCCATCGTCCAGCCGTTGTTGCAGCGGGACCCGGTGTAGGTCCACGCGCACCCGTCCGCCGATCCGTTGAACACGAACGGCGCGGCCGCGGCGGCCAGGTATCCCGAGACCCAGTTCCGGCTCGCGCTGTACGACGCGGTGAAGCCCGGCTCGATGTCGTTCGCGCCGGCGACGGACATGCCGGAGTAACGCTTGGCGTAGGAGGCCAGCGGGTTGATGACGTGCGTCGCCCACGACCGGCCGCTTGCGGTCGAGACGTCCATGTCGTTGTTCGTGCCGATCGCGACGGTGACGGGCGCGCTTGCCTTCTGCCTGGTGTGGTAGCCGTCGAGGTAGGCCTGCACGTCGCGCACGAGGTTGCCGTAGCTGACGTAGTGGGTCGTCGCCGAGAGCACGACGCCGCCGTCGTAGTCGTCCTGCCCGCCGATGTCGAGCAGGACCAGGTACGCGTGCCCGGACGGGTTGGCGGCTGCGTCGGTCGCCCCCTCGGACCGCATCCTGGCCAGGTCGGTGCCGGTGGCGCTGCTCAGGTTGCGCGTGTACCGGCTGGTCGACACCGGGGCCGGTGTCGTCTGCGGCGGCGGGCCGGTGGGCGTCCTCACCGCGGCCGTCGTCGCGGCCGCCGACGCGCCGGCGACGTTCACGGCGACCACGCTGAAGGTGTAGCTCGTGCCGCCCTTGAGACCGGTGATCACGGCCGACGTGGCGGTGGCCGCCACGGTGGTCGTGGTGCCGCCGGGGTAGGTGGTGACGAGGTACTTCGTCCAGGGCGCACCGCCGTCGGACGCGGGCGGGGTCCAGGTGACCGTCGCGCCCGCGTAACCGGCCTGGGCCGCAGCCGAGCCGGGCGCCGCCGGTGCCACGGGGTGGACCGCGTTGACGATCTTGCAGCCGAGGTTGGTGTCCGATCCGCCGCCCACGTTGCGCGCGGTCAGGCACACGGTGTGCTCGCCGTCGTCGGCCGGGAGGACACCGGCGATGCCGTGCTTGCTGCCCACGCCGTAGGCGGCGTCGACGTCGCGTCGCGGCACGTCGGCCACGAGCGTCGACGACCCGTGTCCGTCGACCGTCGAGGTCACGGAGAGGGGCTGCGTCGTGTCGGGGTCGAAGGCCCAGCCCGTAACGGCGAGGGCGGTGGAGCCCGGCGCGCGGCCGACCGACTCGAAGGTGCCGACCGGCTTGAGGCTGAGGGTGATCGTGCGGCAGGCCGCGGGGGAGTTGTGCGTTCCGTACAACGCGTTGACGCCGATCGCGCAGACGGTGTGTGCGCCCGAGGCCAGGTGCAGCGCCGCCGTGAAGGCGTGCCCGCTGTGCGTCTGCGCGGCGGCGTTCGCGAGCAGCGTGAGCACCGGCCGCCCGTTGTCGGTGATGATCGTCTTGATCGCCGAGGTGGTGTCCGGGTCGAGGGCCCAGCCGCTGACCGAAGCGCCGGTCGAGGTGGCGGTGAGCGTCGACATGGCAGCCGACGGGGTGAAGTTCAGGGTGCCCGTCTTGCAGGGCAGCGCGACGTTGCTGCCGTAGCCGATGTTGTAGGCGGTCGCACAGACCGTGTGCTTTCCCTCGGGCAGCGTGAGGGTGGTCGACCAGCCGTGCCGGCTGCCCGCGCTCGGGTAGACCTTCGCGACGTCAGGACGGCTCTGGTTCGCGGCCAGGGTCGTGGCGTGGCCGCCGTCGACCGTGACCCGCACCGTGAGGGTCGAGGCGGTCGCGTCGGGGTCGAAGGCCCAACCCCAGAGCTTCATCCGGCCGCTCGTCTGCTGCGGCACGTTGATGCCGCCACGAGGGCTCTCGTTCAGGGTGACCGTCTTGCAGCCCAGGTTGGTGTTGCTGCCGTAACCGATGTTGACGGAGGTCACGCAGACCGTGTGCGTGCCCTGGGCGACGGGGACGACACGGTCGAAGCCGTGCGTCGTGCCGGTGCCGGGGTGCTTGGCCGCGATGTCGGGCCGGTAGGCGTCGGCGAGCGTCGGGTACTGCGCACCGTCGACGGTAATTGCGACCGTCAGCGCCTGCTCCATCGCGTCGCCGTCGAGTGACCATCCGCTGACGTGCAGGGCGCCCGACGCGGCGGACAGGTTCTCGAAGCTGCCGAGTGGGCCGTAGTCGAACACGGCGGTGCGGCAGCCGAGGGTGTCGTTCTTGCCGCGGCCGACGTTCCACGAGCGCACGCAGACGGTGTGCTTGCCCTCGGGCACCGGGATCTTGATGGCGAACCCGTGAGCCGCTCCGGCGCTCGGGTAGTAGTGCGCAACGTCTGTGCGGTTGAGCTGAGCGACCGTGGTCGTGGTGACGACCTTGCCGTCCACCCACCCGTAGACGTAACCGGGGCTCGTGCGCCGGTCCGGGTCGAAGGTCCACCCGACGGCGTGCAGGCCACCAGCGGTTCGCGTCAGGGCGTTCACCCCGCCCAGGGGGCTGCCGTCGGTGTAGCTCACCGTGGCGAGGGCCGGGGCGGCGAGGGCCGGGGCGGAGGCGGAACCGGTGCCGGTCATGATCACCACGGCGCACAGGCCGAGGACGGTCGTGAGCACGGTGGACAGGACGGTGCCGACGCGCAGGGGATGCGGTCGGGAAAGTTCGGTCATACGGGATCCAGTCGGCTCTGCGGTCCGGGGGCGACCGCGCGTCGTCAGGATCGGCGTACCGGGAACAGCAGCCAACCCGTCCTCGCGGGGGACGAGGACGGGTTGATCAAACCATCAACGTTATCCCTGTGACAAGAGTGGCCAGTGATGCGACACGCCGTGAAGTCCGATTAAATTATGCGGTTGGCAGCTGGTAGGTGCCGAACTTGTCCCGAAGTGTCTTCTTCGAGAATTTTCCGACGCTGGTCTTGGGTACCTCGTCGATGAACACGACGTCGTCGGGCACCTGCCACTTGTTCAGGCGCTCGCGCAGGAAGTCGAGCACCTCGTCGCGTGTCAGCTCCTGCCCGTCCTTCACCACGACGCAGGCGAGCGGTCGCTCGGACCACTTGGGATGTGGCACCGCGATGACCGCGGCCTCGGCGATCTTGGGGTGGCCCATGATCGCGTTCTCGAGGTCGACGGAGCTGATCCACTCCCCGCCGGACTTCACGAGGTCCTTCGTGCGGTCGACGAGCTTGACGTAGCCCAGCTCGGAGATCGTGGCGACGTCGCCGGTGCGCAGCCACCCGTCCGGGGAGAACTGCTCGCCGGGCTCGTCGGTGCGGAAGTACTGCTTGGCCACCCACGGCCCGCGCGCCTCGAGCTCGCCGGACACCACGCCGTCCCACGGGAGGGGCTCGCGGGTGTCGGAGTCGACGATCCGTAGCTCGACACCGGGCGGTGCGATGCCGGCGGTCGCGCGCAGGTCGGCGAGTTCGTCGTCGTCGGCGTCGGCGTACTCGGAACGGATCGTGCAGACCGACGCGATGGGTGAGGTCTCGGTCATGCCCCACGCCTGGGTGATCGGCAACCCGATGCGCTCGCGCCACGCTTCCGACAGCGAGCGCGGCACCGCCGAACCGCCGCAGAGGATCATTCGCAGCGACGACAGGTCGCGTCCCTCGAGCAGCGGAAGGATGCCCATCCAGATCGTCGGGACGCCGGCGGTGACGGTCACCTTCTCGGTCTCCAGCAGCTCGAGCAGCGCCTTCGGCGAGAGGTCGGGCCCGGGCATCACCATGGACGCCCCGGCCAGACCCGCTGCGTAGGCAAGTCCCCACGCGTTGGCGTGGAACATCGGCACGACGGGCAGGACGCGGTCGGCCTCGCTGAGGCCGAAGGTCGACGTCGAGGTCGCCGCGTTGGAGTGCAGCCACGTGGAGCGGTGCGAGTAGAAGACGCCCTTCGGGTTGCCGGTGGTGCCGGTGGTGTAGCAGATCGCGGCGCCCTGCCGCTCGTCCGCGACCCTGTCGGTCAGGTCGGCCTGCTCGGCGCCGGCGACGACGTCGTCCCAGTGGGCGATGCGCGGGTCGTCGGGGATCTCGGCATCCGCGCCGTCGTCCATCACCACGACGTGACGCACGGTCGACAACTGCGGCAGGTACTGGCTGAACAGGGGTAGCAGCGAGCGGTCGACAAAGACGACCTCGTCCTCGGCGTGCTCGACGGTGTAGATCAGCTGCTCGGCGAAGTAGCGGATGTTGATCGTGTGCATGACGCGACCACTGCCCGGGATGCCGAAGTACAGCGAGAGGTGCCGCGCGGTGTTCCAGGCGAACGTGCCGACCCGCCCATCGGACGAGACGCCCGCGGAGTCGAGGTAGGACGCGACCCGACGGGCGTCGTCGAGGACGTCGCCCAGTTCGCGGCGCTCGATGCCGGTCACGGTGCGCGTGACGATCGGCTTGCGACGGTAGTACTGGTCCGCCCGAGCGAGGATCCAGTTGGTGGTCAGCGGCACGTCCTGCATCAGCCCGAGCATGTCGTGGATCGTCGCCCACCCACCTGCGATCGGCAAGCATGCGCACCTCAGGAACTCCGCACTATCTGGAAGGTGCGCGTCGTGACCGACGTGCCCTTCAGGTAGCCGTCTGCGCTGCCGAGGAACTCCCGCACCGACCCCGACGAGCACGACTGCACGTCCTCGGCGACGGGGACGTAGCCGTCCTCGAGGCTGTGGTCGTCGAGGACGGTGCCGTTGCCGTGGGCCGAGCTCGCCGTCGTGACGTTCGGCCGGTCGGGGTTGGCGACGCCGTCGAGATGTGGCACGACGTCGCGGGTGTTCTCCAGGGCCAGCAACCGGACGGACCCGGGCAGCTGGCCGGCGGTGCGCCCGATCGGCGAGCCGGCGGTGACGACGTGCGTGACCCGGAACCGGCCGCTGCGCACCGCATCGCGGGCCGTGGTGACCGCGACCGCACCGCCCTCGCTGTGGCCGACGAGCATCACGTCGTCGGTGGGACGCACCCCGGCCCGCGTCATGGCGGCGAGCACGCCCTGCTCGTACGCGCCGGAGCGACCGACCAGCGCACGCTCGTTGGTCGAGAGGCTGGTGACGTCGCCGGTGGGCGCCGGGTCCCAGGACTTGGTGCCGGTGATGTCGACGACGACGCGGCGGGTGCCGTCGGCGAGGCGGACTATGCGCACGTCGACGGCGCCGTGGTGCGGGTCGTCGTTGCGCCGCGCCAACCCCCGCACGAGGTCGGCCAACGAGCGTGGCGGGCGGCCCGCCGCACCGCCGGCGTCGGTGCCGGTCGGGCGCGCGACCCCGTGTCCGTCGGGCGTCGCCAGGGCGGCGAGCGCGATCACCGCGGGCAGCCCCAATTCGTCGATGACGTCGTCGGCGAGGGCGGGGTCGTGGGTGAGCACGGCCTGCGCGGCCCTCGAAGGATCTCCGGTGTGCGCCAGCGCCGCTCCGCCGGCCACCAGGGCACCGGGCAGGTCGCGCAGCCCGGCGAGTGCGTCGTGCACCCCGGTGCCGAGGGTGTCGGCCGCCCGGTAGGTGGCGGCGGCGGCGCGCACCTCGCCGTCGAGCAGCCCGCACCGCGCACCCAGCCAGGACAACCCGCCGACACCGTCCAGGGCGGTGACCAGGTCGGCCTCGAACGCGGCGAAGCCGACCGGGTCCAGCACCGACGAGGCGAGCAGGGCCGGGTGGACGAGGTAGCCGTGCAGGGTGGCCGATCCGCCCAGGCAGTCCGTGGCGGCGCCGCCCAGGTGCCGGGCGAGGCCGTCCAGCTGGTCGAGGTGCGCCGTGATGCCGTCGCTCCCGCCGGTGACGTGGACCGGGGACGGGGCCGGGTTCCCCACCTCAGATGCCGATCACGTGCAGCGCCGAGCCGACAACCGAGCCGGCGAGGTGGCCGGCGTCGCGGCCGAGGTGTGCGGCGTCGCCGGCGAGGCGACCGCCGTCGTGCACGAGCGCGCCGGCGCCGGGACCGACGACGCCGAGCGGGTCGAGCTGCGCCCCGAGCACGTCCAGGGCGCCATGGGCCGAGTCGTGCAGCAGGTCCGCCCCGTCGCCCGCCAATCGGCGCAGGGTGGCCAGCGCGTCCGCGACCGCGTGGGCGTGCCGGCGCAGGGCGGCCGCCGCGTCGTCCAGCCGGGTCGCCGCCGCGCGCAGCCCGCGCACGAGGTCGTCGGCGGCGCCGTCGAAACAGCGCGCGGCGCGCCCGTCCCACGTCGTCGCCCCGACGGCGAAAGCGAGCCGGTGCGCGGTGGCGCGGACGGCGTCGGCGTGGCAGTCGATCCGCCCCGCCAGGGCGATGATCTCGCTGGGATCGCAGAGCGGCACGGCAGGGAGCGTGCTGCCTGCCGTGCCGCCTCGGCCGGGAGGACCGGGATCTGTGGACGAGCGGCGAAACCGTCCACAGGCGCGCCGCGCCCGGTGCGGCGCCGTCCCGCATGATTCAATGGTCACGCGGAATTACACCGGTGCAACTTCCGGGTCCGGGCGCTGTCCCGGTCTTCCATCCGGTGCCGTGTCGACTCGTTCGTAAGGGGCCCTCAGCATGCAGTCCGCGCACGCGTCCGCACCACAGCACGACCCGGCCGATGACGGCCTGACCCGGCGCGAACGCGAGATCCTTGCCTTCGAACGCCAGTGGTGGAAGTACGCCGGCGCCAAGGAGCAGGCCATCCGCGAGCTGTTCGACATGTCGGCGACGCGGTACTACCAGGTCTTGAACGCGCTGATAGACACCCCGGCCGCCCTGGCCGCCGACCCTATGCTCGTCAAGCGTTTGAGAAGATTGCGCGCGAGCCGGCAGCGGCAGCGGTCGGCACGACGTCTGGGTATCGAGGTTTGAGCACTGAACGAGCAGCGCGGACGCCTGGCTAGGGCCCAGGCGCGGCGGCACGCGCGCGAGCGCGCGGCCGGCATCCTGATCGCGGTCCTCGGCATCGTCGTGCTCGTGGTCGCGATCATCGCGCTTCGGTCACCGCGCGGGCCGCACACCAAGCAGGCGGCCGCGTCCTCTGCCGTCACGTCCAGCAGCACGGCGACGCGATCGCCGTCGCCCACCCGCTCCGCCGCCCCGACGACGTCGACGGCGGCGTCGACCAGCGCGTCGCGCACGCCGGCCACGGCGACCCCGACGGGCGTGAAGGCCGTCCCGCTCGTGGTCCTGAACAACACGACGACGCCCGGCCTGGCCAGCGTGGCCGCGCAGCGCTTCAAGGCCGGCGGCTGGACGGTCTCCGACACGGGGAACCTCACCAACGACATCGCCTCCACCTGCGCCTACTACGAGGCGGGCAACACCCGGGCCGAGGCCGCCGCGAAGGCGCTGCAGGTCCAGTTCCCGACCATCAAACGGGTCCGCGAGAAGTTCTCGGAGCTGCCCGCCGGCCCTCTCGTGGTCGTGCTCACGCCCGACTACTCGGCAGGCTGAGCCCGGCACCGCTGTGCCATGATGGACGGACAACCGAATACGAGCAGTGCTCATCCAGAGGGGCAGAGGGACCGGCCCGGCGAAGCCCCGGCAACCACGCGCGATGCACGTTCTCTTCGACTCGTCGACCTTGTCGACTTGTGAGAGGCCGCCGCCGCAGGTGCCAATTCCGGCTCGCGGGCGATCCGCTCCGCGAGGCAGATGAGGAGAAAGGCCTCGTTTTCCATGACTGCTGTCGCAGACCGTCCCACCGCTTCCTCGCCCGCGTCCGGGCTCGTGTGCCGCAACTGCGGCGCGGAGTACCCGCTCGGTGCGCAGCACGCGTGCCTCGAGTGTTGGGGGCCGCTGGAAGTGGGTTACGACCCCGCCGCTCTCGCCGCCGTCACGCGAGAACAGATCGAAGCCGGTCCGTACTCGATCTGGCGCTACGCCGGCCTGCTGCCCGTGGGGCAGAACCCCGCGACCCGGGTCGACTCGGGCACCGGCATGACCCCGTTGATCCGCGCCGACCGGTTGGCCGACGAGCTCGGGTTCTCCGCCCCCGTGTGGATCAAGGACGACTCGGCCAACCCGACGCACTCGTTCAAGGACCGCGTCGTGTCGGTCGCGATGACGGCGGCCCGCGAACTCGGCTTCACCCGTATCGCGTGTGCCTCGACCGGCAACCTGGCGAACTCCGTCGCCGCGCACGCCTCGCGCATCGGCATGCCGTCCATCGTCTTCGTCCCGTCCGACCTGGAACCGGCCAAGATCACCCAGACCGCGATCTACGGCGGCACGCTGGTCGGCATCGAAGGCAGCTACGACGACGTCAACCGGCTGTGCTCGGAGCTGTCGGAGACCGACGAGTTCGAGAACACCGGCTTCGTCAACGTGAATGTCCGCCCGTACTACGCCGAGGGTTCCAAGACCCTCGGTTACGAGGTCGCCGAGCAGCTCGGCTGGCGGCTGCCCGAGCAGTACATCGCGCCGATGGCGTCCGGCTCGATGCTCACCAAGATCAACAAGGCGTTCAAGGAGCTGGTGGCGGCCGGCCTCGTCCCGTCATCGACGTGGACGGTGTACGGCGCGCAGTCGCAGGGCTGTTCACCGATCGCGACCGCCTTCGACAACGGAACGGACGTCGTGCAGCCGGTGCGCCCCACCGGTATCGCGAAGTCGCTGAACATCGGCAACCCGGCCGACGGCCCGTACGCGCTCGACGCGGTCCGTGCTTCGGGTGGGGCGATGGCCGCCGTCGGGGACGACGAGATCCGCGACGGCATCCGGCTGCTCGCGCGCACCACCGGCGTGTTCGCCGAGACGGCCGGCGGGGTGACCGTCGCAGTCCTGAAGAAGCTGGTGGAGCAGGGCCGCATCGACACCACGAAGGAGACCGTTGTCTACAACACCGGCGACGGGCTCAAGACCGTCGATGCGGTGTCCGAGGGTGCCCGCCCCACCGCCGTCATCGCGCCGACGATCAAGGGCATGCGCGAGGCCGGCCTGCTGTAGCCCGGCCGCGTGATGCCCTGGCGCTTGTGCCGTGGTGTGGCCAATTCCGGAGCCGAGATCTGGGCGTGGCGCGTCACAAGCGCGCGTGGCGCGACTCTTGGCTAACCCTCATCACGCCGTGTAGCGTCCGGCGCGGTCGAAGTGACGTACGTTTTCGCAGGCGAAGAACCACGACCCGCTGACCGGGATCGTGCACGGTTCGGCGGGAGCTGAGGAGCGAAGACCCCGGGCCCACGAGGGGTGGGGACCCGGACCGGGCCCCAGCGAGGAGTGCACGTGGCACAGGGCAGCGTGAAGTGGTTCAACAACGAAAAGGGCTACGGTTTCATCGCCGTGGACGGCGGCCAGGACGTCTTCGTCCACTACACGGCCATCCAGGCTGACGGTTACAAGTCCCTCGACGAGAACCAGCGTGTCGAGTTCGACGTCGTCCAGGGCCCCAAGGGCCCGCAGGCCGACGCCGTGCGCATCGTCAGCTGAGGCAGTTCAGTCTTCCGGGCCCGGCTCCGACCTCGCGTCGAGCCGGGCCCGGCTTCGTTCGGGCCGGCACGCATCAGGCGGGGACGTCGCCGCGCCAGGCCCTGCGCAGCGGCACCCGGGTCCCGCTGTGCAGGATCGACGCCCGGTAGATGCGCGCGGCCAGCCCGAGCACCCCGACGGCGGCCGCGATCAGCAGCAGCACGGCGAGCGCGACGTCGAGCACGGGCACGCCGCCGCCGGCCAGCCGCGCCGGCATCGCCATCGCCGACACCGGCGGCACCAGCGACAGCACGTGCGCCGCCGTCGACCCCGGGTTCGCGGCGACCGTGAACGCGGCGAGGTAGGACACGGTCAGGGTCAGGCTGATCGGCGCCAGGACGCCTGACACCTCCTCCTGCCGCGACACCGTCGACGCGGCGGCCGCGCCCAGCGCCGCGAAGAACGCGAAGCCCAGCAGGAAGCCGACGAAGCTGCCGATCAGGACCGCGATCGCGCTGGCCGGCACGGACACGGTTCCGGCCGACGTCGCCGCGATCAGCGCCACGATGCCGATGACGAGCACCTGCGTCGCCGCTAGCAGGCCGATGCCGACCAGCTTGCCGGCGAGCAGCTGGGACGGTCGCACGCAGGCCAGCAGCAACTCGACGACGCGGCTCGCCTTCTCCTCGACGACGCCGGTTGCCACCCAGGTCACGAAGGTGACCAGCTGGGAGAAGAGCAGGACGACGGCGACGACCGCGATGCCCCTGCGCTGCCCGGACTTCGACGAGCTCACGGTCTCGATCCGCGGTGGCGCCCCGCTCAGGGCGTGCTCGGCCTGCGTCCGGGTCAGCCCGGCCGCGCGCAGGCGCTCCAACGTCCCCGCGAGTTGCAGGGCGGTGCGGACGAGGACGGCGGACTCGTCGGTGGCCGCGTGCACGAGCAGCCGATCACCGGGCAGGACGGCGACGTCCCACGTGCCGTCGCGCACCCGCGCCCGGGCGTCCGTGGCGCTGCCCGGGTGCAGGCGGACGTGGGCGTGCTGGGCGGTACCGACGGCGGTGAGCGCTTGCGACAGCCCGGGAGAGTTGGTGGTGACGCCGACGTCGTAGGTCGGCGTACCGCTGCCGCCGCCGAAGAACGACGGCAGCACGCACGCGATCACGACCACCAGCAGCGCGACGCCGAAGCTGATGCGGAAGCCGCGCTGCTGCAGCCGGCTGGTGATCTCGCGCCGAGCGATCAGCCCGAACGGCCGTGGAGCGCTCACGCCGACGCACCGGCAGCGTCACCGGCAGTGTCACTCACGGCGTCGCGGTACAGCTCGCTCAGCGACGGCCGGCGCCAGCCGAAGCGTTCGACGCGGCCGGCGGCCGATGCCGCGGCCAGCACGCGCTGGTCGTCGGCCGGGTCGTCGAGCGCCAGCACGACGGCCTCGCCCTCGCGGCGCAGGACGTGCACGCCATCCAGGTTGTCCGCCCACGCCTGGTCGTCGAGCACGCACACCTCGAGCTCGCGGCGCGCGCCGGCCCGGCGCAGCTCGTCCAGCGAACCGTCGGCCACGATCCGGCCGGCGCGGATGATCACGACGCGGTCGCAGAGCCGCTCGACCAGTTCCAGCTGGTGGCTGGAGAACAGCACGCCGGTGCCGGTCGCCCGCCGTGCGGCCAGGACATCGGCCATGGTGTCGACACCGACGGGGTCCAGGCCGGAGAACGGCTCGTCCAGCACCAGCAGCTCGGGGTCGTGCACGAGGGCCGCCGCCAGCTGAACCCGTTGCTGGTTGCCGAGCGACAGGGCCTGGACGAAGTCACGAGGCCCCGCGACCACGGCCATCGACTGGACGAGGTCGGCCGCAGCGCGGGCGGCCCGGGCCGGGGCCATCCCGTGCAGCATGCCGAAGTAGGCCACCTGGTCGACCACCCGCATCTTCGGGTACAGCCCGCGCTCCTCGGGCATGTAGCCGAAGCGCTGCCGCGTGACGAGGTCGAGCTGGCGGTCCTGCCACGTGACGGTGCCGGAATCGGCAGCCAGCAGGCCCATGGCGATGCGCATGGTGGTGGACTTGCCGGCGCCGTTCGCCCCGACGAAGCCGACCATCTCGCCGGGCCGCACGGTGAGCGAGACGCCGTCGAGGGCGCGGGTGGGCCCGAAGTTCTTGGTCAGCCCGCGCACCGCCAGCACGGGCCCAACCTAGGCGATGCCGATGTGGTCCCCGGAGTCCCCTCGCGCAGCCCGGAGCGACCTTGCACTCGCGTGGGCCGAGTGCCAGACTTTCGTTGGCACTCGGCTATGCTGAGTGCCAACCGATCGCGTAGTGAGGTCCCCGTCATCGGGAGCCGTCCGTCGCGGGCACCGCGGATCGGCACAGACATTCACGACAGAGTGAGGTACACCGAATGGCCAAACTTATCGCGTTCGACGAAGAGGCCCGCCGCGGCCTTGAGCGCGGCATGAACCAGCTTGCCGACGCCGTCAAGGTGACGCTCGGCCCGAAGGGCCGCAACGTCGTCCTGGAAAAGAAGTGGGGCGCCCCCACGATCACCAATGACGGTGTGAGCATCGCCAAGGAGATCGAGCTCGAGGAGCCTTTCGAGAAGATCGGCGCCGAGCTCGTCAAGGAGGTCGCCAAGAAGACCGACGACGTCGCCGGTGACGGCACGACGACGGCCACCGTGCTGGCCCAGGCGCTCGTCAAGGAAGGCCTGCGCAACGTCGCGGCCGGGGCGAACCCGATGGCCCTGAAGCGTGGCATCGAGGCAGCCGTGGCGTCGGTGTCCGAGGTGCTGGGCAACCAGGCCAAGGACGTCGAGACCAAGGAGCAGATCGCGGCCACCGCGTCCATCTCCGCTGCTGACACCACCGTCGGCGAGATCATCGCCGAGGCGATGGACAAGGTCGGCAAGGAAGGCGTCATCACCGTCGAGGAGAGCAACACTTTCGGTCTCGAGCTCGAGCTCACCGAGGGCATGCGCTTCGACAAGGGTCACCTGAGCGCCTACTTCGTCACCGACACCGAGCGCATGGAGACCGACCTCGAGGACGTCTACGTCCTCATCCACGAGGGCAAGATCTCCAACGTCAAGGACCTGCTCCCGCTGCTGGAGAAGGTCATGCAGACGGGCAAGCCGCTGGCGATCATCGCCGAGGACGTCGAGGGCGAGGCCCTGGCCACCCTGGTCGTCAACAAGATCCGCGGCACCTTCAAGTCCGTCGCCGTGAAGGCTCCGGGCTTCGGTGACCGCCGCAAGGCCATGCTGCAGGACATCGCGATCCTGACCGGCGGCCAGGTCATCACCGAGACCGTCGGTCTCAAGCTCGAGAACGCCACGCTGGACGACCTCGGTCGGGCGCGCAAGTTCACGACCACCAAGGACGAGACCACGATCGTCGAGGGTGCCGGCGACGCCGACGCCATCCAGGGCCGGGTCAACCAGATCCGTTCCGAGATCGAGAAGAGCGACTCCGACTACGACCGCGAGAAGCTGCAGGAGCGCCTGGCGAAGCTCGCCGGCGGTGTTGCGGTCATCAAGGTCGGCGCGGCCACCGAGGTCGAGCTCAAGGAGCGCAAGCACCGCATCGAGGACGCTGTCCGCAACGCGAAGGCCGCCGTCGAGGAGGGCCTGTTGCCCGGTGGTGGCGTGGCGCTCGCCAACGCGACCGTCACCGCGTTCGACAAGCTCGACCTGTCCGGCGACGAGGCCACTGGCGCCAACATCGTCAAGGTCGCGCTGCTCGCGCCGCTGAAGCAGATCGCGATCAACGCCGGCCTCGAGGGCGGCGTTGTCTCGGAGAAGGTGCTCGGCCTCGAGTCGGGTTGGGGCCTCAACGCCTCGAACGGCGAGTACGTGGACATGTTCAAGGAGGGCATCGTCGAGCCGACCAAGGTCACCCGCTCGGCCCTGCAGAACGCCGCGTCCATCGCCGCGCTGTTCCTCACCACCGAGGCGGTTGTCGCCGACAAGCCGGAGAAGGCGTCCGCGCCGGCCGGCGGCGGCATGCCCGGCGGTGACATGGACTTCTGAGTCCAGCCGCACCACCCGTTCCACCAGCAGGGGCGGTCCCGAACGGGACCGCCCCTGCTGTCGTCTGCGCACCGAACCACCCACTCGCTTGCCGAGCCGGGCACGTTCCAGCGGCGGCCCGATCAGCCGGGCAGGTTCAGCTTGTCGTCCTCGGCCGCGATGGCCTTCTCCTCGATCTCGACCGCCTTGGCCACCTTCTCCGAGTCCATCGCCAGACTGACGGCGTAGTAGAAGATCACGAGGCTGAAGATGACGACGGCGACGAGGTCCCACCAGTTGCCGAGCACCTTGTGCGAGCCGCTGCCGTACCGGCCGAGTAGACCGAGCAGCGTGATGCCGATCAGCCACGGCCAGATCCAGGACGCGGCGCGCCAGTCGATGTCGGGCCGCTTGACGTCCTTGGCCCGGCGCAGCGCGATCTCGAAGATGACGCGTCCGAGGAAGATCGCTGCGAGCAGCTTCCAGCTCGCCTCGAACCCACCCCAGTAGATGATCAGGTTGGCAGCGATGAAGGCGAACGGGTTCAGCAACTTGGGGAACGGTGCGCGGTAGGGCCGCGGCCGGTCGGGATCGCGGGTCTGCAGCGCGGCGAGGGACACCGGCGCGAAGGCGTACATGATCGCGGTGGCGCCGGTGACCAGGCCGACGAGGGAGTTCCAGCTCGGGAACGGCAGGAAGGTGAGCTCGCCGATGACGAACGCGAGCAGCACCGACCCGACAGGGATGCCTCGCTTGCTCGTCGCCGTCAGCTTGTCGGTGATGACCTCCTCCTCGGCCAGGGCGTAGGACAGCCGGGCCGACGTGCCGAGGTAGATCAGGCCGGTGCCGCCGGGGGAGATGACGGCGTCGACGAGCAGCGTCGTGGCCAGCCAGCCGGCACCCGCGGCCAGGGCCAGGGTGTAGTACGGCCCGTAGTCGCCGGCGCCGATGGGGTTGCTCCAGCCGTGCAGGACGTTCTTGGGCGAGATGCCGCCGATGAAGGCCACCTCGAGCGCGATGTAGATGGCGGCGCCGATGAGCATCGCGGCGATGATGGCGCGCGAGATGTCCTTCTGCGGATTTCGCGCCTCACCGCCCATCTGCACCGCTTGTTCAAAGCCTTGTAGGGCGAAGACGACCCCGGCCGGCAGGGCGGCGAAGATGCCGTGCGCGCCGAACGGGGCGAAGCCGCCGCCCGCGGTGAAGTTCGAGCCGTGGAAGCGTAGGGCCAGGATCGCGACGACGGCGATCAGCGGGACGGCGGTCTTCCAGATCACCATGACCGTGTTGCTGTCGGAGAGCAGCTTGGCGCCGGCGAGGTTGATGACGGTGAACAGCAGCATGGCGGCGGTGGCGATGAGCAGGCCCACCGGCGAGAGGGTGCCGTTCTTGTGCAGCATGTTCAGGTGCTTGTGCGCCCACTTGGTGGAGTTCAGGTAGGAGATCGCGGCCTCGACCTCGATCGGCGCGATCGTCACCGCCTGCAGGTACGCCGCCCAGCCGGCGGTGAAGCCGGCGAGAGTGCCGAAGGCGAAGTACGGGAAGCGTGCCGTGCCGCCGGCGACCGGATAGGCCGCGCCCAGCTCGGCGTGGACCAGGGCCAGCGACAGCAGCAGGATCGCGGCCAGGATCCAGGAGATCAGCGACGCGGGCCCGGCCGCCTGCGCTGCGCCCAGGGCGCCGAGCAACCAACCGGACCCGATGATCGAGCCGAGCGAGATGAACAGCAGGCCGAAGAAGCCGATGCTGCGCTTGAGGTCACGGGACGGGGTCGCGGTGGTCGATTTCGCGGTGTCGACGGCCATCGGGCTCCTTCGGTCGGCGCCGGGTCGGCGTGCGGGGAACATTGCTCGCGTCGGAAATGTCCCGTCCAGCGCCCATGCCGCGGGCCTGCTCAGCGTCTTCTCAGGAGGCGAGGCTGGCGGTCAGCCCAGCACCTCGTCCTCGTAGCACCAGCGCCACGCCTCGCCGGGCTCGATCGAGCGCATGACGGGGTGTCGCGACTCCCCGAAGTGCGCGGCCGCGTGCCTGCCGATCGAGGAGTCGCAGCACCCGACGTGCCCGCATCCCAGGCACAGCCGCAGGTGCACCCAGCGCATCCCGTCGCGTAGGCACTCCTCACACCCGTCGGGGGTGTTCGCGCGGAAGACGCGGGGCGCGTCCTGCAGGTGCTCGCACCCGCCGGCACGTCGGGTCTCGGTGGTGAGTTCCTGGTCGACCCGCGCGGATGCGTCGGCGATGCGGTCGAGCATCGACTCCTCGAGATCTATCGCCTGCAGTGACGTGCGCAGCACCTCGTCGTCGTAGACGCCCCGGTCGCGAGCCTCGAGGATGGACGCGCGCTCGGCGGACAGCATCTGCAACCGCAGCCTGCGGTAGACGGCCGACGGGGGTTCGAGCTCCTGCTGCGAACGCCCGAGCTGCTCCCAGATGCGGTTGCTGCGCGACATCGCGCGGTCGCGCAGCGCCTCGAGCACCTCGGGCGGGTCGTCGTCTCCGGCGACTTCGGCGAGCGCGGCCAGCCCGGCGTTGGCGGCGGTGTTGACGAGCCCGGCCGCCTGCAGCGCGTCCTCGGCGATGTCGGGTCCCGGCAGGGCGAGCCGGCGGACCAGCCACGGCAGGGACAGTCCCTGGATCAGCAACGTCCCCGCCACCACCGTGAACGCCGCCAACGTGAGCAGCGCCCGTTGCGGGGTGGCGGTCGGGAGGACGAAGACGGCGGCCAGGGTGACGACGCCGCGCATGCCGGCCCAGGACACGACGACGCTGACCTTCCAGCTCCACGTGGAACGGCGCAGCAGCCGCAGCACGAGCACCGACCCGAACACCCACAGCACGCGGGCCAGCACGGCCACCAGCAGCACGACGAGGCAGGAGCCGACCACGGTGCTCCACGCGAGATGCGTGCGGGCGACGCTCGACAGGATCCGCCGGACCTGCAGGCCGATGAGCAGGAAGACGACGTTCTCCAGCAGGAACTGCACCGTGCGCCAGTTGATGTTCTCGGCGATCCGCGAGCTGGCTGATTGCAGCACGGGGGCCCGGTGCCCCAGCAGCAGCCCGGTGACCACGACGGCGAGCACACCGGAGGCGTGGATCTCCTCCGCCGGGAGGAAGGCGACGTAGGGCGCGGCGAACGACAGCGTCGTGTCGAGCACGACGTCATCGATTCGCCGCCGCACCCGGGCCAGGACGAAGGCCGCGACGAGCCCGACGAGAACGCCGCCGCCGGCCGCGCGGACGAAGTCCCACCCGACGTGCCAGAAGCTCACCGACGTCGTGATCGCGGCGACGGCGGTGTTCAGCGCGACCAGGGCCGTCGCGTCGTTCACCAGGCTCTCGCCCTCGAGGATCGAGACCACGCGGCGCGGCATGCCGACCCGCCGCGCGACGGTCGTCGCGGCCACGGCGTCCGGGGGCGCCACCACTGCACCGATCGCGAACCCGGCGGCCAGCGTCACGCCGGGCACGACCCACCACGTCACCAGCCCCGTCGCGACCGTGGAGAAGGCGACGAGGCCGACGGACAGCAGCAGGATGGGACGTCGGTTGGCCTTGAAGTCGATCAGCGAGGTCCGGATCGCCGCGGCGTAGAGCAGCGGTGGCAGCAACCCGATCAGCACGAGGTCAGGCGAGAGCGAGATCTCCAGGACGTGCGGTACGAACGACAGCCCGATGCCGACGACGACGAGCACGAGAGGCTCCGGCCAGCCCAGCCGGCGCGCGAACCAGGCGACCACCCCGACCACGACGACCAGGGCGAGGATGTCGAGCGCGACCGTCACCGGACCAGTCTGCCGAAGGCGGGGTAGCCGGTGGCGCGAGGCGGCGCGGTCGGGGATGACCGCCCGGTCGGGTCAGCGGGTCGAGACCTGGCTTGCCGGCGGCGCAGTGATCGACACCGGTGCGTTGAACCGGCTCAGCACCGTCGTACTGCTCACCGTGCGGCCGCCGACGGTGAGGTGCTCGACGGTGCGGACCGGGCGATCGGAACCGTCGATGTAGAGGTCGAGGGGGATGGCCGTCAGGCCGGAGCTGACGATGGCCGCCTTGTCCGGGAAGCCCGCGGGCAGCCTGCTCGGGTCGATCACGATCGCATAGCGGGTGGCGCGCACGCCGCCCACGGTGGCCGGTCCGACGTCGCGGACCGACCGCGCCGAGGAGATGAACACGCCGGTGGTCTGCAGCGACTGGGCCGCGTCCGTGCTCTGGAGACCCTGGGCCAGGTTGCGCACCTGGGGATCCGAACTCGTCGTCGACAGCAGCACGTACGGCTTGCCGTCGCTCGAGCCGTTCGGCAGCTTGGCGTAGGTGTGCCCGCCCGCCTTGATCAGGGTGAGCGACCCGCCCTGCGGCAGCGATTCGATGAGCCGGTAGGCGGTGGTCTGGCCGCCGGAGAGCTTCTGGTCGGCCGTGCCGGCGACGGTCTGGCCGGCCGAGGTGGTGGTGAAGACCAGGTGGTCGCTGGTGAGGCCCGCGACGGCCCGGTGCAGCCGGTAGGCCAGCCCGCTCGCGCCCGCCGCGGCGCTGCTCCCGGCCGGGGCCGGCTGCGCGGGCGTCGAGGCGCTTGTCGCAGCCGACGAGGCCCTGCCCGGTGTCGAGCCGGTGCTGCCGACCGATCCGGAGCCCGCGGTGGAACCGGACGAGGAGCAGGCGGCGAGGACGGCGCCGGCCCCGAGCGTCGCGACAGCGACACCGAGTGACCGGGACACGCGGCGGGGCGACGGCATGATCACGGTCTACCCGCCTGGTCCGCGCGCCGACAAGCCCGGCTCAGCGCCGCACGCGCTTCGTCGACCGTGCAGGGTCGCCGGTGCCGGTCGGCCGGGGCGCGACTTGCCGCTCGTGCCGGGCGTGGACGGCGGCCCGAGGACACCGACGCCGTGGCCGTCGCGGCGGCGATGAACGTCGGCAGGCTGCTGGGTGCCGCAACCGTCGTCGCCGCTGCGTGCCACCCGGTTGCAACTGCTCGGCAGCGGTCAGGGTTCGGTGCCGACGAGGGACGTCGTCGCCGAGCTGCCCGCCCTCGCCGCCGAGATCCAGGCCACCTGGCCGATCGCCCGGGGCGGCCGGCAGCGGCTCGTCCTTCCGCCGTGACGCGCCGGGTCAGTCGTCCTCGCCGGGCGTCTCCGGCAGCGGGTGCAGCAGGTCGTCGGCGTCGACGATCGTGTACGCGTACCCCTGCTCGGCGAGGAAGCGCTGCCGGTGGGCGGCGTACTCGGAGTCGAGCGTGTCGCGGGCGACGACGGTGTAGAAGTGAGCCTGCCGGCCGTCGGCCTTCGGGCGCAGCACGCGTCCGAGCCGCTGCGCCTCCTCCTGCCGCGAGCCGAAGGTGCCGGACATCTGGATCGCCACGGCGGCCTCGGGCAGATCGATGGAGAAGTTGGCGACCTTGCTGACCACGAGCACCCGCGACTCGCCGCGGCGGAACTCGTCGTAGAGCCGCTCGCGTTCCTTGGTGGTCGTCGAGCCCTGGATGATCGGCGCGCCGTCGAGAACCTCGGCGACGTCGTCGAGCTGGTCCAGGTACGCGCCGATGACCAGCACCTGGTCGTCCGGGTGGCGGTCGACGATCTCCCTGATGACCGGCAGCTTGGTCCGCGCCGTGGCGGCCAGCTTGTACCGGTCCTCGGGTTCGGCGGTGGCGTAGTTCATGCGCTCGGCGTCGGTCAGGGTCACGCGGACCTCGGTGCAGTCGGCCGGCGCGATGTAGCCCTGGTTCTCGATGTCTTTCCAGGGGGCGTCGAAGCGCTTGGGCCCGATGAGGGAGAACACGTCGCCCTCCCGCCCGTCCTCGCGGATCAGCGTCGCGGTCAGGCCCAGCCGGCGGCGGGACTGCAGGTCGGCGGTCAGCCGGAAGATCGGCGCCGGCAGCAGGTGCACCTCGTCGTAGATGATCAGACCCCAGTCGCGGGAGTCGAACAGCTCGAGGTGGCGGTACTCGCCCTTCCGCCGCGTCGTCATCACCTGGTACGTGGCGATGGTGACGGGACGGATCTCCTTGCGCTCGCCGCTGTACTCGCCGATCTCGTCCTCGGTCAGGCTGGTGCGCGCGAGCAACTCGCGGCGCCACTGCCGCCCGGCCACCGTGTTCGTGACGAGGATCAGCGTGGTGGCCTTGGCCTGCGCCATCGCGGCGGCGCCCACCAGCGTCTTGCCGGCGCCGCAGGGCAGCACGACCACCCCGGAACCGCCGGCCCAGAACATGTCCGCCGCCTGCTGCTGGTAGTCGCGCAGCGTCCAGTTGGCCTGGTCGAGGGCGATCTCGTGGGCCTCGCCGTCGACGTAGCCGGCGAGGTCCTCGGCCGGCCAGCCGACCTTGAGCAGGGCCTGCTTGAGATGCCCGCGCTCGGACGGGTGCACGACGACGGTGTCGGGGTCGACGCGCTCGCCGAGCATCGGCGCGATCTTCTTCTGCCGCAGGACTTCCTCCAGCACGGCGCGGTCGGTGGTGACCAGCGTCAGCCCGTGAGTGGGGTGCTTGACGAGCTGCAGCCGCCCGTAGCGGTCCATCGTGTCCGCGACGTCGACCAGCAGGGCGTGCGGCACGGTGTAGCGCGAGTAGCGCACGAGGGCGTCGACGACCTGCTCGGCGTCGTGCCCGGCGGCGCGCGCGTTCCACAGCCCCAGCGGGGTCAGGCGGTAGGTGTGGACGTGCTCGGGTGAGCGCTCCAGCTCGGCGAAGGGCGCGATGGCGGCGCGGGCCTCGGCGGCGACGGGGTGCTCGACCTCGAGCAGCAGGGTCTTGTCGGACTGGACGATGAGTGGTCCGTCGGTCAAAGCGTTCGGCTCCTCGGTAGGTCGACTCTCTATTGTCGCAAACACCGAACAGCCGCGCTCCCTTCCGCCCCGACCTCCACCCTGTCTCCACCTGCAGGTTGATCCGCCGCGGCCGGGAAAACGCGACCGTAGGTGCATGACGACTTCGGATTACCTCCTGGACATCGCCCTCATCGCCATCGTGTTCCGCCAGATCCGCGAGACCCACCTGGGTTGGCAGGCCATCCTGCTGCCGCTGGGCATCTGCGGTTTCGTCGGAGCCCACTACCTGCACAGACTGCCGACGGCCGGCAACGACCTCGTCCTCATCGTCGGCCTGACACTGGTCGGACTCGTGCTCGGCACCGTGAGCGCCCTGGCCACCCGGGTGCGCCGCGACAGCCAGGGACGCGCGCTGGTGAAGGCTGGTTGGGTCGCCGCCGGCGCGTGGGTGCTCGGCATGGGCGTCCGCTTCGCGTTCTCGGTGTGGGCCTCGCACGGCGGTGCCCCTGACCTGGCCAGCTTCAGCGCCCGGCACGACATCACCTCGGGCTCGGCCTGGACCGACGCGCTGGTGCTGATGGCGTTCGGTGAGGTGTTCACCCGGACCGGCCTGCTGGTGCTGCAGGCCCGCCGGACGCGCTCGGCCCAGCCCGTCGACCAGCCCCAGCTCGTCACCGCCTGACCCGCCCAGCCCGTCGTGGCCCTGTAGCGGCGCATGCCACGGCGTGTCGCGCCGCTACAGGGCCACGACCGGCGTTGTGGCCGCCGTGCGGCGGGACACGCCGTAGGCGCCGCCGCTACGGGGCCACGAGCGGGGGTCAGGTGGCGAGCGGGGGTCAGGTGGCGAGGCCGTGGCGCCAGGCCCAGGCCACCAGGCCCGGCCGGCCGTCGAGGGCGAGCTTGGACAGCACGTGGTTCAGGTGGGTCTTGACGGTCGCCTCGCTCACCACGAGCCGCCGCGCGACCTGCTGGTTCGACAGCCCCTGGGCGACGAGCCGGACGACGTCGATCTCGCGCCGGGTGAGCCCCCCGACGGTGTCGTCCCCGGCGACGGGCGGGGCAGGTGCCGGCGTGGCCGCAGCCGGGGCAAGGGTCGGTTGGCGCAGCAGCTCCACCAGCCGGCGTTGGACGTCGGGGTCCAGGACGGTGCGGCCGGCGACGACGTCCTTGATCGCGGCGATCAGGTCCTCGCCCCCGGTGTCCTTGGTGAGGTAGCCCGCGGCGCCCGCCCGCAGCGCCGGCAGGATCGCGTCGTCGTCGGCGAAGGTCGTCAGGATGAGCACGCGGACCTCCGGCGCCTGCTGGGCGACCTCGGCGGTGACGGCAGCGCCGTCCATGGCCGGCATCCGCAGGTCGAGCAGGGCGAGGTCCGGCCGGTGCTCCAGGACGAGCGACAGCGCCTCGGCACCGTCGCGAGCCACGCCCACCACCTCGAGATCGTCACTGGTCGACAGCAACAGGGCCAGCCCGTCGCGCACCACGGCCTGGTCGTCGGCGAGCACCACGCGGATCACGGTGCGGTCACCGGCGCGTCCGTCAGGTCGGCATCCGTCAGGCCGGTGCCCGCGACGGGCAGTTCGAGCACCACCTGCCAGCCGCCGTCGGACCGCGGGCCCGTCCGGAGCGTGCCACCGCCCTGCTCGACACGCTCCGCCATGCCGGCCAGCCCCAGTCCGCTGCCCTGCCCGCCGACCGCCTCGCGGCCGGGCGCCGGCCCGTCGTCGGTGACGCTCACGGCCAGGACGTCCGGACGCCACTGCAGCACGACCCGCACCGGCGATCCGGGCGCGTACCGCGCTGCGTTCGTCAGCGACTCCTGTACCGCCCGGTACACGGCGTGCCCGGCGTCGGCGGACAGCTCGCGCCGAGCGCCCGCTTCCACGAGCGTCGCGTCACCCGGGTGCCGCTCGACGAGCGCGGGCAGCTCGTCCAGGCCCAGCCCGACGGGATCGCGCAGCGTGCCCACCACCGCGCGGGCCTCGCTCAAGCCCTCCCGAGCGAGCGCCGCCGCCTTGTCCAGCGGCGCGAGCACGACCGGCCCCACCCGCTCGCGCGATGCCACCGCCCGCACGGCCTGCAGCTGCACGGACAGCCCGGCGAGGCTGTGGGCCAGCACGTCGTGCATCTCGCGTGCGATGCGCCCGCGCTCACGCAGCGCCGCCGCCTGCGTCTCGGCCTCGCGCCCGGCCTGGACCTCGGCGAGCAGGGCCCGGGCGCGATCGCGTTCCTGGACGAGGTCGCGGTGCTCGAGAGCGCGCTGCACGAGCAGCGGGATGCCGATGCCGGCCAGCAGGCCCGCCACGCTGCGCGAGATCCACCCGATGGTGCCGCCGAACGCCAACGCGTCGACCACGGTGAACACGCGCAGCGCCAGGCCGTCGAAGGCGTCCGTGGCCCGGCCGGCAGAAACGAGCACCGGGATCTCCCCGAGCCCGTTGTGCGCCAGCAGACACGACGCGAGACCGAAGACGGTGGCCGCGCACAGCGCGGCCACCCGCACCGGGGTCCAGGAGTGGTGGGTCATCTGCAACCCCGCGGCGGCGACGAGCATGAGCACCAGCACGATCACCCGTGCCGCGAGGCCGTGGGCCGAGGCCGCCGTGGTCCCGGCGATGGCGATCCAGGTCGGGACCCGCCACCACAGCGGGTGCATCGACCCGATGCCGCGCGCCGGGACGGTCACGTCTGCCGGTCGCCGAACTCGGCCTCGGCCTCGTCCTCGCTCAGCACCCGGATCGCCGTGATGCGGTGGACCGGATAGGCCGCGAGCCCGGAGCGTCCGCGCTCGTACCCGCGCAACGTGCCGGCGGCCAGCGAGATCGGCTGCATGACGTGGGCTGTCGTGGTGCCGTTGGCCTCGGCGCAGCCGAACCAGACCACGAGGGCCTCGCGGACGGCGCGGCGCAGCGTCTCCATCGTCGAGGCCGGCGTGACGCCCGGGATCTCGCGAGCGATGGCCTGCACGCGGCTGTCGGAACCGGCGAGCGCGTCGCCGGAGCGCAGGCGGCGCACCAGCTCGGCGAGGTGGGCCTCGCTGCCGCCGGCGCGGGTGGCGAGGGTCCGGGGGGTCGGACGCAGCGGAGCCCGGGGTGGGTCGGCGTTCAGGGTGACGAGACCGCCGTCGGGCGTCTCGGCCGCCGGCGCGAACCCGGCGTCGCGCAGGACGTCGAGCACCTCGGTGACCGGCGCGGACGTGATGACGACCGTCGGCGCGATGCGCTGCAGGTCGAGCCCCGCGACCGCGCGGTCGGCGAGCACGCGGGTGAGCAGCGACTCGTCGTCGCAGCGCAGGTAGGCGTTGGCGACCCCGGCGCGCAGCACCCCGTGCCGGCGGGCGGCGTCATCGATGAGATAGGTCAGTGCCTGCGGCAGCGGTGTGCGGGACCGCGACGCGACGAAGGCCGTCAGCTCGTCGCGCGAACGTCCCGCGTCGAGGGCGCGGCGCACCGAGCGCTCGGTGATGCGGTAGACGCTGGCGCCGCCGGTCGACTCGAGGTCGGCCAGGACGGCCAGCTCGCGGCCGAGCGCCGGCTCCGGCGGCCCCGGCACCACGACGGTGAGGTCGGGCTGCACCAGGAAGTGATCGACGGGATCGGGCAGGGCGAGGTCCAGAGCATGCTCGGCGGCGGCCGTGGAACCGGCGAGCAGGGTGCGCGTGTACCCGGTGAGACCGCCGGCGGCGGTGATGCCGAGCAGGTCCGCCTCGCGCAGGACGGCCGCGGCGAGCGGCAGCTGGGCCTGGGCGCGCCGCGGCTGGTACCACGCGAACAGCGCCAGTACCTCGTCGCGATCGCGCGGTGCCGCGCCGGGCGGCGTGGCGGCGAGCAGGTCGAGCATCTGGCGTCGCAGCGCCGGCATGGTGCCGCGCTCGGCATCCGGCCCCAGCGCGGTGATCACGCGGTCGCGGTCGCCGCGCTCGCCCACGAGGCTCGGTTGCCGGGTCATGGCGAGCCACGCCGAGGCCAACGCGCTCCAGCGTGCCGCCGTCGGTCGGGCGAGCCAGGAGTCGTAGTCGTCGGTCGGCAGGAACACCGGTTCCTGACCGGTGGTCGCGTTGAGCAGCCCCGCGCTCCACAGCACCTCGACGAGCATCGCCACGGTGGACTCGTCCACGTCGAGCTCCCGCGCGGTGCGCCGCAGGTCGCGGACGCCGAGGCCGCCCGAGCGCAGGGTGGGCGGCGCGTTCGCGGTCCACGAGTCGGCGACGGTCTCGACGAGGCGCAGCAGCTCGAGCACCGCGGTCGTCCCGAGCCGGTCGAGTTCGGCTGGGCTGCGCTCGACGAGGTCGACCGGCGGCGGCGCGGCGGGGGTGCCGGCGGGACGTTGGCCGGCGCGGACGGCCAGTCCGATCTCTCGGGGCAGCTCGACCCGCAGCGCGTCGAGGAACACGAGCAGGCCCCGCTGGGCGAGCCGGTAGGGCGCGGCGTCGCTGTCGGTGCGGCGGATGGCGCCGACGGGCGGTCCGGCCGCCAGCTTGGTGACGACGTCGCGCTCCTCGTCGTCGAGGTCGGCCAGCTCGTCGCGGACGGTCCCGGGGTCGGCCAGCCGGCCCGCCACCGCCGCGGCGGCGCGCGGTTGCGCGGTCGGCGGGATGCCGAGGTGGCGCAGGACGGGGACGAGCTGGGCGTCGCCCACCCGGGCGAACAGCATCGCCGCCGGCCGGCCCAGCCCGCCCGGGTAGGGGCCAACGGCGTCGCGGACGGTGGCAGTCAGGTGCACCAGGTCCCGGTCGCCCCACACCAGCGCGCGGTCGAACAGCGCGTCCAGGCCGGGCAGGTCGTCGTCGGCCACGCCGCCCTCGACGGTGTCGTCGGCACCGGCGGCGAGGACGAGCCGCTCGAGCACCTGCAGGGTGTAGGCGTCCAGCGCGTCGACGGCCCGCTGGGTCGAGGTCCGCACTCCGATCCGGCCGGCCAGCGCGGTGCTGTCGGGAGCCGCCGGGAGCGCGAGGTCGGGACGCAGCCTGAGCAGTTCGGCGAGCTGGCGGTCGTTGCGCCCGCGCAACCACTCCGACAGCGATTGGGCGCGGCGAACCGTGCCCTGCCCGGCCTCGTCGGCGCCGTCCGGCGACGGCAGCGGCGACGACGCGGTCACGGGGAAGTCGTCAGCGCCCGTCGGCGAGGTTCGGACGATCGGCCGGCGTCGGGTGCTGGTAGAACAGCTGGTCGACCGGCATCGGCAACTCGGTGTCGCCGAACGGCGAGTGCGAACCGGCCGCCTCGGAGACGAGCTCGGACACGGTGAAGTCGTTGTCGTCGGGCTCGGAGCGGAACTGTTCCGGGGTGCGGGGCGCGATGCCGGCCATGATGGGGCGTCTCCCTGGTGCGAGGTGCAGGACGTCGAGGGCGGGACGGTGCTGGTGCACCCTCGCGGTGCGCCCGCGAGCAGGCGAACCACAAGGGATCCAGTGTGCCACGCGCGGGCCCGCAGGGGAGCCGCGCCGGCTCAGCTCCGGTGCCCGGCCGGCCGCTGGTCGCCCAACTCCTGTGCGGCCCGCCGCTGCTCCTCGCGCCCCGAGCGCAGGCCCGACCACACGACGACCGCGAAACCGGCCGGTGCCAGGACGCAGCACAGGTTGAGCCACAACGGGGTGTTGCGGTCGCCGATCGCGAACACCAGCACGTCGACCACGATGAACGCCAGACCGAACGCGAACAGGGCGAGTCCGACACGGACGGCACGGGACTCGGGCAGGCGCACGGGTCGAGTATCCGCGTCGCGCCGTCTGCGTGTGAAACCGCGGGGCGGCGGCAGTAATCTGGACCTCTGCGCCGCCGGCGGCCGCGCCGTCCCCCCGAGCAGTCAACCCTGATGCAGTTCCCCGAGGAGTGTCCGGTGCCTTCCGGCAAGGTGAAGTTCTTCAACGCAGAGAAGGGCTACGGCTTTCTCTCCAACGACGAGGGAGAGGACGTCTACGTCCGCAGCGACGCGTTGCCCGAGGGGATGACCGAGCTCAAATCCGGCCAGCGCGTCGAGTACGGCATCGTCTCCGGACGCAAGGGCAGCCAGGCCATGCAGGTGCGGGTGCTCGACCCCGTCCCCTCGGTCACACGCAACGCGCGCAAGCCCGCCGAGGAGATGGCCCCGCTCGTCGAGGACCTCATCAAGCTGCTCGACCGCACCTCGAACGCCCTGCGCCGCGGGCGCTACCCCGAGCGCACCGAGGGCCACAACATCGCCCGCCTGCTCCGCGCCCTCGCCGACAACCTCGAGGGTTAAACCTCAGCGCAACGCTGGATTCCTGGGCGTGAGCCCCGCTTCGAACGCCCGGGTGAGTAACGCTTCGACGGCGGCGTAGCCGTCGTCGCCGAGGTCGCGGGTGAACTCGTTGACGTACAGCGCGATGTGCCGTGCCTGTACGTCCGGCGACATCTCGTCGGCGTGCGCGGCCACGTAGGCCGCGGACGCCGCCGGGTCGGCCCACGCGTACTCGACCGAGGCCCGCGCGGCCCGGGCGAGCGCCGCGACGTCCAGCGAGCGGTGGGCCAGGATCGCGCCGAGCGGGATCGGCAGGCCGGTGTCGGTCTCCCACCACGCGCCGAGGTCGACCAGCGAGCTCAGCCCGTACTCGTGGAAGGTGAAGCGGGCCTCGTGGATCACCAGTCCGGCGTCGTACTGCCCGTCCCGGACCGCCGGCATGATCGAGGCGAACGGCACGACGTCGATGCGCGCCGGACGCTGCCCCGTGGCCCACAGCCGGAACAGCAAATAGGCAGTCGAACGCTCGCTCGGCACGGCGACGGTGCGCCCGTCGAGGTCGGGCACATCGCCACGGGTCAGCACGAGCGGGCCGCAGCCGTGCCCCAGCGCGCCGCCGCTCGGCAGCAGGGCGTAGTCGTCGAGCAGCCACGGCAGCGCGGCGTAGGACACCTTGGCGATGTCGTACTCGCCGCGTTCGGTGGCGCCGTTGGTCACGTCGATGTCGGCGAAGGTGATGCGGACTGGCGGAGCGTCGGGCACCGTGCCGGACAGCAGACCGTGCGACCAGGCGTGGAAGACGAACGTGTCGTTCGGGCAGGGCGAGTGCGCCAGGTGCAGGGCGTCGGACGGGCTCATGCATCACCTCCGGGTGGGTCGGTGAGGGCGGCGGCGACGGCGCGGCCGAGCGCGGCCAGCGCGCCGGGCACGTCCCAGGCGTCACGGTTGCGCGGCCCGACCGCGTTGGACACCGCGCGGAGTTCGGCCACGGGCACGCCGTGCGCCGCTGCGGCCGCGGCGACGCCCGCGCCCTCCATGCCCTCGGCGACGGCGTCGGGATGCCGCCGCGCGAGTTGGTCGGCGGTCGCCGCGGTGCCGGTCACGGTGGCAACGGTGAGGATCGTCCCGAGGTGGCCGCCGGTGCGATCGGCCAGCTCGACGGCGAGCTTGGCCGCCACGTCGTAGCTCTCGCCGCCGAAACCCAGCGCCGAGAGCGGCACGAAACCGTCCGCGGTCTCGGCGCCGAGGTCGGCGAAGACGATGCTGGCCGCCACCGCGATGTCGCCCGGCGCGAGCGGGCCGAAGCCGCCGCCGATGCCGGCGTTGACGACCAGGTCGTACGGGCCGCCGGTGAGGGCCACCGCGGTGCGGGCGGCGGCCTCGACCGGCCCCACCCCGACGGTGGTGACGGTGACGTCGGGAGCGCCGTCCAGCGCGGCCGCGACCGCGGCGCGCTCGGCGTCGACGGCGGTCACCACGAGCACCCGCACGTCAGGCGTTGGAGACCTTGACGAGGAAGCTCCACCGGCTGCCGTCGGGCTTGCCGTGGCGCACCTGGTCGATCGCCACGACGAACGGTTGGCCGCCGTTCGCGCTGCCGGCGACACGGTAGGTGTGCTGGGCGTGCAGGGTGCCGCTGCCCCCGAGGGCCTTGTGCCCGTCCAGGGTCAGCGCCTCGACCGCCCAGCCGGTGCCCGCGACCGCGCGGGGGACGTCGATGAGCACCTTGTCGTCGGGCGCGCCGGTCGTCACGACGGGCAGGTCGACGCTGGAGCTGCGGCGGCAATGGTTGGAGTCGAAGCAGTACGTCGACGGAGAGATCGTCGTCGAGAACGACCCGGTCTGCACCGTGACCTTCGGCGCCGGCTCCTGGCAGGCGGCCAGACCGAGGGCGGCGAGGACCAGCGTGCCCAGGATCGCGAGGGTGCGGACGGGGCGGCGCACGGCGCGGCTCCTCCCTGACCGTCGCGTCGGGCGGCGATCGCGTGTCGTGGTGGTGGTCATGCGGGAGCCGACGGCGCGGGCGGGACGGCCCGTCAGTCGATGCTCCGAGGAACGACGCTACCCGGATGGGTGTCGGCGATCCGCGGTTCGTGCACCGCTGTGAGCCGCTTCATCGCGCGGGTGCGCAGAACCGTCACCACGGCGACCACAACGACGATCAGGGCGTCGATGCCGAGGGCGATCGAGCCGTCGGTGGTCGACGTGCTGGGCACGGCCACCGCGATGGCCGCCCCGACCACCCAGGCCAGCTGCAGGAAGGTCTCGGAACGGGCGAACGCGCTCGAGCGCAGTGTCTCGAGGACGTCGTTCTGGATCAACGAGTCCAGCGCGATCTTGCCCAGCGCGTTGGTCACCGAGCAGACGAACAGCGCGATGATGCCGACCACGACGGTGAAGGTCAGCGCCGCGACGACGCAGGTGACCGCTGCGACGCAGGTCGAGACGATGATCACCGTCTCGGGCCGGGCCCCCCTGAGCCGGGTGCCGATCGCCGTGCCCGCGAAGTTGCCGGCGCCCGCCCCGCCGACGACACCGGCGAGTTCGACCGCACCGGCGAAGCCGTGCTTGGTGCTCTCGACGTAGAACGCGAGGTAGATCGTCAGCATCCCGGACAACATGCGCAGCACCGACTCGCCCTGGAGCGCGACGACGATGTGGTGGTCGAAACCGTGCCGCGCCCACTCCTGGATGCGGCGCAGCGGCGGCACCTTGTCCTGGCGGCGGGGACGGACCGGCTCCTCGGGGTGGCGCGGGGCGGGCTGGGCGGAGTCGACCTGCTTGGGCAGCTTGACGGCGAAGAAGGTGCAGGCGAAGAAGCCGACGGCGGTGACGATGAGCCCCGCGGTGTAGGAGCCGGTCGTCTTGATGACGGCGCCCACGAGACCGCCGAGCACGACCGTCGACCCGAAGCCGAAGATCGTCAGCTTGGCGTTGGCCGCGGTGAGCGTCATGCCGGGCGGCACCAGCCGCGGTGCGGCGGCGGCGCGCAGCACGCCGTAGGCCTTCGACAGCACGAGCGAGCCGAGGGCGCAGGGATAGAGCACGAGCAGGTCCGTCGGATGCCCGGCCATGATCAGGGCCAGGATGCCGCGGCCCAGCGCGGTACCGGCCATGGTCCAGCGCCGGCCGTGCTGCAGGCGGTCGAGGGCCGGGCCGATGACCGGTGCGACCACGGCGAACGGCGCCATCGTGACCAGCAGGTACAGCAGCACGTTGCCGCGCTGGGCGTTCGCCGAGGCGCCGAAGAACACCGTGCCGGCCAGCGCGACGGTGATCATCGCGTCGGTGCCGTAGCTGAGCACCTGGTTCCAGATCAGCGCGGTCAGCCCGGATTCGCGCGCGCCGTCGGCCTGGCTGGCCTCGATGACCTTGCGCGTGACCGTGCGGGCGGCCTTGTTGGTGCCGGACACCGTCGCGCGTCCCAGCCCGACCGCCGCCTGGCCCACGGTGGCCGATTGGGTGGGGCGCGACTGGTGGTAGATGGGGGCGTCGAAGGCGTCGGTGTCGTTCGGGCCGACGGTGCGGTACGGGTCGCGGGCTGCCGAGCGGGAACGAGCCGGGGCGGTGCGGTACGGGTCGTAGGGCGGCGGCGTCCGCGGCGGGGAGGCCGACTGGTACGGCGGCGGACCGGCCGGCGGACGGTAGGGCGGCGGCCGGAAGTCGGAGGTGGGCGCGTCGGACCCCGGGGCCGGGAAATCACGGGTCGGCGCGTCCGGCGGGTGGCCGCTACCGCTGCCCTGGCGTGGGCTGTGGACGGTGTGTCCCGACCTCCCGAACCGCCCCTGTGGCCGGTCGTCGCTGCGCTTGCCCACGCCCACCATCCTGCCCCACCGCAGGTGGGGGACGAGGGTCCGCGGCGCCGCAGGTCCCTGATCGTTCACAATGAACGGGTGACGACACCGGATGAGCCCCGCGAGACCACCCTCGACCTCGCCGAGCCGTTCCGGGCACCCGCGCAGCTGACCCTCGACAGCCCGGACGCGGTGGCGTCGCCGGAGCCCTCCGGTCCGGTGCACCACGCCCTCCCCGACGCCGAACCCGACGCGGTGCTGAGCGCCGCCGTCGAGGTCGCCCGGGCCGTCGCCGAGGCGGACGCGCCGGGCACGGTGGGCGAGCACCTCGGCTGCCGCGCCGAGGAGGAGCACGTCGTCTCGCACCTGTTCGCGACGACGCTGGCCGGCTACGTCGGGTGGCACTGGGCCGTCAGCCTGGCGCGCACCGCAGAGAGCAACACCGTGACCGTCGACGAGGTCGTGCTGCTGCCGGGCGACGGCGCCCTGCTGGCCCCGCCGTGGGTGCCGTGGGACGAGCGCGTGCGCCCCGGGGACCTCAGCCCCGGCGACCTGCTTCCGCCGCGCCCGCAGGACCCGCGTCTCGTCCCCGGCTACATCCACTCCGACGATCCCGCCGTCGAACTGGTGGCCTTCGAGCTCGGGCTCGGCCGCGAGCAGGTCCTGTCGCGCGAGGGCCGGCTGGCCGCCGCCGATCGCTGGCAGGCCGGCGATCGCGGTCCGGACACCCCGATGGCGCGGCAGGCTCCCGCCACGTGTGGCACGTGCGGGTTCCTGCTGCCGCTCGCCGGTGCGCTGCAGGCCGGGTTCGGCGTCTGCGGCAACGAGCTCACCGATAGCGACGGTCAGGTCGTGAGCGTCGAGTACGGCTGCGGCGCGCATTCGCAGGCCGAGGCCGGTCCCCATCACGTCGTCGAGCTGCCCGATGTGGTTTACGACGACGGTGACGAGATCGAGCCGACGGCCGCCACCACCCACGGGCCGCACGACTCAGAGGGTGCGGCCCATCCTGCGGTGGCGGGCCATGAGCGCGTAGCCGACGAAGCCGAGCAGAAAGCCTGACAGGCTCGTCCACAGCCAGATCCGGTGACCGTGATCGCCCAGCCAGCCGTAGAACGGCAGCAGGACCACGAAGGCCACGAACCACAGCGCCGTACCCAGGACGACGATGCGGCGGGCGTTCATCTGCACCGGGGGCGGTTGCACCAGCCCCTTGACGCCACTCAGGGAGGTGGCCTCCGCGGGTGGGGCCGTGCCCTGCTCGTCGACCACGGGACGAGCTTAACGGCGCGCCGGGCGCGGGTGGCAGCAGCGGTGGTCGTTAGCTAATCTAAGTATCGTGACGACGGCGCTGCGCGGCATCCCGGCCGCCGAGCTGGCGTCCCATCTGCGTCCGTCACTGCTGCGCCTGACCCGGCTGGTGCGTATGCAGCGCGTCGATACCTCGGTCACGCTGACCCACCTGTCGGCGATGTGGACGCTGGAGAAATACGGCCCGCTGAGCGCGGGCGAGCTCGCGACCTGCGAGAAGGTGCAGCCGCCGTCGATGACCAAGGTGCTCGCGACCCTCGAGGAACGCGGGCTCGTGCGCCGCGACGCGCATCCCGACGACAAGCGCCAGGCCATCATCGACATCACCGACGAGGGCACGCGGCTGCTGGAGTCCGAGCGACGGTCGCGCGATGCGTGGTTGACGCGTCGACTCGAGGCGCTGAGCGCCGACGAACGCCGGGCGCTCGAGGCCTGCATCCCGATCCTGGACAAGCTCGCGGAGCAGTGACCTCCGTGGTCGAACGGGTCGACCCTGCCGACCCGCGGCTCGACGACTTCCGCGACCTCACCGACGCCGACGTCCGGCCGGACCGGCGCGGCATCGTCATCGCCGAGGGCGTCAACGTCGTCGAGCGGATGGCTCGCTCGGCGTACCCGATGCGCGCCGTGATCGGCGTGCCCGCCCGCCTCGAGGCGCTGGCGCCGATGCTGCAGGGCCGTGACGTGGCGCAGTACGCGTTGGACAAGTGGGCGCTGTCGGAGGTCGTGGGCTTCCGGGTCACGCGCGGGGTGCTCGCCTCGGCCGACCGGTTGCCGCCCACCGATCCGGCCGAGCTGCTGCGCAGCGCGCACCGCGTGGCGGTGCTGGAGGGGCTGAACGACTTCGAAAACATCGGCGCGCTGTTCCGCAACGCCGCCGCCTTCGGCGTCGACGCGGTGCTGCTGGACCCGCGGTGCGCCGACCCGCTCTACCGCCGCAGCGTCCGCGTGTCGATGGGGCACGTGCTGCAGGTGCCGTTCGGGGTCCTGCCCGACCCGCCGCAGGCTGCGATGGCGCTGCTGGGGCACCACGGTTTCCGCACCGTCGCGCTGAGCCCCGGCGGTGAGTCGGACCTGCGCACCGTGCCGGCGCCGGAGCGGTGGGCCGTGCTGCTGGGTGCCGAGGGTCCTGGGTTGTCGCCCGCCACCCTGGCGTCGGCCGACGTGCGCGCCCGCATCCCGATGGCCGAGGGCGTCGACTCGCTCAACGTCGCCACCGCGGCCGCCGTCGCCTTCGCCCTGCTGAGCTGAATCCACACTTCCAGGACGCGACCGGGACGCCACGAGGGCGGCCCCGGCGAACCGGGACCGCCCTCGCGCGGTGAGCCGCGTCAGCAGCTCTCGTCAGTACTGCGTGCTTACTTGCCCGTGGCCTTGATCGTGGCCACGCCGACGAGCAGACCGGCCTTGACGGCGGTGGTCTTGAACGTGGCGTCGAGCAGCTGCGCCGCGCCCGCCGACACGAGCACCCGGGTGCCCGTGAGGGTCGCCACGCCGGCGCTGCTGATGGACGGGGTCTTCAGGGTGCTGCCGTCCAGGTCGAACAGCTTGACGTTGTTCATCGTCTTACCGCCGGCCACGACCTGACCGGTCAGGTTGGAGTTCTTGCCCGGGTTGACGACGAAGTTCTGCAGCTTCACGGTCGTGCCACCGCCGGTCAGGCTGAGGCCGGAGCCGTTGTGGTCGATCGTCCCCTGGACGTAGGGGTTGACCGTGCCCTTCTTGTAGATCGTGGCGTTGCCACCGGTGATCGGGAACGACACCGTGGTGCCGCTCATCTTGGCGCCGCCGATCAGGCCGGGAGTCAGCTTGAGGGTGCCCAGCGCCGACACGAAGCCGGGGTCCAGGGCGACGCTCGTCGCCTGACCGGTCAGGGTCTTGAACTGCCCGACGGGCTTTTTCGAACCACCGCTGCTGCTGCAGGCGGCCAGGGTGGCGGCGAGTCCGACGGCGGTAACGCCTGCCAGGACCTTGGTTGTTGCGCGCATGAATCCTCCACAGGGTTTGCGTCTCGGTCAGTGGGGAATTCGTGACGTACCGACCGCAGGGTTTCGTTACGGCGGAATTTTGTGGAGAGGACAGTCACCCCCTGTGCCCGGAACCGATCGCCGCACCCGTCTCGGACACACGACGTGGGTGTGAACCGGTCCCGTCCGCGGCTGCGCGCCGGTGCCCTCGTACTCACCCTTGTTGCCGCGGCGGCGTGCTCCGGCAGTTCCCGCCCGCACGCCGCGGAACCGGCCACCGCGCCGGTCACCACGGCGGCGCCCGCCGGCCTCGTCCGTGCCGTCGGCGGCGCTCCGGAGGGCATCGTCTACGACCCCGTCACCCGGCAGGTCGCGGTGGCGGTGCGGGATCCGGACCGGTTACTGCTGCTCGACCCGACCACGCTCGCCGTACGTCGTAGCGTCCCGCTGCCCGGCTCTGCGCGACACCTGCAGCTGTCCGTGGCGGGTGACGAGGTGCTGGTACCGGCCGAGAGCGCGGACGAGCTGGTCGAGGTCCCGCTCGCCGGCGGCGCCGTGCGGACCACCCGGGTGCGCCGGCAGCCGCACGACGCCACCCGGCTCGCGACCGGCGACATCGCGGTCGGCGACGAGTTCGGTCGTTCGGTCTCGGTGGTGCGCAACGGGCGGGTGCGCGCGACGATCACCGGCCTGACCCAGCCAGGAGGTGTCGCCGCGCTCGGCGGCACCCTGGCCGTGGTCGACGTCGGGGCGTTCACGCTCTCGACCTACGACGCCCGCACCCTGCGTCGCACCGGTCGGATCGCGGCCGGTGCCGGGCCCACGCACGTCGTCGTGGTGGGCGGCCGGTTGGTGGTCACCGACACCCGCGGCGGCGCCGTGCTCGTCTTCGCGACGGACCCGCTGCGCGAACTCGCGCGACTGCCTCTGCCGGGGGCGCCGTACGGGATCGCGTCCGACCCCACGGACGACACGGTGTGGGTGACGCTCACCGGCCGCAACCAGCTCGTCGGGCTGCGTCTGCTCCATGACCGGCTCACCGTGGTGAACCGATATCAGACCGTAAGACAACCGAACACCGTGGCCGTGGACACTGCGGGCAGGTCGGCGTGGGTCACCGGCACCACACCTGGGGTTGTCGAAAGGGTCGAGCGGTGATTCGGTGTCCGGTATGCCGCAGTTCGGGCGATCCCAGCGCTTTAGTCAGTCCGAGCCCTGTGTGAAGGCGCCGTCTGAGGTGGGAAGGATGACAACATGCTGAGTCACCGCCTCACGACGTCCACGGGTGCCGTGGTCGACGAGCCGACCATGACCCAGCTCCGCGAGCTGGTCGTCGAGGTGGAGCGCAGCGGCACCAGTGGCTTCCTCATCATCGAACGCCGCGGCCGCGTGGGCGAGACCTACCTGCAGGCGTCCCGCCGCGACGCGTCCACCTGGACCGTCGAGTTGCGCGACGGTGGCCCTGATCGCCACTACCGCGCCGAGGCCTCGGACGCCGCCGTCGTCTTCGCCTCGATCGTGTCCTGGATAGGCGACACCACGACCTGGCGCTCGCTCGGCTGGCAGAAGGTTGTGCGCCGCGGGTGGGCACCGGCCGCGCAGCGCCACACCACCCCCAGCGGTGGCCCGCGCCTGGCTACGGTCTAGGCCGCACCACCGTCTGACCGGCTCACTCGCTCAATCCTGCTTACGGCGCACGCCGAGCAGGATCTCGTCCCACGACGGCACCTTCGCGCGGGCCGCGCGCTCGTCGTCGGACTCCTCGCGCTTGCCGCCCCCCGAACGCACCGCGGCCAGCCGGGCCAGCGGGCGCGTCGTCGGGTCGGTGATGCCCAGCGGCAGCGGCGGCGCCTCGAACTCGAGTTCGACCTCATCCGCCGCCGGGACGACGCCGGTCAGCCCGGCCTGGTCGGATTCCGGCGCCGACTTCTGCGCCGACTTCTGCGCCCCGGCCTGCGCCGCCTCGCCCCTGCGTCGCCTCCTGGTCGAAGACGTCGTCCGGCACCGGCAGCTCGTCGGTGCGAGCCTCGGGCATGGGGGGGAACGCCACGACACCCGGCGCCAGGGCCGGCGCTGCAGCCAGTGAGATGCGGGCCGACGGCCCGGCTGCCGGCGGGGTGACTGGACGGATGGGGCGGTCGCTCAGCAGGTCGGCGGCGGTGTCGTCCAGCGGCGTGACGAGCCGCGACGAGCGGTGGAACACCCATTCGGCGTCGTAGGTGGCCTCGGCCCGCGTCCACTCCGCCCGCACGATCCACTCGCCGTCCTCGCGGCGCCGCGAGCTCCACGTCACGTCGGTGGCGTCCAGGCCGTGGGCGAGGAAGCGCTCGTCCACCGCCTCGCCGAAGACGACGACCTGACCCTCGGTGGTGCTACGGCGGGCGCGGGCGCGGCGGGCCTCGCCGGCGATGCGCAGGCGTTCCTCGACGACCGGGGTCGCGAAGCGCAGGATGCGGGCCAGCTCGACGCCGCAGGAGTCGGCGACCTGCTCGGGGGACTCGCCGGCGCGCACCCGCATCTGGATCTCGCGCGGGCCGATCGGCAGGGGAGCGGTCGACAGGACCGCCGGGGCGCTCGGGGCGCCGGCGACCGACACCGCGTGCCCGTGCGTGGCGTCGCGCAGGGCGGCGTCGTTCGCGAGCGCGAACTCCTCGTTGCCGTCGGTGGTCGCGACGACGACGGAGGCGCCGTCGTCGGATACGCGGACGAAGGTCAGCTGGCGCATGGCCCGACGATAGGTCGCGGGACGGGCCGATCCCGGCAGCACACGCCGGGTCGGATCAGAGGGCGGCGACGACGTGGTCGACGCAGGCCGTCAGCGCCCGGACGTCGTCGGGGTCGACGGCCGGGAACATGCCGATCCGCAGCTGATTGCGGTTGAGCCCGCGGTAGGAATCGGTGTCGACGATGCCGTTGGCCCGCAGCACGGCCACGACCGTCTTGGCGTCGACGGCCTCGTCGAGGTCGATCGTGCCGACGACGGGGCTGCGCAGCGCGGGATCGGTGACGAACGGGGTGGCGTAGTCCGACGCCGTAGCCCAGCCGTAGAGCGCCGCGGACGACTCCCGCGTGCGCGCGACCGCCCAGTCCAGGCCGCCCTGCGCGAGCAGCCACTCGACCTGGTGGGCCAGCAACCAGAGCGTCGCGACGGCCGGGGTGTTGTAGGTCTGGTCCTTGCGCGAGTTGTCGACGGCGATGGGGAGATCGAGCGTGGGTGGCACCCAACGCGTCGCCGTCACCTCGGCAGCGCGGTCGAGCGCCGCGGGCGAGCAGAGGGCCAGCCAGATGCCGGCCTCGGCGGCGAAGGCCTTCTGCGGCGCGAAGTAATAGACGTCGGTGGCGCCCACGTCCACCGCGACCGCCCCGGCGGCCGAGGTGCCGTCGACGAGCATGAGGGCGCCGTCCGCCGCGACGCGCTGGACCGGCAACACAACACCGGTCGAGGTCTCGTTGTGCGGCCAGGCGTAGACGTCCGGGCCGACGTGCGGCGCGAGGCTCGGTGCGCTGCCGACCTCGGCGCGCAGCACGACCGGGTCGCGCAGGAACGGCGCGCCCGTCGTGACGGCGGCGAACTTGGCCGAGAACTCGCCGCACACCGCGTGCAGCGCCTGCCCGCGGACGAGGCAGAACGTCGCGACGTCCCAGAACGCCGTCGACCCACCGTTGCCGAGCACGACCTCGTACCCGTCCGGCAGTCCGAACAGCTGCGCCATGCCGGCCTTGACGCGCGCGACGAGCGCCTTGACCGGCGCCTGCCGGTGACTCGTCCCGAGCAGCGTGCCGCCCGTCTCGCCCAGGGCACGCACCGCCTCCGCGGGGACCTTGGACGGCCCTGATCCGAAGCGGCCGTCCGCGGGACGCAGCGACTCCGGGACGACGATGTCGGGCACGGCGCCGGTCACCGTCCCAACACCGTGTCGAGGTAGGGGTTGCCGAACACCCGGTCCGGGTCCAGCTTGTCGCGGACGGCGACGAAGTCGGCGTGGTGCGGGTAGGTGGCCGCCAGCGACGCGGCATCGCGGAAGTGCAGCTTGCCCCAGTGCGGTCGCCCGTCCAGGTCCTGCGCAACCGCCTCGACAGCCCGGAAGTAGGACTCGTGGTCGCGGCGGTGGTACTGATGCACGGCCACGTACCCGGTGTCCCGGCCGCTCGCCGTGGACAGCCAGATGTCGTCGGCGGCCGCGAACCGGACCTCGACGGGGAACCCGATCTGTTCGCCGCTGCGGTCGAGGTAGGTCTCGATGCCCGCCAGCAGGTCCGGCACCGCCGCCCGCGGCACGGCGTACTCCATCTCGCGGAAGCGCACCGTCCGTGGCGACGCGAAGACGCGGTAGGAACGGTCGACGTACTCGCGGGCCGACAGCGCCCGGGCCGCCACCGCGTTGGCGCGCGGGATGAGCGCCGGACGCCGGGTCGTGACCCGGTTGATGCCGTCGAAGACGGTGTTGGACAGGAGCTCGTCGTCGATGCGGTGGCGCAGGCGGCTCAGCGGTCGCAGCGGCGTGCCCTCGGGGACGCGGTCGTTGCGCTTGGTGAGCACGCGGCGGGTGTGCGGGAACCAGTAGAACTCGACGTGGTCGTGCCTGTCGACGAGGTCGTCGAGGTCGGCCAGTACCTCGTCGAGCGACGCGGGGGACTCCGCGGCGTGTAACGCGAAGGCCGGCTCGCACTGCAGGGTGACTGTCACGATGACGCCCAGCGCGCCGAGGCCGACCCGGGCCGCGGCGAACACCTGCGGCTCCTCGTCGGCCGAGCAGTGCAGCAGGCTGCCGTCGGCGAGCACGAGGTCGAGCGCGCGCACCTGCGTGGCCAGACCGCCGAGGCGAAGCCCGGTGCCGTGCGTGCCGGTCGAGATCGCGCCCGCGACGGTCTGGACGTCGATGTCACCGAGATTGGTCAGCGCGAGCCCCAGCGTCCACAGCGCCTCGTTGAGATCGTGCAGCCGGGTGCCGGCCAGCACGGTGACCAGCCCGGTGGCGCGGTCGGCGTGCACGATTCCGCCCATCCGGTCCAGCCGCAGCTGCACACCGTCGGTGGCGCCGATGGCGGTGAACGAGTGCCCGGCGCCGATCGGCTTCACCCGGCGGCCCTGCGCGGCGCTCTCGGCGACCACGCGCTGCAGCTGCGACACGCTGCCGGGCGAGGCCACGGTCACGTCCGCGCGGACGGTGCCGGCCCAGTTCGTCCACGTCGCCACGGGGTCAGTCTCCCAACGTCGCCGCCACGCGCGCAGCCGGGTTGAACGTGCGCCGGTACCCCGACGGGGAGGTGCCGACGATGCGGGTGAAGTGGTGCCGGAGCATCGCGGCGGTCTGGAAGCCGCTGCGCGCCGCGACCGTGTCGACGGGGTCGTCGCCGTTCTCGAGCAGCCGGCGGGCCAGCAACACGCGCTGGTGCGTGAGCCACAGGTGCGGGGTCGTGCCCGTCTCGTCGCGGAAGCGGCGGGCGAAGGTACGCGGGCTCATCGCGCACCGGCGGGCGAGCGAGTCGATCGTGTGCTCGTCGGCGAGCTCCTCGAGCAGTTCCCCGAGCAGCGGCGCGAGCGTCTCGGCCGGCCGGGTACGGATCGGGGCCTCGACGTACTGGGCCTGGCCACCGTCGCGGTGCGGCGGCATGACCATCCGCCGGGCGACGCGCAGCGCGGTCTCCGAGCCGTGCTCGAGGCGGATCAGGTGCAGGCAGAGGTCCAGCCCGGCGGCGGTGCCCGCCGAGGTGAGCAGTGGCCCGTCACAGACGAACAGCACGTCCCGGTCGACCCGCGCCCGCGTGTACCGGCGCGCGAGCTCGTCGGCGTGCCGCCAGTGCGTCGTGCACGTGCGGCCGTCCAGGACGCCGGCCGCGCCCAGCAGGAAGGCCCCCGAGCAGAAGCTCATCACGCGGGCGCCCCGCTCGACGGTGTGCCGGACCAGTTGCCGCAGCTCGGCGCACTCGATTCCCTCGCCCGCCCCGGCGCTGTCCCCGGCGAAGGCGGGGACGACCACCAGATCGGCGTCGGCAGCGGCGTCGAGGCCGTGCGGCACGTGGATCGTGAAGCCGGCCGCTGTCTGGACCTCGGGTGTCGCCGCGACCACGCGGGTGTCCTGGCGTGGCACGCCGTCGTCGCTGCGGTCGACGCCGAAGGCCTCCCACCCGATGCCGAACTCGAACGGCGCGACGCCGGGCGGTGCCAGGATCGCCACGCGTTCGAGGGTCACGACGGGCTCCGATCAGGTCGGCAGGAAGTCGACGAACAGCGACAAGAAGTCGATCGCGTCAGCCTATCCGGCATCGCAGACTTGCTGACATGGTGGTTCGGCGCATCGGGCAGGCGCTCCGTGGGTTCGCGGCCGAGCAGCGCGAGTTGTGTGAGCGCAAGCAGCTGCTCGACCGGCCGTGGGAGGCCCAGTTCCTGCACTGGTCGGGCACCGGCGAGCAGGCCGAATTGCACGGCACGAAGGTACCGCCGCGCGGCCGAAGGCTCGGCGTCACGGCCGGCGGGTGGTGTGCCTGCCCCGCCGGCCGCCGGCAGCGAGCGGTCTGACGAGCCGTGCCGGTGTGGGCGGATAGACACCGGCGCGGTGGCCGATCGGCCGTGTCGCGATATATGTCGTCGTAGAATTAGTGCCATGATCATTGCTCTGCTCTTACTGCTGTTCATCGCCGCTCTCGGCCTCGCGGCCGGCCTGGGCCACACGGCCGATTCCCGCGACCCCGCTTTCGCGCTCGGTCGCATCACGGCCCACCACCCCAAGGCCAACTGACCCGCCGGGAACCGGCCCGGGACACGACGAAGGCGCGGGGCCGAAGCCCCGCGCCCTGACGTCGCCTGCGGCGAGCTCGCCTCAGTCGTGCGCGATGTCGTCCCAGCCGTCGACGTCCTCGGGGCGACGCGGCTCGGGGCCGATGTAGCGGGCGGACGGACGCACGAGCCGCCCGGTCTTCTTCTGCTCCATGATGTGCGCCGACCAGCCGGCCGTCCGCGCACACGTGAACATTGCCGGCATCATGTGCGGCGGCACCTCGGCGAAGTCGAGGATGACCGCGGCCCAGAACTCGACGTTGGTCTCGATCGGGCGGTCGGGACGCCGCTCGCGCAGCTCGGTCAGCGCCGCCTGTTCGAGCGCGTTGGCGGCCTCGAAGCGCGGGGCGTTGAGTTCCTTGCAGGTGCGGCGCAAGACGCGGGCGCGCGGGTCCTCGGCGCGGTACACGCGGTGCCCGAAGCCCATCAGGCGGTCGTGCCGATCGAGGATGTCGGTGACGACCTTGCGGGCGTCGCCGGTCTTCTCGACCTCCTGGATCATCGGCAGCACGCGGGCCGGGGCGCCGCCGTGCAGCGGGCCGCTCATGGCGCCGATCGCGCCGGACATCGCCGCCGCGACATCGGCGCCCGTGGAGGCGATGACGCGCGCGGTGAAGGTCGAGGCGTTCATGCCGTGCTCGGCCGCGGAGCAGAAGTAGGCGTCGACGGCCTGGATGTGCTTCGGGTCCGGCTCGCCGCGCCAGCGCGTCATGAACCGCTCGATGATCGTCGTGCACTGGTCGATGCGCGACTGCGGTACGGCCGGGTTCGACAGGCCGCGAGCCGACTGCGCGGCGTAGGACAACGCCATGACGGCGGCGCGGGCCAGCTGCTCGCGGGCCTCCTCGTCACTGATGTCGAGCAACGGGCGGTAACCCCAGACCGGGGCGAGCATCGCCAGCGCCGCCTGCACGTCGACCCGGACGTCACCGGTGTGCACGGGGATCGGGAAAGGTTCGGCGGGCGGCAGGCCCGGCCCGAACTTGCCGTCGACGAGCAACGCCCACACGTTGCCGAACGTGACGTGGCCGGTGAGGTCCTCGATGTCGACGCCGCGGTACCGCAGGGCGCCGCCATCCTTGTCGGGTTCGGCGATCTCGGTCTCGAAGGCGATGACGCCCTCGAGTCCGGGGCTGTAGTCGTCTGCCATAGACGTTCTCCGATTCGCTCTGTTTCGGCTTGGAACGCGCTGCGTGGTGCCGTGCGGCGGGTGTGCCGGCGGCGCTCGCGTCCCATTCTTCTCACACCCCGCGGTGCGGCGCGAAGCCAGGTGCGAAGATGGATCCGATGACAGATCCGTCCGGACTCAGGCGCGGCTACACACGAGACCACCTGGACGACGACACGCTCGCCCCGTCGTGGCTGGAGCAGTTGCAGCGGTGGTTCGCCGAGGCCTCGTCCGATCCCGCGGTCCTCGAGCCCAACGCCGTCCAGGTCGCGACGGTGGACGCCGACGGCCACCCCGACGTCCGCACCGTGCTCGCCAAGGCGATCGACGAGCGCGGCGTCGTGTTCTACACCAACTACGACTCGGCGAAGGGTCGCGCGCTGGCGGCGAACCCGTGGGCGGCGCTGAACTTCGTGTGGCTCGCCCACGAGCGGCAGGTGCGGCTGCGCGGACCGGTCGAGCGGGTGCCGCGCGCCGAGACCGAGGCCTACTTCGCCACCCGGCCCCGCGAGTCCCGGCTCGGCGCCTGGGCCTCGGCCCAGTCGCAGGTTGTCGCATCCCGCGAGGCGCTGGACGCCGCCTACGACGAGACGGCCCACCGCTTCGGCACGGGCGAGATCCCGCCGCCGCCGCACTGGGGCGGGTTCCTGCTGCGGCCGGACAGCGTCGAGTTCTGGCAAGGGCGTACCGGGCGCCTGCACGACCGGATGCGCTTCCGCCGCGACGGGGAGCAGTGGGTGCGCGAACGGCTGCAACCATGACGACCGGGGAGGACGTCGAACCCGCGACCGATCCCAGGGTCGATCCCGCCCCGAACCCCGACGCAGCAACCGATGTCCCCACGCCCGGCGAGGCGGTCGAGCCGTCGCGGCGGCTGCGCTCGCTGTTGCGCCGGCACGCCGTCGACACCCGTCCGCTCGCGATCCCGGCGTACAAGCGGCTGCTGATCGGTCAGGGGACGTCGTTCATCGGCTCCATGCTCACCCAGGTCGCCGTGCCGGTGCAGGTATACGCCCTGTCGCACTCCTCGCTCGAGGTCGGTCTGGTCGGCATGGCAGGGCTGATCCCGATCGTGGTGTTCGGGCTCTACGGCGGTGCCATCGCCGACGCCATCGACCGGCGGGTGCTGTACTTCTGGTCCTCGCTCGGCACGTGGGCGGTCACCCTGGCGTTGCTCACCCAGACGCTGGCCGGGGCGCGTTCGGTGCCGCTGATCCTCGGACTCGTCGTCGTGCAGTCGGCGTTCTTCGCGATCGCCTCCTCCGCGCGCGGGGCGATCATCCCGCGCATCGTCGAGACCGACCTCGTGCCGGCCGCGAACACCCTGAACTTCACCGTCGGCAACGTCGGGCAGGTGCTCGGCCCGCTCCTCGCGGGTGTGCTCGTGTCCCTTCCCCATGGGTTCGCCTACGCCTACGGCATCGATGGGTTGCTGTTCACCGCCGCGCTCTACTCGGCGATGCGGCTGCCGTCGCTGCCGCCCGACGGGCCGGGGCAGCGGCTCGGGCTGCGCTCGGTCGTGGAGGGGCTCGCCTTCATCGCAACCAGACCGGTGCTGGTCATGTCGTTCGCCGTCGACATCGTGGCCATGGTGCTGGCCATGCCGCGCGCGCTGTTCCCGGCCGTCGCCGACCAGCGCTTCGGCGGCGACGTGGGGCCGCTGTACGCCGCCATCGCGATCGGCGCGGTGGTCGCAGGGTTGTCCAGCGGGTGGATCGGCCGCGTGCAGCGGCAGGGCCGGGCGCTGACGTTCGCCATCATCGGCTGGGGCGCTGCGGTGGCGCTCGCGGGGCTGGCGCACTCGCTGTGGCTGGCGGTGCTGCTGCTGGCGGTGGCCGGCGCCGCCGACCTCGTCAGCGCCGTCTACCGGCAGACGATCCTGCAGACCTACGCGCCGGACGAGATGCGCGGACGCATGCAGGGCGTGTTCATCGCCGTCGTCGCCGGCGGCCCGCGCCTCGGTGACCTGCGCGCGGGGGCCACGGCGGCGGCCACGGGACCCACGTTCTCCTGGGTCGCCGGCGGCATCGCCTGCATGGCCGTGGTGGCGGTGGCAGGCGTGTTCGTCCGGCCGTTCTGGCGCTACGACGCGAGCAGGACGCAGTAGCCTCGGCGCCGTGAGCGGACTGTGCGGTAGCGAGTGGACGATCACGGCCGGCGAACACACCGCCACGATCGTCGAGATCGGCGCCGGGCTGCAGAGCTACCGCGCCGGCCAGGCCGACATCACCTGCGCCTATCCCACCGACGCCCTGCCGCCGCGGGCATGCGGCGCGACCCTCGTGCCCTGGCCGAACCGCATCCGCGACGCGCGCTACACCTTCGACGGCGCGACGCAGCAGCTCGCGGCGAGCGAACCGGACACCGGCAACGCCATTCACGGCCTGGGTCGGTGGTCGCGCTGGTCACGGGTTCGTGGCAGTGCCGACGAGCTGACCCTGCGGTTCGATGTGCCGCCGCAGAAGGGCTACCCGTTCCCGGTGCGGTGCGAGACGACCTACCGCCTCGACGCGTCCGACGGACTCACGGTGACGCTCACGGCCAGGAACCGCGGCGCCGTCCCCGCCCCTTTCGGCGCCGGACAGCACCCGTACTTCGCCACCTACGGTCACCGCATCGACGACGTCACCCTGCAGCTCCCCGCCCGGACGGGGCTCGACCTGGACGACAAGGGGATCCCGGGCGGCGCACACCGGCTCGCCGGTACCGATGACTTCCGGCGCGGGCGGCGGCTGCGTGAGCGCCGTCTCGACGACGCCTTCACCGACCTTGCCCGCACGGACGGCCGGGCCGTGTTCGAGCTGCGCACCCGCAGCGGAGGCACCCGTATGTGGTGCGACGGATCGTTCGGTTACGCGCAGGTCTTCACCGTCGACGAGCTGCTGCCGGGGCACTCCGGAATCGCGATCGAGCCGATGAGCTGCCCGGCGAATGCGTTCAACTCCGGTGATGGCCTGGTCGTGCTCGAGCCGGGTGCGACCTGGGCCGGCAGCTGGGGCGTCGCGCCCATCTGAACCGTTTGGTACAGCGGGTCTAGGTCACGACCCACAGCACGGAGATGAACCCGAAGGCGACGAGCGAGAGCAGGCATTCCATGACCGACCAGGTCTTGAACGTCTGACCGACGGTGAGCCGGAAGCTCTCCTTCACCAGCCAGAAGCCGGCGTCGTTCACGTGCGACAGGAACAACGACCCGGCGCCCACGGCCAGCGCGATCAGCGCCAGGTGGACGGACGACTGGCCGTGCACGATCGGGGCGATGATCCCGGACGCCGTGGTGGTGGCGACGGTGGCCGAGCCGGTGCCGACCCGCAGGGCGGCGGCGAGCAGGTAGGCGATGACGAACACCGCGATGCCGGAGTGGTTGGCGACCTTCGCGATCGAGTCGCCGAGGCCGGCGCCGATCAGCGTCTGCTTGAACCCGCCGCCGGCGCCCACGATCAGCAGGATGGTGGCGATCGGCAGCAGCCCGCGGCCGAGGCGGTCACTGATCGCGTGACCGTCGAAGCCGACGGCGTAACCGAAGGTGATCATCGCCAGCAGCACGCCGAGGAACAGGGCGGCGAGCGGTTCGCCGATGAAGTCGAACAGGATGCGGGCCTTGTTGTTCTTGTCGTTGTCCCACACGATGTCGGCCATCGCCTTGAGCAGCATCAGCACGACCGGGAACAGGATCGTGGCGAGGGTGACGCCGAACGACGGCGGGTTCTTCACCCCGGCAGCCGCCCCACGTTCGGCGGTGGTGTCGGCGCCGCCGGCGGACTCCGGCGCCTCGACCGGCACCCAGCGGGCGGCGACGATCCCGAACAGCGGACCGGAGATGACGACGGTCGGGATGGCCACCGCGATACCGAGGGCCAGCGTGACGCCGAGTTGCGCGTGCAGGTTGCCGATCGCGATGAGCGGCCCCGGGTGCGGCGGGATGAGCCCGTGCAGCGCGGACAACCCGGCCAGCGCCGGGATGGCCACCCGCATGAGCGGCAGCTCGGCCTTGCGCGCCACCAGGACGATGATCGGCAGCAGCAGCACCAGGCCGATCTCGAAGAACATCGGCAGCGCGACGATCATCGCCGCCAGCGCGATCGCCCAGGGGATCCACTTCCGTCCGGCTCGCGACACGATGGTGTCGACGATGCGGTCCGCGCCGCCGGAGTCGGCGAGCAGCTTGCCGAGCATCGCGCCGAGCGCGATCAGCAGGCCGACCTCCTGCAGCGTGCCGCCGACGCCCATCTCGAAGTTGGGGATGATGTTCGACAGCCCGACCCCGGACGTCAGCCCGACGAAGGCCGATCCCGCCACCAGCGCGAGGAACGGGTGCATGTCCAGCACCGAGATCAGCACGATGATGATCGCGATGCCGCCCAGCCCCACGAGGATGAGGCGGGTGTCGTGCCCGTTCCAGTTCGAGGTCTTGGCTGCTGCTGCCGCCAGTGCGGTTGCGTGCGTGTTCACGCCGGACGTCCTTCCCCCGCGTGAGGAAACCCAACCGTCGACGAGCCGCCGCGGTCAGGCGCGGCGCGCCGCCTGGTAGCGGTCGAGGGCGACCTGCCGCTCCTTCTTGTGGTCCACGATCGGCTCCGGGTAGTCCGACGGTGGTTCGTCGAGCTCCCACGGCGTGTGCACCTTCTTGCCCTCGATGCCACGCAGCTCCGGCACCCAGCGGCGCACGTACTCGCCGTCGGGGTCGAACTTCTGGCCCTGCGTCACCGGATTGAACACGCGGAAGTACGGCGCCGCGTCGGTGCCGGTGCCGGCCGTCCACTGCCAGCCGTGCTGGTTGGACGCGAGGTCGCCGTCGACGAGGTGCCGCATGAAGTGCCGGGCGCCGTGCTGCCACTCGATGTGCAGGTCCTTGACGAGGAACGAGGCGACGATCATCCGCAGCCGGTTGTGCATCCAGCCGAGGGCGAGCAGCTGGCGCATGCCCGCGTCCACGATCGGGAACCCGGTCCGACCGTCCTTCCAGGCCTGGAAGGACGGGTCGTCCGGGGAGGCGTAGTCCATCGAGGCCAGCTCGGGCTGGAAGTACTCGCGCGCCGACTCCGGCCAGGTCGCGAGGATCGTCGCGTAGAACTCGCGCCAGGCGAGCTCGCCGCGGTAGGTGTCGTCGCCCTCGGCGAGGTCGGCGAGCATGGTGCGCGGGTGGATGGCGCCCCACTTGAGATAGACGGACATGTGCGACGTGCTGTCCAGGTCGGGCCGGTCGCGTTCGGCGGCGTAGTCGCCGAGATGGTCGCGGTGGTAGGCACGCCAGGTCGCCAGCGCGGCGTCCTCGCCGGCGTCGGGCAGCTCGATGTCCGCGGGCAGCGCCGGGTCCTTCGGGATGTCGATCCCGTCCAGCGCCGGTGTGCCAGTCGACGCGCCCCGCAACGGCAGTGGCGGGCTGGCGCCAGCCGTGTCGTTTCCAGGCTCGGTAGTAGGGCGTGTAGACCTTGTAGACCTCGCCGTCGGGTTTGGTGACCCGGCCGGGGGCGATCGCGTACGGCGAGCCGGTCCGGACGAGCGGCACATCACCCAGCGCCTTCTCGACGGCCTCGTCGCGGCGCCTGCCGTAGGGGCCGAAATCCGCGCTGACGTGCACCGACGACGCCTCCGCCTCCGCGACGACCTTCGGCACGACGTTCTCCGGTTTGCCGCGGCGCACGACCAGCGTCCCGCCGTGCGAGCGCAGGTCCTGGTCCAGCGCCCGCAGCGAGCGGTAGAGGAACGCGACCCGCGGCGCGCCGGCGGGCTTGAGCAGGGCGGGGTCGAGGACGAACAGGGCGACCACCGGGCCGTCCTTGGCCGCCTCGTGCAGAGCAGGATGGTCACCGAGGCGCAGGTCGCGCCGGAACCACAGGACGGAAGTCACGCCGGAAGCCTGCCCGGTGACAGGCGCCGACCAATCGGGAAGGGTAGGCGCGTGAGCGAATCAGACGATCTGTACGTAGGCGGCATCATCGGCGAGAGCCAGGAGGACCCGTCGGAGACCCTGACCGGCGACAACACCGAGGACCCGCTGGACGCGGGCTACAACCCGCCGGACCGGGAGAACCGCAGCTGGCGCGGCGACACCGCCGAGGAGCAGCGCGAGGGCGAGTCCCTCGACGAGCGCCTGGCCGAGGAGGAGCCGGACGTCGACGAGGACGACCTCGCCGCCGCCGACGAGGAGCCCCGCGCCGGCCGGTTGGTGGCACCGGACGAGGGCGCCCACGAGGACACCGAGAAGGACGAGGTCGCGACCGACGTCGGCCGGGCCGGCTACGCCGCCTCCGCCGAGGAGGCGGCCGTGCACATCCTGGACGACGAGTCCTGACACGCTGATGCAGCTGACGAAATACACGCACTCCTGCGTCCGCTTCGACGACGGCGACCGCACGCTGGTCGTCGACCCGGGCATGTTCAGCGAGGTCTCGGCCGCACTCGACGGCGCCGACGGCGTCCTGATCACGCACGAGCACCCCGACCACCTGGAGGTCGAGGAGCTGCGCGGCGCCGCTCAGCGGGATCCGCGCCTGCGGATCTGGGCGCCGGCGTCGGTGGCGGACACGCTGGCCGACCTGGGCGAACAGGTGGTGACCGTCGAGCCGGGCATGGCCTTCGAGGCCGCGGGGTTCGCCGTACGCGCGTTCGGGGGCCAGCACGCGGTCATCCACCCGACGATCCCGGTGATCGCGAACGTCGGGTACCTGGTCGACGAGCAGGTGTTCCACCCCGGCGACGCGCTGATCGTCCCGGCGGTCGAGGTGCCGCTGCTGCTCGCGCCGGTCCACGCACCGTGGTCGAGCACGGCCGAGGTCATCGACTTCGTCGTCTCGGTGCGCGCGCCGCGGGTCGTCGGCATCCACGACGCACTGCTGACCCCGCCCGGCCTCGGCCTCGTCGAGAGCCACGTCGGCCGCATCGGCGGCGAGCACGGCAGCGAGTACCACCATCTCGATCCGGCCGAGACGCTGGACGTGTGAACGGGCCCGCTGTGGCCGCCGCGCGGGAGCTGCTCGAGCGTCATCCCGTGCTCGACGGGCACAACGACCTCGCCTGGGCCGTGCGCGAGCACGCCGCCTACGACCTCGACGCCTACCCGGTGGACGTGCGCCAGCAGGCGACGCAGACCGACCTCGTCCGGCTGCGCGAGGGCGGCGTCGGCGGCCAGTTCTGGTCGGTGTTCGTGCCCGCCACGCTCGGGCCGCGGTCGGTGACCGCGACGATCGAGCAGATCGACTTCGTCCTGCGCATGGTGGCCCGCTACCCCGACGACCTCGCGCTGGCCCTGACCGCGGCGGACGTCGAGGCCGCGCACGCGTCCGGGCGCATCGCCTCGCTGATGGGCGCCGAGGGTGGTCACTCGATCGACTCGTCGCTGGGCGTGCTCCGCACGCTGCATTCGCTCGGCGTGCGCTACATGACGCTGACGCACAACGACAACGTCCCGTGGGCCGACTCCGCGACCGACGAGCCCGCGGTGGGTGGGCTGTCCGACTTCGGACGTGACGTCGTCGCCGAGATGAACCGGCTCGGCATGCTGGTCGACCTGTCGCACGTTGCGCCCAGCACGATGCGCGACGCACTCGCGACGACGACCGCGCCGGTGATGTTCAGCCATTCGTCGGCGCGGGAGATCACCGATCACGTGCGCAACGTGCCCGACGACGTCCTGCGGGCCCTCGCCGGCAACGGCGGGGTCTGCATGGTCACGTTCGTGCCGCAGTTCGTCTCGACACCGTGCCAGCAGTGGGACGCCGCGGTCGTCGCGGACATGATCGAGCGCGGCGAGAACCCGGGCGACTGGGACGCCCATCAGGCGGCGTCGGCGCGTCGTGCCGAGACCGACCCGCCACCCGTGGCCACGGTGTCCCAGGTGGCCGACCACGTCGAGCACGTCCGCGAGGTCGCCGGCGTCGAGCACGTCGGGCTCGGCGGCGACTTCGACGGCTGCGACCCGATGCCCGCCGGCCTCGAGGACGTCTCGACCTATCCGGCGCTGATCGCCGAGTTGCTCGACCGCCGGTGGTCCGAGGACGAGCTCGCCGCGCTCACCTGGGGCAACGCGCTGCGGGTGCTGCGCGACGCCGAGGCCGTGGCCGGGACGGCCGACTGACCGTCAGGCGCAGACAGGTGGCGTCGTATTCGGGAAGTGGGCCGGCTTCCAGTAATCGGTCAGGACGGTCTCGGTGGTGACGTTGGATGTCGTCGGTGCGTAGAACTGCACCAGGAACGTCGGCAGGCCGCAGATGGAGCTGGTGACGTCGGCGAACCCGGCCGAGCTCGGGGCCTTGTAGAGCACGCCGCGGTTCTTGCTGGTGAGCGTCCAGAATTCCTTGGTGTAGCTGCGGCTGCTCACCAGGTTGGTGCCGTAAGCCGTGACGTCGGCGGCGCTGGCGAAGCGGGCGACGTAGAAGGTCACCGGGCTGCCGTTGCTGAGCTTGGTGCAGGCGATCTGATCGACCATGCCGGTGATGCCGGCGGCCGGCGGCTGGAGCGCACAGGTGGCGCCGCGGTAGGCCCCCGTCGTGTCGCCCGGCCGGGAACCGACGAGGTCGGTGAACTCGGAGTAGCTGCTCCACGCCGAGGCCGGCGGGGTGGTGCCGCTTGCCGAGCTCGACGTGCTCGCCGAGCTCGACGAGGACGTGCCGGTCGACGGCGCCCCGCTGCTGGACGTGCTCGGCGCACCCGTGGTGCGGTTGGCCTGCGGGCTGCTGCCGCCCCCGCTGACCGCGACGATGACGATGACGGCCACGATCACCGCGACCAGGGCCGCCGCGAGAGCGATCACGTTGCGCCGGTCGGAGAAGAACCCGCCTCCGCCGGAGCGCCGCCCGCCCCCGGGAGGCGGCGGGGGAGGCGCGCCGAAGGCCGGCCCGGGCAGCCCGGGTGTCGGACCGGGCAGGCCGGGTGTCGGCGTAGGGGCCACGCGCGTCGGACCCGAGATCGGGCCGGACGGGAGCGGACCCGACACCGGACCTCGTGGGGGTGGCGGCGGTCCGGCGGTGCCGCCCGATCCGCCCGCAGCTGCTGCGGCGGCGGCCCCGATGGGTCCGGAGGTGGGACGGCTCTGCGGGGCAGGGGAGACAGGCCCGGACGTGGGCCCGGTCGGCTGCGGACCCGACGGCGGCCGGTGCGGCGTGATCGGACCCGAGGTCGGGCCGGTCGGCTGCGGGCCCGACGGCGGGCGGTTCGGGGTGTCGACCGGTCCCGAGGTCTGACCCGGACGTGAGCCGGGAACAGGCCCGGACGTGGGCCCGGTCGGCTGCGGGCCCGACGGCGGGCGGGTCGGTGGTCCGGGCGGCGGGGTGTACGGGGCGCCGGTGCGCGGTCCTTGGGGCGGTCCGGGGGGCACTGCCGGTCCGCGGGGACCGGTGAACCCGGCCGCGGCCGGCGGGACGGCGGGCCCCGGCGCGCCGGGTGCGTTCGGCCCGCCGGGACGCCCTGGTCCACCCGGTGGGCGCTGGCCCGGCTGATTCGTCGGCGGCCCGGCGTACCGGCCCCCCGGCCCCGGGCCACCCTGGCCCGGAGGGCCACCCGGTCGGCCGGGACCGCCCGGGTAGCCGCGCGGCGGGCCGCCGGGCGCGCCCGCGAACGGTGGGGCGGACGGCAGTCGGGGTCCGCCCTGGCCCCCGGGGAACGGCTGCGGCGGCGGCGGAGGCATGCGCGGGGCGTTGCCCGGCAGCGGCGGTGTCACGCCGGCGTCGGACAGGGCAGCGCGGGCGGCGGCGCTGAACTGGTTCGCCGTCTGGTAGCGCTGCTCGGGGTCCTTGGCCAGGCCCTTGCGGATGACGTCGTCGAGCCGGCGCGGCAGGCCCGGGACCTCGGTCGACGGCATCGGTGCGGGCGCGTTGACGTGCGCGAACATGACCTGGAAGGTCTCGCCCTTGTACGGCGAGTGGCCGGTCAGGCACTCGAACAGCACGCAGGCCAGCGAGTAGATGTCGGAGCGGCTGTCGCCCTCCTTGCCGCTGATGCGCTCGGGCGCCATGTAGCCGAGCGTGCCGACGGTGCCGGTCGTCGACGTCAGGGCCGTGGCCCCTCCGCCGGCCTCGCTGCGCGCGATGCCGAAGTCGACCAGATAGGCGAAGACGTTCGCCGCGTCGTCCTCCATGCCCGTGACCAGCACGTTGGAGGGCTTGATGTCGCGGTGCACGAGGCCGGCGTTGTGCGCGGCCTGCAGGGCCGAGCCGATCTGGCCGACGATGTCGACGGCAACCTTCGGGCGCATCGGGCCGCCGTCGTGGATGACCGTCGAGAGGTCCACGCCCTCGACCAGACGCATGTCGAGGTAGAGGTGGCCCTCGATCTCGCCGAAGTCGTGGATCGGGATGACGTGCGGTTCGTTCAGGCGCGCGGCCAGCCGGCACTCACGCCGGAAACGCGCCTCGAACACCTCGTCCGCGACCAGGTCCTTGGGCAGCCGCTTGAGGGCGACGACGCGGTCCTTGTCGGTGTCGTAGGCGCGATAGACCTCGCCCATGCCCCCGCGGCCGATCATCGTCTCGAGGACGTAGTGACCGAACTGCTCCGACACCGGCTGCTCCCGATCTAGATCGACTTATGGTGGCGATCCTACGTTCTGAGCAGCCTCTGGACCTCTCCTGCGGCCTACGGTCCGCTTACGAACCGGGCGCAACCGGGAGCAATCATCCCGACGGCGGCCGGGGTGTTCCCCCCGAGAGCACCTCGACGAGCATCGCGGCGTCGACATTGCCGCCGGACAGCACGAGTCCGACCCTCGTGCCGGCGAGGCGCCCGGCCTCGGTCACGGCCCCGGCCAGGGCCAGCGCGCCCGCCGGTTCGGCGACGTTGTGGGTGGCGGCGAACACGGTGCGGACGGCCTCGGCCGCGGCGTCCTCGGAGACGGTGACGATGCGCGCCGCGCCGGCCACGATGACTCGGACGGCGTCCGGGTCGGGCACCCGGGTGGCCACCCCGTCGACGAAGGTGTCGGCGAGTTCGGTCGCCACGACCGCGCCCGCGGTGAACGAGCGCGCAGTCGCGTCGGCCCGCTCGGTGACGACGCCGACGATCTCGGTGGGCAGGCCGAGCAGGTCGCGCACGGCGATCAGCCCGCAGATGCCGGAGCCCATCCCGACCGGGACGTAGACGGTGTCGAGCGGGCCGGCCTGGGCGAAGAACTCGCGGGCGTAGGTGGCGACGCCGAGCACGAGGTCGGGGTGGAAGGCGGGCACCAGCTCCGATCCGGGATCGGCCTCGGCGAGGTGCGCGGCGTGCTCGCGGGCCGCCTGGAAGTCGGTGCCGTGCACGACGACGCTCGCGCCGAGCGCCTGCATGGCGGCGTTCTTGTCCGGGCTGTTGCCGTGCGGCACCACGATCGTGACGCCCAGCCCGGCCCGCCGGCCGGCGAAGGCGAGGCTCTGGCCGTGGTTGCCGCGCGTGGCGGAGACGAGACGGGCGACGTCCGGCCGCCGCGCGAGCAGGCGGTCCACGAAGACCACGCCGCCGCGCACCTTGAACGCGCCGACCGGGGTGTGGTTCTCGTGCTTGACGGCGACGTCGGCGTCGAGCAGCCGGGCCAACTGCGGCCAGCGGTGCGTCGGCGTCGGCGGGACTGCGGCGTGCACGAGCTCGGCGGCGCGGTCGAGCTCGGCCAGCGTGAACGGGGTCGCGGAGACAGTGGTCACGTGCTCATCCTGGCGGCGTAGGCGAGTCCGGTCGGTGTCCACCGACACGGTCGTGGCCTGCTCCCGACCATCGAGTTGCACTGCAACGAATTGCATAGCTAGGGTGCCGGCATGGCACTGGAGCACGCGATTCTCGTGTCGCTGTCGGAGCGCGAGAGCACCGGCTACGACCTCGCCCGGCGCTTCGACAAGTCGATCGGGCGGTTCTGGACCGCGACCCACCAGCAGGTCTACAAGGTGCTCGCCCGCATGGAGCGCGACGGCTGGGTCGCGAGCACCGTGGTCGCGCAGGACGGCCGTCCGGACAAGAAGGTGTACGGCCCGACCGACGCCGGCCGGTCCGAACTCACCCGCTGGATCGCCGAGCCGGCCGAGCCGGAGCCGACCCGCTCCGATCTCGCCGTGAAGATCAGGGGCGCCTCGCAGGGCGAGCTCGGCGCCGTGCTGGCCGAGGTGCGCCGGCACCGCGAGCTGCACGTGGAGCGCCTCGAGTCCTACCTCGCCAACGAGAAGCGCGAGTTCCCCGACCCGTTCGCCCTCGCCGGTCGGGACCTGCACCAATGGCTCGTGCTGCGCGGTGGCATCGGCCTCGAACGCGGCCTCGTCGACTGGTACGACGAGGTGCTCGCCGTGCTGGATCCGCCCACCGACAGAACAGGACCGCGATGACGCCCTACCCGAATCTGCTCGCCCCGCTGGACCTCGGCTTCACCACGCTGCCGAACCGGGTGCTCATGGGCTCGATGCACGTCGGGCTCGAGGACCGCGCCAAGAACCTGCATCGGCTGGCGGCCTTCTACGCCGAGCGAGCGCGCGGCGGGGCGGGCCTCATCGTCACCGGCGGCTTCGCGCCCAACCGGACGGGTTGGCTGTTGCCGTTCGCCGGCAAGATGACGACGAGGCGCGAGGCCGGCCGGCACCGCGAGATCACCGACGCGGTGCACGCCGAGGGTGGCCGCATCGCGCTGCAGCTCCTGCACGCCGGCCGCTACAGCTACCACCCGTTCAGCGCATCGGCGTCGAGGACCCGCTCGCCGATCACGCCCTTCGGGGCGCGCGGCATGACCGCGCGCGAGGTCCGCAACACCGTCGGCGACTTCGCCCGCGCCGCCGAGCTCGCCCGCGACGCCGGCTACGACGGCGTCGAGATCATGGGCAGCGAGGGCTACCTGATCAACCAGTTCCTCGCTCCCCGCGTCAACCGGCGCGACGACGAGTGGGGCGGCTCGTCCGAGAACCGGCGCCGCTTCCCGACCGAGGTCGTGCGGCAGGTCCGCGAGGCGGTCGGCGAGGACTTCATCCTCGTCTATCGGATGTCGATGCTGGATCTCGTCGACGACGGCCAGACCTGGGACGAGACGGTGGCCCTCGCCACCGCCGTCGAGGGAGCCGGCGCGACGATCATCAACACCGGCATCGGCTGGCACGAGGCGCGCGTGCCCACCATCGTGACCTCGGTGCCGCGCGGCGCGTTCACCTGGATCACCGGACGGCTGCGCCCGCACGTGTCCATCCCTGTTATCGCCTCGAACCGCATCACCATGCCGGAGACGGCCGAGGAGATCCTGGCCCGCGGCGACGCCGACATGGTGTCGCTCGCGCGTCCGTTCCTGGCCGACCCGGAGTGGGTGCGCAAGGCCGTCGACGACCGCGCCGACGAGATCAACTCGTGCATCGGCTGCAACCAGGCCTGCCTGGACCACACCTTCGCGCACAAGGTGGCGAGCTGCCTGGTCAACCCGCGCGCCGGCCACGAGACCCAGCTGACGCTGACCCCAACCCGCCGGGCCCGCCGGGTCGCCGTCGTCGGGGCGGGCCCGGCCGGGCTCGCCGCCGCCACCGCAGCCGCCGAACGCGGGCACGAGGTCGAGCTGTTCGAGGCCGAGCCCGAGATCGGCGGTCAGTTCCAGCTCGCCCGCCGCGTGCCGGGCAAGGAGGAGTTCGCCGAGACGCTGCGGTACTTCACGAGACGTCTCGAACTCACCGGTGTCAAGGTGCGCCTCGGGCACGCGGTCACCGCCCCCGAGCTCGCCGACGGCGGCTACGACGACATCGTGATCGCCACCGGCGTCTCGCCGCGGGCGGTCGAGCTGACCGGGGTCGACCGTCCCAACGTCCACACCTACGCCGACGTCCTCATGGGCAAGGCCACCGTGGGGCCGCGGGTCGCGGTCATCGGTGCCGGTGGCATCGGCTTCGACGTCAGCGAGTTCCTCACCCACTCCGGCGCTCCCGTGGCGGCCGCGGAGGTCGACCGCGACGCGTGGCTGGCCGAGTGGGGTGTCGGCGACCCGGCTGTGACGCGCGGCGGCCTCGTCCCGCCGCAGCCGTCGGCCTCCGCCCGGCAGGTCTACCTGCTGCAGCGCAAGACGTCGAAGGTCGGCGCCGGGCTCGGCAAGACGACCGGGTGGGTCCATCGGGCGACGCTGGGCAGCCGCGGCGTCGAGATGGTCAAGGGCGTCACCTACGACCGCATCGACGACGAGGGGCTGCACGTCACCGTCGGCGACCGGGGCCGGGTGCTGGCGGTCGACGACGTCGTCGTCTGCGCCGGCCAGGAACCGCGCCGCGGGCTCGCCGACGAGCTGACCGGCCTGCTGGGCGACCGGAGCACCCGCCGCGCCCGGGTACATCTCATCGGTGGTGCCGATGTCGCCCTCGAACTCGACGCCAAGCGCGCCATAGACCAGGGAACCCGGCTGGCCGCCGGGCTCTGAGCGGGCCGTCCCCACCTGTGCACGGCGCTGTGGACAAACCGTGCACAACCCGGGTGTTCGGGGGATAACCGGGCCCGTTCTGTGGACGGCGTGGGGACAACCAGCGATACGCCGAAACCCCGCGAAATGGGGCCTCCGAGGGCCTTGCGCGACGCCGTCCGAGGGGACTAGAACTACCTCATCGCCGCTGCGGCGAGCACCGTGATCCGGGGGAGACTCCGGGACCCGGATCGGTTGTTGGAGCCACTCCGGTGGCCTCGGCGCCGGACCGGGACGAGGTTCGCAGCGCGGTGTCGGTCGGGATGGCCCGCGGGCTCCCGGTCTGCGGTCCTCGGATCGTCGGCCGGTCCTGCGCGGACGCCCGTACCGAACAGAGGGGCCCCGTCATCTCATACATGACGGGGCCCCATCTGTTGTGCGGCAACAACCGGGTAATCGGGGCGCCTCGGAGAGCCTGCCCTCGATGATGCCGCGTTACCGCCCGTGGGCGGCATCGACACGCGGTGCCCGTGACCGGCTTCACGCGCGCCGGCGACGCACCCCGCGACCCACGCCGCGACCCGGGGACCGCAGGCGAGTGTTCCGGTGCTGTTCACGTCCGGTTCCCCGAGCCGAGCGCTGCTGAGCACCGGCGGGATCTTGGGTGATTCCTGAGCGGCCGTGTCGGTCCGCTGACACCCATGGGGACGAACCGAGGGGAACACGAGTGAGCACTCAGCGTCGGATGACCCGCCGCGTGGTGGCGGCGTGCGCGGCGACGGCGGCGTTGGCCGTCGGCCTGGTCGCGGCCACGGCGGGGGCGGCGTCGGCGAAGCCGTCGACCTACACCGCACACGGCGGCAGCGCGAAGGGCAAGATCGGCCACGTCTGGACGATCATCCTGGAGAACAAGTCCTACGAGTCGACCTTCACCGGCCTGAACCAGAACAGCTACCTGTGGAAGACGCTGCCGAGCTACGGCGAGCTGCTGACCCAGTACTACGGCACCGGACACTTCTCGCTGGACAACTACATCAGCGCGGTGAGCGGCCAGGCGCCGGCGCCGGACAACCAGGCCGACTGCCCGACCTACAAGAACGTCGCGCCGGGCTTCCCGGCCGCCGACGGCCAGACCTACGCCAGCACCGGTTGCGTCTACCCCTCGCGCGTCCAGACGCTGTTCAACCAGCTCGACGGTGCGAAGAAGAGCTGGAAGATCTACGCCCAGGACATGGGCAACGACCCGACCCGTGAGGACGCCTACAAGTGCGGCGCCCCCGGTGACCCGAACGGTGCCGGCGTACCCGACCCGGGTGGCGCGACACCCACCGACCAGTACGTGCCCAAGCACAACCCGGCGCCCTGGTTCCACTCGCTCATCGACAACCCCAAGGACTGCGCGAACGTGGTCCCGCTCGACGGTCTGCCGGCCAGTGGCACGCACAAGGCCGTCCCGTCCATCGCGCAGGACCTGAAGTCGGTCAAGACCACGCCGCAGTTCAGCTGGATCTCGCCGAACAACTGCTCGGACGCCCATGACGCCACGTGCAAGGGCGACAACCTGTCCGGTGACCCGAACAACCACCAGGGCGGCCTGTACGCGGCCGACCAGTTCCTCAAGAAGTACGTCCCGATGATCATGTCGTCGCCGGCGTTCCAGCAGGACGGCGAGATTCAGGTGATCTTCGACGAGGCGTTCCCGCCGTACCAGATGTACGGGAACTCGATCGCGGACGACAACTACGCCGGCGACTCGAGCCTGGGCACCGACAGCGCCACCGGCAAGCCGGCGCAGGCCGAGGCCAACACCGCCCAGTCGGTCGTCGCGTGCTGCGACGAGTTGCCGGGCCCGAACACCACCCAGCCGGGCGACCAGGCGTTCAACCAGGACACCACTCCGGGTGGCGGCATCACGGGCGCGGTGTTCATCAGCCGCTTCATCACCCCGGGTTCGGTGAACAACCAGCCGTACAACCACTACAGCTGGCTGCGGAGCACGGAGGACCTGTTCGGCATCACCAAGGGCGGCACCGACGGCAAGGGCCACCTCGGCTACGCCGCGGCGTCCGGCCTGCGACCGTTCGGCCCGGACATCTACAACAACATCTCCGGGCAGGCGCTGCAGCCGGCCGCGAGCGGCAGCGTCGTCTACTCGCCGAGTGCGGTGAACGGCCACACCGGCAACGTCAAGGTCGTACGCCGACCGGTCCTCGTGCGGCGTTGACCGGCCAGTGATCCACAGACGCATCCGCGTGCGGCGGTCCGGCTCCGGCCGGGCCGCCGCACCGGCGTTGCTGACGCTGTCCCTCGCCGCCGTGCTCACCGCCGCAGGCTGCTCGGGTTCCGCCTCCCCGCCCGACAAGGCGTCCGAGGTCGTGCACTCGCTCGGGGCGGTGCCGGTGCCGACCGCACCTACCGCGATCCCGACCGCGACCGCGAACGGCACCCGACCGGCCCTGCTGGAGATCGGCGCCCCGCTGCGGGTGACGCTGCCGGGCGTGCGGGCCCTCGTCACGGCCCTCGGCCCGACCCAGTCCGTCGAGTACGACGGCGGCTCCACGGCACCCATCTCGACGGTCGGCACGTTCACCATCGACCTGCGTGTGCAGACGGGGTCGCTGGCCGTCACAGCGTCGGACTTCAGCTCGCGCAACGAGACAGGCGAGATCGTCTCGCTGCGCCCGGCCGGTCCCACGGCTGTCCGGGCGAAGGCCGGGCAGCGCACCGAGCTGAAGATCAGCGGCACCTACGAGAGCGGCGCCGCGCAGGTGACCTGGCGGCACGCGGGCAAGGTCGTCGCGATCTGGGACTTCAACATCGAACTCGACTGACTCGCGCTGAGTCGGGGCTCACCCGCGGGTTGCGCTCTCTTCCGTCGCGGGTACGGGTGCTGTAGCAGTCCCCGATCATCGACGAGCAGGAGGCACGGTATGTCCGACACCAGCGAGCCCGGCACGCACGCCGCAGGGGAAGGCGTCAGCGACGAGGAGATGGTGCAGCAGGTCGCCGACCAGACCCCGAGCGACGAGAAGTACGCCGACTTCTTCGAGCGGGAGAAGGACGGGACGGTCACCGACACGGAGGCCGCGAAGGCCGACGCCGACGAGGCACGTGACGACACGTAATTCGTCAGCCTGCAACGCGAACGAGCCGCCGTCCCGTCCGGGACGGCGGCTCGCTGCGTGAGAGGTTGCGGTCAGCCGCCCTGGTGGACGAGGTCCTTCTTGCGGATGGTCAGCAGAGCGATCACGCCGGACACCATCACGATGATCGCCGCGACGAGCAGGATGTGGTTCAGCGCATCGGTGAACGCCGACGCCGCGATCTTCTCCACCTTCGGGCGCGCGGACGCGGGCAGCTTGGCCGCCGCCTGCTGCGAGGCGCCCGACTTGATCGCGGTGGCCAGCTGCGAGGCGTGCGAGCCGAGACCCGGCACCCCCGAGACGAGCTGCGTCACGGTGTCCTTGACGCGGCTGCTGAACAGCGTGCCGAGCAGCGCGATGCCGGTGGCGATACCGACCTGGCGGAACGTCGAGTTGATACCCGACGCCATCCCGGCCCGTTCCGGGCTGACCACGCCGATCGCAGTCGAGGCGAGCGGCGGGTTCACCAGCCCGACGCCGGCACCGGACACGATCATGCCCGGGATGAGGTGCGTCCAGCTGCTCGAGGCGTCGAGCCCGCGCATCAGCAACAACCCGACCCCGACGAGCAACAGCCCCGGCCCGATCAGGAACCGGATCGGGACGTGCGAGGTGAGCCGCCCCGCGATCGTCGATGTGAGCAGGATGCCGCCGGAGAGGACGAGCAGCCGCAGGCCGGTCTGGAAGGCGTTGTAGCCGAGGACGTCCTGCACGTACAGCACCAGGTAGAGCAGCAGGGCGAAGATCGACGCGCTCAGCCCGAAGGCCGCGACCGCGCCGCCGGTGAAGGTCGGCTTGCGGAACAGCGAGAGCTCGAACATCGGCGATGTGAGCCGCGCCTCCGCGACCACGAAGCCGATGAGCAGCACGGCTGCCGCGACCAGTGAGCCCACGACGACCGGGTCGCTGAACGAGCGCTGGTTGGACTCGATCAGGCCGTACACGAGCGCGGCCAGGCCCAGCGTGAACAGCGCGAAGCCGATCCAGTCCGGCCGCCGGCCGTGCGGCAACTTCGACTCGGCGACGGTGGTCAGCGACAGCACGACGGCGATGACGCCGATCGGCAGGTTGACGAAGAAGATCCACCGCCAGGACAGGCCCGAGGTCAGCGCGCCGCCGAGCAACGGGCCGATCGCGACGGCGAGACCGGTGATCGCACCCCACACGCCGAAGGCCACGCCGCGGTCCTTGCCTCGGAACGCGTTTGCGAGCAGCGCGAGCGAGACGGAGAACATGATCGCGCCCCCGATGCCCTGCAGAGCACGCGACAGCTGCAGCATCAGGGTGGTCTGCGCCAACCCGCAGAGCAGCGAGGCGATGGTGAAGATCACGAGCCCGATGAGGTAGAGCTTCCGCCGCCCATACATGTCGGCGAGGCTGCCGGCGGTGAGCAGCAGGGCAGCGAGGGTGAGCGCGTAGGCGTCGACGACCCACTGCAGGTCGGAGAAGCTCGAGTGCAGCGCCGTCTGGATGTCGGGCAGCGCGACGTTCACGATCGTGACGTCCAGCAGCAGCATGAAGGTGCCGAGGCAGACGGTGACGAGGGTCAGCCACTTGTTGCCGTCCGAGCCCCCCGCCGGCTCGTCCTGGCCGGAGGCGGCCTCGGTGTCCCCGCCGGTGTCTGCAGTCTGCGGGTGCGACCCGATCAGATCATCTACGCCGATCGTCTCCGGCCCGGGCGCGTGGCGACCGGGTTCGAGTCCGTGATCGACGGCGATACCGGGCGCGCTGTGCGCGGGGTGATCGGCCGAGTCATCACGGGGGTCGGCGTGCCGCGGCGCCTCGGTGCTGGTTGATTCGTCCACGTCTCCACCGTTACCCGAGCGACGGGGGGTGATACCCCCGTGGACCACCCCGGCGTGAGGGACCTCTCAGCGGGGAATGCAGCGATCAGCTCGCGGCGGACCAGTCTCCCATGGTGCCGCTGGCCGTGGGCGCCTCGCCGGTGCCGAGCACGGGGTGGAGGTCGAGCGCGGGGGAGTAGCGGCTGGCCGGGGTCTCGCGGCCCAGGGCCTCGGCCATTGCCCGGACGTGGTGCGGGGCACCGCCGCAGCAGATGCCGACGTAGTCGACGCCGATCGCGGCAGCACGGCGCGCGAAGTCGGCCATCTCGAAACGGGTGAGCGCGGCGCTCTCCAGCTGGATCGGGAACAACCGCCCGCCGTCGGCACCGGTCAACGACTCGAACGCCGGCGTCTGGGGTGTCGTGCGATAGGGCACCGGTTGCGCAGCGATCGGGATGTCGACGGCGTCACGCAGCCGCTCGAGCAGCGGCAGCATCGTCGCGGGTCCGCGTGAGCAGTTGAAGCCGACCGCCGTCGCCCCGCGGTCGGCGAGCACCCGGCATGCCTCGATGTAGTCCGTACCGTCGAAGGTCGCGTCCGGCTGCACGCTGGCGAAGGTCACCAGCGCCGGCAGCCCCAGTTCCTGGCACACCTCCAAACCGATCAGCGCCTCGCCGAGGAAGTCGTTCGTCTCGGCGATCACCAGGTCGACACCCTCCTCGCGCGCCCAGCCCAGCTGTTCGCGGTACTGCTCGCGCACGACCGCGCCCGAGTTGACGGGGTCGGCCGGGTCGTAGCACCAGGTGTTGCAGATGTTGCCGGCAACCAGCGCGCCGCCACTGGGCCCGTGACCTTCGCGAGCGATCTCGTTCGCGATGCGCACGGCCTGCCGGTTCATCAGTTCCAGGTCGTCGCCACGCCCCACGTCACGCAGCTTCTCGCGGTGTGCGTAGTAGGTCAGCGCCACCACGACGTCGGCGCCGGCGCGCAGGAACTCCCGGTGCAGCTGCCGCAACGCGTCCGGCGCGTCCAGGATCACCTCGGGCACGTACGGGCCGGCCTTGACGTAGCCGCGGCGCTCGAGCTCGAAGACGTAACCCTCGCCGCCGACGACCACGCCGTCGGCGAGGCGGTCGACGAAATTGCGCGCGGACGGACGGGGGCTGGTCATGCGTCCTCCAGGGAGCCGAACCGGGCGGGATCGAAGCGGGCGATGTCGTAGACCGTGCCGTCCTGCACCGCGAGCTGAGTGAGGACGCGACCGACCCACGGGGCGAACTTGTAACCGGTGCCGCGCCAGCCGACGCCGACGTGCACGGTGGGAAAGCCGGGGACGGTGCCGAGCACGAAGTCGTCGTCGGCGACGAGGTCGTAGTCGCACTGGTCGACGTCCAGGACGTCGGAGAAGCTCGCGTCGGCGAGGCCGGGCATGACCTGCGTGACGAAGTCGGCGATGTCGCGTACGCCGGTGCGGTCGCGGGGGATGTCCGGCGGGTTGTAGTAGCCGACCTTCACCGCGTCGATCACGCCCGGGACGATCGGATGCACGTACACGCCGGTGTCGAGATAGGCGATGACCGGCATGGCGTCGGCGGTGTAACGGGCCCGCTCGGACTCCGGCGGCACGAAGTACTTGGCCTCGCTCGGGCGGTCCCGGGTGAGCGGGACCTGCAGGGTGCAACCGTCGAGGCGGCCCAGCAGCTCGTTGGTGCCGTGCCCGGCGGTGATGACAACGGTGCGTGCAACGAACTCGCCGGCGTCGGTGGCGACGCGGACGACGTCGCCGTCCTGCCGCAGCGCCGTGATGTCGACACGTTCGTGCACCGGCACCTTGCGGGCGTGCAACGCCTGCGTGAGCGTGTCCGCGACGGCGGCGAGGTCGACCAGCCCCCCGGTGGGATCGAGGTGGGCGAGGTCGGCGTCGAGGTAGGGATAGCGCTGCGCGATCTCGTCGCGCCCGAGCAGCTCCGGCGGCAGGCCCATGCGCACGAGCACGTCGGTCGACAGCTGGGCGTAGGTCTGGTCCAGCGCCGGCGTCACCGAGCCGGAGGCGATGTTCATGCAGCCGCACCGCACGAGGACGCTGCGGCCGGTCTCGGTCTCGAACTCCGTCCACAACCGGATCGCCTCGTCGGCGAGCCGCGCGTAGGTGGCGTCGAGGTAGTCGCGCCGGTAGGAGCGGGTGCGCCCGTACGACGCCGTCGCCGGGTCGCCGACCGTGCCGCGTTCGAGCACCGCGACACGGCCGGTCGTGGCCGAGGCGTGATAGGCCGTGAACAGGCCCATGACGCCGCCGCCCAGGACGAGCAGGTCGAGGACGTCCTCGGTACGGGTGTCGGGCGAGGCGGCCGACGGAGCGATCTGGTGGGGTGAACTCACGCGACCTCCTCGAACGAGCGCAGCTCGTCCTCGTAGGTGATCACCTCGCGACGCAGCACGCCGAACTCGTCCACGTGGTACTGGCCGAGGCGCTGCAGCGGTGGGGAGTAGACGTGCACGCTCACCGCGCCGGCGGGGTCGCCCTCGACCGGCGTCAGGCGGTGGATGTGGTCGGGGCCGAAGGCGAAGACCTCGCCGGCGTCCACGCACGTCGCGACCTCGGGGTGGAACAGCGCCGGGTTGTGCTCGACGAGTCGCCCGCGGGCGATCGCCACGGCGCCGGAGGAGACGTCGTGGTCGTGCCAGCCGGTGTCGCTGCCGGGCGCCCAGGACAACAGCCACACGTCGATGTGCTCGTCGCGGTAGACGCTGCGGTAGTGCCGCCTCCCGTCGCTGACGTCGACGTCGCCGCCCCAGAGACGTTCGTCGGCGGCCACCGAGGCTGCGAGGGCGCGCAACTCCGTCCCGTCGAGGTCACGGTGGGGCAGGTGGTCGAACGAGACATCCCTGGCGACGGCGGCGATCGATGTCGTCGTCCGGGCCGGAACGTCGGCGCGCACGGTCGGCGCTGTCACTGGAGAGGCCTCCTACGAAGTTCTGGACGGCGTCGCCGCGGTTCGACGCGTCGTCCGGTTCATGCGGGGTGAAGCGATTCACTGTAACGCTTCACCGATGTCCGGCGTAAGGCCTGGGCGTGACATCGCCGTTACGATCGGCCCGTGCGCCAGCGGGCAAAGCGGGTGACTCTTCGCGACGTGGCGAATGAGTCCGGTTTGTCGCCTGCAGCGGTGTCGTACGCGCTACGCGGTTTGCATGTGCCGGTGGAGACGCAGGAGCGCGTCCGCGACGTCGCCGATCGCCTCGGGTACCAGGTCGATCCCATCGCCCGGGCCCTCGCCTCGGGGCGGACGGGGTACGTCGGGCTGCTGTGCGGGTCGCTGACCGACCTGTGGCAGCAGGGCATCGCCGCTGAGATCGGGCGGGCGCTGCTCGAGCGCGATCGGCACGCCCTGATCGTCGACGCGTCCAACGACCCCCGGCTGGAGAAGGAGCTGGCCCACCAGCTCGTCGACCAGCGGGTGGACGCGCTGATCGTGCTGAACGTCGACCCCACCGGCGACCACTGGCCCGATATCGCCGACCGCACAGTGCTGGTCTCGGTCGGCGACAGCATCCCGGGCGCGGCCACCGCGGGCGAGGTGGTCTTCGACAATGCCGGCGGCGTCGCCGAGGCGCTCGAGCTGCTCGCCGGTGAGGGTCACCGGCGCATCGAGGTGCTCAGTCCCTCGAGGGCGAGCACGCCCGACCGCCCGGCCGACACGGCGGTCGCGGCCGTCGCCGAGCGGCGCGGCTTCGACGTGGCGGTGGCGATGTGCCCGCACGACCTGGACGCCGCAGAGGCGGTCGCGTACGGGTTGCTCACCAGCGACACGCCGCCGACGGCGGTGTTCTGTCTGGCCGATTCGATGGCGTACGGGGTGTACGCCGCGGCGCAGAAGCTGGGCCTGCGCATCCCGGACGACGTCTCCGTGCTCGGCTTCGACGACCACCAGCTGTCCCGCCTGCTGTCCCCGCCGATGTCGAGCTTTCGCTGGCCGATCGACCTGCTGGTGAGTTCCGTCGTCGAACGCACCGTCCGAGCCCTCGACGACGGAAAGCGTTCGCGGCGCAAGGTGCTCACCCCCGCCCTCCAGCTGCGCGGCTCAATAGCGCCGCCCCGCCGCTGACGTCGGACCCGTCACCTAGAGTTATCGCAAACCTGGTGCTCAACCCGGGACGGTCGATCGACAGGGCGAAGCGGTAGGCATGGACGATCGTGCGTTGCGGTACTTCCCGCCTGCCACCGACGAGTGCCCGACCTTCGTCGAGGACAGCGAATGGGTCCCGTTCGTCGACGGCGCCGCCTACCTGCCGGCGCTGTCCGACCTGCTCGCATCCGCCGGTAGGGGCGACACCGTCTCGATCGTCGGACTGGAGCTCGACCCGCGACTGGACCTGCACGGCCGGAACCTCGACGACGAGGGTTACGACCCGCTCGGCCCGCGCCTGGCCCGGATGGCGGCGGATGGGGTGGATGTCCGGATCCAACTCGCCTCCCGCGTGTGGGCCTCGTCCGTTCCCGGGACGTTCTTCGGCGGGTTCCGCGTCACGGCCGAACATGCAGCGCAGCTGCGGGAGCTGCGTCCGGACCCCGACAGTCCGCCGCCGCTCGCCGGTCGCGTGCTGCTCGACCACTCCGGTGCCCTCATCGGCTCGAACCACCAGAAGGCGGTGGTGGCGCGCATCGACGGTGAGCTCACGGCGCTCGTCGGCGGCATCGATCTCGTGCTGAACCGCTTCGACGCCGTCCCGCACGACACGCTCACCCTCGAGGGCCGGCGGTGGGGATGGCACGACGTGGCCGTCCGCGTGCGCGGGCGCGCCGCCGAACAGGTGTGGCGCGCGCTCGACCTGCGGTGGCGCGAGGCCGCGGCACTGCCGCGCAAGCACTGGCGCCGGCACACGGCCCAGCTGTCCCTGCTCAATCCGGATCCCGCCGTGCCGCCGCCGGGTCCGCCGGCCCCCGCGCGCGTCGCACCGGGCGTGCCAGGCACCGCCGTGCGCGTCCTGCGGTCCGCGCACGTCCGCCGCATCGAGTCGTTGCTGCCCTGGCGCCGCCAGGAGTGGTCGGTCCAGCCACGCGACGGGTACCGCGAGGTGTTCGAGACCTTCGCCGCCGCGTTCGCCGCTGCCCGCCGCTACATCTACCTCGAGGACCAGTACCTCGAGGAGCTGCTCGGTGGTTCGTCGGCGTACGAGCTGTTCCCCGCGCTCCGCGACGCCGCCGAACGCGGCGTCAAGGTGATCCTGCTCGGCAGCGGCACGCGGGACCCCGAGGACCCGGGTTTCTACACCGGCCCGATCAACCGGCGGCTGAACGTCGACATCCGGCACAAGCTCGTCGACCTGCTGCCGGTCGACCGGCGCGCGAACGTCGCGGTGTACCGCGTCGAGAACCTCACCGTGCACGCCAAGCTGGTGCTGGTCGACGATGTGTTCGCCTCGATCGGTTCGGCCAACCTGTTCAGCCGCTCCATGACCGGCACCGATTCCGAGCTGTGCGCGGCGATCGTCACGACGACCGACGTCGTCCGCGATCTGCGGGCGGCGGTGTGGGCCGAACACCTGCGAGCCCCGCTGACACCACCGGTGCGCAAGGCACTGGAAGACCTCGACGTCGCCCTCGGCGTCTGGCGTCCCGAATGGGCGCCGGAGCGCGACCCCCTGCTGTGGCGCGAGGCCGAACGCCCGGCCGGGTTCGCGCCGCAGGAGCGCGTGCTGCGCCTCGTCGGTCCCTGACCCGGCCCGGTCCCGGTGTGCCTTTCGTGACGCGGGACACGATGTCATGGGTAAGACGCTCCCGATATCCGTCTCGACACAGGTCTCGACAAGGGAGTGCAACCGTGGCAGCCGACCAGGCGACGCAGCAGGACGCGCAGGACGACCAGGGCCGTCCCGGAGACGAGGACGAGCACCGCCGCCCGATGCCCTACCCACGGGACGACGACTCGGAGAGCACCGCCCCCGAGACCGACGGCGCCGCCGAGGCCGAGGCCGGATCGACACGACACCGACACCGACACCGACACCGACAACGGCACCGACAACGACACCGACGTAGACACCGAGGCCGGCTCGGCGCCGGAGCAGCACCCCGCGTCGGCAAGCGACAAGGGCGACGACGAGAAGGCCGGCGACGACAAGGGCGGCGACGACAAGAGCGACAGCGCCGACGACAGCGACAGCGACAACAAGAGCGACAGCGCCGACGAGGACGGGGACGGCGACGAGGACGGGGACGGCGACGAGGACGGGAACGCCGACGAGGACGGGGACGGCGACGAGGACGGGGACGGCGGCGAGGATCAGGGCGAGCCGTTCTACAACGACCGCGATCAGCTCGACTTCAATCCCGACGAGGGATTCTTCACCGGCACCGCGGTGGCTGGTGGAACGAGCATCCCCGGTGAGCACATCCTCGTCGACGACGTTCCCGAGGAGGGCGCCGACGACGACTCGGATGGCGACTCCGACTCCGACTCCGACTCCGACTCCGACGAGAAGAAGGACGACGAGAAGGACGACGAGAAGGACGACGAGAAGAAGTCGGAGGACAGCGACGGCTGACGCGGCATAACCGCGGCGCGGTCGAGGTTGCTCCGAGCACACCTCGCACCGACAGCCCTAGGAGGCGCCGTGAGCCGCCAGCAGCTCGTTCCCGGACCTGACCACCCCATCACCGTCGCGCCGCACGAGGGTCGGGTGGTCGTGCGCGCCGGCGGCACCGTTGTCGCCGACACCACGCGGGCGCTCGACCTCAACGAGGCGAGCTACCCGACCGTGCTCTACCTGCCGCTCGAGGACGTCGACGGGTCGGTGTTGCGTCCGAGCGACACGGGGTCGTACTGCCCGTTCAAGGGCGAGGCGTCCTATTACTCGCTGTCGGTCGACGGCACCGAGGTTGCGGACGCGATCTGGTACTACCCGCAGCCGTACGACGCCGTCAGTGACATCGCCGGGCACGTCGCGTTCTACGCCGGCAAGGTCGACGTCGAGACCTGATCAGCCGAGCGGCTGCGTGGGTCAGAGGCCGCGCTCGATGCGGCGCGCCAGCGCGAGCAGGTCGGCATCGGTGCCGGCGGCACCGGTCAGCATGATGCCGACCGGCATGCCGTCGTCGGGCGAGCAGCCTGCCGGCACCGACACCGACGGCAGGCCGGCGAGGTTCGCGACCACGGTCCAGCAGTCGGTGTAGGGCGAGCACATCGGGTCGGTGAGGTTCCCCCACCGGCCGACGTCGGTGAGCAGGGGCGCCGTACTCGGCATCGTCGGCGAGACCAGCACGTCGCACTGCGCGAAGGCCGCACGGGCCTGCTGCTCGAGGCGGCGCCGCACGCCCAGCGCGTGCGCCAGTTCCGGCGACCGCAGGTAGCTGCGTCCGAGCTCCCACCGCCTGAGCACCTCGGCGCCGGCGCGGCCCGTGCCGACCCATGCCTCGACGTGCGGCAGGCAGGCCGCGGACGAGATCGTCATGTAGGCGCTCAGCGCGTGCGGGGCATCGGGCAGGGACACCCGGGCCGCCGGCACGCCGCACGCGGCCAGCCGGTCGACGACGGCGGCGAAGCGATCATGGACTCCGGCTCGGTTGGCCGGCCCGGTGAGTTCGTCCACGATCCCGATGCGCACCGGTCCCCGGCGGGTCGGGACGAGCGGGCGGCCGGCCATGACGGCGAGCACCGCGGCCGTGTCCGCGATCGACCAGGCGAGCGGTCCCACCCGGTCCAGCTCGGGTGCGAACGGGACGACGCCGTCGAGCGGGACGAGACCGGGACTCGGCGCCATGCCGACGACACCGCACTGCGACGCCGGCTCGCGGATCGACCCACCGGTGTCGGTGCCGACGGCGAAGGCCGCGAGCCCGGCCGCGACCGCAGCGGCGCTACCGCCGCTGCTGCCACCGGGGCTGCGCCGCAGATCCCACGGGTTGGACGTCGGACCGTAGGCGGAGGTCCGGGTCGAGGCGCCCATCGCCAGCTCGTCCATATTGGCGCGACCGACCAGCACCGCACCGGCCGCGCGCAGCCGGGCCACCACCGGTGCGTCGTGCAGGGCCACGACGTCACCCGCCGCGGCGGACCCGCACGTGGTCGTCTGTCGCTGGACGTCGATGTTGTCCTTGACGACGAACGGGACACCGGCGAGCGGACCGAGGCGCTCGCCGCGCAGCAGGGCGACGTCGAGTTCCCGCGCATCGTCGAGCGCACGCTCGGCATCCACGCGGACGAACGCATGGACCTCGGGCTCGGTCTCCGCGATGCGGTGAAGGTAGGCCAGCAGCGCCTCCTCCGCCGACACGTCGCCGCGGCTGACCAGGCGTGCGAGCGGGGCGACACCCAGGTCGACCAGATCGGGTTCGATCGGCGACCGCAGCGCAGCAGCAGGGGCAGCCGACAGCGTGGCGAGCGTGTCGTAGTCCGTCCCTGCCGCCTGAGACATGGCGTCAGCGTGGCAGCGGGTTGTTGCGCCCAGATTGCGAATCGCGTTCGACTGCGATCCAACTGTCAGCGCCCGCCGGTACGGCGTCTGCGTGACGGCTCGTTGACAGTGATCATGGTCCGCAGCACGATCACCGACACGTCGACGGGGAAGCCGGAGGTCACCATGGCGCCGGACACGAACGACCCGCCGGCGACGCCACCGTCCCTGCGGGCGCGCACTCCGCTGTACCTCGCCGAGCGGGCCGCAGTGCTCCTGGTCGCAGCCGTGGCGGTGGGCGCGGCCGTGATCGGCGGGTGGCTCTACTCGCAGCACGCCTCCGTCCCGTTCACCCGGCTTGCCGAGGTCGAGCTCGGCGGCCGCGGCGGTGTCGGCCACACCCTGCGGGTCATGCACCCGGAGGGGTCGTACTCGATGGGCACCTTCACTGACGACCTGCGTCAGACACTGCGGTGGGACTGGGCGCTGATCGTGGGTGGCGGCGTGGCGCTGCTGCTCGGTAACGGGCTGGGTCTGTGGCTGCTGTTCCGGACGTCGCACCGGACCCGCATGCTCGTCGGGCTGCTCGCCTCGGGCGTGGTGATCCTGACCGGCGCCGCGGCCAACGTCGCCCTCGGTGCCGCGTTCGACGGTCACGACTACGCGTTCTCGGTGACCGCCGTGCTCGCCCTGCTCAAGTTCTGCGTGCTCGTGCCGGCCGGCGCCGGCGCGTTGTGGGGTATCGCCATGGGCGTCGTCCGGGCGACGACCTTCCCGGCCGAGAACGCCCTCGTCGGGGCCGACGAGGGGCAGCTGCCGACGCCCGTCCTGCCCAACGACGCCCCACCGCCCGGCGGGTCTCCGACAGCTGACGGAGCCACCGCGAGGTGGCAGCGCGGGTACTCGGTGCAGTGCGTCCACGACCGCCAGACCGCCGGTGGAGACCCGTCCGGCGAGGTGATCGGCATCGGGCTGTCGGGCGGCGGCATCCGCGCCTCGACGCTGGGCCTCGGCGCCCTGCAGTCGAGTGGGATGCGAGACCTCCTCAAGCGGGCGGACTACCTGGTCTCGGTGTCCGGCGGCGGGTACACCGCGGGCGCCTTCGTCCAGCTGCTCACCAGCGGCGACTCGCCTCCCGCGGAGCAGGTCCCACCGGCCGACTCCGGGATCCCGCCTCACCCGGAGCAGGTCCCACCGGCCGACTCCGGGATCGATCGCGTCATCCGGGACGCCCCGACCGCCTACGCGCCCGGGACCCCGGAGGAAGACCACCTACGCCGGCACGCCAGCTACCTGGCCGACAGTCCCGCGGGGCTCGGCCGTGCCCTGGTGTTGCTGGCCCGGCACCTGTTGCTCACGCTGACGCTGCTGTTCGGTCCCGCCGTCGTGCTCGGCTTCCTGATCGGCCAGTTCTACGCCCACGTCCCGGTCACCGTGCTGTCGCTGCCCGAAGGGACCACGCAGACGCACACCGTCGGCATCTCGTTCCGCCCGGCCGGTTGGGCGGCCCTCGGCGTCGTCGCCGGCCTCGCCCTCGTGGTGTGGCTCGTCGCGCAGGGAATCACCCGGCCGCCCGATCGGGCGAAGGCCACCGGTGCCGCGACGCGGATGAGCAGCTGGCACAACCGGTTGGCAACGTTTTCGCGGGCGCTGAACGGGGTGGCGGTGCTGCTCGGAGTCGTCGTCGTCGTGCTTCCCGGCGTCACCTGGATCTCGTCGTCGTTGCTCGACTCGGCCCCCACCGGCGTCGCCGTGGGCTCCCCGGTGCTCGGCGTGCTCGTGACCTACGGGGCGAGCGTGGCCTCGTTCGTGAAGAAGAAGAAGGGCGTGGTCAAACAAGCCGGCGGTCTCACGAAGGCCGTCCCCGGCGCCGCGTCACGGCTGATGCTCGTGGGCGTCGCGTTGCTCGTCCTGGGCGTGTTGTGGCTCGTGCTGCTCGGCGGCCTCGTGACCGTCGGCCTGCAGCCGCACGTCGACGGCACGACCTACGGCATCATCGCCGGCTTCGCCGTCGCGGTCGCCATCCTCGGCGTGTTCACCGACGAGACGACCCTCAGCCTGCATCCCTTCTACCGCGGCCGGATCGCGTCGGCGTTCGCGGTGCGTCGGGTGCGGTTGGATTCCGGTTTCGTCGTGGCGGAACCGTACCCGGCCGACGTGCGGACGTCGCTGTCGCGGTTCGGCGTGACGAACGGGGTGCGCTTTCCGCACGTGGTCTTCGCCGCGTCCGCCACCCTGGACGCACAGCGGACCCCGCCCGGGGCGAATCGCGTCTCGTACACGATGTGCAGCCACGGGGTGGGCGGGCCCGAGGTCGGCTATGTCACGTCGGCGGCCTTGGAGCGGGTCGTCTCACCACGCCTGCACCGCGACCTGACGGTCCAGGCCGCGGTGGCCATCAGCGGCGCGGCCATTGCCGCGTCGGCCGGCGGGCAGGGCTCGAGCTGGTCGGAGACGGTGCTCGCGGTGAGCGGGGCGCGGCTCGGGGCCTGGCTGCCGAATCCGCGCTTCGTGCTGAGCCGGTACGCCGCACACCGCGACCTGCGCCATCCCGGACTGCCCCGCATCCGGCGGATGTCCTACCTGCTGCGTGAGCTGTTCGGCGGCCATTCCGCCGACCTGCCCCTGCTGCAGGTCACCGACGGCGGTTTCTACGACAACCTCGGACTCGTCGAGCTGTTGCGCCGGGGCTGCACCACGATCGTGTGTATCGATGCCTCCGGTGACTCGCCCCCCACGGCCAGCACCTTTGCCGGCGCGCTGCGCGTCGCCTACGCCGAGCTGGGGGTCACCATCGTCCCCGACGATGCCGCGTGGGCCGGCCTGCCGCCGGGTACCGGAGCGCCGCTCGGAACGGACTCCTCGCTCGACGCGCTGAACAAGCGGATGTCGGTGTCCGGGGTCGTCACCTGCACGATCACCTACCCGGAGTGCTCCCCGCACGCCGGTAGGGGAGGTGTGCTCGTGCTCGCCAAGGCCGCCCTGTGGTCCGAGCTGCCGTATGAACTGCTCTCCTACGCCCAGGACGCCGGCGTCTTCCCGCACGATTCGACCAACGACCAGTTCTTCGACGGCGACCACTACGCCGCCTACACCCAGCTCGGGCGCGCACTCGGCGATGCCGCCGCAACGGCGCTCGCCCCGCCGATGGCGCCCGATGGCACCGGCCGACCAACGCCCGGGTCAGGCCGCCCAACGCAGGTCGACCAGCAGCCGGCGGGCGCTGAGCTCGACCGGTGATCGGGCGCGCTGTGGACGTGCTCGTGGCGGGTCGGGGAGTTCGCTGCGGTAGTGGTGACCGGTGGGTGTGCGGGTGGTGATGCTGCCGTCGGGTGCGGGTGTGGCCTGCCAACCGGGGGCTTGTTTGGCGTGGTTGCAGTGTTCGCAGTCGCCTTGCCCGTTGTGGACGCTCGTGGGGCCGCCCTCGGCGTGCGGGCGGATGTGGTCGCCGTGTCGGATGGGCGCGTCGCAGTAGGGGGTGCGGCAGCTCTGGTCGCGCAGCCGCAGGAAGCGGCGCTGGTTGACGGTGAACTCGCGGCGTCGGGTCTCCATGGCGGCCAGCTCGCCGGTCTCGGGATGTCGGAACAGTCGCCGCAGCCAGCGCGGCGCGGCGTCGTTGTCCCCGGCTGCGAGGGCGAAGTCGCGGGCCAGGCCGGCGGGGACGGGTCCGTAGCCGGGGATCAGGGCCGGCTCGGGGCCGCCCAGCAACGTCTGATCGCTCATGACGAGCTCGATCTCGACGGGCACGTCGGGGGCGTTGGCTTGTCCAGTGAGTCGTTCGACCAGGCTGTCGGCCATGATCTGCCCGCGCCCACGCGCGTCACCGTCGGCGACGGTGGTGTCCGCGGCGTGGCACAGCGCGGCGTAGCAGGCCACCCCCTGCGCGACCGGCAACACCGCGGACAGCCGCACCATGGTGTCCGGCACCGGGCGGATGCTCACGTGCCGCTCGGATTCCGCCACCCTCGCTCGTTCGACGGCGGCGTGCGGGTCGAGCCGGTAGGCGGCCTTGCGGGTCTCGCCCTCGACCCGCCGATCCCCCCAGCCGGCCAGCTTGGGCGCGAGTTCGGCGTCGACGGCGGCGCGGTCCTCCCGGGACAGCACCGCGGTCTCGCGGGCGACGAGCATCGTCTTCCACGCCGACACCCGACCCGCGCTGAGCTCGGCATACGTGGCGGGCAGCTCGGAAGTGAGGATCTTCGCCCACCCCAGCCACCGCTGCGCTCGCCACGGCGAAACACGCAACGCCAACCCCACCTGCGAGGCCACCCCGCGACCCTGCCGCGCGGCTGGTTCACCGGCCACCGCCTGCGCCGCCCGCTGCGAACGGTCGAACGCCACCGCCTCCCGCGCCTGCGCCGCCTCCACCGCGGCCTTCAACTCCTCGAACAGTCGGAGCCGATCGATACGCTCCGCATCATCAACGGCCGGCGACGCGCCGCTGAGCGAGCGAAGCAGAACCTGCAGCTCCTCGGTGGTCGGCGCGGTGGCGTGCATCTCGCCATAATAGTGTGTTAGTTCGAATCTGTCTAGGCGGACCCGAGCAAATTCAGCGGGAGTGGGCTCGCTCGCAGCGTCACCTGACGGCCCGCGGCTCGTTGGCCAATGACAGCGACGCCAGCCGGTGGCTGTCCGGTCGCTGTCCTTGCCGTCCATTCCGAGGAGTCCCTGATGCGCCGTCGTTCGGCTCTGTTCGCAGTCGTGTCCGCCGTGGCGGCGCTGGCCGTTGCCACGCCGTCCAGTGCTGCGACACCGCTGCGCTACGTCGCGATGGGCGACTCCTACAGCGCGGCCTCGGGCAATCTGCCGCCGGATCCGACCGCCGCGCCGCAGTGCCTACGCTCGACGGTCAACTACCCGCACGTCATCGCCTCGCGGTTGCACGCCGGGCTGACCGACGTCACCTGCGGCGCTGCGGAGACCAAGGACTACCGCAGTTCCCAGTACCCGGGTGTCGCGCCCCAGCTCGACGCGGTGCAGTCGAACACGCAGCTGATCACCATGACGATCGGCGGCAACGACAGCAATGTGTTCATCGACAGCATTCTCGAGTGCGGTGCGGCCGGGCTGTCGACCCTGGGCCAGGGCAGCCCCTGCAAGGACAAGTACGGCTCGTCCTTCGACAACACGATCAACACCACGACGTATCCCGCCCTGGTGTCGGCGCTGTCCGCAGTCCGCAAGAAGGCGCCGCACGCCAAGGTCGCGATCCTCGGCTACCCCTGGATCCTCCCGGCGTCCGGCGGTTGCTTCCCGCAGATGCCCGTCGCCAGCGGCGACGTGCCCTACCTGCGTAACGAGCAGGCGACGCTGAACAGCGCGGTGAAGCGGGCGGCGGGAAAGACGGGTGTCACCTACGTCGACATGAGCGTGGTGTCCAACGGCCACGACGCGTGCAAGGCGGCCGGTGTCCGCTGGATCGAGCCGGTCGTCGGCGGCACCAACCCCGTGATCGTTCACCCGAATGCGTTCGGCGAGTCGCGGATGGCGGCACAGACGCTCGCAGTCCTGCACCTGGCCTGAGCAGCGCGGCCCTCCCGCGGCGATCGAGCGTCCCGTCCTCGGGCAGGCTGGTCGTACGAGACCAAGGAGGATCCGTGACCACGACCAACCTGCCGGGCGGCACGTTCCGGCTCGCCGACGACCTGACGGTGACGCGCGTCGGGTACGGCGCCATGCAGCTCGCCGGTCCCGGCGTGATGGGACCGCCCGCTGATCGAGCAGCCGCCGTCGACGTGCTCCGCGCCGTCGTCGAGCTCGGCATCAACCACATCGACACGAGCGACTACTACGGCCCGTACGTCACCAACGAGATCATCAAAGACGCACTGCACCCCTATCCGGACGACCTGCACATCGTGACGAAGGTCGGGGCGCGCCGTGACGCAGAGGGCAATTGGCCGCACGCCCGCTCGTCGGAGGAGTTGCGGCAGGCCGTCCACGAGAATCTCGATCACCTCGGCCTCGACGCCATGGACGTGGTGAACCTGCGCGTCGGCGGGTTCAACCGCCCGGAACCCGGTTCGCTCGAGGAGTCCTTCACCGCGCTCGCCGAGCTGCAGCAACGAGGGCTGATCAGGCATCTCGGTGTCAGCACGGTGACCGCCGAGCAGGTTGCAGAGGCGCAGTCGATCGCGCCGGTGGTGTGCGTGCAGAACTTCTACAACATCGCCAATCGCGAGGACGACGAGCTGATCGACTCCCTCGCGGCGCAGGGAATCGCGTACGTGCCGTACTTCCCGCTCGGCGGATTCTCACCGCTGCAGTCCGACACCCTCGGCGCGGTGGCGGAGCGACTCGGCGCCCGTCCGATGGCGGTGGCCCTCGCGTGGTTGTTGCAGCGCTCACCGAACATCCTGCTGATCCCGGGAACGTCGTCGGTCGAGCACCTGCGCGCGAACGTCGAAGGCGCCGGCCTGGCCCTGTCCGCCGACGACGTCGCGGAACTGGACGCCATCGGCGGTTAGGTTCGCACCATGCCGGACGACGCATGGGCCGAGCTCGCCGACGCCTTCGTCGACGGGGCGTACGCGACGGTGAAGGGCCGCGTCCGCACCTACGTGCTGCACCGCCACCTGCTCGACCACCTGCCGCCGCCGCCCGCGTCCGTGCTGGACGTCGGCGGTGGGGCGGCGCACCAGTCGCTACCGCTGGCGCGTCTGGGCTACGAGGTCACCGTGCTCGACCCGTCGGCCGCCATGCTCGACAAGGCGGCCGCGCGCCTGGCGGCCGAGCCGGACGACGTGCGGGCCGGGGTGCGCCTGGTCCACGCTCCGGGCGAGCGCGCCGCCGAGGCGACAGGCGGGCGGCTGTTCGACGCCGTCCTCTGTCATGGCGTGCTGATGTACGTCGACGACCCGCAGCCGCTCGTCGGGCAACTGTGCCGGTGCGTCGCGCCGGGCGGCCTCGTGTCGATCATGGCCCTGAACGCGCAGGCCCTCGCCGTGCGACCGGCCGTCGAGGGACGATGGGCCGACGCCCTCGCCGCGTTCGACGCGGGCTCCGAGACCGGGGTGCTGGGTACCGCGACCCGCGGCGACACCGTCGACGATGTGTCGGCGCTGCTACGCGCGAACGGGATCGAACCGGTCGCCTGGTACGGCGTTTGGCTGTTCACGGACTGGGCCGACGTGCCGATCGAGGGCACGGACGTCGAAGCGGTCGCCGCCGTCGAACTCGAGGCGTCGCGCCGCGACCCGTACCGCGGGCTCAGCCGCGTATTCCACCTGGTGAGCCGCCGCATGCCATGATCGCCGCGTGCTGACGTGCGCGGCGTGCGGGAGCGAAAACCCCGCCGGCCACCGTTTCTGCGGTTCGTGTGGGGCCGCGCTGGCCGCGACCTGCGCGTCGTGCGGTACGCCGGCCGCGCCCGGACAGCGCTTCTGCGGCTCGTGCGGCACGCCTCTCGCCGCGGCAGCCACCCCGGAACCAACCCCGCTGGCGCTGCTCCGGCCGGCGCCGAATGTCACCGAGCGGCGGGTCTGCTCGGTCCTGTTCGCCGACCTCGTGGGATTCACGCCGCTGTCCGAGTCGCGCGACCCGGAGGAGGTCCGCGAACTGCTGTCCCGCTACTTCGACACCGCCCGGACCGTGATCACCCGGTACGGCGGCGTGGTCGAGAAGTTCATCGGCGACGCGGTGATGGCCGTGTGGGGTACGCCCGTCGCGTCCGAGGGCGACGCGGAGCGGGCGGTGCGGGCCGCACTCGACCTCGTCGCCGCGCTCAGCGCGCTGGGCGCCGAGGTCGGCGCGCCCGATCTGCGGCTGCGGGCCGGCGTCGTCACCGGAGAGGTCGCAGCCGTGCTCGACGCCGTCGGCCAGGGCATGGTGGCCGGCGACGCGGTCAACACCGCCGCCCGCGTGCAGGCGGCCGCCGCGCCGGGCACCGTCTGGACCGACTCGGCGACGCAGCGACTCGCCTCGGCCGGCGTCGGCTTCCGGGCCGCCGGCCTGCACACGCTCAAGGGCAAGGCCGAGGCGATGGAGCTGTGGCAGGCCACCCGGGTGCTCTCCAGCGTCGGCGGGATCCAGCGGGTCGACGGCCTCGAGGCACCGATGGTCGGTCGCGACGCCGAGGAGCGGGCGTTGCGCGACCTGTTCCACGCCGGCGTCGAGCGGCGCACACCGCGCCTGGTGACCGTCACGGGCGCGGCAGGCACCGGGAAGTCGCGGTTGGGGTGGGAGTTCGAGAAGTACATCGACGGCCTCGCCGACGTGGTGCTCTGGCATCGCGGACGGTGCCTGTCCTACGGCGACGGGGTCGCGTACTGGGCGCTCGCCGAGGCGGTACGCCAGCGCTTCGGCATCGGAGCCGAGGACGCGGTGGACGAGGCCGCCCGCAAGTTCTCCGAGGGCCTCGAACAGTGGCTGCCCGGCGCCGACGAGCGGTCCTTCGTCGGGGTCCGTCTCGGCCGGCTCCTCGGGCTCGCACACCCCGACGACACGGACGCCACGTTCGCGCGCGAGGACCTGTTCGCCGGGTGGCGGCTGTTCCTGGAACGCATGGCCGACGTCAGTCCCGTGGTCCTGCTGATCGAGGACGCGCAGCACGCCGACGACGGCCTGCTGGACTTCGTGGAGCACGTCGTCGACTGGGCGCGCCAGTCACCGATCTACGTGGTGCTGCTCGGCCGCAGCGAGTTGGTTGAACGGCGCCCGGGCCTGGCCGCCGGCCGCAACCGCACCTCGCTCACGTTCGATCCGCTGGACGAGCGCTCGATGCGAGGCCTGGTCGACGGGCTCGTGCCCGGCATGCCGCCGGCCGCGGTGGACGCGGTCGTGTCGCAGGCGCAGGGCAACCCGCTGTTCGCGGTCGAGACCGTCCGTTCGCTGATCGACCGGGACGTCATCGTGCCGGTGGAGGGCGAGTACCGCCTCGTCGCCGACATCGGCGAACTCGCGGTTCCGGACAGCCTGCACGCGCTGCTCGCGGCCCGGCTCGACGCCCTCGCCCCCCGCCTGCGGTCGCTGATCGCGGACGCCTCCGTGCTCGGCACGACGTTCCCGGCCGACGCGCTCGCCGCGGTGTCGGGACAGCCGCCGGACGAGGTGGCCCGCGATCTCGCCGAGCTGGTCCGGCGCGACGTGCTGGACGTCTCCACCGATCCGTTGTCGCCGGAGCGCGGGTCGTACGCCTTCACCCAGAACATGCTGCGCCAGGTCGCCTACGACACGCTCTCGCGCCGCGATCGCCGCGTGCGCCACCTCGCGGTCGCCGAGCACCTGCAGCGGGTGTTCACGGCGGGTGGCGACGAGATCATGGACGTCGTCGCGCAGCACTACCTGGACGCGCTCGACGCCCTCGGCGACCAGGACGACATGATCCGGCGCAAGGCGGAGGCGAGCCTCGTCCGGGCCGGCGAACGGTCGCAGCGGGCCGGTGCGCAACGGCGGGCGGCGCGCTCGTTCGCCCGCGCTGCACAGTTGCAGGATCCGGACAGTGTGCAGGCCGCCGCGCTGTGGGAGCGGGCGGGGGTCGCGTTCGGTGCCGCCGCGGACTTCGCCGACGCCATCGAGACGCTGGGCCGGGCTCAACGCGTCTTCGACTCGACCGGCGAGGCCCGCGCGGCGGCGCGGACGAAGGCCCGCATGGCGCGCTTCGTGCGTCGTCGCGGTCAACTCGTCGAGGCGCGAGTGCTGCTCGACGAGGCGCTGGAAGTCCTGCGCACCGATCCCGACGCCGACACGGTCGAGGCGCTGCAGGAGGCCACGTCGGTAGCGAACTTCCTCGGTGAGCCCGCGGGGCGGGCGTTGATCGACGAGGCCCTGGGACTCGGGCAGTCACTCGGAGTCCCGACATCGCGGATGGGTGCGCTGTTCATCGCCCGTGGCGTTGCCGCCAGCTTCAGCGGCCGGCGCTACGAGGCGATCGGCGACTACAACCACGCGGTGCTGTTGGGAGAACGGTGCGGCGACCTGAACACGGTCGGCTTCGCCCTCGGCAACCTGGGCTGCGTGTACTTCGCTGAGGACTTCACCCTGGCCGCCGAGACGCTGGCCCGCGCCGCCGAGGTGGCCCGCCGTGCCGGCGAGACCTACATCCTCGTCACCGCGTCGTCGTCGCTCGCTTTCGCCGAACTGCTGCGCGGGGACTGGGCCGCCGCCCGGACCGCGCTCGACGCCGTCGACGTGGAGCACGACTGGCTTCAGGCCGTCCGCGCGGGGTTGCTCGCCCTGACCGGGGACGTAGACACGGCCGAGGCCTGCGCGGCACTGCCCGAGCTGCGCGAATCCGACGACATCCAGGACATCGTGTCGGTGGCGTGGGTGGACGGCATCCTGGCCGCCGCCGCCGGCCGTCTCGACGTCGCTCTCGATCGGTTCGCGACGGAGTTCACGCAGGACCGTGCGGTGCAGTGGGAGACCGAGCACGTCATCTGGTCCTGGCTCATCGCGGCTCGTTTCGCGTTCGCCACCGGACGGCCGGACACCGCCCGTCATCTAGTACGAGTCGTCGAGACCACGCCGCCCGGGCACCTGCCGGCACTGGTCAAGGCGGCGCTGCCGCTGGCGCAGGCGCAGCTCGCGGTACTGGACGGCGTGCCGGGTGACGAGGCCGACGCCTTGTTCGACGACGCTCTCGTCAAGCTCAGGGCCGCCGGAAGTCCGTACCACCTGGCACATGCGCTGCTCGACCGCGCCGAGCACCTGGTCGCAACGGGGCGGGACGCGACGGCACTGGTCGACGAAGCCGCGCTGATCGGCGAGAGGTTGGGCGCCGTCGATATTTCACAACGCCTCGGGGACCGCGTGCTCACGTCCCCCGCGGGGTGAGGTCGACGGTGTCCAGGTGGGCACGCTGCCCGTCCCGGTCGAAGATCACCAATACCTCGACCGGTCCGTCGTGCGCGGTGATGGCGTGCGGCGTCATGGTCGAGAACTGGGCGGCCTGACCGGTCTCGACCAGCACGACGCGGTCGCCCAGGTGCAGGCGCGCCGTGCCGGACAGCACGGTGAACCAGTCGTGTCCCGGATGCACGCCGAGCGGGCCGTGCGGGCGCTGCGCCGTGATACGCATCTTGACCACCGCCATGCCCTGCGGCGCGTCGTCACGGGACAGCACCCACGTCGTCACGCCGTGCCCGCGGTCGCGACGTGGCCGGATCACCACGTCCTCGTCGACGCCGGACTCGACCAGCTGATCGAGGGTCGTGCCGAGCGCTCGCGCCAGCGGCACGAGCTGGTCGAGCGAGATCCGCCGGTGGCCGGTCTCGAGGCGGCTCAGGGTTGAGGCGCTCAGGTGGCACCGCGCCGCGAGCGCATCGAGCGACCAGCCACGGGCGAGGCGCAGCCCACGCAGGCGGGCGCGGATGACCGCGTCGAGTTCGGCTTCTTGCGACATCGGCAAGAGTGTATGCGCATCGCGCATGGCACTTCTACCGTCGACGGCATGAGCGAACACCATCACGAGCGCGACCACAGCGACGGCAATGACGACTACACCGAGATGCTCGACCTCGACGGCTCCGTGCTGAGCGGCTACTGGGGCGAGGTAACGGCGTGGGTCGCCGACGTCGGCCCGACCGGCCACGTCCGTCGGGTCGTCGATCTCGGGTCGGGTGCGGGCACGGCGACCTTCGCGTTCGGTCAGCGCTTCCCGGACGCCGAGCTGGTCCCGGTCGACGTCTCCGAGATCATGCTGTCGCGCGTGCGGGCGGGCGGGCGCGAGCGCGGCCTCGACGGCCGACTCCGACCGATGCGGGCCGATCTCGACGAGGGGTTCCCGGACGTCCACGGCGTAGATCTGGCCTGGGCCTCGATGTCACTGCACCACATGGCCGACCCCGACCGCGTGCTGCGTGATCTCGCGACCGCACTAGCTCCCGGCGGCACCGTGGCCGTGGCCGAGTTCGCCGATCCGCTGCGGTTCCTGCCCGACGAGGTGGGTGACGGGCTGGAGGAACGGCTGTTGGCCGCCCTGTCCGACGCGAACGCGCAGATGGTGGCGCACATGGCGTCCGACTGGCCGGCCCGGTTGACCGCCGTCGGGTTGTCGGTGGTGGCCCGCCGCGGCTTCGCGATCGACCTCGCCGCGCCGCTGCCCGCCGGGGCCGGGCGCTACGCCCGCCTCTGGTTCGAACGGCTGCTCGAGGGGGTGGACGACCGGCTCGGTGCCGACGACCGGACGCAGCTCCAGCGCCTCGTCCACGGGACGGGCGCGGACGCCCTGGAGAACCGTGACGACCTGCACCTGCGCGGCCTGCGCACGGTGACCCTGGCGCGTCTCGAGGGTGACGGACGCTAGTCGCGCAGGATCGCCTGCGCCTGCTCGGACTCGTAGAACCGGGCGAACTGGCGCCGCAGCAGGTCGTCGAGCACGCCCTCGGCAGCGAGCGCCTCGATCGCGGGCGGGGCGAACCGCAGCGCCTCCTGCACGAGGTCATCGCGGCCCAGGCCGAACTCGGCCAGCAGCTCGTCCAGGGGCATCTCGCCGTAACGGTCGAAGACGTGGTCGATGCCGGTCTCCACCATCGCGAGCAGATAGGTGTGGTCACGCAGGTCCAGCCAGCCGTCGTACAGGATCGAGGCGACGTCGACCAGATCGTCGTCGTCGACGGCGTTCAGCACGTCGCCGATCTCCCGCGACGCCGCGCGGTCCCACAGGTCGATCAGTGCCGCCTCGACGTCCTCGTCGCGGGTCTTGGCGAGAATGTTGGCCCGGGAGCGGGTGAGGATCGCGATCGCGGCCTGCTCGGTCATCTCGCGGGTGCGCTGGTCGGCCTCGCGCACCGCGCCACCGGCGATGCGGTTGCCGAGCGAGAGCCCCAACGACACGCCCGGCACCTTCTTGGCGAGGCGGACATTGCTCTCGACCGCGCCCGCGGTCAGCGAACGGAGGTATTCGGCGAGCCACGTCTGCACGGCCGGGCTCTCGGTAATCTGCACGGCGATCCACTCGCGGACCGGCCGCATGGCCGCGATCTTGCCGATCATTGCCGAGACGTGGGCCCGCGGGACGAGCTCGCCGAGGGTGACGTCGTTGGCCTCGTGTGCGCGGATCCGGCCGGCCAGATCTCCGACGATCTCCGGGATCGCGCCCGGCAGCGCGAACTGCGCGACGTACTTCGTCGCCACCGCCACCACGTCCTCGCGACGGACGACCTGGTCCAGGGTGAGCCGGCCCGCGACGGCGAGCGCGTGGTCGACCTCGCGTTCGACCAGCTCGGCGAACCGTGGACCCTGCAGCTCGGCGAGCTCGAAGGCGACGTGGGCGTCGAGCAGGCGTCGGGCTCGTTCTGAGGCGATGTCAGCAGGCATGGGCGACATTGTCTCGTCGGTGGGTGTTTGGGCGTGCACGGGCCCGGGAAAGTCGGCATCGACAGGGATGGTGCAGGCCCGCGGCTCCGTCGCGCGCGTCGATCCGCACCCTCACCGGCGTCACGACAGCATCAGGAGGTGCCCCCGTGAGTGATCGACCATCGCCCACCGTCACGGTCCCGGGTCCGGCCACCGCCGCCGGACAGCCCGAACCGTCGCTCGGCGAACTCGTCGCCCGGATGTCGGATCAGACCAGCCGCCTCGTTCGCGACGAGATGCGTCTCGCCCAGGCCGAGATGATCGAGAAGGGCAAGCGGGCCGGGATCGGTGTCGGGCTGTTCGGCGGCGCCGGGTTGTTCGCGGTCTACGGCGTGGGAGCCCTCGTGGCCGCCGCCATCCTCGGGCTGGCCCAGGCCGTCGACGGCTGGCTGGCGGCGCTCATCGTGGCGGCCGCGCTGTTCGTCCTGGCGGCCATCGGTGCCCTGGTGGGCAAGAAGGAGGTGCAGCAGGCCACGCCGCCGCTGCCCGCCGAGGCGGTCGACGGCGTCAAGCGCGACGTCCAGACCCTGAAGTCCGGGAGTGGCGCATGAGTGACGACGGCACCGCGGGCGAGACGCCGCCGACGAGCACCGACGAGATCCGCGCCGAGATCGAGGAGACGCGCGCCGAGCTCGCCGACACCGTCGACCGACTCACCGAGAAGCTCGACGTCAAGGCTCAGGCCGGGCGCAAGGCCGACCAGGCCAAGCACGCCGTGGCCGAGCGCGCGCAGCACCTGAAGGAGTCCGCGCCGGCGCCGCTGGCCAACACCGTCGACGCCGTCGGCGAGCGCGTCGGTCCGGTGGCGCATCGGGTCAACGACGTGACCGCACCGCACCGCAAGCAGATCCTGCTCGGCGCTGCCGCATCGGTGGTCGCGTTCCTCGTGGTCCGCCGCGTGCGCCGACGGAAGAACGACTCATGATCAAGCTCTTCTACAAGCCGTTCGGGCTGCTGGCGAGCATCCTCGGCGGCGTGCTCGCCGGCGTCGTCTTCAAACAGTTCTGGAAGCTGGTCTCCCACGAGGAGGACGCGCCGGACGCGACCGACCGGGACACGTCGTGGACCGAGGTCCTCGCGTCGGCCGCCATCCAGGGCGCGGTGTTCGGGGGCGTGAAGGCACTCGTCGACCGGGCGGGCGCCAAGAGCTTCGAGCACGCGACCGGCGCCTGGCCGGGCAACACCGAGCCGCGCCGCCCGGACTGACCGCTGGGAGGACTGACGCCCGCGCAGCTACTTCGCGCTGGTGCGGCAGATGCAGTCCCGGCTCAGGGCGTGCGCCTGCGTGGCCTGGCAGTAGCGATTGCTGATCGCGTCGTGGTCGGCCAGGGCGTGCTCGCAGACCACGCACCGCTCGTCCTGGGCGAGATCGGTCGCCGCCGCCGCGGGCCGCACAGCGGTCATGAGGCAACCGCCGTCTGGGAGTTGGCGGTTCGTTCCAGGATCTCGTGGGCGCGGAACGGGTTGTCGGACTTCTCGACGGCCGCGAAGATCCGAGCGGCGACGTCGGCCTCGGTGTCCGGTGCGATGACGAGGACGTCGATCCGTTCCTTGTCCCAGGGATCCGAGAGGCGGACGGTCACCGGGTCGCTGCTCGCGAAACCGCCGAGGCGAACGGTGCGCCCCTCGATCTTCATGCGGCGAGGCGCCGCGTCCCAGGCGTGCAGGTTGTAGGTGATCCGGTTGACGTCGCGGCCGGCGGTCCACAGGACCGCCATCAGCGACGGCAGCTCGGCAGCGAGATCCCGGGAGCGGGGCCACCAGGCCGCGTCCAGGAAGCCCGCCGACGAGACGGGCTGACGGAAGCCGACCCGGGACGCGTCCGCGGTCGGTGACTCGGAGGTGGGGGATTCGTCAATGCGGAGTTCGGCGGTGGTCATGTCGCGCCTCGTAGCGGGCCCGCAACCGGGCCTGGCCGGTGTATCGCCGAGGGCGAGGCCAGCAGCGGCAGCTGGCGTGCGGGATAGCCTCAGTGACGTCGAGTCTAACGGCTGTTCCGGGCTACGTGCCCACGCGTCCACGGATCGCGCTCGCACAGGCGCGTCATAGTTTGACGGCGTAGCCTCGCATGCACTGAGAACACAGTCGGCCCGGGCCGACGGCGCCCCCTGCGGCGCGGTCGGGAGTGCTCGCTCAGAGCCGGGCGATTCCGGCGGCCTTCCTTTGAGAGTGCCTGCCATGACCATCTCGACCGCACCCCTGCCGACGGCGCACGCGTGACGGCCCCGTCCGTCCAACGCGGTAGCGACTACGCCACGTTGATCAAGACCGTCCGCAATGCGGGCCTGCTCGACCGGCGCCGGGTCTCCTACGCCCTGCGCGGCGGGGCCACCCTCGGCGGCTACGCGGCCGTGTGTGCCGCGATCATCTGGGTCGGCGACTCCTGGTACCAGCTCATCACCGCCGCCCTGTTCGGGATCGCGTTCGGCCAGATCGCGTTCCTCGGCCACGACGCCGGGCACCAGGCAGTCTTCGCCAGTCGGCGCGCGAACGACACCCTCGGGCGGTTGCTGGGCAACCTGCTCGTCGGGCTGAGCTACGGCTGGTGGGTCGACACCCACAACCGGCACCACGCCAACCCGAACCAGGAGGACAAGGACCCGGACATCGGCGACGGTGTCCTGGCCTTCACGACGGCGCAGGCCGCGAAACGCAACGGTCCCGTGAGCCGGTTCATCACCCGTCGCCAGGCGTGGTTGTTCTTCCCGCTGACCCTGCTCGAGGGCATCAGCCTGCACGTCGACAGCGTCATCGCAGTCAAGACCGACCGGTACCGCAGTTCCCGCGGCGGCAGTCGCTGGTTCGAGGCGGCCGGGCTGATCGTGCACGCAGTGCTCTACGTCGGGTTCCTGCTGCTCTTCATGTCACCGGAGAAGGCGATCGCGTTCTTCGGCGTGCATCAGGCGGTGTGGGGCTTCTACATGAGCTGCACGTTCGCGCCGAACCACAAGGGCATGCCGATCATCGGACCCGACGAGCAGCTGGACTACCTGCGCCGACAGGTGCTCACCTCGCGCAACGTCCGGGGCGGACGCGTCACCGACTTCGCACTCGGCGGCCTGAACTACCAGATCGAGCACCACCTGTTCCCGAACATGCCGCGGGCATCGCTGCGGCACGCGCAGCCGATCGTGCGGGCGCACTGCGAGTCGCTCGGATTGTCGTACACCGTCACCTCGCTGCTCGACTCGTACAAGACGGTCCTGACGCACCTCGACGCCATGGGCGCGCCGTTGCGGGCCGAACGGGCGCACATGAAGCTCGCGCCGGCTAACTGACCGCGCGCATCCTCGCTCAGGACGGCGGCGAGATGTGCCGCGCGCGGGCACGCTGCATGGCGCGGTCGACGATGTGTTGCGCCACGGCATAGAGCTTGCGGCTCTCGGCCTGGCTCATCTCCCGCAGCCGGTCGAAGGCCTCGTCCGCACCGCAGCCCATGCGGCTGATCAGGATGCCTTTGGCCTGATCGATGACCGCCCGGTGTTTGAGGGCGACCTCGAGCTGGGCGGTAAGCCGCCGGGCCTCCGCGAGCACCTGCGCGTTCTGGACCGCGATGGCGGCCGGCACCGCGAACAACTCGCCGACCCGGACGGCTCGGTCGTCGAAGGCATCCGGTGCGTAGGCGTACACGTCCATGGCGCCGAGCACACCCTCGTCGGTGACCAGGGGCAGCGACAGCGCGCTGCGCACCCCGAGCCGGGCCACCCGGCTGCCGAAGCGCGGCCACTGCCGGTCGCTGCACAGCGAGCCCGAGCGGACGATGCGCCCGTGCGTGGCCGCCGTGATGCATGGGCCTTCCCGCAGCCGGTACTGGATCGCGTCGACCTCGGCCACGAACGGCGCGCTGGCCACGACCGTGTCGTCGTCGCCCTGCTCGAGCAGCATCAGGCCTGCTCCGTCGGCGCCGGGAATGGCGGAGGCGGCGTACTCGGCGACCTTCGTCAGGGCGTCGGTGAGGCCCATCCGGCCGACCGCGAGATGGGACAGGGCGGACAGGCCGGCGCGCAACTCGTCGTCCGCGCCCGGTTCTCCGGGGTCGGGGAAGGTCTCGTCCAAGTCTCGGCCCTCACGTCCGCCGTCAGTAGAGCCGACGTTCGCGACGGTACCCGGGGAAGGTCAGCGCTACGCGGCCCGAGATCGGGCGCGCAGAAGTGCCGAGTGCCCCCGGCCAGATTCGAACTGGCGACGCCCGGCTTAGGAGTGCGAAACACAGCCGTTTCGGTCGTCCGAGATTTACGGGCTCAAGACGCCAGAGGTCAATGAATACGGGCCCTGCGTGGTGCTGACCCGCGTTGATCGCGAACGGCAGTCAGCGGCAGTTTGCGGACTTCTTGCGGACTGTTTGCGGACCGACGGAGATCAACTGCGGTAAGAGGGGATCGGGCGTGCGCCGTGCCGGGAGCGTGCAACGGCTCAGCGGTCGTGGACGCGCGTCAACGATCGGTCGCCCCGCGTGCCGCACGTCAGGCCTGTCAGGCCTCGGGATGCAGCCGCCCGCGGTCGGATACGGCGCGGCCGGCCGAGCGGACCCAGGCCCGCTCCTCCACCGTTGACGGCTCAGGGCTGGGCGAGATCAGCACGCAGGCTCCCGCCATCGGCGCTCGTCTCCGCCGTCGACCGGAACGCCGAGGCGCGCTGTAACGAGCTGGCGATCGCGGCGAAGGCAGACTGCACCGCTGGTGGTTGGCGAAGTGCGGGAGCGCGCAGCTGGTCGCGGGTCTCGACGGCGCGGGCCTCGATGTTGCGGCGGTGAGCCCGACGCAGCACCGTAGCGATCCTCGCGGTGGACAGGCGGCCAGCAGTGTCCGGATCGGGAGCCACGGCCAGCAGCTGCAGCGTGTCCGGCTCATCGAGATCACCGAACGCGGCCAGCACGGCCGGGAAGTACTCACGCAACGCACTACGCAGCCGTAGCACGTGGCGAGTGCGTTCCCAGATCATCCTCTGGTGGCTGCGTTCGACCAGCTTGATCGCCTCACCCTCGGCGGAGTCGGCCGCGACCGGCCGATGGTGGATGCGGTCCAGGCGCACGATCTCGGCCAGCACATGCGCATCACCAGGATCGGATTTCGTCCCCGAGGTCGAACGCCGCTCCCGATAGCGTGCCGATGACTTGGGGTTGATCGCGAACACCTCATAACCGGCCGCGACCAACGCCGCGACCCACGGGCCGCGGTCGGTCTCGATCCCGATCTTGACCTGGAAGGCGGCCTCAGCGTCGCCGAGATCGGCCCCCTGTTCGGGCATAGCCGCCGCGATCAGAGCATGCAGCCGGCTCACCCCTTCAAGCCCTTCGGGTAGACGCCGGTGCGCAAGCCGGCGCCCATCGTCATCGACGATCTCGATGTCGTGATGGTCCTCGGCCCAGTCATCACCGACGAACAACATGCCCAGCCTCCTCAACTCGAGCGCCACCGGTCAGCAGCGGGAGGAGGCGAGCGGCAATCACCCATGAGATCCGGTAGAGCCGCTACGCGGCACGAGCGTGGGGGTAACCGCCTTTGGTGATGGCTATCGTTCCGAGTATGAGCGTCGACCTCTTCGCCGGTACCGCAGTCAGCGACCTCGAGGTAGCTGTTCGGTGGTACACGCAGCTCCTCGGAGCACCGCCGGTGTTCCGACCCAACGACGCCGAGGCGGTATTCGAGCTCGCGCCGGAACGCCATCTGTTCCTCGAAGCTCGGCCTGTCGCTGCCGGCCACGCACGACACTTGATCTTCGTCGATGATTTCGACAGGCGGATTAGGTCGACCGCCGCGCGTGGCCTTGCACCGTCAGACGAGCAGTCCGTTGGCGACGGAGTCCGCAAGGCCAGTTACACCGATCCGGATGGCAACCTGTTCGAGTTCGGCGGCGCGAGCACTCCGTGAGTGGGACTGTCCGTGCGCGCTCATCGCCAGAAGCGCGCACCCAGCGGCAAATGAGTGCGTTTGATCTTGGCGACTTCGCCAGGCTCCCCGCCCCGTAAGCCGATCGATGCCGGAAGGTGGGTGCACCTCTCGGGTCAGAACAGGCCGCGCTTCACACGAGCGGTGGGTACTTGTTTGCGGGCTGAGGCAGCATCGGTTCCATGACCGCGGACTACGGGGCGTGGCTCGACATGGTCGCGCCCATTGATGACGATGGTCCCGGCGTCCGGGCCGCCGGTACCGACCGATTTTGCGCGAGGTCTTCGATCGCCGGGGCTCGGTCTCATCCGAGGAACTCGACGCCGAGGCGAACCGCCTGGTCATGCGACTGGCTCGTGCTGCTGTCGATCGTGTCGTTCGTGATCTGCGCGTGACGACGAACGCCCGACCTGTCGTCGACGTTCGTCAAGACGAGGAGTACGGACTCATCGTGGCCTACAGCGGCGGCTACTCGACCCCGTCCATGCATTCGATGCAGAATCCCGAAGCCACAAGCGAAAATCGGCGAGTACCTCCAGGGCGAGATTGCCGACGATCTGTGGACCGTATGGCCGACCTGCAAGACCCACGGACGCGGACTGGACGCCAAGGCACACGATGGCGAGGCCATCTGGCACTGCCGGTTGGGCAATCATCGGGTAGCTGCGATCGGCCAACTCACGCCTTGAACAGGGCGTGAACGTTTCCGCGAATCCGAACGCAACCAGCCGCGCGGTAGTCCCTCTGGTCATCTCGGCGCGGGGGCGCGTGGCCGTCGTAGGGGACCCCGCAGACCGATCCTCGACCGGCCCCGTCCGACACGGGCCATGACGCCTCGATGGCGCTCAACGCGGCGGGAGTGCGCGGTGGCGCTGAACCTGGCGCGCCAAGGAGTGACCGCGAAACAGGTTGGCCTCGGGGAGTGGGCGGGATTAGTTTCCGGGTCATGGACGATCAAGACGGGCATTTCGGCGAGTCGGTGGCGGCACGTTACGACGACCCGTCGGATCCTATGTTCCAGGCGTCCGCTATCGACCCCACGGTCGACCTGCTGGCCGAACTCGCAGGTAACGGCCGGGCGTTGGAGTTGGCGATCGGCACCGGCCGCATCGGCGTCCCACTGTCCCAGCGCGGCGTTCCTGTATCCGGCATCGAGCTATCTCGCGCGATGGTGGCCAGGCTGCGTGCCAAGCCAGGCGGCGGGGCCATCGACGTCACGATCGGTGACATGACCACGGGCACGACCGACGGCAGCTTCTCAGTGGCATACCTGGTGTTCAACACCATCAACAACCTGACCTCCCAGGAAGCGCAGGTCGCGTGCTTCCGCAATGCCGCTGCGCACCTGCACCCCGGCGGATTCTTCGTGATTGAGACCAACCTGCCGCCTCTGCGTCGGCTGCCGCCCGGTCAGGACATCCAGGGGCATCGCGCGGGCCCTGAGCGCATCGTTAGCTACAGCTTCGATCACGCAAGCCAGCGCTACAACGGTCACTACGTCGAATTCGCAGAAGGAGTGGGTCACTACCGGACCATCCCGTTCCGATACGTGTGGCCATCCGAGCTCGACTTGATGGCTCAAATGGCCGGACTGCGACTGCTCAACCGCTGGGCTGACTGGAACCGGCGACCGTTCGCCAACGACAGTCGCTCACACGTGTCGGTGTGGCAGAAGCCGCAGGAGGCCTCACGTGACCTGACCGCAACTTTGAAGCAGTAACGCTCAACGCGGCGTGACAGCGCGGTGGGCAGACGTGCTTCGGTCTCGGCGCGGTTCGACGGTTAGCCCGTTCCCCAGGCCGATCCGCCTTCGCGCAGCCGCCGTTGCCGTCCCCTCAGTGACACCCGCACTCAGGCCCTCTACGTCTGTGCAGACGGCACGGGTGCGGGTCATCAGTTCACGAGCATCGCTTCGACGTCGTCGCCGGTGACGACGGTCGCCCCGGCATCGGCGTGGGCGGCCACGAACGTCCCATGCTCGACGACCGCAACACAACGCCTGATCCGCAGATCGTTTCCTTCGCCGGGTGGTCCTACGACGACAACATCACCGGTTGGGACGCGCTGTTGGGCGACGGTCACGAACAGCTCGACGTCGATCCGTCCGCGCCCCGGGCCGGCTCGCGGACGCTACAAGGCTTCCGCCGGCCTACATCGAGGTCGGGCAGCTGGACATCGCCCGTCGCGCCCAGGCCGAGCGCGAGCGGGTGCTGCGCAGCCTCTGAGAGCACCCACGCACGGACGTCGGTCGGCCTCGGCTCAGGTGGTCACTTCGTGCACTGGGCGGGCAGGGTGCCGGTGGTCGTCGCGAGAGCGTCGTACACACAGGTCCTGATGCGGACCTTCAGCACGTCTGCGTTGGGCAACGTGGCGTCGTCGGTGGTCGCGCGCAGGTAGACGTAGCGGGTGAGCCGCGGCAGTCCCGACCCGGCGCGCGTGATGGCGGCGGGCAGGGAGGCGGCACCGAGGCCGCCGTCGAGGAACAGAGCGGCGTAGCCCTGGTTCGTGTTCGAGAACGAGGTGCCGTTCTTCTTACCCGGCACGCCGGACGGCGGGTTCTTGTCGGCCAGATGGGTCACGTAGATCTCGTTGATCCAGATGCTCGTCGACGAGCCGTAACCGTCGGTCTTGAGCAACCGCGCGAACTGCAGAACCTTCGACCCGCTGCCGGCTTTCCGGCCCGCCTTCTGCGGGTCCTCGTTCTTCTGGGCCGCGAGGTCGTACTGGAAGTTCGTGACATCGGTGTACGGGTGCAGCGCCCAGATCGCCGGATGCACGCTCTTTACCTGTGCGGCGTAGGCATTGAGGAAGGAACGGCCGACGCCGGAGGCGAAGTCGCCGGCGACGACCTTGCTGCCGAACACCTTGTGGGCCGCCAGGTAGAACTGCCCGGCCTTCACGGCCGCACCGCGCTGAACCAGGTAGGAGCCGTTGTTCGGTTCGTTGTACGCGGTCAGGTAGCTGATCTTGGACTTCAGGGCACGGGCCAGGTTGTCGACGGCCTTGGTGTAGGCACCGACGCTGGGGTTGTCGGCGTGCTTTCCGCGGCGGTTCAGCGAGACCTCGATCTTGGCCTTGCCCGCCGCATGGTCCAGGTAGGACCTGAAACAACTGAAAGTCTTCGACTTCCGGTTCACCGCGATGTCCCACGGAACGAGGATCCGCACGACATTCGCCTTGATCCTCCCGCGGTAGGCCGTCGCATCCACCACGGTGGTCGGGGTCCTGTGCGATCCGTCAAGGCACTTCGGCGAGAACGTGCCGTCCTCTACGCCCCCGTTGAGCCGGGTCACCGAGCCTTTCGCGGCCGACGCACGAGCGACGTGCACCGCCGACGCAGCTTCTGCAGGCGGAGCCGCCAGGCCCCCAATCAGTGCCACCCCGACGACCACCCAATTCCGCACGCCCTGACCAGTACGCATCCCGAACCACCTCTGCACGTCGTCACCACCAGCACGATGCAGGCACCCTGAGTCCCGTGGATGAATGTAACCGGATGTGCCGATTGCGAAGATTGCGATTCGCTGACGCCGACGGGGCAGATCTAAGCTGAGGAGCCGATCCTCGCTGTCAGCGCTCGGGATGGCCGAACACGCCGGGCAGGCCGCCGGTGTGCAGGAAGACGGTCGTGTCCAGGATGTGATCTCGCCCCGCGACGGCCTTCATCAGGCCGGCGCCCGGCCGGTATAGGTGGGGTCGAGGATGAGTCCCTCGGCGCGGGCGAGAAGGGTCATCGCGCCGCGCGCATCGTCGGTGCCGGTGCGCAGCCGCGTCCGATCAGCGACGCGTCCAGGCGCAGTGCTTCACCGGGGTCCGGTTCGCCCATCTCCTGGACCATGCGCGCCACCCGGTCCGCCGCCGCACTCTCGACACGATTTCTGGGGTACCCGCGCCGCCGGGTTTCGGACTAGAAGAACGCACCCCATGGCGGGAGCCTGGCGCGGGCGCGCTCACGAAGCCATCCCGCGCGCTGCCGACGGCGCTCTTGCCGACAGCGGTAACCGGCTCTCGGTACACGCGGGTGTCCCGATGGACGACCCAGCCGGCGGGCTGCCGCCCGAGGTGGTCGCGCTGGCTCGGTCCGGCGACCGCATGGGCGCTATCACCAAGTACCGCGAGTTGCTGGGCGGAGACGTCAAAACTGCCCAGGCTGCAATCGCGGCGATCTGAGTCGAACCCTAAGTCCGACAGCCAAGGACCTGGGTCATGCCGCCAGCCCTTGTTCGACGCACTCTTGTCGAGCAGATCCGATAGGTCCCCAACGCGGCAGATTAGTGCGTTTGACCTTGGCGACTCAGCGGGCTCGCGTCCGCAAGCCGATCGGCCAGCGCGACGAGCTTGATCTGCGCCCTGACCTGGAGTCCCATAGGCGTATGAGCACGCCGAGTTCTGTCGATCCACATGGCGAGCTGCCAGTCGCTTGCACGCTGGGACCGGATGACGGCGTGGAGCGGATGCGTCGCTGGCAACAACTGCTCGCCGCAACCAACCCGATTGCCTCGCGCGACGGCCGGACACTTGAGGTTCGATTCGAACCCGGCGTGGGCGTGCTCGACGAACTGTCCCTGCTCGCTGCCGCAGAGCAGCAGTGTTGCTCGTTCGTAACCTGGACGGTGCGCGAAGACGACGGCAGCCCATTGCTGCGTGTGCTCGCCAACGCCAAGGGACCGGATGACGTCGCCTCCATCGCTTCGCTGTTTGGTGCGACCTGACGGGCTTTGACCGTGTCAGTAGCGGATCCTGGTGCGGGACGCACTGAACGATCCCATTCGGGCAGCCGTCCGGTGACGGGGCGCTGATCGGGACGACCATGATCACCCGCCGTGCCGGCGGCCGAGGCCGGCACGCGCGTCGCAACTCGTTCGCCGAGCGGTGCTCCGGGAGGATCGCCCTGCGTCCCGCGCCGGGATCGCTGTGCGCGTCCCGCGCCAGTATCGGATCGGCTTGTGAGACGGCGACCGCTGGCCCGTAGCGCGGCTCGGTTGTTCGGCACCAGCTAACGTGGTGGCGCTCCTCTAGGCGGATTCGTTTGAGGCACATGTCCCGATGCAGCGTCCCGTGCGAGCGACCCAGACTGCCCGCACGCACGATCACCCGCTGCCGCAGTTCGAGGGATTGACAGAGCCGTCACGGTTAGGGGTCGGGTTCTGTCGACAGGACTCTATCTGTGCGTCGATACTTACCGTTCGTATTCACTTACCGAAATGGCGACGTGTTGGGTGCCCTGGCCGATCAGACCAGGCGCGCTATCCTCACCTGCCTGGCTGAACAGCCGCGCGCGGTCGGCGAGCTACCGATCAGCCGACCCGCGGTGTCCCAGCACCTGAAGGTGCTCAAGAACGCGGGGCTGGTGAGCGACCGCGCGGCGGGGACGCGCCGGATCTACCGGCTCAACCCAGCAGGGGTGGCCGCACTACGCGATCAACTCGACACCTTCTGGAACCGAGCGCTGGCCGGCTATCAGGACGCGGTCGACCAACCAGGAGCGGTCGAACCAGGACGGGACAGTCCATGAGTCAGACCGAGACCGCGGTGGTCCGCAAACGGATTGTGGTCGACACGCCGATAGAGCGGGCCTTCAGCGTGTTCACCGAACGGTTCGGCGACTTCACACCGCCCGAGCACAACCTGCTCGGCGCAGACATCGCCGACACCGTGTTCGAGCCGCGGGTCGGCGGCCACATCATCGACCGCGCAGTCGACGGCACGGAATGTCGGTGGGCGCGGGTCCTCGCCTACGAGCCACCGGATCGGGTCGTGTTCAGCTGGGACATCGGCCCGCACTGGCAGATCGAGCCCGACCCGCAGCACACCAGCGAGGTCGAGGTCCGCTTCACCGCCGAAACGCCGCAGCGCACCCGCGTCGAACTCGAACACCGCCACATCGACCGGCACGGACCCGACTGGCCGGCCGCCAGCGAGGCCATCGGCGGAGACGCCGGCTGGCCGCTGTACCTCACCCGCTACGCGGCCCTGATTACCGAGGAGAGCTGAATGCCGCCGATCACCGTCAGCACAGACATCGACCGGCCGGCCGAAGAGGTCTTCGCCTACGCCACCGACCCGACCCGCTTCGCTGAATGGCAGCGGGGCGTCATCGAGGGCCACCTCGACGACCCCGGCAACCCCCACGTCGGTGCACGATGCGTCACCACCCGCCGCATCGGCGGGGCAAACAGGCCGACCACCGCCGAACTGACGCATCTGGACGCACCCAAAACATGGGGAGTGCGCGGTATCGACGGACCCATCCGAGCCACCGTCGATCTCACCGTCGAACCACTCACCCCCGGCCGGTCACGACTGACCATCACGCTCGCCTTCGACGGCCACGGCATCGGCAAGCTCCTCGTCCCGCTCCTGGTCCGACGCCAAGCAGCCAACGAAATGCCAGCCAACCTCGCAACACTCAAGCAACGTCTCGAGCACACGACATCCGCCTGACCGATAGCCCGACGACGGGCTGTCAGGCGACCTCCCACCAGGAAGGAAGGGGAAAAGCGACCGTCGCGTCACTCAGGGATCCCCGAGCGGGCGAGTTCGTTTCGGCGAGATGGCGGCACTGCGTGTCCGTCGTATCGATCCCTTGAAGCGCCGAGTGGAGATCGCGGAAGCCGTGACCTCGGTCGACGGGGTGCCCGTCTGGGGGACCCCGAAGGGTCACGGACGACGATGGGTGAGCTTGCCGCGGTTCGTGGCCGAACGCCTCGGCGAGCATGTCCATGGCCTCGACCGTGGCGACCTGGTGTTCACCTCGCCCCAGGGTGAACCCCTACGCACGGGCAACGTCCGTCGGGACGTCTTCACTTCTTGCGATCGCCGGCGGCGCCGACGTCAAAGTCGTACAGCAAATGCTTGGCCACAAGTCCGCGACGATGACCCTCGATCTCTACGGGCACCTCTCGGCGACCGTCTCGACGAGGTAGCCGACGCACTCGACCTCGCAGCACGTTCGAGCACTCAAGCTCGAGGCAACGTCCGAGTCATGCCGGGCGCGGCTCGTGGCTAGATCATCCGTATCCAACGTGTGCCTCGGGTACACGGCGGATCGGAGGATGCGCGGAAAGCGGCCATGTCAGAGCCACTCGGAGTACAGCGGGATCTCCAGAGCTCGCGCAACCTGCGTGATCGTTGCGCCGCCAGCCAGTCGCTGACCCCGCCCGCAGGATCCGGATGGTCCACGTCTCCGTCCTCGATGCCACCGACGCCGGCGAGGAGTGCTTCGGCCTCCGGTGCCGGACGGAAGCGCGCCATCGTCTCGAGCAACGCACCCGTCAGATTTTCGGCGACATAGCGAACGGTGTACTGGCCCCATGGATCGTCGTAGCGGTTCCGGCCCGGCCCTTCGTGCGAGAGCCGCGGCAGCACCGCCGGCGCGGGATGCACGCGCCATGCACCTCCTGCCGGAAGGCCTCGTTGGCCGAACTCCGGCGGCACGGTCAACCTTCGAGGAAAGCGCGAGTCGCGGCCAGCAGGGGTTGCTGCGCATCATCGGGATCGCTGCCCGCCAGCAGCACGAGCGGGGCACGGTCGTCGAGTTGGGGATTGGCCGATCGAAGGAACTCGCCGCCACACTTCCCGCCGAGTACACGAGGCTGATCGCGTAGGTGATGCGGTAAAGAAGGTGCAGCCGGCCCTGTTCGGCGTGGTCACGAGGCTCAGCGCGCTCGTCGCGCCATCTGCGAACAGTCCGCGCATCGGCTACTCCGACGCCGGCCGCCGTGAACCTCGGGCCGATCGTCTCCAACAGCCAGCCTGCCTGCTCCGGCGTGTGAGGTCCGCGTGTGCGGACCTTGTGGGGACTGGACGCCACCTGCACGCGGCCAGGCGTTGAGTGGAAGCGCTGGAGGCCAGCAGATCCGGGAAAAAGCCGGTGCCCCCGGCCAGATTCGAACTGGCGACGCCCGGCTTAGGAGTCCGGCGCTCTATCCCCTGAGCTACGAGGGCGGGGAGCGTGCCGCCCCAGATTACCCAGCGGGAACCGCGGTTGTCGGACGAGCTGAACGGGGCATGACCGAAAGGTGTCGGGAACCAACGGGTTCGTGAACGGCCGGGAACGGTCACCCAGTAGCCTCCGACCTCGATGACCCGATCGGTGTGAAGGAGCGCAGTGGCTTTGCGGTTGACCCCCCGTGACAACGCCTTCTACGCCATGTTCTCCGACGCCGGTGCCAACGTCGCCGAGGCGGCGGACGTGCTGGGCGGGGTCGTCGAACCCAATGCCGACCGCGCCGCCATCGCCAAGAACCTGCGCGAGATCGAGCACGCCAACGACGCCGTCACGCACCGGATCATGCGCCAGCTCAACACCAGCTTCGTCACCCCGTTCGACCGCGAGGACATCTCGCGCCTGGCCTCCGCCCTGGACGATGTCATCGACTGCATCGAAGGGGCGGCCGACTTCATCGTGCTGGCCGACGTCGGCCGGCTGCCGGCCCTGATGAACGAGCAGATGCTGCTGCTCAAGCGCTCGGCGACCGAGACCGCGGCCGCGATGTCGCGGCTGAAGACGCTGCAGGACCTCGAGCCGTACTGGATCGAGGTCAACCGTCTCGAGAACGAGGCCGATCGCGTCTATCGCAAGTTGCTGTCCAAGCTGTTCAGCGGCGACTACGACGCGCTGACGATGATGAAGTTGCGCGAGGTCGCCGACGCCTTCGAGGAGGCCGCCGACGCGCTCGAGCACGTCGCCAACGCCGTCGAGACCATCGCCGTCAAGGAGTCCTGACCGTGGGCACGACCGTCCTGGTCGTGGTGATCGTCCTCGTCGCCCTGGCGTTCGACTTCACGAACGGCTTCCACGACTCCGCGAACGCGATCGCGACCTCCATCTCGACCAGGGCGCTGACCCCGCGCGTCGCCCTTGCGATGGCTGCGGTGTTCAACGTCGTCGGCGCGCTCGTGTCCACCGCCGTCGCGAAGACGGTCGGCACCGGCATCATCGGGCGTCCCGCAGGCCGAAGCGGGCTGGTGGTCGTGCTGGCAGCGCTCGCCGGGGCGATCGTCTGGAACCTCGGCACGTGGTACTTCGGCCTGCCGTCCTCGTCCTCGCACGCCCTCATCGGGGGTCTGGTCGGGGCCGCGCTCGCCGCGTCCGAGACGGTGCGGTGGGCCGGTCTGGTCGACAAGGTCATCGTGCCGATGGTGATCTCGCCGCTGGTCGGTTTCGGGTTGAGCTACGCCTTCATGCTCGCCCTGCTGTGGGCCTTCCGCCGGCGCAACGCGGTGCGGACACAGCGCGGCTTCCGGTGGGCGCAGGTCGCATCGGCGGCGACGATGTCCTTCGGGCACGGCACGCAGGACGCCCAGAAGACCATGGGCGTCATCGCGCTGACCCTCGTCGTGTCCGGTCACCTCGGCGCCAACGACGGCATCCCGCTCTGGGTGATCCTCGTGGCCGCGGCCGCGATCGCCGCCGGCACCTACGCCGGCGGCTGGCGCATCATGCGCACCCTCGGACGGCGCATCATCTCGCTGACCCCGGCGAGCGGGTTCGCGGCGCAGACGATCGCGAGCCTCGTCATGGTCGGCAACGCGCAGTACGGCTTGCCGGTGTCGACGACCCACGTCATCTCGTCCTCGATCATGGGCGTCGGCGCCACGCGGCGCTTGTCGGCGGTGCGGTGGGGCGTCGCAGGCAACATCGTCTTCGCCTGGATCCTGACGATCCCGGCCGCGGCGGCCGTCGCGGCGCTGGCCTGGGTCGTGCTGCACCCGTTCCTGGGCTAGCGCCGTTCCGCTGGACGGATGTGAACGATCGGCAGGAGGACGCGGTCGCGGGCAGACTGTGGTCATGCGAGCGGCGCCGTGACCGAGCTCTGGGACCCGATCTTCGGCGCCGACGAGGTGCGCCGGGTCGTCGACGACCGGTCGTGGGTACGCGCCCTGTGCACCGTCGAGGCAGCCCTGGCCGACGCGCTCGAGGTCTGCGACCTCATCGAACCGGCCGACGCCGCGCGGGTCCGAACGGCCTGCGGCGTCGTCGCCGACACCGGCACCGCCGAACTCGGCCGGGCCGCGCAGGCGGGCGGCAATCCCGTCATCCCGCTGGTGACGCTGCTGCGTCGGCATGTCGAGTCCACCGGCGGACGCGCAGCCGCGGTGCACCGCGGGGCCACGAGTCAGGACGTCCTCGACACGGCGACGATGCTCGTGGCCCGGGACGCGCTCGCGATCGTCGTCGCCGACCTGCGCGCCACGGCCGACGCGGCCGCCCGCCTCGCCGCCCTGCACCGGGACACCGCGATGATCGGCCGGACGCTGCTGCAGCAGGCCGTCCCCACCACCTTCGGCGCGGTCGCGGCGGGGTGGGGTGCGGGGCTCGACCGTGCCGCCGGCGGCCTCGAGCATCTGTCCGGTGTGCTCGCCGTCCAGTTGGGCGGGGCCGGCGGCACGCTCGCCGCCTGGCACCCGCACGGACCTGCTGTGCGGGCCGCGTTCGCCGCCGCCCTCGGGCTGGCCGATCCCGAGGAGTGCTGGCACACCGAGCGCACGAGGATCGCCGCCCTGACCGCTGCGCTCGGCACGGCTGCCGGTGCCGCCGGCAAGGTGGCCCTCGACGTCGTGCTGCTCGCGCAGGACGAGGTGGGGGAGGTGCGCGAGGCGGCCGGCGGCGGGTCGTCGGCGATGGCGCACAAGCACAACCCCATCGCCGCGATCACCGCCCGGGCCGCCGCGATGCAGGCGCCAGGACTCGTCGCGACCCTGCTGGCCGCCATGCCCGGCGAGCTGCAGCGCGGCGCCGGGCCCTGGCACGCCGAGTGGTTGCCGTTGGTCCGCCTGCTCGAGTCCGCCGGCGGCGCGGCGGCCCGATTGCGGGTGTCGCTGACCGGACTCGAGGTGGACACCGATGCCCTGACCCGCAACCTCGCGTCGGCCCGGCATGCGGCCGGTGAGTCGACGCCGGACGTCGGGCACGCCCCGGATCTCGTCGATCGCTACCTGGAAGGGCGGATGCCGTGACTGTGCCCCTGCACGTCGAGACGGCCGGCCCGAAGGGCGCGTCCACGGTCGTCCTGCTCAATTCGATCGGGTCCACCCTGGGCATGTGGGACGCCCAGGTCGGGGCGCTGTCGGAGCAGTTCCAGGTCGTCCGGGTCGACACCCGGGGCCATGGCCAGTCACCCCCAGCGCCCGGGGCATCGACGTCCATCGCCGACCTCGGCGCTGACGTGCTCGCCGCGCTGGACCGGCTCGGCGTCGACCGCGCGCACGTCGCCGGCGTCTCGCTCGGCGGCATGACGGCCATGTGGCTCGCCGCGCACCACCCGACGCGGGTCGGCCGCTTGGCGGTGCTGTGCTCGTCGGCGAACCCGACGCCGGTGTCGACGTGGATCGAGCGCGCGGCCACGGTGCGGGCCGGTGGCACGGGCGCGATCGCCGACGCCGTGGTCGCGCGGTGGATCACCCCCGAGCTCGGCACCCGTGATCCGGAGCTGCGGCAGCGGCTCGTCGCGATGGTCGCGGGGGCGGACGCCGAGAGCTACGCCCAGGGCTGCGACGTCCTCGCCACCCTCGACCTGCGCCCGGACCTACCGCGGATCGCGGCGCCGACCCTGGTGGTGGCCGGCGCCGCCGACGTCGCCCTGCCCGTCGACCACTCCGAGGTGATCGCCGGCGGCATCGCCGGCTCGCGGCTCGTGGTCGTGCCGGCCGCGCACATCGCGCCGGTGGAGGACGCCGGCGCGGTCACCCAGCTGCTGCTCGAGCACTTCGGCGGCGGCGCGACCCTGGCCGCCGGGTACGCGACGCGCCGCGCCGTGCTGGGTGACGCGCACGTCGATCGCACGCTGGCCGGGGTCACCGGTTTCACCGAGGCGTTCCAGCACTTCCTGACGCGGTACGCGTGGGGGGACGTCTGGTCCCGACCCGGGCTCCCGCGCCGTGACCGGTCGCTGGTGACGCTGGCCGCCCTCGTGGCCCTCGGCGCCGAGCACGAGCTGGGCATGCACGTGCGGGCCGCGGTGCGCAACGGCGTGTCCCGTGCCGAGATCGCCGAGTGCCTGATGCACACCGCGCTCTACGCCGGGCTGCCGCGCGCCAACCGCGCCTTCGCCGTGGCCGCGGACGCGCTGGACGACGAGGACACCTGACCCGCGTCCGTCCGCCGCGGCGCGCGAGCGGTGGGGCACCGCGCCGCGGCTCGCTAGGGTCGAGGCGTGACGAGCCCCGGTGAGCTGACCCACCTCGACCGACACGGCGCGGCCCACATGGTCGACGTGTCGGCCAAGCAGGTGACCACCCGCACCGCCACCGCGACGGGCCGCTTCTGCACCACGCCCGAGGTGGTCGCGCTGCTGCGCCGCGACGGCCTGCCCAAGGGCGACGCGCTGGCCGTCGCCCGCATCGCCGGCATCGCCGGAGCCAAACGCACCCCGGACCTCGTTCCGCTTTGCCATCCGGTCGCGCTGCACGGGGTCAGCGTCGAGCTGGAGCTACGCGACGACGGCGTGGACATCACGGCGACCACCCGGACCGCCGACCGGACCGGCGTGGAGATGGAGGCGCTGACCTCCGTCGCCGTCGCCGGGCTCGCGCTCTACGACATGGTCAAGGCGGTCGACCGCTCGGCGCGGCTGACCGACGTCCGCCTGCTCGCCAAGGCCGGCGGACGTTCGGGCGAGTGGACCGCGCCGGACGTGCCGAGCACTCCGGCCGCGCCGGAGGTGCCGTGAGAGCCGCCGTGATCACCTGCTCGAACCGCTCGGCCAGCGGCGAGCGGCCCGACGACAGCGGCGAGCTGCTCGCCGGGCTGCTGGCCGAGGCCGGTCACGAGGTCGTCCTGCGCCGCATCGTCCCGGACGAGGTCGTGCACATCCGCGCGGCGGTCCGCGACGCCCTCGCCGCGGGAGCGACCGCGGTGTTGACGACCGGTGGCACGGGCCTGACCCCCACCGACGTCACTCCGGAGGCCGTGGAACCGATGCTCGAACGCGCCGTACCCGGCATCGCGGAGGCACTGCGTGCTGTGTCGCGCGACAAGGTGCCGACGTCGGTGCTGTCGCGCGGCGTCGCCGGCACCGTAGGCACGGCGCTGGTCGTGACGCTGCCCGGCTCGCCCGGCGGGGTGCGCGACGGCATGGCCGTGCTCGCGCCGCTGCTCGGGCACGCGGTCGATCAACTCGGCGGCGGCGACCACCGGCCCGGCGGCGGCGTGTGAGCCCGACTGCCGCGACACCGTCGCCCGAGGATGCCGCGACGCCGTCGCCCGGGAGTGACGTCGACCCGGTCGTGCGGCACGTCGCAATCTCCGCCTCGCCGCTCGACGTCGGGTTGCACGAGGCAGCGGTCGACCACGTCCGCGCCGGCGCGCGCGTCGTGTTCTGCGGCGTCGTCCGCGAACACGACCACGGTCGTGGCGTCGTCGAGCTCGAGTACCAGGGACACCCCAGTGCCGAAGAGGTGCTGCACCGGATCGCCCGGGAGATCGCCGACGAGCCGGAGGTGCTCGCCGTCGCGGTGAGCCACCGCGTGGGGCTGTTGACGGTCGGCGACGTCGCGCTGGTCGCGGCCGTGGCGACTGCACACCGGGCCGAGGCGTTCGCCCTGTGTGGTCGGCTGGTCGAGGAGGCGAAGGCTCGGTTGCCGATCTGGAAGCGCCAGGTGTTCAGCGACGGCTCGGACGAGTGGGTGAACTTCCCGTGACCGATCGTCGGGTCGAACGTGAACCCCGACCTCGCCCTCGCAACGACCGCGAAGAACCTGTCCTGCCCGACGTGACCCAGGACGAGCTGGCCGCCGGATGGGGCGACGAGCCGAGCGAGCGTGACGACGAGTGGTACCGCCGGGAGCGGCCACCGCACCACGAGTGAGCGGTGACCGCGGCCACGCGCTCAACCGGTCTGCGGCTGGCTCTGGGTCGGCGGGTTGGTCCCGGTCTGCTGCGACAGCAAGTCGCGGATCTGCTCGAGCAGGATGACGTCCTCGGACTTCGGCGTGGGGTCGGGCTCGCCCTTGGCCGTCTTGGCCGCGCGCCGTTCCTGGATCTTGTTCATCGGCAGCACGATGAGGAAGTAGACGACGGCCGCCGTGACGATGAACGCGATGAGGGCGTTGATGACCGCCGACAGGTTGATGAACGTCGACTTGCCGAGCACGTCCTGCGCCGACCCGTGCGCCGCGCCGGCGGTGTGCTTGACGGAGAAGCCGAGGCCGTTGACGTTGCTTCCGCCGGCCGCGTTGACGAGCGGTTGGATGATTGCCGCGACGACGCCGCTGACAACTGCCTGGAACGCGGTGCCGATGACGACCGCAATGGCCAGTTCGACGACGTTGCCCCGCATGATGAAGTCTCTGAAGCCCTTGACCATCGCGCACAACCTCCGTTTGGGTTTGTATCCCGACGGACGCCCGCCGGTCCGGGCGATACTAGGGCGGTTCACCTACCGGCAGGAACGACGCGGTCGAGCCGGCGCGCGCGAGACGGCGGGCCGTGAGCTGGTCGGTCGCGACGACCAGCGTCGTCCCCGTGTCGCCCGGAGGCAGGACGGCGAGCACCCGCACCCCGCTGGCCACCGTGTCCGGTGACGAGGCCCCGGTCGGTCCAGTCGCACCGACATCGGCGTCGGGCGGAGGTGCTGCCACCAGGTCGATGCGGTCGCCGGGATGCACGAAGTCGGCGGCGCCGCGCTGCGCGATCTCGACGGGCACCGCGGCCGTCCCTGGCGGCAGGCCGGCCGTCAGCGAGGCGCCCACCAGCCGGTCGCCCGTCACGGCTTCGCCGGACGCGATCGGTCCCGCCAGCCGCCGGCCGAGCACCGCTGTGGCCCGGGCGTAACCGGTGGACGGCCGAACGGTGGGTGGCCACCGGGCCACCCGCAGGTCGCCTGCGGCAAGACGGTGCCCGGCCGGCAGGGAGCGTGTAGATACGACCACCGGCACGCCGGCCGCGACCGGCTCGCGACGGGCGTGGGCGTCGACCGCGCTGAGGCCGGCCAGCAGCAGGCAGGTCAGAGCCGCGAGCAACCGTGGCCAGCGAGGGATGCGGGCGAGAGCGAGGCGAGCGGCAGCGAACACGCCGCGGACGCTAGGCGGTCACCGGCCCTCGGAACGCCGGCCGCAACCGGCTGTGGACGGCGGTCGCGGTTGTGCACAGCGCGAGTCGATCCTGTCGGATCCCGGTGCGGGCGGGCTCAGGCCGGAGCGGCTGCCTTCGACGGCGTGCTGCCACCGGACTTCGACGAGGTCTCCTTCGACGACGAGCCCGATGGTTCGGAGGACTTCGACTCCGACGACTTCGACTTCGACTTCGAATCCGCGGACTTCGCTTCGGAGGAGGTCGATTCGGACGACTTCGACTCCGACGACTCCGAGGACGACGAGCCCTTGGCGCCCGACGACGCGTCGGCGCGCGAGTCGGTCCGGTAGAAACCGGAGCCCTTGAACACGACGCCCACCGCCGAAAAGACCTTGCGCACCGCGCCGCCGCACACGGGGCACTCGCTGGCGGCGGGGTCGGTGAACGACTGCACCAACTCGAAACGCTCGCCGCAGTCGGGGATCGTGCAGGCGTACTGGTACGTGGGCATGTGCTGTGTCCTCCGGGCGTGCCGTGTCAGCTGCCAACCGCCAGGCTGGCACTCACAGGGTACGACTGCTAACGAACGACGGCGACCGGGGTATTCCCGGGCGAGGCCACGATGATCATCGCACCGGTGTGATCACAGCCAGGTCCACCCGGCCGGCGACACCACGGCGTCGACCGGGGCGTCCCACGCCTCCGCGGGCAGGGTCGCCACCTGCTCATCGGCGTGCAGCAGGGCCACTGCTGCGACTCCGGTGCGACGCCGGGGCAGGGCCCGGTCGTACGAACCGCCACCGCGCCCGAGCCGCGTGCCGTCGGCCGCGACCGCCAACGCCGGCACGAACACGACGTCGGCCTTGCCGACCGCGGGCTTACCCAGCGGCGGCCCGCGGCCGGCGGGCGTCCACTCCACCCAGTCCAGATCACGGTCGGCCAGCATCAGCGGAACCAGCACCCGCACACCGGCGGCGGCCAACCCCGCCAGCAGCTCGACCGAACCGGGCTCGCTGTCCATCGGCTCGTAGGCCGCAACGCACCGCCAACCCTCTGCGACGGCCCGGTCGAGCGCGATCGCCCGCACAGCGGCGCGTGTCGCGCTGCGCTCGGCGTCCGGAAGCTCGCGCCGTCGCTCACTGAACCGCCGACGCAGCTGCTGTTTGACCGCGGCGGCAGTGTCCGGGCGAGGCGCGTCCGACTGCACGGCGTCCATTCTGTCCCGGATACCCTCGCCCCATGGCACAGGCGAAGGTCACGAAGGCGCTCATCCCCGCCGCCGGGCGCGGCACCAGGTTCCTGCCGCTGACCAAGGCGGTACCGAAGGAGCTCGCGCCGCTCGTGACCACTCCGGCTCTCGAGCTGGTCGTGGCCGAGGCCGCGGGGGTCGGTGTCACGGACGTCCTGCTGGTGGTCAACCCGGAGAAGTCGGCCATCCGAACTACTTCAGCCCGCACCCGGAACTCGAGGCGGCCCTGGAGAAGAAGGGCGACACGGCGGCGCTGGCCAGCGTCACGCGGCCGGAGAACCTCGCGCGGACGCACTACACCAACCAGGACGACCCGCGCGGTCTCGGGCACGCCGTGGGATGCGGCGAGCAGTTCGCCGCCGGAGAGCCGCTGGCCGTGCTGTTGCCGGACGACCTGGTCGACGACCGCGACGCCCTGCTCGGTCCGATGCTCGACGTGTACGCCGAGCACGGCGGGGTGGTGCTCGCGCTGCTCGACGTGCCGCGCCAGGAGATCCGCAAGTACGGGTGCGTCGTGCCGGCCGACGGCTCCGACCCGGCGGCCGATGTGGTCGCGATCGCCGACCTCGTCGAGAAGCCGGATCCGGACGTGGCCCCGAGCACGCTGGCGATCATCGGTCGCTACGTCCTGCCGCCGGAGATCTTCGCCGCCCTGCGCGAGACCGACCCCGGCTCGGGTGGCGAGATCCAGCTGACCGACGCGATGAAGGCACTGTGCCACAACGGCACCCCGGTGCACGGTGTGGTGTTCCGGGGTCGCCGGTACGACACCGGTGACCGCCTGGACTACGTCAAGGCCGTCGTGCAGCTCGCCGTCCGACACCCCGACATCGGAGCCGACTTCCGCGCCTGGTTGGGGGAGTATGAGCCGGACGCCGACTAGGGAGATCATTCGTGGCTGACGACGACCGCCTGCGGACGGTCGACGAGCATCTCGGCATCGTGCTCGACGGCATCGGCTCGATCGAGCCCATCGAGCTGACCCTGCTCGACGCGCAGGGGCTGCTGCTGGCCGAGGACATCCGCTCGACCTTTCCGCTGCCGAGTTTCGACAACTCGGCGATGGACGGGTACGCCGTGCGCGCGATCGACACCAAGGACGCCGGCGAGGACGCGCCGGTGGAGCTGCGCGTGGTCGGGGACATCGCCGCCGGCTCCACCACCCGCTCCGGTATGGGTCCCGGACTCGCGATGCGGATCATGACCGGTGCCCCGATCCCCGCCGGCGCCGACGCCGTCATCCCGCTCGAGGACACCGACCGCGGGCTGGCCCGCGTGCGCATCCAGAAATCGGTGCACACCGGGACGTGCGTGCGCCGCGCCGGCGAGGACCTTGACGCGGGCTCCGCGGCCCTCGCCGCCGGCTCCGCGCTCGGCCCGCAGCAGCTGGCGCTGCTGGCCGCGCTCGGCCGCGACCGCGTCACCGTCCGGCCGCGTCCCCGGGTGATGATCCTTTCCACCGGCAGCGAGCTGGTCGAGGTGGGGCGGCGCCCCGGTTTCGGCGAGGTCATCGACGCCAACAGCTACATGATCGCCGCCGCGGCACGCGACGCGGGCGCCGACGCGCGGCGCATCGGCATCGTGCCGGACGATCACGCGAAGCTGCTCGACGCGCTCGAGAGCCAGCTGCTGCGCGCGGACATCCTCGTCACCAGCGGCGGCGTGAGCATGGGCGCCTTCGACGTGGTCAAGGAGGCGCTCAGCGAGATCGGGACCGTCGAGTTCTCGCGCGTCGCCATGCAACCGGGTAAGCCGCAGGGCTTCGGGCACCTCGGCGACAAGGTGCCGATCTTCTGCCTGCCCGGCAACCCCGTCAGCAGCCTGGTGTCGTTCGAGGCCTTCGTCCGGCCCGCCATCCGCAAGCTGCTCGGCAAGCGCAGCCTGCACCGTGCCACCGTCGAGGCGACGGCGCTGGAGAGCGCGTCGAGTCCGCACGGCGTACGGCAGTACCGCCGCGGCGTGCTGCACCGCGAGTCCGGTGGCGGGTACAGCGTCTCGTTCATCGGCGGTCCGGGTTCGCACCTGCTCGCCTCGCTGGCGCTCGCGAACTGCCTCGTCGTACTCGACGAGGACACGACCGAGGTGGTGGCGGGCTCATCGGTGACGGTCATGCCGCTGCTGCTGTCCAACCGTTAGGGCCGTGGCCAGGGTCCCGGGGTGGCCGGCGGAGCCGTCCGCCGGACCGGTGCTGCTTCGCCCGCCGCGCCTGCGCGACGGACGCGTCTGGAGCGAGATCCGGCTGCGCAACGAGCGGTGGCTGGCGCCGTGGGAGCCGACGTCGCCGCACACCTGGGACGAACGCAACGGCGTCACGGCGTGGCCGGCGCTGCACGGCGCGCTGCGCGCGTCCGGCAAGCACGGCACCATGCTGCCGTTCATGATCGTCTACGGCGGCCGCATCGTCGGGCAGATGAACGTGTCGAATGTCGTGCACGGCGCGCTGCGCTCCTGCACCGTCGGCTACTGGGTGGACGCAGCGGTGGCCGGGCGCGGAGTCACGCCGACGGCGCTCGCCCTCGTCATCGACCACTGCTTCCGAGAGGTCGGCCTGCACCGCGTCGAGGTCGACATCCGCCCCGAGAACGGGCCGAGCCTGCGCGTGGTCGAGAAGCTCGGGCTGCGGCAGGAGGGGTACTACCAGCGCTTCCTGGACATCGACGGCGCGTGGCGAGATCACCTCGCCTTCGCCGTCACCTACGAGGAACTCGGCGGCCGCAGCATGCTGTCGCGGGTCCCGCAATTGCCGGCCGACCCGCATTGGCGCAGCGTGCGCTGACGGGCGTTCTCAACCTCACGTTGAGCTTCTCGGTCGACACGCCGCCGGACGTACCGAATGCCGGGCCTGGCGATCACTAACTTGACCTCACGACCGGTGTTACTGGTGTGACTGAAGGTGTTCGTGGGGAGAGGAGGGATGCGATGCCCTCGCCGTTCATGACCGTCGTCGTCCTCGTCGTGCTCTGGTTGATCGTCGTCGTCCCGATGGTGCTGCGGCGCGCCGACGAGAAGCGTCGTGACCGCTCCGTCGCCGAGTGGGGCCGTAGCATGCGAGCACTCGGCCGCCGCGCCCGTCCGGCCGTCGACCCGGAGCGCTCCGAGGTCTTCGTCCCCCACCGAGCCCAGCTCGCCGCCGCCAACCGCCGGCCCGTTCCCGCCGCCCAGGAGGCGCTGATGTACCCGCCCGACCGTTCCGAGTTGTCCGAGGCCCGTGCGCAAATGCTCACGCGCCGTCGCCGGTCGCTGATCCTGCTCGCGGGCGGCAGCCTCGTCTTCGGACTGCTCGCCCTGGTCATGGGCGGCGCTATGTGGGTGCTCGCGGCGCCGTTCCTGCTCGGCTTCGCCGGCTATCTGTGGTTCCTGCGCAACCAGGCCCTCAACGACCGGGCCCGCCGCGAGGCGCGCCAGCTTCGCGCGGCCTCGCGCCGACCGTCCGGGTACGACGCGACCACCGAGTTCGGCCGCTTCGACGAGGCGCCGGACTCGATCGTGCGCATCGACGACGACGACATCGAGCTGCACAGCATGGACACGATCGACCTCACCGGCCTCTACACCGAGGAGTCGGAACCGGCGACGACGGTCCGTCGGGCGAGCTGACGTGGCGCGGGCCGTGGCGCAGTTCGCGGCTCGTGCCCCTGGTAACCTGATCGACGGTCCGGAGCAGGTCGCCGGGCGCCCGATCTGGGGCTGTGGCGCAGTCCGGTAGCGCACCTCGTTCGCATCGAGGGGGTCAGGGGTTCGAATCCCCTCAGCTCCACCAGAAGACTCGTAGAGAGAGCTTCCTGCCCGTGTCGCAGCCGGTGATCCGAAGTCGGGGTCGGGATACGGACTCGGGGCGTGGCAGCGATGGCGCGCACGCAGCGCCCGTGTCGTCTGCCGAGAGCGCTGTCGTGATGCCGTGGTGGCGGCGCCCGGTGGTGCTGCTGGGCCTCGTGGCGGCGGTGCACGCGGCCTTGCCGATCCTGGTGCTCGGCCGGCACTGGCTGATCGGCATCGACGAGTCGGTGTACCTGTCGCAGATCAACGCGCATGTCCCGCCCGGAGGTTTCTCGGCGCCCCGCGCCCGGGGATCGACGTTCCTCGCGGCCCCGGTCACCGCGTTCACCTCGGCCGTCGTTCCGATGCGCGAGTGGACGACGGTGCTCTCGGGCCTCGGTCTGTTCGCGGCGTTCCGGCCGTGGTTGCGGTTGCGGCCCGGGTACGTGGTCCCGCTCGCGGCGGCGTTGTTCGCCTCGATCTGGACGGTCACGTACTACGGCTTCCAAGTCATGCCGAACGAGTGGGTGGCGTTCGCGACCGTCGGCGCCTGCGGGAGCCTGCTCAACTTCCTCATCGACGGGCGCCGGTGGTCGCTGGTCGGTGCCGCGGTCGCGCTGGCGGCGACGGCGCTGCTCCGACCATCGGATGCCGCCTACGCCGGTCTCGCCCTGGCCGTGGTCGCTGTGCTGTGCCGGACGACGTGGCGGCGGCGCAGTGTCGCTGTCGCGGTGCTCGCGTTCGGCGTGGCCGCCGGCGCGGCGGACTGGGTGATCGAGGCCTACACGTCCTACGGCGGGCTGTCGGCGCGCATCGCCGCGTCGGAGAGCGAGCAGGGTGGTAGCGGGCTGTACTGGGCCGGCTCGGCCCAAGCGCGCGCGTTGGCGGGGCCGCTGCTGTGTCGCGAGGGCTGCCACGCCGACGCGGCGCCGGTCTACCGGCTGTGGTGGGTCGCCGGCGCTCTGTTGCTGCTCGTCGCCGCGACCCAGGCGCGCCGGATGCAGCGGCCCATCCTGGAGGTGGCGCCGCTCGTCCTGGGCGCCGTCATGGCGGCCCAGTACGTGTTCACCGTGCCCTACGCCGCGCCGCGGTTCATGCTGCCCGTCTACTCGGCGCTCGCGCTCCCCTGCGCCGCAGGCATCCTGACGGTGGTCGGCCGGGTTCGCCCGCGGCGAGCCCGCGTCGTCGTGGTCGGCATCCTGGCGGCGGCATTCGTCGGCCACCTGGCCGTCCAGAATCACGTCATCACGCACTACATCGAACCGCCCAGCCGCGGGTTCGAGAAGCAGGTCCTCGCCAGCGCCGCCGTGCTCCGCAAGGCCGGCATCACCGGAGACTGCCTGCTGGTGGGATCGACCGGCACCAGCGGGCCGCTGGCCTACCGGCTGGGGTGCGGCAACTGGGTCCCGGGCCACGACGCCCTCTACCGCGACATCCACCGCGGGGTGCACGTCGCGTGGATCCGGAACTCGCCACCGTCGCATCTGTGGGGCATCCACTGGGACAAGATGTCGCTGCCGTGGCTCGTCCCGACCGAGGTCTACATCAGCACCTCGACACTGCTCAAGACGCCCAGATAGCGGTGCGAAGCCAACCGGCTCCGGCACGGCCGAGACGAGGGCCCGTCACTGCTCGTCGACGCCGATCGCCGGGCGCCGAAGGCGGGACAGGGGTCCATATGACAGCGCCCATGCGGCAACCAGCGCCGCCGCGCCGATGCCCCATACCCAGCCGGCATCGCGGAAGTGGTGCAGCGCCTGCAGCGCGGGCAGTCCCACCGGCGTGCTCAGCATCCACGAGACGACGAGGGTGATCACCAGCGCGGACGTGCGCCAGCCCAGGACGAGCGGGATCAGCAGCAGCAAAGCGAAGTAGTGCCCCCACACGATCGGGCTCAGCACCAGCGACGCGATCAGGCAAGCGCTGAACGTGTACGCCTCGCGACCGGTCCGCGCGGCCTGCCAGCGGCACAGCGTGACGACCGCGGCGGCGAGGGCGAGCGTGACGGCGAGCGCGACGCCGCCGGACGCGCCGAGCCGTTGCAAGCGTGCCGCCACCGATGAGCTGTGCACAGCTTCGTGCGCCGACAGCGTCGACAGCATGCGGACGAAGGTGGCCAGGTCGTAGTGCGCCAGCACGCAGCCGAGCGTCACGGCACCGGCCGAGATTCCGGCGCCTACGAGCGCCGGCCGCCAGCGGCCGTGCAACGCCGGCCACAGCAGCATCGGCAGGAGGAACAGCTTCGCCACGACGACCGCGACCAGGGCCGCGACGACCAGGACGCCGTGGCGCCGGAACCGCCACGCCACCGCCAGGCCCAGCAGCAGCAGCGGGTTGAGCGTGCCGAGCTGCAGCGCGCGGACGGTCGGCTCGGCCGTAAGGGCCACGACGTAGGGCACCGGGCCGGTGCTCCGCCCGGCGACGAGGCGCACCGCGACCGCCACCGCCACGACCCCGAGCACGTAGTACAGCCCTGAGGCCAGAACGGCGGGCAGCTGGGCGAGCGGCAGGAATGGCCACGCGGCGAGATAGGGGTAGACGAAGGCGTGCCCGGACCTCAGCAGCGGCGAACCGGGCGCGGCGTAGGGCGTGATGCCGGCCGACACGGCGCGTGCGGCTCGCAGGAAGACCATCAGATCGGCCGGCCCGACCTCACGCACGAACAGCAGCCACACCAGGACGGCGCTGAGGGTCACGGCCACGGTGATGCGCAGGCGGTGCGGCAACCACCCGGGACGAACGGATGGCTCGAGCGAACTCACCCGTCGAGCGAAACACGGACCCGCGGGTCCGTCCCCACTTCCAGCGGAATGTCGGATGAATCCCTTGGCCGGGCCTCAGCCCGCGCTCTGTCCCGCCACCGACGCAGCAGAGCCTGCCAGGCCGTGCGGACGCCGTAGACGCCCCAGGCGCACAGCACCAGGATCGCGACGGCGACAATTCCGTCCAGCCACCAGTGGTTGCCGGTGAGCACCACGAAGAAGATCGTCAGCGTCGCGTGCAGCGGTCCGACGAACCGCCACCGGCTCGGCGAGATACGCCAGATGTAGTAGCCGACGAGCACGCCCCAGGCCACGTGCACCGACGGCATGGCGGACAGGTGGTCGAACGGTAGGCCGTTGTCGTAGACCGACTCGTGGTAGAGGTGTCCGGTGTCGACCACTCCCGGAGTGAGCCGCGGCGGGGCGGTCGGCCAGAGCTGGATGACCAGGCACCCCAGCGTCGTCCACGCCATCACCTGCCGGACGGGCCGGTAGCGGTCGCGGTGCCGGACGAACAGCCAGACCAGGAACAACAGCATGCAGGTGAAGTGCATGGTCGCGTAGTAGAGGTTCGCCAGGTGGATCAGCGGGCTGAAGCCCAGGAACCAGTGCTGCACTCTCGCCTCGGACGGCAGCGGCAGATAGGTCTCCGTGTGCGCGATCCAGGCTGCGCGGCGGAAGGCGTCCTGGGTGCCGGTGATCGACACCTGGCCAGCGAGCTGCCACAGCGCGTAGAGCGCGCCGATCACCGCCGCCTCCCTCAGGAAGGCGCCGACCCAGCGCACCCGGGCGTTGCCGGCCAGCGACATTCCCGCCCCGGCCACCGTCAGGACGCCGGCCACCTCGAAGGAGTGGCTGATCGACAACCCGACGGTCTGCACCTGAGGAACTATGCCCGCCGCGCCCCGCGCCGGGAAGCGCGCGACACCCGCGATTGTGCGCAACGTCCCGGCCGGCCCACAGCTCGGTCGGGGATCATGGACGACGTGGGGACGACGTCGGGCCTGGTGCACGAGCGCTGGCGTCCCGTGGCGCAGTCCGCGATCACGGCCGGCATCGGGGTAGCCGTGGTCTTGGGCGTCCTGACCTTCCACGACGGCTGGACGTCCTACGACAGCTGGATCCTGCACACCCTCGACGCCCACATCGGCGCGTGGGGTTCGGGTCAGCTGTTCGGGTTCACCCAGCCGGCCATCGCCGTCTCGCTGATGGCCTTCGTCCTCGTCGGTGCACTGGTCGTGCGTCGTGTCGACGTCGCCTTGCTCGCGGTCGTGGCACCGGTGGCCGGGGTGGTGCTCACGTCGGAGATCCTGAAACCGGTGCTCGACCGGCCCGGGCCCATGCTCGTGAACAACCAGCTACGCACCGGGGCCGTCGGCTCCTACCCGAGCGGCCACCAGGCGGGTGTCACCTGCGCCGCCCTGGTGCTCTTCCTCGTGGCGTGCCAGCTGCCGATCGGGCGGCGTGCCAGGACCGGCGTGGCGATCGTCCTGCTCGCCTGGGTGGCGGTGGCGTCGATCGCCCTGACCCGCGGGGTGTTCCACTACTCGACGGACACGATCGGCGCCGCGGGCCTCTCGACCGCCGTCGTGCTGGGTACGGCGCTACTGATCGACCGCTGGCTGCCGCCCCGGCTGGGTGGCCGCCCGGCGGCGCAGCAGGTGCCCGAACGGGCGCGGGCCGCTCAGTTGACCTGACGTTCCTGACCGGCCCAGTACGACTCTCGCAGCTTGAACTTCTGCAGCTTGCCGGTGGCGGTGCGCGGCAGCGACTCGACGAACTCGATGCGCTTCGGGCACTTGTACCCGGCGAGGTTCTCGCGGCAGTGCGCGATGAGGTCGGCGGCCGTGACGTCGGACCCGTCCGTGACCACCAGGCCCGTGACCAGCTCGCCCCACTTCTCGTCCGGGATACCGATGACCGCGACCTCCTTGACCGCGTCGTGCGACATCAGGGCGTCCTCGACCTCGATGGACGACACGTTCTCACCGCCGGAGATGATCACGTCCTTCTTGCGGTCGGAGATGACGAGGTAGTTGTCGTCGTCGATCAGGCCCCCGTCACCGGTGTGGAACCAGTTTCCCTGCTGCGCCTCGGCCGTGGCGTCCGGCTGCTCCCAGTACCCCTCCAGGTTGTGGTTGGACTGCGTCAGCACCTCGCCGTCGACGTCGGTGGTGACCCGCACGCCGAGGGCCGGGGCGCCGGCCCGGCCGAGGCGCTTGGCGCGCTCGTGCGTGCTCAGCTCGTCCCACTCGGCGCGGGAGCGGTTGACGGTCACGAGCGGGGAGGTCTCAGTGAGGCCGTAGATCTGGATGAACTCCCAACCGAGCTCGTCGATGACCCGCTCGATGGTGCGGGTGGGCGGCGGGGCGCCGGCGGCGATGATGCGGACGCGGTCCCGGCCGGGAATCTCGCCGTTCCAGTTCTGCGCGCCGTCGAGCGCGGCGGAGATGACGGCCGGCGCGGCGCACATGATCGTGACACCGTGCCGCTCGATCCGCCGCAGGATCTCGGTGCCGTCGACCTTGCGCAACACGATGTGCTGCGCGCCGACCCCGGTGATGCCGAACGGCATGCCCCAGCCGTTCGCGTGGAACATCGGCAGGGTGTGCAGGTAGACGTCGCGATCGCTGATGGTGGTGTGCAGTCCGAACACCGTGGCGTTGAGCCAGTTGTTGCGATGCGTCAGCTGCACGCCCTTCGGGCGCGCCGTCGTGCCCGAGGTGTAGTTGATCGTCGCCGTGGCGTTCTCGTCGGGCTCGTCCCACGGGCGCGGTTCGGTGTCGGGCAGGTACAGCTCGTCGTCCTCGCCGAGGACGAACTTCTGCGGCACGTCCAGCCCGTCGAAGATCTTCTTCTGTTCCGGGTCGACGTAGACGACCTCGGCGCCGGAGTGTTCGACGATGTAGCGGATCTCGGACAGCGACAGCCGGAAATTGATCGGCACGAATACCCGCCCGTACCCGCTGATGCCGAAGAACGACGTGAGCATGCGGGCCGAGTTCTGCGACACGAGGGCCACGCGGCCGCCGGTGGGCACGCCCAGCTGGTCCAGCTTGGCCGCCTGAGCTGCGGCGAGCTCACCCATTCTGCGGTAGGTCAGTTCGCCCAGGCTAGGCGCCGGCTGGTCCGGCTCGTCCACGACGCCGACGCGGTCGGGGTAGACGGTGGTGGCGCGGTCGAGGAAGTTCGAGACGGTCAACGGGTAGCGCATGAGGCGACCCTGTCAGATCGCGGGCGCAAACGAAACGACCCGGATCACGAGGATCCGGGCCGTCTCGAAACGATCTCCGCCAGTGCGGGTACGCCAGGTCAGCCGGCGACGCGGTCGCGGGCCCGTAGCCCCGCCACCCGCGCCTGCTCGGCGGCGGCCTGCGCGGCGTCCCGTGCCTGCTTGGCGTTCTTGGCGACGACGGGGCCGTACTCGTCGACCGCGCCGCGGGCGGCGTCGGCGACCTGCTTGGCCTTCTCGGCCACGACGGGGCCGTAGTCGTCGACTGCGCCGCGGGCGACGTCGGCGACCTGCTTGGCCTTCTCGGCCACGACGGGGGCGTAGTCGTCGACTGCGCCGCGGGCGACGTCGGCGGCCTGCTTGGCCTTGCCGGCCACCACCGGGCCGTACTCGTCGGCGTAGTCGCGGGCGACGCCGGCAGCCTGCTTGGCCTTGTCGGCGACGACCGGGCGGTACTCGTCGACCGCTTGCAGGACCGAGGCGCGTGCGTCCAGGGCGACCTTGCGGGCGTTCGCTGCGGCGTCCGACGAGGACGCCTTCTTGGCCTGCTTCGACGCCTTCTCGGCCGCCTTGTTCGCAGCCTTCTGCGCGCGGCGGCCCAGCTCGTAGCTCGCACCCTTGGTGGCCTCGAGGGCGTGCTCACGGGCCTCGGCCCGCGACTTCTTGGCCGCCTTCCTGTCCTTGCGGCTCTGCTTGCCGAGCTTCTTGCCCTGCCGGGTCGCGGAGACCTCGACCTTCTTGTCGTGGGCCGGCTCGAGGAGCCCGTCGGCGACGAGGGCGACGCCGATACCCGCCATCCACACGTCCTTGGACATTGCCATGCCCTGCGGCGTCGGGCGCGGGTCGTTCGGCTGGTGCATGCCCGGCGTCTTCCAGTACAGGTTCACCAGCGCACCGGAGAAGCCCGCGATGCCGAGACCGGCAACGACCGGCGACACGAACGGGGCCAGGACCAGCGAGCCGAGGGCGATCTCGCCGGCGCCGAGTCCCTTGGCGAACAGCTTCGGGTCGACCTTGCCGAGGAACCCGTAGGTACCTGAGGCGAAACCGTGCAGTCCCTTGGCGGTCTCCTCGTCGGCCTTCAACTTGCCCAGGCCCGATTGCAGGATGTACGCGCCGGTGACAGCGCGGACGGGGGCGCGGCGGGCTTTCGCCGACAGGCTCATAAACGGGTCCTCCATCAGAAGTCAGTTATTTAGGCGGTCATACCCACGAGGGAAGCCACATATGCGCGTGCCACTCCGCGTAGGTCAGCAGACCGCCGGTGAACAGCGGCCACATCCAGATGAAGTCAACCACCACCAGCGCGAGGTACGTCGTCACCCCCGCCATGCCCCACGTCCGACGGCGTCGGCGGCGCTCGGCTCGGTCCGGATCACCGTCCGCGGGCCGCAGTGCCGGGCCGAGCATGACGCCGAGCGCCAGCGTCAACCCGATGATGAGGAACGGCACCAGCGGCGCCATGTAGAACAAAAACGCCGTGCGCTTGAGGTCCTGGAACCACACCAGCCAGCCGGCCGCGAACGCCATCCACACCGCGCCGGCACGCCAGTCACGGGTCGTGAACCAGTGCCAGGCCAGCCACAGCAGCATGGGCACGAAGGCCCACCACATCAGCGGCGTACCGATGAGCAGCACCTCGCGCGAGCAGGATGACGCGCCGCAGGTGCGCTCGCTGCCGTTGTAGTAGAAGTCGACGGGCCGGCCCAGCACCAGCCAGCTCCACGGGTTCGAGCCGTAGGCGTGCGGGCTGTCCAGTCCCTCGTGGAAGCGGTAGGCGTTCAGCGTGTACGAGCCGAGCGAACGAAGCGGTCCGGGCACCCACGCCCAGGTGAAGGGGATCGAGATACCCGCCAGGTGCAGGTGGGTGGACGCGGTGTGCGTGTCGGCCCAGTGCCGGTTCCAGGAGTTCTCGCCGGTGAACCAGCCGAGCCAGCAGACCAGATAGGTGAGGACGGGCGTCGCGATCAGTGACCCCAGGCTGGGCAGCACGGCCCGCCGGAGCCAGCTGCGGGTCGGGCGCCGCACGCCGGCCGCCCGCAGCGCGGCCCGGTCCCAGAGCAGCGACAGGATCCAGAAGGCGAGGAAGAACGACAACGCCGTCCACTTCACGCCGGCCGCCGCCCCGATCATGACGCCGGCGACCACGCGCCACGGCCTCGGCCCCAGCGTCGGCGCACCGGCGGACAGGTCGGCCCCGTCGGCGAGCAGGTCGGCGAGGCGGGCCCGCATCTTCTCGCGGTCGAGCACGAGGGCACCGAAAGCCGCGATGACGAAGGTCTGCAGGAAGATGTCGAGGATCGCCGTCCGGGCGAGCACCAGCGACATGCCCTCCATGGCCATCAGGGCCCCGCCGACTGCGCCGAACAGGTTGGACTGCATGAGCCGCCGCACGATGCGGGTCATCATGATCACGCCGGCGACACCCGCCAGCGCCGGCGCGATGCGCCAGCCGAGGGAGTTCGTGAGGTACTGCGAGGGGCTGCCGTCCCACAGGTACTCGGAGAAGGCGATCAGCCATTTCCCGAGCGGGGGATGGACGATGAACATGTAGCCACGGTTGTCCTCGTAGCCGTACCGCAGCAGCTCCTGCGCCTCGGTGGCGTAGTAGATCTCGTCGAAGTTCATGCCGTTCTGCGGCACGACGTTGCGTCCCGGCGGGGCGCCGAGGGCCCAGAAGCGGGTCAGCGCGGCGAAGGCGGTCATCGCGACCAGCACCAGACGACCGATGCCCGGACGTGGGTCCTTCCACGGCTGCAGGCTCGGCGGGACGCGGCGGGTGACGTGCGGTGGCTCGGGCGGCGGGCGGTCGGAGGTCCCCGCGCCGGGCGGGGCGTCCAGCGTCGCCGTCACGCGACCGATGGTAGAGGGGAACGGGGCCGCTACCGTTCCGGGCGTGGACGAGGGAGCGGGCGGCAGCGGCCGGGTGGTGCTCGCCGCGACCCCGATCGGCCGACCCGACGACGCCACGCCGCGCCTGCGGGAAGCACTTGCCGGCTCCGGGGTGCTGGCCGCCGAGGACACCCGCCGGCTGCGGCGGCTGTGCCGAGATCTCGACGTGACCCCGAGCGGCCGCGTCGTGTCGTTCTTCGACGCCAACGAGACCGGCCGCGTGCCACAACTGCTCGACGCGCTGCGCGAGGGCGCCGACGTCCTGGTCGTCACCGACGCCGGGATGCCGTCGGTGTCCGATCCCGGCTACCGGCTGGTCGCCGCTGCGGTGGCCGAGGGCTTCGAGGTGACGTGCCTGCCGGGACCGTCGGCGGTCACGACCGCGCTCGTGGTGTCCGGCCTGCCCGTGGACCGGTTCTGCTTCGAGGGATTCCTGCCCCGCCGCCCGGGGGAGCGGGCCCGGGCCCTGGCTGCGCTGGCCCGCGAACCCCGGACGATGGTGTTCTTCGAGGCGCCGCACCGCCTCGCCGCCATGCTCGCCGATGCGCGCGAGGCGTTCGGGCCGGACCGGCATGCCGCGGTGTGCCGCGAACTCACCAAGACCCACGAAGAGATCCGGCGCGGTGTCGCTGGGCGAACTCGCGGACTGGGCCACGGGTGAGGTCCTCGGCGAGATCACGGTCGTGGTGGGCGGCGCCGACTCGTCTACCGTCCCGGTCACCGCCGACGAGCTCGTGGCGGCCGTGGCCGCGCGCGAGGCGGCCGGGCAGCCGCGCAAGGAGGCGATCGCCGAGGTCGCGCGGGAGCGGGCGGTGCCCAAGCGCCAGGTCTTCGACGCCGTCGTCGCGGCGAAGAACGCCTGAGGCACGCCGCCCGCACCCACGCGACCGTCGGGGTCAGTGCGTCGCGTGAGCGCGTCGAGGCAGGAAGCACGCGAGAACCAGGCCGACGCCGATGAGCACCAGCGTCGCGAGCAACGTGTCCTCGACGGCCGTCAGCTGCCGGCCGGCCGCCACCGCGGCCCGCGGACCTCCGTCCTGCAGCGCGAACCGGCTGAAGAACAGCGTCGCCAGCGTCGCGACCCCGAGCGAGGCGCCGAGCTGCTGCACCGACTCGAGCAGGCCGGACGCCGAGCCGACCTCGTGGTCCTCGATGTCGCCGATCACGATGCTGAACAGCGGCACGAAGATCATGCCCATCCCGGTGCCGAAGACGGCCAGCCCCGGGGCCAGCTCGCCGAAGCCGACGTCGCCGCCCGACCCACGCAGCGACAGGTACAGCAGCACGATGCCCGCACCCATCAGCGTGAGCCCGACGTGCAGGATCGGCCGGCCCACGGCGGTCGCCGCCCAGGCACCCACTCCGGAGCCGAGAAACGCACCCACGGCCAGGGCTGCGAGGTACAACGCCGACCTCAACGGCGACCAGCCCAGGCCCAGCTGCAGGAACAGCCCGACCGTGAGCGAGAAGCCAACGATGGTGGCGAAGAAGACCAGCACGAAGGCCACGCCGGAAAGGTAGGACCGCTTGCGCAGGACGCTGTACTCGACGAGCGGGGAACGGCCGGCGGCCAGGCGACGGCGCTGGTGCACGACGAAGGCCGCCAGCACCGGCACGGCCGCGGCCAGCACGCCGAAGATCCAGCCCGGCCACCCCAGCGTGCGGCCGTCGACGAGCGGAAACACGATCAGGAACGCCACGACGGCCATCAGGCAGGTGCCGACGGCGTCCAGCTGCAGGCCCGCTCTCCGCGGCCGCGCGGACGGCAGCACGCGGGCGCCGAGCGCCAGCGCGAACACGCCGACGGGGACGTTGATCAGGAACAGCGCCCGCCAGCCGGTGCCCAGTAGATCGGCCCGGACGAGCAGTCCGGCCACGACCGGCCCGAGCACCGTCGACAAGCCGATGACGGGACCGAGCGCTGCGAACGCCGTGCCCATCCGGGCAGGAGGGAACAGATCGCGGATCAGGCCGAAGCACTGCGGCATCATCAGGGCCGCCGCGAGGCCCTGCGCGACCCGCGCCGCGATCAGGGCGCCCGGACTCCAGGCGCACGAGCAGGTCACGGAGGCCAGGACGAAGCCGGTCAGCCCGACGAGCAGGATGCGCCGCCGGCCGAACATGTCCCCGAGCCGGGCGCCGGTCATCAGCCCGACGGCGAGCGAGAGCGTGTACGAGGCCGCGATCCACTCCAGCGCCGAGTCCGACAGCCGCAGGTCGCGCTGGATCGCGGGCGCGGCGACGTTCACGATCGTCGAGTCCAGGATGTTCAGGATCATCGCGGCGAGCACGACGGCGAAGCCGGCCCACACACGTGGCGCGGTCTCCGTCCCGTCGCGCGCCGGAGCACTCACCTGCTCGGGCGGATCCACGAGTACTGCGGTCATGGCCTGCTCCTTCTGACGGTGTCTCGGTCGAACCCGACGCTAGGAAGCCATCAGGAATGTTTCGTTCCTGATGGACAACTAATCTGCACCCATGGCCGAGACGCAGGCACGACTGCTCGCCCTCCTGTCCCTGCTCCAGACGCCGCGGGAGTGGCCCGGTCCGGAGCTGGCGGACCGGCTCGGCGTCACGACCCGCACCGTGCGCAACGACGTCGAGCGACTTCGCCGGCTGGGCTATCCGGTGCTGGCCGCCCGCGGCAACGTCGGGGGGTACCGGCTGTCGGCCGGTGCCGCGATGCCGCCCCTGCTGCTGGACGACGACGAGGCGGTAGCGGTCGCGGTGAGCCTGCGCACCGCGACGGGCGGGGCGGGGATGCAGGAATCGGCCCTGCGGGCGCTCACCAAGCTCCAGCAGGTGTTGCCGAAGCGGCTCGGTCGCCAGGTCGACGCGTTGCAGACCCACACGTTGCGCGTGGCGTACCGCTCGCGCGGGCCGCAGACCGACACCGGCGCCCTGGCCCTGCTCGCCGCGGCCGCCCGGGACCGGGAGATCCTGCGCTTCGCCTACCGTGCGCACGACGGTTCGGAGTCCGAGCGCCGCGTCGAGCCGTACCGCCTCGTGTCGATGGGGGCCCGGTGGTACCTGGTCGCCTACGACGTCGACCGCGACGACTGGCGCACGTTCCGCGTCGACCGGGTGCACGGGGCCCGTTCGGTGGGCCACCGGTTCGCGCTCCGGCCGCTGCCGGCCGAGGACGTGGCCGCCTGGGTGGCCGGCAAGACGCGTCAGGTGCGCGTTCGGACGCGGGGCCGGGCGCTGGTCCACGCCCCGGCCGAACGGGTGGCCCAGCGCTTCGGGCCGTGGCTCGAGGGCGGCAGCGTCGAGCCGGTCGGCCCCGACCGGTGCCGGGTCACGCTCGGCGGCCGGTCGGTCGACGAGGTCGCGTTCTGGCTCGGCATGCTCGACTGCGACTTCGAGGCCGACGACTCGCCCGAACTGTCGGAGGCTCTACGCCGGCTGGGCGAGCGCTACACCCGCGCCGCCGGCTGACCGGGAAAGGGTCGGCGCGGCCTCACTACGCTGGAGGCGTGAGCAACGAGCACATTTTGACCGCCGTCGCGTGGCCGTACGCCAACGGCCCGCGGCACATCGGGCACGTCGCCGGCTTCGGCGTCCCGTCCGACGTGTTCAGCCGCTACCAGCGGATGGCGGGCAACAAGGTGCTCATGGTCAGCGGCACCGACGAGCACGGCACCCCGATCCAGGTGCAGGCCGACAAGGAGGGCGTCACCGCCCGCGAGCTGGCCGACCGCAACGCCCTGGTGATCGCGAAGGACCTGCAGAAGCTGGGGTTGTCCTACGACCTGTTCACCCGCACGACGACGAAGAACCACTACGCCGTGGCGCAGGAGATCTTCCTGGGGTTGCTGAAGAACGGTTACGTGTTCCCCCAGACCCAGCTCGGTGCCATCAGCCCGTCGACCGGGCGAACCCTGCCCGACCGGTACATCGAGGGAACCTGTCCGATCTGCGGTTACCCGGCCGCGCGCGGTGACCAGTGCGACAACTGCGGCAACCAGCTCGATCCCGTCGACCTCATCAATCCTGTCTCGCGGATCAACGGCGAGACGCCGAAGTTCGTCGAGATCGAGCAGATGATGCTGGACCTGCCCGCCTTCGGCGAGGTGTTGGCCGAGTGGCTCGGCAAACAGGACCATTGGCGGCCCAACGTCCAGAAGTTCAGCCTCAACCTGCTCGACGACCTCAAGCCGCGCTCGTACACCCGTGACCTCGAGTGGGGCATCCCGGTGCCGCTCGACGGCTGGCGGGACCGTCCGGACAAGTCGATCTACGTATGGTTCGACGCAGTAGTCGGTTACCTGTCGGCGTCGATCCAGTGGGCGCAGCTGACAGGTGACCCCGAGGCGTGGCGCGCCTGGTGGCAGAACCCCGAGGCGCGGGGCTACTACTTCATGGGTAAGGACAACATCGTCTTCCACGCCGAGATCTGGCCGGCGATGCTCATGGGGTACTCGGGCGTCGGGGCGAAGGGCGGCACACCGGGTTCGCTGGGCGCGCTGAACCTCCCGTACGAGGTGGTGTCCAGCGAGTTCCTGACGATGGAGGGGCGTAAGTTCTCCTCCTCGCGCAACGTCGTCATCTATGTCGGTGACATGTTGTCGCGGTACGACGCCGACGCGCTGCGCTACTACCTGGCCGTCGCCGGCCCCGAGAACCAGGACACGGACTTCACCTGGGCAGAGTTCGTGCGGCGCAACAACGACGAGCTGGTCGCCGGTTGGGGCAACCTGGTCAACCGCACGCTGTCGATGACGGCGAAGAACCTCGGGACGATCCCGGCGCCGGGCGAACTCACCGACGCCGACCGTGCACTGCTGAACCTGTCAGGCAACGCCTTCGATGGCGTCGGGCAGTTGCTGGCGAGGTCCCGGCAGAAGGCCGCCATCGGTGACGTGATGGGTGTGGTGTCGGCGGCGAACAAGTACCTGTCGGACATGGAACCGTGGAAGCTGAAGAACACCGACCCGGACAGGATGGCCTCGGTGCTGCACGTCGCGCTGCAGGTCGTCGATGACGTGAAGACGATGCTGACGCCGTTCCTGCCGTCCTCGTCGTCGAGGGTGGCTGCCATGATGCGGGGGACGGACCGCTGGGCGGCGATGCCCGACCTCGTCGAGGTCGACGAGGCCACCGCGGCCGGTACGCCGTCGTACGCCGTGTTGACAGGTGACTACGACACCGGGGCGCGCTGGGAATCCGTTCCGCTCGAGGTCGGCCGCCCGGTGCAGCCGCCCAAACCTGTCTTCACCAAGCTCGACCCGGCGGTTGCGGACGAGGAACTGGCCCGGCTCGCTCCCGGCGCGTGATGACCGCTGACTTCGGGTGCGATCCGTTGGCGGCTCCCGTTTTCGACGCGCACACGCATCTGGACGCAATCGCGGAGCGGGCCGGAGTGGCCGCCGATTCTGCCTTCGTCGCTGACGTCATGGCTGAGGCGCGGGCCGTTGGTGTCGTCGCCGCCGTGACGGTCGGCGACACGATCGCGTCGTCACGGTGGTGTGTGGGGGCGGCCAACGCCCATCCGGACGTGTACGCGGCGGTCGCCGTCCACCCCACCGAGGTGGCTGGGCTCGACGACGCCGGCTACGCCGAACTGGAACGGCTGGCCGCGGACCCGCGCGTGGTCGCAGTCGGCGAGACGGGACTGGACTATTACTGGGACCGCACCGAGCCGCCTCTGCAGCAGGACCACTTCCGCCGCCACATCGATCTGGCGAAGCGGGCCGGGTTGCCGCTGATGATCCACGACCGGGACGCCCACGACGACGTCCTGCGCATCCTGCGCGAGGAGGGCGCGCCGGACCGTGTCGTCTTCCATGCCTTCTCCGGCGACGCCGCGATGGCCCGGGAGTGCGCGACGGCGGGCTACGTGCTGTCCTTCCCCGGCGTCGTGACCTTCCGCAACGCGCCGGGGTTGCGCGAGGCGGCCGCCGTCGTGCCGGTCGAGCAGGTGCTGGTCGAGACCGACGCACCGTTCCTCACCCCGCATCCGTGGCGGGGCCGCCCCAACGCCCCGCGGTTGCTCCCGCTGACCGTGCGCGGGCTCGCCGCGGCCATGCAGGTCGACGTCGAGGTCCTCTGTGCGGCGGTCCAGGGCACCGGCCGGAGGGTTTTCGGGCTTCCCGTCTGACGGCGGATCCGGTGTCCGCGTGGGCGGGCTCACAGCCAACTCTGCCCTTCTGTGCCAGGAGTCGCTCAGCAGGCGGTGCTACCCCGTGCTGCGACCCTCGACCTGCCATTCAGACAGGCCGTCCTACCCCCCGGATCGCGGCGGCTCCCGAAGCCCCCGCTGTGCCCGTGGGTGCCGGACGAATGCCCGAATTCAGCCCAGAAGCGGGCCGGATTCGCCTCGTTCGACCGACCCCGCCTGTCCTGCGATCGAACATTTCCGGTCCCCGGGTTTGTCCCGCCGCAGCAGGCCTCGTTACGTTGTCGTGACCAACCAGCGCGCCAGCGCCGGGGAAGTAGAGGAGTCGCTTGTGCATCGCAGTGTCAAATACGGCGTGTCCGCCGCAGTCCTCGCCGGGCTCGTGGGCGGCATCACCGCCTTCGCCACGGCGTCGAGCGGTACTCCGGTGACGGTCGTGGTCGACGGCGCGGCCAAGAAGGTCGTGACGGACTCCGGCACCGTCAAGGGAGCCCTGAAGTCGGCTGGTTACGTCGCCGGCCCGCACGACCTGGTGGCCCCCAGCCTGACCTCGCACGTGAAGGACAACTCGAAGATCGTCCTGAACCGCGGGCGGCAGCTGCATCTGATGGTCGACGGGCAGCCGCGCACGGTGTGGACCACGGCGCGCACCGTCGCCGCCGCGATGGCCCAGCTGGGCTACCCGACCTCGGACTTCGTCTCGGTCTCGCGATCCCGGCGCCTGCCGCTGGGCGCGACCGATCTGACGCTGCGTACCTCGAAGCACGTCGTGGTCGTCCACGACCGGACCAAACAGCAGGTCGTCTCGACCGCGCCGGATGTCGCCGAGGTCCTGACGAGCATGAATCTGCCGATGGGCGCCCACGACCTCGTGTCGCCGTCGCGCACCTCGCCGCTGACCGACGGCATGACGATCCGCGTGCAGCGCGTCGTCACCAAGCGGCTCACCTCGCACCGCTCGATCAGTTACTCGGTCGTGAAGTCCAGCGACCCCAAGAAGTACCAGGGCGACGTCACCGTCACCAAGCACGGCCAGGAAGGCCAGCAGGACGTCGTGTACGAGGTTGTCTACGTCGACGGCAAGCAGACCGGCAAGAAGCAGGTCTCGACCACCACGGTCCGCCAGCCGGTGACCGAGCACGAGACCGTCGGCACCAAGAAGCACCCGGTCGTTCATTCCAGTGCGGCGCCGAAGCTGTCGAACAACGGCCTGAACTGGGACGGGGTCGCCTCGTGCGAGTCCGGTGGGAACTGGCACACCAACACCGGCAACGGGTTCTACGGCGGCCTGCAGTTCGACTCCGGCACCTGGCTGGCCTACGGCGGCGGCTCCTACGCCCCGCGGGCCGACCTCGCCAGCCGCGAGCAGCAGATCGCCGTGGCCACGCGGCTCTACAACGCCCGCGGTTCGAGCCCCTGGCCGGTGTGCGGCGCCAATCTCTGACGCCGGCGTGCCTGCGCGGCGGGGGTCCGTTACAGTTTCGTGACCGACCGCCGAGTCCCCTCGGAACGATCGCGGCCTGAGCCGCGCACGGATGGAGAAGTCGCTCAGTGCTGCGAAGCATCAAGTACGGCCTGTACGGCGCGGTGCTGGCCGGTCTGGTCGCCGCCCCAGTCGCCTGGGGCGCGGTCGACAAGACGGTGCACCTGGTGGTGGACGGCAAGGCCGAGCGGGTGTCGACCAGCGCGGCCGACGTGAGCGGCGTGCTCGCCAACCGGCACCTGCAGCTGGGCGCCCACGACCTCGTCGCGCCGAGCGGGCAGTCGAAGGTCCACTCCGGCATGACGATCGTGCTGCGCCACGGCCACCTGCTGCGCCTCGACGTCGACGGCAAGCGCAAGGACGTCTGGACCACCGCGCCGACCGTGCAGCAGGCGCTGGCCCAGCTCGGCTACACCTCGACGGACTTCGTGTCCGTCTCGCGCTCGCGCCGGCTGCCCCTGGCGCCGACGGGCATCGCCATCCGCACCCCGCGCAGCGTCACCGTCGTCCACGACGGCACCAGTGAGCGGGTGAGCACGACCGATGTGACCGTCGGGCAGCTGCTGCGCGACCTCAAGGTCACCGTCGGCCCGAAGGACACCCTCTCGGCCCCCCAGGGCTCGACGCTCTCGGCCGGTCAGGTCGTGACCCTGACGCGCAGCGGTGAGCGGACCGTGACCCGCACCGTGCTCGTCCGCTACCCCGTCACCCAGGTCGCCGACCCCGCCCTGCCGGCCGGCACCACCAAGACCGTCGCGCACGGCAAGGACGGGTCGATGAAGATCACCTACGCCGCGACCTCCAGGAACGGCAAGGTGGTGGCCGGGCCGAAGCTGGCGTCGACGATGGTGCGCAAACCGCAGGCCGAGGTCGTGCGGATCGGCACCCGTACGGCGTCCACGGCCGACGCCGAGGGCTCCATGACCATGGACACCCAGCCGCAGCCCGGCTCGGCCAAGGCCATCGCCAAAGCCCTCGCCGCCCAGCGCGGGTGGGGGGCGGACCAGTACTCCTGCCTGATCCAGATGTGGACGCGGGAGAGCGGCTGGCGCACCGACGCCGCGAACCCCAGCGGCGCCTACGGCATCCCGCAGGCGCTACCGGGCAGCAAGATGGCGGCGTTCGGCTCCGACTGGCAGACCAACGCGACCACCCAGATCAAGTGGGGCCTGCACTACATCGCCTCGCGCTACCACACGCCGTGCGGCGCCTGGTCGTGGTGGCAGGCCCACAACTGGTACTGAGCTCCGTCGCTCCCGGCCCCGGTCTACTTGCCGTGGCCGACGAACTGCGACATCGAGTCGTAGACGCCGGTGCGGCGCAGCCACAGGTCGCGGGCGCGGGTCGGCAGCACGCCGGTGAGCACTTTGTTGATCCGTGACGTCCACGGCATGATCAGCAGCGGGCCGCCCTTGAGCATGGTCTTCCAGGCCTCGCGCACGACGTCGTTCTGCTCGAGCATCGGCGTGAACAGGATGCCGGACGCACCGTCGAACATGCCGGTGTTGATGTAGGTCGGGCAGACCGTGGTGACGCGCACGTGGTCGTTGCCCGACTGCTCCAGCTCGAGCCGGATCGAGTCCGACCAGCCGACGGCGGCCCACTTCGACCCGCAGTAGGCCGCGAGGCGCGGCACCGCGTTGAGCCCCGCCGACGATGCGATGTTCAGCACCCGGCACTCGCCGTCCGCCTCGACCATGGCCGGCAGGAACTCGCGGGTGATGAGCATCGGGGCCGTGGCGTTGATCGCCAGCGTGGCCTCGACGTCCTTGGCCTCGTTCTCCCAGAAGTAGCCGTTGCCGCGGACGATCCCGGCGTTGTTCACGAGCACGTGGACGTCGCCGACCTCGCTGCGGACGGCCTTCGCCGCGCGGGTGATCGCCGCCGACTTCGACACGTCCACGACGTAGGTGTGCACCGTGCCGCCCTGCTGCTCCAACTCGCTCGCGGTCTCCTTCAGCGCTACCTCGTCGACGTCCCAGAGCACGACGGCGGCGGCGCCCTCGCGCACCGCCGTCTGCGCGAACAGCTTGCCCAGGCCGCGCGCGGCCCCGGTCACGAGCACGGTCTTGCCGGAGACTGACTTCATCGTCCCGCCTTCACTTGATCCCGAGGCGGCGCATCGCCCACAGCGCGCCGGTCATGGTCTTTGCCCAGACTGCGTCGGTCATACCCGGCAGCGGCGCGATCGGAAGCACCCGTTGCACGGCGACGGTCTGCACGTTCGTGTACTTCAGGATGCCCTCGGCCCCGTGCCGGCGTCCCAGGCCGGAGTCCCCGAGTCCGCCCGACGGAGCCTGCACGCTGCCCCAGGCGGCGATGTAGCCCTCGTTGACGTTCACGGCGCCGGCGTGCACGCGCTCGGCGACGCGTCGCCCACGGGCCTGGCTGCGGCTCCACACGCTGGCGTTGAGGCCGTAGGGGGTGTCGTTCGCCTGCTCGATCGCTTCGTCCTCGCTGGCCACGCGGTAGACCGACACGACCGGCCCGAACGTCTCGTCGCGGTAGAGCGCCATCCCAGGCTGGACACCGGTGAGCACGGTGGGCTCGTAGAACAACGGCCCGAGATCGGGACGGGCGCGGCCACCGGCGACCACGGTGGCGCCCTTGCGGCGTGCGTCCTCGACGTGGTCCTGCACGGCCTCGAGCTGGCGCGGCAGCGTCAGCGATCCCATGTCGGCGCCGTAGGCGAGCTCGCCGTCGAGCTGCATGGCCTCGACACGTCCGACGAACTCCTCGAGGAAGCGGTCGTAGACGGCCTCGTGGACGTAGATGCGCTCCATCGACTCGCAGAGCTGGCCGGCGGAGGCGAAGCAGGCGCGGACGGCGCCCTCGGCGGCCTTCTTGGGGTCGGCGTCGTCGAGTACGAGCATCGGGTTCTTGCCGCCCAGCTCCAGTGAGCAGCCGACGAGTCGCGCCGCCGCCTGCGCGGCGATGGTGCGTCCGGTCGAGGTCGAGCCGGTGTAGTCGACGAAATCGGCCTGGTCGATCAGCGCCGAGCCGAGGTTGCGCCCGCGACCGAGCACGACCTGCCAGACGTCGGCCGGCAGCCCGGCCTCCTCGGCCAGCTCGTGCGCCCACAGGGTGGTGAGCGCCGTCTGGTTGTCGGGGCGGCTGACGACGGCGTTGCCGGCGATGATGGCGGGCAGCGCGTCGGAGGCCGACAGGGCGAGCGGGTAGTTCCACGGCGAGATGACGACGACGACGCCCTTCGGGTGCCGGATCTCGCGGGCCGTGGTGAGCACAGGGATCGCGCCGCCGCGGTTGCGCGGGCGCAGGTGATCGGCGGCGGTGCCGGAGTAGTAGCGGGAGTTGATCGCGACGTCCATGACCTCCTCGAAGGCGTGCGATCGCGCCTTGCCGGTCTCGAGCTGGACGATGTCGAGGATCTCGCGCTGCCGCGCCAGGATCAGGTCGTGAAAGCGGGCGAAGACCTTCGCGCGCTCGGCGACCGGGCGGCGGGCCCAGGCCTGCTGCGCGCGCCGCGCCCTGGCGAAGGCGTCGTCGATGTCGTCGTTCGACGACTGCGGGAGCTCGGCCAGCAGCGCGCCGGTGGCCGGCGCGTAGGTGGTGACCGGGTCGGCACCGCCCGCGGCGGCGCGGGCGGTGAGGGCCTGCACGCGGTCGGTGGCGAGCGGCGACTCGACGGGGCGCGTTGTCGGCTTGGCCGCTCGCGGGCCCCGGCGGGTGCCGCCGGCGCCCGGGGACGCGCCGGTCCCGCTGCGGCCGGTGGTGTCGTCGATCGTGCGGGCCCGTGTCATGTGCACTCCTCGTCGCTGCGTCCACCGCCGGAGTGGCGCCGTAGTTCGGCGCGCGGACGGCACCCACGCGAAGGCGCGGCGGTCCACAGGCGGCTCGACTGTCCAGTGTGACACGGAGTCTCAGGTACCGCGCGCCGTAAGTGGGTGGGACCACCACGTGCGGGAGGGCCTCAGCGGCGCTGCTGCGGCCGCACCTGTCCCACCCGTCGCAGCAGCAACCCGGTCGCCACGAGGTACACCGCGGTCAGCACGATCAGCATGATCGAATCGCCGAGGAACGCCTGCTTCGTGTGGTACCAGAGCGGGTCGTCGGTGCCGCTCGCCGTGATCTGGCTGACCGACGACCCGGCCGCGTAGCCCCAGCGGGCGGGCGAGAGCCAGGACAGCTGCTCGAGCACGGCGCGGCCCTTGACCGGGAACAATCCGCCGCTGAGCAGCAGCTGCGCCATGATCACCAGGACGAGCAGGGGCATCGTCCGGTCGGCGTTGGTCACGGCCGCGGACAGCAGCAGCCCGAGCGCCATGGACGCCACCGTCACCAGCACCATGACGATCACCAGGTCGACCGTGCCGGAGCTGGTGATCAGGCCGTGGTCCGGCCCGGGGTCGGTGATGAGGCCGAACACGGTGAGGATCACGGCCTGGAACGCGCTGATGACCGCCAGCACCACGACCTTCGACGCGAGGTAGGGACCCCAGGCCAGGCCGATGGCTCTCTCCCGGCTGAAGATCGCACGTTCCTTGACGATCTCGCGCACCGCTCCCGCGCTGCCGCTCAGGCACGCCCCGATGACCAGGACCAGCAGCAGCTGGACGGGGGAGTGGGTCTTCTTCTTCAGGGCGTCGAGCGCGCTCAGCCCGGAACTGCCGGGCACCGCGTGCGCGAACACCGCGAGGATCAGCGGCGTGAGCGTCGTCAGCCCGACGAAGGCCTTGTCCGAGCCGATGACCTTGATGTAGCGCTTGGCCAGCGTGGCGAACTGCGACATCGCGTTCTGCTGGCGCGGCGGCGGGGCCTGGACCTGGTTCTGCTGGGCGGCGCCGGCGCGCGGCCCGGTCTGCGGCAGGCGTCCGTAGCGACGGCCGGCCGGGGAGTTGAGATAGCGGTCGTACCAGTCGCGTCGCGGCTGCTCCAACAGGGCGTACATGTCGGCCCAGTCGCTGCAGCCGAAGAAGTTCAGCGCGTCCTGCGGCGGGCCGTAGTAGGCCAGCTGACCGCCGGTGGCCAGCACGAGGACGCGGTCGGCGAGATCGAGGTAGGTGACGTTGTGACTGATGACCACGACCGTGCGACCGTCGTCGGCCAGGTGACGCAGGACCTGCATGACCTCGCGGTCCCGGTTGATGTCCAGGCCAGAGGTCGGCTCGTCCAGGAACAGCAACGAGGGCCGGGTCAGCAGCTCCATCGCGGTGCTGGTCCGCTTGCGCTGCCCGCCGGACAGCGTCGATACCCGCTGCTCGGCCTGCGTGACGAGCCCCAGCTCGTGGATGACCTGGTCGACGCGGCGGGCGCAGTTGGCCTTGTCGACGTCGGGCGGGAAGCGCAGTTGCCCGGCGAACTGCAGCGCCTCGCGCACCTTCAGCTGAGGGTGCAGGATGTCGTCCTGCGGTACGAGGCCGATGCGGTGCCGGATCTCGTCGTAGTTCGTGTAGAGGTCGCGGCCGCCGTAACCGACGCCGCCCGAGCTGGCCGGGCGGGTGCCGGTCAGCGCCCGGAGCAGCGTCGACTTGCCCGACCCGCTGGGTCCGACGATGACCAGCATGTTGTTGGGCTCGAGGCTGAAGCTGACGCGGTCGAGGATGCGGCGCTCGCCGGCCTGCACCGTCAGGGCGTGCGCGTCGAAGGTGATCGCGCCGGTGTCCTCGAACTCGGTCAGCCGGCCGTTGTCGAGGCGGAACGTCTTGTGCCCGATGCTGATGAGGTTGTTCGGGCCGATCTGCGCGACCGACACCCGCTGCCCGTCGACGTAGGTGCCGTTGCTGCTGCCGAGATCGCGCAACGTCCAGACGGAGCCGTCGTACTGCAGGACGGCGTGGTGCCGCGATACGAGCAGATCGTCGACGGCGATCGTGTTGTCCGGCGTGCGGCCGACGGTGATGCGGCCGGAGATGTTGACGAGTTCGTGCACCGCGGACGGCTCCGGCTGGTAGCCGCCCTGCGGTGCGGGGAAGCCGGCGGTGGCGCGCGGGCCGCCGGCTGTGCCCCCGGTGGCCCCGGCCAGCGCCGGCTGCGGGGCGGGCGCGGGGGGCTGCAGCGGGCGGGGTGGTGCTGTAGGCGCGGGCGCTCCGAACGGGGCCGACGGGCCGGCTGGTCGCGGTGGTGCGGGCGGTGCGGACGGTGGCCCGGCCGGTGACGGTGGAGTCGACAGTGTCGGCGGCCCGAACGACCCGGACGCGGGGCCGGAGGGGCCAGGGCCGCCGGTCGGCCCGGTCACCACGCGCAGCTGCACCGGCGTGCCCTGCGGATCGGCCAGGTTCAGCGTCGTCGGTCCCGAGACGGTCACCGTCTCGATGCGCTGCCCGTTGAGGTAGGTGCCGTTGCGACCCTCGCTGCGAGCCCGCCACTGGCCGTCGAAGAACAGCACGACGTGCCGCCCGGACACCTGCGGGTCGTCGGTGATCCGCAGCCCGGCTGCTGGCGAGCGCCCGATGACGAACTCGCTCCCGGGCGAGACCGTCGCCTGCTGCCCGCCCACCCGCACGTCGAGTACGTCGGCCACGAAACGCTCCTCACTGCGGGTTCCCTGGCACCGCGGACGGCGTGATCGCGACCATCGGAGCCGGGACGAGTGCTGGCAGACTAAAACACATGGGTCCCGCCGACGGTCTCGGCGGCGATCATGTTCGTGAGGATCCCCGTCCGGCGGGCACGCTGCTCGGTCCGGCCGACATCCGCGCACTCGCGGCACGGCTCGACGTCCGCCCGACCAAGACGCTCGGGCAGAACTTCCTGCACGATGCGAACACCATCCGTCGCATCGTCCGCACGGCCGGGCTCGACGCCGGCGAGCGGGTGCTCGAGGTCGGCCCCGGTCTCGGTTCGCTCACCCTCGGCCTGCTGGCCGCGGGCCATCCCGTCACCGCGGTGGAGATCGATCCGGTGCTGGCCGCTGCGCTGCCCGCCACCGTGGCCGAGCGGCAACCGGGCGGTGAGCTCACCGTCGTCACCGCCGACGCGCTGCGCCTCGACGACCTGCCCGGACGCGGCCCCTACCGCTCTCGTGGCGAACCTGCCCTACAACATCGCCGTCCCGGTCGTGCTGCGCCTGCTGGCGGTGCTGCCGCAGCTGCGACGCGGGCTGGTGATGGTGCAGTCCGAGGTGGCCGACCGGCTCGCCGCGGCGCCCGGCTCGAAGGTCTACGGCGTGCCGAGCGCGAAGATCGCCTGGTACGCCGCGGCGACGCGGGCCGGGGCGGTGCCGCCGTCGGTGTTCTGGCCGGTGCCGAAGGTCGACTCGGGGCTGGTGCGGCTGGTGCGCCGCGATCCGCCGCCCACCACGGCCGGGCGGACCGATGTATTCGCCGCGGTCGACGCCGCGTTCGCGCAGCGTCGCAAGACCCTGCGGGCGGCACTCGCCGGGTGGGCGGGCTCGCCGGCCGCCGCCGAGACGGCGCTGCGCGCGGCGGGCATCGACCCGTCGGCGCGCGGCGAAACCCTCGACATCGCGGCTTTCGCCCGGCTCGCGCAGCATCGTCCGTCACGGCAAACATGACGATTCGGGGTCGACACGGCGTTGGGGCTTTCCTGCGCTGGGCATGCGGCTCCGGCTCGCCTACTCTCTGCCCAACATCCTCAGACATGTGGAGAGCACCGTGAGCAGTCCCTACCCGCCGCCGAACCAGGCTCCGTACGGCCAGCAGCCGCAGCAGCCCGGCTACGGGCAGCAGCAGCCCTACGGACAGCCGCAGTACGGCCAGCAGCCCTATGGCCAGCAGGGGTACGGCCAGCAGCAGCCCGGTCAGCAGGGGTACGGCCAGCAGCCCTACGGCCAGCAGTACCCGCCGGCGGGCTACGCCGGTGGTTCGGTCCGTAAGCCGACCGGGTGGTTCGTCGTCAACTGGCTGTTCTTCTGGCCGCTCGCGATCTACTCGCTGGTCTCTGCGTGGGGCAACATCGACCGCGCGCTGTTCGCCGGCGATGTCCAGGGCGCGCAGTACCAGGCCGACCGGGTGAAGAAGTTCGGCATCATCGCGCTCTGCATCGGCATCGTGTTCATCGTCATCGACATCGCCGTGGTCGCCTCGACGGGGAGCAGCACCACGGGCTGATCTTCCCCGGGTCGGCCGCGGTACCAGCGCTCGGAACGGATGCCGTGCAACCGCATGATCATTACGGGCAACCGTCCGAGGATGACGCCTACGGTGGTCCGCCGCAGTACGCGGGCCAGCCGCCGTACGGGCAACCGCCCTACGGCGGCCCCGCGTACGGCCCCGCGCCGGTCTCGTACGGCCCGGGTCCGTACGGCCCGGGTCCGTACGGCCCGGGTCCTTACGGTTACGGGCAGCCGGCACCCACCAACGGGCTCGGCGTCGCCGGCTTCGTCTGCGGACTGCTCGGCCTGATCCTGTTCTGGGTGCCGATCGTCGGGATCGTGCTGGGCCTGCTCGGCATCGTCCTCGGCGGTGCCGGGATGTCGTCGGGAAAGAACACCGGCGCCGGCAACGGCCTGGCCGTCAGCGGCCTGGTGCTCGGGCTGGTGTCCATGGTTCCGGCGATCATCGTGCTGGCCGCGATCGCCGGTTCCTAGGCCGCCGCGTACGCCAGCCGCAGGCCCGCCTCAGCTGCGGCCGCGGAACAGGCTCGTCACCGAGCCGTCCTCGAACACCTCGCGAATCGCCTGCGCCAGCAGCGGCGCGATCGAGAGCACCGTCAGCTTGTCGAACTGCTTCTCCTCCGCGATCGGCAGCGTGTTCGTGACGATCACCTCGCGCAGCCGACTGTTCTTGAGCCGGTCCACGGCCGGGCCGGAGAAGATGCCGTGCGTCGCGGCCACCACGACATCGGTGGCGCCCGCTTCGAAGAGCAGGTCGGCGGCCTTGGTGATGGAGCCGGCGGTGTCGATCATGTCGTCGATCAACAGGCAACAGCGTCCTTCGACGTCACCGACGACGCGGTTGGCCTCGATCTCGTTGGCGGCGTCGATCGAGCGGGTCTTGTGCACGAAGGCGATGTCCAGGCCGCCGAGCTCGTCGGCCCACTGCTCGGCCATCCGCACGCGACCGGTGTCCGGCGACACGACGACCAGGTCGTTCTGGTCGGAGTACTTCTCCCGGACGTAGGTCGAGAGCAACGGCTGCGCGAACAGGTGGTCGACCGGGCCGTCGAAGAAGCCCTGGATCTGCGCGGTGTGCAGATCGACGGCCATCAGCCGGTCGGCACCCGCGGTCTTGAACAGATCGGCCACCAGCCGCGCCGAGATCGGTTCGCGGCCGCGGTGCTTCTTGTCCTGGCGCGCGTAGGGGTAGAACGGCGCGACGACGGTGATGCGCTTGGCCGACGCGCGCTTCAAGGCGTCGACGAGGATCAGGCTCTCCATGAGCCACTCGTTGATGGGCGTCGTATGCGCCTGGATGACGAAGGCGTCGGTGCCGCGGACGGAGTCGTTCGGGCGGATGAACAGCTCGCCGTTGGCGAACTCCCGCCGTGTCGTGGGGGTGACAGTGACGCCGATGTGCCAGGCGATCTCGTCAGCCAGCTCCGGGAAGGCCCCGCCCGACAGGATGACCAGGCTCTTGCGCCCGGCGACCTGCAACGTCGACATCTAGTTCCACCCGTCCGTCCGGCTGTCGGTTGCCTGCGCGGTGTCCTCAGAGACGGTGTCCTCAGAGGCGGTGTCGTCGCCACCGTCTGCGGCCTGGGCCCGCTCGGCGGCGTCGGCAGACGGCGTCCCGGCACGTTTACGCTGCGTCCAGCCTGCCACGTTTCGCTGTCGCGCGCGGGCGACGGCCATCGCCCCCGCGGGGACGTCCTCAGTGATGACCGACCCGGCCGCGGTGTAGGCGCCGTCGCCGACGGTCCGCGGCGCAACGATCATGGTGTCCGAGCCGATGCGGACGTGGTCGCCGATCACGCTGCGGTGCTTCTCGACGCCGTCGTAGTTGACGAACACGCTCGACGCGCCGATGTTGCTGCCCTCGCCGATCGAGGCGTCCCCGACGTAGGTCAGGTGCGGCACCTTGCTGCCGCGGCCCACCGTGCTGTTCTTGATCTCGACGTAGGTGCCGACGTGCGCGCCGGCGGCGAGCTCGGTGCCCGGGCGCAGGTAGGCGAACGGCCCGACCGACACGTCCGCTCCGATGCTCGCCCCGATCGCGACGGTGCGGGTGACCATGGCGCCTTCACCGACGACGGTGTCGGTGAGGGTGGTGTCCGGGCCGATCTCGGCGCCCTCGGCGACCGAGGTGCGGCCTCGGAGCTCGACACCGGGCCGCACCGTGACATCGGGCTCAATCGTGACGTCCGCGTCGACCCAGGTCGAGGCCGGGTCGACCACGGTGACGCCGGCCCGCATGTGGGCTTCGAGCAGCCGCCGGTTGTAGGTGGCGTGCGCGGCGGCGAGCTGCACGCGGTCGTTGCACCCGGCGGTCTCGTCGGCGGGCGCGGTCACGGCGGCCACCGTGCGGCCGTCGGCGACGAGGATGCCGATCGCATCCGGCAGGTACTCCTCGCCCGCCGCGTTGTCGCTCGAGATCCGGCCCAGCGCGTCGCGCAGCAGCGCGAGGTCGAAGGCGTAGACGCTGGTCGCGACCTCGGCGACCAGTCGCTCCTCGTCGGTGGCGTCCTTCTGCTCGACGATCCGGGACACGGCGCCGTCCGGCCCGCGCAGCACGCGCCCGTACCCGGTGGGATCGGCGAGCACGCTGGTCAGAACGGTGGCCGCGGCCCCGGCCCGCTCGTGCTCGGCGACGAGGGCCGCGAGCGCGGAGCCGGTGAGCAGGGGAGCGTCGCCGGGCACGACCACCACGGTGCCGGTCGCGTCCGCGGCGAGCGCGTCGAGGGCATGGCGGACGGCATGGCCCGTCCCGCGCTGCTCGGCCTGCACGACGGGCACGGCGGCGGGCGCGATGTCGGCGAGATGGGCCACGACCTCGTCACGGCGGTGCCCGACCACCACCACGGTCGCGGCGGCGTCCATCGGCGCGGCGGCGGCGAGCACGTGACCGAGCATGGAGCGGCCGGCGAAACCGTGCAGCACCTTGGGCAGGCGGCGGGAGCGCATTCGGGTGCCCTCACCGGCGGCGAGGACGACGACGGCGGCCGGGGGAGTCGGCACGCGGCCCACCTTTCGCAGGACGAGGGGTGCGGTCACCCTGATCGGGGTTGAGACGTGGACGTTGGCTGGGGGACTCGGACTCGAACCGAGACTGCAAGGCTCCAAAGGCCTGCGGGCTGCCGATTACCCCACCCCCCAACGGCCGCCGCCCAGCGTAGGACATCGCCCCCGGCGCAGCGGGCGTGCAGCTCGCTACGGTTGCGTAAGTTACGCTCGCGTAGCCGACCCCACGTCCCCGGAGAACGCCCCATGACACTGCTCGACGACCGTACGACCGACCCGTCCGAACCCACCGGTTCCACCGACGCCAAGCCGGTGTTCGAGGGCCGCAAGCGACACGGTGAGCAGTTCATGCTCTACACGTTCGTGATCGTGCCGTTCCTCGCCTTCCTGGCCGCGATCCCGGTCGCGTGGGGGTGGGGCCTGGGGTGGACGGACGTCGTGCTGATGGTGTTCTTCTACTTCCTGTCCGGGCTGGGCATCACCGTCGGCTACCACCGCTATTTCACCCACGGCTCGTTCAAGGCCAACCGGCCGCTGCGCATCGCCCTGGCCGTCGCGGGCTCGCTCGCGATCGAGGGCCCGGTCATCCGCTGGGTCGCCGACCACCGTCGCCACCACGCCTTCAGCGACAAGGAGGGTGACCCGCACTCGCCGTGGCGCTTCGGCGACAACCTGGCCGCGCTGACGAAGGGGTTCTGGTTCGCCCACCTTGGCTGGCTGTTCGACCTCGAGCACACCAACCGCGAGAAGTACACGCCGGACCTCATGCGGGACAAGGACATCCGTGTCGTCGATGCACTGTTCCCGGCGCTGGTCGTCGTGTCGGTGGGGTTGCCGGCGCTGATCGGCGGGTTGATCACCATGTCGTGGACCGGCGCGCTGTCGGCGTTCTTCTGGGCCTCGCTCGTGCGGATCTTCGTGCTGCACCACGTCACGTGGTCGATCAACTCCGTCTGCCACATGATCGGGTCGCGTCCGTTCGCCGCCCGGGACAAGAGCGCGAACTTCTGGCCGCTCGCGATCCTCAGCTTCGGCGAGAGCTGGCACAACATGCACCACGCCGACCCGACGGCGGCGCGGCACGGCGTGCTGCGCGGGCAGCTGGACAGCTCGGCCCGGACGATCTGGCTGTTCGAGAAGCTGGGTTGGGCGAGCGACGTCCGCTGGCCCAAGCCCGAGCGGCTGGCGAAGCTCCGCGTCGCCGACTGAGTCCGGACCTCCGGCTACGTGACGGCGTGGCGGGTGGCGTAGCGCGGGTCGCGCCACTCCTCGGCGGCGAACACGTGATGCAGGGCGTCCATGGCGTCCCAGACCTGCGTGTACGACAGGTACAGCGGGGCGAACCCGAGCCGCACGAGATCCGGTGCGCGGAAGTCCCCGACGACGCCACGGGCGATGAGCGCCTGCGTGACCTCGTAGGCGTACGGCGTGCGCAGCGCCACCTGGGACCCGCGGCGCCACGGCTCGCGCGGCGTCGCCACCTCGACGTCCGGCAGCAGCGCATCGGCGTAGCCCATCACGATGTCGGTCAGGTGCAGTGACTTCGCGCGCAGCTCGGCCAGCGACACCCCGTCGAAGACGTCCAGCGCGGCGTCGAGGGCCCGCATCGACAGGATCGCCGGTGTGCCGATGCGCGCCCGCTCGATGCCGGGCGCCGGGGCGTAGGTCTGGGCGAGGTCGAAGGGGGCGGCGTGGCCCTGCCATCCCGTGAGCGGCAGGTCGGCGTGTGCCTGGTGCCGGGCGGCGAGGTAGATCCACGCCGGGGCACCGGGTCCGCCGTTGAGGTACTTGTACGAGCAGCCGACGGCGGCGTCGGCCCCCACGCCGTCGAGGTCGAACGGCAGCGCGCCCGCGACGTGCGCGAGGTCCCACAGCATCAGCGCACCCGCGGCGTGCACCTCGGCGGTGATGCGGGGGGCGTCCCAGAGCTCGCCGGTGCGGTAGTCCAGAGCGCTGAAGGCCACCACGGCCGTCCGGCCGTCGAGCACCGTCCCGACCCGCTCCGGCGACACCCGGACGAGCTCGAGGCCGAGCAGCCGCGCGACCGATTCGGCGACGTACTGGTCGGTCGGGAAGTTGTCGCCGTCGGTCACGAGCACGCCCCGGCCGGGGTTGGCCCGCGCCAGCCCGACGAGGGCCTGGAACAGCTGGACGCTGGTCGAGTCGCCGCACATCACCTGTCCGGGCGCTGCCCCGACGAGGGCGCCGATGCGATCGCCGACGCGCGCGGGCAGCGTCCACCACCCGTTGTCGTTCCACGAGCGGATGAGGTCGCGTCCCCACTCGCGGGCCAGCGTCCCCTCCAGCGCGGGCGCGACGTCGACGGCGAGCGCGCCGAGGGAGTTGCCGTCGAGGTAGAGGACGTCCTCGGGGAGCGCGAAGCGCGCGCGTAGGTACCCGAGCGGGTCGACGGCGTCAGCCGCCACCGCCTGCTCGCGGGACGTGATCGGGGTCAGGAGCTCAGCCACCGCGGACCTGCCACAGGTCGGGGAAGGCGGGCCGGAACAGCGTCGAGCGCAGGTACGCCGCCCCCGCCGAGCCGCCGGTCCCGGGCGCAGCGCCGATGATGCGCTCGACCATCTTCACGTGGCGGTACCGCCACTCCTGCATCCCCTCGTCGATGTCGACCAGCGCCTCGCAGGTCTGCGCGGGGGTGCCGCTCTCGTCGGCGTAGGCGTCCTCGAGCACCGCCAGAACGTCGGGGTCCCCGGCCGGCCACGGCTCGGACGGGTCACGCTCGAGGGCCGCCTCGGGCACGTCGTAGCCGGCGGCGGAGAGGTAGCGCAGCAGCGAGTCGAACACCGAGCGCCGGCCCATCGCCGCGGCGGTCCCGGCGTGCCCGGACGCGTCCAGGTCGCGCCGTCCGAACACCGCCTCGATCTCGCGGAACTGCTCGGACTGGAATCCGCTCGACCCGCCCAGCTGCGGCCGGAAGGACGCGAACTGCCGCGGCGTCATGGTCTCCAAGACGTCGAGCTGCCCGACGACGGTCTTCAGGATCTTGCCGATGCGGCGGGCCGTCGGCAGGGCGCCGGAACCGTCCGCGGCCTCGAGGCGCTCCTGCAGCCGCCCGCACTCGTGCAGGATCTGCTTGAACCACAGTTCGTAGACCTGGTGGATGACGACGAACAGCAGCTCGTCGTGGCGGTCCGTACGCGGTGACTGGCAGTGCAGCAGCTCGCCGAGCCGCAGGTAGCTGCTGTAGGTCAGGGGCGTATCGACCGGCGTCGCCGGGGTAGTCATGACATCATTCTCGCGCGATGGGTGACGAGCGCGATGGCTGAGGTCGAACGCCGACCCCGGGTGCGCATGACCGGACGCGAGCGACGCGAACAGCTCGTGTCGATCGCCCGTTCCCTGTTCGCCGAGAAGGGCTTCGACGCCGCCTCGATCGAGGAGATCGCAGCGCGGGCCGAGGTCAGCAAACCTGTGGTCTACGAGCACTTCGGCGGCAAGGAAGGGCTCTACGCCGTCGTGGTCGACCGCGAGATGAGCGTGCTGCTCGACCGCCTCACCGCCGCCCTGAGCACCGGCGACGCGCACGAGCTGGTCGAGCAGGCGGCGCTGGCCCTGCTGACCTACATCGAGGAGGAGACCGACGGCTTCCGCATCCTCGCCCGGGACTCCCCGGTCGCGGACGGCACCGGAGGCCGTGGCGGGGGGTTCGCCTCGCTGCTGAACGACATCGCCAGCCAGGTCGAGCACATCCTCGGCCGCGAGTTCGCCCGCACCGGCATCGACACCGAACTGGCGCCGATGTACGCCCAGATGCTCGTCGGCATGGTCGCCTTCACCGGGATGTGGTGGCTGGAGGAACGCACCCCCGAACGCCGCGACGTCGCCGCCCATCTGGTGAACCTGGGCTGGAACGGCTTGGCCCACCTGGACGCCCACCCGCGCCCGTTGCGCGCCCCCCGGCGGTGACGGCGGGCGGCGAGCCCACCGTGCGTGACGCGACCCGTCCTGACACACTCGTGGCCATGGGGGACGAGCACGTCGAGGGCGCCGCGGGCGCTGAACAACCGCCCTCCTCGCGCGTCCGTCCGGTGCCCTTCCGCCGCCCCGACGGCGAACCGGGACCGCCCGCCGGTGGCTCGGCCGAACCGCGGCAGGCCGTCGGCGCCGACCGTCCGGCCGCCGCCGAGTACGACCGCAGCGCCGAGGCGCAGGCGATCATCGCCGACGCGCTGGCCCAGTCCAAGCTGGTCATCGCGCGGGCCGAGCAGGCCGCCGACGCCCTGCTGACCGATGCCCGTGACGACGCCGACCGCTACGCCCGCGACGGCCGGCAGACGGCCAAGGTGTTGCGCGAACAGGCCGAGGCGATCGTCGCCGCCGCCCGCAAACGCGCCTCGGAGATCGAGGAGCGGACCGCTGCCCTCATCGCCGAGCACGAGGACGAGCTGGCGCGGGCCACCGCCGGGCACCACGAGTCCCTCGCCGCGGCCCGGGTCGAGTTCGACGAGCAGCAGCGCGCGGCGGGCGAGCGCGCCGAAGCCGAGCGCGCCGCCCTACGGCGCGAGGCAGAGGCCGACGCCGAACGCATCCGCGCCGAGGCCGCGCAGGCCACCGCCGGCGCACGCGACGACGCCGAGCGCATCCGCGAGCAGGCCAGGGCCGACGCCGGCGACATGCTGGCCAAGGCCCGCGAGGCGGTGTCGGCCGAGATCGCCGAGGCGGCCGAGCAGACGGCCTGGACGAAGCAGACCATCGCCGACCTGCTCGCCGCGGCCGAGATCGACGCCGAGTCCGCCCGCGAACGGGCCCGCTCGGAGTCCGAGCGCGTCATGGCCGAGGCGCGCGAGCACGCGCAGCGGATCGTGGGCGACGCCGAGGCCCTCGACGCCGAGGTGCGGGCCCGGCTCGAGGAGCAGCGCGCCGGTGCGGCCGCGGAGGCGGCGGCGCTCGTCGAGGCCGCGCACGCCGACGCCGCCGAGATCCGGCAGGTGGCCGGCGACGACGCCGAGCAGATCATCTCCCAGTCCGACGAGGTCGCCACCGCCGCGCTCGAGCGTGCCCGGCGCCGCGAGGCCGAGGCCGAGGCCGGCGCGCGGTCGGTACGCGAGCAGGCCGCCGACGACCTCGCCCGCATGCAGGCTGAGGCGCGCGACACGCGCCGCTCGGCCAAGGACGAGGCCGGCCGCCTGCTCGCCGACGCCCGCGCGGAGGCCGACCAGCTGCGCTCGTCCGCCCGCACCCTGCTCGCCGAGGCCCGCAACGAGGTCGCCGGACTCGCGGCCCAGCGCGACGAGATCACCCGGCAGTTGAGCGATCTGTCGGGTGTCATCAACGCTCTCGCCGTGGCCGATCGCGCCGAACTGCTGGAATTCGCGCAGTCGAGCGCCGAGGACGACGACGCCGCTGGATCCCGGTAGCCTGCGGTGCGAACGCAGACGGTCGACCTGCTCTTCCGGCCACGAACCGGGCCTGGGCATGAGACGACGCACGAGACGATGTACCGAGACGACGTGAGAGTGTCATGAGCGAAAACACCACCAGCCCGTACCGGACCGTCATGCGCGGTTACGACCCGTCCGAGGTCGACCGGCACGTCGCCGAGCTGTCCCGCGTGGCGTCGGAATCGCAGTCACGCGCCGACGCGCTGGCGAGCCAGCTCGAGGCGCTCTCACGCCAGGTCGAGGACTCCCAGCACCACGAGGCCAAGCCGTTGCCGCCGGCCGAGCCCACCTTCCACGACTTCGGCAAGCGCATCGGCCGCATCCTCGCCATGGCCGAGGAAGAAGCCGAGGAGATGCGCTCGGCGGCCGTCGCCGAGGTAGACCGCAGCCTCGCCGACGCCGAGTCGTCGGCCACGGAGCTGCGCGAGACGGCGGACAAGTACGCCCGCGAGACCCGCGAGTCCGCCGACGCCGAGGCCTCGCGGATCATCGAGGACGCGAAGCGCAGCGCCGACCAGATGATCGACGAGGCCGAGCGCCGGGCGATGTCCCGCCGCGGCGAGGCCGAGGCCCTCTACGAGGAGCAGCAGGCCCGCGCCGCCAAGTCGGCCGCCGACTTCGAGCGCACCCTCGCCGACCGTCGCAACAAGGCAGAGGAGGTCTTCCAGCAGCGCACCGAGGAGGCCGAGCGCGATCTCGCCGAGGCCCGTGAGCGCGTCGCCAACATGCGCGCCCAGGCCGACCAGGTCCAGTCCGACGCCAACCGCCGCGCCGCGCAGCTGACCGCCGAGTCCGAGCAGAAGGCCGAGCAGATCGTGGCCGAGGCGGTGGCCCGAGCCGACCGCATCCGCGAGGAGTCCGAGCGTGAGCTCGCGGCGCACGTGCAGCGGCGCAACGCCATCAACGCCCAGCTCAGCAACGTCCGGCAGATGCTGGCCACGCTGTCCGGCACGAGCGCGGTCGCCGTCGCCGAGGCGGCCGGGGAGCAGCAGCAGGACTGAGCGGGGTCAGTCAGCCTCGTCGGCGAGTTCGAGCCAGTCCTGCTCGGCCTGCTCCCGCTCGCGCACCAGTTCGCGCAGCGTCACGTCGAGTTCGGCCACCCGGCCGTAGTCGGTGGCGTGCTCGGCCAGCTGGTCGTGCAGTGACTTCTCCTGCCGCTGCAGCGTTTCCACCCGGCGCTCGAGGCGGTTCAGCTCCTTGCGCGCGGCCCGGGTGTCGCCACGCCGTTCCCGCCGCTCGTCCGCGCCGGCGTTCGCCGCGGCTCGTCGGCGCTCGAGGTAGTCGTCGACCCCGCCCGGCAGCGCCGCGAGCGAACCGTCGCCCAGCAGGGCCACCGTCGAATCGGTGACCCGTTCGAGCAGGTAGCGGTCGTGGCTGACCACCACGAGCGTGCCCGCCCAGGCGTCGAGCAGGTCCTCCAGGGCGGCCAGGGTGTCGGTGTCCAGGTCGTTGGTCGGTTCGTCGAGCAGCAGCACGTTGGGTTGGCCGAGCAGCAGCCGCAGCAGCTGCAACCGGCGCCGCTCCCCGCCGGACAGGTCGCTCACCGGCGTCCACTGCCGCTCGTTGGGGAAGCCGAACCGCTCGGCGAGCTGGCCGGCGTCCAGGTCGACCCCGTCCAGCTCGGCGCGGCTGCGCACCTCGGCCACCGCCTCGAGCACCCGCAGGCGGTCGGGCAGCTCGCGGATCTCCTGGGTGAGATGGCCGACGTGCACGGTCTGGCCGATCGTCACCGTTCCGGAATCCGGCTGCAGGTCGCCCGCGAGCAGGCGGAGCAGGTGGGTCTTGCCGGCGCCGTTGACCCCGATCACGCCGATGCGGTCACCCGGCCCGAGGTGCCAGGTGACGTGGTCGAGCAGCGTGCGGCCGGGCTTGTCGGAGGACGGGGCGCCGCCGACGGTGACGGTGACGTCCTCGAGGTCGACGACGCTGCGCCCGAGGCGCCGTTGCGCGAGCGCGCGCAGCTCAACACCGTGAGTCGGCGTCGGGACGTCGGCGATCAGTGCCTCGGCGGCGTCGATGCGGAACCGCGGTTTGGACGTGCGGGCCGGAGCGCCACGGCGCAGCCAGGCGAGCTCCTTGCGCAGCAGGTTCTGGCGGCGCGCCTCGCTCGCGTCGGCCTGTCGCCCCCGTTCGGCGCGGGCGAGCACGTAGGCGGCGTACCCGCCCTCGAAGCGGCGGACGGAGGCGTCGCCGACCTCCCACATCTGCTCGCAGACGGCGTCGAGGAACCACCGGTCGTGGGTGACGACTAGCAGGGCACCGCGAAGAGACCGCAGGTGCCCGGCCAGCCAGGTGATGCCCTCGACGTCGAGATGGTTGGTGGGCTCGTCCAGGACGAGCAGGTCGGACGGGCGGACGAGGGCGGCGGCCAGCGCGACCCGGCGACGCTCCCCGCCCGAGAGCCGGGTGACGTCGGCGTCGAGCCCGACGGCGGCGAGACCGAGGCCGCTGAGCACCTCGCGGACCGCGGCGTCGCCGGCCCACTCGTGCGTGGCGGCGTCACCGACCACGACCTCGCGGACGGTCGCGCCGGCCGGCAGGTCGCTGCGCTGCGAGACCGTCGCGACCCGCACGTCGCGGGTGCGGGTGACCCGGCCGGAGTCCGGCGGCTCGTCGCCGAGCACCAGCCGCAGCAGGGTCGACTTGCCGCCGCCGTTGCGTCCGACCACGCCGATCCGTTCGCCGGCGGCCACGCCGAGCGAGACGCCGTCCAGCACGACGGTGGTTCCGTAGGCCTTGCCGACGTTCTCGAGATTGACGAGGTTGACGACGTTGCCCGTCTGCGCCGGCATCAGGCGACGACCGCAGCGCCGGGCACCGGGCCGGTGGCGGTGCGCGCCTCGCGGCACACGCCCTCGGCCCGCAGCGCGTCGGCCAGCGCGGCGGCGGCGTCGGCGTCGCGGCACAGGAAGGCGCACGTCGGCCCGGAGCCCGAAACCAGCCCGGCCAGCGCACCGTGCCGCCGGCCGGCGTCGAGGGTGTCGCGCAGGTGCGGCGCCATCGCCAGCGCGACGGGTTCGAGGTCGTTGCCGAGGTGCGCGGCGATGCGATCCAGATCGCCCGAGTGCAGCGCGTCGACCAGCCGTTCCGGCCCCTCGAGGCGCGGCGCCGCGGTGCCTCCGGCGCGCGCGTCGTCCAGTGCGCGGTAGGCGGCCGCGGTGGACAGGCCGTGGTCGGCGAGCGCGAAGACCCAGTGCAACGGCACCCCGGTGGGTACCGGGCTGAGCACCTCGCCGCGGCTGGTGCCCACAGCGGTACCGCCGAGCAGGGTGAAGGCGACATCGCTGCCGAGCCGGCCGGCGAGCGGGACGAGTTCGGTGACCGTGGCGTCGAGGTCCCAGAGCCGCGCGCACGCCAGCAGGCCGGCGGCGGCGTCGGCGGAGCCGCCCGCCATGCCGCCGGCGACCGGGATCGTCTTGTGGACGTGCAGATGCACCCGCGGCGCGATGTCGGCGGCCGCGGCCAGCATCGCCGCGGCCTGCCAGGCGAGGTTGCCGCTGTCGGCGGGGACACCGGCCACGTCGGCCCCGCTGATCGTGATCGCCAGCTCGTCCGACGGGGTGGCCGTGACCTCGTCGTAGAGGTCGACGGCGTGGAAGACGGTGCGTAGTTCGTGGTAGCCGTCGGGGCGGGCGTCGCCGATCGCGAGCAGCAGGTTGACCTTGGCCGGGACGCGCACGCGGACCGCGGCGGCGGGCTCGGTCCTCACCCCGTCGATGCTACGGAGCGACCCGCCGCGCACGTCCGGACCCGTGGTGGGGCCGGTCGCGTGGAGCCGGTAGGCTGGCGTGGTTGCCCCGGCGAGGGGCCGTCACCGCGAGGAACGACGGTCCGTGATCGACGCGGTGTCGCTCGTCGACGCGCGTCCCGCGTCCGAGGCATCGCGCGCTAGCAACATCCGCGCGTTGGCAACATCCGAACGTCACATCGAACGTGTCGCATACGTCTGCAGGGAGAGTTCCACCGTGTCCGAGGTCCGACTGTCCGCCGAGGCCCGCACCGAGTTCGGCAAGGGCGGAGCCCGGCGCACCCGCCGCGCCGGCAAGGTGCCGGCCGTCATCTACGGTCACGGCGCCGACCCCCGCCACGTCTCACTCGTCGCGCACGATTTCGCGACGGCGATCCGCAAGGGCGGCACCAACGTGCTGCTGACCCTCGAGATCGAGGGCAGCGACCAGCTGGTGATTCCGAAGTCGATCCAGCGCCACCCTGTCAAGGGTTACTTCGAGCACGTCGACCTGCTCGCCGTACGGCAGGGCGAGAAGGTCACCATCGACGTCCCGCTGACCATCGTCGGCGAGGTCGTGCCGGGCGGCCTGCTCAACCAGGACACGACCACGATCTCGATCGAGGCCGAGGCCACCCACATCCCGTCCGGCTTCGAGGTCAGCATCGACGGCCTCCCGATCGGCGGACAGATCACCGCCGGCGATGTCGAGTTGCCGACCGGCTCGTCGCTGATCACCGACCCCGAGGCGCTCGTCGTGGCGATCTCCGAGGCGCCGACCGCCGAGCAGCTCGAGGCCGAGGTCGCCGAGGCGGTCGAGGAGCTGGGCATCGTCGAGGACGCCCCGGACGCTGCCGAGGGCGAGTCCGCCGACGGCGGGTCGGGCGAGGGCGAGTCGACCGAGAGCAGCGCGAGCGCCGAGTAGGCCTGCCGCCTGCCCGACCCGTCCACCCGACACCGAGACCTTCCGTGGCCGACGACCGCTTCCTGGTCGTCGGCCTCGGCAATCCGGGGCCGAGGTACGAGGCCACCCGGCACAATGCCGGGTTCCTCGTCGTCGACCTGCTCGCCGAACGCCTCGGGGGTCGCTTCAAGGCCCACAAGGCCCGTGCCGACGTCGCCGAAGGACGCCTCGCCGGCCTGCCGGTCGTGCTGGCCAAGCCCAAGACGTACATGAACGAGTCCGGCGGCCCGGTCGTGAACGTCGCCCGCTTCTACAAGATCCCGGTGGAGCGCATCGCCGTCGTGCACGACGAGCTCGACCTGCCCTACGGCGAGGTCCGGCTCAAGCGTGGCGGCGGCGAGGGCGGCCACAACGGCCTGCGCTCGACGACCGCGTCACTCGGGAGCAAGGAGTACGCGCGGGTGCGCTTCGGCATCGGTCGACCGCCCGGCCGGCAGGACCCGGCGGACTACGTGCTGCGCGAGTTCAGCACCGCCGAGCGCAAGGACCTGGCCTTCCACGTCGATCGCGCCGCCGACGCCGTCGAGGCCCTGCTCGCCGACGGCCTGGAAGCCGCGCAGAACCGCTTCCACTAGGCGGTCACGCCCGGGCGAACAGCCCCGCGTGGCTTGCTTCGTGGGCCAACAGCCACTGCTTGGCCGGCAGGCCGCCGCCGTAGCCGGTGAGCGAGCCGTTGGCGCCGACCACCCGGTGGCACGGGACGACGATCGAGATCGGGTTGCGCCCGTTGGCGGCGCCGACCGCGCGAACTGCCGAGGGCGCGCCGACGACCGCCGCCTGGCGCCCGTAGGACACCGTCTCGCCGAACGGGATGGCCGTGAGTGCCTGCCACACCTTCAGCTGGAACGGCGTGCCGGTCGGGTGCAGCGGCAGGTCGAAGGTGACGCGGGTGCCGGCGAAGTACTCGCCGAGCTGCGCCCGCACGTCGTCGAAGGCGGTGTCGTCGCGCACCCAGCCGTCCACCGGTGCCGTGGGATGGCGCCCCTCGGGTAGGTACAGGTGGGTCAGCCCGATCTCGTCGCGGGCGACGAGCAGCTCGCCGAGCGGCGAAACGACAGCGGTCCAGACGGTGGTCACGGGGTCACGCTCCAGAGATCGGCGTACAGGTGGGACCAGAGGTGGTAGGTGGCGTAGGTGCGCCACGGCGCCCACTCGGGGCGCCCGCCGGCCAGCTCGACCCCGAGGTCGGCGGCGGCCCGCTTCACGACGAGGTCCGAGGCGAGCAGGACGTCCGGGTCGGCGGCGGCGCGCATGAGCAGGTAGTCGGCCGTCCACGGCCCGATGCCGGGCAGCGCGAGCAGGGCCGAGCGGGTCGCGGGCCGGTCGACGCCCGGGTCCAGTGTCAGGTCACCGGCGGCGAAGGCCGTGCTCAGCGCGTGCACCGAGCGGCCCCGGGCGCGCGGCATCGGCAGGGTCGCGGGGTCGATCGCGGCCAGCGCCTCGGCGGACGGGAAGATCCGCCAGGGCTCGCCGTCGAAGGCCACCCGGCCGTGGTCGGCGACGATGCGGCCCAGGACGGTCCGGGCGCCGCGCAGCGAGATCTGCTGGCCGACCACGGTGCGGATCGCGGTCTCGACACCGTCGACGGTGCCGGGCGCGCGGACGCCCGGTCGTTTGCGCACGAGCGGCGCCAGGTGCGGGTCGCGCTCCAGTGCAGCGTCCACCGCGACGGGATCGGCGTCGAGATCCAGCAGGCGGCGCACACGCGCCACGACGCTCACGAGATCACGGGTCTCGGTGAGCCGCACCCGGCAGACGACCGCGCCGTCACCCGGTTCCAGCGCGATCAGGGCCGGGCCGCCGGGCGCATCGACGGTGCGGGTGAACACCCCGTCGGCGTAGGTCTCGAGCCCTGGCACCGCGTGCGCGCCGAGGAAGTCGAGCACGGCCGAGACGCTCATCGGCGCGCGGTAGGGCAGGCGCAGCACGACGACCCCGGGTTCGGGGACGGCGCCGCGCCGCGCGGCGCGCAGGGCGCTGGGCGGCACCGCGAACACCTCGCGGACGGTGTCGTTGAACTGCCGCACGCTGGCGAAGCCGGCCGCGAACGCGACCTCGGTGACCGGCAGATCGGTGGTCTCGAGCAGCACGCGGGCGGTCTGGGCGCGCTGGGCGCGCGCCAGGGCGAGCGGCCCCGCACCCACCTCGGCCGTCAGCGTCCGGTGCAGCTGGCGCTCGGAGTAGCCCAGCCTGGACGCGAGCCCCGGAACCCCGTCGCGATCGATGGTGCCGTCGGCGATCAGCCGCAGCGCCCGGCCGGCGAGATCGCCGCGGATGTTCCACTCCGGCGAGCCGGGCGAGGCGTCCGGACGGCATCGCTTGCAGGCGCGGTAGCCGGCCCGCTGCGCCGCGGCGGCGCTGGGATGGAAGCTGACATTGCGCCGCTGCGGCGTGATGGCCGGGCAGGACGGGCGGCAGTAGATGCCCGTCGTGCGGACGGCGGTGAAGAACCAGCCGTCGAAGCGCGGGTCCCGGGACTGCACCGCGCGGTAGCAGGTCTCGTCGTCGGGGATCAGCACGTCACCGATTCTGCCTGGCCGCACCGACAGCGGCTGGCGGTTTTCGGACATCACCCTCGCCGGGCCCCGAGGCACCCTCGGGCCGGCCCGCGGCGTCCCCCTTAGACTGCCCCGGTGAAAGGCATCGTCCTGGCCGGTGGCTCCGGCACGCGCCTGCATCCGCTGACCCGCAGTGTCAGCAAGCAGATGCTGCCCGTCTACGACAAGCCGATGATCTACTACCCGATCTCGGTGCTGATGCTCGCCGGCATCCGCGAGATCCTGGTCATCACCACCCCGCACGACCAGCAGCAGTTCCAGCAGCTGCTCGGCGACGGCAGCCAGTGGGGCGTCTCGCTCGAATACGCGGTGCAGCCCTCGCCCGACGGGCTGGCGCAGGCCTTCCTCATCGGCGAGCAGTTCCTGGGCGGGCAGTGCGCGGCGCTGGTGCTCGGCGACAACATCTTCTACGGCTACGGCATGGGTGGCCGCCTGCAGGAGACGGCAGCCCGGGTCGAGGCGCAGGGCGGGTGCGCGCTGTTCGGCTACCGCGTCCGCGACCCGGAGCGTTACGGCGTCGCGGTCGTCGACGCCGACGGCAAGGTCCTCGACATCGAGGAGAAGCCGGAGAAACCGCGCTCCAATCTCGCCGTCACCGGCCTGTACTTCTACGACGCCCACGTCGCGGAGTACGCGCGCTCGCTGACCCCGTCGGCGCGGGGCGAGCTGGAGATCACCGACCTCAACCGCGTCTACCTCGATCGGGGCGAGGCCGAGCTGACCGACCTCGGTCGCGGTGCCGCCTGGCTCGACACCGGGACGCAGGACTCACTGCTCGAGGCGGCGCTGTTCGTGCAGGTGCTGCAGCACCGGCAGGGCATCACCATCGCGTGCCTCGAGGAGGTCGCGATGCGCCGCGGCTTCATCACCCCGGAGCAGGCGCTGCAGATCGGCGTCGACATGGGTAAGTCCGGCTACGCGCAGTACCTCGCCCGCACGGCTCAGCAGTTCATGGACGCCCGGGACGGGATCGGCTGATGGCCGAGATCGTGCCGATGTCGGTCGAGCAGACCGCCATCGAGGGCCTCGCCAAGATCACGACGAAGGCCGTCACCGACGAGCGCGGCACGGTGCGGGAGTTCTTCCGCACCTCGGGGTTCGCCGAGGCCGGCGTCGCGGTGCCCGAACGCTGGGCGCAGGTGAATCTGACCTGGACCCGGCAGGGCGCCCTGCGCGGCCTGCACGGCGAGGCGGCGGACAAGCTCATCGGCATCGCGTCCGGGCAGGCCTTCGGCGCATGGCTGGACGCCCGGAAGGACTCCCCGTCGTACGGGGCGGTCGTCACCGCCGAGCTGCAGGTCGGCGTCCAGATGTTCGTGCCCGCCGGCGTGTGCAACGGTTTCCAGGCCGTCTCGTCCGACGGCTGCCAGTACCTGTACTGCTTCGGAGTGGAGTGGACGCCGGGCATGGCCGGTGTCGCCGTCACCCCGCTCGACCCCGATCTCGCGATCGCGTGGCCGATCACGCCCGACACCGCGGACCCGGCCAAGGTCTCGGTGAAGGACGCCTCGGCCCCGCGCTTCGCCGACCTCTGACCACCCGCCACCCGTCCGCCCACCACCCTCGCCGGGAGACTCCTCGATCATGCGCGTGCTCGTGACCGGTGGCGCCGGGTTCATCGGCGCCAACTTCGTCCACCACACCGTGGCCCACCGCCCCGACGCCGAGGTCACCGTCCTGGACGCCCTGACCTACGCCGGTGACGAGGCCAGCCTCGCCCCGGTGCGTGACCGCGTCGAGTTCGTGCACGGCGACATCGCCGACGCCGAGCTCGTCGACCGCCTCGTCGGGCAGAGCGACGTCGTCGTGCACTTCGCCGCCGAGTCGCACAACGACAACTCCCTGCGCGACCCGTCGCCGTTCGTCCGCACCAACCTGGTGGGGACGTTCACGATCCTCGAGGCGGTGCGGAAGCATGGCGCCCGCCTGCACCACATCTCGACCGACGAGGTCTACGGCGATCTCGAGCTCGACGACCCGGCCAAGTTCACGCCGGAGACGCCGTACAACCCGTCCAGCCCGTACTCCTCGACCAAGGCGGGCTCGGACCTGCTGGTCCGCGCGTGGGTGCGCAGCTTCGGCATCACCGCGACCATCTCGAACTGCTCGAACAACTACGGGCCGTACCAGCACATCGAGAAGTTCATCCCGCGCCAGATCACCAATGTGCTGTCCGACCTGAAGCCCAAGCTGTACGGCGCCGGGGAGAACGTGCGCGACTGGATCCACGTCGACGACCACAACGCCGCCGTGTGGACGATCATCGACAAGGGTCGGCCGGGCGAGACCTACCTCATCGGTGCCGACGGCGAACGGAACAACAAGGACGTGCTCGAGCTGATCCTCGAGCTGATGGACAAGCCGCGCGACTGGTACGACCACGTCACCGACCGCGCCGGGCACGACCTGCGCTACGCCATCGACGCCTCGAAGCTGCGCGCGGAGCTGGGCTGGACGCCGCAGTACTCGGACCTGCGGATGGGCCTGGCCCAGACCGTCGCCTGGTACACCGAGAACCGGGAGTGGTGGGAAGCGGCCAAGGCCGCGACCGAGGCACGCTACGCGGAGGTAGGTCAGTGACATGCGCTGGCTCGTAACCGGGTCGTACGGGCAGCTCGGCACGCACGCGCTGCCGCTGCTCGACGGCGATCACGTCGTCGCGGTCGACGTCGACACGCTCGACATCACCGACGCCGAGGCCGTGGACGCCGCGATTGCCGAGCACCGTCCGGACGTCGTGCTCAACGCCGCCGCCTACACCGCTGTCGACGCGGCGGAGGAGAACGAGGCACTGGCCGCGGCGGTCAACGAGACCGGCCCGCGCAACCTGGCCGAGGCCCTCGCGCGGCACGGCGGCCGCCTGCTGCACGTGTCGACCGATTATGTCTTCGACGGCACGGCCACGCACGCGTACGAGCCCGACGACCCGGTGGATCCGCAGAGCGCGTACGGCCGCACCAAACTGGCCGGTGAGCTCGCGGTGCGGGCGGCCCTGCCCGGCCGCAGCCACGTCGTGCGCACGGCGTGGATCTACGGCGGGCCGGGCCCGAACTTCGTGGACACCATGCTGCGGCTCGAAGGCGAGCGGGACACCGTCGACGTCGTGAACGACCAGATCGGCTGCCCGACCTGGGTCGGCGACCTCGCCTCAGGTCTGGTCGAGCTCGGCCGTTCCGACGTCCCGGCCGGCACGCTGCACTTCGTCAACGCCGGGCAGGCGTCCTGGTACGACCTCGCGCGTGAGGTGTTCCGGCTGGCCGGCGCCGAACCCGACCGCGTCCGACCGACCGACAGCAGCACCTATGTGCGCCCGGCCAAACGTCCGGCGTGGTCGGTGCTGTCCACGGCGGCGTGGGTCGCGGCCGGCCTCACCGCGCCCCGGTCGTGGCAGGACGCGCTGGCCGCGTGCCTCGCTGCCCGCGGGTGATCACGAGAGCTTGACCGACCCGAGGACCGTTCCGCACGACGTCGCGAACGAACCGAGGCTCGCGGCGTCGGTGTACTGGCAGGTGAACTCCATGACGTGGTGCGCGCCGAAACTGAAGTACGCGAGGTAGGTGAAGTTCGGCGGCTGGGTGATGCCCTCCTTGTAGTCGCGGTACCCGGCCAGGTTCGGTGTGCTGAACGTCGAGACCGGGTTGGTCACCGTCGCCTTGAGCTTCGTGTTGTACGCGGTGATGCGGGCCGGGATGTCCGTGGTTGCAGTGACCGCCTTGTCCGCCGGCAACGTGTAGATGTAGATCCCGATGACGCTGCCTCCCGTCGGCGCGCTCGTCGGCACCAGGAAGTAGGACCGGTATGCGGCCTCCAGCGGCACCGCGGGGGAGAAGGAGTTGCTGGGCTGGAAGCCGCTCGGCGTCGTGAAGGTCGCGCCGGTGAAGTCGCCCGACGCTCCCGACGACGACGCGGCGGTCGAGCTGTCTGCCGCGCTGCTCGAGGCCACGCTGCTCGACGAGCCGGCCGGCGCGCTGACCGGCACCGAACCGCCGACGCCCTTCTCCGGCGTGGCCGACGGCCCACTGGTGCTCGACGAGCACGCGACCAGGGTGGTCAGCGCGGCGAGGCAGGCAATGATGACGGGAGCGAGCGGCGCGCGTCGACGGAACACGCGAGCAGTCTGCGGCATCGCGACCCGATCCGTTCAGCCGGTGTTGCGCAGCCCGGCCGCCACCCCGTTGATGGTCAACAGCAGCGCGCGCCGCAGCTCGGGCGACACGTCGCCCTCGCCCACCTCGCGCACGCGGGCGAGCAGGTCGACCTGCAGGTAGGAGATCGGATCGAGGTAGGCGTCCCGTACCCCGAACGTGCGCTGCAGGACCGGCGAGTCGTCGAGCAGACGCTGCTCGCCCGTCACGTGCAGCACCTCGGCCACCGTGCGCTCGTGCTCGTCCCGCACCACGTCGAACAGCCGGTGCAGCGGCTCGGGCACCAGCGCCTCGACATAGCGCGACGCGATACCGAGGTCGGTCTTGGCGAGTGTCATCTCGACGTTCGAGACGAATGTGCGGAAGAAATGCCACTGCTCGTGCATCTCGGTGAGGACGTCCTCGAGCCCCTCCTTGCGCGCCGCCGCCAGACCGGTACCCACGCCGAACCAGCCGGGCACGATCTGCCGCGACTGCGTCCACCCGAACACCCACGGGATGGCGCGCAGCCCCTCTATGCCACCGCCGCCGGAGGGCCGCTTGCTCGGCCGCGAACCGATGTTCAGTGACCCGAGCTGCTCGACCGGGGTCGAGGCGAGGAAGTAGTCGGGCAGGTCCTTGTGGTCGACAAAGGCGCGGTACGCGCTGTACGCGGCATCGCTGACCACGGTCATGCACTCGTCCCACCGCGACAGCTGGGACGCCCCTTGCCGGGGGCTGCGGTGCAGCGTGGACGCGCGCAACGTGGCCGCCACGGTCAGCTGCAGGTTCTCCCGAGCGAGCTCGGGCAGCGCGTACTTGTCGGAGATGACCTCGCCCTGCTCGGTGAACTTGATCTCGCCGTCCAGGACGCCCCACGGCTGGGCCAGGATGGAGTCGTAGGTCGGGCCCCCGCCGCGGCCGACGGTGCCACCGCGGCCGTGGAACAAGCGCAACCGCACCCCGTGTCGCGCGGCGACGTCACGCAGCGTGCGCTGGGCCCGGTGGATCTCCCACTGCGAGGTCGTGATGCCGGCCTGCTTGTTCGAGTCCGAGTAGCCGAGCATGACCTCCTGCACGTCGCCGCGCAGCCGCACGACCAGGCGGTAGGTGGGATCGGAGAGCAGGTCGTCGAGCACCTCGCCGGCCTTGCGCAGCTCGTCCACCGTCTCGAGCAGCGGGACGAAACCGACGCGTGCGAACGGGGCCCGCGCACCCACTGGACCGGCACCGTGGACGTCGACCAGGCCTGCCTCGCGGGCGAGCAGCACCGCGGCCAGGACGTCGTCGGCACCGTGCGTCATCGAGATGATGTAGCTCTCGATGACGTCCGGGCCGTAGGTGTCCAGGGCGTCACGGATCTCGGTGAACACGGCGAAGGTGCGGGCGCCCGCCTCGTCCAGCGGCGGCGGGTACGGCGCGAGCGGCCGGCGCGAGCGCAGCTCCTTCGACAGCAGCCGCAGCCGGTAGTCGCGCGGCACGTCGGCGTAGAGCCAGGTCTCCTCGACGAGCCGGTCGACCAGCTGCCCGACCGCGTGGTGGTGCGCGTCGGAGTGCTCGCGGATGTCCATGGTGGCCAGATGCAGCCCGAACGCCGCCACCGTCCGCTCGACCCGGGCGAGCAAGCCGTCGGCGATCAGGCCGCCGGCGTTCGCGCGGAGTGACGTGCCGAGCAGGGCCAGTTCGGCGGCGAGCGTGTCGGTGCCGAGGTAGTCGCGTCCCGGCTCGTGCGCGGTGCCGTCGTCCACCCGCCGCCGGGTGTTGGCGATCTTGTCCTTGATGCAGGTGAGCTTGAGCCGGTAGGGCTCGGTCGCGTTGAGGGTCACCAAGCGCGGGTCGATCTGCAGCACGGCGAGGTCGGCCTCGAGCGACGCGGCCAGTTCCGGCGACGCCGGGACGACCGCCGTCGAGGACGACAGCTCGGCGATGAGCGCGTCGAGCACCCGGTCCAGCGCCCGCGCCGCCACGTGGTGGTGCATGCGCAGCACCTCGCGGGTGATGGTCGGCGTGACGTTCGGGTTGCCGTCGCGGTCGCCGCCGATCCAGGTGCCGAAGCGCAGCGGACGCGCGCCCGTCGGCACGTCGACGCCGTACCGGTGGGCCTCGGCCGCGAGGTCGGTGGCGAGGTCCGGCAGCGTGTCGGCCAGCAGGTCCTCGAGGTAGTAGACGACGTTGCGCGCCTCGTCGACCGGGGTCGGGCGGTTCTGCCGCAATTCGTCGGTCTGCCAGACGAGGTCGATCTGCTCGGCGAGGTCGCGGTCCTGGCGCGCCCGCGCCGTGCTCCCGCCCTCGGTCGCGACGGCGAGGATGTCGGCGATCCGGCGCAGCTTCGTCAGCACCGAGCGGCGGCTGGCCTCGGTGGGGTGAGCGGTGAAGACGGGGCGGACCGCGAGATCGTCCAGCGCGGTGCGGAGCGCGTCGGGGCCCAGTTCGGCCGCGACGTCGCCGACCACCTGCGGCAGCCAGCCCTCGTCCTCCGGGCGTCCCCGCAATCCGCGGACGCGGTGCACCTGCTCGGCGACGTTGGCGAAGTGGAAGTAGGCCGAGAAGGCCCGCACCAGCACTGCGGCGGTGTGCACCGGCTGCTCGGCCAGCAGCTCGCGCGCCCGCTCCGGCGCCTGGGCGTCGCCGGACTTCCCGGCCTTGGTCAGCTGCCGCACCCGTTCGACGAGATCGAGCGCGTCCTGACCCTGCTGGCGGACGAGCGACTCGCCGAGCAGGGCGCTCACCCGCCGCACGTCCGCGCGCAACTCGGCGTCGTCGATCTCGTCGCCGAGCGCCTCGGTGGTCGCCCCTGTGATGTCAGCGCCGTGGGTCATGCCTGCGATTGTTCCGCAGCCGGGCCCGTCGTGACGGGCGGAGCCTGAACAGCTGCGTCGGGTACGGTCGCTCGTCATGCAGTCCTTCTGCGTGCTCGCCGGGCCGACCCGCTGATGCGGGTCCTGGTCACCGGCGGCGCCGGCTACATCGGCAGCGTCGTCGCGGCCCGGTTGCTCGCCGACGGGCACGAGGTCGTGATCGTCGACGACCTCTCGACCGGGCACGAGGACGCAGTGCCGCCCGGCGCGGAATTCCACCACCTCTCGATCACCGGTCTGGACCCGGTGCTCGGCGAGTGGGGCATCGACGCGGTGGTGCACTTCGCCGCGCGCTCTCTCGTCGGCGAGTCGATGGGTGAGGCGGCGCTGTACTGGCGCAACAACGTCGTGGGCACGGTGGCGTTGCTCGACTCCCTGCGGGCGCATGGCGTGGGGCGCATCGTGTTCTCCTCGTCCGCGGCCACCTATGGCCAACCGGCCGATCAACCCATCCGGGAGTCCGCGCCGACCCGGCCCACCAGCACCTACGGGGCCACCAAGCTCGCCATCGACCTCGCGCTCACCGACTACGCCCGCTCCTACGGGCTGGCGGCGACGAGCCTGCGGTACTTCAACGTCGCCGGAGCTCTGCACCAGCCCGACGGACGCAGCTTCGGGGAGCGCCACGCCGTCGAGACCCACCTCGTGCCCAACGCGCTGCGTGCGGTGGACGGCGAGGGCGAGCCGCTGTCGCTGTTCGGCACCGACTACCCGACCCCGGACGGCACGTGCGTGCGCGACTACATCCATGTGGTCGATCTCGCCGACGCCCACCTGGCGGCGCTCGCGCTGGCCGACGGCGGCGTCCACCACATCGTCAACCTCGGCACCGGGAGCGGCTCATCCGTCCGTGAGGTGCTCGACGCCGTCCAGGATGTCACCGGCCGTGAGGTGCCCGTAAAGGAGGCACCACGGCGGGCTGGAGATCCGCCCGTGCTGGTGGCCTCGAACGAGTACGCAGCGTCGCTACTCGGCTGGCACCCGGTCCGCGATCTGCGCTCGATGGTGGCCGATGCCTGGACGTTCCGGCAAGGCGAACTGGCTGCGGGCTCCGGCGGCGCGGACGGCGGATAACGCTACGGCGACCCGGCGGGCGATCAGGGCAGAGAAATACCCACGCGGCTGATCGGGGGACAGTCGCGTGGGCCCGCCCGACGTTACGGCCCGACGCGGGAATGGGCAACTCATGGTCCTTCTACGCCCGGGACGCCCGTCCTTCCGGGACGTTCGCCCTCTCCCGAGGCGACGCGTCGCCAATGTGCCCGACGAGCAGATCCGACGCGTTTGCACCCAGGCCCCGGGTGGTTGCGACTGCGGCTGGAAAGTCACACGGTTGGACGGAGAATAGGCCGTAAACATCATTCGTCACAGCATTCGCTGCCGCCACGCACAACTGCAGCCCCACGAAGTGAATGACAGTCCCGGCGGTGATGTCCGCGTATTGTCGACATTCCCGATTACCCCGCGTGACAGTGGCTGATCGGCCCCGTGGTCACGCTGGGTGAGAACGGAGGCGGCGTCCGCGCGATGCCCGACCGCGCAGCATATGGCGGGATTTGCCCTGCGAAACCGAACGGTCACGACCGCCGGCGGGCCGCTGCGCAGCGCGTGTGCACACAATCCTGCAAAGAGTGCAGGAAACGCGCGGGCGGCACTTCTCAATCCGGGAGCGGCGCGCTATACAAGTGCATGAATCGTCGGCCGATCGGGGGACGGTCGACGGTTCATTAACGAGCCGCCTTTTGGCGCCGCCAGCGCCCCGTCCGGCAGTCGCCGGGCGGGGCGTTGTCGTCCGCTCGCGGCGGCGAGCGCAGCGGGTGCGGACCGGCGCCGTCGGCACCCACCAGCGCGCACCAGCGGCAGAGTGGCCAGCGAGGCGGGGTGGGCCGCGGCTGCGCGTGGTGCCCCCTGGAACCGCACAGTGCTCGCGGCCCACGCCGCTGTGAGTTTGTACCCAAGCTTTACGCCGATGCAACATGCGGTCAAAATGACAGGCGAATCCGGCGGAGAGTCCGGGATAACCGGAAATGTCGGACCCGATGCGTACGTCCCGTGACCAGGCTCGCGCGTCGGGCTCTCCGGGTAGCGGCTCGTCACTTCACACGATATACATGTCGGTGGAAGCCGTCGACGGTTCTGGGTTGGGGAACCCGGCTCGTCGTCGGAGCGCTTGACGGGGGACGGGTGCGGTTCGACGCGATGCGTCGCCATACCCGACGGGGGATACGTGAACTACGCCGATGGCGCGCTCGCCGCGCCTCTTGCGGTACTGCCGCACGCCGATCACTCGGCAGCGCCGCGACCCGTGGCGCTCGTGGTCAAGTCCGTGATCGACCGCGCGCTCGCACTGATCGCGGCGCTCGTCCTGCTACCGGTGCTGCTGCTCATCGCGCTGGCCGTACGGTGCACGAGCGGTGGACCTGCACTGTTCCGCCAGACGCGTGTCGGGCGTGACGGCCGGGCGTTCACGATGCTGAAGTTCCGCACTATGTACGACGGGGCGGAACTGCGGTTGCGCGAGCTGCTCGACCGCAACGACTCCGTGGGCGGCGTGCTGTTCAAGATGCGCGAGGACCCACGCGTCACGCCGCTCGGCCGCATCCTGCGGCGGTTCTCGCTGGACGAACTCCCGCAGCTGCTGAACGTGCTCACAGGCTCCATGTCGCTGGTGGGCCCGCGCCCGCCGCTGCCGGCTGAGGTCGCGCGCTACGGCCCGCACGCCCGTCGCCGCATGCTGGTCAAGCCGGGCCTGACCGGGCTGTGGCAGATCAGCGGCCGCAGCGACCTGTCCTTCGAGGATGCTGTGCGCCTCGACCTGCTCTACGTGGAGACCTGGTCGCTCGCGCTGGACGCCAAGGTGCTCGTGCGAACGGTCCGGGCAGTCGTGCGCGGGGACGGGGCCTATTAAGTGCCCCAGCCAGGCGTGCGAGGCCGCACGCCGCCCATCGCCAGGTCTAGAAGGCGCACGAGCAGGGTAGGACTGTCGCAGGTCGGGGGGGCTTGTTCATGAAGATCGCTTTGGTTGGGACCCGGGGGGTTCCCGCCCGGTACGGCGGGTTCGAAACCTGCGTCGAAGAGGTTGGTCGCCGCTTGGCGAAGGCCGGCCACGAGGTCGTTGTCTACTGCCGCACGAACAACATCGACGACGGCGAGCTGCCGAGCGAGTACGAGGGCATGTCGCTCGTCCACCTGCCGGCGCTGCGCAAGAAGTCGCTCGAGACCCTTAGCCACACCGCGCTGTCGGTCGCGCACCTGCGCCGCCACCCGGTCGACGTCGCCATCGTGTTCAACTCGGCCAACGCGCCGTTCGTCCCGCTGCTGCGTGCCCAGGGCATTCCGGTGGCGACGCACGTCGACGGCCTGGAATGGCAGCGCAGCAAATGGCAGGGCGCGGGCAGCCGCTACTACCGCAGCGCGGAGTCGATGGCCGTCCGCTGGTCCGACGCCCTGATCGCCGACGCCCAGGGCATCGCGGACTACTACCGCATGGAGTTCGACGCCGACACCGAGCTCATCGCCTACGGCGCCCCGATCATCGATCCGGGCGCGGACAAGCTCGCCGAGGTCGGGGTCGAGTCCGGGCGCTTCCACCTCGTCGTGGCGCGCTTCGAGCCCGAGAACCACGTGGACCTCATCGTCGACGGCTACCGGCGCAGCTTCGCCGACCTGCCGCTGGTCGTGGTCGGCTCTGCCCCGTACGCCGACGAGCACACCGCCCGCATCCATTCCCTCGCCGACGAGCGGGTGCACTTCACCGGCGGGCTCTGGGACCAGGACCTGCTCGATCAGCTCTACGCCCACTGCGCGACCTACCTGCACGGGCACTCGGTCGGCGGAACCAACCCGTCCCTGCTGCGCGCCATCGGTGCCGGGGCCGCCGGCATCGCCTTCGACGTGAACTTCAACCGCGAGGTCCTGCGCGACAGCGGCCGCTACTTCCGCACCGCCGACGACGTCTCCGACGCGATCGAGTTCGCCGAGGAGCACCCGGAGCAGACCGCCGAGCGCGGCCGCCTTGCGCGCGAGCTCGCCTATCGCTACGACTGGGACGACGTCGCCGCACGGTACGAGCAGATGTGCGAGTCGCTGGTCGAGTCCGGCCCGCGTCCACGGTCAGCGCGACCGACCGGGCGCCGGCGGGGCATCGACTCGCTCAACCCTGTCGTCCGGCTCGACGACCTCTACCTCGCGAGCGCTGCGGCTCCGTCGGCGCTGCCCGAGCGGGTCCGTCGCGTCGGCTGACCGCCGCAACGTTCCACGCTCAGTCGACCCGCACGAAGCTCTCGTGTGCGGTGAGGAAGTCCTCGACGAAGCCGACCGGTAGGTAGGGCAACTGGCTCTGGTAGGCCGCGATCGCGCCCCTCTTGGCGTCGAGGAACCCCGCAGTGCGCACGAGCGCGGGACGCCGGGCGCCCCAGGCGGACCGGCTGCGCCGCCCGCCGCGGACGAGCCGGACGGCGTCACGGGCGACGGTCCGCGCTGGGAAGCGTTGCCAGATCGGGTACTCGTACACCGCCGGCGGCCGAGCACATCGCACGGCGGCGGCCCGGGTCGCCCGGGCCGCGGCGCAGTGGTCGGGGTGGCGGTCGTCCAGCGAGGTCACCAGGACGCGCGCCGGCTCGACGGCAGCGAACACCTGACCTAGCGCGGCGGTGACGTCGTCGACCCGGGCGTCCAGCTCGCCGTCCGCGAAGTCGAGCTCGACGATCCGGGTCTCGTCGACGCCGAGACCGGCCAGGGCCTGTCGCGCCTCGTCGCGGCGCAGCGTCACCATCTGCGCGGCCGACACGCCGGGCGGCGCCGGTGACGCGTCGCCGCCGGTCACGAACACCACGTAAACGTCCACGCCGGCCGAACGCATCCGCGCGATCGTCGCGCCGCAGCCCAACGTCTCGTCGTCGGGATGGGGCGCGACCACGATGCACGAGCCGATGCTGAAATCGTGCGTCGCGTCGATGCCCACGGCCTGCATCGCGGTGGAGGACACGATCCGGACGACAGCCTTGGCCGCCTTGCGCCCGACCGATGTCACAGCAGATCCACCGGAAGACCCCGCAACCGACCCCATAACGGGACAGTCTGGCCCACGCGGCTGCCACACCCGGTCCGGACCTGGCCGCCGAGTCGACTCTCCGGTTGGGAGGACCGCCGACTGCGCGTATGATCGGCGTTACGGATCGAGTCGATCCGGGCGTGGCTGTGTGGGATGGGGATCCGCCAGTCGTTGAGCGCCCGGTCCGGCGCCGGTCTCGGGGGGGAATTTCGGGGGGCCGAAATGCGGCAGAATGCTGCCCGCATGCGCGCATCAGTTCTGCGCGTCGCGATCGCGTGTGCTTCGTGCACGGCGCTGGTCGCCTGCACGTCGTCCTCGTCCCCGTCTGCCTCGGCTACGTCGCGATCGTCGTCGCCGGCGTCCGCCGCGTCCCCGACGGCGAGCACGCCCGCATCGACCGGTACGTCCACGCCGTCCGCGGGCGTTGCGTCCTCTGGCACCGGGCGAACCGCCGCGCCCAGCACGGTCCCGGCGCCCACGCCCGGCAACATCCACCAGACGGTCGCGAGCCGGTCGGTCTCGACGAAGGCGCCCGTCGGGCTGACCCACGTTGCCAGCTTCGGCGCCGGCCTCAGCGTCCGGCTCGTGTCGGCCAAAGCCATCAACGCCACTGCGCACGGCCCGGGCGAGATCGGCGGCCCGGCCGTCGAACTGAGCCTGCGCTTTGCCAACGGCGGATCGCACGCGGTGTCGCTCGGCAGCGTCGTGGTCAATGTCTACGACAGCAGCAAGGACCCGGCATCGGCGATCGCCGGGCCACCCGCCAAGCCGGTTTCCGGCTCACTGGCCGCCCACCGCACCACGGTCGGTCGCTACGTATTCACCGTTGCGCCGTCGAAGCGCAAGCCCATCACGATCAGCGTCAGCTACTCCGCCGCCGCCCCGGTCGTCCTGATCGTCGGCAACGCCGACTGACGCGAGGATCTCAATGCATCTGTCCCGGAAACACCGCAGCGTCGGCGCCGTTCTGGCGACCGCTCTGATCGGCGCGTTCGCCGTCGTGACGGCGACGCCGGCCGCCGCCGCCACGTCGCCCGTGGCCGACCGGCCGGCCGGCGGCGTCACCGCCGACGCCCTGCCGACAACCCAGGTCGACGGCGTGGTCTGGTCGCAAGCGGTCGTGGGCAACACCGTCTACGCCGGCGGCAGCTTCGCCAACGCGCGTCCGGCCGGTGCGGCGGCGGGCACCAGCCAGACGCCGCGGGCCAACCTGCTGGCCTACAGCATCACCACCGGAAACCTGGTGACCTCCTTCGCGCCGTCGCTCAACGCCCAGGTGAAGGCGGTCACGGCGTCGCCGGACGGGTCGCGCGTCTACGTCGGCGGCTACTTCACCAGCGCGGACGGGCAGGCCCGCTACCGCCTCGCGGCCTACGACACCTCGACCGGTGCGCTGATCTCCAGCTTCGCCCCGAGCCTCGACGCCGCGGTGAACGCCATTACCGTCACCAACACCACGGTCTACGTCGGAGGCGTGTTCGGGACGGCGAACGGCGTGGCCCGCAACCACCTCGCGGCGTTCTCTGCCAGCACCGGCGCCCTGCTCGGTTGGAACCCCAGCGCCGACGATGTCGTCGACGCCCTGCAGCTCACGCCGGACGGCACCCACGTGGTCATCGGCGGATCGTTTGCGAACATCAACGGTGCGCAGGCGCTCGGGCTCGGTTCGGTCTACGCCACGACCGGCGCACTGGTGCCGTTCGCGGTGAACCAGGTCGTCAAGGACTACGGCAGCGCCGGCGCGATCCTGTCGCTGCGCACCGACGGCACGGCGATCTACGGCACCGGCTACGCCTACGGCGATCCCAGCAACTTCGAGGGCGTGTTCTCGGCCGACCCGACGAGCGGCGCCGTCAACTGGGTGGCCGACTGCCACGGCGACACCTATGACACCTATCCCGCCGCGTCGGAGGTGTACACCGTCAGCCACCAGCACTACTGCAGCAACATCGGCGGCTTCCCCGATTCCAATCCGCGCACGATCTGGTACCGCTCGACGGCGTTCAGCAAGAACGCCACCGGCACGGTCCTGACCAACGGCGAGCCGGGTGCCGGCTACGGCAACTTCGCCGGCCAGCCCAGCCCGTCACTGGAGACCTGGTTCCCCGACCTCGGGGCCGGCACGGTCACCGGGCAGGACCAGGCGGCCTGGACCGTCGAAGGCAACTCGAGCTATGTCGTCGAGGGCGGCGAGTTCCCGACCGTCAACGGCGCCGCCCAGGCGGGCCTGGTGCGTTTCGCGGTGCCGTCGCTGGCGCCGAAGAAGGTGGGCGCGCAGGACACGACGCCGGCCACCACGCCCACGCTCACCGCGCCGTTCAACACGGTCGTCAAGGCCAGCTTCCTGGCCAACTACGACCTGGACAACCAGACCCTGACCTACGCGCTGTACCGCGTCGGGAACAGCACGCCGGTCGCGACGACCACGTCGCCGTCCCAGCCGTGGAGCCGACCGACGTTGAGCCTGCAGGACAACGGGGCCGCCGCCGGGACCACGTACAGCTACTACGTGACCGCCACCGACCCTGACGGCAACACCGTGCGCACCGCCTCGGCGTCGGTGAGGACCCCGACCACCAAGCCCGCGGCCGCGCCGCCCACCGACGCCTACGGCAAGACCGTGTACGGCGACAACCCGTCGGTGTACTGGCGGCTGAACGACACGTCCGGCACCACCGCGGCCGACGCCTCCGACTACCGCAACACCGGCACCTACACCGGCGGTTACACCCGCGGGGTCGCCAGCCCGGTGGCCGGCTCGGGCAACACCGCGGTCACCTTCGACGGTTCGAGCGGCGGCGTGGGTTCGACCACGACCTTCGTCAACCCGACCAGCTACACCGAGGAGACGTGGTTCAAGACCACGACGACCCGGGGCGGCAAGCTCATGGGCTTCGGCAGCAGCCGGACCGGCAGCTCCAGCAGCTACGACCGGCAGGTCTACATGACCAATTCCGGGCAGCTCGTCTTCGGCGCCTACCCGGGCACGGCTGTCACCGTCACGTCCCCCACGGCGTACAACAACGGCGTCTGGCACCTCGTCACCGCAACGCAGGGCGGCGACGGGATGAAGCTGTACGTCGACGGCGCACTGGTCGCGTCCAACACCACGACCGGCGCGCAGAACTACACCGGGTACTGGCGACTCGGCGGTGACAACCTCGGCGGCTGGCCGACCCAGCCGTCGAGCAACTACTTCGCCGGCACGCTCGACGAGGCGGCGCTGTACCTGACGAACCTGTCACAGGCCCGCGTTCAGGCGCACTATCACGCCTCGCCGGCCGCGACGAACGTCGCACCGACCGCCGCAGCCACCTCGTCCTGCACGAACCTGTCGTGCACCTTCGACGGGTCCGGTTCCCGCGACCCGGACGGCACGGTCGCGACGTACGCCTGGAAGTTCGGTGACGGGTCGACGGGTACCGGCGTCTCCGCGCCCCACACCTACGCCGCGGCCGGCACGTACACCGCCACGCTCACGGTCACCGACAACGTGGGCGCCACCGGCACGACAACGCGCACGGTCACGGTCAGCGGCCCGCCGAACCAGCCGCCGAAGGCGGTGTTCGCCGCGTCCTGCACCAACCTGTCCTGCACCTTCGACGCGACCGGATCGAGCGACCCAGACGGCACCGTGAAGACGTACGCGTGGACCTTCGGTGACGGGTCGACGGCGACCACGGCCACTGCCACGCACACCTACACCGCCGCCGGTGGTCACACCGTCACGCTGACCGTTACCGACAACGGCGGCGCCAGCACCACGGCCACGAAGACCGTCGCGGTCACCAAGCTTGTGGCGAGTGACGCATTCGCCCGCACCACGAGCAGTGGCTGGGGCAGTGCCGACAGCGGAGGGGCCTGGACGGTGTCGCCGACCAGCGCCTTCGCCACCGGCAGCGGCACGGGGTCGATGAACCTCGCCGCACCGGGTGCCGACGTCACGGCTACGCTCGGCGCCGTGCAAGCCGCCAACCCGGTACAGGTTCTGGACGTCAAGCCGCAGGCCGCCCCGACGGGCAACGGCGTGTTCCTGACGACGCGCTCGCGCATCAGCGGCAGCTCGTACTACGAGATCACCCTGCGGTTGCTGCCCGGCGGGGTGGTGCACCTGCTCGACGGCAAGGTCGTCAACGGGGCCGAGACGGTGATCCACGAGGTGAACGTCGCGTCGCTGACCTACAACGCCGGTGACGTGTTGCGTCTGCGCACCGAGGTCGTCGGCAACGGCGCCGGCAGCACGCTCGACGCGACGGTGTGGAAGGTCGGTTCGACGCAGCCGACGTCACCGCAACTGACCGACACCGATTCCGAGGCCTCGCTGCAGGGCAGCGGAGCCGTGGGTCTCGAGGGTTACCTGTCCGGTAGCTCGACCGTCCCGATGACGCTGGCGATCGACAACTACTCGGCTTCCGACGGGTAACGGCGTGGCAGCAGCCCCGGGCCGTGCCCCCGCCGGGCCGCTCGCCGTCGTCGTGGTCAACTTCGGCTCGCACCACCTGCTCGAGGCAGCCTTGTCCGGTCACGACTCCGGGGCGGCCGACCGCGAGATCGTCGTGGTCGACAACTTCTCCTCCGCCGCCGAGCTGTCCACGGTGCGCGCGCTGGGACGTCGGCACGGTTGGCATGTCGTCGCCTGCGGGGTCAACGCCGGCTTCGGCGTCGGGGTGAACCTCGGCGTCGCCGAGGCGAAGCGGCTCGGCTGTGACGCGGTGCTGCTGCTGAACCCGGACGCGATCGTCGAACCACAGGTCGTGGCGGCGCTGCACGAGCAGGTTTGCCGCGAGCCGTGGGTCGCTGCCGCGCCGCGGATCGTCACGCCCGACGGGCGCGTCGAGTTCCGCGGCGCGCAGGTCTCGCTGCGGACGGGACGGATCCGCAGCGTCGCGCCGGACTTCGGCGACGACGGGCGCCCGCAGCGGATCGACGGTCAGCTCCCCGGGCAGGTCGAGCCGCCGGTGCAGGGCTGGCTCTCGGCGGCGTGCCTTGCGGTGTCGATGGCGCTGTTCGAGCTCAGCGGCGGCATGGACGAGGGCTATTTCCTGTACTGGGAGGACGTCGACCTGAGCCGACGCGTCGAGCGGGCCGGCGGCGGGCTGCTCGTGCGTCAGGACCTCATCGCCACCCACCGCGAGGGCGGTACCCAGACGGCCGGCGGCGGCCGGGCGAAGTCGGCCGCGTACTACCGCTACAACGCTCGCAACCGGTTGCGGTTCGCGACCCGCCACCTACCGCGGCGCCGGGTGCTGGCCTGGATGCTGCACACGCCCGCCGAGACCGCGCAGATCCTGCTCCGCGGCGGCCGGCGGCAGCTCGTGCACTCGCCGGGACCGCTGCTCGCGGCGCTGCGGGGCGCCCTGGAGGGTTTGCTTCTCGCAACGGCAGCGCTGCTCCCGCTCCGGCGCCGCCCGCGGCCGGTTGACCCCCGGGCCGGGGTCCTGCTCGCCCACCCCGGCGCCGAGCTCTACGGCTCGGACCGCATGCTGCTCGCGTCCGTCGAGGCGCTGGTGGCCGACGGGCGCCGGGTGACGGTGGCGCTGCCCGGCCCCGGGCCGCTGGTGGCCGAGATCGAGATCCGTGGCGCGACGGTGCGCACCTGCCGGATGCCGGTGCTGCGCAAGAGCGCGCTGCGTCCGCGGGGCTTGGTCCGGCTGTGTCGCGAGGCGCTCGCCGGCGCCGTGCCGGCCTGGCGGCTGGTACGCGAGGTCGGCCGCGGCGGTGTCTACGTCAACACGCTGACGATCCCGACCTGGTTGGCGTTCGCGCGCCTGGCCCGGGTCCGCTCGGTGTGCCATGTGCACGAGGCCGAACGCGCCAACCCCCTGACGGTCCGCCGGGTGATGGCGGCGCCGCTGCTGCTCGCCGACCGCGTGGTGGCCAACAGCGGCTACACCCGGGAGGTGCTGGCCGAGGCGGTGCCCGTCCTGCGCGGCCGCACCCGCGTCGTGCCCAACGTCGTCACCGGCCCGGACGCACCGTCGCCCGCACGGTCCAGGCTCGAGGACCCGCTGCGGCTGGTGTACGTCGGCCGGCTGTCCCCCCGCAAGGGCACCGACGTCGCGGTGCGCGCCGTCGCCCTGCTCGCGCGACGGGGGATCGCCGCCGAGCTGAGCCTGCTCGGCGCGACCTTCGCCGGTTACGAGTGGTTCGAACGTGAGCTGCGGGAGCTGGCGGCCGGGCCGGACACGGCAGGGCGCATCCACCTGCTCGGTTTCGACCCGACGGTCTGGCCCCGGTTGGCGGCCAGCGACATCGTGCTCGTCCCGTCGGTCGGCGACGAGTCGTTCGGCAACGCCGCGGTGGAGGCGGTGCTCGCCGCCCGTCCCAGCGTGGTCAGCGACATCGGCGGCCTGCGTGAGGCGGCCGCGGGTTTCCGCTCGGTGGAGTTCGTGCCCCCGGGCGACGCCGAGGCACTCGCCACCGCGGTCGCCCGCATCGCCGACGAGTGGGCGTCCTACGCCTCGTTCGCGGACACTGATGCTGTGCAGGCGCGCCGACGGCATGACCCGGCTCGGTACCGGGAGGCGCTGCTGGCCGCCCTCGACCTCGGCCCCTCCGTACGCGAGGTCGCCCCGTGAGCGGCGTGCGGGTCGCGGTGGCGGTCCTCACCTACCGGCGGCCTGCGGACATCGAGGCGCTGGTGCCGATGCTGCTCGCACAGAGCCGCGGGTTGCCGGCGCCTGATTCGGCGTACGTGCTGGTCGTCGACAACGACCCCACCGGGGGTGCGCGGCCGGTCGTGACGCCGCACGCCGCACCGGATCTGCGCTACGTCGTCGAGACCGAACCCGGGATCAGTGCCGCCCGCAATCGTGCCCTGCGCGAAGCGTCCGATGCCGACCTGCTGGTCTTCATCGACGACGACGAACGCCCCACCGAGGCGTGGCTCGCCGCTCTTGTCGGGACCCAGCGCCGCTACGGCGCCGCCGCCGTGGCGGCGAGGGTGGCCTCGCAGATCGACGGCACACCGGACCGGTGGATCACGGCGGGCGGCTTCTTCGACCGACGGCACCGCGTCGACGTCCCGACCGGCACTGCGATCGACACCGCCGCCACCAACAACCTGCTGCTCGACCTGCGTGTCGTCCGCCGCCTCGGGCTGCGTTTCGATTCCGGGTTCGGGCTCAGCGGCGGTGAGGACTCGCTGTTCACCCGCGGACTGACCGGCTCCGGCGAGACCATGGTGTGGTGTGCCGAGGCCGTCGTCACCGAGTCGGTTCCGGCGCTGCGGCTGACCCGCCGGTGGGTGCTGTTGCGGTCGGTGAGCAGCGGCAACTCCGCGGTCCGGGTGGACCTGCGGCTGGCCGCCGGCGCGCGCGAGCGCGCCTCCGTCCGGAGCCGGTACCTCACGGCGGGCGTGGCCCGGGTGCTCGCCGGCCTGGTACGGGCCGCTGGCGGGTACCTGCTCGACGCGGCCGGCGGCAGGTCCGGTGCTCGTCACCAGGCCCGCGGGATGCGTGCCGCGGCCCGCGGCGCCGGCATGGCGGCCGGGGCGCTCGGCTGGACCTATCACGAGTACCGCCGCACAGACACGCCTGCCGTCGCTCGCCCTGATGTCCCCGTGCAGGACCTCTCCGGACGGGCCGGATGACGGACGCCGGGTCCGCCGCGGCGATCCCGGCACCCGAGACGATGCCGTCGCCCGTACCGCCGCAGGGGCTCGCCGGGCGGGCCGCACGCGGCGCCGCGGTCACCCTCATCGGCCAGGTCGCCCGGATGGCCCTCCAGCTCGCCTCCGTCGTGGTGCTGGCCCGGCTGCTGGCGCCGCGCGACTACGGCCTGCTGGCTATGGTGCTGGTCGTCGTGGGGATCGGCGAGATCTTCCGGGACTTCGGGTTGACCAACGCCGTGCTCCGCGCCCCCACCCTGACGCAGGTCGAACAACGCGGACTGTTCTGGGTCTCGACGGCGATCGGGCTCGGACTCACGGCGCTCGTGTTCGTCGCCGCGCCGCTCGTGGCGGCGGTGTTCGGCCAGCCACCGCTGACGGCCATGACCCGCGTGCTCTCGCTGACCTTCCTCATCAACGGGCTCTCCGCCCAGTACCGCGCCGACCTCGTCCGGCGACTGCGTTTCGGGCGGGTGGCTCTCGCCGACGTCGCAGGCCAGGCGGTCGGGCTCGCCGTCGCGATCGCCCTCGCGGCCGGGGGAGCCGGGCGCTTCGCCCTCGTCGCCCAACAACTGGTGCAGCTCACGGTGGTGCTGGCGCTGGTTGCCCTGTTCGCCGGATGGCTTCCCGGCTTACCGCGGCGGCACAGCGGCGTCGGGCGCTTCCTGCGCCTCGGCTCCAACCTGGCGGCGACCACGCTGGTCTACTACATCGGCAACAACATCGACACGATCACCATCGGACTGCGCTTCCCGTCAGCCGGCCTCGGCCTCTACAACCGTGCCTTCCAACTACTCATGACCCCGTTGAACCAGTTGCGCGCCCCGGCCACCGACGTCGCGCTGCCGGTGTTCGCCCGCCTCGGCGACGATCACGCACGCGCGGCCGAGTACCTCAAGCGCGGCCAGCTGGCGTTCGGCTACACCGTCGTGCCCGTCATGGCCGTCGTCGTCGGCGCCTCCGGCCCGATCGTCGCAATCCTGCTCGGATCGCACTGGACCGGTGTCACGCCCATCCTCGCCCTGCTCGCGGTCGCCGCGGCGTGCCAGACGCTGGCCTACATCGGGTTCTGGGTCTACGTCTCGCGCGGGTTGGCCACGCAGCTGTTCCGGTACACGGTGCTGACGCTCGTCCTGCAGCTCGCCTGCATCGTCATCGGCAGTATCTGGGGCGTGGTGGGCGTCGCGGCCGGGTACGCGACGGCCGCCGTCCTCGAGTGGCCGCTGTCGCTGCTCTGGTTGAGCCGTCTCACCCCGATTCCCGTCCGGTCGCTGCTCGCGGCGGCCGGGCGGATCCTGGGTTGCGCGGCGCCGGCGGCGGGCGCGGCGGCGCTGGTGTCCGCCGGGCTCCACTCGGTCTCGAACCTGCTCGCGATGGCCGTCGCGGTGCTGGGCGTGGTCGCCGTCTACGGTGTGCTCGCCCTGCTGTCCGGAACCGTCCGGCACGACCTGGCTGCCGTCGGCGACTTCTGCCGGCGGATGGCTCGGCGCACCTGACGAGCGCCCCCACCGAGCGGACCGGATGTCCCGACCCCGGACATCGGAGTCATCGAGGCCAGCGGTGGTGGAGGCGATCACGGCGAGTAATGACTCACGGCCGTGCCGGGCCGCCAGGGGTTCCGCCGCGGTCGTTTCTGTGACGTGAAGTACCGGACGAACCGCCCGAATACGTCGAAAACGGGGCTAGTTGGGCGTGAAGTCAAATTGGTGTGAGGATTTCGGTTACTAAGGGTGAGGCGTCGGGTACTAAGTCCCTGTCATCACAGGACTAACCGACCTGCGGGGGTTCGGTTTCCAGGACCAAAGGACCCCCGCCGTGTGCCACACCCGCACCCTCTCCACCAGGGTTCGTCTCGCCGTCGCCCTCCCGCGCACCGCCCTGGTCGCGCTCGTTGCCGTCGTCGCCGCCATTGCCGCCCTCCTCCAGGGCCTGGCCGCCCAGGCCGCTGACGCCGCCACCGCGAGCCCCTCGATGAGCTACCTGTCGCACGTCGCCCTGTCCGACAGCTTCAACCGCTCGGTGAACAACGGGTGGGGCCGCGCCCCGCTCGGCGGCGCGTACCACGGCGCCGGCAGCACCGGCACGGCACGGACCTTCGCCGGCAACGCCTACTTCAGCAACGTCCGGTCCGGTCACAGCCGCGTGCAGGTCGCGACCGTCACCAACCGCGACATGCTGGTCAGCGCCTCGCTCGCCTTCTCGGCGATCCCCCGCTCCGGCAGCTGGGGCGAGTACGTCGCCCTCGAGCTGCGCGAGCAGAGCGACGGCGCGGCCTACACGGCGACCGTGCATGTCACGCCCCGCGGCCGCGCGTGGCTGCAGATCGACCGCCACCCGGCGACCGGCTCCGCGCACACGCTGGTCGCCCGCTCGCTCGGCACCGTCGTGGCCGGCCGCGGTTACTACCTGCAGGCCGGCGTCGTCGGCAATCGCCTCTGGGCGCGCCTGTACCGCATCGGCTCCCGGGCGCCCTCCTGGCTGACCACCACCGACAGCTCGGGCGCCGCGGTCACGTCCGCCGGGTCGCCCGGTGTCGTGCTCGCCACCGTCGGCTCGTCGCACGCCATCGCCGGTGTCCACCTCGGCGCGATCAAGGTGCTCGTTCCGAACCGCGCTCCCGCGACAACCCCCACGCCGCCCGTGATCACGGCCCCCGTGGTCACCCCGCCGGCTCCGGCCCCGTCCACGAGCACTCCGGCTCCGGCCCCGTCCACGAGCACTCCGGCTCCGGCCCCGTCCACGAGCACTCCGGCTCCGGCCCCGTCCACGAGCACTCCGGCTCCGGCCCCGTCCACGAGCACCCCGGCTCCGGCCCCGTCGACCAGCACTCCGGCTCCGGCCCCGTCGACCAGCACTCCGGCTCCGGCCCCGAGCGGTCCGCAGCACGCCGCCGCCGTGCTGGCTGCCGCGGGCTCCGCCCCCATCGGCTCGACCCACTACGCGATCCCGGCCGGCGCGGTCTTCGTCGCCACCACCGGCAGTGACGCCAACGGTGACGGCAGCCAGGCCGCCCCGTTCGCGACGCTCGCACGGGCTCTCAAAGCGGCCCCGTACGGCGGGACCGTGGTGCTGCGCGGCGGCACCTACCACGCCGACACCCTCGTCATGCCGTCGGTGAAGGTCACCGTCCAGGCCTACCCCGGAGAGGCCGTCTGGTTCGACGGCTCCGTGCCGGTGACGGGCTGGACGCAGAGCGGAAACGTGTGGATCCACAACGGGTGGACCGCACAGTTCGATCACTCGGCCAGTTACACGAGCGGGTCGAACGAAGGCGGGTTCGTCAATCCGGCCTTTCCGATGGCGGCGTGGCCGGACATGGTCTTCGTCGACGGTGTCCCGCTGCAGCAGGTCGCCGCGAACCCCAGTGCGGGGGAGTTCGCAGTGAACTACGCGAACCAGCAGATCATCGTCGGTAGTGATCCCTCCGGTCACGCCGTGCGGGCCAGCGACCTGTCGCAGGCCTTCGTGATCGGCGGCACCATGAACCTGCTCGGCATCGGTGTCCGCAACTACGCCGCCTCTCTGCCGAACCAGGGCATGATCTACATCGGCAACTCCGCCGGCTCGATGACCTACGAGAACGACGTGCTCGAGCACAGCGCAACGACGGCGATCACCATCAACAGCAAGCACATGACCTTCAACCACGTCTCCGCCCTCGACAACGGCATGACGGGAGTGACCGTCGTCTACGGCGACGGCGGTGTCATCGAGAACTGCCTGTTCGCCGGTAACAACATCGAGCACTTCAACGCCGCCCCGGACGGCGCAGGCATCAAGCTGGAGCGGACGAACGGTGTCGTGGTCAAGGACAACGTCTCCCGTGACGGCCACAACATTGCCGGCATCTGGACCGACGAGAACGTCGTCAACTTCTCGATCACCGGCAACGTGATCCAGAACAACGGCAACTCTTCCGGCATCGCGAACGAGCTGTCAGGCACCGGCATCGTCGCCAACAACACGATCACCGGCTCGAGCTACGGCTACACCGCCATGGACTCCGGCAACATCACCGTCGCCAACAACGATGTCGACAACAACAAGGTCTGGGACATCGGCCTGAGCCAGGACAACCGCTGGCAGCCGGGCATGGGCACCGCCGGCCCGAACGTCCAGCCAAGCGCGTCCAACCCCTGGCTGGTGCAGAACGTCGACGTGGTGGACAACAACTTCGGCCGCTCGAACGGCGCCTTCCAGTTCTACGTCCTGGACAAGGAAACCAACCGCCCGGCCCGCTCGATGAACCTGTCGGTCCAGGGCAACATGTTCGCCCCGCGGGACAGCGACTCCAAGCCGTACGCCATGGGATGGGGCATGGGCGACAACGACACCGTGCACACGTACGCCACCGGCACCGCGTTCGACGCCGGCGAGGGGTACGCATGGCTGAACTCGACGGCACCGAGCGGCACCGGCCTCTCGATCCCGTCCGCCGCCGCGATCGCCGCCGCAATGCCGCTCCCGAGCAGCGTCGCCACCGCGATCGCCCAGATCGCCGGCATCCGGGGCGTGGGGACGTTCTAACCGGGTCCGGTCACCGGGTCCCGGGCCGGCCACCCGTCGTCTGTGGAGAGCGACGCGAGGCCGGCCCGGGACGCGGTCCTGTGACTGAACCCGCGCCGTGATCAGCCGGCGCGACGCGAGCCTCGGCTACGATCGCGGCGGGCGGAACGCAGTGAGCGAGAGGCGGATGCCGTGCAGAGGCGGTCGGGCTCGCCGTGAACGTCGCCGCTCCTAGCGCGGTCGAGCAGACCGACGCGCGCTGGTGGCAGCGTCCGTCCGTCGGCGGCCTGCTCGCCGGCGGCGGCCCGCACGAAGGCGGTCTCGAGGCCGCGGTGGCCCGGGTCCTGCTCCTCGTCGTCGGCCTGCAGCTGAACTTCCACTTCGGTGCCACCTACGGTGATCTGTTGCTGGTCGTGACGGTGCCGTTGTGGATCTCCGGTTTCCGGAACTTCCGCGGGGCGAGCGGGTACCTCGGACTCGGCCTGCTGACGGTCGCGGCCGGGCTGGTTATCGGCGAGGAGAACACTCCGGCGAACGTCATCGACCCGGCGGCCCAGCGGGACCTCACGATGCTCATGCTGGGCCTGCTCGGCAGCGTGGCGGCGGTGTTGTGGGCCCGCACCCTGCTCAGCCATGGCCAGATCGCCGTCTACTACGGCCTGGGCATGCTGGCTCAGGCCGCCCTGCACCCGAGCAGCTGGCTCGGCAATGCCTGGAAGTACGCCTTCGCGATACCGGTTTCAGTGTTGATGTTGGGTTTGGTCATCTCCTCCGGACGCAGGCGGGCCGGCCTGATCCCGCTGCTGATCCTGGCGGCGATCTCGGTGCTGGAGGATTCGCGAGCGTACGCCGTGACGCTGGCGCTGTGCGCGCTCGTCGTCGTGTGGCAGGGCCGATCCGCGGCCGTCCGCGGGCGCAACGCGTGGATCCGCGCGGCGGCCATGATCGCTGTCCTGTGCCTGCTGATCTACCAGCTGGCGACGAGCCTGCTGGTCGACGGCTACCTGGGTAAGGACGTGGAGGCCCGCTCGGTCGCTCAGATCCACACGTCCGGATCGCTGATCCTCGGCGGGCGTCCCGAGATCGCGGCCACCTGGGCGCTGATGAAGTACCACCCGTCCGGGTTCGGCGTCGGCGTGATGCCGACGCTCGACGACGTCCTGGCAGCCAAGTCCGGACTGCGGTCGATCAATTACAACCCCAACAACGGCTACGTGGACAAGTTCATGTTCGGAGGCCACTTCGAGTTGCATTCGGTGGTCGGCGACGTCTGGGTCTACTGGGGCTGGGCGGGGTTGCTGCTCGTCGCGGTGTCGGCGTTCATCGCCGTCCGGTCCCTCGCCGAGTCGGTCGCCCGCCACCGCGGCGACGCGCTGGTGATCTTCGCCTGCTTCTGGACGCTGTGGAACATCTTCTTCAGCCCCTTCACCCCGTCAGCGCCCATCCTCGTGCTCGCCGTCGGGCTCAGCCTGAAGCGGAAGGAGTCTGATCGCGTTGAGCGCGCCGGTCCGAACGCTGCGTTACCGACCTGAGCTCGACGGGCTCCGCGCTGTCGCCGTGCTGCTGGTCGTCGTCCACCACTGCGTTCAGCCGCACCGCTTCTCCGGGTTCGTCGGGGTGGACATCTTCTTCGTCCTCAGCGGGTACCTGATCACGACGATCCTCGTGACCGAGATCGGACGCACCGGCTCGGTACGCCTCGCGACGTTCTACGCGAAGCGCCTGCTGCGCCTGTATCCGGCGCTCGTGGTGATGCTGGTCCTGACGACCCCGCTGTACCGGTGGATCGTCGGTGACGCGTTGCTCCAGCTGAAAGACGTGCTCGCCGCGGCCACGTACACCAGCAACCTCTACATGACCTACCGGCACGTCTGGATGGGTCCGTACGCGCACACGTGGTCGCTCGCGCTCGAGGAGCAGTACTACCTGGTGTGGCCGCTCGTGCTGCTGGTGGCACTCCGGCTGCGCATTCCCCGCTCGATGCTCGCGACCGTGCTGCTGGTCGGCGCGGTCGGAGCGTCGGTGCTGTCGGTCCGTGACTTCCATTTCGGCGCCAGCACCTTCCCGGTGCAGTCCACGTGCATCGGTCTGCTCGCCGGGAGCGCGTTGAGCCTCGCCTACACCTCGTGGCCGGCGCTGCGGCGGGCGCTGCGGTCGAGCGTCGCGGGCGTGCTCGGCGTCGTCCTGCTCGTGCTCGTGCTGGTGCTGTTCTCGGTGACGCGTGCGATCCCGGACGGTGCGTACGTACCGGCCACCGTGGTGGCGACGGTGTTGTTCATCGGCTACACCACTGCGCGGGACGGGTCGGACCGGATGACCGCTGTGCTGTCGATCCGGCCGGCGCGGTATCTCGGCACCATCTCCTACGGCATCTACCTCTGGCACTATCCCGTGACGATCGTTCTCAACCGGGCCTACGCCGATCCGGCACCGTGGGTGCGCCTGGTGATCGTTGCGCCGGTGACGATTGCGCTAGCGGCGGTCAGCCACCGCTACGTCGAATCCCCGTTCCTGCGCCTCAAGGACCGCCTCGGCCGAGGGGGCGCGGGGCGGACAGCCCCGTCCGTCCCCGAGACGGAACGCTCCGAGATCGGCTCCTGACCGCCGCCTGCTTCAGTCGGCCCACTGCCCCCGCGCCAGCTGCACCGCGTTGATCACCGTGAGAACTCCGGATGCCGCGAGCGCGGTCCGCACCAGGGTGCGCCGGCGGGAGTGGACAGCGACGTCGGCGACGAGCAGCGCCAGCGGGAAGAGCGTGATCGAGTTGCGGGCGAGGGACAGGTAGCTGGTGCTCGTCATGAGCGAGGCCAGCGTCAACGCGATGAAGACCGCGGCCGCCCACTCCGCCCGCCGGACCAGCACCACGACGGCCCAGAGCATGAGCGCCGCGGCGACGAACTCCAGCGTGTGTTGCAGGACGAAGGCCGAGCGGTGGTCGCGGAAGAGCAGCGCAAGGGACTGACGCAGGGTCGACCACGGCCATTCCTGGTGGCGGTCGAACACGTCTCGTTGCGAGTGCGTCCACGCGGCGATGTCACCGGTCTTGGCCCACAACCAGACGAGATAGCCGGCCGCCCCGGCGAAGGACAGCGTCAGTGCCGCCGCCTGGCGGAGCCTGCGTTCGTGGCCGGAACGCGGTCCGGTCCGCGTCCACCAGAGCACGAGCAGCGCCACGCCGAGGAACACCCCGTTGATCCGGGTGAACGACGCGCCGGCCGCCAGCACCCCAGCGAGCAGGTAGTGCCGTCGGGTGGCGGCGAGCCACGCCGGGATCGCCAGGGCGAGGAACAGCGCCTCCGAGTAGGACGCCACGAGGAAGACGGCGTACGGGCCGAGCAGCAGCAGTCCCGTGGCCATCCGCGCCACCGTGACGTCCGGATGGCCGTCCGCCTCCCCGGCAACGCGGTTTGCCGCGCGGTCGGCGGCGCGGTCGGCCGCGCGGTCGGCCGCGAGCCGGTACAGGGCCCAGGCCGCGACCAGGGCCGCCACCTGGGTGACGACCCACATCGCCGCTGCGATCGTGCCGGTCGAGACGCTGCCGGCCCCGAGCACCCAGGCAAGGCTCCGGGCCAGCAACGGGTACCCGGGGAAGAACGAGGGACGTCCGGCCACCGGGTCGGCGACGCAGCCGGCCCCGGCGCCCGAGTACCCCTGTTGGGCGATGCAGCCGAAGTAGCCCGAGTCCCACTGGTAGAGCAGTCCGAAGAACCCGGACCGAGCCGTGCGGTGGGACGACGCGACCACCCGGACGACGATCGCGACGAGCTCGAAGAGCAGCCGCGAGAAGATCCACAACGCCAGGACGTCGACCAGCTGGGCCCGCGAGGTGCGTCGCTGCAGGACATCGTCCATCGCGGCGACCTTATCGGCCGCTGGGGTCTGATGTTCCGCGTGACGCCGACGGACGTCGGTACTCGCGGTAACGCAGTCCCACCGCGCCGGCGAGCATGCCGGCGTTGGCGGCGAGGCGCGCCTGCCCGTGCGCGCGGCGGTGCAAATCTGCCGTCAGCACGCCCAGGCCGACGCGCAGCAGCGCCACGGCCATCCACAGCAGCGCCCGGGCGGTCAGGTCGAGGCGGACCAGCGGACGGCGGGTGGGCGACGTGAGCCCCACCCTCATGCGGCTCCACGTCGTCCCGGTTCGGAACTCGCGCCGCAACACCCACGCCCGGGTCGCCCGCTGCACCGGGACGCTCTCGCGCACGACGGCCTCGTCGCACCAGACGATGGAGCCGCCCCGGCCCACCAGGTCGTGCGTGAACATCGTGTCCTCGCCCCCGCTGAGCCCGAATCGCGGATCGAACCGCATGCCCAGCCGGCGCACGGCGCGCAGGTCCAGCAACAGGTTGTTGCTGTGCGCGCTGCGCAGGGGCGTCCCGGTCGGCAGGCGCCGCCGGGCGAAGCGCTCGCTCGCGACGACCCAGGGGTCGGGCGTGCGGTCGAAGACCGACTCGACCGGACCGGTCACAGCGTCCGCGCCGCTCGCGCGCCAGCAGGCGACCAGGCTGGGCAGCCATCCGGGGTCCGGCTGCTCGTCGTCGTCGATGAAGACCAGGGCATCGGAACCGGTCTCGTCCAACGCGCGGTTGCGCGCCGCGGCGATGCCCGGCCGCGGCTCGTGCACGTAGCGCAGCCGGTGGTCACCCCACTGCGCGACGAGACCGGCTGCACCCGCGTCCGGGTCGTTGTCGACGACGAGGACGGTGGCCGCCGGCCGCACGGACGCGGCCTGCTCGAGGAGCAGTGGCAGGGTCTGCGCCAGCAGTTGTGGGCGGCGGAACGTGAGGACGGCCACGGTCACGGACGGGTCGGCGCTCAGCCTGGCCCCCTTCGAGCTCGTCGTGTCGATGCGCATCCGTGACCTGTGGACAGCACACGTCCGGCCCACAGGCAGGCCCATCGTGTCGCATACTGAGGTCGTTTCGACAGGGTGTAACACGATGGCCTATGATCGGTGTTAAGTTCTGCCTCGTCGTGGGAACGCTGGCAGAGCCCGTGCACGGGTCCGGGTCGACCGCCCGCACCGTCAGCCGGGCCAGAGGGGACGACGCCGCGTGGATGTCCGCACCTACCTGCGCGCCATCCGCAAGAGCTGGTGGGCGTTGATCCTGGCCGTCGTGGTGGGAGGTGGCGCGGGCTACGCCTACAGCGCCCACGCCACCCCGGTGTACGCGGCACACGTCCAGTTCTTCGTCGGCACCCAGTCGTCCAGCCCGACGGACGCGCAGTCCACCGACCAGTTCGCCCAGAGCCGGGCGATCTCCTACGCCAAGCTGCTGTCGAGCGGCGTCACCGCACAGGCCGTCGTGAATCACGACCGGAAGATCGGGCTGACCGCGGGACAGGTGTCCGGCGAGGTCTCCGGCTCGGCCGACATCAACACCACGTTGATCGACGCCACGGTGCAGGACATCTCCAAGCGCCGTGCCCTGCGGATCGCCAGGTCGCTGGCTGCGGAGTTCCCGGGAGTGGCCATCGGCGTGGAGCCCGCGTCCAGCGGCAAGGGCACGACGGTCAGGCTCAAGGTCACCGACCAGCCGTCGGTTCTTCCCACGCCCGTCTCGCCGCGCACCAATCTCAACATCCTGCTGGGCGTCGCGGTCGGCATCGCCCTGGGTCTGGTGATCGCCGTTCTGCGCTTCCTGCGCGACACCTCGGTGCGCACCCGCGACGACGTCGAGTCGATCGCCGGCGCGCCATTGGTCGCCGACATCGTCTTCGACAGCACCGCGCGCACCGCGCCGCTGGTGCTCGAGGCGCAGTCACGCTCGCTCCGCGGCGAGGCGTTCCGGCAACTCCGCACCAACCTGCAGTTCGTGGATGCGGCCGAGGCGCTGCGCGTCATCGTCGTCACGTCCTCGACCGAGTCCGAGGGCAAGTCGACCACCGCGGCCAACCTCGCCCTGACCTTCGCCGAGACCGGCCGTTCGGTGGTCCTGGTCGGCGCCGACCTCCGCCGACCGCGCGTCTCGGAGTACCTGAGCCTCGAGCGTGCCGTCGGTCTGACGAACGTCCTGGTCAACCAGGTGAGCCTGGACGAGGCGCTGCAGCCGTGGGGCTCCGACGGCCTGCAGGTGCTCGCCAGCGGCGCGGTGCCGCCCAACCCCTCCGAGCTGCTCGGCAGCCCGCACATGGTCGAACTGCTGGACGAGCTGCGCGCCCGGTTCGATCTCGTCATCATCGACACGCCACCGCTGCTCCCGGTCACCGACGCCGCCGTGTTGGCGGTGCACGCCGACGGCGTCGTCGTCGTCTGCCGGCACGGCCGTACCCGCCGGGCCCAGCTGGCCAACGCCGTGCGCAGCCTGACCTCGATCAACGCCCGCATCGTCGGCGTGGTGCTGAACATGCGGCCGGTACGCGACCCGGACTCCGAGGGCGCCGGCAGCTACCAGTACTACTCCGAGCCTCCTCGACGCGACGGCCGGTTCTGGCGGCGCGCCGTGCGCGCCCAGCGCCGCGCGCCCAGCGCGGACCCGGCGTTCAACCTGTTCCCGGCGCTGCCGCCGGTGGGCCGGTCGGTTGCGGCCGGCGACGAGAGCGACGCGGCGATGCCGTCGGCGACGCCGGCGACGGTGCCCGCTTCCAAGCCCCTGACCACCCCTGCGCTGACGTCGTTCGACGCGCGGGTGGGCGCGCCGCCCGACGCCGATGACACGTTGTCCGAGGCGGCCCGCGAGGCCTACGAGCGCCGACGCGCCCGCACCGGTCGCCGCTCCCGCATGCGGTTGCCCGGCGACATCGGGTTTCCGGCCGACGCCGGGTTGCCGGAGCCGGCCTCGGCGATGGCGCTGCACGGCCCGCCGGTCGAGCAGGGCGCGGCAACCGAACCAGAGGGGCCGGACCTGCCCGAGCAGCTGGTACCCGGCCAGCTCGAGGCGAGCGACGACGTCGAGGCAAGTGACGACGTCGAGCTGCCCGGCGAGCTCGAGGCGAGCGACGAGATCGACCTAAGCGACGAGGTCGAGGCGAGCGACGAGGCGGCGTTCGAGCCCGACGAGGTCGTGTCCGACGAGGTCGAACCAAGCCACGAGGTCGAGCTGCCCGGCGAGCTCGAGGCGAGCGACGAGGTCGAGCTCGAGCCCGATGACGAGGTCGCGTCCGACGAGGTCGTGTCCGACGAGGTCGAACCAAGCGACGAGGTCACCGAGAAGGACGACGACAGCGACCCCCCGGCGTCGAACGGCACCACGTTCCGGCACGGCAACGGTCGCCACATCGGACCACGGCGCTTCGGGTCGCACGCGGCGGTCGGGCGCTAGTCCGCCCGCTGCACCGGTTCCAGAATCGTCGCGACGGCGGCGTCGAGAGTGTCGGCGCATGCCCGGAACGCCCGCCGGCGACGCCCGATCGGGTCCTCGATGTCCTCGCTGCCCGCCGGCACCGGTTGCAGGTGAGCCCGGGCGTCGAGCACGGCCGTCATGAGCTGTCGGCCGGTGTCGACGCCGGTGGCCTTCGGCAACGGCGCCACCTGGGTCGCCAGCCGGGCGAACTGCAGCAGCAGGAAGCTGCGCGTGAGCGAGGCCGGGACGAGCGTGACAACCTGGCTGCGGTGCGCGGCCTCGGCGGTGAGCACCAGATCGGCCGTCTCGACGAGCTGCGGGGTGAGCTCGTGTGACGTCCAGTCCGAAGGGTCGTGACCGCGTTCGACGAGTACGTCGTGCGCCTTGGGGTGCATGGGGCGGCCCTCGACGGCGCGGGTCCCGGCCGAGCGGACGACCCAGTCCAGCCCGAGGCCGGCGGCCGCGTCGCGCAGCAGTACCTCGGCCATCGGGGAGCGGCACTGGTTGGCCGTGCACACGATCAGCACCGTGAACGGCGCACCGGCGTGGTCGTCGTGGTTCATCTGGCCGAAGCGTATCGCTGGCGACTCTGCGTCAACCCGCGTCCGCGCCGTCCGCTCAGGCGGCGCCGCGCGGCGAACCCAGCACCGTGAGCAGGCGCCGCTGCGAGCGCAGTTCGGCGTCCGAGTTCGGCTGGGCCGCGACGATGTCCAGCAACCGGAGCCGCGCCTCCTCCCACGCGGGGGCGACGGCGAGCCGCCGGACCGGCCCAGGGCGCATCGACGCCACCGTCGCGCGGAGGTACAGCCGGTCCAGGCCGGGCGGTTCCCATCCCGCCTCCTCCCAGTCGATCAACCAGGTGGCCCCGCGGGCCACGCGCAGATTCCAGGGCACGAGATCACCGTGCGCTCCGCGCCAGTGCCCCGGCGTACCGTCCGGCCGCGCGACGACCGATTCGACCAGCCGGGATATCGCGTCGAAGGTCGGGTCCGGCACGCGGTAGCGCGGCCGATGCGGGCGGGTGGCGAGCGCTTCGAAGGCCACCCAGTGGTGCCCGTCGACCACGCCGCTGCCGACGGCGGCGGGTACCCGGAAACCGTCCGGCGCCGTCGTGGCCGCGGCGCGGCTGACGGAGAGCTCGTGCGCGAACTCGGCGGGATCGGGACGGACCCGCACGAGCGCGCTGGCCGCTCCGGCACAGACCATCAGGGTGAGCGCGGCCCGCTGGCTCTGCAGCCGCTCGTAGATCGCGATCCCGTCGATCGGGCGGCCGACCACGGCGCGCCACTGCCGCACCAGCTGGTCCCAGACCTCGTCCGGCACGGGCGGCGTCCAGGTCTCCCGGTGCCCGGGCAGCAGGCGTGCGCCGGTAAGCCGGGCACCGAGCCACAATCCCTGCTGCAACAGGACCGGCACGGTCCGGGACGCGGTGTAGAGGCTCATGCCGACGGTCGTCGCCGCGCTCGGAGCCACCGGCACCAGCACGTTGTGCCAGCGCGGCGGGAAGCGGACGTACCGCGTGCTCGCCGCGTCCTGCGGGCGTGGCTGCACGGCACCTCCTCGAACGTCCGGGCCCAGTCTGCCGTGCGCACCCCTGCCCGCCGCACCGGGATCGCCGCGGTCACGGGTCCTGGATCAGGGGCCCTAGGGTTGCGCGGTGAGCACGACTGAGCAGCGCCCGCAGATCGGTCGGTCCGGCAATCCGGTGATGGCCCTCGGCCGCACCACCATCCGCGGCTTCGGCATGGCAACCGCCCGCTGGCGCCCCGACCCGGAGTTCCTGATCATCGGCTCCAAGCGTGGCGGCAGCACCTCGTTCTTCTTCGACCTGCTCGCTCACCCGCAGGTGTGCCCGCTGTTCCCGCGGCCGGACCACCTGCCCAAGGGCGAGGCGACGAAGGGCATCCACTTCTTCGACCAGAACTACTTCCGCGGCGAGCGCTGGTATCGCGGCCACCTGCCGAGCACGGCGGTGCGGGGCCGGCTCGCCCGTCGGGTGGGGCCTCCGGTGATCACCGGGGAGGCCTCCCCGTACTACCTGTTCCATCCCGCGGCCGCCGTCCGGGCCGCAGACACGGTGCCCGACGCGAAGATCATCGCCGTGCTGCGGGACCCCGTCATGCGCACCTACAGCCACTGGAAGGAACGGCGGCGCAACCGTCGCGAGCCGCTCGACTTCCTCGATGCGCTGGCCGTCGAGGACCAGCGCATCGGCGACGCCGAGCAGCGGTTGGTGGCCGACCCGGGCGCGTACAGCTACGCCCACGAGCAGCAGAGCTACGCACGGCAGAGCGAGTACGACGTGGCGCTGGAGCGGTGGTACCGCCGCTTCCCTGCCGACCGCATCCTGGTCCTCGCCAGCGAGGACTACTACGCCGATCCGGCGGGCGTCCTCGCCACGGCCTTCACCTTTCTCGGCATCGAGCCGCGGGACGTGGGCGGCGGCGAGGTACGCAACGCCGCGGCGGGCGACCGTCTCGATCCGGACGTCCGCGCCCGGCTGGCCCAGCGCTTCGCACCGCACAACGCACGGCTGGCCGAGATGACCGGCCGGAGCTTCCCCTGGGCCTGAGGCTCAGCCGGAACAGCGCGGCGCCCGGTCGGTGATCGTGCGGGCGTGCACCGCCGGCTGCGCCACCAGTTGGGTCGGACCGTGGGCGGCGGGTTCGACGGTGGTCACCGACACCGTCTGCGTCGAGTGGGCCGGTAGGTCGAGCAGGAAGCGCACGGTCGTCAGGCCGCCCTCCGGCGCGCTCGCGACGATCTGGGTACGGCCGTTGATCCGCACCGAGCGCACCACCGCGCCCGGCGTCGCGTAGTAGGCGACGATCAACCGGTTGAACCCCGGTGCCGCCCCGGCCGGTTCGGGTCCGAGAACGATGCTGACGTAGGGCGGCAGCGCATAGCTCGGGGTGTCGTTGTGCAAGGTCAGCGTTGCGGTCGCGGTCGCGCCCGAGGCACAGCTCGAGCGGGTGTACGTCATGGCGGACCGCAGGTAGAAGTCGAGCTTGCTGCCGGCGGCGTTGTTGACGAAGTACGCGCCGAACGGGTTGTGCCCCGGCTCGAGCACGCCGGCAGCGCCGAAGGTGTCGATGGCGTGCTCCTCCGCCGGGACGTCGCTCCAGAGCACCAACCGTCTCTCCCGCACTGCGCGCTGCAGCGCCCCGGCGAGCCCGCGCGTGCCCCGGGCCCCGACCACCCGGTCGGCGACCGCTTTCGCCAGACCGGCGAGGAAACGCTTGCGGGCGGCGATGTCGGCGTCGGAGATGCCGCCGTAGAGCTGATACTGGCGTTCCTGGGTGAACTCGACGACGTTGCCGGCCGTGATGACGGTGCCGTCCGGCAGGGTGGCCGGGCCGATCGCGTGCAGTAGGTAGCCGAGCGCGCTCGGATCCAGCGCGACGGCACCGTCGACGTGCTCGCCCGTCCTGGTCTGCCACATGCCGGCCCAGATCCGCGCCGCGTCCGGGAAGTTCGGGCTGACGTCGGAGTTGCGGATGTCGCTGGTCGGGTGGTTCTGGGCGTACAGCGCGTCGAACTCCGGCGACATGCGGACGTGCGAGGGGACGCCGATGAGGTCGTCGTCGCTGCCGAAGTGGGTGAAGCGCACCCGCCCCTGGTTCACGGTGACGACGGCGTACGCACCCGGCAGCCCACCGAGGCCGCGAATCTCGGCCTCGTTCTCGAACCCGACGAAGTAGCGTCGCTGGCCGTCGCCGCCCAGCAACGGCACGGCCGCGCGCGCCGCCGTGGCGGCGTCGCCGACCTTCGAGCCGAGGTCGTCGAGTTCGACCACGACGTCGTGTCGGGGCCCGGACACCAGCGGCAACCAGGACGGATCGGAGGCGAGGACGGCGGCGCGGGCGTGATCCACCGTGCTTGCCGCCCGGCTCAGCTCGCCCGCGGCGTGCCGGACGGCGCCGACGTCGACGATCCCGCCCGAACCTGAGCGGTGCACCAGTCCGCTGGTGAGATCGAGCACGCCGGGCAGGGCGTGCCGCCCGATGAGATCGGCCTGCAGGGCGACGGTGCGAGCTGTGCGCAGGGGAGTGCCCACCGCCGGCAGGTTCGACCCCACCCACCACGCCGGGCCGGAGGTGAGCTGGTGCGCGTCGCCGGCCTGCCGCTCGATGTCGCTGGCGAGGCTGTGCGCGCGGTCGAGGTCGCCGGCCGAGACCGCCGATCGCAGTTGGTGGAGTTCGTCACGAGCGTGCTCGAGCTCGGTGCGGGCGACGAGGCCGGTGATGACGACCCAGAGCACCGAGGCCAGCACTGTGCCCGCCGCGGCGACGAACAGCGCCAGGAACACCCGTTGCCGCGGGCTGCGAGCGTCGGACCCGGCCTCGCCGGACCCGGTCTCGTCGGACTCGGTGTCGCCGGGTTCCGACACCTCGGGATCGGTGTCGCCGGGTTCGGTCACGGAGTCGACCGGGACCGGCTCGTCGTCGGACACGGGTATCGGCCGCGCGGCGCGAAAGGCGTCCGGACGGGCGCCGTCGCGTCCGGCGGGATCAGGCCCGCTTGCGCCGCGCGAGGCCGAGGAAGATGGCGCCGCTGCCGATCAGCACGAGCGCGATCGTCGTGGCCGCGAGTGCTGCGAACCCGGTCGACGACAGTCGCGAGCCGGAGTTCGGGCTTCCGCGGTGCACGTTGGTCGACGCGGTGTCGTGGTTCACGAGGGTGAACGAGCAGGTGGCGCTGGGAGCGGAGGCCTGCACGACCGCGCTGGCCCCACTGACCGAGGCCGGCCACGTGAAGGTGCCGCTGAACGCGCCGCTGGCGTTGGTGGTGAGGCTGCCGAGCGCGGCCGACGCCGACGGAACGCTGATCGTCACCGTCTGCCCGGGCTTGAACCCACTGCCGACGAAGGTGACCTGATCGCCCGGTCCGGCGTTGGCGGTCGTGGTGGACACAACGCAGCCGCCGGCCTTCGGAGGGTAGGGCGCGGTGCTCGGCGAGTACGGCTTGGCCGAGGCGGAACTCATCAACGCCGCCCCCAGCGCGAACGCAGCGACGACCAGCGCGGCCAGGAGCGCCGATATGCGGCGCACCTCAACGAACCGTGAAACACCCATGGTGTACAGCCCCCCCGTACATACTGCTAACCCCTGTTGCGGACCCTACCGGAACCTGTGACACGCTGCCATGCATGTGCGCGCCGGACGCGCCTCCGGCCCCCGCAATCCGGGCCTTTCGTGCGTTCGGGGGGCAGCTCATGTGCGCGCATCCGACACGTCGTCAGCTCGACCGTCTGGTCAGCATCAGCACGGCCATGCCGCCGGCGACCACCAGCAGCACCGCGATGCCGAGGATGATCGACAACGGCACACCCAGGCTGTTCGACGAGATCGATTGCGGCGGGGTCGAGTGCGACGGACGGCTCGGTGACGCGGGCGCGCTCGACGACCCGCGCGCGGTGCTCGACCCGGAGCCTGCCGAGCGGCTCGCCGAGCCGGTCGACGGCGGATTGGGGGGGTAGGCGCTGCCGCTCGTGCCCGCGCTGCCCGGGCCCGCAGGGGTGGGTGTCGGGGACGCGGGGCTGGGGGCGCTGCCGGTCGCTTCGACGGAACCCGGGCCGGCGGTCGGCCGGCCGGACCCGGCGCCGGTACCGGTAGAACCGGTCGCCGGCGCACTGCCCGGCGCACCGCCAGCGGACGTCGGGAGGGGCCCGGTGGGCCCCGTCGCGCCGGTGGAACAGGAGGACACCTGTGAGGATGCGGTCAGCCAGGACGACGAGGACGAGGTCGTCGGCAGGCTGACCTGCGCCGTGAAGGAACCCGAGGAGTCGGTGGCGAACGCGCCGAGCGTCCGGGACTGCGGGTACAGGGTGACCCGAACGCTCTGGTGCCCACCAAGCCCGCTGCCGAGCAGCACCGTTCCGGACGTGGCCGACGAGTCGGTGGTGTCGGCGGCCGGTTGCCACGACAGCGCACACGGTGCCGTCGGCGGGTACGGCGATGCGGAGTCGGCCGGGCTCGCGCCGGCGCCGATCGGGGAGAGCAGGACCATCAGTGCGGCGCCCAGCACAGCACCCAGCACCCGAACGCCGGTACGCGTCCGGGTTCGGCGCATGCCGGTACCACGATCCATCGCGAATTCCCCCGATTTCGCGTCACCCACAACGGCTCCGGGTCGCGGCTCCGTCAAGGGGATGTTAGCTCAGTCGCCACCTGATGGCGAACCAAGTCCGGCGTTCTCGGCCGCATCGGGTACACGTCGCGAAAGGTCCGTAATCCGGCCAAAAGGTGCTCCTGCCGGCAAGCCACAAGGGTGTTCCGATCAGCCCTCGGTGCCGGCGAACTCGACCTCCCGGAAGGTCGGATGCGCTGCGTACGCTGGACCTCACAACCCCTGGTCGCTCTCGGCCCGGGGCCGCTCGTGCTGTCCCGAACGAGGAATCTGCGTGTCTCTCTCCGCCCTGCTGTCCGCCGCCACCGACGATCCCGCCGTCCGCTCCGCGATCGAGTCCGCCGGCACCGACGGGCTCATACTCAGCGGTCCTGCCGCCCTGCAGCCGCTCGCCATCGCCGCGTGCGCGACGAGCGGACGCATGGTGCTCGCTGTCACCAGTTCCGGCCGCGAGGCCGAAGACCTCGTCGAGGCGTTGCAGTGCCTGCTACCGCCCGAACAGGTGGCGCTCTACCCGGGCTGGGAGACCTTGCCGCACGAGCGGTTGTCCCCTCGGGCGGACACCGTGGGGCAGCGGCTGGCCGTGCTGCGCCGGCTGAGCCACCCGTCGATCGGTGACGCAGCCGACCCGTCAGGTCCCCTGTCGGTGGTCGTGTCCCCGGTGCGCGCCCTGCTCCAGCCGCAGGTGCCCGGCCTCGGCGAGCTGCGCCCGGTGGTGCTGCGGGCAGGAGACGCGGGCCTCGAGCTCACCGAGGTCGTGACCCAGCTCGTGCAGGCCGGCTACGCGCGGACCGAGCTGGTCGAGAAGCGCGGTGACTTCGCGGTTCGCGGCGGCATCCTGGACGTCTTCCCGCCGACCGAGGAGCACCCGCTGCGCGTCGAGTTCTGGGGCGACGAGGTCGAGGAGATCCGGTACTTCAAGGTCGCCGACCAGCGCTCGCTGGAGATCGCCGGGCACGGGCTGTGGGCGGCACCCTGCCGCGAGCTGCTGCTCACCGATGCCGTCCGCGAGCGGGCCGGCGCCTTGCTCACCGAGTACCCCGAACTCAGCGAGCTGCTCGACCCGATCAGCCGCGGCGAGGCCGTCGAGGGCATGGAGGCACTTGCCCCGGTCCTGGTCGACGACCTCGCGCTGGTGCTGGCCGAGCTGCCCGCGGGCGCGCACGTGATTGTTTGCGACCCCGAGCGGGTGCGCGCCCGGTCCGCCGACCTCGTGGCCACCTCGCAGGAGTTCCTCGAGGCGTCGTGGGCGGCCGCGGCCGGCGGCGGACGCGCCCCGATCGACCTCGGCGCGGCCTCGCTGCGCGGCCTCGACGACGCCCGGGACGTCGCGCGCGAGCTCGGCCTGCCGTGGTGGGGTGTCGGCGCCCTGACCTCCGACTCGCCCGGCAGCGTGGCGAGCTCCTTCGCCGCGGCCCCCAGCTACCGGGGCGACACCGAGGCGGCGCTGACCGACCTCGCGCGGTGGGCCCGCGACGGGTGGCGCGTCGTGCTCGTCTTCGACGGCCACGGCTCGGCCAGCCGCGCCGCCGAGCGCCTCGCCGGGGCCGAGATTCCCGCCCGCCTCGTCGCGGCGCCCGAGGCCGCGCCCGGGGTCGTCGACATCACGACCGGCCGGTTGCTCGGCGGACTGGTGTCGAGCGAGCTGAAGCTCGCCCTGCTGTCCGAGGCCGACATCACCGGCCAGCGCGGCAGCCTGACCAAGGACTCCAGCCGCCTGCCGTCGCGGCGGCGCAACGCCATCGATCCCATCCAGCTCAAGGCCGGCGATCTCGTCGTGCACGAGCAACACGGCGTCGGCCGCTACGTCGAGATGGTGCGCCGCACCGTCAACGGCGGCGAGCGCGAGTACCTGATCATCGAGTACGCCCCGTCCAAGCGCGGCCAGCCGGGTGACCGGCTCTTCGTCCCGACCGACTCGCTGGACCAGGTGACCAAGTACGTCGGCGGCGAGGCGCCCTCGCTGTCCCGGCTGGGTGGGGCCGACTGGGCACGGACCAAGGGCCGCGCCCGCAAGGCGGTCAAGGAGATCGCCGCCGAGCTGATCCGGCTCTACAGCGCGCGGATGGCCACCCGTGGCCACGCGTTCGGGCCCGACACCCCCTGGCAGCGGGAGCTCGAGGACGCCTTCGCCTACGTCGAGACGCCGGACCAGCTCGCCGCGATCGACGAGGTCAAGGGCGACATGGAGAAGGACATCCCGATGGACCGCGTCATCTGCGGCGACGTCGGCTACGGCAAGACCGAGGTCGCGGTCCGCGCGGCGTTCAAGGCCGTCCAGGACGGCAAGCAGGTCGCCGTCCTGGTTCCGACGACGCTGCTCGCGCACCAGCACCTGCAGACCTTCTCCGAGCGCATGGCGCAGTTCCCGGTACGTATCCGCGAGCTCTCGCGTTTCACCCCGGCCGGAGACGTCGACGAGATCGGGCGGGGCATCGTCGACGGCTCGATCGACATCGTCATCGGCACCCACCGGCTGCTGCAACAGACCGTCCGCTTCAAGGAGCTGGGCCTGGTCATCGTCGACGAGGAGCAACGCTTCGGTGTCGAGCACAAGGAGTACCTGAAGCAGCTGCGCACCGCCGTCGACGTCCTCACCATGTCGGCGACCCCCATCCCGCGGACCCTGGAGATGTCACTCACCGGCATCCGCGAGATGACCACGATCCTGACGCCACCCGAGGAGCGGCACCCGATCCTGACCTTCGTCGGCGCCTACGACCCGCGCCAGGTCGGCGCCGCGATCCGGCGCGAGCTGTTGCGCGAGGGCCAGGTCTTCTACATCCACAACCGGGTGGAGTCGATCAACCGCGCCGCCGCGCGGTTGGCCGAGATCGTGCCCGAGGCGCGCATCGCGGTGGCCCACGGGCAGATGCCCGAGCACGCGCTCGAGCAGATCATGATCGGGTTCTGGGAGAAGTCCTACGACGTGCTGGTCGCGACCACGATCGTCGAGTCCGGCCTGGACATCCCCAACGCCAACACGCTGATCGTCGACCGGGCCGACACCTTCGGGCTGTCGCAGCTGCATCAGCTACGCGGGCGCGTCGGCCGGGCCCGCGAGCGCGGGTACGCCTACTTCACCTATCCACCGGAGCGGCCGCTCACCGAGACCGCGTACGACCGGCTGGCCACCATCGCACAACACACCGAGATGGGCGCGGGCATGGCGGTGGCGATGAAGGACCTGGAGATCCGGGGATCCGGGAACCTGTTGGGTGGCGAGCAGTCCGGGCACATCGCCGGGGTCGGCTTCGACCTCTACGTCCGGCTGGTGGGCGAGGCGGTCGCCGACTTCCGCGGCGAGGCGCCGGAGGAGCAGCAGGACGTCAAGGTCGACCTGCCGGTCGACGCCAACCTGCCGGTGGACTACCTGCCCGGCGAGCGGCTGCGCCTCGAGGCCTATCGCGCGCTCGCGTCGGCCACCACCGACGAGGCGGTGGACGCGGTGCGGGCCGAACTCGTCGACCGTTACGGCCCGATCCCGGCCCCCGTCGAGAACCTGCTGGCCGTGGCCCGATTCAAGGTGCTGTGCCGCCGGCACGGCCTCACCGAGGTGTCGCTGCAGGGGACGTCCGTGCGCTTCTCGCCGCTCGAGCTGCCCGAGTCCGCGCAGCTGCGGCTGCAGCGGCTGTTCGACCGTGCGCACTACAAGCCGGCCGTCGGCATCGTCACCGTGCCTCGGCCCAAGGGCGTGGTGAAGCCTGACGGCTCGTTCGCCGAGGTCAAGTTCGGCGGCGAGGCGCTGCGTGACATCCCGCTGCTGAGCTGGTGCGGCCAGGTGCTCGAGCAACTCACCGGGCAACCGGTCCCGGCCTGACGGCAGCGCCGCCCGGCGCACATGACATTCTGAAGCGGTGAGACTTCGCGCGATCGCCGTCGCCACGGCAGCCGTCCTCGCCGTCGCCGGCCTGGCCGGCTGCCGGACGAATGTGGGGCAGGCTGCCGTCATCGACGGGCAGCAGGTGACGGAGACCCAGGTGTCGGACTACCTCACCGCGAACGCGAAGCCGATCTCGGTGCAGCAGAACGACGGCAGCACGACCAGCATCGCGCCGAAGCCGTTCGTGCTCGACATCGTCATCGAGCGGCGGCTGTACGGGAAGCTGCTGGCCAAGACGCCGTCCGGCGCGCCGACCGCGGCCCAGCTGGGCACCCTGCAGAAGTCCTATCTCAAGGGAGCGTCGGCCAAGACCGCGGTCGAGCGCCTGGGCGCGGTCGGGTACAGCTCCAGCTTCGACTCGCTGATCGTCGACGTCCAGGTGCTCGCGACGGTGCTGAACTCCGAGCAGCAGCAGGGCGTCGACGTGAGCACCATCGCGCGCAAGCTCAGGTTCCCGGTCAAGGTCAACCCCCGTTACGGCACCTGGGACGCCAAGCAGCTGCGGCTGGACTACACCGGCTCGGCGGGTGTGCCCGCCTTCGTGAAGCTGCAGCCGAGCGCCACGAACGCTCCCGCCGTTCCCTGACCGAGCCCATGGATCCGGCCGCCACGTCGCTGCAGCGTGCTGTCGAGGTGATGGACCGCCTCCGGTCGCCGGGCGGCTGCCCGTGGGATGCCGATCAGACCCACGAGTCGCTGGTGCGCTACCTCGTCGAGGAGTGCTACGAGGTGATCGAGGCCATCGAGACCGCCAACCAGGCGCTGCTGCGCGAGGAGCTCGGGGACCTGTTGCTCCAGGTGCTCTTCCACGCCCGGATCGCCCAGGAGAGCCCGGACGGCTTCGGCATCGACGAGGTGGCCGGCGACCTTGTCGACAAACTGGTCCGGCGGCACCCGCACGTCTTCGCCGGGGCCGACGCCGGGAGCGCGGCGGAGCTCAACGAGACGTGGGAGCGGCAGAAGGTCGCCGAGAAGGGCCGCACGTCCGCGGTGGACGGGGTGCCGATCGACCAGCCCGCGCTCGCCCTCGCGGCCAAGCTGGTCGCGCGCGCCCGTCGGCACGGCGTCGAAGTCGATGGCGATGCCGGTATCGGTGTCGATGGCGGCAGCGCGGATCCGGGCGGGATCGGAACGCAGCTGTTCGCGGTGGTCCGCGCTGCGGTCACGGCCGGTCTGGACCCGGAGACCGAGCTGCGGCGCACCGCTCGCGCGTACCGGGCAGCAGTGGTCGCCGCGGAAGCGCGGGACGATCCAGCCCGAGATGCAGCCGGACATGCAGGCCGGGACGCGGACAGAACAGACCCGCCCGGTTGAGCTCGGGGGGGAGGGATCTACCGGACGGGCCGCGCCAACACTAACCTGGCGTAACCGATGCATACAACACGTAGCCGCTGCTCGTGCGCGACCTCTCAGGGCGCCGAGCCGGACCCGTCCGAGACCGTCCCCCGGAGCACCAGCGCCTCGACGTCGTCGGCCGGCATCGGTCGGGCCAGCTGATGGCCCTGACCCCGCCGGCAGCCCAGCTCGACGAGGGTGGCCAGCTCGTCCGGCGTCTCGATGCCCTCGGCCACCACCTCCACACCCAGTTCGGCACCCAGCCGCAGCACGGCCGCGACGATGATGCGGCCCCGCTCGTCGGTATCGATGCCGGTGACCAGCGCGCGGTCGAGCTTCACGATGTCGACCGGGATGCTGCGCAACCGGCTCAACGAGCTGTACCCGGCGGCGAAGTCGTCGAGTGCGGTCAGCATCCCGAGCGTGGCGAGTTCGCGCACGGTGGCGTTGAGGTTCGAGGTGTCGGCGACCCACTGGTTCTCCGTGATCTCGGCGCACACCTGGCGTCCGGGAACACCGTTGCGCTCCAGCGCGCTCCGGAATCGGGCCACGACATCCCCGCCGACGATCTGCAGCGGCGAGACGTTGACCCGCAGGACGAGGTCGTCCGGGGCGCCGCGGGCGAGCCAGCCGCCGAAGTCGCGGATCGAGCGATCGATGACCCAGGCGCCGAGGGCCTGGATCAGCCCGCTCTGTTCGGCCGCGCCGATGAATTCGTCGGGTCCGACCAGCCCGCGCTCCGGACGGTTCCACCGGACCAGCGCCTCGACGCCGAGAACCCGACCGGTGACCAGGTCGATCTCGGGTTGGTAGGCGAGGACCAGTTCGCCCTCCCGCGGGGACACCGCCGTCGGCGTGCGGGCCGCCGGGTGCGCATCCGGGTCGGGGCTCGGGTGCGGCTGTGGACGTTCCAGCCAGGAGGCAAGCGCACGGTGGTAGTGGTCGGCGACGAAGCGGAGCAGGTCCCGCTCGGGACCGGACCACGTCCGTCCGTCCTTCTTCACCGCGACCAGCACGCCCAGCACGTGATCGCCGTCCTCCGGCACCGGCGCGACGGAGACCGTCTCGGCCGGCAGCCCGAGATCGAGATCCGCGGCCGGCTCGGACGTCGCCAGATCGACCGCGCGGAGCCAGCGTCGACCCAGACGTTCGAGCTGCGCGATCTCGGCGTCGTCCCCCGTCTCCGCGATCCACACGAAGCGCGGGCTGCGGGTGCGGGCGACGAGCGCGACCAGGCGCAGATCGGCGCGGTCGGCCAGTGACAGCAGGAAGGAACCCTCGACGCTGTGCGGCCCCAGTGGCAACGTCGACCTCCTCGGCGCCGCGCGTCGGTGGACACGGTCCCGCCCGCGCGGCCCGGACCGGGACTCGTGGTTCGCAGGTCATTGTGCACGTCGCCGGCTCCGGCGGCCGTCCGGTGGGACTTGTGCCCAAGATCGTCCAAGGTGACCTGACACCCGGTGCGAGGTCGTAGGGTGTCCCGCGTGGTCGAGGTCGTGACAAATGACGCATCCAGCCACAGATCACCGCCGCAGCGCTCGCTCTGGCGGAATCGGACCTTCCTGGTCCTGTTCCTGGCCGAGGCGCAGTCGATCGCTGGTGATCAACTTGCCCGGGTCGCGCTGTCCGTCCTCGTCTTCGATCGCACGGACTCTGCGACAGCCACTGCGCTGACCTACGCCGCGACGTTCCTCCCGGCGATCCTGGGCGGCTCGGTTCTGGCCGGCGTCGGTGACCGGCTGCCCCGCCGCAGCGTGATGGTGGTCTGCGACCTGCTGCGCACCGCGCTCGTCGCAGGGATGGCCGTCCGCGGGGCGCCGACGCCGCTGGTCATCGTGCTCCTCGCGGCTGCCGTCGTACTCGGCCCGGTCTTCACCGCGGCACAGGTGGGGGTGCTGTCGGTCGAACTCGACGCCGAGCAGTTCCGCTCGTGCTCGGGGGTACGGCTGGCCACCAGCCAGATCGCCCAGGTCGGCGGCTTCGTTCTCGGCGGCGTGATCGTGGCCTGGCTGTCGCCGAGCGGGGCGCTCGTCGTCGATGCAGCGTCCTACCTGTTGTCGTGTCTGGTCGTCGGCGCGCTGTTGCACGCCGGGCGGGAGCGGGCCGCGCGCGCGGTCCATGTCACCGGTGCGGCCGGTGAACCCGCGGCGTGGCGGTGGCTCTGGTCGCAGCAGGTCCTGCGCCCGCTGGTGGGTCTGGCCTGGCTCGCGGGATTCTTCGTCGTGCCCGAAGGCCTGGCCGTCCCGGTCGCGCTCCATCTCGGCGGCTCGCGCGCCGAGGCCGGGATACTGCTCGCTGCCATCCCGTTCGGGGGAGCGGTCGGAGCGTTGTTGCTCCTACGTGCGGTCCCGGCCAGGCGGCGGCGCTCGGTCGCGAGTGCGATGGCCGTGCTCGCCGGGTTGCCGCTGCTCGCGACCGCCTTCTGGCCGCCGCTGCCCGTCGTCATGTTCCTGTGGGCGCTGTCGGGGTTGTTCGCGGCCTACCAGGTCGAGGTCACGACCGCGACGATTCGCCGGTTGCCGGAGCAGCGGCGCTCGGAACTGATCGGTCTGCTGGGGGCGGGTCTGATCACCGCCCAGGGGGTCGGACTCATCGTCTTCGGACTCATCGCGCAAGCCCTGGACCCGGCGATGACGGTCGCGGCAGCCGGCGCCGCGGGTTCGCTGTGCGCGGCTGTCCTGACCACCGTGGGCGTCGGCGCTCGCCGTCGCGACGCGGCGGGTGCGGCACACACGGTGCACACGCACAGTGACGAAGATTTTTCTAGTTGATCACGGTCGTCACGACGGACGGACTCATGGATCGGAAAGATCGCCGGCACCGTTAGAGGGTGCCTCGCCGCGGGTAATACTCGCGATTTTTCGTTATTCCGGATTCGGAATGGCGATCAATGTCGTTCGGGTGGCGCCGGTGCGCTTTTTCCCGGGGGTGTGAGAATGCGGCGCCATATGGTTTGTGTTAAGGAAGATCAGCGGTCGCGGCCGCCGTGGCGGCTTTCGGCTCTCTGTCGGAGCAGATGCACGTTCCGAGAGCGGTCGCAGGCCATGTCGAGGGTCCGGCGTGGACGTATCGCCGCCGTGTCGGCGGGTGTCCGGTGCCAGGCCGGTGGGCGGCACTTACAGTCCCCAGCTGTTCACGATGTCTCCTTCGGGGTGGGCGTGCGGGTCGGGCAGGTCGGTCGATCGGTTTCAGAGGCCCCAGCTGTTCATGGCATCTCCTCCCGCGTGCTGTCTCGTGCTGTGTGTCATCTGCGGTGGTGTTCGGTGTCGAGCGGTCGCGGTTACAGGCCCCAGCTGTTCACGGTTTCTCCTTCGGCTCGTAGGTCGTGGCGGTAGGCGGGTGGTGGTTAGAGGCCCCAGCTGTTCATGATTTCTCCTCATCTGTCCGATCGGTCGGGCGGTTTGCGGTCCTACAGACCCCAGCTGTTCACGGTGTCTCCCTCGGGGTTGGGATGGATTCGGCGGCGAGAACGATCTAGAGGCCCCAGCTGTTCACGGTGGCTCCTCTCGAGGGTTGGAACGGGTACGAGCGGTGGCAGTGCTTAGAGGCCCCAGCTGTTCACGGTGGCTCCTCTCGGGGGGTGCCCTCGGCCGGGCTGCACGCGCCGGCGTCCCGGAATCACCGGCGCCCTGAACGGGACGCCGGACGGGGTGAGCCGCGCGGGTGGGGGTGCTACGGCGGTGGGGGGGTCGGGGGGTTGACGACTGCGGGGAGGGGGTACAGCAGCCGCTCGGCACGGTGAGACACCGTGCTGGAAACGGTCTGCACTACAGTGTTCACAACGGGCTGTTAAGTTGGCATTGTCCGTTGGTCTCGTAGCGTGACGCTGCGAGACATGAACCGCGAAATCCGTGGGCACCGGCTGCGCCGCGGGATGCTGGACGAATCGGAGATTCGCCGATCGCTGTTCTGAGTGTAAGCGTTGTCCGGGGAATTGCCGACGCATTGCGACCGTTTTCGACCGCCCGCGAATCGGTGCGGCGCGGGACTACCCGATCCGGGCCCCGACACGTTAGAGTTGTGTCTGTTTGAGTGTGTGATCGGTGGACAACTGTTCGCTGTTTGATGACGGAGGGTAAGCACCCCTCGAAACGGACACGCACGCACGACCTTCACCCGCACCACTGGTTCCAATGGGCACGTACCGCCAGCACCACCTACGACCGCGAAGGGAAGCGATGACCGCGACGCGCCTCCGCGCGGATCGGCGCCAATGGCCGATCCGTCGTACGCGGCCGCGCGTCCTCGTGTACCTGGGCCTGGTGGTCCTGGCCTCGGTCGTCGCCTGCGTCCCGACGCTGGCGGACACCACGGCGCGTCCCCGTGACTGGGGCCTGCTCGCGCTGCTCACCGTGCTTGCCATCGCCTTCGAGGAGGCGGTGCGGCGCGCGGCCCGGCTGCAGCTGCGCCTCGGTAGCGACATGAAGCGGGACATGACCTCGGTCTGGGCCGTCGGCGGCGCCGTCTCTCTGCGCCCTGCCTTCGCCGTCGTCCTGCTGTCGGTAGTGCTGGTCTATATCTGGTTCCGGCAGCAGCGTCCCGCCGGTGAGCCGCTGCACCTCAAGGTTTTCAACGGCGCCGTCATTCTCGGCAGCGTGCTGGCCGCCGGCGCTCTGACCCGGCTGGTCCGCTCCGACCTGCACGCGCTGCCGTGGATGCTCGAGGGTCTCGTCAGCGTCGTCGTCGCCATCGTTGCCTACACCGGCGTCAACCGCGGCCTGGTCACCTGCGGAGCGCTGCTGATCGGCATCCGCGGGCGTGCCCTACTCGGGACCCGCGAGGACAACCTCATCGAGCTCGCCACCCTGTGCCTGGGTGGACTGCTGGCCGTCGCCATCACCTACGAGCCGTGGCTGGTCGTCCTGGTCATCGTGCCGATGGTCACCCTGCAGCGCGGAGCGCTGGTGCGCGAACTCGAGGTCGCAGCCACCACCGACAGCAAGACCGGCCTGCTGAACGCCGTCGCCTGGGAGCAGGTCGCCCAGCGCGAGCTGGCCCGCGCCCGCCGCGAGTCCGGACCGGTCAGCGTGCTCATCGTCGACCTCGACCGTTTCAAGACGGTCAACGACCGGTTCGGCCACCTGGTCGGCGACGCCGTCCTGGCCGGTATCGGGCGCGCGCTGGAGAGCACGGTGCGCGAGTACGACACCGTCGGCCGCTTCGGCGGCGAGGAATTCGTCGCCGTCCTCCCGTCCGCAGACGCCGACACCGCGGCCGCCGTCGCCGAGCGCATGCGGGCGCGGATCAACACGATGCGCGTCGGTCAGCTGTCGACCCGCCTCGGCGACGCGGGCGACCTGCTGCTGTCGGTCTCCATCGGGGTGGCCGACGCCGCGATCGGCGACGGCGTGGAACTGGCCGACCTGCTGCACGCTGCCGACCGCGCGCTGTACCGGGCCAAGGACGGCGGTCGCAACCGGGTGTGCGTCTCCGGTCGCGACGACAACCCGAAGCTGCCCGTCCACCTCTGACCGGCGACACCCCGGTGGGCGACCCCCGGATCGTGCGGCCGGGCGCCCCGGCGAGGCGGCCTCGGGCCCGCGGCCCACGCCGATAGGGTTGGCCGAGGTCCGCCCCGGGCCGCAGCACAGCGTGCTGGTCATGCGGCAAGGAGATGTCAGTGGCGAGTATCGACGCCGTCGGCGCGCGGGAGATCCTGGATTCCCGCGGCAATCCCACCGTCGAGGTCGAGGTCGCCCTCGACGACGGCACCCTGTCGCGCGCCGCTGTGCCCAGCGGTGCCTCCACCGGCGCGTTCGAGGCGGTCGAGCTTCGCGACGGGGGCGACCGGTACAACGGCAAGGGCGTGCAGCAGGCCGTCGCTGCCGTCATGGACGATATCGCTCCTGAGATCGTCGGCCTCGAGGCCAGCGAGCAGCGCATCCTCGACCAGGCCCTGCGTGACCTCGACGCCACGCCGGACAAGAGCCGGTTCGGCGCCAACGCCATTCTCGGCGTCTCGCTCGCGGTGGCCCGGGCGGCAGCGGCCTCGGCCGACCTGCCGCTGTTCCGCTACGTCGGCGGCCCGAACGCCCACCTGCTGCCGGTGCCGATGATGAACATCCTCAACGGCGGCGCCCACGCCGACTCCAACGTCGACGTGCAGGAGTTCATGATCGCCCCGATCGGCGCGCCGACCTTCAGCGAGTCGCTGCGGATGGGCACGGAGGTCTACCACGCGCTGAAGTCGGTGCTCAAGGCCAAGGGGCTCGCGACCGGCCTCGGTGACGAGGGCGGGTTCGCGCCGAACCTGGACTCCAACCGCGCTGCCCTCGACCTCATCCTCGAGGCCGTCGAGCAGACCGGGCTCGTCGCCGGCGTCGACATCGCCCTGGCTCTCGACGTCGCGGCGTCGGAGTTCTACAGCGCCGACGACAACGGCTACCGCTTCGAGGGCACGATCCGCAGCGCCGACGAGATGATCGAGTACTACACCGAACTCGTGGAGGGATACCCGATCGTCTCGGTCGAGGACCCGCTGGACGAGGAGGACTGGGACGGCTGGATCGCGCTGACCACCGAGCTGGACGAGCAGGTGCAGCTGGTGGGCGACGACCTGTTCGTCACCAACCCCGAGCGCCTCGCGCGGGGCATCGAGGCGGGTGCGGCGAACGCGCTGCTGGTCAAGGTGAACCAGATCGGCACCCTGACCGAGACCCTGGACGCGGTCGATCTCGCCCACCGGCACGGCTACCGCTGCATGATGAGCCATCGGTCCGGCGAGACCGAGGACACGACGATCGCCGACCTGGCCGTGGCGACCAACTGCGGCCAGATCAAGACCGGCGCGCCGGCCCGCAGCGAACGGGTCGCCAAGTACAACCAGCTGCTGCGCATCGAGGACGAGCTCGACGATGGGGCCCGCTTCGCCGGCGCCGCCGCCTTCCCGCGCTACGCCCCGCTCGAGGTCAGCGCACCATCGCCCGACAGCGCCGCGGACGGCGACTGAGCCGCCGCGATGCCGACCACTCGCCGCCGCGGACGCCCGGTGCTCACCGGACGCGCCCTCGTGCTGGGCGCCCTCGTCGTGCTGCTCGTGGTGGTGCTGGCCTCGCCGGTGACGCGGTGGCTGGGCAGTCGCAGCGACGTCTCCGACACCGCAACCCAACTGCGGCGTGACCAGGCGCAACTGTCGGTGCTGAACCGGCAGAAGACCCAGTGGGGCGATCCTGGGTTCATCCAGCGGCAGGCGCGCGAACGGCTGCAGTACGCGATGCCCGGGGACACCACCTACGTCGTCGTCGACAAGGGTCAGAGGACGCAGATCCAGCGCTCGGCCGGTACCGGGGTGAGCCACTCGGCGCGCGGCGGGGCCTGGAACAAGCGGCTCTGGGACAGCGTCCGCGCCGCGGACAAGTGAGTGACGAACCCGCCGGCGGCACCGTCGACCCCCGGGATCGCGCCGCCGTCGGGGCCCAGCTCGGCCGACCGCCGCGCGCCATCCGCTCGGTGGCCCACCGCTGCCCGTGCGGGCTGCCCGACGTCGTCGAGACCTCGCCCCGCCTGCCCGACGGCACGCCGTTCCCGACTCTGTACTACCTGACGTGCCCGCGAGCGGCGGCCGCCATCGGCCGCCTCGAGTCGAGCGGCCTGATGCGCGAGATGACCGAGCGGCTGCACACCGATGCCGATCTCGCCGCCCGCTACGAAGCGGCGCACAAGGCCTATCTCGCGCGCCGCGAGGAGCACGGCCATGTCGCGGAGATCGCCGGCATCAGCGCCGGGGGGATGCCCACGAGGGTGAAGTGCCTGCACGTGCTCGTCGGGCACTCACTCGCCGTGGGGCCCGGGGTCAACCCGCTGGGCGACGAGGCTCTCGCCGACCTGCCGCCGTGGTGGGACTCGGGCCGGTGCGTGCCGGCGCCGCCACCGGAAGGCGATGCCGGATGAGGGTGGCCGGATGAGGGTGGCCGGTATCGACTGCGGCACCAACTCCATTCGGCTGCTCGTCGCCGACGTCGAGGACGGTGTCCTGCGCGACGTGCACCGTGAGATGCGCATCGTGCGGTTGGGTCAGGACGTGGACCGGACGGGGCGGTTCGCGCCCGAGGCGCTCGAGCGCACCCGCGCCGCCCTGGTCGACTACGCCGCGACGATCCGCGACGCCGGTGCGGAGCGGGTGCGGCTCGTCGCCACGAGCGCGACGCGGGACGTCGCCAACCGTGCGGAGTTCGCCGCCCTGGTGCACGACACGCTCGGCGTCGATCCCGAGGTCGTGAGCGGCATGCAGGAGGCGGAGCTGTCCTACACCGGCGCCGCGAGCGTGCGCCCGGCCGGTGGACCGCTGCTCGTCGCCGACATCGGCGGCGGCTCGACCGAACTCGTCCGCGGCGGGCACGGCCCGCTCCGCGCGCACAGCATGGATGTCGGCGCGGTGCGCATGACCGAGCGGCATCTCGCCGACGACCCGCCGACACCGGCGCAGGTGCGCGCCGTCGAGACCGACGTCCGGGCCGCGCTGCAGGACGCGCGGCGTGTCGTCCCGCTGGATCCCGACGTGCCGGTGGTGGGCGTCGCCGGCACCGTCACGACCGTGGTCGCGATGGCGCTCGGCCTCGACTCCTACCGGCCGGACGTGCTGCACGGGGCCGAGGTCACTGCCGCCGACGTGCGCGCCGTGACGGCCCGGCTGCTCGCGATGGACCGCGACGAGCGGGCGGCGGTGCCGGTGATCCATCCCGGCCGCGTCGACGTCATCGCCGGCGGCGCCGTTGTCCTGCGGACCCTGATGGACGGGATCGGCGCTGCTAGCCTCACCGCCAGCGAGCACGACATCCTCGACGGGATCGTCCTGACCCTGCCGTGAGATCATCTTGCCGGCGCCCGCCGACGGCGCTCTCGACGGAGGTGTTCGTGGCGCAGACCTTCGGCCCGTACGAACTGGTCGAACTGCTCGGCCGGGGTGGCATGGGCGAGGTCTACCGGGCGCGGGACACCAGCCGGCAGCGCGACGTCGCGCTCAAGGTGCTGCCGCCGCACCTCGCCTCGGACGCCGTCTACCTCGCCCGGTTCCGGCGCGAGTCGCTGCTGGCCGCCCAGCTCAGCGACCCCCACATCATCCCGATCCACGACTTCGGCGAGATCGACGGCCGGCTGTTCATCGACATGCGGCTGGTGTCGGGTTCCGACCTGTCCAGCGTGCTCGAGGACCGCGGCCCGCTGCCGGTGGCGGCGGCCGTCGACATCATCGGTCAGGTGGCGTCCGCGCTCGATGCCGCACACGCCGACGGTCTGCTGCACCGCGACGTCAAACCGAGCAACGTCATGCTCACCGGTCTGTCGGCCGACCTGATCCGCCGGCCGCCGTTCGCCTACCTCGTCGACTTCGGCATCGCGCGCTCGTCGGCGCAGATGACGGCGCTGACCGACACGGCGTCGGGCGCCCTCGGGACGATCGCCTACATGGCACCGGAGCGCATCAGCGGCCAGGTCGGCGACGGCCGCGGGGACGTCTACGCGCTGGCCTGCGTGCTCTACGAGGCGCTCACCGGCGCGGCGCCGTTCCAGGGCGAGATCGTCACGCTGATGTACCAGCACCTCAACGTCGACCCGCCGCGGCCGAGCGCCGGCCGGGCCGACGTGCCGGTCGCGCTCGACGAGGTCGTGCGCATCGGCATGGCCAAGGACCCCGACCGGCGTTACGCCACCGCCGGTGACCTCGCCTTCGCCGCGCAGGACGCGCTCGACGCGGGGGCACCGTCGGCGTCCGCCGCCGTGGCCCCGGCGCGACCACGCCCCGGGCCCGCACCCGCCGCACCGTCGGCTCCGGTCCCGCGCGCCACTCCGCCGCCGCCGCCCTTCATGCCGCGGCGCCCGCGCCCGAGCACGGCCGCCGGTCCGGTTGCGAACGCGGTGCCCGCCGGCGGGCCCGAGGAGGCGCCTCCCGACGCGACGCGGGTGTCCGGACCGACGTGGGCGGATCCGCCGCAGCCGCCGGCCCCGCGCGACCGCGAGCCCCCGCGCAACGCGGCGGGTGAGGTCCTGCCCGCCGGCCCCGTGACGCTGCTCGCGGCCGCGGTCGACAGCGTGACCCGGTTGGTGCGTCTGGCCGGTGACCGCTATCCCGACGTGCTCGCCGAGCAGCGCGCCGCGCTCGAGGCGGTCTGGTCCGCGCACGGTGGCACCGTCGTCCGCGCGGCCGCCGACCGCTCCCTCGTCGCCTTCGCCGATGCGGCGAGCGCCGTCGCGGCGGCCGCCGATGCCGTCCGGGCCACTCGTGGTCCGCGGGCGGACGGGCTCGACGTCGGCGTCCGCCTCGGCCTGCACACCGGCGAACCCGTCCCCTCGTCGGCGGGTTACTGGAGCCCCGGCGGATATTGGGGCCCCGGCGGATATTGGGGCCCGGACGTCGACTACGCGGTCCGCCTGGCCGCCGCGGGTCACGCCGGGCAGGTGCTGCTGTCGGGGGCCACGGCGCAGCTGGTCGACGCCGAGATCGAGCCGCTGGGCCGCTTCCCGTTGCCGGACTTCCCGTCGCCCAGGCCGCTGCTGCACCTCGTCGTGGACGGCGCCGGCGCTGCACAGTTCCCCCGTCCGCGGACCCCGGACGGCCCGCGGACGGGTCTGCCGCGTCCCGCCGGGGCGGTCGTCGGGCGCACCGCGGAGCTGGACGACGTGACGCGGCGGCTGTCGCGCGGGGGGCGTTTCGTGACGCTCGTCGGGGCGCCCGGAGTCGGCACCACCAGCGTGGCCGTCGAGGCGGCGCACCGGTTGTCGCCGCGGTTCGAATCCGTCGGCTTCGCCGCGCTGGACGGTCTCGCGCCCGAGACGGTGCCGGCCGTCCTCGCTCGCGCCGTGGGCCTGCCCGAGCTGCTCGGCACCCCGCTGCCCGCGCGGCTCGCCGACGGGCTGCGCGACCGGCGGGTGCTGCTCGTGCTCGACGGGTTGTCGTCGGCCGCCGCGGACGTCGTGGCGGCGCTGACCGCGAGCTGCGCCGGTGTGCACGTCCTTGCGACCGCGAGGGAACCGTTGGAGATCGCCGGGGCCGACACCCTGCAGGTCGGGCCGCTCGCCGTACCGCCGTCCGGTGCGCCGGCTGCCGACGTGCTCGCGAACCCCGCGGTACGCCTGCTGCTCGACGCCATCGGTGACCCGGGAGCCGGGCTCGCTACGGGCGCCGACGACGAGGCCGCGGCCACTGCGCTCGGCGGCCTCGCGCTGTTGCTCGGCGGCAATCCGGGCGCCCTGCGCCTGGCCGGTGCGTCGCTGCGCGGTGATGCGACGCTCGTCGAGCGGCTGGATGCGGTCCGCGCCGGCCTGCCCACCGGCGATTGGGACACCGTCGCCCGCCACGCGATCGAGCGGGTGGACGCGACCGACCGCGAGGTGCTGCAGGTGCTCGCGGGGGCCGGTGCCGCGCTGTCGCCACAGGTCGTCCGTGCCGCGGTCGGTGACGGGGTCGAGGCCCTGCCGCACCTGGTCGCCGCCGGGCTCGTCGAGGCGGTGGCGGACGGCAGGTTCGTGGTGCCGCCCTCGGTACGCGAGGTCCTCGCGAGCGGCGCAGCCGACGCAGTGAGCGTGGTGGCCGCCGGACTCGTCCGGCTGGCCGAACCCGGCGACGTCGGCGACGTCGGAGGTCTCCGCGGGCTCAGCGGCGAGGCACGGACGGTGCTCGCCGCCCTCGCGGCAACCCGCCACGGCCGCCCCGAGCTGCACGCCCGGCTGGCTGCGGCCACCGCACCCGCGCTCGGTCCTGCGGGCCACGCCGAGACGGCGCGCGAGCACATCGAGGCGGCGCTGCACCGAAGCGCCGATGACCCCGTCATCGCGGCGCGTTGCGTGCACATACTGGCTGTGCTGCGCGGCGACGCCGCCGCCGCTGTGGACGCCGCCGACCGGTTCCGGGCGGCCGGGGACGTGGCCGGCGAGGCGTCGGCCGTGGTCGCCGCCGCCGAACTCACCGCCGCGCACGGTGGCGACACCGGCGCCGTCCTGGCCCGGGCCCGGGCCGCGTCGGCCACGGCCCCGGATCCGGCGGCCGTCGGGCGCCGGCTCGACCTCGTCGAGGCCCTGACGGCCGTCGCGGTAGGTGACCCCGCCGCCGCCGAGACCCTGGCCGCGCACGTGCTCGGCGCCGAGCGACCGGGAACCACCGCGCGCGCCCGGGCCGCCGCGATCGCCGCCGACATCGCACTCGCCGCCGGACATCCGGATCGCGCGCTGGGCCTGCTCGCCACGGCGCTGAACGACGCCGATCCGCCGGGCCCACCCCTCGAGCCACTCACCGCCGCCGACGGCGTCGCCACGGCGTTGCTCGACCTCGGGCGGCACGACGACGCGGCCGCGGTGCTCGCGATGTGCGACGCCGTCCATACCGAGCTTGCCTGGCCGGCGTCGGCGCGACTGGTCGACGCCCGCCGGCGCGTCCGCGACAGCAGCGGTCCCGAGCGACTCGCGGCGGCCCGCGCGCGCGCCTCGACCTACAGCGCGGCCGAAGCACTGGCCTGGGTCGCCCGGCTGGCCGGTGGAGGCCGCGCCGCACCCGCCACCGGCGCCTGACCCGGCGTCGGGTCAGACGGTCGGGTCAGGCGGTCGGGTCGAGCCTTAGGCGTCGAACGCGCGGCGCCGGCGCCCGGCCAGCAGCAGCGTGCAGCCGAGTGCCAGCAGGGCGAGCCCGAACCCGAGCACCTCGCTCAGGTGCCGCAGGCCCGTCGCGGCGAGCGGCGACGTCTCGCCCGGCGCGGGTTCTCCACCGACGACGCCGGTCCGGGTGTGCGACGGAGAGTTGAGCCCGGTGGTGGACGCCGCCTTCGCGGTGGCCGAGCCGGTCGCGTAGCGCGCGTCGCCGGCGTAGGACACGGTCGGGGCGGTGCTCGTCGTGGCGACGCAGGCGGTGGCCTTGCCCGTCGCGTCCAGGCTGGCGGTCGTGCTCGCCGTCCCGGCGTGGGCGGTCACGGTGCCGGTCGGTGCGGGCAGGCCGGAGACCGGCGCCGTTCCGGACGCGGTGCGCGCGACCGTGATCGACACCGTGCGCGCCGGGCAGGACCCCGAGCCGGAATAGGTGGCCGTCACCGTGACGGGCCACGTCGTGATCGCGATGCCGCCGCTGCTGGTGCCCGTGCTGGGCCCGGCCGTCGTCGGGTCGGTCGGGGTGAACGCCGCCGTCACCGGGGCGGACGCGCTGGTGGCGGTGAGGTCGGCGGTGCACGTCGCGGTGCCCGAGGACACCGGCCGTGCGCTGCACAGCGTGACGCCGCTGCGGGTGAAGGTGACCGTGCCGGACACGGTGATGACCGGGTTCGACGTCACGGTGGCGGTGGCGGTGAACGGCTGGTACGGGTGCGCGGTGGTGGTGCTCAGGCTGACGACGGTCGTGGTCGTCGCCGGCGGCACTCCCGCCGACGCCGTGCCGGCACCCACGATCATCGGCAGCGTCAGGGCCGCACTCGTCAGCAGGAGCAGCCGCAGGTGTGACCGTCGCATGACGCTCCTCGGGTCTGTGCGCCTGCCCCAGCGCAGGCGATCGAGCGAACAGTAACGCCCACGGCAGGCAAACAGGAAGATCACCGGCAGGCAGTAGAGTCTCGGCGTGATCGACTGGTCGCGGCCGTGACCTGCCCGCAGTGCGGGACGGCACTCGCGCCCGGGGCCAAGTTCTGCAGCGAATGCGGGTACTCGATCGCTGCGCCGTCGCCCGGCGCGGTGCACACCGGAGCTCTGACCGGGGCGCCCAGCGGCACCAGGTCCGAGCGGCGCATCACCTCTGTCCTGTTCTGCGATGTCGTCGGCTTCACGACCCTGGCCGAGACCCGCGATCCCGAGGACGTGCGCGAGCTGCTGTCGCGCTACTTCGCCACCGCCCGGCTCATCGTCGATCGCTACGGCGGCATCATCGAGAAGTTCATCGGCGACGCCGTCATGGCCGTGTGGGGCGTCCCGACCGCGCACGAGGACGACGCCGAGCGGGCCGTGCGCGCGGGACTCGACCTCGTCCAGTCCGTGGCGGCGTTCGGGCGGGCCGTCGGGGCACCGGGGCTGGCCGTCCGGGTCGGCGTGGTCACCGGCGAGGTCGTCGTGACGGTCGGCGCGACGAACGAAGGCATGGTCGCGGGCGACGCCGTGAACACCGCGGCGCGCGTGCAATCGGCGGCGCCGCCGGGCGCGGTGCTGGGTCGACGCGCAGACGCGCAGCCTCGCGGGGCCGTCGGTCGACTTCGCGGACGTCGGCGAGCACACGATGAAGGGCAAGGCGCGCGCCGTCCGGCTGTGGGAGGTCACGGCGCTGCGCGGCGGGCTCGCCGGGTCACGCAGCTCCGACCGGGTGCAAGCCCCACTTGTCGGCCGGCAGGCGGAGTTCGGCGTCGTCAAGGAGCTGTTCCACGTCGCGGCCGAAGAACTCCGTCCCCGGTTGCTGCTGCTCAGCGGCGACGCCGGTATCGGTAAGAGCCGGCTGGTGTGGGAGCTGCGGAACTACCTCGACGGGCTGGCCACCCCCGTGCTCTGGCATGCCGGGCGCTGCCCGAGCTACGGCGAGGGCGTCGCGTTCGCAGCACTGACCGATGCCGTCCGCGGCCGGCTGGACGTGCCGGACGGCGCCGACGACACCACCGTGGTCGCCGCCCTCGACGACAACCTGCTTCAGCACATCCCCGATCCTGAGGAACGGTCGTGGATCGGCGGCGCGCTGCGCAGCCTGCTCGGCCTCGACGGCGCGCGCACCGGCGACCGCGAGGAGCTGTTCGGCGCCTGGATCGCGTGGTTCGAGCGGCTGCACGAGAGCACCGGGCACCCGATCGTCTGGCTGATCGACGAGGCGCAACTGGCCGACGACGGGCTGCTGGACTTCGTGGAGCGCCTCGTCATGGTGGCCCGGGCGCCGGTGCTCACCGTGCTGACCGCCCGGCCCGAGCTGCTGGTCCGCCGGCCGTGGCTGGCGTCGTTGCGCCGCGCCGGCGTGGTCGCGGTGCCGCCGCTGGACCGTGCGGCCGCGTCCGAGCTTGTGCGGTTGCTGGTCGAGGGCGCGCCCGACGACCTCGTCGACGCGCTCGTGGACCGCGTCGAGGGCAACCCGCTGTTCGCGGTCGAGACGGTGCGGAGCCTGGCCGACCACGGTTTGACTGTGCCGGGCCCGACCCGCACGCCCGGCGCGGTGCGACTCGCCGACGGCGTCGATCCCGACCGGCTGCGGAAGCTCGCGGCCCCGGCCAGCCTGCAGGTCCTGGTCGCGAGCCGCCTGGACCTTCTCGAGCAGGGTGAACGCGCCGTGCTCACCATGGCCGCCGTTCTCGGGCAGACCTTCACCGCACCGGCCGTCAACGCCCTGCTGGGTTCGGGCGCCGACACCGAGGACGCCTTGCGGGAACTGCTCGCCCGTGACCTGATCACCCTCGCCGACACCCGGCCGACGACCTCCGGACGCCGCTACGCCTTCGTGCAGACGGTCGTGCGGCAGGTGGCCTACGGGACGCAGTCGCGCCGCGACCGGCGGGTGCGGCACCTCGCGGCGGCGGCGCACTTCGAGCCACTCGCCGAGACCGACCGTGACCTCAGCGCCGTCATCGCCCAGCACCTGCGGGACGCGCTGGCCCTGACCGGCGTCGCCGACCGGGACGGCCTGGACGAGCTCACCGCGCGGCTCGCCACCTGGATCGAGCGTTCGGCCCGCCGGGCGGAGGCGGTCGGGGCCCCGGCCGAGGCCATGCGCAGCTACCTCGAGATCCTCGACCTCGGCGTCGACGCCGCCGAGACCGTACGGCTGCGCCTCGCCGCCGCCGGAGCGGCGGGCGCCGCGGGGGCGCACGACCGGGTCATCGAGCTGGCCGGCGCCGTGCTCGAGGCCGCCGACGTCACCACCCGCGCCGACGCCGGGCAGGCGTCCGCGCTCGCATCCATGGCCTGCCGGCGGCGCGGCGACTACGTCCGCGACTGGACCTTCCTGGCTCCCTACGCCGCCGAGGGCGCGCTCGCCGGCCTGCCGCCGCTCGTCGTGTCACGGCTGGTGCGCGAGATCGGCGCGTACCACGCCGAGACCGGCCGGCTGGACGAGGCGTGGCAGTGGCAGGAGCGCTCGGTCGGGCTCGCCGAGGACACCGGCGATCCGCGCGAGATCGTCCGCAGCATCAACAATTTCGCGATCACCGCCGGCAACCGCGGGCACGCCCGCATCGCGATCACGCTCTTCCACCTCTGCGTCGACCTCGCGCGGCAGAACCACCTTGTCGCCGAGTACGCGCTGCCGCTGGACAACCTCATCGCCTACGTCATGAACCGCGACCTCGACGCCGCCCTCGCTGCGAGCGAGGAGTCGATGCAGGTGGGGGAGTCCGCCGGCGACACCACCGGCTGCTGGCACACCGCCGCGAACCGCGGCATGCTGCTCACCCTCGCCGGTCGGTGGGACGAGCGCGACGCCGTCTTCGACCGCCCGCTGCTGCGCGAACGCCCGGCCGAGCCGGACCAGGAGGCGATCCGCAGCCTGTTCGACGCGGTCGTGGCCGAGGCGCGCGACGAGCCGGTCGACCTTGCCGCCCTGGCCCGGGTCAGCGGGTACGTCGACACGCTGCCGGAGTCGACCGGCACCGGTTACTACCTCGCCAACCGCGCCCTGCACGCTCGTGTCACCGGCGACCTGGACGCGATGACGCTGGCGGCCCGCGCGGCCGTGGAGACGAGTCACCGCTACTGCGGCGTCGACGACGACTTCCCCCATCTCTGGACGCTCGCCGCGGACTGGCTGCTGGACGCGCGGGACCTGCTCGGCGTCAAGGAGCTGCTGCAGATGGTCGAGGCGTGGGCGACGGCGCGGTGGAGCCCGCTGCTCGCCGCGCAGGTCGCCCGCGTCCGCGGCACCGTGGCGGCGCTGGGCGCCGACGACGAGGCGGCCGAGCGTGAGCTGCGAGCGGCGATCGACGCGCTCACGGGGTTCTCGGCGGTGCCGGCCGCGGCGCGCGCGCAGGCCGTGCTCGGCGGGTGGCTGGTCGGCTGCGGGCGCAGTGACGAGGCGGCGCCCCTGCTCCAGACGGCGCAGGCCACCTTCGCCGTGCTCGGGGCCGAGCGCTGGCTGGGTGAGCTGCCGAGCCTGTAGCCGAGACCGAGACCGAGGCCGGTCTGGTCTCGGCGTCGCGATCAGGCGGCGGCCTTCGCCTGTTCCTTGTCCGCCTTCTTCGCGGCCTTCTTGGCCGCCTTCTGCTGCTTCTTCTGGTCCTTCGTCAGCGCCGGCGGCGGCTCGTTGCCGGTGATCACCCGATAGACCGACTTGGTGCTCGCCTGCGTCACCAGTTGTGCGACGACGACGCCCGCGCCCGAGAGCGCAGCCCAGCCGATCGCGTCGCCCCAGCGCGCGTCCGGGTCCTGCGGTTTCTTGGGCGGGTTGTCCGGGCGGGCAACGGTCCACGCGCGGGCGATGGCCTTGCGGGTGGCGATGCCCACCGGGATGCCGATCGTCACGCTGATGACCTTCATGCCGACACTGGCGCCGATGGCCATGACCGCTCCTCTCCCTCGACGCGGAGAACCCTACCCAGGACGCCGGACGCCCGGCGTGCGACGCTGCATGCCGTGAGCGTCGTTCCGGGAACGGGCTGGCCCGGTGACCGGGCCGACGCCCGGACACCGGTCGCGGACGGCCCTGCCGCCACGGCGTCGCTCGCCGCGTCGGCGTCGTCGCTGCCCGACCTCGATGCACGCGTGTCGGTGTGCCGCGCGTGCCCGCGGCTGGTCGAGTGGCGCGAGACGGTGGCGGTCGAGAAACGTCGCGCCTTCGCCGATCAGACCTACTGGGGACGTCCGGTTCCCGGCTTCGGCGCCGACGATCCGCGCATCCTCGTGCTGGGTCTCGCGCCCGCGGCGCACGGCGCCAACCGCACCGGCCGCATGTTCACCGGCGATCGCAGCGGTGAGTGGCTGTACGCCGCGCTGCACCGTGCCGGGCTGGCCAACCAGGCCGGCTCGCTGCACGCCGGCGACGGGTTGGCGCTGCGTGGGGTGCGGATCACCGCGCCGGTGCACTGCGCACCGCCGGCGAACAAGCCGACTCCGGCCGAGCGTGACACCTGCTCGCCCTGGCTGGTGCGGGAGCTGACGCTGCTCTGGCCGCGGCTGCGCGTGGTCGTCGTGCTGGGGGCGTTCGGGTGGGCGAGCCCTGTGGCCGGTGCTGGCGCAGGCGGGCGTGCCGGCGCCCCCACGCCGCCCAGCGTTCGGGCATGGCGCCGAGGCGGTCGTCGACGGCCGCACCGTGCTCGGCTGCTATCACGTCAGCCAGCAGAACACCTTCACCGGACGGCTCACCGAGCCGATGCTCGACGCCGTCTTTACGCGCGCGGTCGAGCTCGCCGCCACCTGAACCGGAAGCGGCGCTTGCGGGTCAGGTCAGCAGGGCGCGGCGAGTGTCCTCGGGAATCGCCACCGGCCGGCTGTCGGCATCGGTCAGCACGTAGACCGTCTCGACGTCGGCGCACGTCGCAGTGGCGACGCGGAGTTCGAACTGCAGCGTCGCGCTGCTCCGTCCCACCCGCAGGCAGCGCACGTCGACGTCGATGGTGTCGCCCCACCGCGCCGGGGCGCGCCACGTGATCGTGGAGGTCACCAGGTGCACCCGCTCGGCGAACCCCGTCAGCTCGCGCGCCCTGCAGAACGCGCTCATCGCCTCGTCGCACCAGAGCAGGTAGTGCGAGTTGAACACCACGCCCTGTTGGTCGACCTCGGCGTACCGGACGGGTGCGGACCACGTATTCATGTCGGCATCGGTCTCATGTGCACGACAATGGCAGCCGAGCCCCCGTAGCCCAACGGCAGAGGCAAACCCCTTAAAAGGGTTTCAGTGTCGGTTCGAGTCCGACCGGGGGTACCGACAGCGACCTGGGATACCGACAGCGACCTGGGGTACCGACAGCGAAAGGCCGCACGAACCGAGGTTCGTGCGGCCTTCGCGTCAGCTCCTGCGGGCTGTCAGCCCTGGCGGGCCTTGAGTCGCGGGTTCTTCCGGCTCAGCAGGTAGGTCTTGCCGTGCCGGCGGACGATCTGCGTGCCGTCCTTCGACTTCAGGCTCTTGAGCGAATTCCGGACCTTCATCGCTGTCTCCCTTCGTTACCGCTGTTCGCGGAACTCGACCGAGCGCCGGACCTCGGGGTCGTACTTGTGCAGTACGAGCCGGTCGGGGTCGTTGCGCGCGTTCTTCGTGGTCACGTACGTGGTGCCGGTCCCCGCGGTGCTGCGGAGTTTCACCACGTGTCGCGTCTGCTGTTTCGCCATCTCGCTCACCTCGACCGCACGAACCGTGCGGGACCGATAATCATTCCCGGGAGTGCGGGTCGAGCGAGGTCAGGCGACGTCGGGGTACAGCGCCGGCACGCCTCCGGCCAGGCCGGCCTGGACCTGGCGGCTGATGTCGTCGGCGACGATCTCGACGGCACCGGCGGCGAGCTGGTCGAGGGTCAACCGCGCGATGACGGCAGGGTCGGACTTCGGCGCATCGACGCCGGTCGTCAGGTCGGTGTCCATATAGCCGACGTGCAGTCCCGCGACCCGGATCCCGCGCGGCGCCAGTTCGGCGCGCAGCGCGTTGGTCATCGACCACTCGGCGGACTTGGCGGCGCCGTAACCGCCGATGCCGGGGAAGCTCACCCAGGACAGCACGCTGAGCACGTTGAGGATCACGCCCCCGCCGTTGCTCTCGATGACAGGGACGAACGCCCGGGTGACGTCGAGGGTGCCGAAGACGTGCGTGTCGAACTCCCGGCGCAGGTCGGCATAGTCCCCGGTGAGCACGCCGGCGCCGGTGCTGATCCCGGCGTTGTTGACGAGCAGGGTGACGTCCTTCGCCACCGCTGCGGCGGAGGCGACGGAGTCGGGATCGGTGATGTCGAGGCGGATCGGCCGGGCGCCGTCCAGGTCGATCGAGTCGGGGTTGCGGGCCGCGGCGAACACCGTCGCGCCCCGCTGGGTGAGCTGTTCGGCCAGGTGCCGGCCGAAGCCGCGGTTGGCGCCCGTAACGAGCGCGACGCTGCTGCTGAGATCGAGCGATGACATCGGATCCTCCTGAGTTGGTTTCGCCAAGCTAGCTGAGCTGAGACGGTATTGCCAACTCAGGGGTACGGTGGGGGCATGGAACGGACGATCAGGGGTGGCCGGACGTGCGCCATCGCACGCACGGTGGACGTGCTGCGGGACCCGTGGTCGTTCCTGATCCTGCGCGAGGCCTTCAGTGGCACCACCCGGTTCGCCGACTTCCGTTCAGGCCTCGGCATTGCCACGGACGTCCTGACGGATCGACTCGGCGCCCTGACCGCGGCGGGCATCCTGCGCAAGCAGCTGTACCAGGAGCAGGGCAGCCGGGCCCGCGCGGAGTACCACCTCACGCCGGCGGGCGCCGAGCTGAAAACCGTGATCGGGGCCCTGCAGCAGTGGGGTGACGCGCATCTGCCCGTGGACTGCGGTCCGACCGTCGCCCGCCGCTCCGCGGCGACGGGCGAACCGGTCGAGGTGGCCTTCGTCGACGCCCGCGGCCGGCGCCTGGACGCTGACGAGGTGGCCTTCGAGCGCACCGCCGCCTATCCGATGTGAGCGCCCGCGGACTCAGCCGTCTGCAGCTCAGCCGTCTGCAGCTCAGCCGTCGGAAGGCGTGCGCTCGAGCACCACGACCGGGATCTCGCGGTCGGTCTTCTTCTGGTACTCGTCGTAGTCGGGCCAGACCTCGGTCATGTAGGACCAGAGCTCCGGCTTTTCGGCCCCGCTCGCGACACGGGCCCGCACCGGGAACCGGTCGGCCTTGACCTGGATCTCGGCCTTCGGGTCGGCCTCGAGATTCTTGTACCAGTCCGGGGGCTCGGGGTCGCCACCCTTTGACGCCACGATGAGGTAGTCCCCGTCGTGCTCGCGGAAGATCAGCGGGTGGATGCGCTCCTTGCCCGACGTGCGGCCGGTGGTGTGCAGCAACAGGATCGTCGTCCCGTTCTGCCAGTGGTAACCCTCCTCGCCGTCGGTCGCCTCGTACCGCTCCACGTGTTCCTTGCCGTACAGCATGAGCCGGTCATCTCCTCGGGTGTGTGCGTCGTCCCCTGCGGAATAGCCTGCCCGGGGCGCCTGTTTCCGAAGCAGTTGCAGACGCAACGATATGAGGAGGATGGTCAGCATGGCCGCAGTCACTGCCGACACTCTGGTGCTGCCGCGCGTCAAGCCGGCCGGGCTGGGCGACACCGAACGTCCCGTCCTGGCCGTCTCGACCGGGCCGTCGGGTTACGAGGGCGAGGGTTTCCCCGTCCGCCGGACGATGGCCGGCGTCGACTACGCCTACCTCGACCCGTTCATCATGATGGACCACATGGGCGAGGTGGAGTACGCCGCCGGCGAGCCCAAGGGCACGAACTGGCACCCGCACCGCGGCTTCGAGACCGTCACCTACCTGATCGACGGTCAGTTCATCCACCAGGACACCCACGGTGGCGGCGGCGTCATCCACGAGGGCGCGACGCAGTGGATGACGGCCGGGTCCGGGCTGCTGCACATCGAGACCCCGCCGGAGCAGCTCGTCGAGCAGGGCGGGCTGTTCAACGGCTTCCAGCTGTGGGTCAACCTGCCCGCGGCCGAGAAGTTCACCACGCCGGCCTACCAGCCGGTCGAGGCCTCGGACCTGCTGCTGCTCGCCAGCGAGGACGGCGGCGCGTTGCTGCGGGTCATCGCCGGCCAGATCGAGGGCCCGGACGGCACGGTTCACACCGGGCCGGGCTCGACGCACTCGCCGATCACGCTGCTGCACGCCTCGATCAGCGCAGGCGCGCAGCTGTCCCTGCCCTGGCAGGCGGACTACAACGCGCTGGCCTACGTCTACGCGGGTTCGGGGACGGTCGGCACCGAGAAGGCGCCGGTCCACGCCGGCCAGCTCGCGGTGTTCGGCGCGGGCGACCGGGTGACCCTGGCTGCGGACGACAGGCAGGACAGCCGCACCAGCTCGCTCGAGGTCATCCTGCTGGGCGGGCAGCCGATCGGTGAGCCGATGGTGCAGTACGGGCCGTTCGTCATGAACACCCGTGAGGAGCTCCAGCAGGCGATGCAGGACTACCAGTCCGGCCGCCTCGGCGTGATCCCGCCGGACGCGATCATGCCGCACGTCTACCGCGGTCAGCAGGCCCCGCAGGACTGACGATCGACGCAAGGGGTTCGGTCGATGCGGCGTTCGCCGTGGGCGGACGGGGCGGTGGAACACCGGACCGCACCGGACAGTTGAGCGGGAAGGACTCAAGAAAGAGGACTTCCCCATGAGTGAACACGTCACCCTGCCGATCCTGTCGCTGCCCGACCTCGTCGTGCTGCCCGGCATGGTCGTCCCGGTCGAACTGGACGGCGACACCCGCGCCGTCGTGGACGCCGCCCGCGCTGGTTCCGACGGCCGGCTGCTGCTGGCGCCCCGCCTGCCCGACCGCTACCCCACCGTCGGCGTCGTCGCGACCATCGAGCAGGTCGGCCGGCTGCCCGGTGGTGCGCCGGCCGCCGTGCTTCGCGCCGGATCGCGCGCCCGCCTGGGCTCGGGTGTGCCCGGACCCGGCGCCGCGCTGTGGGTCGAGGCCGAGACCCTCGACGAGCAACCCGTGACCGACGAGGTCCGTGACCTGGCTGCCGAGTACAAGCGGACCGTCGTCGCCGTCCTGCAGCACCGCAACGCCTGGCAGGTGATCGACTCCGTCGAACGGGTAACCGACCCCTCCGAACTCGTCGACCTGGCCGGTTACGCCTCCTGGCTCAGCGACGAGCAGAAGCGCGAGCTGCTCGAGGAGCCGGACGTCGCGACCCGGCTCGAGACCGTCCTGGGCTGGGCGCGTGAGCACCTCGCCGAGGTCGAGGTCACGGAGAAGATCCGCGACGACGTCCGCGAGGGCATGGACAAGCGGCAGCGCGAGTTCCTGCTCCGCGAGCAGCTCGCCGCCATCCGCAAGGAGCTGGGCGAGGGCGAAGCTGGGTCTCCAGAGGACGCCGACTCCTACCGCGCCCGCGTCGAGGCCGTGCAGCTTCCGGAGAAGGTCCGCGAGGCCGCCCTGCGCGAGGTGGGCAAGCTCGAGCGGGCGTCCGACCAGAGCCCGGAGTCGGGCTGGATCCGGACGTGGCTCGACACCGTGCTGGAGCTGCCCTGGTCGACGCGCACCGACGACAACACCGACATCGCCGGCGCCCGGGAGATCCTGGACGCCGACCACCACGGCCTGGACGACGTCAAGGACCGCATCGTCGAATACCTCGCCGTCCGCACCCGCCGCGCCGAGCGCGGGCTGGAGATCGTGGGCGGACGCGGTTCGGGCGCCGTGCTGGCCCTCGTGGGCCCGCCCGGGGTCGGCAAGACCTCGTTGGGCGAGTCGGTCGCGCGCACCCTCGGCCGGAAGTTCGTCCGCGTCGCCCTCGGCGGCGTGCGCGACGAGGCCGAGATCCGAGGGCACCGCCGCACCTACGTCGGCGCGCTGCCCGGTCGCATCGTCCGCGCCATCACCGAGGCCGGGTCGATGAACCCGGTCGTGCTGCTCGACGAGATCGACAAAGTCGGCTCCGACTACCGCGGCGACCCCGCGGCCGCCCTGCTCGAGGTGCTCGACCCGGCGCAGAACCACACGTTCCGCGACCACTACCTCGAGGTCGACCTCGACCTCTCCGACGTGCTGTTCCTCGCGACCGCCAACGTGGCCGACACCATCCCGGACGCGTTGCTCGACCGCATGGAGGTCGTGACGCTCGACGGCTACACCGAGGAGGACAAGGTCGCGATCGCGCGGACGCACCTGCTGCCGCGCCAGCTGTCGCGCGCTGCTCTGTCCGAGGACGAGGTGACGATCGACGACGACGCCCTGCGGCTCGTCGCGACGCAGTACACCCGCGAGGCCGGCGTCCGGCAATTGGAACGTGCGCTCGCCCGCGTCCTGCGCAAGGTCGCGACGCGGCTGGCATCGACGGACTCGCCGTCGGTCGCGGTCGACGCGACCAACCTGCGGGACTTCCTCGGCCGGCCACGGTTCCTGCCGGAGTCGGCGGAGCGGACAGCCGTACCCGGCGTCGCGACCGGCCTGGCCGTGACCGGCACCGGTGGTGACGTGCTCTTCATCGAGGCGACGTCCATGGCGGGCGAGCCGCGGCTGACGCTCACGGGTCAGCTCGGCGACGTGATGAAGGAGTCGGCGCACATCGCGCTGTCGTACCTGCGCTCGCATGGTGCGACGCACGGCATCGACGCGGCGGCATTGAACCAGGTGGTACACCTGCACGTGCCGGCCGGAGCCGTCCCGAAGGACGGCCCGTCCGCAGGCGTCACCATGGTCACCGCGCTGGCGTCGCTCGCCTCAGGCCGGCCCGTCCGCTCGGACGTCGGCATGACCGGCGAGGTGACACTGAACGGGCGCGTGCTGCCCATCGGCGGCGTCAAGCAGAAGCTGCTCGCCGCCCAGCGGGCCGGGCTGACCACCGTGTTCATCCCGCAGCGCAACGAGCCGGATCTGGACGACGTCCCGGCCGAGGTGCTCGCCGCTCTGGACGTGCGCCCGGTCGGCGACGTCGGCGAGATCCTCGCCGCCGCGCTCGAGCAGCCGGCCGCCGCCCTCGAGCACGCCGCCGCCTGACCGGTCGTGGCCCCGTAACGGCGCCCGCCACGGCGTGGTGCGCCGCTACGGGGCCACGCCCGGTTGCTGTGGCCGCGCTGCGGCGAGACACGCCGCAGTCGACGCCGCTCAGGGGCCACATGAGGCTCAGGCGAGCTCGCGGCAGACGTTCTCGACGCGGCTGCTGTACAGGATCGTCTTGGTGCCGTCGGCGGCAATGTGCAGCGCGCTGATCCCGTGCAGGATGGCGAGTTCCGGTCCTGGGCGGTCGCCCGGGTGCTGGGTGCTCGAGAACGGGCCGAACCCGTACAGCGTCGACGATCCGTCGGACGCGAACGTCTGCACCCCGCTGGCCGAGATGTCGTAGGTCATCGTCGTGCCGGTGTCGACCCGCGTGACCTGCATCGTGAGAGCTCCGGTGTAGTACGCGGCGACGGTGCGGCCCGCCGCGTTCTTGTAGAAGTAGCCGACGGTGTGGTTCACGGGGAACGTGCCGTGCAGCGGGAACGGGCAGGGGTCGCCCGCCGGGTCGGCGAAGGGCGGGTAGTCCTGCGGCACCGGCCCGGACACCGAACCCCCGCGTGGCACCACCGGTCGGGCGACGGGCGTGCTCGCGCCGGCCGGACCGGCGAGAGTGACAAGCGTCGCCAGGGCGGCGATCAGGAACAGCAGGACTCGGCGGTGACGAGTGATCTCCATCGCCCTGTTATATGCAATCCGCACATAATCGTCAATCGGAGGCCGCCGTTACCCGGCGTGTCACCGGGCAGCCGTCCGGATGCCCGCAGGCCACGGCGTCGCACAGCCGGCAGACGTAGCGCGACGCCTCGATCCCCGCGGGTGCGGGCGCGACGTCCGCCGCGGCGAGCACGTCCAGGACGGGTACGAGGGCCGCACGGTGGACCTCGTCGAGGCCGGCCAGCATCTCCTCGAGCGCCGCCTCGCGGGCACGGCGGATGCGCGTCACCGTGTGCCGCCCGCGTGGCGTCAGGTGCACGGCGGAGACCCGACCGTCACCGGCACTGACCCGTCGCTGGACGAGTCCGAGTTGTACCAACCGGTCCACGAGGCGCACGGTGGCCGAATGGCTCAGGTCGACGCTGTCACTGAGCTGGGCCGTGCTGCCGCCGTCGGCGTAGTTCGCCAGCGCCACCAGCCCAACCACCTGCACGGGCGACAGCCCCGTCGCGGCCGACGTGGCCGCGTTCGTGCGGGTCATCACCTGCAGCGACACGGCGCCGAGCACGTTCGCCAGGTGGCGGTCCTCGGTGGTCACCGGCAGCTCCTGCGGTTCGGGTCAGTCTGTTATAGATGCGGTTGAACTATAACGAACTGTTAGGCTGGGTGCCGTGCAACCCAGCCCGTACACGCCCGGCGAGGTCGCGCGCGGCGTCCCGGGCCGTGCCGTCCAGGTTGCCCAGGCCGACGAGCGACTGGCCTACCTGGTCGACCTCCAGCGGCTGGTGGGCCGGGTACGCGTCGACATCGCGGCCCGGGGGATCGGCAAGACGTCGCTGCTGCGCGAGATCCAGCGACGCGCCGACGCCCGTGGCGCGCTCACCGTCTGGGTGACGGCCGGCGAGCAGGCCGGTCTCGTCGCAGCGCTCGCCGACGAGATCGCCCGGCGCACGGCCGAGTGGCACAACGACACGCTGAGTCGGCTGCGCGAGGCCCTGGGGCGCCTGACCGTCACCGTCGGAGTGCCCGGCATCGCCACCGTCGAAGCCCGCTTCGGCCGTGATGAGCAACCGCCGACGCACGGAGTGCGCGAGTTCGAGGCCGTGGTGCGACGCACGGTCGAGGCGGCACACAAGGAGGACCGCACCGGCCTGGTGCTGTTCGTCGACGAGATCCAGTCCGCCGACCCGGCCGGCCTGCGGACCCTGGCCTACGCCTGGCAGCACCTGCAGAGCGAGGGGCGCGACATCCCGGCGGCGGTGTTCGCGGCCGGGCTGCCCAACGCGCCCGAGGTCATCGCGTCGGTGGTGACCTTCAGCGAGCGCTTCGCCTACCGCCCGCTGCAGCGCCTGGACGACGACGCAACGATGGTCGCGCTCGCCGGCCCGTCCCGGGCGCTGGGCGTCTGGTGGGACGACGAGGCGCTCGCCGCCGCGCTGACCGAGGTGCAGGGCTACCCCTACTCGGTGCAGCTGCTCGGCGACGCCGTCTGGACCGCGGCGGGCTTCCCCGACCGCGGGGCGGCGCTCACCCTCGCGCACGTCGAGGAGGGTCTGGTGCAGATGCGCGCCGACCTGGACGCGCTGTTCCGCGTGCGGTGGGAGAAGTCGACGCCGGCCGAGCAGCAGTTCATGCGCGCCATGGCCGCGCACGGCGACGGGCCGGTGCGCCGCGGCGACATCGCGGCCCACCTCGGCGCCGAGACCGAGCAGATCTCGGTACCGCGGGCCAGGCTGCTGGACAAGGGCATGATCGAGGTGGCCGGCCGCGGGCGGCTGGACTTCTCGATCCCCGGGTTCGCGCAGTGGGTGCGCGAGCGGGACGCGCAGCCCGCCGGCTGAGCGGTCGCCGGCGGGACTACAGGCGCACGCGCAGGGCCTTGCGGTCGAGCTTGCCGATGCTGGTCAGCGGCAGCTGCTCGACGACGTGCACCTCCCGCGGGTACTTCACCGCCGACAGGTGCTCGCGGGCGTAGGCGATCAACTCGTCCGGCGTCGCGCTCGCCCCCGCGTTCAGCTGGACGAAGGCCACGACCTCCTCACCGCTCTCCTCGTCCGGTCGGCCGACCACGGCGCAGACCGCGACGGCCGGGTGGGCGATCAGTACCTCCTCGACGTCGCGCGGGTACACGTTGAAGCCGCCGCGGATGATGATGTCCTTCATCCGGTCGACCACGAACAGGTAGCCGTCCTCGTCGAGGTGGCCGATGTCGCCGGTGTGGAACCACCCGTCCCGCAGCGCGTGCGCCGTCGCCTCGGGGTCGTTCCAGTACCCGGTCATCAGGGCCGGGCTCTTGACGCAGATCTCGCCGTCCACGCCGGGTGGCGCGTCGCTGCCGTCGGCCGCCTCGATCCGCACCTCGATGCCCGGTGCGGCCATGCCGACGCTGCCCGGACGCGCCTTGCCGTACGGCGTCGTGCAGGCCAGGGCGGCGGTCTCGGAACAGCCGTAGCCCTCGACGATCTCGACGGTCGGCACGCGGCGGTTCCACGCCTGCAGCACCTCGGTCGGCAGCGGGGCACTGCCGCTGACCATCCGGCGCAGCGAGGACAGGTCGTAGTCCTCCAGCGGCAGCGTGGTGAGCAGCCGCAGCATCGTCGGAACCACCGCCGCCGTCTGCACGCCCTGGTCCTGCACGTGCCGCAGCCAACCGGTCGGGTCGAACCAGCGCATGAGGACGGTGCGGTTGGGACGCACCGCGTGCAGCGCCATGGACGACACCAGCAGGCCGTACGCGTGCGCCAGCGGCAGCGGCAGCAGCGAGACCGAGTAGTCGTCGTCGATGCCGGCCAGGACCGCCGACCACGCCGACGAGGACAGCGCGTCGTGGCTGAGCACGACGCCCTTCGAACGACCGGTCGTGCCGCCCGTGTAGAGCAGCGCGGCCATGCCGGTCGGATCGACGTCGGCGATGGGCGCCTCGTCCCCGGCCGCCAGCTCGTCGAAACCGGCCGCCGCGGCGACGGGGTCGCCGGTGACGACGACGCGTACGTCCAGGCCGGCCCCCGCCGCGAGGATCTTGGGCAGGAACTCCGGTGTCGTCACGACCGCGGCCGCGCCGGAATCGCTCAGCGCGTGCCGCAGCTCGTCCTCGCTGAGCAGGAACAACAGCGGGGTGACGGCCGCACCGAGGCGCCAGACCGCGTGGTAGGTCTGCAGCACCTCCGGACAGTTGGCCATGCAGACCGCCACCCGGTCACCGGGGCCCACGCCGAGCGCGGCCAGCCCACCGGCGAAGCGCCGCCCGCGGGCTCCCAGCTGCGCCGACGTCAGCAGCGCCCCCTCGAACAGCAGCGAGCTGCTGTCGCCGAAGCGTTCCTCGGCCTGTTCGGCGAGCACGCCGAGCGAAGTGCCGCGCGGGCGGCTGAGCATGCCGGACTCGGACGTCGTCGTCATGATCCCGACGCTAGGGCCCCGAGGGGTCGGCAGCAACGATCCAGCCGGGGCACGAGCAGGGCTGCGATGATGACGGCGATGGTGAGGCGAGTGGGCGCGACACGGTCCGGAGTGATCCGGACCGTGTGCCTGGCCCTTGCCGCCGGGCTGGTCTGGCTCGTCGCCGCAGTTGTCGGCGCCGGCACCACGCGCGCCGTGCCCGCCGACTCGATCGACGAACTGCTGCCGCCGGCCACCCAGCACAAGCTCTCGACAACCCTGTCGCAAGGATCAGCGGGGACCGTCGGCTACCGGCTGGAGCGGGCCGAGGCGCCTGTCGGCCCGCTGTTCCCGGAGGGGCTCACCGGCGGCCACACCTGCACCGCGTCGGTGGTGTCGAGCACCAGCGGCGACGTGCTCGTCACCGCGGCGCACTGCGTCAGCGGCACCGCGGCCGGGTGGGTGTTCGTCCCCGGGTTCGCGAACGGCGCGACGCCCGAGGGGGTCTGGACCGTCACCGGCGCCTACGTCATGCCGGGGTGGTCGTCGGCGCAGGACACCGCTGACGATGTCGCGGTGCTCAGGGTCGCGCCGCGGCGCGTCGACGGCCGGGGCGTCACCGTCCAGGACGTCGCCGGGTCGAACCCGCTGGGCACCCGGGCCGAACCGGACACCACGATCACCGATGTCGCCTACAACGACAGCAGCGACACCCGGCACGTCTGCTCTGCGCGGGTCTACACCAGCAGGGGAGTTCCGGCCTTCGACTGCGACGGCTTCGTCGGCGGGAGCAGCGGCAGCCCGTGGCTCGCACCCGACGAGAACGGGGTGCTCACCGTGCGGGGCCTGATCGGCGGCGTGAACCAGGGCGGGTGCAGCGCGTCCACCTCGTTCTCCAGCCCGATCGACGCCGAGGTTGTCGCCCTGGTGCACCGGGCGGACGCCGGCGGCCGCGCCGACACGGTGCCGTCGGCTGGTGCGTCCGGCTGCTGACACGTCGCGGGTCAGGCCGCCGGGCCAGGGCGCCGGGTCAGGCCGCGGGGTCAGGACGCCGGCAGCGGGAAGGCGGCCGGACTGTGCCGGCCCTGCGCGTCGACCGAGCGCACCCCGAAGACCACATTGTCCTTCGACAGCCGCACCGTGGCGGTCGACACCGCCCCCACCGGGATCACGTGCGTCCACACCGACTCGGTGGTGGGTCGCCACACGACCTCGTAGCCGTGTGCGCGCGGGTCCCGGGTCCACGACAGCGTCGTGTCGTTGGTGAGCGTCGTGGTGTCGACGGTGACGTGCTGCGGCGTGCCGGGGGCATTGCCGAGCGACCACATCGCCGCGGCGTTCACGCGAGCGACGCGGGCGATGAACTCGACGTCGCAGAACTCGAGCAGGTCCCCGTACTGCACGCCGTTCTCGACGCGCACGTCCTGGTGCTGGTGGGCGAAGTTCTCGTGCGGTTCGGTGAAGCGGGCGGCCGGGAAGCCGGCGCGCAGGAACGACAGGTGATCGCCGCCGCGCAGGTAGCGGTCCAGCCGCTCGATCAGGCGGATGTTCATGCCGGTGACCTCGCGGCCGGCGACCTCGGACACGAAGCGGGCGAGCTGCCGGCCGGCCGAATCGCTCTCGCCGCCGACCGCGACCCGTGCCCTGTCCTCGTCGGTCTCGGGCTCGGCGACGCCGCGCGAGAACAGCCGGAGGCTGAACGGGTCGCGCGTGCCGTCGTCGGCCGTGCTCGAGCCGACGATGTCGTTGGTGAACATGCCCTGCACGTCCACGCCGTCGTGCCGGTAGGTCTGGGCGGCGAAGCCGGACCCGTACAGGTTCTGCTCCTCACCGGCGACGGCCAGGAAGACGAGCGTCGCGCGCGGACGGTGCCGGGCCATCACCCGCGCGCACTCCAGCGACACCGCCACGCCGGAGGCGTCGTCGTCCGCGCCGGGCGCGTCCGCCGTCGAGTTCAGGATGTCGGTGACCCGCGAGTCGTAGTGCCCCGAGATCACGTACGCGCGGTTCGGATCGTCGCTGCCACGCAACGTGGCCCGCACGTTGCTGATGCGGGTGGCGACCGGCACCCGGTCGCCGTCCGGTGCCTGGACGTAGGACGGCACGTCGACGGTCATCCGCCCGCCGGAGACCGCGGCGTAGGACCGCAGCTCGGCCGCGATCCAGTCGCGCGCGGCGCCGATGCCGCGGTGCGGGTCGTCCTGACTGGAGAGGGTGTGTCGCGTCCCGAAGGACACCAGCTTCGCGATCGTGGCGCGGATGCGGTGCGGGTCGATCTCGCGCAGCATCGCGCGCAGTTCGGCGTCCGGCTCCTGCACCGTGTTGCGCCGTCCCGGGCCGTCGGGCCAGTCCGGCTCGGTCACCGATGCCCCCCGTCCCGGCCGCCGCTCGGCCAGCGCGGGCAGCGGGGTGGCGGCGACGGCCGCCACCCCGGCCGCGGTTGCGCCCGCGCCGAGGAAGGTGCGGCGTGAGGGTGCGTCCGATTCGCCTGCTTCGTGGCCTTTGCGCATCGTTCCTGCATAGTCGCTACCCGGACGACGCGCCAGGGGCCTCTGCCTATTTTAAGGTGGCCGCCTATTTCAGGTCGGCGGAACTCTTGTTGAGCAGCCGCCGCGCCACGATCAGCTGCTGGATCTGCTGGGTGCCCTCGAAGATGTCGAGGATCTTGGAGTCGCGCGCCCACTTCTCCAGCAGCGAGTCCTCGCTGTAGCCGAACGATCCGGCCAGCTCGACGCACCGCAGCGTGATGTCGTTGCCGACCCGGCCCGCCTTCGCCTTGGCCATCGAGGCCTGCAGCGAGTTCGGCTTGCGGTTGTCGGCCATCCACGCCGCCTCGAGCGTGAGTAGGTAGGCGGCCTCCCAGTCGGCCTCCATCTGCAGATATTGCGCGGCAGCGGCGGTCTGATTGGCGGCGGGGCGATCCCAGTCGATCTCGACACCGGCGTCGCGCAGCAGGTCCTGCGTCTCGTCCAGCGCCGCCCGTGCACAGCCGACGGCCATGCCGGCCACCAGCGGACGCGTGTTGTCGAAGGTCTGCATGGCGCCGGCGAAGCCCTGGTCGTCGTTGATGTCCGGTGACCCGAGCATGTTCTCCTTGGGCACCCGGCAGTCGGTGAACCGGATCGTCGCCGTGTCCGAGGCACGGATGCCGAGCTTGTGCTCGAGCCGCTCGACGACCATGCCCGGGGTGCCCTTCTCGACCACGAAGGACTTGATCGCGGCGCGGCCGCGGGTCTTGTCCAGGGTGGCCCACACGACGACGGCGTTCGAGCGGCCGCCGGCGGTGACGTAGATCTTTTCGCCGTTGATCACGTAGTCGTCGCCGTCCAGCACCGCCGTCGTCGTCACGGCCGACGAGTCCGAGCCGAAGCCCGGCTCGGTGATCGCCATCGAGGCCCAGAGCTTGCCGAAGCGCTCGAGCTGTTCCTCGTTGGCTACCGACGCGATAGCGGCGTCGCCGAGACCCTGCCGCGGCATGGACAGCACCATCGCGACGTCGCCCCAGCAAGCTTCCATGATCGACAGGACGCTCGACATGTTGGTGCCGTTGCGGTTCTTCGCACTGCCGTCGCCCGGGTCGCGACGCACGCCGCGGGCACCGGTGCCGCCATCACCGCCGTCGTTCATGCCGTCGACGAGCGCTGCGAGCGCGTCGAGCTCCTTGGGGTACTCGTGCTCGGCGCGGTCGTACTTGCGCGAGATGGGACGGAAGATCTCCAGCGACACCTGGTGCGCCTGGTTGATCAGCATGCCGAACTTCTTCGGCGTCTCCAGAGAAATGCTCATACGAGAACAACCCCTTCCATGATTCCCGCAGCCCGGAGATCGCGGTACCAGCGTTCGACCGGGTGTTCCTTGACGAAGCCGTGTCCGCCCAGCAGCTGCACGCCGTCCGAGCCGATCTTCATGCCGTACTCGGCGGTGAGTTTGCGGGCGATGGCGGCCTCGCGGGCGTAACCCAGCCCCTGGTCGGCCCGGCTGGCCGCCCGCAGCGTCGCCAGCCGGGCGCCCTCGAGCTCGATGCCGATGTCGGCGACCTTGAACGCGACGGCCTGCCGGTTGCTGATCGGTTCGCCGAAGGCCTTGCGGTCGTTGACGTAGGGAATGACGTAGTCGAGGACGGCCCGCCCGGTGCCGCACGCCAGCGCGGCCCAGCCGATACGGCTCAACCGGATGCACTCGGCGTACACGTCGGCGGACCCGCCGCCCAGCAGGGCACTGCCCGGCAGGGATACGTGCTCCAACAGCAACCGGGCGGTGGACGCCGCGCGCAGGCCCATCGCGGGTTCGGCCTCGATCGAGACGCCGGACGTCCCGGACTCCACGATGAACAGCGCGGGCGAGCCCTCGAGTTCGGCGGCGACCACGAACAGCTCGGCGCTCGCCGCGCGCGGCACGAGCGACTTGACGCCGTCGAGCACGAAGCCGTCGCCGGAGCGGGTGGCCGTGGTGCGCAGGCTGAACGGGTCGAACAGCGGACGCGACTCGAGCACGGCCAGCGCGGCGGCCGGGACGTCGTCGCCGACGAAGGCGGGCAGGTACGTCGCCTGCTGGTCGTCGTCACCCCAGAGCACCAGGGCGGTGCTCACGGCGGCCGGGGCCAGGCAGGCGACGGCCAGGCCCATGTCGCCCCGGGCGAGCGCCTCGGCGACCAGGACGCCGGTGGTGGCCGAGCGCTCGTTGCCCATGCCGCCGAGCGTCTCGGGAATGCCGACGAGGGTGACGCCGAGCTCGCTGATGGAGCGCTTGAGGATCGTGTCCGGCGCTGCGCACTCGGCGTCGGCCGCCGCGGCCGCGGGGCGGAGCTGCTCGGCGGCGAACTCCGCGGTGGCGTCGACGATCATTTTCTGCTCGTCGGTCGGGGTCAGGTCGAACAACCCCGTGCCACTCGAGGTGGTCGGCCGCTGCGCCGCCCCGCGCCGTTGGGCTGCGGCGAACGTGCGGTTCGCGACGCCTACGGAGCGGAACCCGGTACGGGCGCCGTGGTAAACCGCCTTCTCCAGCTGCGAGCGCAGCCCCAGGCGGTCGATGACCTTGATCCCGGCCAGCTTGTTCAGGGCGGCCAGTCCGACGCCCATCGCGTCGCGGCCGCGGGTGTTGCGCCCTGACATTCCGCCGTCCTCTCGTTTCTAATAATCGATACAGCGAGTTTCGGGTAAATCTACTCGCCGGTAGCATCGACGCAAACGGCACGTGGCCAAGGACGCGGAACGGCGCGCGAAGCAGTGGCGAAGAGCGCGCTCCAGCGTGGGAACGTCGCGTCGATTAGCGTCGTTGTGTCCTACGACGAATGCATCGATCCAGGAGGCACGGCGAGATGGCTCAGAACCCCGTCATCAACCGCTTCGGGCGGGCGTCGGGTGGCAACAATCCGACTCCCAGCGCGACCGAGCTGCAGGGCATGTACGACCAGCCCGCGTACGCCGGGCCGCGCCAGGGCACCGGCTTCATGACGCTCGACGACGTCGTCCAGCGCACCGCCGCCATGCTGATCACGGTGCTCGCCGCGGGCGCCGTCGCGTGGGTGGCGCTGCCGGACCGCCTGTTCGTCCCCGCCCTGGTCATCTCGGCGATGGGCGGGCTCGGGCTCGGCCTGTACATGTCGTTCACGATGCGGGTCAACGCGGTCACCGCGCTGATCTACTCGGCGCTCGAGGGTGTCCTGCTCGGCGCCATCAGCCATGTCTTCGAGCAGCGCTGGCCGGGCATCGTCGTGCAGGCGGTCGCCGGCACCGCGATGGTCGCCGCAGGCATGCTGTTCGTCTACAAGATCGGCGCGATCCGCGTCACGCCGAAGTTCACCCGGGTGATCGTCGGTGCCACGATCGGCGTGTTCGGCCTGATGATCGTCAACCTGGTCGCCTACCTGTTCACGCCGAACGGGTTGGGCCTGCGCTCCGGCGGCCCGCTCGCGATCATCTTCAGCCTCGTCTGCATCGTCATCGCCGCGTTCAACCTGGTGGTCGATTTCGACATGGTCGAGCAGGGCATCCGGCGAGGCGCACCGCAGAAGTTCGCCTGGTACGCCGCGTTCGGGCTGACCGTCACGCTGATCTGGCTCTACATCGAGATCCTGCGCCTGCTCGGCTACGCGCGCCGGTAACGGCGACACGCTGGACATACGAAGGGGCGGGCCTGCTGGCCCGCCCCTTCGGTGCTGTGGTGACCCCACACTGCCGGTCCGGCGACTCCCCCCGCAGTGCCCCCGCACAGCCGCCGTCCCGTGCTGCCAGGTTCAACGACGGCGGCGCCCGCAGGTTGCGCGGCCGAGCCGGATTGTTTCCGCCTAGTTCAGACGCTCGATGATCATCGCCATGCCCTGGCCGCCGCCGACGCACATGGTCTCCAGACCGAACTGCTTGTCGTGCGTCTGCAAGGAGTTGATCAGGGTGGTCGTGATGCGGGCCCCGGTCATGCCGAACGGGTGACCGACGGCGATGGCCCCGCCGTTGACGTTGAGCCGGTCCATGTCGATGCCGAGCTCGCGCTGCGAGGCCAGCACCTGCACCGCGAACGCCTCGTTGATCTCGACCAGGTCGATGTCGCCGATGCTCATGTCGGCGTTCGCCAGCGCCTTCTTCGTCGCCTCGACCGGGCCGAGGCCCATGATCTCCGGCGAGAGGCCGCTGACGCCGGTGGCGACGATGCGGGCCAGCGGGGTCAGTCCCAGCTGCGCCGCCTTCTCGTCGCTCATGACGACCACCGCGGCGGCGCCGTCGTTCAGCGCGCAGCAGTTGCCGGCGGTCACCCGTCCATCGGGGCGGAAGACCGGCTTGAGCGAGGACACCGCCTCGAGGGTGACGCCGGCCCGCGGGCCGTCGTCCTTGCTCACCTCGGAGCCGTCGGGCAGCGTCACGGGCGTGATGTCGCGCGGCCAGAAGCCCGAGGCGATGGCCGCCTCGGCCAGGTTCTGCGACCGCACCCCGAACTCGTCCATGTCCGCGCGGCTGACGTCCCGCAGCAGAGCCACGTTCTCGGCGGTCTGACCCATCGCGATGTAGACGTCGGGGACGTGCCCGTCCTCGCGCGGGTCGTGCCACTCCGAGGCCCCGGACTCGGCCGTCTTGGCGGTCCGCTGCATCGCCTCCTCGTAGAGCGGGTTCTTGGTGTCCGGCCAGCCGTCCGAGCTGCCCTTGGCGAACCGCGACACCGTCTCGACGCCGGCGGACACGAACGCCGACCCCTCGCCGGCCTTGATGGCGTGGAAGGCCATCCGGGTCGTCTGCAACGACGACGAGCAGTACCGGTTCACCGTCGTGCCCGGCAGGAAGTCGTAGCCGAGCTGGACGGCGACGGTGCGGGCGATGTTGAAACCGGACTCGCCGCCGGGCTGGCCGCAGCCCATCATCAGGTCGTCGAGCTCGTGCGGGTCGAGCTCGGGCACCTTGGCCAGCGCGGCGCGCACCATCTGCGTCGCCAAGTCGTCCGGCCGGATGCTCACGAGCGAGCCCTTGCCCGCCCGGCCGATGGGGGAGCGGGCGGTGGAGACGATGACGGCGTCGGGCATGCGAACCTCGCTGGTCAGTGGTGGGTTGTCACTCGATGGTGCCACTGCGTCGCCGGCGGTGCGGACGGGGCGGGCGGGGGAGTCGTCGGCGCAGCTGGGCCAGTGGGCCCTTGCGGTTCTCGCTGCGCCCGAAGCGTTCGGCGCCGGCGACCTCGGTGCCGGGGTGGACGGCCGCCTGCGCGGCGGCACGCGCGACGGACTTCACCCGGCGGGTGGTGAAGGTGCTCGCCGAGCGGCTGCGGGTCTGCAGGCCCAGCGCGTCGAGGGCCGACGGCAGCACGGCGCGCGCGGCCTCGGCGTACCCCTCGGCGGACGGGTGGAACTGGTCGTCGCTGAACAGCTCGCGGCGCGTCATGAACAGCGGTCCGAGCAGGTCGCCGAGCGAGACGGTGCGCCCGCCCGCCCGCACGACGGCGACGGTCTGCGCGCGGGCCATGGTTCGCGATAGCCGCCGGGCGTAGGCCCGTAGCGGCTGCGCCAGCGGCCGGATGGTGCCGAGGTCCGGGCAGGTGCAGACGATGACCTCGGCGCCGAGCGTTCGCAGCGCCCGCACCGTGTCCTCGAGGAAGGGCACCGCGAGGCCGGGCGGAACGCGCGCGGTGACGTCGTTCGCGCCGATCATGATCACGGCGAGTTCGGGTCGGGCGGCGCCGAGCACGGTCAGCTGCGGGGGCAGTTCGGCCGACTCGGCACCGACGACGGCGACGTTGATGATGTGCACCGGCCGCCGCGCGGCCTCGGAGATCTGGACGGCCAGCTGCGCCGCCGGGGTGTCGCGGTCGCGGTGCACGCCGTACCCGGCCGCTGTCGAGTCGCCGAGCACGGCGACCCGGATGGGCGGACGCCGCGGGCTGACCCCCGGTGCTGTCCACGTCGTGTCGTGCGAGACCGGGGGCGGCCCGCTCGCCAGCGGGATCCGCCGCCTGGCCAGGCGCGTCTCGGCGTAGATGAGGCCGACGAGCGCGGCCGAGCCGGTCGCGGCCAGCCCGCCGACACCGCCGCCGACGTACAGCGCGAGGCGACGGGACAGCACGCGACGACTCACTCGCAGAAACGTATCGCGCTGGTGAGACGCGTGGATGACGTGTCACGCCGAACGCGGCGTGCGGCCTGTCGTGTGCGGTGGTGCGGGCTCTAGTTGATGCAGCCCTTCTGGGCCGGCGGCACGGACGGGGACGCTGACGCGGTGGCCGACGGGGAACTGCCGGCGCCGGACGAGGCCGGGCTGGATGCCGAGGTCGGCGTGCGGGGCTTGGTCGAGGGTGCCGGCGCGGCCAGCCATTGCCGGATGCGGTTCTGGACGGTCGCGGGGTCGACGACCACCACGTCGCCGACGGACCCGACGTTCTGCGTCCCCTCCGTCGGAATCGTCTGGCCGAGGATGTTGCCGCTGGACAGGTCGAGCATCTGGTGCGCCAGGCTCTCGAGGCTGAGACCGTCGTCGATGGTCAGCGTCTTCTTGATGGCCTCGATCAGCGCGTTGAGCTTGCCCGGTTCGAGCAGGGTCCGCGCGCTCTCGATCTTGCGGAAGGCTGCGGCCAGGAAGTAGCGCTGCCGCGCCTCGCGCCCGAGGTCGTTGAGCTGGTTGCCCTTGGCGTCGACGAGGTTGTGCCGCTGCCGCACGAACTCCAGTGACTGCACCGGCGTGAGGCTGTGCGGTCCGGCCGATTCCTGGAAGCCGGAACCCACCCCGCCGAGGCCCTCGGTCCGGTTGTGGGCCGGCGTGTCGTCGACGGCGTGGCAGAGGTTGACCGAGACGCCGTGGATCGCGGCGGCGATGTTGAAGAACCCGAGGAAGTTGACCAGGACGTAGTGGTCGATCTGCAGGCCGGTCAGGTTCTTGATCACGCGGATCAGCAGGGTGATGCCGGCCGACTGCCGTTGCTGCGCTGACGACGACGAGCTGACCGGGTAGCCGTCCGTGCCGTAGGTGTAACCGTCGACGTACGCGGCGTTGATCTTGCCGCGCTGGAATCCGGGGATCGGGACGTAGCTGTCGCGCGGGATCGAGATCAGGGTGGCCTTGCGGCCGTTCGCGGGGACGTGCACGACCAGCAGGGTGTCCGTGCTCGTTGTCGCCGAGGACGCTCCGACGTGCAGCTGCTTCTTCTGCGCCGACGTGAGACCGGAGCGGTCGTCGTCGCCGATGATCAGCAGGTTCTGCGCCGACCCGTCGACCTGCTGCGGCTGGGCTCCGTGCGCCGCGGGCGCGGGCTGGCCGAGGCCGCCGACCGAGACGCGGTGCAGTCCGTTCTCCAGCGAGGTGTAGCTGTTGCGGAAGTACCCGGCGCCGATCAGCACCGAGGCCGAGAGCAGGGCGGCGAGCACCTTCACCGTCAAGCGGGCCGCCGGCCAGACGCGAGGGTGCCGCTGGGCCGGGCGGTGCCGGCCGCTGCGAGCGGCAGGCGGGGAATCGGGCAGCGGATCACGCAGCGGATCGGTCACCGTGCATCACCTCCCGTTCGCCCTCACTTCAGATAACGGGAAGATAACGGACGACGCTGGGGTCCGCGGCGCCCGCCGGCGGGAAATCTCAGCAGGGGCGGGGTCTGCAGGGCGGCCGCTGGACGTCCGCGGCACGGCTGCTGGCGCTAGCGTGTGCCGCATGGACTACTCCGACTCGGTCGTGGAGCTGATCGGCAACACCCCGCTGGTGCGGCTGCGGCGGGTGGTGGGCCAGGACGTGGACCGCGCGGAGGGGCCGCTCGTCCTGGCCAAGGTCGAGTACGTCAACCCCGGCGGGTCGGTGAAGGACCGCATCGCGGTGCGGATGGTCGACGCCGCCGAGCGGTCCGGCGAGCTCAAGCCGGGCGGCACGATCGTCGAGCCGACGTCCGGCAACACCGGGATAGGGCTGGCCATCGTCGCCCAGCAGCGCGGCTACCACTGCATCTTCATCTGCCCGGACAAGGTGAGCGGCGACAAGGTCGACACCCTGCGCGCCTACGGCGCGCAGGTCGTGGTCTGCCCGACGGCCGTCGAGCCGGAGGACCCGCGCTCGTACTACTCCGTCTCGGACCGGCTGGCCCGCGAGACGCCGGGCGGCTGGAAGCCGAACCAGTACGCCAATGTCAACAATCCGCGCTCGCACTACGAGACCACCGGCCCGGAGATCTGGACACAGACCGACGGCCGCATCACGCACTTCGTCACCGGTATGGGCACCGGCGGCACGATCAGTGGCACCGGGCGCTACCTCAAGGAGCAGTCGGGGGGTCGCGTGCGCGTGGTCGGTGCCGATCCCGAGGGCTCGGTGTACTCGGGCGGCACGGGCCGGCCCTACCTCGTCGAGGGGGTGGGCGAGGACTTCTGGCCGACCACCTACGACCGTGACGTCGCCGACGACATCATCGCCGTGAGCGACGCCGATTCCTTCGCCATGACCCGGCGGCTGGCCCGCGAGGAGGGCCTGCTCGTCGGTGGCTCGTGCGGCATGGCCGTCGTCGCGGCGGCCCGGGTCGCCGCTACCGCCGATCCCGACGACGTCATTGTCGTGCTGCTGCCCGACGGCGGCCGCGGCTACCTGTCCAAGATCTTCAACGACAAGTGGCTGTCGGACTACGGGTTCGTCGAGGCTCCCGGCGAGGAGACCGTCGGCGAGATTCTGCGGGCGAAGTCCGGCGACACGCCCTCGCTCGTGCACGCCCACCCGAACGAGACGGTCCGCGACGCCATCAACATCCTGCGCGAGTACGGCGTGTCCCAGATGCCGATCGTCAAGGCCGAGCCACCGGTCACCGCGGGCGAGGTCGTCGGGTCGGTGTCCGAGCGGGCACTGCTCGAGGCGCTGTTCGCCGGCAAGGCCTCGCTGGCCGACGCGCTCGAACCGCACATGTCGGCCAGCCTGCCGATCATCGGTTCCGGCGAGCCGGTGACGGCGGCGGTCGCGGCGCTCGGTTCGGCGGACGCGCTGCTGGTGCACATCGACGGCAAGCCGACCGGCGTCATCACCCGGCAGGATCTGCTGGGGCACCTCGCCGGGCTGTGACGCCCGGCGCGGTCGGCGGCGAGGTCGGCGGCGAGCACGCCGAGACCGCTCACGTCGGTCGGCAACGGCTCGTCACGCAGCACCGCGGCGGCCGTCCGCGCCAGCGCGGGAGCGGTCTGGATGCCGTATCCGCCCTGCCCGGCCAGCCAGAACACCCCGCCGACCGCCGGGTCGTACCCGGCCACCGGCACGCCGTCGGCGACGAAGCTGCGCAGCCCCGCCCAGGCCGTACGGACGTGCCGCACGTCGAGAGTGGTCGTCTCGTTGATCACCTCGATGGCGCGGGCGATCTCCAGCTCGTCCGGGCGGGCGTCGCCGGGCGCCTGGGGCGTGGCGTCGGCCGGCGAGCACAGCAGCTGGCCGGCCTCGGGCTTGACGTAGAAGCTGTCCGGGACGTCGCCGAACATCGGTGCCCCGGCCCCTGCCGGGGCGTCGACCATGAAGGCGCTGCGCCGCCGCGGTTGCAGGCCGATGCCGCGCGAGCCGAACAGGTCGCCGACCTCGTCGGCCCAGGCGCCGGCGGCGTCGACCACGACCGGGGCCTGCCACTGCCGGCCGGTCGCGTCGCTGACCGTCCACGCGCGCCCGTCGTGGCGGGCGCCGACGACCCGGGCCGACACTGTCACCGTGCCTCCGCGCTCGCGCAGGCCGCGGACGTAGTGCTGGTGCAGGGCGTGCACGTCGATGGCCATGGCGCCGGGCTCGAGCAGGCCGGCGTCGACCCGGTCGGCGCGCACGAGCGGCTGAACGGTAGCCACCTCGTCCGCACGTCAACAGCTCGACGTCGGGGGCGAGGTCACGGACCTCGCGGTGCAGCGCCGCGATCGCCTCACCGCGGCCGAGCAGGCCGACGTAGAGGTTGGGCAGCGGGCTCAGCGCGCCGACCTCGTCGAACAGCCCTGCGGCTCGCGACGGTGAGCGCCCGGATGACCGGGCCGCCGTAGGTCGCGAGATACATCGCGGCCGAGCGGCCGGTGGTGTGGAAGGCGAGCGTCGCCTCCATGTCCAGCACGGTGACGTGCCGGTCGGCGGCCAGCTCGTAGCCGATCGAAACCCCGGCCATGCCACCGCCGAGGACGAGGACGTCGGTGGTCTCGACCATGGCTCGACCCAACCATGCACGCGGGTCGGTAGCGTCGGGGGGATGAGCGACGCGTGCGGAGCGAACAACGGCATGACCGAGGGACAGGGTTTCGACACGCTGGCCATCCACGCCGGGCAGGAGCCCGACCCCGTGACCGGGTCGGTGGCGGTGCCGATCTACGCGACCTCGACCTACAAGCAGGACGGCGTGGGCGGCCTGCGGGGCGGTTACGAGTACAGCCGCAGCGCCAACCCGACCCGCACCGCGCTCGAGGCCGCGCTTGCGGCGATCGAGCACGGGCGCCGCGGCCTCGCCTTCGCCAGCGGGCTCGCGGCCGAGGACACCCTGCTGCGGGCGGTGTGCCGGCCCGGCGATCACGTCGTGCTGCCCGACGACGCCTACGGCGGGACGTTCCGACTGATCGCCCGCGTGCTCGCGAACTGGGGCCTCGAGTACACCGCCGTCCCGATCGGGGACCTGGACGCGGTCCGTGCAGCCGTCCTTCCCACCACGAAGCTGATCTGGTGCGAGACGCCGACCAACCCCTTGCTCGGCATCGCCGACATCGCCGGCCTGGCGACGATCGCGCGCGAGGCGGAGGCGCGCCTGGTCGTCGACAACACGTTCGCCTCGCCCTACCTGCAGCAACCGATCGGTCTCGGTGCCGACGTCGTCGTGCATTCGACGACGAAGTACCTGGGCGGTCACTCGGACGTCGTCGGGGGAGCCCTCGTCACGGGCGACGACGCGCTCGCCGAGGAACTGGCCTTCCACCAGAACGCGATGGGCGCGGTCGCAGGGCCGTTCGACGCGTGGCTGGTGCTGCGCGGCATCAAGACCCTCGGCGTGCGGATGGACCGCCACTGCGCCAACGCCGAGCGCATCGTCGAGTTCCTCGGCGCGCACGAGGCCGTCGACCGGGTGCTGTACCCCGGTCTGCCCGACCACCCCGGCCACGACGTCGCCGCGGCGCAAATGCGGGGCTTCGGCGGGATGGTGTCCTTCACGCTCCGCGGCGGGGAGCAGCAGGCGCTCGCGGTGTGCGGAGCCACGCAGGTGTTCACGCTCGGCGAGTCGCTCGGCGGCGTGGAGTCGCTGATCGAGCACCCGGGACGGATGACGCACGCCAGCGTCGCCGGGTCGCCGCTGGAGGTGCCGGCCAATCTCGTGCGGCTCTCGGTCGGGATCGAGGACGTCGAGGACCTGCTCGCCGACCTGGACAAGGCGCTGGCCGCGTCAGCGTAGGAGGCGCCACTCCGACTCGAGCAGCGCGAAGTCCAGCTCGTCGGACCACTCGCCCTTGAACCACTCGTTCTCGACGAGGTGCGCCTCCTGGCGCATGCCCAGGCGGCGGGCGACACCGGCCGAGGCGGTGTTCCGCGCGTCGACCCGGGCGACGACCCGGTGCAACCCGAGACCGTCGAAGGCCAGCGGGAGCAGGGCGGCCGCGGCCTCGGCGGCGTAACCGCGTCCCTGATGCCCGGGGTCGAGCACCCACCCGAGCTCGCCGCTGCGGTGCTCGGCGCTGGTCCACGCCAGCGTGAGGTCGCCGATCACGCGGCCGCCGTCCGGGTCCTCGATCCCGAGCAGGAGCGCCTGGCCCACCTGCTCGAGGACGGACCGGGTACGCGCCGGATCGGCGAGCCGCGCGGCGATCTCCGCTCGCGTCCGCGGCGCGTAGGGGATGTACCGGCAGACGTCCGGGTCGGACTGGTAGACGAGCAGGTCGTCGGCGTCGGCCGCCGAGAGCGGGCGGAGTAGCAACCGCGGCGTGCGGATCGGGTAGGTGGGATGCAGCACGCGGTCAGTCGGTGGCGAGCAGGACCGGACGTTCCAGCAGCGAGATGGCCGCCCGCCGGCCCGGGGTCAGCTGCTCGGCCCGGTGCGACGCGACGTCGGCGAGCACCTCGCTGCCGTCGGTGCGCAGCAGCCGCAGGCGGGTGCTGGACCCGCGGAACGTGGCCACCAGGACGGTGGCGTCGCCGGAGTCGTCGGGCTCGACCACCATCGCCTCGGGGCGGACGAGCACCGTGACGTTGGTGCCGGACGCCTGGGCGTCGCCGTCCGCCGGCAGGATCTGCGAACCGATCCGGACGCGCCCGTCGCTCTCGTAGCGCCCCGGCAGGCGGTTCATCGCCCCGACGAACTCGGCGACGAACGGGGTGGCCGGCCGGTTGTACAGCTCGGCCGGCGCGGCGCACTGCTCCAGGCGGCCGGCGCGCATGACCCCGACCCGGTCGGCCATCGAGAGCGCCTCCTCCTGGTCGTGGGTGACGAACACGGTGGTCACCCCGAGCTCGAGCTGGATGCGGCGGATCTCGTCCCGCAACTGCTCGCGCACCTTGGCGTCGAGCGCGGACAGCGGCTCGTCCAGGAGCAGCACGCGCGGCGCGACGGCGAGAGCGCGCGCGAGGGCCACGCGCTGCTGCTGGCCGCCCGACAGCTGGTGCGGGTACTTGCGGACGTGCTCGGCGAGCCCGACCAGTTCGAGCAGCTCCCCGGCGCGGCCGCGTCGCGAGGAGGTCGACTGGCCGCGCATGCGCAGGCCGAAGGCCACGTTGTCGACGGCGTTCATCGTCGGGAACAGGCTGTAGGACTGGAACACCATGCCCATGTCGCGCTTGTTCGCCGGGGTGCGGCTGACGTCCTTGCCGTCGACGAGCACCTGCCCGGACGTCGGCTGGTCGAAGCCTGCGAGCAGGCGCAGCGCCGTTGTCTTGCCGCAGCCGGAGGGGCCCAGCAGGGCCAGCATCTCACCGGGGTCGATGCGCAGGTCGAGTCCGTCGAGCGCGGCCGTCGTGCCGAACAATCGGCGCACGCCGCGGTACTCGACGCTGGTGCCGCCGTGCGTCTGGACCGCGGCGGCGAGTCCCTTGGCGTCGAGACCGCCGCCGGGCCGGTTGGCGACGGGCTCGGCGCCCACGATCGGCTCCGCGGACATCAGCTTCTCCTCTGCCGGTTGGTACGGGTGTTCAGGGCGCTCACGGCCAGCAGGATGACCTCGACGAGCACGAGGCTGACCAGCGAGACGGCAACCTGCACCTGATCGTCCTGGGTGGGCAGCTGCGCCAACCAGACGGGGAACGGTTTGGTGTACAGCAGGATCGAGGCGATCGTGTACTCGCCCATCACCAGCGCGAAGCACAGGAAGGCCGCGTTGACGATGGCGGTCCGCAGACACGGCATCAGCACGCGCAGCACCACCGTCATCCAGCCCGCGCCGAGATTGCGAGCCGCCTCGACCAGGGTGTGGATGTCGACGGAGCGGATGCCCGCGTCGAGCGAGCGGTACACGAACGGCAGCGTCAGCACCACGTAGAGCAGCGCGAGCAGCAGCGGGTGGCCGCCCTCGCGCACCCAGCGCAGGATGTCGAACACGGTGCCGCCGCTGGACGTGCCGGTCGGCTGCGCCTGCTTGTAGACGTCGCTGACGCCGACCACGAGCACGACCGGTGGGAAGACCAGCGGTAGCAGCGTGATCACCTCGACGAGTCCCCGCCAGCGCGGCAACCGCAGGTGCAGCAGCAACTGGGTGGGCAGCATCAACGCCATGCTGAGCACGATCGTCACGACCGCGATCTCGAGCGAGTACCCCAGCGAACCGGTGAGGCTCTCGCCGCCGCTGTTCGCCTTGAAAATCTCCTTGTAGGCCTCGAACGAGACGCCGCCGTGCGAGTCCTTGACGGTGAACCAGAACGACGCTGCCAGCGGGCCGAGGAAGTAGATGGCCGCGATCAGCAGGATGATCCACCGGCTCGTCCGGCCGCGGCCGGCCAGGCGGCGGGGATGCGTCGGCCCGGGGGTGTCCGGCAGCGACTGCGCCGCGACCGAGGTGTCGGTAGCCGTCATGCCAACCACCTCGTGGTCCGCCGCTGCAACAGCTGGTACACGACGGTCAGCGGCAGCACGATGACGATCATGTCCAGGGCCAGCGCGGCGCCCAGGTTCTGCTGGCCGGGCAGGACGTTGCCGGACAGCACGGACTGGATGCCGATGGTCACGAGCGGGAACGAGCTGTTGATCGCGTAGGCCGTCGCGTACGCCGAGAACGAGGAGCAGAACAGCAGCAGCACGGCGCCCAGGAAGCTCGGCAGCAGCACGGGACCGGCCACGAAGCGCCAGTACGCGACGCGGCTGGCGCCGAGGTTCTGCGCCGCCTCGCCCCACTGCGGCTTGAGGCCCTCCAGCGCTGGCGTCATCACCAGCACCATGAGCGGCACCAGGAAGTACAGGTAGACCAGCCCCAGCCCGGACAGCCCCTGCAGGTTGACGTGCCCGTCGTCGGACAGCGAGAAGTGGAAGTGGTCCTGCAGGAAGGTCGTCACGATGCCGGAGTTGGCGTCGATGGTGGCGATGAACATGAACGCCAGCGGGATGCCGCCGAAGTTGGCGAGCACGGCCGACGCCGAGGTCATGACCTGGCGCAGCAGGCCGCCCTTGGACGAGACGACCGCGTAGGCCAGCAGCATGCCGAGCGCGGCGCCGATGACCGCGACGACAGCCGAGAGCTTCACGCTGGTCACCAGGTCGGTGAGGTAGACGCCGTGCACCGAGGTCGAGAGGTTGGCGCCGGTGAACGAGGTCTTCGTCGTGTGCACGAACTGCTGGGTGACGGGATCGCGGTGCGCGGGTCCCGTCACGGTGCGACGGAAGGCGTCGAACAGGATGAAGACGATCGGCACGAGGAAGACGAGGCCGACGAAGACGAAGAACGGCAGCAGACCGGTCCAGGCCAGGCTGATGCGGCGGCGAGGCCGGGACGTCGTCCCGGCCTCGCCGGCATCACTACGCGAGCTCACGCGTGGGTCACTGATGCTGTTCGGTCAGGAGACCGCCGCGGCCCACTTCTTCGTGACCACCGCCTTGGCCGCCGTGACCTGGGCCTGCGTCGGGTTGAACGAGGTGTTGCCGCTGACCGGCGGCACCTTGCCCAGCGCCGTCTTGTCCGCGGTGCCGGCCGTCTGCATCGCTGTCAGTTCGATCGGCCGCGCATATCCCTGCAGCCAGAGGTTCTGGCCGTCGGTCGGAGCCTGGCTGTACAGGTACTCCTCCCAGAGCCGCGCGGCGGCCGGGTGCGGGGCGTTGATGTTGATCGCCTGCGCGTAGTAGCCGGACACCAGACCGTCCGAGGGGTCCACGACCTTCCAGGTGATGCCCTTGGCCTTGAGGGTGGTGACCTCGGCGGCGTTCAGGTAGTCCCAGTCGAGGACGATCGGCGTCGCCCCGGACGCGACGGTCGAGGGGAACACCTTCGTCTTGTTGAAGATCCCCTTCTGGTTGAGGGTGTGGAAGAAGTCGATACCGGGCTGGATGTTGGTCGCCGAGCCGCCGTTGGCCAGCGCGGCCGCCCAGACGGCCTCGAACGCGGCGTTCGCAGCGGTCGGGTCGCCGTTGAGGGCAACCTGTCCCTTGTACATCGGGTTGTCGAGCGCCTTGATCGTCGTCGGGCACACCTTGACCTTGCTGGCGTTGCAGCCGATGGAGATGTAGCCGCCGTAGTCGCTCGTCCAGAGGCCGCCGGAGTCCTTCTGGCCGGCCGGGATCGAGTTCCAGGTGGCCACCTTGTACGGCGCGTACAGGCCCTGCTCCGCACCGGACACGGCGAAGGAATTGCCGACGTCGACCACGTCCGGCGCGCTCGACTGGCCCTTCGTGGAGGTCAGGGCGTTGATCTCGTCACCGCTCGACCCGTCCGGGTTCTCGCTGGTGATCTTGATGCCGTACTGCTTCTTGAAGCCGGCGATGATGTTCGCGTAGTTGGCCCAGGTCGGGGGCAGCGCGATGACGTTGAGCGTGCCCTCCTTCTTGGCCGCAGCGACGAGGGCGTCGTGGCCGCCGCCGGCCGCAGCGGACTGGGCCTTCCCCCAGGCCACGGTCTTCCCCGAGCCGCTCTTGCTGCTGGCGCCGCCGGACGACCCCGATTTGCTCGAGCCGCTGCTGCTGCACCCGGCCAGCAGGACCGCCGACGTCGCGACGATGCCGATGGCCGCTCTCATCCTGTGTTGCATCCGTACTCCTGCTCGTGTCCGCGCCGGGGACCCCCCGGCTGCGCCGACAGTCGACCGTGCGCTGGTGAATGGTGCGGTCCCGCGCCCGCAGCGTAGGTGAACGACGGGTGAATCTTGAAGATCCGGTCCCAAATCGTTGCCTGTACGGGAGTTCTGTGGCGCGCAGTCGCCGACCGGCTACCGTCGGTGCCATGGAGGGGACCACGCCGGCCGGGTGCAGCGCCGTCGCGGTCTGGGACGAGCGCTACCTGCACTACGACTTCGGCGATCACCCGATGAACCCCGTCCGCCTCGACCTCACGATGCGACTGGCACGCGAGCTGGGGGTGCTCGACCGGCTCACCCTGGTCGAGGCCGTCGAGGCCACCGACGTCCAGCTCGAGTCGATCCACACCCGCGAGTACATCGCCGCGGTCCGCGAGGCGAGCAGCGACCCGACCTTCTCCGGTTACGGGCTGGGTACGACCGACGATCCCGTCTTCGCCGGCATGTACGACGTCTCCGCACTCATCGCCGGCGGCTCGGCGGTGGCCGCCGAGCGGGTGTGGCGGGGCGAGGTGCAGCACGCGGTGAACATCGCCGGCGGCCTCCACCACGCCATGCGCGGCTTCGCGTCGGGATTCTGCATCTTCAACGATGTCGTACTGGCCATACGGTCGATGCTGGACGCCGGCGCGAGCCGGATCGCCTATGTGGACATCGACGTCCACCACGGTGACGGAGTGCAGGCGGCGTTCTACGACGACCCGCGCGTGCTGACCGTCAGCCTGCACCAGGACCCGCGGACGCTGTTCCCCGGCACCGGGGTGCCCAGCGAGACCGGCGGACCGGGGGCGGAGGGCACCGCGGTCAACGTGGCCCTGCCGCCCGGCACCCGTGACGGCGGTTGGCTGCGCGCGTTCGACGCCGTCGTGCCGGGGGTCGTGCGCGCCTTCAAACCCGACGTCCTCGTCACCCAGTGCGGCTGCGACACCCACCACGAGGACCCGCTCGCCAACCTCGAGCTCACCGTCGACGGGCAGCGGGCCGCCATCGCCGCCCTGCACGGCCTGGCGCACGAGGTGAGCGGCGGCCGGTGGGTCGCCTTCGGCGGCGGGGGGTACGGCGTCGTGCGCTGCGTGCCGCGGACGTGGACGCACCTGCTGGCCGAGGCGAGCGGTCGTCCCGTCGATCCGTCCACCCCGGTGCCCGAGAGCTGGGCTGCCCACCTGCGCGAGCGCGGGGCGCGCGGCCCGCTGCCCACCGCTATGGGCGAGGGGCCGCTCGCCGAGGTCGTGCCGTGGATGCCCGGTGGCGAGGGCTGGCTCGACGGCGCCATCGGTGCCACCCGGCGGGCCGTGTTCCCCCTGCTCGGCCTCGACCCGTTCGATCCCCGCGACTGATCGCAGTGAGCGACGTGCAGTCCCCGGACTCGGCCCTCGACCTCGACGCCGAGGACTGGCCGGACGCGCCACGGCACTGGGAGGCCGACGTGGTGGCCGCCGACGGCGGCATCGTGCACCTGCGACCGATAAGGCCGAGCGACGCCGACACGCTGGTCACCTTCCACGCCGGGCTGTCGCAGCGCACCCGCTACCTGCGCTACTTCTCCGCCTACCCGCGCATCCCGTCCAAGGACCTGTACCGGTTCACGCACGTCGACCACCGCGACCGCGTCGCGCTCGTGGCCGAGCTCGCCGGTCAGATCATCGCCGTCGGCCGTTACGAGCGCGAACCGGGCACCGACGAGGCCGAGGTCGCGTTCGTCGTCGCCGACGCCCATCAGGGACGCGGCATCGGCTCGGTGCTGCTCGAGCACCTGGCGGCGGCGGCCCGCGAGCGCGGACTGCGGCGGTTCAAGGCGATCGTGCTCGCCGAGAACGACTCGATGATCCGGGTCTTCCGGCTCGCGGGCTACGAGACCACGCGGCACGTCGAGTACGGCGAGGTGACGCTCGAGTTCGACGTCGACGAGACGGCCTTGACCGAATCGGTGATGCGCGAGCGCGAGCAGCGCGCCGAGGCCCGATCCATCGGCCGGCTGCTGCGGCCGGCCTCGGTGGCCGTGGTCGGCGCCAGCAACGACCCGTCCAAGATCGGGCACGCGGTGTTCCGCAACCTGCTGCGCATGGGGCTGGACGGCCCGCTGTACCCGATCAACGCCGACGCGCGGCACGTCGGCGCGGTGCGGGCGTACCCCTCGGTGCTCGACGTGCCCGACGACATCGACCTCGTCGTCATCGCGGTGCCGGCACCGGCCGTCGCCAGGGTGGTGGACGAATGCGCGGAGCGCGGCGTGCGGGGAGTGGTCGTCCTCAGCGGCGGGTACGGCGAGCGCGGCAGCGACGACGAGCGCGCCGCCGGCCGGGCGGCCCAGCGGGCCCTCGTCCAGGCGGCCCGCCAGCACGGCATGCGCGTCGTCGGCCCGAACTGCCTCGGCGTCATCAACACCGCCGCCGACGTCCGCCTCAACGCCTCGTTGGCGCCGCTGCCCCCGCTGGCCGGGCGGGCCGGCTTCTTCTGCCAGTCGGGAGCGCTGGGGGTCGCTGTGCTGGGCGAGGCGTCCCGCCGCGGGCTGGGGGTGTCGACCTTCGTCTCGGCCGGCAACCGCGCCGACGTCTCGGGCAACGACCTGCTGCAGTACTGGGAGTCAGACCCGTCCACCGACGTGGTGCTGATGTACCTGGAGAGCTTCGGCAACCCGCGCAAGTTCGGCCGGCTCGCCCGTCGCCTCGGGCGCACCAAGCCGATCGTCGCCGTCAAGGGCGGGGCCGGGATGGTGGTGCCGGGACTCGCGTACACCTCGGTCGAGGTGCCCGAGGTGAACGTTCGGGCGCTGTTCGAGCAGTCCGGCGTCATCCGGGTCGACACCGTCGGCGATCTGTTCGACGTCGCCTTGCTGCTGACGTCCCAGCCGTTGCCGGCCGGTCGCCGGATCGCGGTCGTGGGCAACTCGACGGCCCTCGGCGCGCTCGTCACGAACGCGCTGGCCGAGGAGGGTCTGCAGCTCGCCCGCCTGGACGACATCGGGGTCGAGGGGCACGCCGCCGACCTCGAGCGGACGCTCGCCGACGCGCTGCGCGACGACGCCGTGGACGCCGCGGTCGTGGTGTTCGTGCCGCCGCTGCAGCAGGAGTCGTCGGAGGCGGCGGCCCGTGCGCTGCGCACCGCGGCGTCGGCGAGCGGAAAGCCTGTGCTGTCGACGTTCTTGGGCTTCGAGGGCGTGCCGGCCGGGCTCGCCGCCGAGGGTGAGTACTCGCCGACGCACGGTTCGGTGCCGTCCTACGCCTCGCCGGAGCGCGCTGTGCGCGCCCTGGGCCGGGCTGTGCGGTACAGCGTCTGGCGACAGCGCGACCCTGGCGTCGTGCCGTCGTTGCCGGGTTTCGACGTCTCGGCCGCCGAGCAGGTGATCACCGCGATCCTGCGTGAGGTACCGGCCGGCCGCGATTTGGAGCCCGACGAGGCACGCCGGTTGCTCGCGTGCGCCGGCATCACCCTGGCCGAGAGCATGCTGTCCGCGCCCAGCGACGGCATCGACGTCGTGCTCACCGTGCACGACGACAAGTCCTTCGGCGCACTGGTGTCCTTCGGCGTCCGGGGCGTGGCGACCGAGCTGCTCGGTGACCGGGCCTACGCCACCGTCCCGCTCACGACCGTCGACGCCGCCGATCTGATCTCCGCCCCGCGCGCGGCGCCGCTGCTCGACGGTTACGGCGGCGGGACCGTCGCCGACCGCGGCGCGCTCGAGGACGTCGCCCTGCGCGTGTCCGCGCTTGCCGAGGCGCGACCGGAGATCACCGAATGCACCCTGGGCATCACGGCGACGGCCGACGGCGCGGTGGTGACCACGGCGCAGGTGTGGGTGGCGCCGCCGGCCGCACGACCGGACACCGGACCACGCCGCCTGCGCGGGATGTGAGCGTCAGCGCGCCGGCGAGCCGTTGACGGGCTCGTGCGGCCCGATGGGAAGCAATGACTTGTGCGGCGCCGTGCTGGGCGCCACCGCACTGCCGGAGTCGCCGGCACCTGCCGATCCCGACACCCCGCCGGACGGGGTCGTCGCGGGGCGCAGGGCGAGCAGCGCCGCCTGGTCGGCGCGCGGCGGCTGCCACGCGTAGCGGATCGCGGTGCCGTTGGTGATGCGGTTGCCGCAGGCCGGAACGGTCAGCGTCGTCGTGACGACGGCCTCGGTGGACCCGTCGGTGGCGAGGGCGACGATCGCCAGCCGGTTCGGCTCGGCCAGCACGACGGCCGGGCAGCGCAGTGCGGGAGGGGTCTTGGCCGCGGTCTCGATACTGGCGGCCAGCGCGGTCGCCTGAGGACCGTCGAGGACCCGGACGGCGACGCTCGTCGCCCCGTTCGGGTTCGACTGGCTCGAGCCGTACCCGCAGACGAACACGGTCGCGACCGGCTTGGCGAACATGGCGCCACCGGACCCGAACTGGCCCGAGCCGCCCCCGCCGGGCAGCGCCGTATCGGGGTAGGGAACGGGGCAGACGTGCCCGATCGACGGCGTCCCCGCGGCGGCCCGGCCACCGGCGGCGGCCCGGCCACCCGCGGCGGAGTTCGCGGCCGGGGGGGACGGCACCCTGATCGACGACGCGCTGGCCGCCCCGGACGCGGCGGAGGCGGCCGAGGCCCGGGCGGCGCTCGTGGGCCCGTGGTGGTTCCCGTCGCCCCAGATCGTCGCGCCGGCCACGCCGGCACCGGCCACCACCACGACCGCCGCGGCGGCGGACAGCGCACGCACCCGGCGCTGCGCCTGCCGCGCGCGGGCTCCGGCGAGCACGCCGTCGACGTCGAGGTGGGCGCCGTCCTCACCGTCACGCAGGGCCTGCCGCAGGTCGAACTCGTTCGGGCTCATGCCGCACCTCCGGCCGCGCTGGGCATCTCGACCCGCAACCGGGCGAGGGCCCGCGCGCAGCTGCTCTTGACCGTGCCGACCGGGACGTCCAGCGTCGCCGCCGTGTCCTGCTCGGACAGATCGCAGTAGTAGCGCAGGACGACCACCGCCCGTTCGCGCGGGGACAGTGCCGCGAGCAGGCGGCGCAGCTCGTCGCGCTGGTCGCTCGCGTTCTCCTCGCCGTCCGGGGCGGGGGTCTCCGGCAGCTGGTCGGTCGGCCGCTCACCCCACCAGCGGCGCCGGGTGGAGTCGATGTGCGCGGTCACGAGCGCCCGCCGGGCGTAGGCCAGCGGGACGTCGACGCGGTCCCATTTCTGGTAGACCCGCGTGAGAGCCGTCTGCACGAGATCCTCGCCTCGGTGGTGGTCGCCGGTCAGCAACCGGGCGGCGTGCAGCAGCGTGGCGCCGTTCGCCTCGACGAACGCGCGGAACCCCGCCTCGTCACGCACTGCCGCTCCACTCCGCTCGGTGCTCAACTGTATGGACGAGGTGGCTCCGCCCGGAGGTTCTCGCCGCGACTAGGTTGTCGCAGGTGAGTTCGGACGCCGTGGTCATCTACACCGACGGCGCGTGCAAGGGCAATCCCGGGCCGGGCGGCTGGGGCGCGTGGCTACGCAGCGGCGACCACGAGCGCGAGCTGTTCGGTGGCGAGCTGCTCACCACGAACAATCGCATGGAGCTCACGGCCGTCATCGAGGCGTTGCGCGCGCTGAAGCGGCCCTGCACCGTCGAGCTCTACACCGACAGCCAGTACGTCCGGCAGGGCATCACCAGCTGGATCGTGAACTGGAAGAAGCGCGGGTGGACGACGTCGGACCGGAAACCGGTGAAGAACGCCGACCTGTGGCGGGCGCTGGACGCCGAGGTGGCGCGGCACAGCGTGTCCTGGCACTGGGTGAAGGGACATGCCGGCGATCCCGGCAACGAGAGGGCGGACGCGTTGGCCAATGCCGGCGTGCTGAAGGCGCTCGCCGCAGGGTGAACAGGGTGCGCCGGTCGGGTGCTGGTCGGCGTCAGTGGGCGAGTTCGGCGGCGCGGATGCGCGCGCACAGCGCGACCATGATCGCCCGCGCGACCTCGGGGTCGGCGTCGACGATCGAGCGGAATTCCGTGCGGTTGAGCGCATAGGTGACCAGGCCCTCGTCGCCGGCGACGACGGTGGCGGAGCGGGGCTGGCCGTCGATCATGCTGATCTCGCCGAAGTAGTCGCCGGGGTACAGCGTGCGTCGCGCGACACCACCGACCTGCACGAGAGCCTCGCCGTCGGCTACCACGTGGAAGGCCAGTCCGTTGCGGCCCTGCGAGGCGATCTCGCTGCCGGCCTTGTGCGTGAACGTGCGGGCCCGCTTCGCGACGTCGGCCAGCTTGCGTCTGCTCAGCCCGGCGAAGAGGGGGACTCGGGCGAACGCCTGGGCGATCTGTGCGGCCTGGTCGGGCATGGTGTCCTCCGCGGACGGGTTCGGGTCGAACCGGACCCTACAGTTCAGAGCTCCCGGTCGGGCGGCACACTGCCAGCGTGACCGAGATCGATATCACCGTCGACCTCACGTCGGACGTGCCGCCCTACGAGCAGGTGCGCCTCGCGCTGGCGTCGCGGATCCGTGACGGCTCACTGTCCGTCGGCACCCGGCTGCCCACGGTCCGCGCCGTCGCCGCGGCCACTGGGCTCGCCGTCAACACTGTGGCCCGCGCGTATCGCGAACTCGAGGCCGCGGACCTGGTCAGTACGCACGGCCGCGCCGGCACCGTGGTGTCGGCGGCCGGCGATCGGACGCGCGAGTCGCTGCAGCGGGCGGCGTCGGCCTACGTCGAACGGTCGCAAGCTCTGGGATTCGGCGCGGACGACACCCTGGCCGCGGTACGGGCCGCGCTCGGCGGCTGATCAGAGCAGCCGGTACATGTCGCGGTGCGGCAGGCCGGTCTCCGGCTGTAGGTACACCTCGGTGTCCGCGACGAATCCGTTGCGTTCGTAGAAACGCAGCGCGACCACCCGCGCCATGCACCACACGGAGCGACCGCCGCGTTCGTGTATCGCGTCGACCGCGCCCCTGATCACCAGCGTGCCGACGCCGGCACTGCGACTCCCCTCCGCGGTCGCCATGGCGCGCAGCTGCCACGGATCGGGCAGCTCGCGGTGGGGGTAGCGGTTCGGCAGCAGCACGCACGTGCCGACCGGCGTGCCGTCGTCGTCGAGGGCCGCGATGTGGACGGCGTCCGGACGCTCGTCGCCGTGCATGGGCGTGCCGGGCGTCCAGGTCGGGCGCAGGACGGCGCGCCGCAGTTCCGTCGTGACAGCGGCATCGACCACCGCGACGGTGATCGTCACGATCCGGGGCGATAGACCATGAGCACGACGATGGCGGCGAAGATCAGGCCGACGACGCCGCCCGCGGCCGCTACCCGTCCGGTGAGGGCGACGACGGAGTCCTGCTTTGCGATCGAGGCGGTGGCGCGGTCGAGGGTCGGCACGACGACGGCCAGCACGATTGCCACGGCCACCACCCAGAGGACGAGCGACAGCCAGATCCACAGGTCGCCGATCTCGCCGGCGTGCTTGCCCTTGTTCGGCCCGGACGGGTATTTCGCGCTCATCAACCCCAGCCCGGCGATCACCACGAGCACCGAGGCGTAGGCGTAGATGCGCAGCACGCGGGACGCGGCCGCCGTCGCGGCGCCGTCGCCCTTGCGGATGCCGCGGCCCGCAGTGGTGGCCGCGTGCACGAGCGGGCCGATCGCGAAGACGGCGAACAGCAGGTGGATGGCGAGCAGGACCTTGAACACGGCTCCGAGGCTAATGACCCCCTGTCAGGTCGCCGCTGCCGCCATCGCCATAAGCGGCGCGTAACGCGACCTCAGTCCGAAGCGGCATCGATGTGCTGCTGCATTCGCGGCGCCCACCAGCCGGCGTAGCGCGTCTGCAGCTGGGGGATGCGCCAGTCGGTTCCCTCGATCGCCTGGCGGCACCGGTAGGTCTCGCAGTGGCACCACATCACGAAGTCGGGGTCGTCGACGCTGAGCGCGTAGTCGACGGTCAGTTCCTCCTCCGCCGCGAGATCGCGCCGCGCCACGAGGGTGACGTCGTCGGCCCAGCCCAGCGACGGGTCGCAGCTGTGGTTGGGCCCGCCGTCGAGCTCACGCACGTCGACGTCGACCCGCAGCACCGGTGTCCCGGCCGCAACGGGATCGGCCACGAACAGCCCACGACCGGCGATGTGGGACGCCCGCAGCTCGACGCCGGGCACGAGCGGCGGCACTGTGATCAGCCGGTCCTGGTCAGCCCGCACGCCGCCGCCCGCGACGGCGCTCGAGATAGTCCTCGACGACGTACTCGCCGAGCGCCCCGCGCTTGGGCTGGAACACCCGCCCGCCGTTGCGTCGCCCGAGCTCCTGCATGAACCCGACCAGGCGTGGGTCGTCATCGAGCATGAACACGTTGATCACCGCGCCGCGTCGCGTGCAGCGCTCGACCTCGGCGAGCGTCGCCGCGATCGTCTCGGCGGTCGGCGGCCAGCAGAAGTCGGCAAAGCCGTCGGCGGCGAGGTGCGCGGTCGGCTCGCCGTCGGTGATCACCAGGATCATCGGGTCCGAGCCGCGGTGCTTGTCGAGGTGGCGCCGAGCCAGCATCAGCCCGTGCTGCAGGTTCGTGCCCTGCACGCGGTCCCAGTCGTGCTCGACGAGCGCGTTCGGAGTCATGACCCGCGCGTAGTCGCTGAAGCCGATGATCTCGATGGCGTCCTGCGGGTACTTCGTGGTCACCAGTGAGTGCAGCGCCAGCGCGGTCGTCTTCGCCTCACCCCACGTGCCGCGCAACTCCATCGAGTACGACATGTCGACGAGCAGGGCGATCGCCGCCGACGAACGGCGCTCGGTCTCGACGACCTCGAAGTCCTCGGCTGCCAGCTGCAGCGGTTCGCCGGTGCCGGTCGTGCGCATCACGGCATTGCGCACCGAGCGGACGACGTCGAGCGGCTGCTCGTCGCCGAAGCGCCACTCCCGGCTGCCGCCGGTGAACTCGCCCGCGGCGCCGGCGTCGCGCACGTCGTGCGTACCCCGCCCGCGCGACTCCACGGCCGCGAACACGCGGCGTAGAGCCGTGCCGCCCAGGCGCCGCAGCGCGCGCGGTGACAGGCGCAGGCCATCAGATCCCCGCTGCAGGTAGCCCTGCTCACGCAGCTCGCGCTCGATGCGGCGCAGCTGGGCCATGTCGTCGACGGCGGCGCGGCCGAGCGCCCGCTCGATCAGCTCCTCGTCGATGTCGTCGAGGCTGGCGCCCGGGTAGTCCTGGCCGAGCAGCTCACCCAGCTGGTCGAGGTCGGCGAGCTCGGCGAGCGCCTGGGTCGCGTCGGAGTACCCGAGCGGCTGGTCACCCTGCATGCGGGAACGGCCGTTCCACGGCAGGTCCGGACGGGCGGACTCGAGGCCCCGCTGCAGCCGGGCCAGCTCGTCGGCGAGCCCCGCCTGGCCCATGGCCTGCTGCATCATGGCCGCGAGCTCGCTCTGCTGCTCCGGCGTCAGGGAGTTCATCAGCTGCTGCGCCGCGGCCGCCCGCCGGGCGAGCTGGTCGACGAGCTCCCCGAGGTTCTGCGGCTGCTCGGGGAAGAACTCGCCGTACTGCTGCATGAAGTTGTCGAAGTCCTGTTGCGTGTGCTCGCCGCGGGCGTCGGCGTCGAGCATGTCGTTCAGGGCGGACATCATCTCGCGGATGCGCTCGAAGTCCTCGGGCGAGGCGTTCTGCATCGCCTCCTTCATCCCGGCGAACTGCGCGTCGAGCACTTCCGACCGCAGCATGTCCTGGATCTGCTCGTACGTCTGCCGCGCCTCGGGGGAGCGCCACTGGTACTCGGCGAGCTCGCGGACGGCGCGCGACGTGTCGCGCGGCAGCGCGTCCAGCTCGGCCTCGGCCATGCGCGCCGAGTCCTGCGGCATCGGGAACAGCGCGCGCCGCTCCTGCTCGAGCGCCTCGTCGAGCAGCTCGCGGATCTGGTCCAGCGTGCCGTCCAGGCGCCCGCGGTTGCGCAGCTCGCGGGACCGCTGCTGGGCCTTGCGGCGCAGGGCATCCAGCCCGTCGCGGTTGCCGGTCCCGCGCCGCAGCATCCGGTTCAGCGCCTCCCGGGGCGACATGCCCGACAGCACGTCGTCGCCGAGCGAGTCGAGCGCTTCACGGATGTCGTAGGGCGGCTCGAGCGGGTCGGGGCCGCCGGCCCACGGGCCGTAGCGGAAATTGCGGGCGGCCACGTCAGCTGCCGTACACCGTGCGAGAACCGTCGGTGTCCTTGGCCAGCCGCCGGTTGAGATACAGCCCCTCGAGCGCGAACTCCAGCACCGACGCCGCGATACCGACCGCCGAGTTGCCCTCGCCGACGCCGTCCGGTTCGAGCCGGTCGAGCAGGGCCGAGAGCACCGGCACGGGACCGAGCTGGTCGAGCAGCTTCTGGGCCGCGATGTCGTCGCCGGTGGTGACGGTGGCGCCGCCCTCGAAGCGGTCCTGCAACGGGCGCAGATCCAGCCCGGCGAGCCGCGCGCGGAACGTCTCGACGACGGCCCGACGCAGCAGGTGTTCGAGCACCTCGAACTCGCGGCCCTCGTCGGCGTCGTCGAACTCGACCTTGCCGCGCGAGGCGGGCACCACGGCGGGCAGGTCGCACACGCGGGCAACCGCGGCCGGTTCGTGCGCCGCCGCGGCGCGACGCACGGCGGAGGCGGCGACCGTCTCGACGGCGCTGATCGCGAAACGGGCCGAGACGCCCGAGCGCTGGTCGACCTGCGGCGCGTCGCGCACGGCGCGGGCGAAGCGGCCGACGACCTCGAGCAGGTGCGACGGCACGATCGGCGCGGCGAACTCGGAGTCCGACCACAACACCGCCGCCTCCTGCGCGATGAGGGTCAGCTCGTCGTGCAGCTCGAGCGGGTAGTGGGTGCGCACCTCGGCGCCGAAGCGGTCCTTGAGCGGCGTGATGATGCGCCCACGGTTCGTGTAGTCCTCGGGGTTGGCGCTCGCGACCACGAGCAGGTCGAGCGGCAGCCGCAGCTGGTACCCGCGCACCTGGATGTCGCGCTCCTCCAGGACGTTGAGCAGCGAGACCTGGATGCGCTCGGCGAGGTCGGGCAGCTCGTTGATGGCGAAGATGCCACGGTTGGTGCGCGGGACGAGGCCGTAGTGGACGGTCTCCGGATCGCCGAGCGTGCGGCCCTGCGCGACCTTGATGGGGTCGATATCGCCGATGAGGTCGCCAACGCTGGTGTCCGGCGTCGCCAGCTTCTCCCCGAAGCGCTCGCTGCGGTGCTTCCAATCCACCGCGAGCTCGTCGCCCTGCTCGGCGAGCAGGGTTTGGCACCGCGCGCAGATCGGGGCGTACGGGTGGTCGTTGATCTCGCACCCGGCGACGACGGGGGTCCACTCGTCGAGCAGTCCCTGGAGGGTCCGGATGAGGCGGGTCTTGCCCTGGCCCCGCTCGCCGAGCAGCACGATGTCGTGGCCGGCGAGCAGCGCGCGCTCAACCTCGGGCACCACCGTGTCCTCGAAGCCGACGATGCCGGGCAGGGAGGGCTCGCCGGCGGCGAGGCGGGTGATGAGGTTCTGGCGGATCTCGGTCTTGACGGAACGGTGGACGTGCCCGGCGGCGCGCAGCTCGCCGAGCGTGGTTCGGACTGGGGACGTCACCCCATGCACGCTACGTCGGAGTCGCAAGCAGTCGCCACCATGGACGGCGGCTCGCGGGGCCCGCCGAACGGCTGTGCCAGGGTGGGCGCATGCCGCCCCGCCCGGACGTGCCCCGCAACGAGGGTGGACGCCGCCTCGACGAGCTCGACGCGCGGCTGCTGCGCGAGCTGGACGCCGCGCCCCGGGTCGGCGTGCTGGAGCTCTCGCGAAGGCTCGGCGTCGCCCGCGCGACGGCGCAGGCGCGGCTGGACCGGCTGGTCGCGCGCGGCGTGATCGCGACCTTCGCGCCCACCCTCGACCCCGTCGCGCTCGGCTACACCGTCACGGCGTTCGCGACGCTCGAGATCCGCCAGGGACGGGGCCGGGCGGTGCTCGAGCATCTCGGGGCGATCCCGCAGGTGCTCGAGGTGCACACGATCACCGGGCAGGGGGACATGCTCTGCCGTGTCGTCGCGCGCTCCAACGCCGATCTGCAGCAGGTGCTGGACCGCGTGACGGAGTTCCCGGAGATCGTGCGGACGTCCACCGTCATCGCGCTGTCGAACCCGGTGACGCACCGGGTGCTGCCGCTCGTCGACCTCGCCTGAGGCAGAGCCGAGTTCGCGGCGCCGCTACCCGGAGAAGGGCTCGGCGTGGATGAGGCGGACCTTCATGACCCGCCCGTTCGGCGTCTCGTACTCGACGGTGTCGCCCTCGCTCGCGCCGGTGAGCGCCTTGCCCAGCGGCGACGCGGCGGAGTAGACCTCGACGCCGGCCGTCTCGGCCTCCTCGCGCGAGCCGATCAGGAAGCGCTCGTCCTCGTCGTCACCGTCGAAGCGGACGGTGACCACCATGCCGGGGCCGGCCTTGCCGTCGCTGACGGGCGCCTCGCCGACCTTCGCGCTGCGCAGCAGTACCTGCAGCTGGACGATGCGGCCCTCCTGCTTGCCCTGTTCCTCGCGAGCCGCGTGGTAGCCGCCGTTCTCCTTGAGGTCGCCTTCCTCACGACGGTCGTTGATCTCCTTGGCCATCGCCGGACGATTGGCGATCAGCTCCTCCAGTTCGCGGGACAGGCGGTCGTACGCGTCCTGCGTCAGGAAGGTGACGGGGGTCTCGTCGGTGGTGGACAACGGGTACTCCTCGGTTCGGCCGAAACAACGAACGTAACACCGCCCGGAAGCCGGTGCACACGTGTTCCGCCGTCCCGACCCCTGCCGGGCGACACCGCTGGACGACTGCGGGACAATGAGACGCGTGTCCGATGAAGCCCGCGAGCCGCTACGGCTGATGGCCGTCCACGCGCACCCCGACGACGAATCGAGCAAAGGTGCCGCGACCATGGCGCGCTACGTCGACGAGGGCGCCGAGGTCCTCGTCGTCACCTGCACCGGTGGCGAGCGGGGCAGCATCCTCAACCCCGCCCTGAAGGACCGCGCCGACATCGCGGAGAACATGCCGGAGATCCGGCGGGCCGAGATGGAACGCGCCCGCGAGATCCTCGGCGTCGAGCAGCACTGGCTGGGCTTCGTCGACTCCGGCCTGCCCGAGGGCGACCCGCTGCCGCCGCTGCCCGAGGGCTGCTTCGCGCTCGTGCCGCTCGACGAGGCCGTGGAGCGGCTGGTGCGCGAGGTGCGTTCGTTCCGTCCGCACGTCATGACGACGTACGACGAGAACGGGGGCTACCCGCACCCGGACCACATCCGCACCCACGAGATCTCGGTGGCCGCCTTCGAGGCCGCGGGCGATCCCGATCGTTTCCCCGACGCCGGTGAACCGTGGCAGCCGCTCAAGCTCTACTACGACGTCGGCTTCAGTGTCGAGCGCGTCGACGCAGTCCATGAGGCCCTGGTCTCCCGCGGCCTCGACTCGCCGTTCGACGAGTGGCGCGAGCGCCGGTCCCGCTGGGGCCAGGACCGCCGCGTGCCGACCCTCACGACGCGGGTGAACGTCGCCGACTGGTTCCCGCGTCGCGACGCCGCCCTGCTCGCGCACGCCACGCAGGTCGACCCGGACGGCTGGTTCTTCAAGGTGCCGCACGACGTGCTGCGCGAGGTGTGGCCGACCGAGGACTTCGAGCTGGCGCGCTCGCTGGTCGAGACCTCGCTGCCCGAGGACGACCTGTTCGAGGGCATCCGTGACGACGAGCGCGTGGAGGCGGCGTCGTGAGCGCGGTCCTGCTCGCCGGCTCGCTGGCCAAGAGCGGCGAGGCGGCCAAGGCCGGCCCGATCGGACTCGTCGTCATCCTCGTGCTCTGCATCGCCTGCTACTTCCTGTTCAAGTCGATGTCGAAGCACCTGCGCCGGGTCCGTGAGGAGTTCCCCGGTGACGCGCCGCCGCCTACGGCCGAGACGGTCGACGACCAGCCCACGGAATCGCAGCCCGTCCAGCCTGCTCAGCCGGACGGCTCGTAGCGGCGGGCGAGTTCCCGCCCGCTCGTCGCCATCCGCTCGCGCAACTCCGGTGGCCCCAGCACCTCGACCTGCTCACCCAACTGCAGCAGGGCGTGGTGGCCGTGGGCGATCGACTCGATGGGCACCTGCGCCTCGACCCAGCCGTCGGCATCCGGCTCGGTGAAGCTCGTTCGGGCCTGTCGCGCCGGCACGCCGCCGACGAGGAACAGCAGCTCACGGCCGGCCGGGGAGATCCGGACGTGGGCCGTCGCGCCGTACGCCCGGCGGCGGTAGTCACGCTGATAGGCCGACCAGAACGCCTCGAGGTCGAACCCTGCCGGCCGCGCGAACGACTCAACTCGGACGGCGGCGGCGTGCACCCGCGACACCCGGTAGGTTCGTGGCCCGCGGCCGTCGTCGGCCTGCGCGACGAGGTACCAGACACCGGCCTTGAGCACGAGGCCCAGCGGATCCAGCAGGCGGTCGCCGACGCTGCGGTTCGAACGCTCGTAGCGGACGTCGAGCCGCCGCTGGCTCCAGACGGCCTCGGCCACCGTCGCGAGGCACGGCGGCGCGTCGCCGTCGCGCAACCAGCCGGGCGCGTCCAGGTGGAAGCGTTCGCGGATGGTGGCCGCCCGCTCGCGCAGTCCGGGGGGCAGGGCGGCCAGCAGCTTGAGCTGGGAGGCCGCGGCGACGCTGCCCAGGCCGAGGTCGGCGGCGGCGCCCGGGAGTCCGGTGAGGAACAGCGTGTCCGCCTCGTCCGCGGTCAGGCCGGTCAGCCGGGTGCGGAAGCCGTCGAGCAGCGCGATGCCGCCCGAACGCCCGCGCGTGGCGTACACGGGCACGCCGGCGGCGCTCAGCGCCTCGACGTCGCGGTAGACGGTACGCACCGAGACCTCGAGCTCCCGGGCAAGTTCCGACGCCGGCACCTGCCCGCGGACGCTGAGCGTCAGCAGGATGGACAGCAACCGGCTGGCCCGCACGAGACACATCCTGCCCGAAATACCTGACGCTTCCTGTCAGGTTTGGGCGCGAGGATCTCGGCCATGACCAACACCGCCACCATCACCGTGACCGCCCGGACGTGGAACGAGGACCGCGTGACCGAGGCCGACCCGGCCCATGCAATCGCCCGCGCCACCTTCACGACGGACTACGAGGGCGACGTGGTCGGCTCGTCGACTGCGGCCCTGCTGATCAGCTACGTCGGCGGCGACGCGGCCGACCCGCACTCGCTCGTCGGCCCCTACGTGGGGTACGAGCAGGTCACGGGCACCCTCGACGGTCGCGAGGGAACCTTTGTGCTGGCGACGCGGGGCGAGCACACCGGCGGGGTGGCGCGCACCGACGTCGAGGTCGTGCCGGGATCTGGGACGGGCGGCTTGAGGGGCCTCCGCGGCACTGGCGGCTATGCCGCGGACGCGATGACCTACACACTGACCATCGACTACGAGTTCGTGTGAGCCCGGCCGCCGGGCGGAGGGGTGCGCCCGTGAAGGTCAGCCGGCGGGACGTACTCGCCTACCGGGTCGCCGCGCAACAGCTGCACCGCGACACCGGACGCGTCGAGGACCTCACGATCCTGGACCTCGGCGTGCAGGAGGCGATGGGCCACCCGGCCGCGCTGGCCTTCGCGGCGCGGCTGCCCGCCGACGTCGATCTGTCACCGGGCGCGGTGACCTACGGGCCGGGACACGCACTCGCGTACTCGTGGTCGCTGCGTGGGGCCCCGCACATCCACCGCCGCGCCGATCTCGACACGCTCGCCGCCGCGCTGTGGCCGCTGTCGGAGGCCGACGCCGCGGCACGGCTCAACGAGACCGGACCCAGCGTCGCCCGGGCCGGCATCCCGGCGCTCGAGCAGTTCGAGACGGCGGTGCGGGAAATGCGCGCGGCCGTCACCGAGCCGGCCGCGAAGGGCGCGGTCAGCACCGCGGTGAGCCGCGCGCTGCCGGACGTCATGCTGCGCGATTGCCGACCCTGCAAGGCGCGGCACATCTCCGACTCCGCCATGCGCACGACGACCCTGGCCGCCGGGCTCGAGCTGGAACCGGACGTCGCACCACCCGTGCTCAGGCGCCGGCCGAAGGCGCGCCTGCCCCGGAACGTCGACCGTGCCGCGCTCGCCGGCCTGGCCCGGGCCTACGCCCGGCTCCTCGGGCCGGCCACCGCGGCCGACTTCGCCGGCTATCTGGAGGCGCGGCGGGCCGACGTGCGGGAGGTGTGGCCGGACGACCTCGTCGAGGTCGACGTGGAGGGCCGCACCGGCTGGATTCCCGCCGATTGCGCCGACATGCTGCGCCACCCACCGGCTGCCGACATCGTCCGGCTGCTGGGCCCGTTCGACCCGTTCATGCAGGCCCGGGACCGGGACCTGCTGGTGCCGGACAAGGCGGCGCAGAAGGTGCTGTGGCCGGTGCTCGGGCGTCCGGGTGTCCTCCTCGTCGAGGGCGAGGTGGCCGGGGTGTGGCGCACCCGCAGCGCCAAGACGAAGTTGACGATCACCGTCGAGGCGTTCGCGGCCGTGCCGAAGACGGTGTGGACGGCCGTCGAGGGCGAGGCCGAGCGGGTCGCGCAGGTGCGCGGCGTGCCGAAGGTCGAGGTGGCGCGGGCCGGCTGACGACGTCCGTCAGAACGGTGTGCGGACCACCAGCTCGACGTTGCGGTCGGCGCGCGTGCCTCGCTTGCCGTCCTTGGTCGCGGTCTCGGGGTCGCGCTGCGGGTCGTTGATGCCCAGCTCGCGGGCCAGCGCGGCGAGTTCGAGCGGGGTGGACGGATTCGCCGACCAGGTGGCCGGCGCGGCGTGGTCGACGATGGTGCCGAAGATCGACAGCGTGCCGTCGCCGTTGTCCACCAGCTCGAGGACCCGCGACTGCTGCGGCCAGTCGATGTGCGAGGCGGTGTTGACCTCCCAGAACCCACCGCCGACCGCGGTGCCGGCCGGGCGCGCGTGCGGCAGGACGGCGTTGACGTGGGTGTGGCCGTTCACCCAGCCGACGACGTTCGGGTACTGCAGCAGCAGGTTGGCCACCGTGGTGCCGTCGACGCGGCCGACGCCCAGGACGTTCTCCATCGTCGCGACGGTGTGGTGGCTGAAGACGAGGATGACCCGGTCGTGCCCGGTTCCCGGCACCCACGCGCCCCCGGTGTCGAGGTGTCGCGAGCTGTTGGCCTCGAGCTCGGCCGTGAGCCATGCCAGCTGAGCGGAATCGATCGACCCGTCGTCGTAGCCGTTGTGATTGACGGTGTCGAGGCAGATGCAGTGGACGTTGCCGCGGGTGAAGCTGTAGTACGCGGTGCCGTTGGTCCGGTTCTGCTGCGTGTAGCCGTGGCCGACCGGTGTCCCCGTGGTGCGGAAGTACTCGGCCACCATCTGCTGCAGCGACAGCAGGCGGCGGTTCGCGTCGGGTGTGACCGTCCGCCCCGGCGCCTCGGTCAGCAACTGCTCGACCACGGTGAGGTCGCCGGCCTGGATGCGGGACACGATCTCGGCGAGGTCGAGGCCGGTGGGTAGCCCGATCGGCTTGAACGGACCCGTCGCCAGGGCGTTGATCACGGCGTTGCCGGGGATGTTGCCCTGTACCAGGCCGTCGTGGTTGCCCATGACCGTGTACCAGTCGGTACGTAGACCGGTCGAGGTGAACGGCTTGCGGCACCGGTCGAGCAGTCCCGGAACGGTCGGGAAGCCGTACTTCGCGTGGTAGTTGTCCGGGGAACCGCCCTTGGGCGTGCCGTCGGGGTGCCAGTACGCGGTGTCGAGATCGGTCGGTCCGCCCACGCCCTCCCACTTCGCGTGGCTGCCGCTGTCCGGCGTGACCGTGTGGCGCCCGTCGAGCAGGTCGATGTGCCAGCGCACCTCGTTGTACTGGGTGTTGTCGGAGTTGTCGCCGGTGCAGATCGTGAAGTCGATCGGATGGCCGGTGACGGGACCGCCGGCCAGGGAGTTGATGTCGCGCACCATGGCCTCGGACACGTGCAGCGCGAGCATCTCCGAGGCGCGGTACGCCGACGAGAAGGGGGAGCTGGACGCGAGCGGATTTCCGGGATCGTTGAAGCGGTCGAGGAACTCGACGCGCGCCGGCGACTGGGCGTCGACGAGGTGCATGTCGGTGAACTGGCCGAACGCGACCAGGGGCGTGCGGGTCCCGCTGCCACGCGAGGCTCCGGCGAGCAGGTCGCCGCGCACGACGGTGGCCTCGCCCGCTCCGGGCACGACGCGGCGGTAGCCGGCGCTGTTCGGCGTGCCGTGCAGCAGGGTGCGGGCCAGCGTCGAGTTGGCCGGCGCGACGGGATAGGCGGGGGTGGCGGTCGGCTCCGGGGCGGCGGTGGCCGCGGCCCCGCCGAGCAGCGGCGAGGCGGCGGCACCGGCGGCGGCGGCCGCACCCAGTCCCAGCAACCGGCGCCGGCTGATGCCGGGCTTGTCGTCGTCGATCACGTCCCCGACGATGGCACGGGATCGCCGATCGGTCTAATTGACCTCGTGGTCAGTCCGCGGTGTTCGGCCGTCAGTCAGGCGGTGGACGCCGTCTGGTGGCCTTGAGGTCACCGCGCCGGCGCTTCTGCTCGACCCGGCGGGCCCGGGCGGCCCGGCTGGGCGTGCGCTCGCGCCGGGCGGGCGGCGGAGGGGTCAGCCCTTCGGCCACCAGGTAGGCCAGCCGCGAGCGGGCCGCCGTACGGTTCTGCCACTGCGAGCGCTGCTCGGAGGCCACGACGACCAGCTCGCCGTCGACGATGCGGGCGGCCAGCCGGGCCAGCAACCGCGCTCGCTGCGCGTCGTCGAGGACGGTCGACGACGCGACGTCCCAGCGAAGCTCGACCCGGCTGTCGGTCGTGTTCACCGACTGGCCGCCGGGCCCGGATGAGCGGCTGAAGCGCTCGACGAGTTCGGCGTCCGGGATCACCAGCCCACGCGGCAGCCCGCGCTGCGGACGCAGCGCGAGACCGTCGCTCAGGGCGCGGCGGGCGTGTTCTGGACCTCGTGCATCCACGCCGTGATCTCGTCCGGGTCGCGCGGCAGCATCGCCGACAGGTTGATCGGCTCGCTGTCCGTGGTGACGATGTCGTCCTCGATGCGCACGCCGATGCCGCGGAACTCCGCCGGCACGGACAGGTCGTTGGCCTGGAAGTACAGGCCGGGCTCGACGGTCAGCACATAACCGGCCTGCAGCGTGCCGTCGCGGTTCATCTCGTTGCGGGCCTGCGCGCAGTCGTGGACGTCGATGCCCAGCATGTGCGACGTGCTGTGCAGCGTCCAGCGCCGGTGCAGACCGGCGCCGGGACGCTCGGGGTCGTCGGCGCACGAGATGTCGGCCGTGACGGGCAGGATGCCCCACGAGTGCAAATGGTCGGCGATCACGTACATCGCGGCCCGGTGGGCGGCGAGGAAGTCCGCACCGGCCTTGACCTCGCCGATGCCGGCGGCCTGGGCTTCCTGTACCGCCTGGTACACCTGGCGTTGGACGGGTGTCCACTCGCCGGTGACCGGCATCGTGCGCGTGACGTCGGCGGTGTAGAGCTCGTCGGTCTCGACGCCCATGTCGGCGAGCAGCAGCTGCCCGGGCTCGACGACGCCGTGATTGCGCCACCAGTGCAGCGTGGTGGCGTGCGGGCCCGCGCCGAGGATGGACGTGTAGCCGACGTCGTTGCCCTCGAGCCGTGCCCGGCGCCAGAACGTGCCTTCGAGCCACCGTTCGCCGCGGACGTCCGGCCGGCCCACGACGTTCGGCAGTTCCCGCACGACATCGGCGAAGCCACGCGCCGTGGCCTCGCACGCGTAGCGCAGGCGGCCGATCTCCCACTCGTCCTTGGTCAGGCGCAGCTCGTCGACGACCTGTTCGAGCGTGCTGTCGTCGGCGGTCGGGAACAGTGCGTCGACCGAGGCGTCCACCCCGCGCAGCAGCGCGCACGGCGTGTCCTTCAGGGCGACGGCCGCCTGCCCGAGGGCCTCGAGCGGCCGGGTGCGGAGGCCGAGCGCCTGCGCGGTGTCGGTCGCGTTCGGCACGTTGCCGACCCAGACCGCACCGTGGCTGCGGCTGGTGAAGTAGTCGACCTCGCCGGGCTGGGCGTACTCGGCGATGTAGAGGACGCTGTCGTGACCGCGCGCAGTCGGCGTCATGACGAGCACGGCGTCGGCCGCCGTCTCGCCGGTGAGCCACGTGAACACGCTGGCGGCCCGGAAGGCGTAGTCGGTGTCGTTGGCGCGGACCTTCAGCACGCCGGCCGGCACGACGACCGCGGTGCCGGGAAAAGCGGCCGACAGCGCGGCGCGGCGCTTCGCGGCGTACGGGGCGAGGCCGGGTCCGGCGGGGTGCGGCATCGGCGGGGCGGGATCCCAGTCGGCGGCGATCGCCTCGGCGAGGTGCGCCGGCATTCCGATGTCGTGGCTCACCGTCCCGTCCTGCCCGGACGTCTGATCCTCGGCCGTCGTGTCGGCCTCCTGCTCGTCTGCCATTCCCCGAGTCTAGGTCGCCGCGTCCGCCCAAGAACGAGGGTTGCGATGGCCTACGGTGGGCCGCATGGAGCAGGGGAGCTGGCAGAGTCCACGGCAGCAGCAGGCCTGGGGCGCACCGGGCACCCCCGGCGCGGCACCACTCGCGCCGGGCGCCGTGACGGCGACGCGCGGCCGGCCGTGGCTCGCCGCCCTCGTGGCCGTCGTGACCGAGATCGTCGTCATCGCGGCCGCCTTCAACCAGTCCGTGACGATGCACATCCTGAACTTCGCCGACGACCACGGCACGAGCTTCGCCGGGCTGTCCGCCCGCTCGTTCCTGGTCTACGCGTGGCGTTTCTCGCCGATGCGGGGCGACAACCACGGCGGGTTCCACCAGTGGTACCGCGAGCTGGTCACCCTCGGCGTGCTGTTCGTGCTCACCGCACTGCTCGTGGCGCTGTTCGTCCGCGGCGCGGTGACGTTCTGGAAGGCCTTCTTCGGCACCTGGTTCACGGTGACGCTCGGGACCTGTGTCGCCGCCGGAGTGGGTTCGCTGGTCACGAAGTTCGTGGCACCGCCGCAGTTCTCCAAGGGCAGCGCCGCGGTGTTCTACGTGGTCACCGGCGGGACGGTGTTCGCCGGCGCCGTCCTCGGCCTCGTCGTCGCGCTGATCACGGCGCTCATCGCCACGGTGACTCGACGCGACGTGGTTGCGCCTGCGGGGCCGGCCACCGGCGGCGCGGATGCGGGGTACGTGGCTCCCGAGTCACCGCCGCCGTACTACGGCGACGGCCAGGGCGCCCAAGGTGCCCAGGTGCCCGGGCGCGCCCCCGGCCCGCAACGAGCCACAGTGGAGCAGCCGTCCGGATCCTCGCGCGGACGCAGCCACCACCGCCCTGCCGACCCTCTCGCAGCAGCAGCCGCAGCAACCGTCACCCCCGCAGCAGCAGCCGCAGCAGCAGGACGACGAGGGGTCGCGCAGCACCACCCGGTTACCGCGTCCCGACGCGCCACCCGAGCCGGGCTGGCAGCCGGGACAGGGCAGTCCGGTCGAGCCCGGTCGCTCGGGCGTCCCGGGCGCCCGCGCCGAAGAGGCGTCGACCGGCGACCAGCCCACCGCCGCCCTGCCGGTGCCGCCGGACGAGGAGAACGACCGGCGCTGACCCGCCGGCCGGACCCGCGGTCAGCCGGTCAGGACCTCGAAGCGCATGTCGGCCCGCACGAGCCGGTCGATGAGGGGCTGGCCCATCGCGACCGCGGTGGTGACCTGCCCGGCCGTGTCGGGCAGGTCGTCGAAGGCCAGGCAGAGCGCCGATTCGGCGAGCATCTTGGCGGTCTCGTCGTAGCCCGGATCCCCGCCCGAGACGCGGGTGACGACCCGCTCGCCGCCGCCCTCGCCGACGAAGGTCACGGTGAACCAGCTCTTCGCCCGCTTCTCGAGCGACGGGCCGTCGCCGGGCGCGACGCGCTTCTGCAGCGCCTTGCGGGCCGGCGGTAGCTGGGCGACGGCGAACAGCGCGCCGACGCCCGCCACCCCGCCGACCGCGGTGTACAGGTGAGGCAGCGAGGCGTAGTGCGAGTACCGGAAGTCCGGGCCGTAGGCGTCCAGGGCGCGGGCCGAGCGGACGATGATCTGCGGGTCGAGGGTCGGCAGGGGCACGGCCCAGCCGCGGTCGATCGGGTCGCGGTGCGGACGGCCGGCGACGGCCCGGGCCGAACGCCCACCGTCACCGCGTGACGAGGCCTCGAGCTCGGCCCGCGCGCGGGCCGCGGCGAGGTTCTGCCGCGGCCGCCCGAAACCGGTCAGCGCAGAGGCGAAGGTGCCACCGGAGAACGCGGCGTTGGCCCGCACGTACCCGGAGACGGTCACCGGCGCGCCGTCGGGCAGTTGGCCCACTGTGTAGAGCACCCCGAGGTCGTGCGGGATGGAGTCGAAGCCGGCCGCGTGCACCATCCGTGCGCCGGTCTCGAGGGCGGTGCCGTGATAACGGACGTAGCAGGCGTTGACGAACTCCGGCTCTCCGGTGAGATCGAGGTAGTCGGTGCCGGCGGCGGCGCAGGCGGCCGCCATGGGGTAGCCGTAGAGGGCGTACGGGCCGACGGTGGTGATGACCACCTTGGCGCTCACGGCGAGCTCGCGCAGCGAATCGGCGTCGTCCACGTCGGCCTTGATCAACGCGACGTCGGCGGCCGACGGCACGGACTCGGCGAGCTCGTCCCGGACGGCGAGCAGCTTGCTCTCGGTACGCCCGGCGATCGCCCACCGGCAGCCGGTCGGGGCCGTGCGGGCCAGGTAGGCCGCGGTCAGCCGCCCGGCGAAGCCGGTCGCGCCGAAGAGCACGATGTCGTACGGGCGTGAGGTGGTGCGGGTCCGGGAGCCGGTCGGCGTGGGTCGCGACATGCAGCCGAACCTAGCCGACGGCGACGGGCGTCCTGCGGGCATCCGGATGCCCCGCGCCCGGTCAGGAAAATTTCGGTGTTCGGTGGTTAGAGCCTGTGCGGCCGGGGGTAAGCAGGTGCCGTCGCGCGTCGTCGTCCTCCCCCTGCGACCTCGCTCGACAGCAATGAACTCGAGCCGGCCGGTACTGGTGCCCCCCTGGTCGGAACGGCACGAGACTCAGCGCGAAGGCCACCGGCCTCCAGCCGGTGGCCTTCGTGGCGCCGGCAGCCTGGGTGAGGCCCGGTGGTCCGTCAGGCGAGGCCGATGTAGGTCACCCGCAGCCGCACCGTGCCGAGGTCGAAGGTGTTGGTGCCGGCGTAGGTGGGGTCCAGCAGCACCGTCGCGTAGGCGTGCCGCGCCGCCGTGATGTGCCCGGCCGCCGCGATCGACGCGAGCGTGTGCCAGTGGTTGCCCGCGGTGCGTACCGCCACGGGCGCCGGGATCTCCAATGAGCCGTCGGTGCGCTGGAGGGCGGCCGCCAGCTCGGTCGGCCGGTGCGTCGAGTGCCCGTAGACCTGCAGCGCGATGCGCGAGTACCCCAGCGCGCCCGGCACGGTGAACCGGTAGTTGGCGTAGGCGAAATCGGCCGAGGCCGAGGTGCAGGCGTCGGTCATCCAGAGGCCGTGGCCGAACAGCGAGCCGCGGTGCCGCGCGTGCGCGCAGGTCGTGTCGGTGCCGCCGGACGAGAGGTAGCTGGTGCCGGCGTGCGTGACGTAGGTGGTGCGGGTGACGAGCCGCTTAGCCGAGACGATCACGGTGTAGACGCCGGCCCGCGAGCTGTTGCCCGCCGTGTCGATGACCGTGTACTGCCAGTGGTAGGTGCCGGCCGCCACGACACGGCCGCTCGCCGTGCGACCGTCCCAGGTCAGGCGGGTCGCGCCCGGGCCGCGCGTCGCGGTGATGGTGCGGACGGCGGCTCCGCGTGTGGTGGTGATGTGCAGGCTCAGGCGGCCTGTGGCGCTCAGCGTGATCGACGGCGAGAAGGTGTCGCGGTAGCCGTCGCGCACGGGGTAGACGTGCGCTCCGTTGCCCACATGCCGTGACAGCCGCGGCGCCACGGTGTCGAGGGTGCCGGAGCCGGCCGCGTACCCGGCGCGCGTCGAGCCGGACGGGCCGTCCGCCGAGGTGAACAGCTCGAGCATGTACCGCCCGTCGGGCAACCGGGCGCCGCTGCCGGCCAGGCCGCGCCACGTCCAGGTGTGGGATCCCGCGGCGAGCGTGCCGAGGTACTGCGAGGCGCGGACGGTGCCACCCGCGTCGATCGTCTGCGCCGTGACCGACTCGGTGTCGGGCAGCGAGAACCGCACGGTCGCCGTGTCCTGTACGCGGTCGCCGTTGGGGCTGATCGCGTCGGGGGAGAGCGAGCCGATCGTGGGGTGCAGCGACTCGGTCGTGATCGTCACCGGGGACGACTGCGGCCCGGCGCACCGGTCGCCGGAGCGGGAACAGAGCACGGTCGACAACTGGTGGGCGCCGTCGGCGAGCTCGCTGCCGTTGACCAGGAACGTGTAGGGCGCGGCGCCGTCGAATCCGGCGGGGTGCCCGTCGACGAGCAGGCGGACGCCGCCACCCCCGGGGTGGGCCGCCGAGACCGGGAACCGGCCCGAGGCCGTGCTCCCCGCCGCGGGGGCGGTGAGCTGCGGGGCGGCGTTCACCAGGGTGAACGGCGCGCTGGTGCCGACGTCGTTGCACTCACCGGTCGTGGTGCAGTCGAAGGCGGCGACGGTGTGCGCACCGTCGGCGTAGCCCCAGGTGTCGAACGGCGTCTGCGCGACACCGTTGGTGACCCGCTGCGGTGCGGTGTAGGCGCCCCCGTCGACGCGGAAGCGCACCGCAGCCGCCGCGGAGCGGGCCTGCAGGGTGACGGTGTCGGCCGTCCCGACCACGCCGGCAGACGCCGGGCTGGTGGTCGGCGGCACGTGCGCCAGCGCGCTCGCGAAGTCGATCTGGCCGGCGCCGAGCCCGAGCCCGGTGTAGCCGCGGGCGGAGGCGACGAGGGCGTGCCGAACCTCGGCGACCGACAGCCCTGGGTGCTGGGCCAGCAGCAGCCCGACGAGCCCTGCGACGATCGGCGAGGAGAACGAGGTCCCGTCGGCGTAGGCGTAGCCGGTGCGGCCGGGGAAGTAGTCCGACCCGGCGCGGGGTGCCGTGGAGTAGAGGTGCACGCCGGGAGCGGCGAGCGTGACCCACGAGCCGTAGCTGGAGAAGTCGGCCCGCTTGTGGGTGGCGGTGTCGGTGGCGCCCACGGCGATCACGCCCGGGTAGGAGGCCGGGTACTGCCGCACCGAGTCCCCGTCGTTGCCGGCAGCGGCCACGACGAGGACACCCTTGGCGATCGCGGCCTCGATGGCGGCCTTCTCCGACGCGCTCGGCTCGGTGCCGCCGAGGCTGAGGTTGATCACCTTGGCGCCGTGGGCGACAGCCCAGCGGATGCCGGTGACCTCGTCGTCGATGGACAGCGACCCGTCCGGGGCGGCGATCTTCACCCCCAGGATCGAGGTGTTGTAGCCGGCCCCGGCGATGCCGATGCCGTTCCCGGTGTCGGCGGCGGCGACACCCGCGACGAAGGTGCCGTGCCCGACGGTGTCGGTGATGGTCGTGCCGCCGTTGTCGGCGTCGTAACGGCCGACGATCTTGCCGGCGAGGTCGGGGTGCCCGATGTCTATGCCGGTGTCGACGACGGCGATGCGGACGGCCGGCCGATCCGTGCTGCGTCGACCACGCGGCCGGGGCGTCGACGGCGCCGAGGTAGGCGGCCTCACGGGACCAGCTCGGGTCGTTCGGGACGTCGAACAGGTGCCGCGTGACCGGCGGCTCGACCGAGGTGACGCCGGGCGTCGCCTCGAGGTGGACGACCGCGGCCGCCTCGCTGCCGGCCGGCACCTGCACCGAGAAGGTACGCGTCTGCGGGGAGGTGTGGCGCAGGTCGATGACCGACGTGGCCGCGTCGTGCGCCACCGCGGTGACCGAGCCGGCGGTCGCGACGTGCGCGATGATCACCGAGGTGCCGGTGCCCGTGGTGCCCTGGGCGGGCAGGGTGGGATCGCCGGGTCCGTCACCCGGATTCGAGGCGGGGTCGGTGGGCGCCGGCGGGCTCGTGGCCGTCGTGCTGACGCTAGGGGCGGTGGCCGGAGCGACCGGATCGGCGCCCGCGGGAGCGATCGTGAACAGGATGGCGGCAGCCGACACGGCGGCCGCGGCCGCGCGTACGCGGTCGACGGTCATGCTTCTCCCCCGACTCGGACGGGAGCGCGGCCTCGGGGGTCGAGCGCCTCACCGCCTGATGATCGCCATGCTTCGTGGCCGATCCGGCAATGTCAACGAACCGGGCCGTAGTGGGCACCGGACCGTTATCCGGTTCCGCCGTTTGGTCCGCGTGGTGCGGGGGTACCGCTGTGCACGCTACCGATCGCAAGCGATGACATTGGTGATCGGAAATGATCGATCAGAGCCCGATGCCGGAGCTATCGTGAGCGATGTGACCAGCGGGTCGGAGGCGGAGGCGGGCCGGTGCTGACCTACCCGGCTGCTCCGGTGACCGCCGGCCGTGGGGAGCACACCGAGGGCCCGTGCTGGGACGCGCGCACCGGCCGGTTGCTCTGGGTCGACCAGTACGCCGGGCTCGTCCGGATCGGCGAGTACGACGGCGCATCACTGCACGTCGTGGCCACCCACGACGTCGGCAGCGCGATCGGTGCCGTGGTGCCGAGCGCGTCGGACGACGGATGGCTCGTCGCGTGCGCCCAGGGATTCGCCCGCCTCACCGCCGACGGCACGCTGGCCCTGCTTGCCCAACCGGAGTCGGACGTGGACGTGCGCACCCGGATGAACGACGGCAAGTGCGACGCCGACGGTCGGTTCTGGGCCGGCAGCATGGCGTGGGACAAGCGCACCGGGGCCGGGTCGCTGTACCGGCTGGAGCACGACCTGTCGGTGACCGTCGTGCTCCGGGACGTGACGATCTCCAACGGCCTGGCCTGGAGCGCGGACGGCGCGACGATGTACTACATCGACACGCCCACGCAGCGGGTCGACGCGTTCGACGTCGCCGACGACGGGACGCTGCAGGCCCGGCGGCCGGTGGTGCGCCTGGACGACGGCTTCCCCGACGGCATGTGCATCGACGCGGACGGGTGCCTGTGGGTCGCGGTCTGGGGCGGGTCGGCGGTACATCGCTTCGATCCCGACGGCACGCTGCGCGCCGTCGTCGAGGTGGATGCCCCGCAGGTCAGCAGCTGCTGTCTGGGCGGCCCGGACGGCCGGACGCTGTTCGTCACGACGTCGCAGGAGGGCATGGACGCCGACGCACGCGCGGCACACCCGCTGTCCGGCCATGTGTTCGCCGGCCGGGTCGACGTCCCCGGGGCCCCGGCAGCCATGTTCGCGGGCGTGGTCTGATGCCGTCGCGGCGCGAGCGGCCCGCGGTCGTCTCCCTCGGGGAGACGATGGGCCTGATCGCGCCGGATCCGCCCCGTCCGCTGGCGTCGGCAGCCACGCTGGTCCTCGGTCATGCCGGCGCGGAGTCCAACGTCGCGCTCGGGCTCGCCCGGCTCGGCACGCGCTCGGCGTTCTGCACGCGGGTCGGCGACGACCCGTTCGGCGAGCGGATCGTCGCGGACCTGCGGGCCGGCGGCGTCGACACGTCCGCCGTGCGGGCCGTCGCCGGTGCGCGGACGGGCGTCATGTTCAAGGATCCCGGCCCGGCCGGGACGTCCGTCCGGTACTACCGGGACGGGTCGGCCGGGTCCGCGATGGACGCGACGGACGCCGAACGGGCCCTCGACTCGGGCGCGGGCGTCGTGCACCTCACCGGCATCACCCCGGCGTTGTCGGCGAGTTGTGCCGCGGCGGTCGACGCCGCGATCGACGGAGCGCGGGACCGGGCCGTGCACGTCAGCTTCGACGTCAACCTGCGGCCCGCGCTGTGGCCGGACCTGCCCACGGCGGCGTCGGTGCTGCGCGAGATCGCGCAGCGCTGCGGCACCGTCCTCGTCGGCCTGGACGAGGCGCACGCGCTGTGGGGCACGACGACACCGGCCGACGTGCGAGATCTGCTGGACCGGTGCGGCGTCCTGGTCGTCAAGGACGGCGCGCACCCGGCCACGGCGTTCGCCGATGGCCGCGTCACCGTCGTGCCGGCCGAGGCGTGCGAGGTCGTGGAGGCGGTCGGCGCGGGTGACGCCTTCGCGGCGGGGTGGTGGCACGCCCGGCTGACCGGACTCGACGCCGACGCCGCCCTGCGCAGCGCCCACCGCAGCGCGGCCGGCGTGCTGGGTTCGCCGACCGATCACCCGCGAGAGGTGGCCGGACGGTGAGCGCACCCACGAGTTTCTTCGAACGGCACCTCGGGGCACGCCCGGTCATGGCGATCCTGCGCGGGCACGGCCCCGAGCAGACGCTGGAGCTGTGCCGGCGCGCCTGGGACGCCGGGGTCGAGCTGGTGGAGGTCCCGGTCCAGCGCGACGAGGACTGGACGGCGCTCGAGCAGGCGGTCGCCGCCGGACGCGCGGACGGCCGGCTGGTCGGCGCCGGCACCGTCGTCGCGCCCGAGCTCGTCGGCCGCGCGGCGCAGGTCGGCGCCGCCTTCACCGTCGCGCCCGGCTTCGACGCCGAGATCGCCGCGGCGAGCCACGCCGCCGGCCTGGCCCACCTGCCCGGGGTCGCGACGGCGAGCGAGGTGCACGCGGCCGTCCGCTTCGGCCTCACCTGGCTCAAGGCGTTCCCGGCCTCCGTCCTGGGCGAAGGATGGTTCGCGGCGATGCGCGGACCTTTCCCGGACGTGCGTTTCGTGGCGACCGGCGGCGTCGACCTGTCCAACGCGGCGCAGCTGCTGGCCGCCGGCGCCTCCGCGGTCTCGCTCGGGAGTGCCTTCGCCGACGCAGACCTGCAGGCGCTGCGCGACCTGGTCGGAGGTGCCGCATGAGGATCACCGCGATCGAGACGTTCCAGGTGCCGCCGCGGTGGCTGTTCGTCAAGATCAGCACCGACGAGGGCGTCGACGGGTGGGGCGAGGCGTCGCTCGAGGGCTGGTCGGACGTCGCGCGGGCCGCCGTGCACGCGCTCGGTGAGCTGATCGTGGGACGTGACCCCGGCGCCGTCGAGGACCACTGGCAGGTCATGACCAAGAGCGGTTTCTACCGAGGCGGTCCGGTGTTGTCCTCCGCGGTGTCGGGCATCGACCAGGCCCTCTGGGACATCGCCGGCAAGCGTCACGGGGTGCCGGTGCACGTGCTGCTCGGCGGCCCGGTCCGCGAACGGATCCGGGTCTACGGCTGGATCGGCGGTGACGAGCCCGCCGAGGTCGCCGACGCCGCCGCGGCACAGGTCGAGGCCGGGCTCACGGCCGTGAAGATGAACGCGTCCGGGGCGATGGGTCACCTGCCCACCCCGGCGCAGACGGCCGGTGTGCTGGACCGCGCGGCCGCGGTACGTGAGGTCCTCGGCCCCGACCGAGACCTGGCGATCGACTTCCACGGTCGCGTCTCGGCGCCGGCCGCCCGCAGGCTGCTGCCGCTGCTCGAGCCGTTCCATCCCCTCTTCGTCGAGGAGCCGGTGCTGCCCGGCAACAACCACTCGGCGCTGGCACGTCTCGTGGCCGCGTCCACGACCCCGGTGGCGACGGGGGAGCGGCTGTACTCGCGGTGGGACTTCCTGCCGGTGCTGCAGGCGGGGGTCGGCGTCGTGCAGCCGGACGTCGCGCACGCGGGGGGCATCTCCGAGGTGCGGCGGATCGCCGCGCTGGCCGAGACGTTCGACGCCGCGCTGGCGCCGCACTGCCCGCTCGGACCGCTGGCGCTCGCCGCGTGCCTGCAACTGGGCTTCGCCGTGCCCAACCTGCTCATCCAGGAGCAGTCGCTCGGCATCCACTACAACCGCGGCGCGGACCTGCTCGACCACTTGCTCGACCCCAGCGTGTTCGCGTTCCACGACGGGTACGTCGAGCGCACGAGCAGGCCCGGGCTCGGAGTGGACATCGACGAGAACGCCGTCCGCGCCGCGGACGCGACATCGGTGCCGTGGCGCACGCCGGTCTGGCGCCATCCGGACGGCGCCTTCGCGGAGTGGTGAACGCCCACCAGACCCAACTCCCGCACTCGAGAAAGGGACAACCCGACATGACCGACACCTCCCACCCGACCTACACCTCCCACCCGATCGGCACCGCCCGCAGCACCGATGCGCCGATCGACCCGGACAAGATCCGGCACGACATCACCACCGAGGGCATCACCGCGTGCAAGGGCGCCTTCGATCCCGAGTGGGTCGCGCGCCTGGCCGAGGACGTCCAGGCCGCTTTCGAGGAGGCGCGCACCCGACCGGGCGGGGCGATCGGCCGCGGTCCGCAGCGGTGGTACGTCGAGGTCCACCCGCAGGCAATCCGCGGATTCGCCGACATCGTCGCCCACCCGTGGTTCCAGGCCGTGTGCGACGCCGTTCTCGGCCCCGAGTGGCACGTGGTCGAGGTCGGGTTCGACATCCCGTTCCCGGGCGCGAAGCGGCAGCCGTGGCACCGCGACTTCCGCTCGCCGCGCGAGACGACCGACGAGGGCCGCCTGACCTCGCTCGCCTTCAACATCACCACCGTGGACACCACGGAGGAGATGGGCCCGTTCGAGATCGCGCTGGGCACGCAGTACGACGACAGCCCGGAGTTCGACCACGGCATGTTCCCGCCGAAGGACTTCTACGATCGCTACGAGCAGCGCGCCGTGCGCAAGTACCCGGCGGTCGGCGACATCTCGGCCCGTTCGGCCCTCACCATCCACCGCGGTACCGAGAACCGCTCGCAGCAGAGCCGTCCGGTGCTGGTCGTGGGGGTGGACGGGCCCGAGGCGAACAACAGCGAGCACCACGACATGGCCGTCACGCGCGCCTACCTCGACGCGCTGCCGGCCGCGGTGCGGGAGCACCTGCGCTGCCCGGTCGTCGACGAGCTGACGCCGATCACCCAGAAGCACGACATCGAAGGCCTTGTGATGGGTGAGGAGTCGTAGTCCGATCGGTGTGAGTCGCGTGTGGGGTGCGGGGAGCGCCGCTTGCGATCGCAACCGACCCGTTACCGATCGAAACAGTGTCAACTCTTGACCGTTTGTGTTCGGCGGCTTTGAATGACGGTCATCCCTCGGACGTCCACTCGCCGGGGTGGGTCGGCACCGGTGCGACGGCGCACCGTCGAAAAGGAGATGACACGAATGGTTTCCACCACCCGTCGACGGCGCGGCGCCGTCCTGGTCGCCGGCGCAGCCGTCGCTGCGGTTCTCCTGGCGTCCGGATGCACGAAGAGCTCGTCCCCCTCGTCCTCCGCCACCGGGTCCAAGGCCGGCAACGCCACCGGCGGCGCCCAGCAGACGGTGGGCAGCGCCGCTCCGGGGGCGTCGGGCTGCACCTACACCAAGTACGGCGCGCCGAAGATCGACCTCAAGACCGCGACGATCGGGTTCTCGCAGTCGGAATCGACGAGCAACCCGTTCCGTGACACCGAGACCAAGTCGATCGTCGCCGAGGCGAAGGCGATGGGCGTGAAGCTCATCCAGCGCAACGCGAACGGCAACATCTCCCAGCAGAACACCGACATCGAGGGCATGATCGCCCAGGGCGCGAAGGCGCTCATCGTGGCTCCCGAGAACGCCGGTGTCGCGCCGGCCCTGGCACAGGCCAAGACCAAGCACATCCCGGTCATCACCATCGACCGCACCGTCAACGGCACCGCGTGCAGCGACTTCGTGAACTTCATCGGCTCGAACTTCCTCGGCCAGGCCAAGATCGCGGCCGACGACCTCGGCGCGGCGCTGAAGGGCAAGGGCAACGTCGTCGTGCTTCAGGGCACGTCGGGCAACAACGTGGCCGTGGACCGCACGAACGGGTTCAACTCCGAGCTCAAGGCCAAGTACCCGAACATCAAGATCGTCGCCTCGCAGACCGCGGACTTCGATCAGGCCACCGGCCAGAAGGTCATGGAACAGCTGCTGCAGAGCCACTCGAACATCACCGGCCTGTACGCCGAGAACGACACGATGGCCCTCGGCGCGATCCAGGCGATGAAGGCCGCGGGCAAGGTGCCGGGCAAGGACATCCAGATCGTCGCGATCGACGGCACGTCGGACTGCGTCAAGGACGTCGCGAGCGGGGTCATGTACTCCGACATCGAGACCAACCCGCGCTTCGGCCCGCTGGCGTTCAAGGCGCTGCAGAACTTCTACGGCAGCGGCACCGCCACGAAGATCATCATCAAGGATCACCACTTCACGAAGGCCAACGCGCAGCAGGCGCTGTCGAACGGCGACGTCTACTGATCGTGGTCTACCGACCGCGCCAGCACGCCCGCCGGCGGCCGTCCCCGACGAGAGACCTCTCGCCGGGCCGGCCGTCGGCGGGGCCGTTGAAAGTGAGCAGAGGTGACTGAACCGAAGGCTGACGCGCCGGTGCTCGAGGTTGTCGGCGTGTCCAAGCACTTCCTCGGCGTCCAGGCGCTGGACGACGTGACGCTCACCCTGCGGCCCGGTGAGGTGCACGCCCTGGTGGGCGAGAACGGCGCCGGCAAGTCGACGCTGATCAAGGTCGCGACCGGCGTGTACGCCGCCGACGCCGGCGAGGTCCGCATGCACGGCGAGCCGGTGCACTTCGGCAGTCCGCTCGCGGCGCAGGAGGCCGGGGTCTCGACGATCTACCAGGAGGTCAACCTCGTCCCGCTGATGAGCGTGGCGCGCAACCTGTTCCTCAACCGCGAGCCGCGGCGCTTCGGCATCATCGACAGTGCCCGGATGAAGCGCGACGCGCGGCGCATCCTGCGCGACTACGGCGTCGAGGTCAACGTCGCCCGGCCGCTGCGCGAACTCGGCCTCGGCGCCCAGCAGATGGTCGCCATCGCCCGTGCGGTGCAGATCGAAGCGCGGGTCGTGATCATGGACGAGCCGACGTCGTCGCTCGAGCAGCGCGAGGTCGAGACCCTGTTCTCGGTCATCGACCGGTTGCGTTCCCAGGGCATCGCCATCGTCTACGTCAGCCACCGCCTCGACGAGCTGTTCCGCATCTGCGACCGCGTCACCGTCATGCGCGACGGCCGCGTGGTCCACCAGGGCGACATGGCCGGCCTGGACCGGCTGCGGCTGGTCTCGCTCATGCTCGGTCGCGACATGGCCGAGGTGCGGCGCGGAGGCACGACCGCGTTCGGCTCCGGCGACGGCGAGAGCGTGGCCGACGACGTCGTTCCGGTGCTGCGGGCCTCCCACCTCAGCAGCCGGCGGCGTCTCGACGACATCTCCGTCGAGGTCCGCCGGGGTGAGGTGGTGGGCCTCGGCGGCCTGCTCGGCGCCGGTCGCAGCGAGACGGCGAAGGCGATCGTGGGTGCGTTGCGCACGGACCAGGGCGCACATCGAGGTCGACGGCAAGAGCGTGCGGCGCAACTCCACGTCGGCGGCGATCCGGGCCGGCGCCGTGATGCTGCCGGAGGACCGCAAGAGCGAGGGCATCATCCCCAACCTGTCGGTCCGCGAGAACATCGTGCTGGCGGCGCTGACCCGGATCTCGCACGCAGGCCTGGTCGACCGGGGCAAGCAGGACGAGATCGTCGACTACTTCGTGAAGCGCCTGCGCATCAAGGTGTCCAGCCCGGAGCAGAAGGTCAGCGAGCTGTCCGGCGGCAACCAGCAGAAGGTCATGCTGGCGCGCTGGTTGTGCCTGAACCCGAAGTTGCTGCTGCTCGACGAACCGACCCGCGGCATCGACGTCGGCGCCAAGGCGGAGGTGCAGTCGGTCATCGACGAGCTGGCGAAGGAGGGCCTCGGTGTCGTGCTCATCTCCTCCGACCTCGAAGAGGTCATCGAGGGCTCCGACCGGGTCGTCGTGCTGAAGGAGGGCCGCGTGGTCGGCGAACTGACCGGCGCCGACGTCAGCGAGTCGGCGCTCATGGAGGCCCTGGCCGCGGCGCCCTCGGGCGAGGGGGCGGCCTGATGAGCACCGTTGCGGTCGGGCGCCGCGCCACGATCGACAAGGACCGCGCACTCACCCTGCTGCAGAACTACGGCGTGTACGCCGCCATCGCGCTGCTGGTCATCGTCAACATCGCGTTCACCGCCGACTTCCTGAGCCTGTCCAACCTGCGGGTGCAGCTGTTCCAGGCCGTCCCCGTGCTGATCGTGGCGCTCGGCATGGCGCTCGTGATCGGCACCGAGGGCATCGACCTGTCCGTGGGCGCCGTGATCGCGCTGGCCTCGGCGTTCATCCCGCTCTACGTCGGCTACGGACCGGTCCCGGCGATCGGCATCGCCCTGGTCGGCGGGGCGGTGTCCGGCGCGATCGGCGGGAGCCTCGTCGCGTTCGCCGGCGTGCAGCCCATCGTCGCCACGCTCGCCCTGATGATCGGCCTGCGCGGGTTCGCGGTGATCCTCAACGGGGCGTCGGCCAAGCAGGTCAACAACAGCGTCATCGACGGCCTCGGCAGCAGCGACTGGCTGGGCGTGCCGCGGATGGCGTGGATCGCGGCGGCGCTGGTCATCGTGGTCGCGTTCCTGGTCGGCCGTACGACGTTCGGCCGGCAACTCGTCGCCATCGGCGACAACCGGGCGGCGAGCCGGTTGGCCGGGCTGCCCGTGCGACGGGTGCTGCTCACCGTCTACGTCCTCTCGGGAGTCTTCGCCGCGATCGCCGGGCTGCTCATCGTCGGCCACGGCCAGTACGCCGACCCGGCCAACTACGGGCTGAACTACGAGCTCAGCGCTATCACCGCGGTGGTGGTCGGCGGCACGCCGCTCAGCGGTGGCAAGGTCCGCGTGCTCGGTACCGTCGCCGGCGCGATCCTCATGCAGCTGATCGCCGCGACCCTCATCCAGCACGACGTCCACGAGTCGTACGAGCAGATGGTCGAGGCGGCGATCATCATCGCCGCGGTCTACGTCGCGCGCGGAAGGGGTACGCGATGACCGACGCCGAACCCGCGACGGGCCAGACGGTCCTGACCAAGCCGACGGCGCCGGAACCCGACGACGCGGCGGACGAGCGCACGGTGCGGGCCCGCCGCGGCGAGCGCCTGGCCGCCTTCGCCCAGGAGCAGGGCGGCCTGACCGTCCTCGTCCTCGTCGTCGCCGGCGCGTCGCATCTTCTCCGGCGGGTTCGCCTCGAGCGACAACTTCCAGAGCATCCTCGTCGGCAACGCCTACACCTCGTTGCTGGCGTTGGGCATGACCTTTGTGATCATCTCCGGCGGCATCGACCTGTCGGTCGGTTCGGTGTTCGCCCTCGGCGGGGTCCTTGCCGGATGGGGTGTGAACCACGGCGGCCCGGTGGTCGCCATCGCGCTACCGCTCGGGGTGGGCCTGGTCTTCGGCGCCGTGCAGGGTCTGCTCATCGCCCGCGCCCGCCTCGCACCGTTCATCGTCACGCTCGCCGGCCTGCTGTTCGCCCGAGGACTGCTGCAGGCGATGACCAACGAGGGTTCGCGCACCTACCGGGTACCGGCGCATTCGTCGTTCCTCGCGCTCGGCGACGGCACCTGGCGTCCGGTGTTGACCGCGGTCGTGCTGTTCGTCGTCGGCGGGGTGCTGCTCGTGCGCAGCCGCTTCGGCCAGGCCCTGTTCGCCGTCGGCGGCAACGAGAACGCCGCGATGCTGATGGGCCTGCCCGTGGTGCGTACCAAGGTGCTCGTCTACATGCTCTCCGGCGTGCTCGCCTGCGGGGCCGGCATGCTCAACGCCTCCCGGCTCGAGTCCGGCATCACCAACATCGGCGTCGGCTACGAGCTCGCGGCGATCGCCGCCGTCGTGATCGGCGGCACGCTGCTCACCGGCGGCGCCGGGTCGATGACCGGTACGGCCGCCGGCGTGCTGCTGCTGGCCGTCATCCAGAACCTCATCGGCGTGCACCTGTCGAAGTACGGTTCGTCCGCCTCCGACCTCGTCAACGGCGCGTTCCTCGGTCTCGTCGTGCTCGTCCAGACCCTGATCAGCCGGCGCAGGCTCTTGGCGTGAAGCGCACGCCCATCCGCCTCTCCGACGGCCGCCATCTCATCTACTTCGATCGCGACGACGGGGCCGTGCACGACGGCACGGACCATCGCGAGCTGGTGGCGGACCCGCCCACCTCGCAATTGCGGTACGACGCGCTGCGGGAGGAGTGGGTCATCGTCGCTGCCCACCGCCAGGAGCGCACCTTCCAACCGACGCGCGAGGCGTGCCCGCTGTGCCCCTCCCGCGACGGCCACCGCACCGAGATCCCGTCCGACAACTACGACGTGGTCGTGTTCGAGAACCGCTTCCCGGCGCTGCGGGCGGTGCCGGAGGCCGCGACGGACGGCGCGGAGCAGCCGGCCGACACGCGGCCGGGGGTCGGCACGTGCGAGGTCGTGGCGTTCACCGACGATCACGACGCGAGTTGGGCGACCCTCGACGCCGGCAAGGTGGAGCTCGTCGTCGATGCGTGGATCGATCGCACGGCCGAGCTGTCCGAGCGTGCAGACGTCGAGCAGGTGTTCTGCTTCGAGAACCGCGGTGCCGACATCGGGGTGACGCTGGCGCACCCGCACGGCCAGATCTACGCCTACCCCTACGTGACGCCCCGCACGGCCCGCATGCTGCGCTCGACCGAGACCTACCGCGCGCGCACCGGTCGCAACCTCGCCGACGACGTGCTTGCTCGCGAACAGCGCCGACCGCTCGCGCATTATCGCCGCGACCTCGGAATGGACGGCGTTCGTGCCGTTCGCCGCGCGCTGGCCCTACGAGGTGCACCTCTACCCGAACCGGCGCGTACCCGACCTCGCCGCGCTGTCGCCGGACGCGAAGGAGCAGTTCGCCACCGTCTATCTCGACGTCCTGCGCCGGTTCGACCGGCTCTTCGGTGTGCCCGCGCCCTACGTGTCGGCCGTGCACCAGGCGCCGGTGCGCACCGGGCGGGACGTGCTCGCGCTCCACGTCGAGGTGTTCACTCCGCGCCGTGCCCCCGGGAAGCTGAAGTACCTGGCCGGCAGCGAGACGGGCATGGACGCGTTCGCCAACGACATCGCCCCGGAGGCGGCCGCCGACCGGTTGCGGGCGGTCTCGTGAACTCCGATTCCCCGCGTGCGCAGCGTGATTGAATCGGCGCCGTCGCGCGTGCCAGTCGAAACCAGGCGAGGAACCCGATGTTCACTGCAGAGCGCCGACAGGCGATCGTCGAACTGATCCGCTCGAGCGGGGCGATGTCCCTGCGCGAACTGGCGTCGGCCGTCGACTCGTCCGAAGTGACCGTCCGCCGCGACATCCGCGCGCTGGAGAAGGAAGGCCTCATCGACCGCCGGCGCGGGGGCGCCGTGTGGCCGGGCGGGCTGTCGCACGAGCAGAGCTACCGGCAGAAGCTCGGCGTCGCCTCACGCGAGAAGGCGGCCATCGCGCAGGAGGCCGTCGCGCTCGTCGCGGAGGGCGATGCGATCGTCGTCGGAGCCGGTTCGACCACGCAGCAGTTCGCCCGCCAGCTGACCCGTTTCAACGACCTGACCGTCGTCACCAATTCGCTGCTGGTCGCCCAGGTGCTGGTGGACGCGCGGGCGGAGCTTGTCGTGACCGGCGGTTCGTTGCGCAAGTCGACGTACGCGCTGATCGGCAGCACCGCCGAGCATTCGCTGGCCGGCATCCGCGTACAGCGTGCCTTCCTGTCGGGCAACGGGCTGACCGTCGAGCGGGGGCTCTCGACGCCCAACATGCACGTGGCGAGCGTCGACCAGGCCATCGTCACGTCGGCGCAGGAGCGGGTCGTGCTGGCCGATCACACGAAGATCGGCGAGGACACCATGTTCCAGACCGCGCGCATCGAGCAGATCACGCACCTGGTGACCGACGAGCAGGCCGACGACGCCGTGCTGGACCGCTTCCGCGACCTCGGCGTCGTGGTGCACGTCGCGCCCATGCCGACGGTCGCCGAAGTGGGCGCGGCGCGCACCTGACGCCGGTCAGCCGATCAGCTGACGTCGAAGGAGTCGATCTCGGCGTAGAACGTCTTCTTGGTCAGGGTGATCGTGTTCGTGCCCGAACGCAGCCGGATGCGGTGCTCCTGGATCGTCCAGTTCTCCCACGTGGTGTGCGGGAAGACGACCGTGGCCACCCGACGCCCGTTCACCGAGAGCACGTCCGACGACGGCACCGGGTACCCGCCCGGGTCCAGCGAACCGTTGGCGAAGCGGATGCCGAGCGTCGCCGTTCCGGCGTGGTCGGCGTGCACCCGCACCGTCACCGAGCTGTCCGGGTTGTCGAGCTTGCCGACCTTCCGGCCGGCCGACGCGGAGTTGTCGTCCACCACCTGCGCGTCGGTGATCGTGCCGTTCTCGGCCTCGTAGCGGGTGGCGGTGCCGGACACCTTCGGTCGGCCGGCGGGCCAGCTCAGGGTCCGCACGTACAGCGCGCGGTAGCTGTAGGTGGGATCCCAGCCGTGGAAGAAGATCTTCCAGCCGCCGTCGGTGCCGCGGACGACGTCCTCGCCGCCGGGACCGATGACGTGGTTGCGGAACAGCTCGCTGGACATCAGCGGGTCGGGGGACTTGGTGTACGGCCCGGTGAGACTGGCCGAGCTGGCCCAGCCGGTCGCGTACAGGCCGCCGGCGAAGTTGTTGGCCGAGTAGAACAGGTAGTAGCGGCCGTCGTGCTTCACCAGGTCGGGTGCCTCGACGACGCTGCCCTCGAACGGCTGGGTGTTGCGGATGAGCTCGGTGGCCGGTCCGGTCAGAGTCAACCCGTTCGCCGAGAGCGGCTGCAGGTAGATGATCGCCGGCAGGTTGCAGCAGTTGCCGTCGGCCTTCCAGAGCAGGTAGCGCTTGCCGTTCTCGGTGTACATGCTCGGGTCGATCGCGCCGCCCTGCGACGTCGGGCACACCAGCGGGGTGCTGCCCGCGGGGACGAACGGGCCGTTGGGCGAGCTCGCCGTCGACGCTCCGATGCACTGCTTGCCCGAGGCCTTGTCCCGGGCGGCGTAGTAGAGGACGTAGTGGCCGGCGTCGATGCGGTTGACGTCGGGTGCCCACACGCACCGGTCGGTGCTGCCGCCCGGGGTGAACGTGCACGACTGGTCGACCCACGCGCCGAGCGTGGGGGCGGCGTCGCGGTGCATGGTCCAGTGCCGCAGGTCGGTGCTGGTGGCGTGCTGGACGTTGCTGCCACCGGAGTTGGTCGCGTAGGCGTGGTAGACGCGGCCGACCACGAGGACGTCGGGGTCCGGGAAGTTGGCGTTGATCACCGGCCCGGACGGCGGGCGGGCGGCAGGCGACTCGGCGGTGGCGCTGACGCGGACGGCACCGACGACGGCGGCCCCGGTCAGGGCGGCGAGGGCGGCCGCGGTGGCGATGCGGCGGCGGGCAGGAGAGAACATGAGACATCACCTTCCGGGCAACGGTGACCAGACGCCGCTATTCGGCCGTTGCTCATATTTCGCCGCGAAAGCTCCCGTCGTCAACACCCTGCGATTCGATGTCGGCCGGCGGGGAGGATGGAGCAGGTGAACCGACTCGCCCGCGCAACGAGCCCTTACCTGCTGCAGCACAAGGACAATCCCGTCGACTGGTGGGAGTGGTCGGACGAGGCGTTCGCCGAGGCACGGCGGCGGGACGTGCCGATCCTGCTGTCGGTGGGCTACAGCGCCTGCCACTGGTGTCACGTCATGGCGCACGAGTCGTTCGAGAACGACCAGATCGCCGCCCTGATGAACGAACACTTCGTCAACATCAAGGTCGACCGCGAGGAACGGCCGGACGTCGACGCCGTCTACATGGACGCCACCGCGGCCATGACCGGCCACGGCGGCTGGCCGATGACCTGCCTGGTCAACCACGACGCCGCGCCGTTCTACGCCGGCACCTACTTCCCGCCGCGGCAGTTCGTCGAGCTGCTCACCGCCGTCGACCGCACCTGGCGCGAGCAGCGCGCCGAGGTCGACGCGGCCGGTGCGCGCATCGTCGAGGCGATCTCGCAGGCCACGGCCTTCCCGCCCGGGGACGGGGGCCTGCCCGGCCCGGACGAGCTCGACCGCGCGGCATCGGCGCTGGCCACCACCTTCGACCCCGAGCGCGGCGGGTTCGGCGGGGCACCGAAGTTCCCGCCGTCGATGGCGCTGGAGTTCCTGCTGCGCCAGCACGAGCGGACCGCCGATCCGACCTCGCTCGCCATGGCCGAGAAGACCCTGGACGCGATGGCGCGAGGCGGCATGTACGACCAGCTCGGCGGCGGCTTCGCCCGCTACGCGGTGGACGCGGCCTGGGTGGTGCCGCACTTCGAGAAGATGCTCTACGACAACGCGCTGTTGCTGCGCGCCTACGTCCACTGGTGGCGGCGCACCGGCTCACCGCTCGCCGAGCGGGTCGTGCACGAGACGGCAGAGTTCCTGCTGCGCGACCTGCGCACGTCCGAGGGCGGGTTCGCCTCGGCGCTGGACGCGGACACCGAGGGCGTCGAGGGTCTGACCTACGTCTGGACGCCCGGCCAGCTGGACGAGGTACTCGGCGCGGACGGGCCGGCCGCCGCCGCGCTGTTCTCGGTCACCGCCGAGGGCACCTTCGAGCACGGGGCGTCGACGCTGCAGCTGCTCGCCGACCCGGCCGATCCGGCGCAGTGGGCCGACTGGCGCGTCAGGTTGTTCGCCGCGCGGAGCCTGCGCCCGCAGCCGGGCCGCGACGACAAGGTCGTGACGGCGTGGAACGGGCTCGCGATCGCGGCGCTCGCGGAGGCCGGAGCCACCTTGGGCGTGCCGGCGTGGGTGTCCGCAGCCGTCGATTGCGCGCGGCTGCTGCTCGACCTGCACCTGGTCGACGGCCGGCTGCGGCGCACGTCGCGTGACGGCGTCGTGGGAACCTCGGCCGGGGTGCTCGACGACCACGGCGCGCTGGCCGACGGTCTGCTCGTCCTGCACCAGGCGACCGGTGACCCGGCGTGGCTGGACGCGGCGACGTCGATCATCGACACCGCCGTGTCCCGTTTCGGCGACGGCGCGGGCGGGTTCCACGACACGGCCGACGACGCCGAACAGCTCGTCCGCCGCCCGAAGGACCCGACCGACAACGCCACGCCGTCGGGGGCGTCCGCGCTCGTCATGGCCCTCGTCGCCGCGTCGGCGCTGACCGGGTCGTCGGCCTACCGCGCGGTGGCGGAGTCGGCCGTCGCGAGCGTCGCGCACGTGGCCACCGGTCAGCCACGGTTCTTCGGCTGGCTGCTCGCCTCGGCCGAGGCGCTGCTCGACGGCCCGGTGCAGGTGGCGGTGGTGGGGGAGGCCGCGTCCGGCCCGCTCACCTCGCTGGCCTGGCGCGAGCGGCCGCCGGGCGCCGTGGTGGTGTCGGGTGAGCCGGACGAACCGGGGCGCGCGTTGCTGGCCGAGCGGCCGCTGATCGGCGGCGCGGCCGCGGCCTACGTGTGCCGCGGCATGGTCTGCGACCTGCCCGTGACCGACGTCGACGCCCTGCTCGCCCAGCTCGCCCGCTGACCGCGCCTCGTCAACGAATCGGGGAGAGTTGTGGGGGTCAGACCCCCACAACTCTCCCCGATCGGCTGTACCTGGGCTGCTTCTAGATGCTGGGGCCCTCGGCGCGCAGCTTGTCCACCTCGGACATCGCGTCACGCAGGCTCGCCAACCACTCGTCGGTGTGCTCGGCGACCAGCTTCACGCACCAGCCGAGCGCGTCGGAACGCGACCGCGCCACGCCGGCGTCGACAAGGGTGTCGAGCACCCGCCGCTCGTCGTGCCGCAACCGCGTCATGACCGGGACAGCGAGGTGGGTGAAGAGCACCCGGGTGTCGCCGATGGACGCCCCCCAGGCGACCTTGCGGCCGTAGCGGGCCTCCGCCTCGTCGGCGATGCGCATCCGCGCGTCGCGCGACTCCTCGCGGAAGCGGCCGATCCGGCCCTGGGCGGCGGCCTCGGCCGACTCGCCGTCGGACACCTCGGGCGCCGCCAGCTCGCCGACGACCACGATCTCCTCGCGGTCGACCGTCACGGACGGCTCGCCGACGAACCAGTCGTCGGGCAGCCGGCCGCCCAGCCAGGCCGCGGCGTCGTCGGCCGGCGGGAGGTCGGCCTGCTGCCAACCACCCCGGAAGCCGCGGCCACGCGGGCCGCCGCCCCGGCCGCCGAACCCGCCGCGCGGTCCGCCACGGTGCGGGCCGTGCCCGCCCCGGGCGTCCTCCGGTCCGTGTGGCCCCTCGCCGTGGAAGCGGCGGGAACCTGGAATCTCATCGTCTCTGCTGAACATCAGCTTCTCCTTACAGTGCAGTCGTGATTACATGATTACACCGCAACGAGGACAGCCGCCACCCTATTCCGATGCCGGGCAGGAGGTGGCGGGTCAGCGGGCGAAGAGCACGAGCCAGATGGCCACGTAGTGGCAGAGCGCAGCCACCAGGGTGCAGAGGTGGAAGACCTCGTGGAAGCCGAAGACCTCGGGAACCGGATCCGGCCGCCGGGTCGCATAGACGACGGCCCCGAGCGTGTAGACGACGCCGCCGGCGAGGATGAGCACGAACGCGGCCACGCCGCCGTTGTGCAGCAGGTCGGGCAGCACGAAGATCGCGACCCAGCCGAGGGCGATGTAGCACGGTGCGGACAGCCAGCGCGGGTGGCCGGGCCAGAACTGCTGGAGCCCCACGCCGATGGCCGCCCCGCTCCACACGGCGACCAGGACGGCGACCATCGCCGTCCCGGACAGCGTGAGCACCGCGATCGGCGTGTACGTCCCGGCGATGAACACGAAGATCATCGAGTGGTCGAGGCGCTTCATGATCCGGTGCGCGCGGGGGCTCCAGCGACGCCGGTGGTATAGCGCGGAGGTGCCGAACAGCAGGGTGACGGTGGCGCAGTAGATCGCGGTGACCAGGCCGGCCGTCCCGCCGCGGACGGCGGCCGCCACGGCGATCAGGGCCGCGCCGGAGATGATCGAGATCGCGGCGGCGTAGGCGTGGAACCACCCGCGCAGGCGGGGCTTGAGGTCGGCCACGGCCGAGGCTATGACGGCGACCGGATCGCCGGCGGCGGAGCGGAGCGTGGGCTCGGTCGTCACCGTCCGAAGGCTACGCGAGCGTAGGTAAGCGCGCGCCCTGCGCGGTCGCGTCGGCTCGGACGCGGCGCTAGGTTCGACGGGTGGGTCTGCGCGAGGCGGTGTATTCCGTTTACGAACGGCGCCTGCGGCAACACCTGGAGGGCCTTCCGGTACCCCGCCACGTCGCGATCATGATCGACGGCAACCGGCGCTGGGCGCGCGCCGCGGGCTTCGACGACGTCAGCCACGGGCACGTCGCGGGTGCCCGGCACATCACCAACCTGCTCGGCTGGTGCAGCGAGGCCGGCGTCGCGCACGTCACGATCTGGCTGCTGTCCACCGACAACCTGCGCCGGCCGGCCGAGGAGCTCGAGCCACTGCTGGAGATCATCGCCGGCGTGGCGCGGGAGCTGTCGGCCGACGGCAACCCGTGGCGCGTCAAGGCCGTCGGAGCCCTGGACCTGCTCCCGCAGCACACCGCCGAGGCGCTCAAGGCGGCCGAGGAGGCCACCACCGGACGGGACGGGTTGACGGTGAACATCGCCGTCGGTTACGGCGGGCGACGCGAGATCGCCGACGCCGTGCGGTCGCTGCTGCACGAACACGCAGCCACCGGCGGCACCCTCGAAGAGCTGGCCGAGGTGCTCGACGTCGACCACATCGCCGAGCATCTCTACACCAAGGGCCAGCCGGACCCGGACCTCGTCATCCGCACGTCGGGGGAGCAGCGGCTGTCCGGATTTCTGCTGTGGCAGTCGGTGCACTCGGAGTTCTACTTCTGCGACGCGCTGTGGCCGGACTTCCGCAAGATCGACTTCCTGCGTGCGCTGCGTGACTACGGGATGCGTCAGCGGCGGTTCGGCGGGTGACGATCGGCCCCCTCGTGTCCGGGCGGTGGCTCGCGGACAACCTCGACGAGGTCCGGGTCGTCGACGTGCGCTGGTACCTCGACGGCCGGTCCGGGCGCGCGGCGTACGAGGCCGGCCACCTGCCCGGTGCCGTGTGGCTGGACATCGACACGGACCTGTCTGAGCCGGCGAGCCCGCAGGCGGGGCGGCACCCGCTGCCCACGCCGGAACGCTTCGCCGCCGCGCTGGGCCGGGTGGGCATCGCCGCCGGCACGCCGGTCGTCGCCTACGACGACGCCGGGGGGTCGGTCGCGGCGCGACTGTGGTGGCTCTTGCACGTGCTCGACGAACCGGCTGCGGTGCTGGACGGCGGCCTGGCCGCCTGGCCGGGCGACCTCGTGACGGACGTCCCCCGACCCGTCCCGGTCGACCGCGTGCCGGAGCCATGGCCGGCGGGCCGGTTCGCCGACGCCGACCAGGTGGCCGCCGCCGACGCCCTGGTGATCGACGCCCGCACGGCCGAGCGCTACGCGCATGGCGACCCGAACGTCGACCCCCGCCCTGGACACGTGCCGGGCGCGGTGAGCGCGTTCTGGGGCGGCAACCTCGACGCCGACGGCCGGTTCCGGTCGCCCGACGACCTACGCCGCCGCTACGAGCAGGCGGTGGGCGCGCCTGGCGCGATCGCCTACTGCGGGTCGGGCGTTACGGCCTGCCACGACCTACTGGCCATGACCGTCGCCGGCATCGACCGCACGGCGCTGTACCCGGGCTCGTGGTCGCAGTGGGGCGCCGACCCGAGCCGTCCGGCAGAGACCGGGCTCAGTCGCTGACCGACTGGGCGGCCAGCCACGCCTCGAGGTCGGCGACGCCGCGACGGGCGTAGGTGTGCAACTCGGCGTCGGCGTCGGTGCCGCCCTGCGCCGAGGGGTCCGGATGGCCGAGGATGGCCAGGCTGGACGAGCAGCCGGTGACGTACCACGCACCGAACCGGCACGCGGCGCGCCACGTGCCCTGCCACAGCCGCTCCCACACGGCCCGAACGGTAAGCAGGCGGACCCCCTTCGGCCCAGGGACCAAAGGCCCTATCTGGAACCCGCGGCGGACGTTGTCCGCTCGCTCGAAGTGTTAACCGGCCGGACACACGCGGTGTGGCGCGCCTTCCGGAGCCCGGGTGTGCGCGGACGTAGCTTTCGTCTCGGTGGCCGGGCCAACCCCGGGCACGTGCGGAGGTCCACACCGTTGCCTACTGTCTGCCCGCTGTCATCGGCGGCAGGAGCGAGAACGGGGCCCGCACGGCTCCGTTCAGGTGGGACGAGCCGACACCCCCACGCGCCGAGGGCCTGCGCGCCCCGGCGCCGACTCCCCGTCAGGAGCGCCAGGTGACCCAGGTGACCCAGGTGACCGCAGCATCCAGCCAGGACCCGTCGACCGGTCTGCGCACGTTCGTCCTCGACACGTCGGTCCTGCTCTCGGACCCCGGTGCGCTCGGGCGCTTCGCCGAGCACGAGGTCGTCCTCCCGCTGGTCGTCATCAGCGAGCTGGAGGGCAAGCGGCACCACCCCGAGCTGGGGTGGTTCGCCCGGCAGACCCTGCGCGTGCTCGACGAGCTCCGCATCACCCACGGGCGCCTCGACGCCCCGGTCGCGATAGGCGACCAGGGCGGGACGCTGCACGTCGAGCTCAACCACTCCGACCTGGCACTGTTGCCGGCCGGGTTCCGGGTCGACAGCAACGACTCGCGCATCCTCGCCGTCGCGCTGAACATCGCCGCCGAGGGCAAGGACGTCACGCTGGTCACCAAGGACATGCCGCTGCGCGTCAAGGCGGCCTCGGTCGGGCTGAACGCCGATGAGTACCGCATGCACCCGGTGGCCGACTCGACCGGCTGGACCGGCATGGCCGAGCTGACGGTCGCGGCCGAGACCGTCGACGCGCTCTACGACGACGGGCCGATCGAGCTGGCCGACGCGCTCGACCTCGCCGCGGTCGCGGACCACCCGTGCCACACCGGGCTGGTGCTGCACTCGGTGAAGGGTTCAGCGCTGGCACGCATCACGCCCGACAAGCAGGTCCGCCTCGTGCGCGGCGACCGCGACGTGTTCGGCCTGCGTGGCCGTTCGGCCGAGCAGCGCGTCGCCCTCGACCTGCTGCTCGATCCCGAGGTCGGCATCGTCTCGCTCGGCGGCCGGGCCGGCACCGGCAAGTCCGCGCTCGCGCTGTGCGCGGGGCTCGAGTCCGTCCTCGAACGGCGCGCGCACAAGCGGGTCGTCGTGTTCCGCCCGCTCTATGCCGTCGGCGGCCAGGAGCTCGGCTACCTGCCGGGCAGCGAGAACGAGAAGATGGCGCCCTGGGCGCAGGCGGTGTTCGACACCCTCGGCGCGTTGGTGTCCGGCGACGTCATGGACGAGGTCATCGACCGCGGCATGCTCGAGGTGCTGCCGCTGACCCACATCCGCGGCCGGTCGCTGCACGACTCGTTCGTGATCGTCGACGAGGCGCAGTCACTCGAGCGCAACGTCCTGCTGACGGTGCTCTCGCGCATCGGCGCCGGGTCGCGGGTGGTGCTGACGCACGACGTCGCGCAGCGGGACAACCTACGCGTCGGACGCCACGACGGCATCGCCGCCGTCATCGAGGCGCTGCGCGGGCACCCGCTGTTCGCCCATGTGACGCTGACGCGCTCGGAGCGCTCGCCCATCGCCGCGCTGGTCACCGAGATGCTCGAGGACCTGCCGCTGTAAGCAGCTCGCGGGCCGGGCTCACCCCGCGTCGAACGGGACGCGGGCGAGCTCGGCCCACGGACCGCCGTCGTAGCGCCAGAGGACGAAGCCGGTCGCGGCTACGTCGTACGGCGCGAACGACTTCTCCAGGGTCGCGCGGGTGGAGCGTGCGGTGTCGGGATCGACCTTGTTCTGCACGGTGACGTGCGGACGGAACCGCTGGCGGTCCTGCGCGGTCAGGTGCGGCCACCACGCCTGCTGCAGCGCGCGGTGCCGGCGCGTCAGCTCGGTCGACTCGAGGGCGTACGCCACGCCCAGCCCGAGCGACATGATCGCTGCCACTCGCACGTCGAAGCCCGGGCCGGCCTGCGCCGCAAGGTCGGCGCGCACCTCGCCCTCGCGCTCACCCGGCACGGCGTGGAACAGCGTGACGTGCGCGCCGACCTGGGTGCGGCCGGGCGGGAACCAGCGTCGCCGTTCGATGGCGAACCGGCGCTGCGCGTCGTCCTCGATCGCGAGGGTGACGACGAGCGGGGCGATCACGCCATCATTGTCCGTGTGACCATCGGGCGGCGGCACCATTGGATCCTGGACTGCGCGGACCCCGAGGTCGACGCGGCGTTCTGGAGCGCCCTGCTCGGCGACCCGATCACCTACCGGGACGAGGACTTCGTCGTGGTCGCGCCGGACGACCGGACGTCCGGGATGGCGTTCCAGCGCGCGGCGGGTCACGTCGCGCCGACGTGGCCGGATCCTGCCGTGCCGCAGCAGGTGCACGTCGATGTCATGGTCGACGACCTCGTCGCCGCGGGGGAGGCGGTCCGGGCACTCGGCGCGCGGCATCTCGACGGGGACACGTGGGCCGATCCGGCCGGGCACCCGTTCTGCCTGATCCGGCGGCCGGGCTGGGCGACGCCCGTGACGCCCTGAGTCGGTCGCGTCAAGGCTTATGCGGCCGTTGTCACGGCACAGGACGGGCGGGAGTCGCTCGCGCCGACGTCTCGATAGCGTCGCGTCACCGTTTCGTACCGTTCGAGGAGAACCATGGCCGACGCCTCCGCCCTGTCCAGCCGACCCGTCCTGGCCGACCTGGTGCCCGGGGCACGAGTACGCGACGCTGCCCTGGTCGCGGGCGGTGCCGGACTGACGGGCCTCGCTGCGCAGATCTCGATCCACACCCCGCTGTCGCCGGTGCCGTTCACGCTGCAGACGCTGGCCGTGCTGGTCGTCGGCGCCGCCCTCGGCACGATGCGCGGCGTGCTGTCGATGCTCGTCTACGCGCTCGCGGGCGTGGCCGGCTTGCCGTGGTTCTCCGACCACACCAGCGGCTGGGGCGGACCGACGTTCGGCTACATCGTCGGGTTCGTCATCGCCGCCGGCGTCGTCGGTGAACTGGCCCGGCGCGGGGCGGACCGCCACGTCGCCACGACGCTCGGACTCATGGCGCTCGGCACGGCGCTCGTCTACCTCGTCGGCACGACCTGGCTGGCGCACGACCTGCACCTCGACGCCGCGGCGGCCTTCCGGCTCGGCGTCCGCCCGTTCCTCGCCACTGATGCGATCAAGATCGGCCTCGCCGCGCTCGCCTTCCCGGCGGCGTGGAAGCTCGCCCGCCGCCACGGCTGAGCCCGGCCGCAGCGCTCCCGGCCGTCATGCCGAGCAGGGCGCGCTGTTCACCCCTCGGTTTCAGATCACGTGGCGCGGCCCTCGACGTACAGCGTGCCGCTACTGCGGCGCGGTGTGTCGGGGACCACCGGCAACGAGGTATCGCCGTAGTCCTTGCGCTCTGCCGTTGCGAAGCCGGCAACCCGCATCACGGCGGTGAGCTTCTCCTCGTCGTACATCGCGATGATCTTGTGTTCGTAGAAGAAGTCCTCGACGGCGAGCATGGGAACAGGCTTTGATTCCGCCCATCCCGGGTCGGCTTTTCCGGCGTAGGAGTTGAGGCACAAACCGGCGTCGGGGACTCCCACCCGAAGCACGCCGCCGGCGTTCAACACTCGCCGGCTCTCCACCATGAACCTGTATCCGACTCGGTTGGGAAGGTGCCCGAGTACATGCTCGTGAAAGATGCCGTCGACCGAGTGGTCCGGTAGCGGTATGCCGTGCGCGAGGTCCAGGAAAACGTCGGCGCTTGCACCGAGCAGGTCGATGTTGATGAACCCGACCTTGTTCTCGCGGCCACAACCGACGTGCAGGAGTACCGGCTCGCCCGCTGACCGAGCCTCCTGGACGCGGCGCATGAGCTCCCGTCCGGCGTGCGGCGACCCGATCCGCGTGACGGCACGGCGAATCGGCAATCTGGCCTGTTCGGGAAGCAACCGGCTGACCAGGGCGGCTGGTGCCTTCAAGTTCGACGTCACCTTCGGTGGCGGCGCTTGCAGGAATTCACGAAGCCGCTGGTCTCTGTCGGCACCCGTCACGGGACCCCCTGGGTCAGCTAGTAGGTGCGCTCATCTTGCACCACACCTGGACCGCCCCGAGGGTGGCGGAGTGCGCTCCGGCGGGCCGTCGCGCTCGGGTGAGCTGCCCGGGTAAGAGCCGATCAGCCGGCGGGGTTGATCGCGGGACGGACGGCGGGCGTCGGCATCGGCACGGACGCGCCGGTGCGAGTGCGACCGAGCCGGCTGACGGCGCTGCGGAACCGGACGGCGATCCCGGCCTGCTCGCCCTCGGCCTCGGCGACGAGGCGGCGCTGGGCGGCGGCGGCGCGGAGATCGGACTGGCGGGTGCGGCCGACCTCGGCGGACATGTGCTGGTACATCGCGGGCTCCTGAACGGCGGTGTGGTTGCTGACGTCGACCACCGTGCTCGTTCGGCGTGTTCCGGGCAGTCGCCGCCGGGACAGCGCGGGTGTCACGTCGCCGACAGCCGCCCGTCCGGCACGTCGCCGTCGTGCGCGATGTGCACCAGCTGCCGCCAGATGAGCACGAGGAACACTGCCGACCCGACGAAGGCGAACCAGAACGGCGCCGCGATGCTCACGTGCCGGGCCAGCAGGCCGCCGACTCCTGACCCGACCACGAGACCGCCGTAGACGCAGAGGACGTAGACGGCGGTGACGCGACCTTGCAGCTCCCGGGGCACCGCCCGCTGCCGGACCGTGGACGAGGTCGTCCCCCAGATGAACGCGTGCGCGCCGAAGACGAAGAAGATGGGCATGGCCACCCAGGGCGAGGTCGTGAGAGCGAGCCCGAGATGTGTGAGCGTCTCGATCACCAACCCCACCCGCATGATGTTGCCGAGGCTGACGTGCCGGACGATCCAGCCGTAGGCGCCGGTGCCGAGCAGGCCGCCGAGCGCCTGTACGGTGACGATCAGCCCGAACCCGGTCGCGCCGAGGTGCAGGCGGTGCGTGGCGTAGAGGACGAGCACCGACCACGCGGCGCCGAAGGTGACGTTGAAGATCAGGATCGTCAGGGCGAGCGTGCGGACGGCGGGATGCCGGACGAGCCAGCGCACACCCTCGGCGATGTCGGCGCGGATGGAGGCGGCCGCGGCGTTCTCCCGACCGTGCGGCGGCAGCCTGATGCGCGAGACGAGCATCGTCGCGAAGACGCCCAGCACCGCCTGCGTCGCGAACGGCCATGCGGCGCCGACGGTGAAGATCGCGGCGCCGACGGGCGGACCGGCGAGCTGGTTGAGCGTGATGACGCCGACCTGCAGGCGGGCGTTGCCGAGGGCGAGGTCGTCGCGGGCCACCAGGGTGGGCAGGTAGGTCGCGGTGGTGTTGTCCGCGAAGACCTCGGCCGTACCGAGCGCGAACAGCGTCCCGAGCACGACGGCCACTGAGTCGACGCGGCCTGCGATGGTGGCGACCAGCACGGCCAGCACGGCGATGCGCGCGAGGTTCGTGACGAGCACGATGCGCCGCCGGTCGAGGCGGTCGGACAGTGCGCCGGCCCAGAGGCCGAACAGCAGCGGCGGCAACCATTGCAGCGTGGCTCCCGACGCGATGAGCACCGGGTTGTGGGTGAGCGACGCGACCAGCAGCGGCCCGGCGGCGACGGCGATGCCGTCCCCGGCGTAGCCCAACCATGACGCAGCGAGCAGACGACGGAACCGCGGCCCGAGGCGCGCCGGAGCCACCACCTCGAGCACGCCGGTCACAAGGGATCGAGGCTAGCCCTCTGCGCCGCCGTCGTCGCGCACGTTGTTGCGGCCGCCGGTCGCATCAGCGACCCGCAGCGAGAACAACTCGGTGCGTCAGAGCAGCGTCAGCACCTCGTCGAGCGCGGCGATCGTCTCGCCGTCCCACGACTGGTGCCGCCCGTACACGACCCCGCCGGCCTCGTCAGGCACGTCGAGATGCACGGCGCGCATGCCGACGGCGCGGGCGCCGGCCAACTCGTTCGAGCCGCCGTCGCCGACGTACAGGCAGTCCTCCGGCTCGACCTCGAGCGCCGCGCAGCACGCCAGGTAGTTCTCCGGCGCCGGCTTGCGGTGGCCGGTGACGAAGGAGAACACCGGCGCGTCGACGTAGGGCGCGATCGGCAGGTCGGGGAAGTAGGTCGGCAGCTCCGCACTGCAGTCGCTGATCAGCCCGACGCGCAGGCCGCGTTCGCGGACGGCCCGGAGCACCGGCACCGCCTCGGGGCGTGGCTCGCCGAACCCACGCTCGAAGCGCAACCGCACCCGGGCCGCCTCGGCCAACTGCTGCGCGGACGGGTGCGCGCCGATCCGGCCCGCGGCCCAGGCGAGCGAGCCCTCGACCGTGCCCCCGGCGCCGCTGAAGCGCTCGTGCACGGTCGCCGTCAGCTCGGCGTCGAAGGCGGCCTGGTCGACGCCGAGCGCCGCCGCCTGCGCCGCGCGGGCGCGCAGCTGGTCGGCGTCCGACCGGCCCGGTGCGAGGGTGCCGTAGAAGTCGAAGATCACCGCGGCGACGCTCACGGTTGGCCCCGTGGCGGCGCAACACGCCGGGTCGGGCGCCGCAGCGGGGCCAACAGTCAGCGGGGGGTGGTCATGGACAGCACGTCCAGCACCTCGTCGAGCTTCTGCTCGCTGATGCGCTCGGGCACGTGGCCGCGCTCGACGACGACCTCGCGGATCGTCTTGCGCTCGGCCAGCGCCTGCTTGGCGATCTTGGCCGCCTCGTCGTAGCCGACGTAGTGGTTCAGCGGGGTGACGATCGACGGCGAGGACTCGGCGTACTCGCGGCAGCGCTCCTCGTTGGCGGTGATGCCGATGATGCAGCGATCGGCGAACACCCGCGACACGTTGGTGAGCAGCCGGATCGACTCGAGCAGGTTGCGCGCGATGACCGGCAGCATGACGTTGAGCTCGAAGTTGCCGGCCGCGCCGCCCCACGCGACGGCGGCGTCGTTGCCGACAACCTGCGCGACGACCTGGCACACCGCCTCGCAGAGCACCGGGTTGACCTTGCCGGGCATGATCGACGACCCCGGCTGCAGGTCGGGCAGGAAGATCTCCGTCAGGCCGGTGCGCGGGCCCGAGCCCATCCAGCGGATGTCGTTCGCGATCTTGTTGAGCCCGACGGCGACGGTGCGCAGAACGCCGCTGGCCTCGACCAGCGCGTCCCGCGAACCCTGCGCCTCGAAGTGGTTGCGCGCCTCGGTCAGCGGTAGCCCCAGGTCGGCGGCGAGCGCGGCGATGACCTCGCCGGCGAGCCCGACCGGCGCGTTGATGCCGGTGCCCACGGCGGTACCGCCGAGCGGCAGCTCGCCCACCCGTGGCAGCGAGTCCTGCAGGCGGTCCACGCCGTAGCGCACCTGTGCGGCGTAGCCGCCGAACTCCTGCCCGAGCGTCACCGGGGTGGCGTCCATGAGGTGTGTGCGCCCGGACTTCACGACGTGCGCGAACTCCCCGGCCTTGGTGTCCAGCGCCTCCGCGAGGTGGTCCAACGCCGGGATGAGGTCGTGCGCGATGGCCTTGGTGGCGGCGATGTGGATCGCGGCCGGGAACTGGTCGTTGGACGAGAACGGGTCGTTGACGTCGTCGTTCGGGTGCACCGGTGACCCGAGGGACTCGGCGGCCAGGGTCGCGAGCACCTCGTTGGTGTTCATGTTCGACGACGTGCCCGACCCGGTCTGGAAGACGTCGATCGGGAACTCGGCGTCCCACGCGCCCGTGGCGACCTCGACGGAGGCGGCGTGGATGGCGTGGGCCTTGGCCTCGTCCAGCATGCCGCGCGTGCCGCGGATCTGCGCCGACGTGCCCTTGATGGTGGCGAGCGCGCTGATCAGGTCGCTCTCGATGGTGCGTCCGGAGATGGGGAAGTTCTCGACCGCCCGCTGCGTCTGCGCGCGCCACTTGGCGGCGACCGGCACGCGGACGTCGCCCATGGAGTCCTTCTCGATCCGAAATTCGACGTCGCTCACGGTGCAGCTCTTTCTTCTAGTTCCGATCGAAGTCCACGGCCGAGTACGCGCGCAGTTTTCCGAGCTGGTGCAGCGAGTCGACCAGGCGGATGGTGCCCGACTTCGAGCGCATCACGATCGACTCCGTCTGCACGGAGTCGGCGTAGTAACGCACCCCCCGGAGCAGTTCGCCGTCGGTGATGCCGGTGCCGCAGAAGAAGATGTCCTCGCCCTGCACCAGGTCCTCGGTGGTGAGCACCCGGTCGAGGTCGTGCCCGGCTCCGATCGCCTTCTGGCGCTCGTCGTCGTCCTGCGGCCACAGCCGGGCCTGGATCACGCCGCCCATGCAGCGCAGCGCCGCGGCGGCGATGATCCCTTCCGGCGTGCCGCCGATGCCGAGCAACAGGTCGACGCCCGTGCCAGGACGTGCGGCCGAGATCGCGCCCGCGACATCGCCGTCGGTGATGAAGCGGATCCGGGCTCCCGCCTCGCGGACCTCCTGCACCAGCTGCTGGTGCCGAGGGCGGTCGAGGATGCAGACGGTGACGTCCTCGGGGTGGCCGTGCTTGGCCTTGGCGACCCGGCGGATGTTCTCGGCCACCGGCGCTGTGATGTCGACGGCGTCGGCAGCGTCCGAGCCGCACGCGATCTTCTCCATGTAGAAGACGGCGGACGGATCGAACATCGCCCCGCGTTCGGCCACCGCGATCACCGCGATCGAGCCCGGCATGCCCTTCGCCATCAGCGTCGTGCCGTCGATGGGGTCGACCGCGACGTCGCAGAGCGCGCCGGTGCCGTCGCCGACCTCCTCGCCGTTGAACAGCATCGGCGCTTCGTCCTTCTCGCCCTCGCCGATGACGACGACACCGCGCATCGACACGGTGCCGATCAGCGCGCGCATGGCGTCGACGGCCGCGCCGTCACCGCCGTTCTTGTCCCCGCGTCCTACCCACCGCCCGGCGGCCATCGCGGCCGCCTCGGTGACGCGGACGAGTTCGAGGGCGAGGTTGCGGTCCGGGGCGCTGCGGCTCACCGCGAGCGAGGGCGGCACCTGTCCGTTCCGGGTTGCAGGCGGTCCGTCGGACATTGCGGCATCCTCTCGTCGCGGGCAGCCGGACGGCGCCGGGGTAGGGCGCTCGCGGTCCGGGCGAGGCGGGCAGGTCCCCTATCTTGGCAGACCGCCCCGATCCCTCTCGTGCTTCCCGGCTGCAGTGGTTGCGGACACGCCGGCGCGTCACGACCACACCGGCCGGGAAGGCGGGTGTCAGCCGGCGTCGTGCTGCGCGATGGCCTCGTCCAGGCGGGCGCCGGCCTCGTCCAACCAGCGCTGGCAGATGTCGGCGAGCCGTTCGCCGCGCTCCCAGAGCGCGAGCGAGTCCTCGAGCGACTGGCCGCCCGATTCCAGCTTGGCGACGACCTCGCGCAGCTCGGCGCGGGCGGCCTCGTAGGACGGATCAGGAGCCTTCTCGGAGGGCACGCCGTCGACCCTACTGGGAGGCATCCGACTGCTGATCGAGCTCGACGGCGTCGGCTCCGAACTCGCCGCCGGCGACCCGGACGCGCAGCCGGCCGATCGCGTCGGCGGGTGCCCGGACCACGGCGCCGTCGCCGTCGCGGCGGACGACGGCATAACCGCGGTCCAGGGTGGCCTGCGGCGACAGGGCCCGGATGCGGGCCCGGACGTGGTCGAGGTCGGCGCCCGCCGCCTCGAGCAGGCCGCGCGTGCGTCGACGGGTGCGGTCGCGGACGGCGGCGACATCCTCCAGCTCGCGCTCGAGCCGTCCACGGACGGTGGCCCGCAGCCGCTGCGGCAGCCCGGCCATCAGTTCGGCCTCCCGGTCCAGCCGGGCACGGACGCGGGCGCGGGCCCGGGACCGCAGCTCGGCGACGTGCCGCGTCTCGTCGGCGAGGTCGGGCACGATGCGTCGGCCGGCGTCGGTCGGCGTGGACGCGGCGACGTCGGCGACGAGATCGAGCAGCGGCGAATCCGTCTCGTGCCCGATCGCGCTGACGACCGGGGTGCGCGCCTCGGCGACGGCCCGCACGAGGGTCTCGTTGCTGAACGGGAGCAGGTCCTCGACGCTGCCGCCGCCCCGTGCCACGACGATGACGTCCACCTCGGGGTCACGGTCCAGGCGCTGCAGGGCGTCGACGACCTCGGTGACGGCCTGGGTGCCCTGCGTCGCGACGTTCTCGAGCCGGAAGCGGGCCCCGGGCAGCCGGCGCCGCGCATTCTCGATCACGTCGCGCTCGGCCGCGCTCGCCCGGCCCGTGATCAGTCCGATCGTGCGCGGCAGGAACGGCAGTGCCCGTTTGCGGTCGGCGTTGAACAGGCCCTCGGCCGCGAGCAACCGCTTCAACGCCTCGAGCCGGGCCAGCAGCTCACCGAGGCCGACCTGACGGATCTCGAGGGCGCGCAGGCTCAGCGTGCCGCGCTCGAGGTAGAAGTCCGGCCGCGCACGCAACACGACGCGGGTGCCCTCGCCGACGGTGTCGGGCAACACGCCACGCGGGCACGTCACCGTCATCGAGATGTTGGCGTTGGGATCGCGCAGGGTCAGGAACTGGGTGCCGACGCCGGGACGGCGGGTCAGCTGCGCGATCTGGCCGTCGACCCAGATCTCGCCTAGGCGCGCGATCCAGTCGCCGATGCGCAGCGCGACGACCCGCACCGGGACCGGATGCTCGGCCGAGGTCTCCAGACGGGCCACGGGGGCGGTCGCTCAGTCGTCGTCGACGTCGTCGAAGGCCGACGGCGTGGTGTGTCGCGGCTTGTGCACGGCCTTCGTGGACGGCTCCGCCGCGTTCGCGCGGGCGTCCGTCCCAGCGGCGTTCGCGGCGCCCTCGTTGGCGGCGCCCTCGTCGGCAGTGGTGTCGTCGGCAGTGGTGTCGTCGGCGGTGGTGTCGTTGGCGGTGGTCTTCCGGGCTGTGGTCTTCCGAACGGTGCTCGTCGCTTTCTTCGCCGCCGTTTTCTTCGCGGCCGTCTTCCTCGCCGTGGACTTTCGTGCGGTGGTCTTCTTCGCGGCGGCCTTCTTGGCCGGGGTCGCCTTCTTGGTCGCGGCGGCCTTCTCGGCTGGGGTCGCCTTCTCGGCCGGGGCGGCCTTCGCCGCGCCGGGCGTCCTGTCGGCGTCGTCCCGACGCGCGGCGGAGGTCGTCTTGGCGGCGGCGGTCTTGCGGGCCGCCTCGGTGCGACGGGCCGTCTCGAAGCCGGTATCGGAACGGTCTGCTTCCGTCGCATTCGGTGCGCCCGCGGTGGGGGCGCCCGGGTCGGCGACGCCGAACAGCGAACCCACCATTGACTGCGCCAGTGACCGTTCCTCGCTATCGGTCAGCATGTCGGCATCGTCGAAGCGGGCGCGCCGCAGGTCGTCGACCGGCGGGTCGTCGAAGGTCGCCCACTCGGGGGGCGCGTCCGAGACCGGCCGGCGGGTGAGAACTTCGTCACCCCGCGCGGTGAACCGGGCGTAGCGCTGCTGCGCCCGCAACGAGGCCTGCAGGGCAGTGCTGACGACGAGCATCGGCAGCTCGATCGCGCGGTCCGGCAGGTGTTTCGCCTCGTCGGCGGCGGTGGCGACCAACCCGACGGCGGCGCGCAGGGGTCCCGGCAGGTGCATGTCTCCACCCTGCCCCATCGAGGAGGTTCCTTCCATCGCGGGACGTACGATGAGGCGTCATGACCACAGCGCCGCGAGCCTCCGCAGCCGCAGAGACGTCCGTCGGCGTCAAGCGGATCCTGCTGGCCAAGCCGCGCGGCTACTGCGCCGGCGTCGATCGTGCCGTCCAGACCGTCGAGCACGCGCTCGAGCAGTACGGCGCACCCGTGTACGTGCGCAAGCAGATCGTGCACAACCTGCACGTCGTGCGCTCGCTCGAAGCGCGCGGCGCGGTCTTCGTCGAGGAGAACGAGGACGTGCCGGAGGGCTCGATCGTCGTGTTCTCCGCCCATGGCGTGGCGCCGGAAGTGCACGAGCAGGCGCGCGAGCGGCAGCTGCGCACCATCGACGCGACCTGCCCGCTGGTCACCAAGGTGCACCAGGAGGCGCGGCGCTTCGCCCGCGACGACTACGACATCCTGCTCATCGGTCACGACGGCCACGAAGAGGTCGTCGGGACGAGTGGCGAGGCCCCGGACCGCATCACCCTGGTCGACGGTCCGGACGCCGTCGCCGATATCGAGGTGCGCGACCCGGACCATGTCGTGTGGCTGTCGCAGACGACGCTGTCGGTCGACGAGACGCTCGAGACGGTGGCCGCCCTGCGGGAGAAGTTTCCGAACCTGCAGTCGCCGCCGTCGGACGACATCTGCTACGCCACCCAGAACCGGCAGGCCGCGGTGAAGGCGATCGCGCCGCAGGTCGACCTGTTCCTCGTCGTCGGCTCGTCCAACTCCTCGAACTCGGTGCGAATGGTCGAGGTCGCGCTCGTCGCGGGCGCCCCGGCCGCGCACCTGGTCGAGAACGCCGAGGCGATCGACCTGTCATGGCTCGACGGCGTCGAGACGGTCGGGCTGTCCTCCGGTGCGTCCGTGCCCGACATCCTCGTGCAGGAAACGGTGCAGCGGCTCGTCGAGCAGGGTTACGGGACGGTGGACGAGGTCGCCCACACCGAGGAGCGGCTCACGTTCGCGCTGCCGCGGGAACTGCGCCGCGATCTCGGCCTGCACGAGGCCTGACCGGTCCGCCCGAGATCCGGGCGCTTCAGCGGCGGGTGATCATCCGGATGCCGGCGATGATGAGCACGGCGGCCGTGGCCGCGGCGATCGCCGGAAACCCGTAGACGAGGTAGTTCGCGGCGGCGTCGAAGACGACCTTCTTGTCGTGCAGGCCACCGGAGCGCAGGTAGAGCTGGAAGACCGCGGCCAGCGAGTACACGATCGGCGGGGCGATGACGATCGGGAACATGTGTGATCGCTTGACGATCAGGATGGCCACGATCGAGGCGACCACGATGCCGATGTTGAAGCCGCCCTTGACCTGGATCGACGCGACGGTGTCGACCAGTCCGCCGATGACGGCGATGGCGATGAGGACGAGCAGGGCGGCCCAGGCGGGCAGACCACGTTCGCGCACCTTCTGCTGCGGCCGCAGCGACTCCAGCTGACGTTCCATCTGCCGGTTCGCGCGTGACTTGTCGCTGGTGGGACGTCCCTGCGGTGTCCACGCGTCGTTGCGGCGCGAACCCGAACCCGAACGCACCGGCGGCGGAACCGAACCGCTCGCCGGACGCCGTCCGTCGCGCCCGCGGGCGGCCGACGCGTCGTCCGGCCCGTGCGAACCCCCGCTGCGGACCGCCGTCGCCGGCCCCCACCCGTCGTCGGCGCCGGCGGGCCAGCCGCCGCGTCGGGACGCGGTGCGATCGCTCACGCTGACTCTCCAGGGGACGGTGTTCGGCGGCGCCGACGCCGGTGGATGTGACCAGCGTTCCCAAAACGTTACCCAACCCGGCTGAGACTGGGCCCTCGACGCGCGCGGATGCGCCCGCGGGTGGCCGTGCGGACGTGCGACGCCCGCGCTGGCGGGGCAGTCCGACGAGGTCGCGGTTACGAGGTGGCGGCTAGGAGGTCGCGCGATGCCCGGTGCCGGTGTCGGGCGACAACAGGTCGCCCTGCCCGGCGGGGATCTTCGGTTTGGGCAGCGCGACCAGCCGCTGCTCGGCGAACTCCGGCGCCTGCGCCGAGCGCGGCAGTTCCGTCACCTGGCTCGGTGCGGTCATGGCGTCGGCGGGGTCGATGACCTTCAGGTCGACCATCCGGCGGGCCGTGACGAGGACTCGGCTCTCCAACGACGACACGGTCTTGTTGTAGTCCCCGACCGCGGTGCTCAGCGAGCGGCCGAGTTTGTCGATGTGCCCGCCCATCGTCGAGAGCCGCTGATAGAGCTCGCGCCCGAGCTTGTGCACCTCGGCGGCGTTGGCGGCCAGCGCCTCCTGCCGCCAGGTGTAGGAGATGGTGCGCAGCAGGGCCACCAGCGTCGAGGGCGTAGCCACCACCACGTTCTGGTCGAAGGCGCGCTCGAGCAGGTTCGGGTCCTCCCGCAGCGCCGCGTCGAGGAACGCGTCGGCGGGTACGAAGCAGACCACGAACTCCGGCGAGGCCGCGAAGTGCTCGTAGTAGGACTTCGCGCCGAGGGCGTCGATGTGATCGCGCAGGTGCCGGGCGTGCGCCTTGAAGCGTGTCGCGCGGGTGGCCTCGTCCCGTGCCTCCATCGCCTCGAGGTAGGCGCTGAAGGCGACTTTGGAGTCCACGACCACCGACTTGCCACCCACCAGGTGCACCACGAGGTCGGGGCGGACCGTGCCCTCGGGTCCGGCGACGCTGACCTGCGTGTCGTAGTCGACGTGCTCGGTCATCCCGGCCGCCTCGACGGTGCGTTCGAGCTGCATCTCGCCCCACCGCCCGCGGACCTGCGGGGCACGCAGTGCGGTGACGAGCTGGTTCGTCTCGCGCTGCAACTGCTCGGAGGTCGTGCGCATCATCGAGACCTGGCCGAGCAGCTGGGAGTACGAGCCGGCGCGTTCCTTCTCGACCGAGACGAGTTGCTGCGCCACCCGGTCGAGCGACTCGCGCAGCGGCGCCACCATGCCCTCGATCGCCTGCTGGCGCTGCGCGAGATCGCCGTCGGCGCCGGCCTTGACCGTCGACAGTTTGGCGGCTGCCAGCTCGGCGAACGCCTCGTTGTTGCGGCGCAACGCGTCGCCGGCCAGGGCGGTGAAGGCCTCGCGCAACCGCTGCTCGGCCTGGTCCTGCTCCTGCTGACGCTCCCGCTCGGCGTCCTGCCACGACGCCGCCGCCGCCCGCTCCGCCTCGAGGGTGGCCCCGAGCCGGGCCGCCTGCTCGCGCGCCTCGACCGCCGCGCGCTCGGCGGCGGCGACAGCCAGCCGGGCCGGCTGCTCGGCCCGGGACCGCCCGAGGAGCAGGCCGACGAGGACGCCGGCACCCAGGGTGAGCAAGGCGACGAGGACGGCTGCGAGATCCATGGACCGATGCTCACACCGGGTGCCGACAGTTTCGGGATCCGACGCGCCGGACCCCGGTGGCGGCGTCCGTAGACTGGCCCGTCGTGAGCCTGACCATCGGCATCGTCGGCCTGCCCAACGTCGGCAAGTCCACCTTGTTCAACGCCCTGACCAAGAACGACGTCCTGGCGGCGAACTACCCGTTCGCCACGATCGACCCCAACGTGGGTGTCGTCGGCGTGCCCGATGCGCGGTTGGGCGTGCTGGCCGAGCTGTTCTCCTCCGCCAAGACCGTTCCCGCGACGGTGTCGTTCGTCGACATCGCCGGCATCGTGCGCGGCGCGAGCACGGGAGAGGGTCTGGGCAACAAGTTTCTGGCCAACATCCGGGAGGCCGACGCCATCTGCCAGGTCATCCGGGCCTTCAGCGACCCGAACGTCGTGCACGTCGACGGCAAGGTCGACCCTGCCGGCGATATCGAAACGATCAACACCGAGCTGATCCTCGCCGACCTGCAGACCCTCGAGAACGCGCTGCCACGCCTGCAGAAGGACGTCCGGCTGCACAAGGACCGCGCGCCCGTCCTGACCGCCGCCGAGGAGGCCATCGACATCCTGCAGCGCGGCACGACGCTCTACGCCGCCGGCATCGACCGCACGCCCCTGCGCGAGTTGACGCTCATGACCACCAAGCCGTTCCTCTACGTCTTCAACGTCGACCCCGAGGAGCTGGAGAACGGCGCGTTCACCGACGAGCTGCGCGCCCTCGTCGCGCCGGCCGAGGCGATCTTCCTGGACGCCAAGACCGAGTCCGAACTCATCGAGCTCGACGACGCCGAGGCGTTGGAGCTGCTGCAGTCGATGGGGCAGCAGGAGTCCGGCATCGACCAGCTGGCGCGTGTCGGGTTCGCGACGCTCGGGCTGCAGACCTTCCTCACCGCGGGGCCGAAGGAGTCGCGGGCCTGGACGATCCCGGTCGGCGCGACCGCACCCCAGGCCGCCGGCGTGATCCACACCGACTTCGAGCGCGGCTTCATCAAGGCCGAGATCGTGTCCTACGAGGACCTGGTCGACGCGGGCTCCATGGCCGAGGCGCGCGCCCGTGGCAGGGTGCGCATCGAGGGCAAGGACTACGTCATGAAGGACGGCGACGTCACCGAGTTCCGCTTCAACGTGTAGGCAGACCTTGGAGTTTGACGACGCCGCCGATTGCTACTCCGATCCAGCCGCAGCGACGAGGTGCCGCATGTGGCTCATGACTGTTCTCGACGCGTAGTCCTGCTTTGCGCAGGGCGTCGGCGAATCGGCGAGCGAGCGTCATGTCGTCGAGGTCGGCTGCATCTACGCCATCGAGCACGTGCTGTATCACTTCCTCAGTCGCCTTCGGTTTCTCGCTTCCAGCTTGGCCGGTACAGCGTCGTAGACGGATGCAGTCTGCGGGCGGCCATAGCTTTCGCACTTCGTCGCACACCAACCTCGGCCCGCAGCCTCGCGTCTACTCGATGTCGTATTCCTGGGAAGTGCCAGCAGCTCTTCGTTGGCGCCGGCGGTTCCTTTGTTAGTAGCGAGCGTCTCGGTACCGAAATGATGTGACGGAGTGTGGCTTCTACTTGCTCACGGGTCACTCGCGTGGCATTGATCGTCAAACGTGAAAATTTCGTTCTTTTTCGAGCTGGCATGGATTATTCAGAAGCCTGTCAAGCTCCTTGCCGAGCAAAGTCACAGTGCGGTCTAATCCGGCAAACGTCGACGGCGGGGGACGATCGCAAATGAAAAGGTCAGTTCTGGGTGCAGCGATTGCTGCGGTTTCGATTGCGGCTTTGGTAACGACGACCGGGATCGCCTGGGCGGGCGGTAGTGACCATGGCGGCCCGCCGCCCACGACGACCATCTACGCCTGTGTCAACCGGGTGTCTGGCGTCGTTCGCATCGTCCCGGCTGGTTTCCGATGCCTGCCATTCGAGTACCCGACAAGCTGGAGCGCGGGGGGAGCACCCGGGCCCGCAGGACCGGCCGGCGCCGCGGGGCCTGCTGGGCCGTCGGGGCCAGCGGGGCCGACCGGAGTTGCGGGACCCACCGGACCATCCGGTCCGAAGGGCGACACGGGTGCGACTGGCGCGACGGGCGCAACAGGCCCGGCCGGGGCGGCCGGAGCGACTGGCCCGGTAGGTCCTGCGGGCTTGAGCGGTTACGAAATCGTGAGCGTTGGGTTTACCCCGGGAGTGCCCGCAACCGTAGCCGCTTGCCCCGCAGGCAAGAAGGTGTTGGGCGGCGGTTTCAGTGGAGCTCCTAATACCCTCAATGACCTTATCGATGACGCCCCGACTGCCGACGGAACGGGCTGGGAGATCAGTGTGGGCTCGCCCAGTTTCCAGCCGACCAGCGTGTGGGCTGTGTGCGCTGTTGTGGGCACCTGACGGGGTAAAGCGGGGGCAGTTGGGTTCACCCGTTTGGAAGCGTCACTTCGATGTAGTGCCGGCTCATATACCGGGCGATGGCCTCGATCGCCATGTCGGCGATCAGGACGCCGAATGAGACGCATAGCTCTATCAGGACGGTCGTCGCCAGGCCGTTCGATCCGTCCCCGTCTCTCAATGACACAAGGGCTTCGACGAGCGCCACCCCACACATGAGAACCGCTGCGATCGCTCCCCAGATGGCTACGCCGACCGTGTTGGACGACCTCAGAGCGCGCTTGCGAAAGGTCTCAAAATCTGCGGAGGGGTTGTCCGGGTCCTTCTCTGACGCCTTCTTGATTCGGATGTGATCGAGCAGCGTGCTCTGCCAGAGCAGGTAGCGGCCCACGTTGACCACGTGAGCCAAAGCCAGCACGGGGGCGATGCCGGCTGTCGCTACCCAGTAGTCCGGTGGGACTGGCATGGACGCAGTTTGCAGCGAAGGGCTCTGTCACGGCTAGCGCTGACATGCTGGCGATGGGTCGGACAACCATTCCTAGGTGCAGCTTCAACGTCTGAGCGCCCGTCGGACGTCGGCCGATTCGGCCCGAGCGTCGGTCAGGATGTCGTCGGTGGGGTCTCGCCGCCGCGATCCCTGATCGCCAGCGTGACCTGATGCTGCAGCTCGTCCGGTGTGAATCCGAGGCCGCGGAGGATTTGCGCGGCCGGGCTGCGCTCGGCGCGCATCAGGCCGAGCAGCGAATGCTCGGTGCCGACCCAGTCGTGGCCGAGCTCGGCAGCTGCCGCCGTCGCGTGGTCAATGGCGAGCTTGCTCTCGGGTCGGAATGCAATGTGCCCACGGGGCGTCTTCTTGCCCGCCGGCGGCAAGGCCCGCTCGATCGCTTCGCGGACGCGCTGGTCCGACCCGGTCACGGCCACCAACACCTCGTACGCCAGACCCCGCGGCTCGCCGACCAGGCCGAGGAGCAGGTGTTCGGTGCCGATGGAGTCGTGCTTGTGCGCCCGCGCCGCCTCCTGGGCCAGCACGATGCTGTGCCGGTTCAGGTCGGTGAAGCGGCCGAACGCCGCGGGCGTGTGGCGCTGCTGGGCCGCCTGCTTGGACACCCCGATGGCGTCCCCGATCTGGCTCCACGACGCGCCTGCTTGCTTGGCCTTGCCGACGTAGTGACCGACGAGCTGGTCGCCCAGATCCGCGAGCGTGCGGGCCCGCAGTTGTGCCTCGGTTATCCGGGCCAGGTCATCGGCGCCCTGGAGTTCGACGTCGAGGCGGGCGATGAGGTCGGCGAGGCTGACGTCGAGCGGAGTCATTCGTCAATCGTAGATTGACGCAAGGCTGTTCGTCAACTCCAAGTTGACGGAGCGGTTCTCGGCGTCGCTGCCGGTCAGCTGATCCAGTGTGTGCAGTAGGACGGTCTCCTGATCCGCGACGGAGAGCCCCGGGAAGCCGAGACAGAGTTGATGGAGTTCCTCGGTATGCCGCAGGCCGAGCCGGCCGTGCGCGCAGCGCAGGTTGTCGAAGATCAGAACGTGCCCGGGGTCGAGCACGACCCGTTGCTCGACCCCGTTGAGGTCGAGTCCGTGGAGACGCAGGTAGGCGCGTTCGGCCTCGACGGTGCCGAACTCGAGCCCGCACCGGAACGAGGCGCTGGCCTTGTCCGGCAGTTCGGCCGACCCGTCGGCTGACTCGACGATCCTGGCCAGCACGCCCTCGGTGACGTCGGGATCGTCGCGAGTCCGCAACCGCGTGGCGAGTTCGTGCGACGCGGGCCATCGGCGTTGGACTGCCAGATCACGCAGCGGCACGATCCGGGTCGCGGCACCGGACCCGCGGGATTCCGCATCCACGTACAGGACGGTGTACCGGGCCACATCGGCGTGGGCAGTCAGGCCCAGCGGGACGCCGAAGTCGAGGTGCAGGACCTGGAAGTCGCGTTGCACCGCGAGCGGCGACGGCATGGCGTACTCGGAGAGGACCCGCACCGGCCCGAACCGCCGGCACAGGGCGTCCCCGGCCGCGGCCACGTCGATCACCTGCCCCGCCGCCTCCCATGCCTGATGGGGCGTTGCGTAACGGGCGGGCAGGACGACGAAGTTCTGACCGACGAGCCACCGTGTCAGCGGGTGCGGGGTGTCGGGGAACGCGTCGGTGCTGTGCGGGGCCACGCCGGCACTGTGGCAGACGGCGGTGACACGCCCGGATCAGCTGCCGCCCGCAACTCGCTGGTCAGTGGCGAACGGTCAGTGGCGAATGGTCAGTGGCGAATGGTCAGTGACGGCGCCGCGGCGTGCACGTCGTGGCGGATTTGCTGCTGCAGCTGCCACAACAGGCCGTAGGTGAAGCCGTTCTCGTCGGCCGTCACGCCGGCCGAGGCACCGATCCGGCGCAGGAATTCGGCAGCGACCACGGCGTCCTGGCCGCCGCCGAGCACTTCCTGGATGCGTTCGGCGGACGTGCGCTGGCGGCGCGCGGCCTTGCCGAGCACGCTCTTGACGACCTCGGCGGTGTAGCGGGCGCGCTTGGCGGCCTTCCTGGCCCCGTGCAGAGCAAGGTCGCGATCCGGTGCCGTCGTCGCGGCGCGCAGCCGCTTGGCGGCCTTGCGGCGCGATGCGCGCAGATAGGTCGCGGCCTTGCCGAAACCGTCGGCCAGCAGCGGCGGTTGAGCGTCCCACTCGGCGAGCTGGTGCATGAGCGCGGTGTAGCGCTCGCCGCGCATCGCCTCGCGGAGCCGGCCGTCGGCCTCCCGGGCGATGTCGTCCAGCTCGCGGTGCAGGCGGGTCCGGACGGGGCCGAGCACGACCTCGTCGGGCAACTGGTCGAGCTGCTCGTCGAGTCGCCGGCGCAGTACCTGCGCGTCGCGGGCGGAACCGAGAAGCGACGCGTACCAGGCCAGCTCCTCGTCCAGACGGTGGGCCGGCTCGGCGTCGAAACCGTCGGCGAACACCCGCAGCACGCTGCGGTAGCGCCGCGTCGCCACTCGGGTCTTGTGCACGACGTCCGCGCCCTGACGCAGAGCGAGGTCGCCGGCCACGATGCGGTCGAACTGGGTACGCAGGTAGCGCTGCACCAGGGCCTGGGTGGCCGCGCCCGTGAACGTGAACCGCCCGGCACCGCCGAGCGCGCGGGCGATCTTGGAGGCCACCGCCGAGGGCACCGCGCCGGCCTCGCGCACGGCGGCGTCGGCGGCCCGGAGGAAGTCCTCGTCACCGTCCACCAGCTCGATCTCGAGCTCGCGCCAGGCCGTCACGACGGCCTCGTCGCCCATCCGCACGGCGTGCACCGAGTCGTCGGCGACCTCGGCGAGAACGCGCCCACCAGCATCCTGCAGCTCGTGGGCCACTCGCCGGGTCTCGATGCGCGCGACAGGATGCAACGGCCGGCCCGCGCGGACGCCGAAGAGCAGGTCCTCGACCTCGGCCGGCACGTCGGGGGAGTCGTCGAAGCGCAGCTCCTCGCGCGCCTTGCCGCTCGGGATCTTCACCTGCCAGCCGTCCTCGCCGCCGCCGGAGCGCCGGCGGGCGGTGATGCCCGCCTTCGACAGACCCCCGTCGTCGGTGTCGTAGTAGGTGCTGACGAGCTCCTTCTCGACGGCGCGCACCTCCCCGCCGTCCGGGACGAGAGCCGGGGGCAGCTCGCCGGACCAGGTCGGGTCCAGGTCGTACTTGAGTTCTCGTTCGCGCCAGCGCTGCATGAGTTCGACCCTATTCACTCGCGAACGGGCCGGCCCTGTCCGAGTCCTGGCGGCGGACCAGCACGCTCAGGTGGCCGACCACGTCGCCGGACCCGATCAGCCGGCCAATGATCTGCTCCTGCTCGACGGATTGCTGCCACCGGGGGTCGTCGCCGTGGTGCTGCTCGATCCAGTCGGCGACGGCCTGCTCCTGCCCACGCCAGCTGTCCGGAGGCGACGGCAGCTCGGCCAACGCCACCTGGTCAACCGTGTCGAAGCCCGCGGCTCGGTAGAGCCCCTCGAGCCCGTCGAGTGCGGGGAAGTTGTTGCCCTCGGGCTGCTGGTCGAGCGGTCCGGTGCGCGCGTAGACGAGCATGCCCAGGTGCGAACCGGGACGCAGCACGCGGGCGATCTCCCGCAGCGCGCCGTCCTGGTCCGGGATGGTGCAGAGGACGCCGACACACCACGCGACGCCGAAGGACGCGGATTCGAGGGGCAGCTCGGTGGCCGACGCGCAGACCGTCTCGAGCCCGAACAGGGTCCTGGCGGCCTCGCAGGCCTCGGCTTCGGGTTCGGCGGCGACGACGGTCGCGCCGTACCGCTCCCGCGCGAACGCGGCCGGGCCGCCGATGCCCGCGCCGATGTCGAGCAACGTCTCGCCGGGGAGTTCGGGGAGCCGATCGAGCAGCCAGGTCATGGCCGCCGGCCCGCCCGAGCCGCGACACCCTGCCGGCACGTGGAAGCGGGGCCCCAGGGCCCGGGCCGCGTCCACGCTCCAGCTCGCGACCGTGCCGAACTCCGACGACATCTCCTCGGCCTCGCTCACCGCTGCACCCTCTCTCGTTGTGGGACGGTCTCGAGGATCCGCGCCCCGACCCGTGCCTTGATCTCGGCGGCGAACTGCCAGCCGCGCGCCGACCCGAGCCCGGACAGGTTGACGCCCTCGACGCCGTCCAGGGCGAGCAGCTGCTGCGCCTGCTCGACCGCCGCCTCGATCCCGGCTGCGACCGGGTCGCGGGCCCGCACCACCCGCGACACCGCGACCTCGTCGAGCTGCAGCCCGGGCAACGTGTCGAGTGCGGCTGCCGAGGCCGCGTCGGTGTACACCGCGACGGCGGCGAGGACGGGGATCGTCAGGCCGAGGTCGCGGGCCGCGCGGACGAAGTCGGCGACGGCTGCGACGCTCGGCAGGTGGTTCAGCACGGCGACCGCGGCGCCGGCGGCCTGCTTGCCGACCAGCCGGGCGGCCCGCAGCGGTGCCGGAGGCGCCAGCGGGCTCTCGGGCACGGCGGCGCACAGCCCGACCCGCGTCGCCAGCTCGGCAAGTCGCGGGCCGTCGAGGTCGAACACCTGCGTCACGTCCGGACGCACGTCGGGACCACGGCCGTCACCGGTCACGCACAGCACGGTGTCGACCCCGATGTGGTGCAAGCCGCGCAGCTCCTGCTCGAGGACGACGCGGTTGCGGTCGCGGCAGGCCAGGGTCATCCACGGTGTCGCGCCGCCTGCGAGCAGGACGGAGGCGGTGAGCGTGGGCGGGAAGTCCGGTCGGTTGTGGTGTTCACCGACCAGCAGGGCCTCCGCCGTGGGCGTCACCATCGCGCAGATCTCGCGCAGCGCGGCTTCGTCGAACGGCGGCGAGCTCACGTCGGTCAGTACTCGCGGGACGTGCGGCAACGGCCGGTGCGCGACCGCGCTGTCGAGGACGACCGGTTCCGGAAAGGCGCACGGCCCAGGGCGCATCTCGCAGGCACCGTCCGGACGCACGCCACCGCAGGGTCCGTAGACCATCCGTTTCGGGCACTCGGGCGTCACCCCTTAGCCGTTCCCTGAACGTTCGCGCCGCAAGCGCCGACCGTGCAGGCTAGGGTCGCGGGCATGCCAGCCGACGTCGTGCTCAAGGCGATGAACACGGTCCATCGGGTGCTGTTGACCGTCACCGGCAACCGCCTCGGCGCCAGCTTCGGCGGTATGCCGTCGCTGGAGTTGACGACGACCGGGCGCAAGAGCGGCAAGCCGCGCTCGGTCATGCTCACCGCGCCGTTGCGACAGGGCGACGCCTACGTCGTGGTGGCCTCCCGCGGCGGGGACGACGTGCACCCGGCCTGGTTCCTGAACCTGCGGGACAATCCGGACGTCATCGTGCGCGTGGTCGGGCAGCCGGCCCGGCCGATGCAGGCGCGGGTGGCGACACCGGACGAGCGCGCCGAGCTGTGGCCGAAGATCGCCGACAAATACCGCAACTACGCCGGCTACCAGAAGCGCACCTCGCGCGAGATCCCGCTGGTGCTGCTCGAACCGTGAGCGGACAGCCACCGTCGACGGATGTCAGTGGTGGCAGGCTGCGCAGGTTCCGGGGTGATGCTTCACCGGAACCCGCGCAGACACGCGTCACGTGGCCGCGCGGCCGCCGCCGACTCCCCCTCACATCGACGGCGAACTGCCGGCTCCAGTGTGCCCGGTCGCCGGTTCGCTTGTCACCGGGACAGAACGGTCAATCGCGCCGGTCCGGGTGACGAGGTCGGGCGTCACCTCGGTGAGCGTGCGTGCGCCGGCGAGCCGCATGGCCGATGCGAGGTCGGACGTCAGTGCGGCAAGCACGGCGTGCACGCCGTCGGCGCCCTCGACGGCGAGCCCCCACAGCACGGGCCGCCCGACGAGCACGGCGTCCGCACCCAGGGCCAAGGCCGCCAGCACGTCGAGACCGGAACCGATCCCGCCGTCGACGAGCACCGGCGCGGCACCACCGACAGCCGCCACGACCTCGGAGAGGGCGTGCGCGGACGCGATCGCACGATCCAGCTGCCGGCCGCCGTGGTTGCTCACGACGACGCCTGCGGCCCCGTGGTCGAGGCAGCGCGCGGCGTCGTCGCCCCGCAGCACGCCCTTCACGAGCACGGGCAGACCGCTGAGCTCCGACAGCCAGCGGATCTGCTCCACGGTGATCGTGGGGTCCTGGTCCAGGGCGTGGACAGGATCGGCACCGGGCGGCAGGTGCCGGCCGAGGTTGACCAGCGCCTCGTCCGACCCGAGCCCGGCCAGCCGGCCCTGCCGCTTCTTCGGCCCGATCACCGGGGTGTCGCCGGTGAGGACGAGGGCCTCCGCGCCGGCCGCCACGGCCCGCTCGACGAGCCCGGCCGTCGCCGCCCGCTCGCGCGTGACGTAGACCTGCATCCACCACGGCCCGCGCGGCGCGATCTGCTCGATCGCCCGGCTGGCGCGGGTCGAGACGACCTGCAGGCTGCCCGAGCGCTGCACCCCGTCCGCGGTTGCCAGCTCGCCGTCGGGGTGGGCGTAGCCGTGCCACGCCATCGGGGCCACGAGCACCGGTGTGGCCAGCCGCCGGCCCAGCAGCTCGCAATGGGTGGACACCTCGCCGATGTCGACCAGGACGCGCGGCCGGAACCGGTAGGAGCGCCAGCTCGCGGCCGCCTCGTCCCGGCTCACCTCGTCCCCGGAACCCCCGTCGTAGTAGTCGAAGACGGCACGCGGCAACGTCGCCCGGGCCCGTTCGGCGTAGGAGCGCAGCAACGGGAGCATGCGCTCATCCGACCACGGAACTGCGCCGCTCGATGAGCACGACGTCACGCCAGCGGCCGGCGTGCTGCCCGACTCGCCCGCGCACGCCGACGACCCGGAACCCGACGGCGCGGTGCAGGGCGAGGCTCGCGACGTTCTCGGGAAACACCCCGCTCTCGATGGTCCAGATGCCGGCCGCCTCGGTCGACGCGACGAGCGCCTCGAGCAGCAGCCGCCCGACCCCGCAACCGCGATGTCCGGGGGCGACGTACACCGAATGCTCGACCACGCCGGAGTACACGCACCGGCTCGACACCGGTGAGACGGCGACGAAACCCGCGACGGATCCGTCGTCGTCCACCGCGACCCACCGGTGCTCGGCGAGGTGCGACGCGTCCCACGACGACCACGTGGGTGGCGCCGTCTCGAAGGTGGCGTCGCCGTCGTCGATCCCGGCGGCGTAGATCGTCTCGACGGCGGGCCAGTCGTCGGACCTCAGGGCACGGATCCGCATACCTTCCGATGGTGCCGCCTGTGCGTGCGCCGCGACAGGACCGGGCACCGACGGGCCGAGCGGCCATCATGGGTCGCATGCCGACCCGCGCCGGGCGATGAACGCCGACCTGCGCCTCGCGATCGGCGTGATCGTCCTGGTGGCGATCAGCCTGACCACCTTGACGATCGGCGGGGTCGCGCAACGTCGCGCGGTGCTCGTCGCCGCGGTGCGGGCCGCGGTGCAGCTGGCGGTGGTCGCGGCCGCGCTGCGCGGGGTGTTCGTCGCGCCGGCCGCTGTGATCGCCGTCATCGCGGTGATGTTCTCCGTCGCGACATGGACGGCCGCCCGCCGCCTGCGCGGGCAGGCCGACGTCCTGCGCCGCGTGGCGATCGCCTGCGGGGCCGGGTCGAGCGTCGCCATCGGGATCATCGTCGGCATGCCCACGCTGACGCGCGACGTGCGCACCCTGGTCGCGGTCTCGGGCATCGTCATCGGCGGCTCGATGACGGCGGCGACGCTGACCGGGCGACGGCTCGCCGACGGCCTGCGCCGGCGCCGTGACGAGGTGGAGGCGTGGCTATCGCTCGGTGCCACGCCGCGGCAGGCGGTGCGCGAGATCGCGCGCGACGCCGCCTTCGAGGCGCTGGTTCCTGGTCTCGACCAGACGCGGACCGTCGGGCTCGTCACGCTGCCCGGTGCCTTCGTGGGTGCGCTGCTCGGCGGCGCGAGTGCGGTCGGCGCAGCGCGGTTCCAGCTCGTCGTGCTGGTCGGCCTGCTGTGCGCCGGATCGATCACCGCGTGCAGCATCGCGTGGCTGCTCGGCGCCCCGGAGCGGCTCCCGTCCGAGCTATGAATCGACTCTCATCGGGCTCTGTCGACCGTTGCTCTCAGCCCGGGCTCCCTAGGGTCGCTCGGCGGGAGGTTCCACCACAACATGTCACATCTGAGCTGGCTCGAGTCCGGCGTCATCGGCGCCGTCCAGGGCGTCTCCGAGCTGTTCCCGGTCTCCAGCCTCGGGCACAGCGTGCTGATCCCGGCCTGGATCGGCGGGTCCTGGGCCCGGGACCTGAACGTGAGCCGGCCCGAGTCGCCGTATCTCGCCTTCATCGTCGGCCTGCACGTCGCGACCGCCATCGCGCTGATCATCTACTTCTGGCGGGACTGGGTCCGCATCATCACCGGCCTGGTGACCAGCATCGCGCGGCGTGAGGTCCGCACCCCCGACCAGCGCCTCGCATGGCTGCTGGTGCTGGCGACGATCCCGGTCGGTCTTGTCGGGCTGGTCGCCGAGCACGCCGTGCGGACTGCGCTCGCCAAGCCGCTGGCAACGTCGGTCTTCCTGGCCGTCAACGGGCTGGTCCTGCTCGGCATCGAGCACTACCGCCGCGACGCCGACATCGACACCGGCTATGTCGACGAACGGGAGTCCGGGCACGAGTCGGACGAACGCCTGGCGAAGACACCGGTCATCCCGGCCGTGTTGATCGGCGCCTCGCAGATTCTCGCGCTCGCACCCGGCATCTCCCGGTCGGGCGTGACCACGGCCGCCGGCCTGGTGCGCGGTATGAGTCGAGAGGACGCGGCGCGGTTCGCGTTCCTGCTCGCCACGCCGGTGATCCTGGCGGCCGGGGCGCTCAAGCTGGGCGACTTGGCCGGCCCGCTCGGCAACGGCATCCGGCCGCAGGTGATATTCGGCTCGGTGCTGTCCGGTGTCGGCGCCTACCTGGCTGTGCGGTTCCTGACGCGGTACTTCGCGAAGAGCTCGATGCGGCCCTTCGGCTGGTACTGCCTGATCGCCGGCATCGCCAGCGTCATCCGCTTCGGGTTCTTCTAGGACGCGGGAGTCAACGGCGCACGGACAGCTGCACCAGCACCGGGCCGCTGCGGCCGGACGACGGGCCGTCGGCGCCACAGCCGGGCGCGTCGTCGACGCCGGACGCGCACGACCCGCAGCCACCGCTCGGGCAGCCGCTGGTCAGCGAGCGCGCCTCGAGACGGCCCATGCGGACGAGGTGCTCGATGGCGGCGTCGACCGTGTCGGCCCGCAGCCCAGTGCGCCGGACGATGTCGGCCCGCGAGTGCGCGCCTGCGTCGAATGCACCCAGTACCGAGCGCAGCGGGGAACTCAGAACAACCACCGCCCCACCTGGAACACGGCGAGCCCGAGCAGCCAGGCCACCGACACCTGCATGACCACTCCGAACGCCGTCCAGCGGGCGCCGATCTCGCGCAGCTGGGCCGCGACCGTGGCGACGCACGGCGTGTAGGCGAGCAGGAAGATCAGGAACGCAAAGACGGCGGCCGCTGTCGACCCGCCGGACGAGCCCGCGAACGCCTGGTGCAGGTGGCTCTGCAGCTGGTGCGGGGACTGTCCCGCGGTCGGGTCCGCGGCGGCGTAGGTCTGCGCCCACGACGTGATCACGGCCTCCTTGGCCACGAACCCCACGACCAGCGCGCTCGACGTGTGCCAGTCGCCGAAACCGAGCGGCGCGAACAGCGGGGCCAGCGCCTTGGCCACCGCCGCGAACAGGCTGTCACCGGGCGCGACGTGCCCGAAAGCGGCGCCGCCGCGGAGCGGGATCGCCTGCAGCAGCCACACGGCGGTGACGGTCGCGACGATGATGCCGCCGGCCGTACGCAGGAAACCCCTCACCCGCAACCACGTGACCGAGACCGTGAGCCGCAGCGTCGGCCGCTGGTAGGCCGGCAGATCGAGCACCAGCGGCTCCTCGCCGACCGTGCGCCACAGCGTGTGCCGCAGCACCAGCCCGACGAGCACGACGACGGCGATCGAGGCGACGTACATGGCGAAGACGACGCTGCCAGCGTGCGCCGGGAAGAAGGTCGAGGCGATGAGGACGTAGACAGTGAGCCGCGCGCTGCACGAGGTGAACGGCACGAGCAACGCCGTCATGACACGGTGCCGCGCGCTGGGGAGGATGCGGGTCGCGCTGATGGCCGGGACGTTGCAGCCGAAGCCCGACGACCAGCGGCAGGAAGGCCTTGCCCGGCAGGCCGATCGAGCGCATGACGCGGTCGGTGACGACCGCCGCCCGGGCCATGTAGCCGGAGTCCTCGAGCAGCGACAGCAGCAGGAACATGATGATCATCAGCGGCACGAACGTCAGCAGCATGCCGACGCCGGCGATCAGGCCGTTCACCACGAACAGCTGCGCCCAGCTGCCGCCCAGTCCGACGGCGTGGAACAGCCACGTCGCGCCGCGCGTCACCGGCCCGGAGAACAGCGTGCCCAGCCCGTCCTGCAGCGGGACCGCAACGGTGGTGGTCAGCTCGAAGACGCACCACATCACGGCGAGGAACAGCAGGGGGCCGGCCACCCGGGCAGTGGCCCAGCGGTCGATGCGGTCGGTGACAGTGACCCGGACGCCGTCACGGACCTCGGTCGCGAGGCCGGCGGCCCGGTCGATCCAGGCGAAGCGCTCCTCGGCGACCGCGAACTCGGCGTCGTCCCCGGCCACGTCGAGAGGCTCGTCGAGAGGACCGCCGAGAACTCCTTCGGACGGCGGGACCGGCCGCGCCGCCGGGACAGGAGCGTCCAGCGCGTGGTCGACGGCGGCCGCCACCCCGTCGATGCCCTCGCGGCGGCGCGGGTCGAGCAGCACGACCGGAACGCCCAGCTCGCGTTGCAGGGCCGAGGCGGACACGTCGATTCCCCGGCGGGTTGCGACGTCGGCCATGGTCAGGGCGACGACGAGGCGTTGCGGCTGCTCGCGCAGCTGGGCGACCAGGTACAGGCTGCGGGCCAGGTGCGCGGCGTCGGCCACCACGACCACGACGTCCGGACGGTCGTCGGCGCCGACCAGCAACTCGGAGGTGAGCGCCTCGTCGGGGGAGTGCGCGTCCAGGCTGTAGGCGCCCGGCAGGTCGAGCAGCCCGACGGTGCGCCCACCGCCGAGCCGCCAGGCCGACCGGCCGACCTCGACGGTGGTGCCGGGCCAGTTGCCGACGGTGCGCTTACCGCCGGTCACGGCGTTGAACAGCGTCGACTTGCCGGAGTTGGGGGCGCCAACGAGAGCGACCACCGGCGAGCCCGGAGGTGCGGACGGTCCGCCCGTGTCGGCGTGGCAGGACGGGACCCCCGCAGCCGGGCGCGGGCGCACCTGGGTCATCGAGCGACCTCGCGCCTCGTCATTCGGCGACCTCGAGCAGCGAGACGGTTGCGCGGTCCAGGGCGACCCGGCTCGGGCCCAGACCGAGCAGCCGCCCGCCACCGCTGGTGCGTGCCAGGACGGACACGGTGACCCCCGGCCGCACACCGAACTGCGCCAAGCGCAACCGGGTAGCGGCGTCGGTGCCGACCCGGAGCACCCGCACCGACCGGCCGGGCGAGACGTCGCCCAGCGCGGAAGCCGCGGTCGCCGTGGTCATCCCTCGACCGTAACCGACGGAGTTAGGTATGCCTACCCTCGGGGCGGAGGTGTCAGAAAGCCCTCAGGCGTGCAGGACGGCGGCACCGCTGAACCGGCCGTGGGCGAGGTCGGCGAGTGCGCGGTCGGCCTCGTCGAGGGCGTACCCGTGCGTCGTGGCACGGATGTCGAAGCGGGCCGCCAGGCGCAGGAACTGCTCGCCGTCGGCACGGGTGTTCGCGGTGACGCTGCGCAGCTGGCGCTCCTGGAACAGCGTGTCGGTGTAGGACAGCGCCGGGATGTCCGAGAGCCAGATGCCGGCGACGGCCAGCGTGCCACCCGGCGCCAGTGCGGACAGCGCCATCGGCACCAGCTCGCCGGCCGGCGCGAAGAGGATCGCGCCGTCCAACGGCTCGGGCGGCACGGCGTCCGCAGCCCGGGCCGAGTCGGCGCCCAGCTCCAGGGCGAGGCGCCGATTGCCCTCGCCGCGGGTCAGCACGTGCACGCGCAGCCCCTGGTGCAAGGCGAGCTGCGCGGTCAGATGGGCGCTGCCGCCGAAGCCGTAGATGCCGAGCGCGCCGCCCGGCGGCACCTCGGCGCGCAGCAGCGCGCGGTAGCCGATGATGCCCGCGCACAGCAGTGGCGCGGCCTGCTCGTCGTCGATCCCGTCCGGTAGTGCGTAGGCGAACGCCTCGTCCACCAGGCAGTACTCGGCGTAGCCGCCGTCGACGTCCCATCCGGTGAAGCACGGATTGCGGCATAGGTTCTCCCGGCCGCTGCGGCAGTACGTGCACGTGCCGTCGGTGCCGCCGAGCCACGGCACGCCGACGCGCCGGCCCAGCTCGAAGCGGAGCGCGCCGTCGCCGAGCCCATCCACCGTGCCCACGACCTCGTGGCCGGGGGTCGTGCGGGCCCGGTGCGGCGGCAGGTCCCCCTCGGCGAGGTGCAGGTCGGTGCGGCAGACCCCGCAGCAGCTCACCCGCACCCGCACCTGGCCCGGCCCCGGCTCGGGGACGTCGCGGTCGGCCCGACGCAGCGGGTTCGAGTCGATCGGACCGGGCTCGTCGACGACCCAGCTGCGCACCGCTCAGCCGGTCCAGATGCCGGTGACCGGGACGCGCGCGGCGCTGGCACCGAGTCCGGGCAGCCCGAACAGCGCCTGCAGCGTGCGCAGCAGCCCGTAGTGGTCGGTGTGGGTGGTGTAGCGGACAGCCCGCACGTGCGCGCCGGCAACGATCGTGAGGACGCGGTTGGCCTCGCTGTAATCGTCCTCGTCCCACGTCACGACGAGCAGGCTGTTGTGCGTCCGGGCCCAGCTCACGTATCCGCCCAGGTGCGCGCGCAGCCAGCTGTCGCCGCTGCTCACGCTGCCGTCGTGCATGTCGTGGTCGAGGTTCGGGATGACGAACGACAGCGCCGGCAGCATGGCGTAGGAGCGCGGGAACGCGGTGAGCGGCCGGTTGGCCGAGGCGGGAACGTGGCTGAAGTCGGCCCAGGGGGCGTGCTTGCGCGCGTAGGCGCCCGCCGAGCAGGTGGTGGATCCGGTTCGCGGCAGGCCCTCGGAGTAGCCGGCGAAGGAGTGGTGCGCGGCCAGCAGCTGGCTGCCCAGGCTCGCGCCGGTGTAGGTGTGCGGGCAGCTGTCGTCGCTCAGCCCGTGCGTGCTGCCCGAGAACAGCGCCACGTAGTTCGGCTGGCTGGGGTGGCGGACCGCGTACATGGCCGTGAACGACGCGCCGGTGCGCGCGAGGGAGTTCAGGTACGGCGCCGACCGGCTGCCCACGATGTCGCGGTACGAGTGGTTCTCCTCGACGACGACCACGACGTGCGCTGGGCGCGGGATGCTCGCGGCCGCTGCGCGGGACAGCGAGGTCGCCGCGGCGTCCACCCCGGCCGAACCGGTCGTCGGTGCGACGGACCTGGCCGCGGAGTCCGAGCCGTTCGCGGTCGAGGCGCTGCACGCCGCCGTGGCCAGCACGAGCAGGCCCGCCGTCGAAACGGACAGCAGAACCCGACCGGTCCGGGATCGCACGGACGATCGTGTCCTCATGTCGTCACCACCTCACCGAGCCGCATCGTGAACCGCGTCCTTCCGGGTTTGCTCTCGACCGCGACGGTGCCGCCGTGGGCGCGGACGATCGCGTCCACGATCGCGAGACCCAATCCACTGCTGCCGGTGCTCGCCGAGCGGTTGTCGTCCCCGCGGACGAAGCGGTCGAAGATCCCGGGCAGCACCTGGTCCGGTATACCCGGCCCGTCGTCGCCGACGACGATCTCCGCGCGCCCGTGCACGATGCCGACCTCGACCAGCACCGTTGTGCTTACAGGTGTGTGGGTGCGCCCGTTGGCCAGCAGGTTCGCCACGACCTGGTGCAGGGCGTGCTCGTCGCCGACGACGGTCACCGGTTCCGGCGGCAGGTCGAGCTGCCAACGGTGGTCGGGGCCGGCCACCCGCGCGTCGCTCACCGCGTCGAGCACGAGCCGGCTCAGGTCGACCTCCTCGCGAGCCAGCGGACGGCCGGAGTCCAGGCGGGCGAGCAGCAGCAGGTCGTCGACGAGGTGCCCCATCCGGCGCGACTCGGCCTCGATGCGGGCCAGGGAGTGTTCGACCTCGGCCGAGACGTCGGTGTTCACGCGCTGCGCCAACTCGGCGTGCCCCCGGATCACCGCTACGGGCGTCCGCAGTTCGTGGCTGGCGTCGGCCACGAAGCGCCGCAGGCGGTCCTCGCTCTGCTGACGTTGGTGGAGGGCGGCCTCGACGTGCTCGAGCATCCGGTTGAACGCGGTCGAGAGCGTGCCCACCTCGGTGTGGGCGTCGGTCTGCGGCGCGCGTTCGGGCAGTGACACCGTCCCGCTCGACAGCGGCAGGTCGGCGACCCGGGAGGCGGTCTCGGCGACCCGGGTGAGCGGCGCCAGCGTCACCCTGACGGACACGGTGGCCGCGACCGCGACCAGGGCCAGGGCGATGCCGAACACGATCGCCTCGATCACGACGAGCTGGCCGGTGGTCTCGTCGACGTCGTGGGCCGGCAGGCCGGTGACGAGCAGGTCGCCGTCGTCGCCCTGCATGACCAGGATGCGGTAGTCGCCGAGGTGGCTCGGCAGGTCGAACGTCCGGGGCTGGCCGTCACCGGGCAGTCGCGCCAGCACCGCACGTGCCGCGGAGCCGGGCGCGATGAGCGGATCGTCCCTGCGCCGTCCGACCACGGCCGCCGCGATCACCGTGCCGTGCAGGATGCGGGCGCCCAGCGTTCCGGCCGGCTGACCGGAGATGGCGTCGAACTGCGTGTCGTCGGTGGCGATCGGGTTGTCGTCGTTGTCGGGATGCTCGAGCCCGGTGGCGAAGCGGTTGCCTGCGCTGTGCAGCTGGGCGTCCAGTCGGTCCAGGAGGAAGTCACGCAGCGCGAGCGTGGTCGCGATCGCGACGAGCAGGAACGCCGCCGCGAGCAGGGTGAGCAGGAGCGCGACCAGCTTGGTCCGCAGCGTCAGGGTGCGCCGCCGCCACGCGAGCCGCGGTCGTGGCCGCGCGGGGTGGCGCACCCGGGTCATGCTGCCGGTTTGAGCACGTATCCGACGCTGCGGACGGTGTGGATCATCGGCGGTCGCCCCTTGTCCACCTTCTTGCGCAGGTAGCTGATGTAGAGCTCGACGACGTGCGCCCGGCCGCCGAAGTCGTAGTTCCACACGCGGTCCAGTATCTGCGACTTCGACAGCACGCGCCGCGGGTTGAGCATCAGATAGCGCAGGAGCTCGAACTCCGTCGCCGTCAGCTCGACCGTGTCGTCCCCGCGCCGGACCTCCCGCGCGTCCTCGTCCATGACGAGATCGCCGACCACGATGGTGCCGTCCTGGGCGGCCGCGGTCATTCCCGCGCGCCGCATCAGGCCCCGCAACCGGGCGAGGACCTCCTCCATGCTGAACGGCTTGGTGACGTAGTCGTCCCCGCCGACGGTGATGCCGGCGATGCGGTCCTCGACGGCGTCCCGCGCGGTCAGGAACAGCACGCAGACCGACGGGTTGGCCGCGCGCAGCTCGCGCAGCACGTCGAAGCCCGAGGCGTCGGGCAGGTTCACGTCGAGGATCACCGCGTCGGGAGCGAATTCGGTGTTCAGGTGGCGGGCACCGGCGGCGTCGGAGGCGCTGCGGGCGTTCCACCCCTCGAAGCTGAGCATGCCGGTGAGGACGGACGCGAGGTCGGGTTCGTCGTCGACGACGAGGACACGCAGCGGCGAGCCGTCGGCTCGGCGCAGGGGGACGGTGGTTCTGTTCACAGAGCCCAGAGTTCCTGTCCGTGGCTGAGAGGAGGGCTCTCACTGACCTCTCAACGTCCTCTGAAAGATCGCTGTCCGGAATCGGGCTGGGCCTTTGTACCTCTGGCTTTTCCGCCATTGTCAAGTCACTGTTATGCAAAGGGTTCTCGAGGAAGCGTGCATGGTCTCTCTCGACGCGGACGGCACCTCCTCGACCGGTGCCGGTGCGGCACTGCGCCGCGCCGCCGTGCGGGCCGCGTCCGCCGCCTCGGTCCGCGACACCCAACCGTGGCGGCTCCAGTTGGGCGAGCGGTCCCTCGAGGTGCACGCCGACCGGTCCCGCCAGCTCGAGGTCGTCGACCCGCGAGCCCGCCACCTCACCATCAGCTGCGGGTGCGCACTGTTCAACGCCCGGCGCTCGCTGGCCGGCGACGGGGTGCCGGTGCGTGTCTCACGCCGCACCGACCCGCGCCGGCCCACCCTGCTAGCCCGAATCGTCGCCCGCGAATCCGGTCTCCCCGACCCGACCGGCGTGCACGAGCTGGCCGGGCTGGGTGACGTTCGGCTCGTCGAGCCGGTTGCGCTTCGCGAGGCCGAGGTGGACGACGCCGTCCTCACCTCCCTGGAGCACGCCGCTGCCGCCGAGGGTGTCCACGCCACGGTCGCCCGCACCACCGCCCAACGGACCCAGCTCGCCGCGCTGGCCGAGGTCGCCGACGTGATCGAACGGCTCAACCCCGGCGTCGAGGCCGAGCGGCGCGCGTGGACGGTGGCCACCGGTCGCCGGCCCGCGTCCACCCGGGAGACGCCGACGTACCACGCAAGATCGCGCTTCGTGCTGCTCGACGGCGCCCGGGACGAGCACGAGGAGTGGTTGCGCGCGGGCGAGGCGCTGCAGCGTCTTCTGCTCGAGCTCGCCCGGCACGGCCTCGCAGCGGCCCTGCTCCTCCAGGTCACCGACGTCCCTGTCGCACGGGCCCAGCTGCGCCGCTCGCTGGCGCCCGGACGCGAGCCGCTGGCCCTGCTGTGCATCGGCGCCGCCGACGGCCGGGGCGGCCGGCGCCGTCGGCTGGCCGACGTCCTGGACGACCGGACATGACCGGCGACGACCTCGCCGGCGGCGAGACAGGGATCGGCTTCCCGGACGTCCCGAAACTGGAACTCGACGAGCTGATCGACCAGCTGGTCGAGCGGGCACAGGACGTGCAACGCGCCCAGGCCCGGATGCGCAGCCTGCTCCGCGCGATCGGGACGATCTCCGGCGAGCTGTCCCTGGAGGCGGTGCTGCGCACCATCGTCGAGGCCGGGTGCCGGCTGGCCGGCGCCAACTACGGCGCACTCGGCGTGATCGCGCCCAACGGCGGCCTGGAGCAATTTGTGCACGTGGGTATCGATCCGGCGACGACGGCGCGCATCGGCCACCTGCCGACGGGTGAGGGGCTGCTCGGTGCGCTCATCACCGACCCGCGGACGATCCGGCTCGACCACATGCGCGACGACCCCCGCTCGTCCGGTTTCCCGCCGGACCACCCGCCGATGGACTCCTTCCTCGGCGTGCCCATCCGCATCCGCGATGAGGTGTTCGGCAACCTCTACCTCACCGACAGCGCGCACGGGGGGTTCACCACCGAGGACGAGGAGCTCGTCGTCGCCCTGGCGTCGGCGGCCGGATCGGCGATCAGCAACGCCCGGCTCTACACCGAGTCGCGCCGGCAGCAGGGTTGGCTGACGGCCTCGGTCGACATCGGCGCGCAGCTGCTCTCGTCCACCGGTGAGCACCCGCTGCGCATGATCGCCCGCAAGGCGCACGCCATCGCCGACGCCGACCTTGTCGCGCTGTCGCTGCTCGACCCTGACGGCACTGCGTTGATCGTCGAGCACGCCGAGGGCCTCGGTGCCGAGCTGCTGGTCGGGCAGCGGTACGCCCTTGGTGCCACGATCTCCGGCGAGTGCGTGCGTACCGCCCAGCCGGTGATGCACAACCGCGTCGCGCCGGTACTGCTCGAGAACTCGCCGCTCGTCGGCGTCATCGATGCCGGTCCGATGATGGCGGTGCCGCTCAACGGTGCGGACGTGGTGCGCGGCGTGCTCGCCGTGGTGCGAACGCGCGACCGCCGCCCGTTCACGGCGGGCGAGCTGGAGATGGCGGCCGGCTTCGCCGCGCACGCCAGCGTGGCGCTCGAACTGGCCGACTCGCGGGCCGCGGAGCAGAAGGTGCTCCTGCTCGAGGATCGCGATCGGATCGCCCGCGACCTGCACGACCACGTGATCCAGGAGCTGTTCGCGATCGGCATGAGCTTGGAAAGCATCGCGACCCAGCTCGGCCCGGACAGCGAGCCCGGCCTACGGCTGCACGAACGGGTGGACGATCTCGACCGCACGATCCGCCGCATCCGCACCAGCATCTTCGCGCTGCGCGGTCCGCTCGACCTGCAGGTCGACAGCCTGCGCCAGCGCATCCTGGAGATCGTCAGTGACCTGACTCCCGCGCTCGGTTTCCCGCCGCACGTCGCCTTCGACGGGGCCGTCGACACCGGGTTGTCCGCGGAGGTCGCCGACGACGTCGCGGCGGTCGTCCGCGAGGCCCTGATCAACGTCGCCAAGCATGCGCAGGCCCGTCGGGCCTACGTCGACCTGACCATCGCCGGGCGGGAGGCCGTGCTGGTCGTCGCCGACAACGGCGTCGGTCACGGCGTACCGGAGCCCGGCAGTGGGGTGTCGGGCATGAGGTCGCGGGCCGAGGAGCGGGGTGGCAGCTTCGAGACGACCCCGGCGCCCGGCGGCGGAACGAAGCTCACGTGGCGGGTCCCCGCCCGCTGACGCGGCGTCCTGGCGCCCGGCCGTGCAGGCAATACGCTGCAGCCATGTCGGACGACTCCTCGTCGTCGATCAACTTCCCCGACGTGCCGAAAGTCGAGCTGGATCAGCTGATCGACCAGCTCGTCGAGCGCGCGCAGGGCGTCAAGCACGCGCAGGGGCGGTTGCGGGAGCTCGTCCGCGCGATCGGCTCGGTGTCCGGCGAGTTGACCCTGGACAGCGTGCTGCGCAACGTCGTCGAGGCGGGACGCACGCTGGCCGGCGCGCGCTACGGCCTGCTCGGGGTGGTCGCGGCAGACGGGCCCGAGCAGTTCGTCGACGCCGGCACCGACGGCGAGCTCGTCGCTCGGCTGGATCGCCTGCGTGCCGACCCGAGGGAGACGGGGTCCCTGGACAACGATGCGCCCGAGGAGTCCTTGCTCACCGTCCCGATCAGGATCGGCGGGGAGTTGTTCGGGAACCTCTATCTCGCCGACAGCCTGCGCGGCCGTTTCAGCCACGAGGACGAGGAACTCGTGGTCGCGCTGGCCGCCGCAGCGGCCACCGCGATCGGCAACGCGCACCTGTACCAAGAGGCGCGACTGCAGCAGCAGTGGTTACGGGCCTCCGTGGACATCGGCGCGCAGCTACTCGCGTCCACCGGCGAGGACCCGCTGCAGATGATCGCGCGACAGGGTCTCGAGATCGCCAGCGCGGACATGGTGGCGCTGAGCCTCGTGAACCCGGCCCGCGACCGGCTGATGGTCGAGCACGCCGTCGGCGTCGGCGCCGACCGGCTCGTCGGGACCAGCTTCCCGGTCGAGGCCACGATCGCCGGTGAGGTGGTGCGGACCGGCCGACCGCTGCTGGACGCCGCGTTCGAGGGCACCGCAGCCGTCTCACCGCTGATCGACCTCGGACCGGTCATGATCGTGCCGCTGACCGGCGGCGGCGCCGTGCGCGGCACGCTGAGCCTGGTGCGTCAGCGGGGACGCGCCGGGTTCACCCCCGCGGAGGTCGAGATGGCGGCCGGGTTCGCCGCGCACGCCAGCGTGGCGCTGGAACTGGCGGACTCGCGGGCTGCGGAGCAGAAGGTGATCCTGCTGGAGGACCGCGACCGGATCGCCCGGGACCTGCACGACCAGGTGATTCAGGAGCTGTTCGCGATCGGCACGAGCCTGGGCGGGGTGGCCGAACAGGTCCGGCCGGATCTGTCGCAGCGCGTGCGGCAACGGGTGACCGACCTCGACCACACGATCCGGCGCATCCGGAGCAGCATCTTCGCGCTGAGCACGCCCCACGACCAGGACGGCGACGGCCTGCGCCGGCGCGTCCTCGAGATTGCCGACGACGTCACGCCGCTACTCGGATTCACGCCGCACATCACCTTCGGCGGCAGCCTCGACCTCGCCGTCCCCAGGGGGGTGGGGGAGGACGTTGAGGCCGTCGTCCGCGAGTTGCTGACCAACACCGGCAAGCACGCCGGCGCCCGCCGGGTCGACCTCGACCTCAGCGTCGCCGGCGATCGGGTGTCGATCCTCGTGGACGACGACGGACGTGGCTTCGGCGCCACCGACCGCAGCAGCGGTTTGTCGAACCTGCGCGCGCGGGCGGAGCGGCGCGGAGGCTCCTTCGAGCTGGGCCCGTCGCCGCGAGGCGGCGCCCGGGTGCGCTGGACGGCACCGACGGGCGATCCGGACCGGTAACCGAGGGTCGGCCGGCGCCCGGTCGGTCAGTGGCCGGGCTTCGCCGGCGGAGCAGGGTGGGCCGGCTTGGCGGGCTTGGCGGCCTGGGCGGGTTTGGGCGGCTTGGAGTGCTTCGCGGGCTTGGCGTCGGCTTGGGCGGCTTGGGCGGCTTGGAGTGCTTCGCGGGCTTGGCGGGCTTGGGCGGCTTGGGCGGCTTGGAGTGCTTGGGGGGCTTGGGCGACTGGGGGTGCGCCGGGTGCGCCGGGTGCGCCGGGTGCGCCGGGTGCGCGGGGTGTGCGGGGTGTGCCGGGGCCGGGTGTGCGGGCGGGGCCGCGTGTGGCGCGGGTGCCGGGGTCGCAGGCGCTCCGCCCGTGCGCACCGCGTGGTGCGCTCCGAGGGGCGGCACGACCGCCGGGCCTCCGGGTCTGCCGATCGCAGGGAGCGCCGGGTCGATGCCGATTCCCCGCCGCGGGACCCCGGAACCCGCAGGTCGCGGGACAGCGGACCCCGCTGTGGTGCTCGGAGCGGGGTGCGGGGGGGTGTCGCGCACCGTCGAGGCGATCGTCAGGCCGCCGAGCGCCGCGGCGGCCGCGACACCGACGAGCAGCTTGCCGGCCAGCCCGGCCGTGGCGATGCCCCGGACGAGCGGCACCCGGCCACGAACGGCCGGGGCGGCGCCGCTCGCACCGGCTCCGGCGCCGCCCGCGGCGGCGAACGCGGCCACGGCGGCGTCGCGTCCGGTGAGCTCGTCGGTGCTCGCCGGGCCGCGCGCCAGATCGAGCACGCGGGCGAGGGGGTCGTCAGAATGGCCGCGGCCGTCGAGCAGGTGTTCGAAGCGGCGGTGATCGCTCAGGTCGAACGCGCCCATCACCCCTCCAGCGCCGACGGGTCGGATTCTGTTTCACGCGCCCGGCCGCGGGCGGGCGGGCGCGGATCGGTCGCCAGCATCGCCCGCAGGGTCTTCAATCCCCGGTGCGCCGACACCCGCACCGCCGCCGCGCTCTTACCCAGCACCTTCCCGGCGGACGCGGCGTCCATACCGACGACGGCCCGCAACATGACCGCCTCGGCCTGCTCCTGGGGCAGCGCGGCGATAAGGGCCACGGCGTCGTCGGTCGAGAGCCGCTCGAGCGCCAGGTGCTCGGTGTCGACGGTGTCGGCGAGGTCGAACAGGTCCTCGACCGGCGTCTGCGAGACCGGGCGCCGCGCCCGCGAGCGCATCAGATCCACCGCGCGGTTGCGGACGATGCGCGCGGCCCAGGCGCGAAAGCCGTCGAGGTCGCCGCGGAAGCGACGGATGTCACGGGCGATCTGCAGCCATGCCTCGGCGGTGACGTCGTCGGCCTGGTCGCCGACGAGACTCGCCGCGTACCGGCGCAGCCGGGGCTGCACCGCGGTGTAGAGCCGGCCGAAGGCGAACTCGTCGCCCTGCGCCGCCAGGCGCAGCATCTCGGACTCGGTGCCGTCGGCTTCGACCGGACCGCCGGCGGAGGCGTCGGTCAAGGAACGCGCACGTCCGGGCTCGTCACGTCGTCCTCCTGGCGTCGTCGCGGTGGTGCTGTCCCACGGCCAGAGAGCCGTGACGGCTCGGCGACGCCCGGCGGTGCTGTCCCACACCGCCTCGAGGCGTCAGCGGCGGCACCGGCCGCAGCGTTACACCCCGGGGGTGGCAGGAACTGCTGAACCTGCGTCGGAAGCCGGTCCTGAACCGGGTGGTCGGGTACAGACAAGGTAAGGCGGCCGAAGCCGTCCTCGATAGTGCCATGGCGACGTGCTCCGTCCTTTCCTCCCGGACGGTCGATGCACAAGTGTCCCGCAGAGGAGCTCGATGACCACCGCGATGCACGGCAGTGCACCCGGCGCCCCGGCGGGTGACCGGGCTGCCGCGACCCCCGCGGCGGGCACCGAGCCGTCCACCTCCGGCGTCGCGAGCCGACTGCTCGACGGCCGCTACCGGCTGCTCGATCGCCTCGGCAGCGGCGGGGCGGCCGACGTCTGGCGCGCCCACGACACCCGCCTCGAGCGCACGGTGGCGATCAAGATCTTCCGACCCGGCGCCACCGACGCCGCCCGCGAACGGGCCGAGGCCGAGTTCATGGCGCGCTGCTCGCACGCCGGTCTCGTCACCGTCTTCGACGCCGGGGTGGTCGAGTCGCAGTACGAGGCGCCGCGCAGCTACCTCGTCATGGAGGTCGTCGAAGGCTCCACGCTGCGCGACCGGCTGGCGGCCGGCCCGTTGCCGGTTGCCGCGGTGGCGTCGATCGGCGCCCAGGTCGGTGGCGCGCTTGCCTACGTCCACGCACAGGGGGTCGTGCACCGCGACGTCAAGCCGGCGAACCTGCTCGTGGCCGACGGTCCCGCTGAGCGCCCCGTCGTCAAGCTGGCCGACTTCGGAGTGGCCCGGATGCTCGGCGGTGAACCCCTCACCGAGGTCGGCACGACGGTCGGCACCGCGAACTACGTCAGCCCGGAACAGATCCGCGGCGCCCAGGTCGAGCCGCCGAGCGACATCTACTCGCTCGGACTCGTGCTCATCGAGGCGCTCACCGGACGCATGGTCTATCCCGGCCGCGGCGTCGAGGCCGCAATCGCCCGTCTCGACCGCCGCCCGATAGTGCCCACAAGCGCCGGCCCGGTCCTCGCGGGGTTGCTGACCGCGATGACGGACGACAACCCCGCCGCGCGGCCCAGCGCCGCCGAGGCCGCCGCGCAGCTCACCGCCATCGCGACAGCACCCGGCAACGCCACCGCATCACTGGGCGCGGTCGCGTCGGAACAGACGAGCGTCCTCCCTGTCGCGGTAGCTGCGGCAGGGTGGAGCACCGCCGGCGTCGGCGGTTGGAGCGGTCCTGCGCAGGCCACGTCGACGGAAACCGGGTCGATCACGCACCCTCCGGGCAAGCGTCCGCGGCGAGGCCTGCTGCTCGCCGGGCTGGCCGCGGCTGCCGCCCTCGTCGGCGGTGTCGGTCTCGCGGTCGGCTCGAGCCACGGTGCCCCTGCCCCGCACAGGGACCCTGCCGCCCCGGCAGTGATCTCCCCGTCGGCGCATTCCCCGGTCGCGGGTGCGCCGAGCAGCAGCGCCGTCTCGGTCGCCGCCGCGCCGCCGAGCAGGGCCGGGGCGTCGAGCCCGTCGACCACGCAGCTGGCGGCGACCACGCACGCCCGGACCGCGCGAGTCACCGGCGCGCGGGTCCATCCCGCTCCGGCAGCGGCGCAGCACCGCCCGCCCGGCGTCGCGAAGCCCGGCGGCCCCGGACATCCGGGACCGAAGCGCAAGGGCGGCGCCCACAAGCCCGGTACAGAAAAGCCCGGCGCCCCCAAGCCCGGCGCCCCCAAGCCCGGTGCGCTCAAGCCCCGTGCGCTCAAGACCGACGCCCCCAAGCCCTGAGCATCGTTGCGAAAGGACCACCCATGACCACGACCACCGACCCGCCGCAGACTCGGCCCGCACCCGGACCCGGGCCCGTGGAGGCCGCCCCCGCCGGCGGTGCCGCGGACGCCGGAAGCGCCGGTGAGCTGCGGGCCGAGCTCGTGGAGTCCGACACCGGTTGGACGCTTACGTTGCACCTCGACCCGACCGCCGCACGCACGCTCCGCACCCAGCTGTCCGGACACGTCGTCACCGAGCTGCAGCTGGGGTCCGTCACCGCGTCGGTGCTGCCGAACCTCGTCCCCGGCGACCCGTTCGCGGTCGACCGGGTCGCGGTCATCGTGTCCGAAGGCCCGGCCGACACTCTCGAGGACGTGTCCGGCGATCCCGACCGGCCGCTGCCCGGCTGAACCGCAGACCCGAGGCGGCCCCGGCCGTCCGGGCCCGACCTCGCCGTGGCCTAGGGTCTGGGCCGTGTACGCGCTGCTGATGTGGTTCGTCAGCCGCGGCGTCGATGCCGAGTGGGCGCACCGGCTCGGCTTCGGTCTGCTCCGCCTCGCCCTGGCCGTGCGGCCGGTTCGGGTGGCTGTCGCCCGCCGCTGCGCCCCCGACCCCGCGTGTGCCACGGAGGTGCTCGGCCTCCGCGTGCCGACTCCGCTCGGGCTGGCGGCCGGGTTCGACAAGAACGCAAAGGGCGTGCTCGCGCTTGCCGCGCTCGGCTTCGGCTTCGTCGAGATCGGGACGGTGACCGCGCGCCCGCAACCCGGCAACGAGCGACCCCGCCTCGCCCGGCTGCCCGCCGACCGCGCGATCGTCAACCGGATGGGCTTCAACAACGACGGCGCCGAGGTGGTCGCGCGCCGGCTCGCCGCCCTGCGGGACACCGAGCGCGGCCGCGGCGTGGTCATCGGGGTCAACATCGGCCGGTCGAAGCTGGTCGGGCCGGACGAGGTCGTTGCCGACTACACGCGCTCGGCGCGCCTGCTCGCGCCCTACGCCGACTACCTGGCCGTCAACATCAGCTCCCCGAACACACCCGGCCTGCGGGACCTGCACGCCGTCGACAGCCTGCGCCCGCTGGTGCGCGCGATGCGGGAGGTGTGCGACGGCGCGCGGACCGACGGCGCCCGGCTGCCGTTGCTCGTGAAGGTCAGTCCGGACGCCCTGGACGACGACCTCGTCGCGGTGGCCGACCTCGCCGTCGAGCTCGGGGTGGACGGGCTGATCGTCACCAACACCACGACCGCCCGCACCGGGATGCGCTCGTCGGCGGCCGACGTCGAGCGGGCCGGCGGGGGCGGGCTGTCCGGGCTGCCCCTGCGCGGCCGCGCGGCGCAGGCCCTGGCGCTGCTGCGCGCCCACGCCGGGGACCGCCTCGTGCTCGTCGGGGTCGGGGGCATCGACACCCCCCAGGACGCCGCGGCGCGACTGTCCGCGGGTGCTGCGCTCGTGCAGAGCTACACCGGCTTCGTCTACGGCGGCCCGCTCTGGCCGTCCCGGGTGAACCGGACGCTGGCCGCGCACGCCCGTCCGGCCTGACTGTCACACGAGTCGCACGCTGAACTCCGGGAACTTTCGCCCCAGGGGTTCACATCGACCTAACGATCGCTTACTGTCGCCAGCAGGGGGCAACACACTTGCACAGGCAAGACAGAAGCAACGCACAGCTTAGTTCGACGGCTCCGGCCGTCCCGACAGATCGCGCAGCGGGGGCCTGACACGACCCCGATGCCGGAGGTTTCCCCCGATGTCCGCTCTCTCCCTCCACCGTGCCCGCCGTGCCCGCGGCGGGGCAGCCCGGCTTGAGGACGTGCGTCACCGGCTGCGTGCCGGCCTGGTTGCCGTCATCGCGGGCGCCGTCGCCCTCGCCGGCGTCGCCGTCGGGCCGCCGGCCGCCGCCGCCGCCGCGACCACCACCGCCGCGACCACCACCGTCTGGACGACTGCGCACAATCCGAAGGGCCGCATCGGCGGCTTCGTCGCGACCAGCAGAGGCATCCGGGTCACGGGCTGGGCCTTCGACCCCGACGCCCCGAACACCAACGACACCGTCGCGGCGATCGTCGACGGTTACCGCACCGTCAGCGTCACGACCAGGGTCGCCAGCAAGACCCTGGTCCGCCTGTACGGAACGGGGCCCACCCCCGGTTTCGACCTGACCGTCCCGGTGACAGGCCGGCACACCCTCTGCATCGTGGCGGGGAACCTCGGCACCGGCCTGAGCACGATGCTCACGTGCGTCGGCACGCCGCTCGGCGCCTCGGCCGGCTCGAGCGCCGCGCACAGCCCGGTCGGCAAGGTCACCGCGGCCCGGGCCACCTCGTCCACGGTGACGGTGACCGGCTGGGCCACCGACCACGACTACTACGCGCAACGCCTCGGGGTCGTGCTCTACCTCGACGGCTCGCCCGCGACGACCGTCGCGACCGCGCGGACCACGATCTCGCCGCGCCCGGCCGGCTCCGGACCGTCCGCCAGTTACTCGGTCACCGTCCCGGCAAGCCCGGGCACCCATATGGCCTGCGTCTGGGCGGTGAACATCGGGCTGGGCGCCAATGACTATCTGGGGTGCCGCGCCGTCGACACCCGCGGCTCGTCCGCGATCGCGGCCGGCCACCCGGCCACCACCGTCAACGCCAAGGTGCTGGCCGAGGCCAAGAAGCACATCGGCCAGCCCTACGTCTGGGGTGCCACCGGGCCGAAGTCCTTCGACTGCTCGGGCCTGGTCGTCTACAGCTACCAGAAGAACGGGTTCCAGACGCCTCGAACCTCCGAGCAGCAGGCGCTGGCGGCCCGGCTCATCCCCGCGTCGCATGCGATCCCCGGCGACCTCGTCTTCTATCACGACAGCGAAGGCGACGTGTACCACGTGGGCATCTACGCCTCACCGTTGCAGACGGTGGCCGCGATCGACGAGGCCGAGGGCGTGAACTGGCAGCAGATCTGGGACCCGAGCTGGGTCACCTACGGCTCGTTCTCGCACACCTGAGCCGCTCCCGTCGCCGTCCCGGCTCTGGTCAGGCGAAACGCTCGCGCAGCGCGCCTTTGGTGACCTTGCCGGTCGCGTTGCGCGGCAGCTCGTCGACCACGTGGAGGACGGTCGGCAGCTTGTAGCGCGCCAGTCGCTCTCCGGCCCAGTCGCGCAACTCGCCGAGTTCGAGCGAAGCACCCGGCACGAGCACGGCGACCGCGACGGGCGTCTCTCCCCACTTCTCGTGCGCGGCGCCGATCACGGTGACCTCGGCAACTGACGGATGCGCCGCGAGCGTGTCCTCGACCTCGGCGCAGTACACGTTCTCGCCACCCGTGATGATCATGTCCTTGGTGCGGTCGACGACGTAGAGGAAACCGTCCTCGTCCTCGCGCACGAGATCGCCGGAGTGGAACCAGCCGCCGCGGAAGGCCTCGTCCGTCGCGGCGGAATTCTGCCAGTAACCGGCCATCGTGCCGGGGCCCCGGTAGACGATCTCGCCGACCTCATCGCGGCCGACGTCATTCATCTGCTCGTCCACGATGCGCACCGACACCGTGCTCACCGGCCGCCCTATCGAGCCGATCTTGCGCAGCGCGTCGGTGCCGTCGAGAGCGCAGGTGACCGGCGACATCTCCGTCTGCCCGAACACGGCGATGTTTGTGACGTGGGGGAACGCCTCGGCCATCCGCTGCAGCAGGGTGGTGGTGGCCGGGGCGGCGCCCCAGCACGTCGTCTTGAGGGCCGAGAGGTCCCGCGAGGGCAACGACGGGTCGGCACAGACGACCTGCCACTGGGCCGGGACGAGGAAGACGCTGGTGACGCGCTCGTGTTCGAGAATGTCGAGGGTCGCGCCGCCGTCGAAATTGCCGCTCGGGAGCAGCACGGTCGTCCCGCCGATCAGCACGAGCGGCGCGATACCGCCGACCGAGGCGATGTGGAACAGCGGGGACGCGCACAGGTTGACCTCGTCGTCGGCGAACAGCCGCCAGCTGCGGATCAGCGTCATCGCCTGGGCGTGCAGGTTCTGGTGCGACAGCACCGCGCCCTTCGGCCGGCCGGTCGTGCCGGACGTGTACATGATCAGAGCGGGGCTGTCCTCGGGCACGTCGACGAGCGGCAGCTCGGCCCCCGGCACCGCGAGCGTCTCGAACGCCTCGGCGCCCTCGGCGTCGGCGGTCGCGTAGAAGGCGATGGGCTGCCCACACGTGGCGCGGGCTCGAGCGGCCGCGGGGCAGGCGGGGCCGTCGGCCACCAGGACACGGGCACCGGAGTCGCGCAACAGGAACGCAACCTCGTCGGCGGTCAACCGGAAGTTCACCGGCACCGCGATACCGCCGAGAGCGGTGACCGCGAGCAGGGTGTCCAGGAACTCGGGACGGTTGGTCATCATGATCGCCACGCGATCGCCCGGTCCGACGCCGACGCGGGCGAGCCCGGCCGCCAGCTCCCCGATGCGGGCGTACAGCTGGCCCCACGTCGTGCTGTGCCCCTCGAAACGCAGCCACACCGCGTCCGGCTTCTGGTGGGCGTGCCGGGCGATGTGGTTGATCCAGTGGTTGCGGCGCCGGGCGCTGGCCGCGGTGGTGTCGCTCATGTGCCCTTCCTAGTCTCGATCCACGTCGTGACCTCGACGGCGGACGGGTGCGGCGGGGTGGACGCGAAGCCGAAGCGCACCGGCGGCGCGACCGGCCGGAGGCCTCCGAGCGCGGCGCCGTCCAGGACGGCGATGACCCGGACGACGTGGTGCTCGTCGGTGGCGCAGTACCACTCGCGCCGCCCGTTCCCGGCCGTCCCTGTGGTGCGGACGCCGTGCCGCACCACCCGGGCCACCGGGTCGATCAGCCGGCACCACGCGCGCGAGCGGGCGACGCGCCGCGGCAGCAGTGCGAGCAGTCGCCCGAGCCGGGTACGTGACCCGGTCTCGAGATCGAGCGTGAGCGAGGTTGTGCGGAGGCGGCGGACCGCGCCGTCGACGTGCAGCGTCACCGGCTCGACGCGCACCTCGTCGAAGCGGTACGTGCCGGCGATGAACGCGCCCACCTCGTCGGACGGGGCGATGAGGATGCGGTACCCGTCCGGTCGCTCGATCATGACGTCGGCGATCGGCCCGTACGGGGTGGAACGCCACATCCCGATGACGAGCCGGACGCCTGCCTCGGTTCCGATGCCGGCGATGGTCCCGTCGAAGCGCAGCAGCACGCGGTGGACCTACCCGGCATCATCGGGTCCATGACCGTGCCACTCACGAACGACGAACTGCTCACCACCACCCGCACCGTCCGCAAGCGCCTGGACCTGACCCGGGACGTGCCGATGGAACTCGTCCGCCAGTGCCTGGACATTGCGCTGCAGGCGCCGTCCGGGTCGAACCGGCAGGGCTGGCACTGGCTCGTGGTGACCGACGCCGCGAAGCGCGCCGCCATCGGGGAGGTCTACCGCCGGGCGACCGAGACCTACCTCGAGCTCGGGCCGCTCGGCCGGCTCCCTGCACCAGGACGACCCGGACCGGGCGCCGCCAGCAGCAACGGGTCGGCGACAGCGCGGCGTGGCTCGGGCAGCACATGGGCGAGGTGCCGGTGCATGTGCTCGCGTGCATCGAGGCGTCCGCGGCTGCCGAGCGGCAACCAGTCCGGGTTGTGGGGCTCGCTGCTGCCGGCGGCGTGGAGCTACGCGCTCGCCGCACGCGCCCGGGGGCTCGGCACGGCGTGGACGACGCTGCACCTCGTCGACGAAGCCGAGGTCGCGCGCGTGCTCGGCATCCCGGACGGGGTGCGGCAGGGCGTGCTGCTGCCGACGGCGTACTACACCGGCGAGACGTTCAAGCCGGCGAAGCGGCAGCCGCTGGACGAGGTGCTGCACGTCGACGGCTGGTGAGCGCCTGTCCCGCGTCGGCCTGGCACGGCCGGCGCCGAGAACCGGACCGCCGGAATGGGCCGTGCCGCAGCCCCACGCCGCCGCCCGCCGGGACACCGGTGGTGCCGGCCGAGGTGCTCGCCGAGGTCGCGGCGGGCGGGGCGGCGGACGCCCGGGTGCCGGTCGAGTACCTGTCGGACTTCCTCGCGGTGCTGGCCGCGGCGGTGGTCGCGGGCGAGCCGGTGCCGCCGGCCCGGTTGCGGGCCTACCGCGGGGTGGGCGACCGCGCCGCCGTGCAGGGGATCGCGCTGCGCGCCCTGCTCGACCTCTACCTCTCCGCGGCGTGGCGGCTGTGGCGCCACCTGCCGCCGGTGGTGGCCGCCGCGGACGATCCGGGCGCGGTCGTCACCGCCGGCGAGGTCGTGCTGCACGCGGTCGACGACGTGGTCGCCGCCCTGACCGAGGGCTACCAGCTGGCGCGGCGGTCGCTGACCCGGGCGCAGGAGTCGGCCCGGCGCGAATTCGTCGACGACCTGCTCGGCGGCGCGGGCGACGTCGCCGGCGTCCTGCGCCGCGCCGACGGCTTCGGCCTCGACCTGTCCGGCCCGCACGCCGTCGCCTGCGTCGAGGCCGAGCAGCCGTTCGCCGACGGCGCGCCGCTGCCGGCCCGGGTCGAGCGGGCGGTCGCCGGGTCCAAGGGCGACGCCGCAGCCGCTGGTCGCCAGCAAGGACGGCCGGCTCGTCGTCGTGTTCGCAGCCCCGGACGGCGCCGGCGGTCGGGCACGTGCGTCGAGCGCATCGGCGCGACCCTGGACGCCGGGCGCGGCGGGCGGCCGGCCGCCGGGTCGTGGCGGCTGGCGGCCGGGCGGGCGGCCGCCGGGCCGGACGGCGTGGCGACGTCGTACCGTGAGGCCCTCGACGCGCTCGAGCTCGGCGCACCGCCTCGCCCTGCCCGAGCGTGTCGTGCACGCCCGTGACCTGCTCGCCTATCGGGTCCTGCTGCGTGACCGCGTCGGTCTCGCCGACCTCGTCGAGGACACCCTGGGGCCGCTGCGCACCGTCCGCGGCGGGGCGCAGCCGCTGATCGACACCGTGCTCGCCTACGTCGACGCCGGCGGCAACGCCGCTGCCGCGGCCCGCCGACTGCACCTGTCGGTGCGGGCCGTCACCTACCGCCTGGACCGGGTGCGGGAGCTCACCGGCCTCGACCCGAACGCGGGGTCCGACCGTTTCCCGCTGCACGTCGCGGCGCTCGGCGCGCGACTGACGGGATGGCCGAACACGTGATTGCCGGAACCCGGCAAGAGGGCCGGTGAAGATGGGTCCATCGCGAGCGGCGGCTGCGTCCTTACGGAAGTGACACTGGACCGGACGGCACGATCCCGGTGCCGCCGATCCAAGGAGTTCCCGTGAACGTCCCCCTCTGGGCCTGGGCCGCGTTCGGCGCGGTCGTGCTGATCCTGCTCGCCGTCGACCTGCTCGCCCACCGCGGCGCCCACGTCATCGGCTTCCGCGAGGCCGCGTGGTGGAGCGCCGTCTGGGTCGGCGTCGCGGCCGTCTTCGCGGTGGTGCTCACGCTCACGCTCGGCTCGACGGCCGGCGTCGAGTTCACCACCGCCTGGCTGCTCGAGAAGAGCCTGTCGGTCGACAACCTGTTCGTGTTCGCGCTGATCTTCGGCTACTTCTCGGTGCCGAGGGCCTTCCAGCATCGCGTGCTGTTCCTCGGCGTCCTCGGGGCCCTGGTCTTCCGCGGAGTCATGCTGGCGGCCGGCGTGGCCGTCGTCAGCCGCTTCACCGCCGTGCTGTTCGGTTTCGCCGCCGTCCTGCTCTACAGCGCGTGGAAGCTGCTCAAGGACTCACGTGAATCTGGGGGAGCCGAGAGCTACGACCCGGGCCGAAGCCTGGCCGTCCGCTTGCTGCGCAAGGTGGTGCCGGTGCGCGAGGAGTTCGCCGGCACGCACCTCGTCATCCGCGAGGCCGGGCGCCTCGTCGCCACCCCGCTGCTCGCGGTCGTCGTCGCCATCGAGGCCGCTGACCTGGTCTTCGCCGTCGACAGCGTGCCGGCCGTGCTGGCTGTCAGCGACGAGCCGTTCATCGTCTACTCCAGCAACGCCTTCGCGATACTGGGCCTGCGGGCGCTGTACTTCCTTCTTGCCGGCCTGCTCGAGCGCTTCCACCTGCTGTCCAAAGGCCTGGCCGTCGTGCTCGGCTTCATCGGTCTCAAGCTGGTCCTGCAGGCGAGTCACAAGTTGATCAGCCCGGCGATCCCCGAGGTGCCGTCCCTGGTCAGCCTGGGCGTCATCGTCCTCGTCCTCGCAACGGCGGTCGTGCTCAGCCTGCGCCGACCCGCCGCTGCGGCCGAACAGCCCGACGCCGAGCCGGTGTCGGCGGGCGATGCGACACTCCGCTCATGACCGACGACGCCACTGTCCTGTCCCGGCCCGCCGCGTCGGCCGCCGTCGATGAACTCGGGTGGCGGGTGATCCTCGGCTCGCTGCTGGCCTCGGTGCCCGTGCCCTCGCTGGCCCGCGGCGCGGAGGTCGCGGCGCTCGCGGTGGCGACCGCAGGCGCGGACGCCGACGGGCACGTGCGGCTCGACGTGCGGGCGGACCGTGTCGAGCTCCGGCTGGCCACGGCCGGGCCCGGACGGGCGACCGAGCGCGACGTCGAGCTGGCCCGGGCCATCACCGATGCGTTGACGACCGAGGGGCTGTCGATCGCGCCGCCGACGACCGGCCCGGCTCGGCCCGTGCAGACCCTCGAGATCGCGATCGACGCCCTCGACATCCCGGCGGTGCGGCCGTTCTGGGCTGCCGTGCTGGGTTACGAGGACGACGCCGACCACGGCGAGGTCCGCGACCCGGCCGGCCAGGGGCCGACGATCTGGTTCCAGCAGATGGACGAGCCGCGGACGCAGCGCAACCGGATCCACTTCGACATCATCGTCCCGCACGACGAGGCCGAGGGGCGTATCGCCGCCGCCGTGGCCGCCGGCGGTCACGTCGTCAGCGACACCGCCGCCCGGGCGTTCTGGATCCTGGCCGACTCCGACGGCAACGAGGTCTGCGTCTGCACCTGGCAGGACCGCGACTGAGCGTCGCGGTCAGGCCGGCTCGCCGGCTCGTGGCGCGTCCACGCGGGTCCGGAACTTCGCCGCGGTACGCCGCCGGCCGGGCACCTCGCGCGGGGCGCCCTCGCGCAGCTCGTCGAGCAGCCGCTGGGAGAACTCGGTGGCCGATTCCCCGGGCTGCAGGCCGCCGCCGCGCGGCAGGTAGAACTCGACACTGATCTCCGGGCGCCGGGGCACGCGGACGACGTCGACCGTCCCGGTCGTCCGCACGCACACGACGTGTGCCTCGGGTACGGCCTCGGCCAGCCGACCGACCCCGCTACGGGCACGCAGCTCGCGGCCGAGCGACCGCGTGCCCTCGGGAAACATGCCGATGCAGGCGCCGGCGCGCAGCTGCTCGATCGCCGCGGCCAGGGCCTCGGAGTTGCTCACCCCGCGGGTCACCGGGATGTGCCCCATGCCGTCCATGAAGGCGGCGGTCACCCGCGTCTTCCACAGTGTGGACTTGGCCAGCGCCCGGATCTGCCGGACGTCCCGTGCGGCGACACCGATGGCGATCGGGTCCCAATAGCTGTCGTGGTCGGCTACCAGCAGCGTGGGTCCCGACCTCGGCAGGAGGTCGAGACCGCTCACCCGCGAGCCGGGACCACGGGGTCATGATCGGCCCACCGATCGCGAGCACGACGCGGTACGCGGGGCTGAAGTCGGACCGCGGCGGGGACACCGCGCCATCATGGCCCGCCCACGAGGTCCAGGGCGAGGAGGTCACGGCGAGTAGGCCCGCGGCGAGGACGCGACGCGGCGGTCGGTGGCGGCCGGTGGCGGTCGGGCCTAGGGGTAGAGCGCCCGCAGCCAGACCGGTGACCGGAACGGCCGCTGGACCCCCTCGGCCTGCGCGAGCCGGTCGGCCACCGCCCAGAGCGTGGCCGGGTCGGTGCCGAAGCCCAGGTGCGGGCACCGGACCTCGATGTTCTCGTGCCGCTCGGACGGGGTGCCGACGCAGGTCGACCACGCCACGATGCCGTCCCGCCGGGAGAACAGGGCCGTCGAGGGCACCGGGATCGGTTGGCGCAGCGCCTCGGTGTCCAGCGCGCGGCGGGGATCGTGCCGGCGTGATTGGCGACGGTAGGCCTTGTCGGCCCGCGTCTGGCGTGGATCGGTCAGGGCGAACGGGCTGCCCAGCGTGATCGACGCGGCGGACGAGGTCCGGGTGCCGGCGCCCGAGCTCGCGGGCGAAGATGCCGCCGAGGCTCCAGCCGACGATCGAGATGGGCCGCCCCGACCTTGCCGCCAGCGCGGCCACCGAGTCGCGCATGCCGTCCAGGACCTGAGGTGTCGGGCCCAGGTTGCGACCGAGCCGCCAGCGGTGCACCTCGTGCCCGAGCCGGAACAGGTAGCTGCGCAGCAGCGCCGTGCTCGTGTCGGTGGCGAGCAGGCCGGGAAGCACGAGCACGGGGTGCCCGTCGCCGCGCGGCGCGAGGCTGAGCCACGGAACGGCCACCGGCAGCATGCCGAGCCGGGCCATCGTGCGTGACGGCTCGGTGACGTAGTGCACGAACGGGGGCGGGGCGAGCTCGTCGTCCCTGCTCCGGGCTTCGTCCGCGATCGTCATCCGTCCTCCTCGCCGGTGGATTTGCCGTCACAGTCTGTACCGGCGGCGCGTCCACCGCGCGCCGGAGGGCCCGGGCGCGTCCGAACGTGGTCAGGAGCAGCTCCTGGGCCACCTAGACTCGAACGTCGGACTACAGAGAGGTACGACGTGTCGATCACCACGCGCGACGACCTGCGCAATGTGGCGATCGTTGCGCACGTCGACCACGGCAAGACCACCCTCGTCGACGCCATGCTGTGGCAGTCGGGCGCCTTCACGGCGCACCAGGCGGACACCGGCGACGTCAACGAGCGCGTCATGGACTCCAACGACCTCGAGCGCGAGAAGGGCATCACGATCCTGGCCAAGAACACGGCCGTGGACCACGTGACACCCGAGGGCGAACGGGTCGTCATCAACATCATCGACACACCGGGCCACGCCGACTTCGGCGGTGAGGTCGAGCGCGGGCTGTCCATGGTCGACGGCGTGCTGCTGCTCGTCGACGCCTCGGAGGGGCCGCTGCCGCAGACGCGGTTCGTGCTGCGCAAGGCTCTCGAGGCCGGCATGCCCGTCGTCCTGGTCATCAACAAGGTCGACCGCCCGGACGCCCGCATCGCCGAGGTCGTCGACGAGACCTACGAGCTGTTCCTCGACCTCGACGCCAACGAGCAGCAGATCGACTTCCCGATCGTGTACGCCTCGGCCAAGGCCGGACGCGCCTCGTTGAAGCGGCCCGAGGACGGCGCGATGCCGGAGGAGGAGAACCTCGCTCCGCTGTTCCGGACCATCCTCGAGTCGATCCCGGCGCCGGTCTTCGAGCCCGACGCGCCGCTGCAGGCCCACGTCACCAACCTCGACGCCTCGCCCTACCTCGGGCGCCTGGCGCTGTGCCGGGTGCACAACGGCACGATCACCAAGGGCCAGCAGGCGGCCTGGTGCCGCGCCGACGGGACGATCGAGCGGGTCAAGATCACCGAGCTGCTCATGACCAAGGCCCTGGACCGGTACCCGGCCGACTCCGCCGGCCCGGGTGACATCGTGGCCATCGCCGGCATCCCCGAGATCACCATCGGCGAGACCCTGGCGGACCCCAACGACCCTCGCCCGCTGCCCGTCATCACCATCGACGAGCCCTCGATCTCGATGACCATCGGTATCAACACCTCGCCGCTGGCCGGCCAGTCGGGCAAGAAGCTCACCGCGCGCCAGGTCATCAACCGCCTCGACGCCGAGCTCGTCGGCAACGTCTCGATCCGCGTGCTGCCCACCGAGCGCCCCGACACCTGGGAGGTCCAGGGCCGCGGCGAGCTGCAGCTGGCCATCCTCGTGGAGGTCATGCGCCGCGAGGGCTTCGAGATCACCGTGGGCAAGCCGCAGGTCGTCACCCGCATCGTCGACGGCAAGGTGCACGAGCCCATGGAGCGGATGACGATCGACGTCCCGTCCGAGTACCAGGGCGTCATCATCCAGCTGCTGGCCCTGCGCAAGGGCCGCCTGGAGCAGATGGTCGATCACGGCACGGGCTGGATCCGGATGGAGTACGTCGTCCCCGCCCGCGGGCTGATCGGCTTCCGCACCGAGTTCCTCACCGAGACGCGGGGCACCGGGCTGCTGCACCACATCCACGAGGGCTACTCGCCGTGGACGGGCGACATCCGCACCCGCCCCAGCGGTTCGCTGGTCGCCGACCGCAAGGGCGTCACGACCGGCTTCGCGCTGGCGAACCTGCAGGAGCGGGGGACCATGTTCGTCGGTCCCGGCACGGACGTGTACGAGGGCATGATCGTGGGCGAGAACTCGCGGGCCGACGACATGGACGTCAACCCGACCAAGGAGAAGAAGCTGACGAACATGCGTCAGTCCTCCGGCGACGTGCTCGTGCCGCTGATCCCGCACCGCGTGCTGTCGCTGGAGCAGGCGCTGGAGTTCTGCCGCGACGACGAGTGCGTCGAGGTCACGCCCGGCGAGGTGCGGCTGCGCAAGGTCGCCCTGGCCGCGCAGGACCGCGAGAAGTCGCGCGCCCGCAACCGCCAGCGCTGACCCCGGCCGCACACCGGTCGTAGGGTGACCGGTGTGGGTGAACCGGACCGCCTCGTCGAGCGCATGCACGGCTTCGGCACCACGATCTTCGCCGAGATGTCGGCGCTCGCGGTGGCCACCGGCAGCATCAACCTGGGCCAGGGCTTTCCGGACACCGACGGCCCCGCCCTGATCCTCGATTCCGCGATAGAGGCGATCCGGACGGGGCACAACCAGTACCCGCCCGGCCCGGGCATCCCGGCCCTGCGGCAGGCGATCAGCGAGCACCAGCGTCGCCGGTACGCCCTGGACTTCGATCCCGACGCCGAGGTCCTGGTGACCGCCGGTGCCACCGAGGCGATCGCCGCGTCGCTGCTCGCGCTGACCGGCACCGGCGACGAGGTCGTGCTGTTCGAGCCCTACTACGACTCCTACGCCGCCGCCGTCGCGCTGGCCGGTGCGCACCGGGTCTGCGTGACCCTCGAGCGCAACGGTGACACGTGGGGTTTCGACCCGGACGCCCTGCGCCGCGCGGTCACGTCGCGCACCCGGGCGATCGTGCTCAACACTCCGCACAATCCGACCGGTTCGGTCTTCGGGCCTGCTGAGCTGGCGGTCGTCGCGGAGGTTGCGATGGAGCACGACCTCGTGGTCATCGCCGACGAGGTGTACGAGCACCTGCTCTTCGACGGCCGGCAGCACGTCCCGATCGCCACCCTGCCCGGCATGCGCGATCGCACGATCACGATCAGCAGCGCCGGCAAGACCTTCAGCGTGACAGGTTGGAAGATCGGGTGGGCCTGCGCGTCGCCCGGGTTGCTGAATGCCGTGCGGACGGTCAAGCAGTTCCTCACCTACGTCAACGGTGCGCCGTTCCAGGTGGCCGTGGCAGCCGGTCTGCCGTACGCCGAGAAACTGTCACCGGCGTCGGCGCTGCAGGATCAACGCGATCTGCTGTGTGACGGGTTACGTGCCCTGGGATGTGACGTGATCGTGCCGCAGGCGACCTACTTCGCGACCGTCGACGTCGGGCCGGACGGGGTCGAGTACTGCCGCGCGCTGCCGGAACGGGCTGGGGTGGTCGCGATCCCGAGCAGCGTCTTCTACGACTCGCACGCCGGTGACAGGTTCGTTCGGTTCGCGTTCTGCAAGCGTCCCGAGGTGTTGCGCACCGCGCTGCAACGATTGGAGGCGGCGTTGTCATGAGGGTCGCCGCGATCCAGCACGACATCACGTGGGAGAACCCGCAGGCCACCCGCGACCACGTCCGGCCCATGATCGCCGCCGCGCGAGCCGGCGGCGCCGGGCTGATCGTGCTGCCGGAGATGTTCGCGACCGGGTTCTCCATGCGACCCGAGCGCGTCGCCGAGGACGAGGGCGGCCCCACCGAGAGCTTCCTGTCGGATCAGGCGGCCGAGCACGACGCCCACCTGCTCGCCTCCATCGCCCAGCGCGGCAGCGACGGCCGGTACCGGAACAACGCTGTCCTCGCCGCGCCCGATGGCACCGTGCACCGCTACGCCAAGATCCACCCGTTCAGCTACGCCGGGGAGCACGAGCGCTACGCCGCGGGCGACGGGTTCCTGACCGTCGAGGTGCAGGGCGTCCGGACGACGGTGTTCATCTGTTACGACCTGCGCTTCGCCGACGAGTTCTGGACACGGGCGCCCGAGACGGACCTCTACGTCGTACCGGCCAACTGGCCGGGGCCCCGGCACGAGCACTGGCGGGCCCTGCTCCGGGCCCGCGCCATCGAGAACCAGGCCTACGTCGTCGGGGTGAACCGGGTCGGCAACGCCAAGGACCTGCCGCACCTCGGCGGCAGTGCGGTCATCGATCCGCTCGGCGTGGCGCTCGCCGAGGGGGGACCGGCCGAGACCGTCGTGAGCGCCGAGGTCGATCCCGGTTTCGTCTCGATCGTGCGCCGGGACTACCCCTTCCTGCAGGACCGGCGGTAGACCGGAAAAACGCCTGTGCTAGGGGGCACATATGGTGCAACCGATTTTTCCGCTGCCGGTCACGAGCGGCTTTCGTCCGGCTACAGTGCAGGCGGTCGGCGTCATTCCCCAGGTAACGCCGGGTCCTGACGGAGGTATGCCACGGTGCTGCGGTTCATCGCCCGTCGCTTCGTCAACTACCTGATCCTGGTCTTCGTCGCGACGAGCCTGGCCTACCTGCTGGCCTCGTACACGCTGAACCCGATCGCCAACTACCTGCACGGCGGGCACGTCAACCTGCGGGCGGTGCACGCGACGCTGCGTGGCTACAACGTCGACCCGGGCACCCCGATCTGGAGCCGGTACTGGCACTGGCTGACCCGGATCGTCCTGCACGGCGACTTCGGCAGGTCCTTGCCCGGCGGGGAGACCGTGGTCAGCGACATGGGCCGCAAGATCGGTGTCAGCCTGCGGCTGCTGTTCGTCGGCTCGATCCTGTCGGTCATCATCGGCGTGCTGGTCGGCGTGTTCTCGGCCCTGCACCAGTACCACGCCAGCGATCACATCATCTCGGTCATCTCGTTCATCCTGCTGTCCACGCCGGTCTTCCTGCTCGCGACGATGCTCAAGCTGGGCGCCATCAAGCTCAGCCAGAACTACAACTTCACGCTCCCGACGTCGCAGGAATGTACGGCCGGCGGTGCGTGCGGACTGGTTGACCGCGCCCAGCACCTGGTGCTGCCGACCATCGCGCTGGTACTCGGCGCGGCGGGCGCGGCGTTCTTCACCCGCTACCAGCGCAGCGCCATGCTCGACGTGTTGGGGAGCGACTTCATCCGCACCGCCCAGGCCAAGGGGCTGAGCCGGCGCAAGGCGTTCTACAAGCACGGTCTGCGCACCGCGCTCATCCCGATGGCGACGTTCTTCGCCTTCCAGTTCGGCACCCTGATCGTGGGCGCGGTGTTCACCGAAACCATCTTCAACTGGAACGGCATGGGCGCGTGGACGATCACCACCATCAACAACAGTGACATCAACGGCATAGCAGCCGTCACCGGGTTCACCGCCGTCATGATCCTCATCTCGGGCGTCCTGTCCGACATCTTCTACGCCGCCCTCGACCCGCGCGTGCGGGTCGGCTAGGAGGGGGGAACACATGACGCTCAAGGACGAGCCGACGCCGTTGACCGTGCAGAACGACACGGACGCGATCGTGCCGGTCTCGGGAGGGGTGTCGCCGCTGGGCGACATGGAACTGGTCCAGGCCGAACAGGCGACCCGGCACGGCGCGCGCAACATCTCGCGGTGGGGACTGGTCTGGCGGCGGTTCCGGCGTAAGAAGCTGGCCATGGCCGGGCTGGTCGTGCTGGTTCTCGAGGCATTGCTCGCCTACGTCGGACCGGCGTTCAGCAAGTGGACCGTCGCCGGGATCGACCCGCTCAACTTCGGTTCCTCGCCCGGCGGTTCGCACTGGTGGGGTACCGACGACCAGGGTCACGACCTGTTCGTGCAGACCATGAGCGGCACCCAGAAGTCCCTGCTCGTCGGGCTGATCGCAGCCGTCGTGTCCACCGGGCTGGCGGCCCTCATCGGTTCGCTGGCCGGGTACTTCGGCAAGCTGACGGACAGTTCGCTGATGTGGTTCGTCAACCTGATGATGGTGGTGCCGAGCTTCCTCATCCTGGCGATCCTCAGCCCCCGGCTGCACAACACGTCGTTCATCGTGTTCGCCCTGCTGCTCGCCGCGTTCAACTGGATGCTCACGGCGCGGGTGGTGCGCGGGTTGACGTTCAGCCTGCGCGAACGCGAGTTCGTCGCGGCCGCCCGGTTCATGGGCGTGCGCCCGCTCACCGTCATCGGCCGGCACATCCTGCCCAACATGGCGTCGCTGCTCATCGTCGACGTCACCGTCAACGTCAGCTCCGTCATCCTGCTCGAGACGGGACTGTCCTACTTCGGCTTCGGCGTGCAGCCGCCCAACGTGTCATTGGGCACGCTGATCGGGGACGGCACGAGAGGTCCGGACCCCACCTACGAGAGCTGGTTGTGGGTCTACCCCGGGCTGATGCTGATCGTCATGGTGCTCGCCGTCAACTTCGTCGGTGACGGGTTGCGCGACGCGCTCGACGCGACCTCCGGCGCCGGGGGTGACTGACGTGGCGGTCGACGGACTGGGTGTGGGCGCGGTCGATCTCGCGAAGCCGGACAGCAGTAAGGCTCTACTCGAGGTCGATGGTCTGAGTGTGACGTTCCCGAGTGAGGCGGGACCTGTCGAAGCGGTACGGGGTCTGTCCTACTCGCTCGCCCCCGGCGAGGTGCTCGGCATCGTCGGCGAGAGCGGTTCCGGCAAGTCCGTCAGCTCGATGGCCGTGATGGGTCTGCTCCCGCGTTCGGCGCGCATCGAGGGTTCGATCCGCTTCCACGGCCAGCAGTTGATCGGCAACACCGACCGGCAGTGGACCCGCATCCGCGGCAACTCGATGGCCATGGTGTTCCAGGACCCGCTGTCCGCGCTCACTCCTGTCTACTCGGTGGGCGATCAGATTGCCGAGGCCATCACCACGCACCGTGACGTGAACCGGGCCGCCGCCCGTTCGCGCGCCGCGGAACTGCTGGACATGGTGGGCATCCCGAACGCCAGCCAGCGCGCGCGCTCGTTCCCGCACGAGTTCTCCGGGGGCATGCGGCAGCGCGTGATGATCGCCATGGCGATAGCCAACGAGCCGGACGTGATCATCGCCGACGAGCCCACGACGGCGCTGGACGTGACGGTGCAGGCCCAGATCATGGATCTGCTCAGGACACTGCAGCGCGACATGGGTTCGGCCATCGTGCTGATCACCCACGACCTCGGAGTGGTCGCGGGCTTCGCCGACCGGGTGCTGGTCATGTACGCCGGGAAACCGGTCGAGGACGCACCCGTCGATACGCTGTTCGCGGCGCCGTCGATGCCCTACTCCATCGGGTTGCTGGGGTCGATCCCGCGGCTGGACGCCGGCCGGGGTCAACCGCTCACCCCCATCGAAGGCGTCCCGCCCTCGCTGGTCGACCTGCCGAAGGGGTGCCCGTTCGTTACCCGGTGCCCGGCGCGCATCGACATCTGCAGCGAGGCCGAGCCCGAACTCGTCGATCTGTCCCGCGAACACCGGGCCGCCTGTCACCGCGCGACCGAGATCGTCGAGGGCACGCTGGACCGCTCGGCCATCTTCACCGCCGAGGTCGTTGCGCCGAGCGCGCTGGAGCGGCAGCCGCGCGAGCAGCGACCCACCGTGCTGTCCCTGGACAACGTCGTGCGTCGGTTCCCGATCCGCAAGGGCTCGGTGCTGCGGCGCAAGGTAGGCGCGGTGCACGCCGTCGACGGGATCAGCTTCGACATCCGCAAGGGCGAGACGCTGGGTCTGGTCGGCGAATCCGGGTGCGGCAAGACGACCACGATCATGGAGATCCTGGGGCTGTTGCCGCCGCAGGAGGGCACGATCGCGGTCCTGGGCAACGAGGTCGCCGGGCTGTCGCGCCAGGCCCGCATGGGCATCCGGCGCGACCTGCAGGTCGTGTTCCAGGACCCGATGGCCTCACTGGATCCCCGGCTTCCGGTCTCGGACATCCTGGCCGAGCCGTTGCGCACGCACGGAGTGGGCGGGGCCGAGCGCGACGCCCGCGTCCGGGAGCTCCTGACGCTGGTCGGCCTGGACCCCAAGCTGCATCTGGCGCGCTACCCCAGTGAGTTCTCGGGTGGGCAGCGCCAGCGCATCGGCATCGCCCGGGCGCTCGCGTTGCGGCCGAAACTCATCGTGCTGGACGAACCGGTGTCGGCGCTGGACGTCTCCATCCAGGCCGGCGTGCTGAACCTGCTCGAGAAGCTGAAGACCGAGCTGGGGCTCAGCTACCTGTTCGTCGCCCACGACCTGTCCGTCGTCCGGCACATCGCCGACCGGGTCGCGGTCATGTATCTCGGCCGCATCGTCGAGATCGGCGACGTCGACACCGTCTTCCACGCCCCGTCCCACCCGTACACCCAGGCCCTGCTGTCGGCGATCCCGCTGCCCGATCCCGCCGCCGAACGCGCGCGGGAACGCGTCCTGCTGAAGGGCGACCTACCCAGCCCGGCGAACCCGCCGTCGGGCTGCCGGTTCCGTTCGCGGTGCCCGTTGCACGCGGAGCTGGACGAGATCCGAGCGCAACGCTGCGTGGACGAGGACCCCGTACTGAAGACCGATGCCGCACCGGGGCGCGACCACGCCGCGGCGTGTCACTTCGCGACCGTCAGGGAGGTTGTCTGACGGCCGCAGGGGGTGTCCGAAGCATCCCTGTTGCGTAACAAGCTCGTTGCGAGGCTGGTCTGCGGGCCGACAGCGGGACATCGTTAGCACCACGTGAGAAATCCAGAATGGAGATGTTCGTGACCGGAGTCAGGAAGTCCGCGCTCTCTGCCGTTGCGGCAGTGGCCGGCGTTGTCGTGCTGGCCGCATGCGGCGGCTCGGGCGGCAGCAGCAGCTCGAGCAGCAGCGGCGCCGTGCGTCCGCCCAGCGCCAAGACGAACAACGCCGCGGACGGGCTGGCGACCTCGCCACGCACTGCCGTGCGCAGCGGCGGCAAGATCACCTGGGCGATCAGCCAGACGATCCCGAACTTCAACTACTACGAGCTCGACGGATCGCTGCTGGACAACATCACCATCCTGAACGCGATGCTGCCGCGCCCGTTCCACTTCGACAACGAAGGCGTGCCCAGCACCAACACGGATTTCTTCACCTCCATCAAGGAGACGAACACCAAGCCGGAGACGATCGAGTACAAGATCAATCCGAAGGCCACGTGGAGTGACGGATCCAAGGTCAGCTGGCAGGACTTCTACTACCTGTGGAAGGCCACCAACGGCAAGAACACCAAGTTCAACGTCTCCACCACGCAGGGCTTCCAGAACATCGGCTCGGTGAAGAAGGGCACGGACGACCAGGACGTCGTCGTCACGTTCGCCCAGCCGTTCACCGACTGGCAGTCGCTGTTCGACCCGTTGGTGCCGCAGTCGCTGACGAAGACGCCGGCCCTGTTCAACAAGGGCTGGGTGGCCAAGCCCGAGGTCACGGCCGGGCCGTTCCAGTGGAGTTCGGCGAACAAGACGGCGCAGACCTACACGATCGTCCGTAACCCGAAGTGGTGGGGCAATCCGGCCCTGCTGGACTCGATCACCTTCGCGGCGTACAACGACCCGGCCGCGGCTGTTCAGGCGCTCGGCACGCACGAGGTCGACGTCGACGACATCACCTTCGGCGACGAGATCGCCAACGTCGCCGCCGCGCAGAAGTACACCGGGATCGCGGTGCGGCAGACGGGCGGCAACATCTACCGCCAGTTCACCCTCAACACGAAGGACCCGGTGCTGTCGGACATCAAGGTGCGGCAGGCGGTGCAGCTCGGCGTCAACCGCTCCGAGATCACGACGGCCCTGATCGGCAAGCTGGGTGGCAAGCCGACGCCGCTGCAGAACCACTTCTTCATGAAGAACCAGAAGCCCTACGCCGCGACGTGCGGCACGTACTGCACGTACGACCCGTCCAAGGCGAAGTCGCTGCTGCAGAGCGACGGCTGGACGATGAAGGGCGGTTACTTCCAGAAGAACGGCAAGGAACTCGACCTGGCCATCACGATCCCGTCCGAGACGCCGAACGCCAAGGCTGAGGGCGAGATCGCCCAGAACTCGCTCAAGGCGGCCGGTATCAAGCTGACGCTGACGACGGTTCCCTCGAACGACTTCTTCCCGAAGTACATCGACGCCGGCAAGTTCCAGCTGACCACCTTCACCTGGATCGGGACGCCGTTCCCCATCGGCGGGGCGCTGTCGATCTTCAAGTTCGACCCGAAGAACAAGGGCCAGAACTACGGCTTCGGCGGGTCGACGGCCATCAACACGCTGCTCGAGAACGCCTCCGGCGCCGCGACGACCGACCAGGAGAACACCCTGGCCAACACGGCGTCGCGGGACATGTGGGCCAACGCCGCGTGGCTGCCGCTGTACCAGAAGCCGCAGGCCGTGGCGGTGAAGTCCACGCTGCTCAATGTCGGCGCGAACGGTTTCGCCGACTACCGCTACGACAACATCGGCTTCAAGAAGTAGGGCATCGGCCTGCCGGTGACAGGACGTCACGGGCAGGTGCAAGAGAACTGAACAGGTCCGCCGGATCGGCCGCGTCGCCAGCGACGTCGGCGCGGCCGGTCCGCGGATCGCGACCGAGGGACACGCAGGGTTCCAGGCCACGAAAGGCCAGGGAAATCGGGCCTTGCGCCGTCTCAAAAGGGTCACGATCTGGACTCGAAACCCGGGTGTCTTGGCAGCCGACGAGACCACGCGTTAGCGTGCCTTTCGGCCACAAGCCACCGAAGCAACCCCCGCACGACGCCTGCGCAATCCGAACGCGGGCCGACCGAACGGAGTTCTCGGCACCCATGACCGTGCCCACCGGCGAAGTCGAACGCGTCTCCGAGACCAGCGGTCAGTCCTACGACCCCACCGCCGGTCAGAGCGAGCAGGCGATCAGGGGTCGTTCTCCGTGGTCCATCGCCTGGCGGCGCCTGCGCCGTGACAAGGCGGCCATGGCCGGTGGCGTCGTGGCGCTGCTCCTGATCCTGCTGGCCATCCTGGCCAAGCCGATCGAGGCGCTGTTCAACCTCAACCCGAACACCACCCACAACGGCGTCGACTCGCTCGTCGACCCCACGACACAGCTGCCCTACGGCTCGCTCGGCGGCATCACCTCGAGCCACCTGTTGGGTGTCGAGCCCGGCATCGGGCAGGGCCGCGACGTCCTCGCCCGCATCATCGACGGGTCCTGGGTGTCGCTGCTGGTCGCGTCGGCGGCCACCGTGCTGTCGGTCGTCATCGGCGTCGTCATCGGCCTGCTCGCCGGCTACTACGGCGGCTGGATCGACGCCGGCCTGAGCCGCCTCATGGACATCGTGCTGGCGTTCCCGCTGCTGGTGTTCGCGATCGCGATCTCGTCGGCCCTGCAGACCTCTGCCTTCGGCCTCACCGGCAACACGCTGCACATCTCGGTGATCATCTTCATCATCGGGTTCTTCAGCTGGCCCTACATGGGACGCATCATCCGCGGTCAAACCCTCTCGCTGCGTGAACGCGAATTCGTGGCCGCCGCCCGCAGCATGGGCGCGCGCGGCCCCTACATCGTGTTCAAGGAACTGCTGCCCAACCTGATCGCGCCGATCATCGTCTACGCGACGCTGCTGATCCCGACCAACATCCTGTTCGAGGCTGCGCTGGACTTCCTCGGTGCCGGTATCCAGGAACCGCAGGCCTCGTGGGGCGGCATGCTCAACAACTCGATCGACTACTACCAGGGCGACCCGATGTACATGATCATCCCGGGTGCTGCCATCTTCATCGCCGTGCTGGCCTTCAATCTCCTCGGAGACGGCCTGCGCGACGCGTTCGACCCGCGGGGCAATCGGTGACGCCCGCGGCACGCAGACCTCTGCTGCACGTTGCTTCGGCCGGCGAACCGGCCGACGTCCCGCACGAGGAAAACCATCGAAGGAGTGGATCACATCTGATGCGACACCATCGGAGAACGGTTGCGCTCGTCGGCGCGACCACGGCCCTGGTGCTGGGGCTGGCTGCGTGCAGCAGCTCGCCCAGCGGCAAGCCGAAGTCGAGCTCGGCGCCCAGCGTCGGTAACAACAAGGGCAACGTGAGCGCGTCGTACAACGCGGCGAACTCGGGCATCGTCAATGCCTCGACCAAGACCGGTGGGACGGTGAAGTACTCGCTGTCGAGTACGCCGGACTCCTTCGACCCGGGCAACACCTATTACGCGTTCGTGTGGGATGCCTCGCGGCTGTGGGCGCGGGCGTTGACGACGTTCAAGCCGTTGCCGGGCAAGGCGGGTCTGGTGTTGGTGCCGGATCTGGCGACGTCGCTGGGCAAGGTGTCCGACGGCGGTAAGACGTGGACGTACACGTTGCGTTCGGGGTTGAAGTTCAGTGATGGCACGCCGATCACGTCGGCTGATGTGAAGTACGCGATCGAGCGGTCGAACTACTCGCCGGATGTGTTGTCGAACGGTCCGACGTATTTCAAGGCCACGTTGGTGGACAACCCGGGTAAGGGTTATCAGGGTCCGTACAAGGACAAGACGGGCAGCTTGAACTCGATCGTGACGCCGAACGCGACGACGATCGTGTTCCATCTGAAGAAGCCGTTCGCGGACTTCGACTACTTGACGTCGAACCCGCAGACCGCTCCGGTGCCGAAGGCGAAGGACACCGGCGCCGACTACGTGAAGCACATCGTGAGTTCGGGCTCGTATGAGTTCAAGTCCTATGACCCGAACAAGGGTGCGGTGCTGGTGAAGAACCCGAACTGGTCGGCCTCGACGGACTCGATCCGTAAGCAGTACCCGAACGAGATCGACATTGCGTTCAACCAGAACCAGGACGGGATCGACAACGACCTGATCGCGGGCAACATCACCGGTGACATCGCCGGTGCCGGTGTCGCGGCGGCGTCGCAGGCCAAGATCGTGACCGACCCGACGAAGAAGGCCAACGCCGACGACGCCCTGTCCGGTGCGCTCGCCTACGTCGCGATCTCCAGCAAGGTGCCGCCGATGAACAACCTCGACTGCCGCAAGGCGATCGAGTACGGCATCAACAAGGTCGCGGTGCAGAACTCGCTCGGTGGCCCGCTGCGTGGTCAGATCGCCTCGACGGTGCTGCCGCCGAACGTGGTCGGCTACACCAAGTTCAACCAGTACCCGACCGACAACGACGCCGGCGACGTGACCAAGGCCAAGGCCGAGCTCACCAAGTGCGGCAAGCCGAGCGGCTTCAGCATCGGCCTCTCGGCCCGTGGTGACCGGCCGAACGAGGTCGCGGCGGCGGTGTCGATCCAGGCGTCGCTGAAGAAGATCGGCGTCAACGTCGACATCCAGAAGTACCAGTCGGGCAAGTACTTCTCCGACAACGCCGGTGCCCCGGCCTTCGTGCACTCGCACAAGCTGGGCCTGATGATGATGGCGTGGGGTGCTGACTGGCCGACCGGCTACGGCTTCCTCGACCAGATCGTCGCCGGCGTCTGCGATCAAGGCGTCGGGCAACAGCAACCTCTCGGAGCTGAACGACCCGAAGGTCAACAACCTGCTGAACTCCGCGATCCAGAACACCAACTCCGCGCAGCGCGTCACGGCGTGGGGTCAGATCGACAAGCAGGTCATGGCCGATGCCGCCATCGTCCCGCTGGTCTACCGGCTCGACCTGCTGTACCGCCCGCCGGCGGCCACCAACGTGACCGTCACTCCGGCGTACGGCATGTACGACTACCTGAACATCGGCACGAAGTAGCACCTGTTCACGTAGTCCGACAGACAGAGAGGTGAAGGCACCGGTGGTCGCCCGTCCCGAGCAATCGGGGCGGGCGACCACCATCGCCGACCAGCCGTGACCGCTTACATCATCCGGCGCGTGTTCGCCGCGATCATCCTGATCCTGGTCGTCAGCTTCATCACGTTCGTCATCTTCTTCGAGGTCCCGCGCCTCGGCGGCCAGACCACCAACGGCCTGGCCAGCCAGTACGTCGGACGTAACCCCAGCCCCAGCGCCATCGCGGCGGTCAAGAAGAACCTCGGTTTCGACAAGCCCCTGGTCGTCCAGTACTGGGACTTCGTCAAGGGCCTGTTCGCGGGGCGCACGTTCAAGTACGGCCCCGACGCCGCGCACTGCAACGTGCCGTGCTTCGGCTACTCGTTCAAGAACCACCTGCCGGTGTGGAACGACATCACGTCCCGCTTCTCGGTGACGCTGTCCCTCGCCATCGGCGCAGCGATCATCTGGCTCATCGCCGGCGTGACCGTGGGCGTCATCTCGGCGCTGAAGCGGGGTAAGGCGGTCGACCGCATCTCGATGACGATCGCGCTCGCCGGCGTCTCGCTGCCCATCTTCTTCACCGGCCTGCTGGCCAAGGCCATCTTCGTGTACGGGCCGAGCTGGCTGCATCTCTACACCGACATCAACTACGTCCCGATCACCGACAACCCGTTGAAGTGGGCGGAGAACCTCTTCCTGCCCTGGGTGACCCTGGCCCTGCTGTACGCCGCCCTGTACGCGCGGCTGACACGTGCGGGCATGCTGGAGACCATGGGTGAGGACTACATCCGCACCGCGCGGGCCAAGGGGTTGAACGAACGCACGGTCGTGCTGAAGCACGGGCTGCGTGCGGCGTTGACCCCGATCGTCACCATCTTCGGCCTCGACTTCGGACTGCTGCTCGGCGGCGCGGTGCTCACCGAGACCGTCTTCAGCCTGCCGGGCATCGGCCAGTACGCCTACATCGCCATCCAGAACAACGACCTGCCGCAGATCCTGGGCGTGACCCTGGTGGCGGCCTTCTTCGTCGTGTTCATGAACCTGCTCGTCGACGTCGTGTACGCCGTCGTCGACCCGAGGGTGAGGTACTCATGAGCCATGCCGCATCCGGCGTGGAAATGCAGGAACGCCCCGAGGCGCCCCCCAAGGCGTTCCTCGCGGTGCAGGACCTGCGCATCCACTTCCGCACCGACGACGGTGTCGTCAAAGCCGTCGACGGGCTGACCTTCGAGGTCGAGCGCGGTCAGACCCTGGGCATCGTCGGCGAATCCGGCTCGGGCAAGTCCGTGACGTCCCTCGGAATCATGGGCCTGCACAACCCTCGCAATTCCGACATCTCCGGCAGCATCTGGCTGGAGGGCAAGGACCTCATTCAGGCCCGCCCGGAAGAGGTGCGGGCGCTGCGCGGCCAGCAGATGGCGATGATTTTCCAGGATCCGCTGTCCGCGATGCACCCCTTCTACACGGTCGGAAACCAGATCGTGGAGGCCTACCGCGTCCACAACAACGTCAGTAAGTCGGTGGCCAAGAAGCGCGCCGTCGAGATGCTCGACCTGGTCGGCATCCCGCAGGCGAACAAGCGCGTCGACGACTACCCGCACCAGTTCTCCGGCGGCATGCGGCAGCGCGCGATGATCGCCATGGCGCTGGTGTGCAACCCGGCGCTGATCATCGCCGACGAGCCCACCACGGCTCTCGACGTCACCGTCCAGGCGCAGATCCTGGAGCTGATGAAGAGCCTGCAGCAGGAGTTCAATTCGGCGATCATCCTCATCACCCACGACCTCGGCGTCGTCGCCGAGACCTGCGACGACGTGGTGGTCATGTACGGCGGCCAGTGCGTCGAGCAGGGCAGCGTGCAGGACATCTTCTACCGACCGGAGATGCCTTACACGTGGGGCCTGCTCACGTCCATGCCGCGCATGGACCGCACCCGGCAGGTGCGCCTGCAGCCCATCGCCGGCCAGCCGCCGTCGCTGATCCAGGTGCCCAAGGGGTGCGTGTTCAACCCGCGCTGCACGTTCCAGGACCACGTGGAGGGGGATCGCTGCACGACCGAGCGTCCCGCGCTGGCTGAGACGGCCACGCCCGGGCACCGCGCCCGCTGCCACATCGACCCCGCCACCCGCCAGAGAATCTGGTCCGAGACGATCCGGCCGAGCCTGTGACCTCACTGCACAAGTCCGAACCCGCCTCCGACCTCACCACGGTCAACTCCGACGCGCTGCTCTCGGTCCGCGACCTGCGCAAGTACTTCCCGATCCGTAAGGGCGTGCTGCAGCGTCAGGTCGGGTCGGTCAAGGCCGTCGACGGCGTCTCCTTCGACGTCGGCGCCGGCGAGACGCTGGGTCTGGTCGGCGAGTCCGGCTGCGGCAAGTCGACTACCGGCCGGGTCCTCACCAAGCTGGACGAGCCGACCAGCGGCACCATCAGCTTCGAGGGCCGCCACATCGAGGGTTACTCGCGCGGGAAGATGCGCCCGCTGCGCCGGGACATCCAGATGATCTTCCAGGACCCGTACTCCTCGTTGAACCCGCGGCACACGATCGGCACCATCGTGGGTGCCCCGTTCCACATCCAGGGCACCGCGACCGAGGGCGGCGTGAAGCAGGAGGTCCAGAAGCTGCTCGAGCGGGTCGGCCTGAACCCCGAGCACTACAACCGCTACCCGCACGAGTTCTCGGGTGGCCAGCGCCAGCGCATCGGCATCGCCCGCGCCATCGCCCTGCAGCCCAAGCTCATCGTGTGCGACGAGCCGGTATCGGCGCTCGACGTGTCCATCCAGGCGCAGGTCGTCAACCTGCTCGAGGACATCCAGAACGAGTTCAACCTCGGCTACGTCTTCATCGCCCACGACCTTTCCGTCGTGCGCCACATCTCCGACCGCGTCGCCGTCATGTATCTCGGCAAGATCATGGAATTGACGACGCGTGACGAGCTGTACCGCGCGCCGCTGCACCCGTACACGCACTCGCTGATGTCGGCCGTCCCGGTGCCGGACCCGGAGAAGGAGAAGTCGCGCCAGCGCATCCTGCTCATCGGTGACCTGCCCAGCCCGATCAACCCGCCGTCCGGCTGCGTGTTCCACACGCGCTGCCCGCTCTACCGCGAGACGCTGTCGGACAGCCAGAAGGAACGCTGCCGTAGCGAGGAGCCGGCGCTGGAGGAGAAGGCTCCGGGTCACTTCGCGCACTGCCACTTCCCGACCGCCCGCAGCGACGTGAGCGCGGCCGAGGAGCACGGCATGATCCCTACCGTTCAGAGCCCGGCGGCGGTGTCCGGTCCGAACGGTGCGGCCGCGGGCGCCGGTACGAGCGCGGCCGACGGTGCGACAGCGAACGGCGGCGCGAGCGCGGGCGGTCGACACGAGGCCGGCGGCACCGCCGACTGACCGCGTCCGGCTCACCGGCCTGGGGGCCGACTAGCCTGGGGCCGGTGAGCACCCCGGTGGCGGCGCGGCGACTGCTGCTGGTGCACGCCCACCCCGACGACGAGACGATCACTACCGGCGCCACCATGGCGTACTACGCCGCGCAGGGCGTGCAGGTCACGCTGCTCACCTGCACCCTCGGCGAGGAGGGCGAGATCCTGGTCCCCGCCCTCGCGCAGCTGGACGCCGCGCAGGCCGACCAGCTCGGCGGCTACCGGATCGCCGAACTCGCCGCGGCGATGCAGGCGCTGGGTGTTGCCGACCACCGCTTCCTCGGCGGGGCCGGGCGGTTCCGCGACAGCGGCATGATCGGCACCGCGGCCAACGAGCACCCGCGGGCGTTCTGGCGCGCTGCCACGTCCGAGGACGCGTTCGCGGCGGCCGTCGACGAGGCTGTTGCGGTCATCCGCGAGGTGCGCCCGCAGGTCGTGGTCACCTACGACGAGCGTGGCGGGTACGGCCACCCCGACCACGTCATGGCCCACCGCGTCGCGATGGCGGCGGTCGCGGCGGCAGCGGACCCCGCCCGCCCGGGCGAGCCGTGGACGGTGGCCAAGATCTACTGGACGGTGACGCCGGCGTCCGAGCTGGCCGCGAGCACGGCGGCGCTCGCCGCCACGGCAGACCCGCCGTTCCGCGTCCCGACGCCGGACGAGCTGGCCTTCGGCGTGCCGGACGAGCGCGTCACCGCGGTCGTCGCGGGCAGCGCCGAGGCCAAGCGGGCCGCGCTGGCCGCCCACCGCACCCAGGTCGCGGTGTCGGGTGACTGGTACGCCCTGTCCAACCTGCTGGGCCGGCGGGTCGAGGGCACCGAGCACTACCGCCTGGTGGCCGGCGAGCCCGGCGGCGACACCGACCGCGACGGCCGCGAACGGGATCTGTTCGCCGGAGTAGCGGCATGAGCGACGCGTGCGGAGCGAACGATGTCCTCGGGCTGCGCCGGCCGAACGGAGTGAGGTCGTGAGTCGACCGGCACCGGCACCGGCACCGGCCGCGGGTCCGTCGGTCCCGCTCGGCATTCTCGCGTGGCTGACGATCGCCGTGCTCGTCGCCTGCGGCCTGCTGACCGGTCTGCTCGAGTCGATGCTCGTGCCGCTGTACTCGGGGTCGAACCCGGCCCCCGTCGCGCCGGTGCTCGCCGTCGTCACCAACGTCGCGCTGCCGTGGCTGGCCCGGCGGGTCGCCGATCGGCTGGTCCCGGTGGCGCTGCCGTTCGTGGCGTGGCTCGTGACCGTGCTGGCCCTCGGCTTCGTCACCCGGCCTGAGGGCGACGTGATCCTGCCGGGCGGCACCATCCAGTGGGTGGCGTTCGCCACCATCATCGGCGGGACGCTGGCCGGCACGATCACGGTCGTGCGGACGGTGCCGCCGCGCGTTCCACCACGCCCGCCCGGCTCCGCACGCTGAGACGCGGCGCGGCGTCAGCCGGTGAACGGTTCGCGGTTGGCCTCGCGCAGGGCTTCCTGCACGGCGTTGACGGCGGCCGGCGGCATGTCGCTCTCGACGAGCTCAGCGTGCGGGAAGCGGGCCAGCTCGCGTTGCAGGTCGGCGACCGACACATGGCTCAGGAGCAGCGCGACCGCGGTGCGGCCGGGCGGGACGGCGGTGCGCAGCTCGTCGATGGTGGCGTCGCGGATGCCGGTGTCCCGCAACTTGGCGAAGAGCGCGCCGCCGCCGGCCGACGCCGCCCCCACGACGAGGCCGCCGATCGGGCCGCCGAGGAGCGTGCCGAGCAGCAGGCCCCAGACCCCCGCGCCGAGCCCCGCCTGCGCCGGGGTGGCGTCGGTGGTCTCGCGGACGTGTGACGTGCCGTCGGCCTCCCGGGCCACGATGACGGCGTCGTGCAGTTGCAGCTCCTGATCCCGGCGCAACCGGGTCGCGGCGAGCAGGAACTCCTGCGCCCGCAGCGGGTCGTCGAAGGAGATCACCAGCAGCTTGCTGTTGTCGGGCACCTCGGTCATCGGCGCACTCCGTTCGGGTCGGCGGCGGGGTGGCCGCGTCACGAGTCTAGGGACGCTCGCCGGCCGCGGACTCGGTGCGATAGCGGTAGTCGTGGTGCAGGCGGTAGCCCAGCGCGTCCATCAAGGCGAGCGAGGCCTCGTTGTCGATGGCCACCTGCGCGTACGCGCGGGTGGCCCCGTGCTCGAGCGCCCAGTCGTGCAGGGCCCGGACCGCGCGCCGTGCCAGGCCACGCCGGCGCGCGGTCGGCGCCGTCTCCAGGGCGGTCACGCCCAGCCAGCCGTCGTCCACGGCGCCACGGGCAATGGCCACCACGGAGCCCCCGTCGTGCACCTCGGCGAACACCGCCGAGTCGTGGCGGGCGAGCAGGTCGCGAAGGTGCGGGCCGGCCGTGCCGTCGCGCAGCAGGGCCGTCCATTCGGGCGACGGCGTGGCCGACAGCCGCGCCTCGCCGGCGGCCGCACCGGACGGCGCCGCCGCCGTCTCGACGGGAACGTCCAACCGGCGGGCCAGCACCGCCATCTCACCACTGGGTTCCCAGCCCCGCTCGCCGAGCTCGGCGTCGAGCAGGCGTCGCGCCTCGGTGGGGATCTGCACGCGGAGCGGCAGGCCGCGCGCGGCGTACCAGTCGTGGGCCCGGGCGAGCGCATCGTCGAGCGGGATGCGCAGCTGGCGCAGCGGAAGGACGGAGTTGGCGCGGCCGAGCCCGCCGGGGTCGGCGCGCAGCACCCACCCGTCGATCTCCTCGCTCTCGGCGGCCCGCAACCCCCGGGCGGCCACCGCCTCCAGTGCGAGCTCGTCGGCGGTCGAGGGCGGGGCCAGCCGGGCCACCGCGACCAGCGGCAGCGGCACCTCGACCAGCCCGGCGCGCGAGTCGATCACGGCCGTCTGGGCGTCGAGACCGACGAGGTCACCGACAACGTCACCGAGGTGCAGGCTGCCGTCGGGACGTCGCTCGAGGACGCGGCGGACGCTGACCCGACGGCCCACCCAGCTAGGCTCCAGCACGGTCGGCATACTAGTTGCCGACGTGATCGCGACTTTCGCCCTACCCACTGCGAACGAACGCCCCGGAGGAGTGCAGTGACGTACGTAATTGCCGAGCCGTGTGTGGACCTGCTCGACAAGGCCTGCATCGAGGAGTGCCCGGTCGACTGCATCTACGAGGGCGGGCGGATGCTCTACATCCACCCCGACGAGTGCGTCGACTGCGGTGCCTGCGAGCCGGTGTGCCCGGTCGAGGCGATCTTCTACGAGGACGACCTGCCGGAGAAGTGGCGCGACTACACCAAGGCCAACGTGGACTTCTTCGACGAGCTCGGGTCGCCCGGCGGCGCGTCGAAGGTCGGCAAGACCGAGCACGACCCGCAATGGGTCAAGGACCTGCCGCCCGTCGAGCACGACGAGTAGCGCACCCGCTGCAGCACGTCCCGCCGACCGCCCGTGGCACCGCCCGGGAGGGTCAGGACGCGGCGACGGTCGCCATGGTCGCGACGACCGCACTCGCCGGCGCCGCGGAGCGTTTCCACGTACCGGTCCCGCGGGTCCAGGTCTTCGCCGCGTAGCCGACCTGCTCGATGCCGAGGCGGTCGGCGTTGGCCACGAACCAGGCCGCCGTCTGCCAACCGGCGCCGGGCACCCGCACCGTGTGGCCGGCCACCGCCGGGGTGGTGATGCCCAGCTCCCTGTGGGCCAGCGCGGCGACGGTGGTGACGGGTGCGACCTTGGACGGCTTGTCGAAGCTGCACGACACGCCCGCCGGTACCCGTCCCCGCAGGCCGGACGCGAGCGCCGTCGCCTCGGGCTGGTGCTGGGCGTAGGCGCTGCCGTCGGCCGAGATCTGGACCTTCTGGATGGCGTCCGCGGGTTGCAGGGACTGCCACTTCGGGATCTTGACGAGGGCCTCGAGGAACTCCCGCGTGGCCTCGCCGACGTCGGTCAACGCCGACGCCTTGCCGCCGCCCCAGCCCTGCGACGGCCGTTGCTGCAGCACGCCGACCGAGTCGCGGTCGCCCTCGCCCGGCGCGAGGTTCTGCAGCTTGCTCTCCTGCAGGCCGGCCATCAGGACGAGGACGGACGCGCTGTAGGGCAGCGTGATGCGGAACTTGGTGGTCTCAGCGACCATCGCCGCGGCGACGCTGGCCTGCGACGGGTCGAGGTCGTAGCTGCCGATCGAACAGGTGTCGGAGCTGAACTGCGACTTGGCCGTGTCGTAGAGCTTCGGGATCCAGTACCAGGCCGCGGCGACGAGCGCGACGGCGACGACGAGCAGGATCGCGACACGGGCGCGGCGCCTGCTGCGCCGGCGCGCGTTCCGTCGGGTCGTGCCGGTGGTGGTCATGATCCTCAGGTGTTGGCGTGCAACGCCTCGTTGAGCGCGAAGCCGGCTCCGGTCCGTGGGCGCGCCTCGAGGGCGCCGCTGACGCTGTTGCGCCAGAACTGCCAGCCGTCCTGCCCGGACAGCTCGACGGCCTTGACCACGCGGCCGTCCGGGAGGGTGAGCTTCGAGCCGGCCGTGACGTAGGCGCCGGCCTCGACGATGCAGTCGTCGCCGAGCGAGATGCCTATCCCGGCGTTGGCGCCGATCAGGCAGCGCCGGCCGACGGTGACGCGTTGCGTGCCGCCGCCGGACAGCGTGCCCATGATCGATGCGCCGCCGCCGACGTCCGAGCCGTCGCCGACGACGACGCCGGCCGAGATGCGTCCCTCGACCATCGACGAGCCGAGGGTGCCGGCGTTGTAGTTGACGAAGCCCTCGTGCATCACCGTGGTGCCCTCGGCGAGGTGCGCCCCGAGCCGGACGCGATCGGCGTCGGCCACCCGCACCCCGGTCGGCAGCACGTAGTCGACCATCCGCGGGAACTTGTCGACGCCGTAGACGTGCACGGGGCCCTTGCGCCGCAACGACAGCCGGGTGCGTTCGAAGTCCTCGACCGGGCACGGCCCGGCGTTGGTCCACACGACGTTGGGCAGCACGCCGAAGATGCCGTCGAGATTCACCGTGTTCGGCGCGACCAACCGGTGCGAGAGCAGGTGCAGGCGGAGGTAGGTGTCCGGCACGTCGGCCGGCGGTGCGTCGAGGTCGATGCGGCAGACCGTGACGTCCAGCCGCACCCCGCGGTCCGACGCATGCTCCTGGCTGCCGGTGAGGGCGGCGAGGTCGTGCGGCGCAGCGGCCGCCGCCGGCTGCTCGCCCAGGGCCGGCTCGGGGAACCAGGCGTCGAGCACCCGCCCGGCGGCCGGGCCGCTCGTGACGGAGGTGGCCAGGCCGTAACCCCAGGCGATGCGGGGCCCACCGGCGCCTGGCCCGGCGGCGATCTGCGAGGAGTCGGACACGCCGCCCACCCTAACGAGAGCGTCGCCGCAACCCGGGGCGGCCACAGGCCCGCGTAGGGTCGCGCTGTGTCCGCTGTGTCCGCCGCGCCCGACGACCAGCTCGACCTCGACACGGACGCCGCCGCTCTCACCGCCGCCCTGGTGGACGTCGCCTCGGTCTCGGGCGACGAGGACCGGCTCGCCGGATTGGTGCACGCGGCCCTCGTCGGGGCGGGGCGGAAGGCCGGGCTCGCTGTGGAGCGCGACGGCAATGTGGTGCTCGCCCGCACCGACCTGGGCCGGGCGGGACGGGTGGTGCTGGCCGGCCACCTGGACACGGTGCCGATCGCGGACAACGTCCCGTCCCGCCTGGCCGGGGACCTGCTGTACGGGTGCGGGACCTCTGACATGAAGTCGGGGGCGGCGGTGATGCTGCGGGTGGCGCACCTCGTCGGCGCCGGCGCGCTGGACCCGCGGGTCGACCTGACCTGGGTGTTCTACGACTGCGAGGAGATCGAGGCGTCCCGCAACGGCCTCGGCCGCATCGCCCGTGCCCGCCCGGAGGCGCTGGCCGGCGAGCTCGCGGTGCTGCTGGAGCCGACCGGCGGCGCGGTCGAGGGCGGCTGCCAGGGCACGCTGCGCGTGCAGGTGCGCACCACGGGCGTGCGCGCGCACAGTGCCCGGTCGTGGCTGGGCACGAACGCGATCCATGCCGCCGCTCCGGTGCTCGACCGGTTGGCGCGCTACGAGGCGCGCACCGTCGATGTCGACGGCCTCACCTACCGCGAGGGGCTCAACGCCGTCGGCATCACCGGCGGCGTCTCGGGCAACGTGGTGCCGGACGAGTGCGTCGTGACCGTCAACCACCGCTTCGCGCCGGACCGTTCGCAGCACGAGGCGCTCGCGCACGTCCGTCAGGTGTTCGAGGGGTTCGAGGTCGTGCTGACCGACACCGCCCCCGCGGCCCGTCCGGGCCTGGACCGGCCGGTGGCCGCCGAGTTCGTCCGGGCCGTCGGCGGCGAACCGCGGGCCAAGCTGGGCTGGACGGACGTCGCCCGGTTCGGCGAGCTGGGGATCCCGGCCGTCAACTTCGGCCCCGGTGACCCCAACCTCGCCCACACCCGCGACGAGCACGCGTCGGTGTCGCTGATCCGTGCCGCCGAGGATGCGCTCGTCCGGTTCCTGCGGGGCTGACTTGCCCGTCACGCACGACAGCAGGAACGGGGCCGCCCGAGGGCGGCCCCGTCCGGGGTCCGGGTACCGCTGCCGGGCTTACGGCCGGCCGAAGTCGACGGTCAGCCACACCTTGTTGTGAGCGGGGTCGAGGTACACGTCGACGCCGAGGTTGGTGTAGCGGGTGTTGAGGATGTTGAGCTTGTGGCCGTCGTTCGGGGGGACCTCTGCGTACATGATCTTCTCGAGCTGCTGGACGCCGGTGTTGGTCATGATGCTGTTCCAGCCGATGTTCTCGCCGGCGTAGTGCCACTTGTAGCCGGCGCTGGTCACGCGGGTCCCCAGCCCGGGCTCGCCCGGCAGCTGGTGGCTCATGGTGTTGGCGCGGGACATCGCGAGGTTGTGGTTGCGGGCCGAGTGCAGCAGCGCGGTGCGCATCGTCAGGGCGGGCAGGTGGTGGGCGGCGCGCTCGCTGTTGAGCGTCTTCTCCAGTGCGACGGCCATGGACCATTCGGTCGAGGTGACGGCCGGGGTGGAGGCCTGCGCAGCGGCCGGGGCGAGCAGGCCGACGAGCACCGCCATCAGGGCGATGAACGCGGTGGCGACGAGTCCGCGGACGGAACGGGGGGCGACGACCTGTGCGGTGCCGACCTCGGTGGTGGCGACGGGGGAGCTGGTCATGGCGGGGGTCCGATCGAGCGGCGGCCGTGTCGGCCGGTACGTGGTCCGGTGGATGTGCCCCCGCCCACCCGGCGCCGGTTCCCTCCGCCGCCGAGAGCCCCAGGATTAGGTCCCGGTACTCCGTCCCGATATTCCGGGACGTTGGTCCCTAACGGTATGCCCCTGGGTATCCTCTCTCTAACACAGACCTCACACGACCGGGGCGCTACCGTCCTGTCATGACGTCAGAGCGATCCGGCGAACGACACCGCGGGCCCGTCGTCCTGCGGCGGGCGCAGATCTCCGCGGGTACGACCGATCAGCGGCTGCTCGACTCCCGCGGCCTGTCCGACTGGGTGCACACCGACCCCTGGCGGGTCCTGCGGATCCAGAGCGAGTTCGTCGAGGGTTTCGGCCTGCTCGCCGAGCTGCCCAGCGCCGTCTCGGTGTTCGGCTCGGCGCGCACTCCGCGTGACCATCCCGAGTACGCGATCGGCGAGCGCCTCGGCGCCGCCCTCGCGCGGGCCGGCTTCGCCGTCATCACCGGCGGCGGTCCGGGAGCCATGGAGGCGGTGAACAAGGGCGCGTCCGAGGCCGGTGGTGTCTCGGTCGGGTTGGGTATCGAACTGCCCTTCGAGCAGAGCCTGAACGAGTGGGTCGACGTCGGGATCCACTTCCGCTACTTCTTCGCCCGCAAGACGATGTTCGTCAAGTACGCGCAGGCCTTCGTGATCCTGCCGGGCGGATTCGGGACCCTGGACGAGACCTTCGAGGCGCTCACCCTCGTCCAGACGCGCAAGGTCACCCGGTTCCCGGTCGTGCTGCTCGGCAGCGACTACTGGTCCGGGCTGGTGGACTGGCTGCGCGCCAGGGCCGTCCGCGACGGCAAGATCGGTGCCGGGGATCTCGACCTGCTGCACGTCACCGACGACGTCGACGAGGCGGTGGCCATGATCGTCGCCTCCGAGGGCGACCGGCAGGAGGCGCAGCGCCTCGACGGTCCGCCCGGCGAGGGGCCCGCGTTCTCGCACACCGAGTCACCAGGCGGCCGGTAGGTGGCGGCGGTCTGCGTCTACTGCGCATCCGGCGAGCCGATCGACGCCCGCTACCTCGACCTGGCGGCGGCGGTGGGAACGCGGCTGGCGGCGGACGGCCACTCGCTGGTCTCCGGTGGCGGCCGGGTGTCGATGATGGGCGAGGTGGCCCGCGCCGCGCGCGCCGGCGGCGCGCACACCCTCGGCGTCATCCCCGAGCACCTGGTGCCCTACGAGGTCGCCGACGGCGACGCCGACGAGCTGCTCGTCGTGGCAACGATGCGCGAACGCAAGCGGGTGATGGACGAGCGTTCGGACGCCTTCATCGCGCTGCCCGGTGGCATCGGCACGCTGGAGGAACTGTTCGAGGTGTGGACGGCGGGCTCCCTCGGCATGCACGACAAGCCGGTGCTCGTCATCGACCCCGACGGCTTCTACGCCCCCCTCTGGGCGTTCCTGGGCGACCTGCGCCGGCGCGGGTTCGTGCGCGCTGCGGCGCTCGAGCAGCTGCACCGGGTGCCCTCGGTGGACGAGGCCTTCGACCTGCTCGCCGGCGCGCTGCCGCGGGTCTGAGGGGCGGCGCTACCCGCGTGGCAGGCCGGCGCCGTGCTGCTGGAAGCGCAGCAACTGCTCGTTCTCGTAGGCGACCCGCTCGGGCGTGCGGTCGAGGTCGCGGAACATCTGCTTGAGCAGCCGGACCCCTGGCGCGGACTGGGCCGCGACCGCCTGCGCGAGCTCGAGCGCGGCCGCCTCGGCCGCGTCGGCCGGCACGACCGACTGCAGCAAGCCCAGGCGGAACGCCTCGTCGGCATCCACGGTGCGGCCGGTGAGGACGAGGTCCTTGGCGCGGGCCACGCCGACGAGCGGCGCCAACCGCGCCGGCCCCACCGGGACGCCGAGGCGGGCGCCGGCCCAGGCCAGGCGCAGGTTGTCCCCGCCCACGCGCAGGTCGGCACCGGCCACGATCTCGGCACCCGCCCCCACGCAGTTGCCGACGCACACCGCGATCACCGGCACCGGGAAGGCGTCGAGGCCTGAGTACAGCCGCGTGAAGGCCGCCATCCGCGCGACGCCGCCGGCCTCGTCGAGCCGCTCGCCGACGTCGGCGCCCGCGCACAGCGCGCGGGTGGAGGTTGTAGACAGCACGAGTGCCGTCGCCGACGTGTCGGCGGCGAGCTCCTCGAGCGTGGCGTTGAGCAGTTCGAGGGTGGCGCTGTCGAGGGCGTTGCGCTTGTCCGGCCGGTTCAGGCGGACGAGCTCGACGCCGTCGTCGCGGCGTTCGCGCAGCACCGGTGCGTCGGCCATGCGGACAGTCCACCATGCACCCCGCGCCTACAGTGACGGCGTGGCGAGTGAGATGAGCGACGCCCAGCGTCGCGCGTTCCTGTCCGAGGGCACCCGCACCGGAATCCTCTCGACGGTGCGGCGGGACGGTCGGCCGCATGCGGCGCCGGTCTGGTTCGTGCTCGACGGTGATGTCGCGGTGTTCACCACCGGGGCCGACACCGTCAAGGGCCGCAACCTGCGGCGGACCGGAGTGGCCACGCTGACGGTCGACAACGCCCACCCGCCCTACGATTTCGTGACGATCACCGGTTCCGTCGAGCTGTCGGACGATCTCGAGGCCATGTTGCCGTGGGCGATCGCGCTCGGCCGCCGTTACATGGGCGAGGAGCAGGCCGAGCCGTTCGGGCGGCGCAACGCGGTGGCGGGGGAGCTGCTCGTCCGGCTGCTGCCGGATCACGTCGTGGCCCTCGCGTCGATCGCCGACTGACTCGCTCGCCGGACCCGCGTGGCACCATCGCAGGGTGCTGCACCTGCTGCTCTACGCGCTGCTCGCGATCATCGTGGCGGTAGGGCTGTTCCTGCTGGCCTCGCGCTTCCTGCCCGCCGGCGAGCAGATCGCACCACCGCTGCGAGACGAGCCGCCCTGGGAGCTGCCGGCCGAGCGTGGACTGCGGGCCGAGGACGTGGACCAGGTCCGGCTGCCGGTGGCGCTGCGCGGGTACCGCTTCGCCGAGACCGACCTGCTGCTGGACCGGCTGGCGGCCGAGCTGCGTGCTCGCGACGAGGAGATCGAACGGCTGCACGGAGGCGCCCCGGTCACCACGGCCGCGCCGCAGCCCACCACGGCCCACCGGGCGGCGGTCGCCGAGCGGCACGTCGCCGGCCATCGGGAGGCAGGCGCCGAGCGGGGCGGAGTCGTCCCCGAGGGGAGCGCTCCCGACTCCGACGACACCGACGTCGCCGCCGATGACGACGCCTGACCGCCCGCGCTGCGGCTGGGCCACCTCGGCACCGGAGTACGTCGACTACCACGACCTGGAGTGGGGCACGCCGCTGCACGGCGACCAGGCGCTGTTCGAGCGGCTGTCGCTGGAGGCGTTCCAGTCGGGCCTGTCGTGGCTGATCATCCTGCGCAAGCGGCCGGCCTTCCGCGCCGCGTTCGCCGGCTTCGACCTGCCGAGCGTCGCCGGATTCGACGACGCCGACGTCGCGCGGCTGCTCGCCGACGTCGGCATCGTCCGCAACCGCGCCAAGATCGAGGCCACCATCGCCAACGCCCGCGCCGTGCTGGACACGGTGCCCGAGGGCCTGGACGCGCTGCTCTGGTCGTTCGCACCGGCGCGGCACGAGCGCCCGGCCACCCTGGCCGATGTCCGGGCGACAGCCCCGGAATCGGTGGCGCTGGCCAAGGAGCTGAAGCGTCGCGGGCTGCGCTTCGTCGGCCCGACGACCGGCTACGCGCTGATGCAGGCGACGGGCATGGTGGACGACCACATCGCGTCCTGCTGGCGCGCGACGACCGACTGAACAGGCTCCTGCTCGCCTCGTCGTCGAGCGATGTATCACCCGGTGACCCGCAGGGCTCTGCACGGGCAACAACCGCCCAGCCTGTGAGGAATCACGTCATGCCACCAGATCTGATCACCACGTACACGGACATCGCCGGGCTCGACACCCTCATCCTCGGCGGCGGTCTCCCGTTCCTGAGCCCGTGGGTCGAGTTCGCCATCGACGGGAGCACTTTGGCGCCGGGACAGACGCTGCCCATCGCCTGGGATGTCGGGGGAGCCGGCCGTGTGCGGTGGACCAGCGTCGATCTCGAGATCGCCCTCGTGACCGGCGGCGACGTCGAACACATCTGGGACCGGCGGGGCGTCGCGTGGCCTCCCGTCCGGGTCGGCGTCGAGGACACCGACGGCATCTGGCCGCCGATCGGCATGGTGGCCGACACAGCGGTTCCGTCGGCGGTGGGCCGGGCAACCCTGTTCTCCGGCCTGGGCACCAAGACTCTGCGGCTCTCCGTCACCGGGCACGGTCCGGACGGGTCTTCGACAGCGCTGAGCGCCGACCTCGACGTCCTCGTCGGGGCGCCTGCCGGGGTGGTCACAGCTCGGATCACGTCACCACGCCAAGCCGCCTGGAACAGCGGGTACACGCTGCACGCGCACCTGCAGAACGACGCCTTCGCGGCGGTGACCTTCGACGTCTCTGCGAGCGGTTCGGACGGCTCCAGTTTCCCCGCGGTGTCGCTGCGCCTCGCCGCGCGCTCCTCGGCCGACCAGGACATCGCGGGGCCGATCGTCCAGACCTGGCCCTGGGTCGACAAGCCCCAGTACCACGTCGAGAGCAGCCAGCTGCGCAAGACGTTCACCTACACACCTGTCGTCACCAACATCGTCGACGAGTACGGGAACGCCTACCCCGACCAGGCCGAGGCGGGGTCCGCCGTCGTCGTATCGGTGCCCGAGTCGAAGGTCCACGACGCGAACCTCTCCGAGGCCAACTTCTGGCTGTCCGCCGGCTTCGCCGTGGGCGGGGCCGTCTCCGGTGCCTTCGCCTCGATTCCGGTCGTCACTGCGATCTTCGCCCCGCTGGCGGCCGGCGCGGCTGTGGAGGCGATCTACTACGGGGGCGTGGCCGCGATGTACGCGCAGAGCGCGGACGACCCGCCGGCGCCGGACCCGAACTACGGGGTCGTGGTCGAGGTGCCGGTACCGGTGGCGACACCCGAGAACGACACCATGCCGGGGACGTCACGTCTGGCCGCTGCCTTGCACCGGATTGCTCGCTGCCAGCTGGCGGCGTCCTGCACGACGAGCCGCTACCTCGGCGCGGTGCGCGCGAAGGACGGCGCCGTCGCCCAGCTGCACGCCGACCGGCTCACGGCGCTCGCAGCCGCTGTGACCACCGAGCTCTCCGCGGCTCACCTGGCCGCGGCTGACGCGGCCGCCGAGATCGCCGGCGACCAGACCTTGACGCCGGATTCGGTGTCGGCGGCCCTCAAGACGCTGGCCGCCAAGGGCGTGCCGGCCGCGGTCACGAAGGCTCTTGTGGCGCAGCTCGGACCCGGGTGGGGGCAGGCGCTGGCCAGCTCGCTGGCAGACCCGAAGTTCGCTGCCACCGTGCCACCGCTGACGGACGTGATCGTGGCGTTGCCCTACCTCGCCGAACAAGCGGCGCGGACGAACCTGGTCACCCTGACATCGGTCGCCACGCCGCAGTCCTGCGGCTGCTAGTCGCCCGGTGGCGTGGTCGGAGACGGTTGCCGCCGCTTCCGCCCTGCGGATGACACTCAGTCGGGCAGCAGCGGGACCTCCCAGCCCGGGTCGCGGCCGACGAGCACCCCGCGCGTGACCGACTGCTTGCCGAAGCGGTCGCGGATGCCGTCGAGCGCGGCGTCCAGCACCCGCCGGTCGTAGCTCGCGAACGGCAGTTCGAGCTGCAGGCTCTCGTCGTCGTCGAGATTGGCCAGCGTGACGCCCAGCATCGTCAGCCCGTCACGTTCGATCACCGGCATCGCCGCGGCGACGAGGGCCCGCAGGGCGGCCAGGAAGGCCTCGGTGTCGGCCGTCGGGCGCGGGAGGGTGTGCGAACGGGTGGCGCGTGTGTAGTCGCCGAAGCGCAGCCGCAGCACGACGGTCCGGCTGAGCCGGCCGGCGGCGCGCAGCCGGCGCGAGGTCCTGTCGACGAGGTTGATCAGCGTGGCGTCGATGTCGTCGAGCTCGTAACGGCGCAACCCCATCGCCCGCTGGGCGCCGATCGAGCGGCGCCGCCGGCCGACCTGCACCGCACGCGGGTCGCGGTTGTGCGCCAGCGCGTTCAGGTGCCGCCCCGAGTTTCGTCCGAGCATCGCGATCAGCGAGGCCGGTTCGAGGGCGGCCACCTCGCCGACGGTGAAGATGCCGCGCTCGGCCAGTTTGGCCGCCGTCTTCGCCCCGACGCCCCAGAGCTTCTGCACCGGCAGCGGGTGCAGGAAGTCCAGCTCGCCCTCGACCGGAACCACCCGCAGGCCGTCGGGCTTGGCGACGCCGCTGGCCACCTTGGCCAGGAACTTGGTGCGCGCCACGCCGACCGTGATCGGCAACCCGACCTCGTCGCGCACGCGGGCCCGTAACCGCACCGCGATCTCGACCGGTGAGCCGGCCACCGCACCCAGCCCACCGACGTCGAGGAAGGCTTCGTCGATGGAGATGCCCTCGACCAGCGGGGTGGTGTCCTCGAAGACGGCGAAGACCGCCTTGCTCGCGGCCGAATAGGGCTCGAAACGCGGCGGCACGACGATCGCCTGCGGGCAGAGCTCGCGGGCCCGCCCCAACCCCATCGCCGAGCGGACCCCGTAGGCCTTCGCCTCGTAGCTCGCGGCCAGCACGACCCCGCCCCCCACGATGATCGGGCGCCCCCGAAGCGCCGGGTCGTCACGCTGCTCGACCGAGGCGTAGAAGGAGTCGAGATCGGCGTGCAGGATGTGCTCGCGCGGCCGCGCGCCCGTCCGCCCACCGTCGTCCGACACGAACATATGTTCGCATTCCTGCACCCGTGGCGCCAGGGTTCCCGTCGCCGGCCGATCGCGCGCCGGGAGCGCGTCGCACGCGCGGCGCCACTCGGGTTGGGCACGGCGCATCCCATACTGGAAGAATGGGCCGGGAAGGCCGGCGCGACCAGGGTGCGTCGGTAGGTCTCGACAGCAATGAGCGCGTGGGCTCATGAGGAGGTTGGCATGGCGGCCATGAAGCCGCGGACGGGCGACGGCCCGCTCGAAGTCACCAAGGAGGGCCGCGGCATCGTGATGCGCGTGCCGCTGGAAGGCGGCGGCCGCCTCGTCGTCGAGATGACACCGGACGAGGCCGAGGCGCTCGGCGACGCGCTCAAGTCGGTGGGTACCTGAGCGCACCCCACGTCCACGCCGGCCCCGGGGCCCCCGCACGATCAGTGCGGCACCCCGGGGCCGTGTGCTGTCCGTGGGCCTGATCGGCCAGGATCGGGGCATGGCTTCCACGGGCACCGCAGTTTCCGCGAACGTCCACACCCCCGTCGTCCTGCGCACCGCCGCCGCGGGCGACGAGCCGCCGATCGCGCTGCCCGACGAGCCCGCGGCCCTGCGTGAAGCGGGCGGCCGGATCGCCCGGGCCCTCCCGTCCGGGAGCAGCACCGTCGTCGTGCCGCCGCTGCCCGCCGACCGGCTCGCCGACCTGGCCGAGGGCCTCGTCCTCGGGGCCTACCGGTACTCGCAGGCCAGCCGCGCCGAGCCCGGTCCGAGCGAGATCGTGCTGGCCGGGGCTGCTGGTGACGATGCCGCCGCGGCGGTGGAGCGCGGTCGCCGGCGCGGAGTCGAGCGCTGTTGGGCCCGCGATCTCGCCAACGCCCCGGCCGGCACCAAGACCCCCGACTGGCTGGCGCGGCAGGCGGCCGAGCACCTGGACGGACACGGCGTCGCCGTCACCGTGCACGACGAGCAGTGGCTGGCCGAGAACGGCTTCGGCGGTGTGCTGGCGGTCGGGGCCGCGGCGAGCGGGCCGCCGCGGTTCGTCGAGGCCTCGTGGCGCCCGCGGGGCGCGGTGGCCGGCGCCCACATCGTGCTGGTCGGCAAGGGCATCACCTTCGACACCGGCGGGCTCAACCGCAAACGCGGCGACGCGATGCGCCTCATGCACACCGATATGTCGGGCGCGGCCGCCGTGCTCGCCGCGATCGCGATGATCGCCGACGATCGGGTCCCCGTCCGGGTGACCGCGCTCGTGCCCGCCGCCGAGAACGCGTTCTCCGGCGGCTCGTACCGCCCCAGCGATGTCGTGCGGCACGTCGGCGGTCGCACCAGCGAGATCCACAACACCGACGCCGAAGGGCGCCTCGTGCTCGCCGACGCGCTGGCGTGGGCCGTGGCCCGGCTGCGGCCGAGCGCGCTCGTCGACGTCGCGACGCTGACGGGGGCGATGAAGAGCGCTCTCGGGCTGCGCATCGGCGGGTTGTTCGCCACGTCCGACGAGCTGGCCGGCCAGCTCGTCGCAGCCGGGGACGAGGCGGGGGAGCCGCTGTGGCGGATGCCGCTGGCCCGGGAGTACGAGGGTGCGCTGCGCTCGGACGTCGCGGACGCCACCAACTCTCCGGGCAACCCCGGTGGCATCACGGCGGCGCTGTTCCTGCGGCACTTCACCGGTGGCCTGCCCTGGGCCCACCTCGACATAGCCGGCCCGGCGCGGCTGGCCGAGGACGACGGCCTGCTCGCGCGCGGCGCCACCGGCTTCGGCGCACGGCTGCTGCACGCCTGGGTCGCGTCACTGGCATGACAGACGGCGTGTCGCCTGACGAGCGACGGCCGGCCGGCGAACTCGTCCTGCCCTTCGTCGTGCGGATCGAGCGCGACGATCCACCAGACCGCACCGACGCGCTCGAGGCCGCGGCTCGCGGCGTGCTGCTCATGCTCGCCGAACCGCATCCGGAGTGGGCGGAAGCGCTCGCGGCGTGGGACGGCCAGCGGATCCGCAAGGTCGTGCGCCGCGCCCGCGGTGCCCCGTGGCGGCGTGCGGGTGAGTTGCCGGGGCTCGCCGTCCGCGTCGGGACCGCAGAACTGCGGGTCTTCCCGCCCGTCCCCGTGGAGGAGTGGCCGCCCGACCTGGCCAAGCTGCAGGTCGGCGGCACCACGCTGACCGACCCGACGCCGCCGGTACCGGTGCCGCCCGGCGTGCCCACCGTCCTGCTGTCCCCGCACGCCGCCATGACCGAGGGCAAGGCGATGGCGCAGGCAGCGCACGCCGCGCAGCTCGGCTGGCGCGCCGCATCGCCGTCCAACCGGGCCGCGTGGCGTGCCGCCGACCTGCCGATCGCCGTCCGCGACGCCACCGAGCGGCAGTGGGCCGACGCCGTCGCGGCTGGAGCGCCGGTGGTGCAGGACGGCGGCTTCACCGAGGTCGAGCCGGGCACCGCCACCGCGCTGATCGTCCTGCCGCACGATCTCAGCTAGCGGAGCAGCGACTCGTAGAGCTCCACGGTGCGGTGCGCGATCGTGTCCCACCCGAAGTCGTGCACGGCGCGGTCGCGGCCGGCGAGGCCCATCGCGCGGGCCCGGGCCGGATCCCCGCACAGCGCGTTGACGGCGTCGGCGATGCCCTGCTCGAACTGCTCGACGGGCACCGTGTGGTACGGCACGAGGGTTCCGGTGAGGCCGTCGGCCACGACCTCGGGGATGCCGCCGACCGCGCTCGCGACCACCGCGGTCTCGCACGCCATCGCCTCGAGGTTGACGATGCCGAGCGGCTCGTACACGGACGGGCAGACGAACACCGTGGCCGAGGTGAGCAGCGGCGCCAGCTCGTCGCGCGGCAGCATCTCGCGGATCCAGAACACGCCGGAGCGCGAGGCGGCGAGCCGCTCGACCGCAGCGGCCGTCTCGGCCGCGATCTCCGGCGTGTCCGGTGCGCCGGCGCAGAGGATCAGCTGCACGTCGGGGTCGAAGCGGGCCGCCGCGTTCAGCAGGTGGGCGACGCCCTTCTGCCGCGTGATGCGCCCGACGAAGATCGCCGACGGGCGGTTGGGGTCGATGCCGAAGCGGGCCAGGATGTTCTCGTCGTGCGACGGCGCGTAGAGCGTCGAATCGATGCCGTTGTGGATCACGTGCACCTTGGCCGGGTCGACGAAGGGGTAGGCATCGAGGACGTCGGCGCGCATGCCGTACGACACCGCCACGACGGCGTCCGCCGTCTCGTAGGCCTGCCGCTCGGCCCAGGACGACACCCGGTAGCCACCGCCGAGTTGTTCGGCCTTCCACGGACGCTGCGGTTCGAGGCTGTGCGCGGTCAGCACGTGCGGCACGCCGTACATCTGCGCGCCCATGACGCCGGCCATGTTGGCGTACCAGGTGTGTGAGTGGAGCACGTCGGCCCCGTCGAGCGCGGCCGCGATCGCGACGTCGACGCCGATCGTGCGCAGGGCGCCGTTGACGTTCTCCAGCCCGACCGGGTCGCTGTAGGCGTGCACACCCGGCTCGCTGCGGGGTTTGCCGAAGCAGTGGACGTCCACCTCGACCAGGCGCCGAAGCTCGCGTGCGAGGAACTCGACGTGCACGCCCGCGCCGCCGTAGACCTCCGGCGGGTACTCGCGGGTCAGGACGGCGACGCGCATGCGCATCACGCTAGACCCCCCGTACAGGACGACAAGGCTGGGAAGAACACCCTCAGTTCACGTCCGTAGTGGTTAGGGTGAGGGTTATGGCGCGGGAGCCCCGAGTGCTCGGGATGGTGCTCGCCGGCGGCGAGGGTAAGCGGCTGTGGCCGTTGACGGCCGATCGGGCCAAGCCCGCGGTGCCGTTCGGCGGCAACTACCGGTTGATCGACTTCGTCCTGTCCAACCTGGTCAACGCCGGGTACCTGCGCATCTGCGTGCTGACGCAGTACAAGTCGCACTCGCTGGACCGGCACATCACGCAGACGTGGCGGATGTCGACGGTGCTGGGCAACTACGTCACGCCGGTGCCGGCGCAGCAGCGGCTCGGCCCGCGCTGGTACACCGGCAGCGCCGACGCGATCCTGCAGTCGGCCAACCTGATCTACGACGACAAGCCCGACTACATCATCGTCTTCGGCGCCGACCACGTGTACCGGATGGACCCCCGGCAGATGGTGGCGCAGCACATCGAGAGCGGTGCCGGAGCCACGGTGGCCGGCATCCGGGTGCCGCGGGCGGAGGCGACCGCCTTCGGCGTCATCGACGCCGACGCCGACCACCGCATCGTCGACTTCTTGGAAAAACCAGCGGAGCCGCCGGGATTGCCCGGTAGCCCGGACGAGAGCTACGCGTCCATGGGCAACTACGTCTTCACGACCGACGCCCTGCTCGACGTGCTGCGCGAGGACGCCGAGGACGAGCAGTCGGTGCACGACATGGGCACCAACATCATCCCGATGATGGTCAAGCGGGACGCCGCCTACGTGTACGACTTCGCCGACAACCAGGTGCCCGGCGCAGAGGACCGCGACCGCGGGTACTGGCGCGACGTGGGGACGATCGACGCGTACTACGACTCGCACATGGACCTCGTCGCGGTCCACCCGATCTTCAACTTGTACAACCAGCAGTGGCCGATCTACACCTATCACGCGCAGTTGCCGCCGGCGAAGTTCATCGAGGGCGGCATCGCGCAGGAATCGATGGTCGGTGCGGGCGTCATTGTGGCCGGCGCGACGGTGCGGCACAGCGTGATCGCGGAGAACGTGCGGCTGGCGGCGGGCGCCTACGTCGAGGGTTCGGTGTTGATGGACGGGGTGCAGATCGGGCGTGGTGCCGTGGTGCGCAAGGCGATCCTGGACAAGGACGTCGTCGTGCCGGAGGGCGCGCACATCGGTCTGGAGCCGGATCTGGACCGGCACCGCTACCACGTCTCCGAGGGTGGCGTCGTGACGCTGGGCAAGAGCAAGATCGCGTTTCCGTAACGCTGCCCGGCGCGTCCCCGACGGGTGTCGGAAGGCCCCGGCGGGACCTCAGCCGTCGTGACTAGGGTGTCGGCCAACCCAGCACCACATCGGAGGATCCGTTGTCCGCACGCACTCGCACGGTCGTTGTCGCGACCGCCGTCGCCGCTCTCGTCGCCCTCGCCGGGTGTGCGAGCTCCAGCAGCAAGTCCAACGCGAGCTCAGGGGCCTCGCACGCGTCGAGCTCCGCCTCGGCCGGCTCGAACGGCGCCGGCTCGTCGGGCGGCAAGGTCGCCGCGGTGGCGGCGCTCGTCCCGAGCAAGATCTCGTCCAAGGGCACCGTCACCGTCGCCCTCGACGCCAGCTACCCGCCCGACGAGTCCCTGTCCAGCGGCAACAAGATCGTCGGCCTGGACGCCGACCTCGCGAACGCGCTGGCCAAGACCATGGGACTCAAGGCGAACCTCGTCAACGTCAAGTTCGACAACATCATCCCCGGCCTGCAGGACGGCAAGTACGACGTCGGCCTGTCGTCGTTCACCGACACCAAGGCGCGCGAGAAGGTCGTCGACTTCGTGACCTACTTCCAGGCCGGCGAAGCGTTCTACGTCAAGTCCGGCAGCAGCAAGAAGTTCAACGGCCTCAGCTCCCTGTGCAAGGCCACTGTCGCGGTCGAGACCGGCACCACCGAGCAGACCGACGCCCAGGCCCAGGCAAAGAAGTGCTCGGTCAAGGTGCTCTCGTTCGCCGACCAGAACCAGGCCAACCTCGCCGTGTCGAGCGGCCGGGCCGATGTCGGCTTCGCCGACTCGCAGGTCGTCGGCTACATCATCAAGCAGTCCAACGGTCAGTTCCAGGCGACCGGGTCGGCCTTCGCGGTCGCGCCGTACGGCATCGCGCTGCCGAAGGGCAACGGCATGGCCAAGGCTGTGCTGGCGGCGGTCAAGGCGCTGCAGTCGGACGGCACGTACAAGTCCCTGCTGGGCAAGTGGGGCGTCACCAGCGGCGCGATCACCGCACCGGTGCTCGACGGCGCCCAGAGCTGACCTGACCGACGTGGTCGCGTTCGACAAGCAGGCCGGCCTCCCGCAGCAGCAGGGAGGCCGGCCGGCGGACATCAAGGCGGTGCCGGTCCGCCACCCCGGCCGGTGGGTGGCGATGGTCGTCATCGCCGTGCTCGTCGCGATGCTCATCGCGACGATCTTCTCGACGGTGGCCCGCGGCAATATCACGCAGACCCGCTTCGGCTGGGGAGTCGTCGGCGACTACTTCTTCTCCAGCCAGATCCTGCACGGCGCGCTGGTGACCATCGAGCTGACCGTGCTGGGCATGGCGATCGGCATCATCGGCGGCGTGCTGCTCGCGGTGATGCGGCTGTCGGTGAACCCGGTGCTGTCCGGTATCGCCTGGGTCTACATCTGGTTCTTCCGCGGCACGCCGCTGCTGGTGCAGGTCGTGTTCTGGTACCAGGGCATCTCCTACCTGTACCCGAAGCTCGTCGCTGGGCGTGCCGTTCGGGCCTGCGGTCACGCATCTCGACGCGAACAACCTCATCACCCCGTTCATCGCCGGCACCATCGCGCTGGGCTTCAACGAGGCCGCGTACATGGCCGAGATCGTCCGCGCCGGCATCCTGTCCGTCGACGAGGGACAGAGCGAGGCCGCGCAGTCGCTCGGCATGACCCGGGCACTGACGATGTGGCGCGTGGTGCTGCCACAGGCGATGCGGGTGGTGATCCCGCCGACCGGCAACGAGCTGATCTCGATGCTGAAGAACTCGTCGCTGGTGTCCTACGCGACGGTCACGGAACTGTTCTACGCGCAGGAGCAGATCGCGGCGCGGACCTACCAGACGGTACCGATGCTGCTCACCGTCAGCATCTGGTACCTGATCATCACGTCGGTGCTGACCATCGGGCAGTACTACGTCGAGCGCTACTACGCCCGCGGGTCGTCGCGGGCGCTGCCGCCGACCCCGCTGCAGCGGTTCCGGACCATCGCCACGACCTTCCACGCCCCGCCGCCCGCGAGCATCGCGGTCGAGGCCGGCCCGCTCAGCGCGGGGAGGCACTGATGACCACGCCGATGGTGCTGGCCGAGAACGTGCACAAGCGCTACGGCACGCTCGAGGTGCTCAAGGGCATCGACCTCGTGGTGCAGCCGGGCGAGGTGATGGTCGTGATCGGCCCGTCGGGGTCGGGCAAGTCGACCTTCCTGCGCTGCATCAACCACCTCGAGCGCATCAACGCCGGACGGCTGTCTGTCGACGGCGAGCTGGTGGGCTACCGCGAACGCAACGGGCGGCTGCACGAACTGCGCGACCGCGACGTGTGCCGCAAGCGCGCCGACATCGGCATGGTCTTCCAGCGGTTCAACCTGTTCCCGCACATGACGGCGCTCGAGAACGTGCTCGAGGCGCCGGTCAAGGTGCGCAAGCAGCCGCGCGCCTCGGCACGCGCGTCGGCGGTCGCGCTGCTCGAGCGCGTCGGGCTCGCCGACAAGCAGGCCGCCTACCCGAACCAGCTTTCCGGCGGCCAGCAGCAGCGCGTTGCGATCGCACGGGCGCTGGCGATGCAGCCCAAGCTGATGCTCTTCGACGAGCCGACGTCCGCGCTCGACCCCGAACTGGTGGGCGAGGTGCTGCAGGTCATGCGCGACCTCGCCGTCGAGGGCATGACGATGGTCGTCGTGACGCACGAGATCGGTTTCGCCCGCGAGGTCGGTGACCAGCTCGTGTTCATGGACGGCGGGGTCGTCGTCGAGGCCGGCGACCCGCGCACCGTGCTCGGCAACCCGCAGCACGAACGGACGAAGGCCTTCCTGTCCAAGGTGTTGTGAACACCCCCCCGTCGGCCGTCGGGTGGGATGCCGACCCACTCGTCGAGGAGTGGCCCGGCCTGCCGCCGCTGGCCGGTGACGCCACCGCCGACGTGTGCGTCGTCGGGCTGGGCGGGTCCGGTCTCGCGGCGGTGGGCGCGGCGCTCGACCGCGGCCTGGCGGTCGTCGGCGTGGACGCGGGGCGAGTGGCCGCGGGCGCCGCCGGGCGCAACGGCGGGTTCCTGCTCGGCGGGCCGGCGCTGTTCCTGCACGACGCCATCGCGGCGTGGGGCCCGTCCGCGGTGGAGCTCTACCGCGCCACACTCGCAGAGATCGACGAGCTGGTCGCGTTGCTGCCGCGGGGTGCGGTGCGGCGGGCGGGGTCCATCCGGCTGGCCGGCTTGCCGGGTGAGCCGGTCGACGCGGTAGAGGCCGCCGACCGCGAGCACGAGGCCGCCGACTGCGCGGCGCACGCCGCCGCGCTGCGCGCACACGGCATCGCAGTCGAGGCCTACGACGGGGCGTTCGGGCGCGGGATCTTCCTGCCGGACGACGCGGCCACCAATCCCGCCGTGCGGGCGGTGGCCCTCGCGTCCCGGCTGTCGCACGTCGCCCTGCTCGCCGAGCGGACACCGGTGACCCGGGTCGAGTCAGGCGCCGTGCACACGTCCCGAGGCGTCGTGTCCTGCGGGGCCGTCGTCGTCGCGGTGGACGGTCGCCTGCCGGCTGTGCTTCCCTCGCTGGACGGCCGCGTCCGGACGGCGCGGTTGCAGATGCTGGCGACGTCCCCGCTGGGGCCGCCCGTCGTGCCCTGCCCCGTGTACGGCCGCTGGGGTTACGACTACGTGCAGCAGAGCCCGGACGGGCGGTTGTTCGCCGGCGGCGGCCGCGACCGGTTCGTCGACGATGAGTGGACCGACGCGACCGATCCGACGCCCGGCGTGCAGGCGCACATCGAGCAGGTGGCGGCACGGTTCCTGGGCGTCCCGTTCGAGGTCACGCACCGCTGGGCGGCGTCGGTCGGCTTCACCGCGGACGGGCGGCCGCTGTGCACGGAGGTCGCGCCCGGGCGTGGTCGCGGTCGGTGGCTACAACGGCACCGGCAACCTCGTCGGCCCCGTCGCCGCCCGGGCCGCGCTGGCCTACGCCCTCGACGGCACACCGCCGCCGCCCTACCTCGCGCCCTGACCTCGCCTCTCGCCCGCTTGTCACTCCGCACGGTCGGTGCCGGAGATCGAGATGCCGACCGGGCGCAGTGACAAGCACCTCGGGGCGGGCGGCGGAACGCAGCTGGCCTCGTCCGGGAGAATGGTGCAGTGACCGCGTCCGCCGACCTCGCCGCCGCCCTGCGCCGGGCCGGCCTGGCCGAGGTCGACGACAGCACCCGCCGGCGGGCCGAGTACTCCAGCGACGCGTCGAACTACCGCATCGTGCCGTCGGCCGTCGCGTTCCCGCGGCACACCGACGAGGTGATCGCCGCGGTGGCGGCCGCCCGCGAGCTGCGGGTGCCGGTCACCCTGCGTGGCGGCGGCACCTCGACGGCGGGCAACGCTGTCGGCACCGGCCTCGTGCTCGACCTGTCGCGCCACCTGAACCGCGTCCTCGCCGTCGACCCCGACGCCCGCACCGCCCGGGTCGAACCTGGCGCGATCCTGGACTCGATCACCGCCGCTGCGGCGCCGTACGGACTGCGCTACGGCCCCGACCCGTCCACGCACGCCCGCGCCACCATCGGCGGCTCGATCGGCAACAACGCCTGCGGCGCGCGCGCGCTGAAGTACGGGCGGACGGCCGAGAACGTCGTCGCCCTGGACGTGCTCACCGCGGCCGGCGACCGCATCGCCTGCGGCAATCGTGACACCGTGCCGGGCACCCGCGCCGAGCAGCGGCTGCGGGAACGCCTGAACACGCTGGCCGAGGCCAACCTGGGGATCATCCGCACCGAGTTCGGCCGCTTCCCGCGCCAGGTGTCCGGGTACTCGCTGGAGCACCTGCTGCCGGAGAACGACGTCGATCTCGCCAAGCTGCTGGTCGGCACCGAGGGCACGCTCGCCGTTCTGCTGGGCGCCACCGTCCGCCTCGTCGAGTCCCCGCCGGCCGTCGCGCTGTGCGTGCTCGGATACGAGGACATGGCCGCCGCCGCCGATGCCGTGCCCGCGCTGCTGCCGCACGGCGCAGTAGCGCTGGAGGGCATCGACGCGCGCCTCGTCGACGTGGTCCGCAGGCGGCGTGGCGCGTCTGCGGTGCCGGACCTGCCGCGCGGCGGGGGATGGTTGTTCGTCGAGACCGCCGGCGCCACCGAGGCCGAGGCACGCGACGCCGCGGCCAAGCTGGTGGCCGACGCCGAGTGCCTGGACTCGGCGATCGTCACCGGTGCGCCGGCCCGCGCGCTCTGGCGCATCCGCGAGGACGGCACCGGACTCGCCGGCCGCACCCCTGCAGGCGCGCCGGCGTGGCCCGGGTGGGAGGACGCCGCCGTCCCGCCGCAACACCTCGGGGCCTACCTGCGCGAGTTCATGGCGCTCATGCGCGAGCACGACCTGGACGGGCTGGCCTACGGCCACTTCGGCGACGGCTGCGTGCACGTGCGCATCGACTTTCCGTTCTCGCGCGACGCGAAGGTCTTCCGCGACTTCGTCACCGCCTCGGCCCGGCTGGTCGGCCGGCACGGCGGCTCGATGTCCGGCGAGCACGGTGACGGCCGCGCGCGCGGCGAGCTGCTGCCGTACATGTACTCCGCGGAAGCCATCCGGCTGTTCGGGCTGGTCAAGCACATCTTCGACCCGGCCAACCTGCTCAACCCCGGCGTCATCGTCGACCCCGCTCCGGTCGACGCCGACCTGCGCGTGCCCGCCGCGCGCCAGCTGCGCACGAACCTCGCGTTCGCCTACTCCAAGGACGGCGGCGACCTCTCGACCGCGGTGCACCGCTGTGTGGGAGTGGGGAAGTGTCGCGCGGACACGACCGTGGGAGGTGGCGTGATGTGCCCGTCCTACCTCGCTACCAGGGACGAGAAGGACTCCACCCGGGGTCGCGCCCGCGTGCTGCAGGAGCTCGCCAACGGCACGCTGATCGGCGGCTTCGACGCGCCGGAGCTGCAGGAGTCGCTCGACCTGTGCCTGTCGTGCAAGGGCTGCTCGTCCGACTGCCCGGCTGGGGTCGACATGGCCACGTACAAGGCCGAGGTGCTGCACCAGCGCTACAAGGGAAAGCGGCGCCCGGCGTCGCACTACGCCCTCGGCTGGCTCCCGCGGTGGGCCCGCCTGGCGTCGGGCATGCCGCGGCTCGCGAACGCGGCCCTGCGCATGCCGCGGCTCGCCGCCCTGTCCAAGCGGCTCGGCGGCATCGACGACCGGCGCGATCTGCCGCGCTTCGCCGAGCAGACCTTCCGCGCCTGGTTCGAGGCGCGTCCGACGGCACCGGGCACGCCGGTGCTGCTCTGGGCCGACACCTTCACCGACCACTTCAGCCCCGAGGTCGGGCAGGCCGCGGTGCGGGTGCTCGAAGCGGCCGGCTACTCCGTCCGCCTCACCGACCGCGCGGTGTGTTGCGGTCTCACCTGGATCTCGACCGGTCAGCTCGACGGCGCCAGGAAGCAGCTGCGCAGCACCCTGGACGCACTCGAACCCGCCGTCCGCGAGGGCCTGCCGATCGTCGGGTTGGAACCGTCGTGCACGGCCGTGCTGCGCCACGACGTCACCGAGCTGCTGGCCGACGACCCGCGCGCCACCCAGGTCGCGCAGCAGACCCGCACCCTCGCCGAGCTGCTCGCCGAGACTGCCGGGTGGACGCCGCCGCGGCTCGACGGGGTCCGCGCCGTCGCCCAGCCGCACTGCCACCAGCACGCCGTCATGGGATGGAGCACCGACGCCGCCCTGCTGCGTGCCGCCGGTGCCGACGTCGAGGCGGTGGGCGGGTGCTGCGGGCTGGCCGGCAACTTCGGTGTCGAGCAGGGCCACTACGAGGTCTCGGTCAAGGTGGCCGAGACGGCGCTGCTGCCGGCCGTCCGTGCCGCGGGCGAGGACGCCGTCCTGCTCGCCGACGGCTTCTCGTGCCGCACGCAGCTCGACCAGCTCGCCGGACGGTCAAGCGTGCACCTCGCGCAGCTGCTCGACGACCATCGGGAGAAGCGATGACAACCCCGTTCGTCCCGCCGCCGTACCCGTACGACCGCCTCGACGACATCGCCGCCATCGCCGACCGGCACGACGGCGGCAAGGTCGACCTCTCGATCGGGACGCCGTGCGACCCGCCGCCGCCCGACGTGCTGGCCGCGCTGGCCGACGGCACGGCCGCGCGCGGTTACCCGCCCTCGATCGGCACGCCGGCGCTGCGCCAGGCCGCCGCGCGCTGGATCGAGCGACGCCTCGGTGCCAGGGTCGACCCGCAGACCGAGGTCGCGGCGTGCGTCGGCACCAAGGAGTTCGTGGCGACGGTGCCGCAGTACCTCAACCTGCGCACCCCCGACCGCGACACCGTGCTGTACCCGGCCATCAGCTACCCCACCTACGAAATGGGCGCCACGCTCGCCCGGCTCCGCGCGGTGCCGTACCTGCATCTGGACGACATCGACGAGGCCGACGCCGCACGCGCGCTCTGCGTCTGGGTCAACTCGCCGTCCAATCCCACGGGCGAGCTGCACGACCTCGCCGCCGCGGCGGCCTGGGGACGTGCCCGTGGCGTGCCGGTGCTGTCCGACGAGTGCTACGCCGAGTTCACCTGGCACGTCGCCGGTCCGACGACGATCCTGCGCGAGGGCGTCGAGGGCGTGCTCGCGGTGCACTCGCTGTCCAAGCGCGACAACTTCGCCGGTGCCCGCATCGGCTTCTACGCCGGCGATCCGGAGCTCGTGCACTACCTGCGCGAGGTCCGCAAGCACGTCGGTCTCATGCCTCCCGGCCCGGTGCAGAGCGCTGCCGTCATCGCCCTCGACGACGACGCCCACGTCGAGCTGCAGCGTGAGCGGTATCTGCGCCGGCTGGCCGTGCTTGCCGATCTGCTCGGGTCTGTCGGCTTCCCGTGCGCGCTGCCCGACGGCGCGTTCTACCTGTGGGTGGCTGCGCCCGGCGGCGATGCGTGGGCCGCCGCGCGCGAGCTCGCCGCACGCGCCGGCATCGTCGTCTCGCCCGGCGAGTTCTACGGCACCCAGGGCCAGGCATACTTCCGAGTCGCGGCGGTCCAACCCGACGATCGCATCGAGCTGGCCGCCGCCCGCGTCGGGACGCCCCGCGCCGCGGCCGGGGCGTAACCGAGGCGATACAGGAGCTGCCTACGATGCCGTCGATGGCCGAGGTGTTCGACGGGTACGCGCTCGGGGCGGCCTGGGACGAGATGATCGCGGCCGACGGCACGGCCCGCGCTCCGTACCGCATGCTGCACGAGACGATCCGCCGCATCGGGACGTCGGAGCTGCGCGCCGGGGTCGAGTCGCTGGCCCGCGCCTACCTCGACCAGGGCGTCACCTTCGACGTCGGCGGCGAGGAACGCCCCTTCCCGCTCGACATCGTGCCTCGCGTGATCGACGACGAGAGCTGGGGCGTCATCGAGCGCGGCGTGCGGCAGCGGGTCGCCACCCTCGAGGCCTTCCTCGCCGACGTGTACGGCAACCGCCGCGTCGTCACCGACGGCGTCGTGCCGCGCAGCGTGATCACCACGTCCAAGCACTTCCACCGCGCCGTGCACGGCCTCGAACCGCCGAACGGCGTGCGCGTGCACGTCTCGGGTATCGACCTCATCCGTGACGAGCAGGGCACGTTCCGGGTGCTCGAGGACAACGTCCGCGTGCCGTCGGGGGTCAGCTACGTGCTCGCCAACCGCGCCGCGATGCGCCAGCAGTGGGCCGACGTACTGGGCAGCCTGCGGCTGCGTCCGGTTTCGCACTACCCGCAGCGCCTGCTGGCCGCGCTGCGGGCGGCCGCGCCGGGCGGCGTGTCCAACCCGTGCGTCGTCGTGCTGACCCCTGGTGTCTACAACAGCGCCTACTTCGAGCACGCGTGGCTCGCGCGCGCCATGGGCGTCGAGCTGGTCGAGGGCCGTGACCTCGTCTGCTCCGGCGGCGTCGTGCGCATGCGCGACACGTCCGGCGAGCGCCGGGTCGACGTCATCTACCGCCGTACCGACGACGAGTGGCTGGACCCGGTGCAGTTCCGGTCCGACTCCACGCTCGGTTGTCCCGGCCTGCTCACCGCCGCGCGCGCCGGCAACGTCACCATCGCCAACGCCGTCGGCAACGGCGTCGCCGACGACAAGCTGATCTACACCTACCTGCCCGACCTCGTCCGCTACTACCTGGACGAGGAGCCGATCCTGCCCAACGTCGACACCTGGCGCCTCGAGGATCCCGGCGCGCTCGAGGAGGTCCTCGACCGCCTGGACGAACTGGTCGTCAAGCCGGTGGACGGCGCCGGCGGCAAGGGCCTGGTGATCGGGCCGCAGGCGAGCCCCGCCGAGCTCGAGGCGCTGCGGCGGCGGCTGCTGGCCGACCCGCGCGGCTGGATCGCGCAGCCGGTGGTGCAGCTGTCGACGGTGCCGACCTTGATCGGCGACGAGGTCGCGCCCCGCCACGTCGACCTGCGCCCGTTCGCGGTCAACGACGGTGACGATGTGTGGGTGCTGCCCGGCGGGTTGACCCGGGTCGCGCTGCCCGAGGGCTCTTTGGTCGTCAACTCCAGCCAGGGCGGCGGCTCGAAGGACACCTGGGTGCTGGCCGGTGACCGGCACACCGCACCCGCCCGCACCGTCACCCGCACCGTCGCGGCGCCGCACGGCGCCCTGCCGGCCGTCGAGTCCGCCATCGACCTGGAGATCAAGCAACAGCAACAACAGCAGCAGCAAGGGGTTGCTCGTGCTTAGCCGGATCGCCGAGTCGCTGTACTGGATCGGGCGCTACACCGAACGTGCCGAGGACACGAGCCGCATCGTCGACGTCCACCTCAGCCTGCTGCTCGACGACCCGTGGGCGCCCGAGGACGTCGTCTGCGCGTCCTTGCTCTCGGCGATGGGTCACGAGTCGGACGAGCCGATCCGGCGCGACGGCGTGCTCGAGGTGCTGGTGTGGGACGACTCCACGCCGGCGTCGGTGATCGGGGCCATCGGCGCCGCGCGGGAGAACGGGCGCCGCAGCCGCGAGGTCATCAGCGCCGAGCTTTGGGAGAGCATCAACGTCACGTGGCGCGAGTCGGCGCAGACACGGCACCGCGCCTACCCGCACCCGTTCCTGACCTGGGTGCGCGAACGGATCGCATCCTTCAACGGCACCGCCGACAGCACGCTGTCCCGCGACGAGGCGTGGCACTTCCTCGTGCTCGGCCGCAGCATCGAACGCGCCGACATGATCGCCCGGCTGGCGGCTGCACGGGCACTGTCCGGGACGGCCGGACCGTCCTGGGCCCTGCTGCTGCAGAGCTGCGGTGCCTACCAGGCGTTCCTGCGCAGCGCCCGTGGCGCCGTCGACGAGCGCCGGGCCGCGGAGTTCCTGCTGCTCGACCCGATCTTCCCGCGCTCGCTGATGAGCGCCCTGGTCGTGGCCGAGAAGTCGCTGGACAAGCTGGCGGCACTGCACGGCATCGACGACCGCGGCACGACCCGTCAAGCGCACCGCGTGCTGGGCATGATCCGCTCGGAGCTGGAGTTCGCGCCGCCGGCCGAGCTGCTCGAGGACGTCTACCAGGTCATGGAACGCGTGCAGAGCGCCTGCTCGGTCGCGAGCGACGCCATCGCGCAGCGGTACTTCCCGCGCAGCGTCGTCACGTCGTGGATGGTCTCGTGAGCGACGCTTGCGGAGCGAACCATGTTGCTGTGCTTTGCCGGCCGAACGGAGTGAGGCCATGACCGCCCGCTACCGCATCAGGCACACGTCGCGCTACGAGTACGACCGCAGCGTCAGCGCGTCGTTCAACGAGGCCCGCCTGACGCCGGCGCAGACGCCGTGGCAGATGCGCCTCGAGTCCGACCTGCAGATCGAGCCGGCGACGTGGCACTTCCGCTACACCGACTACTGGGGCAACGACGTCCGGGTGTTCGAGGCCAACGGCGTCCACCGCGCGCTCGAAGTGCGGGCTACCAGCCTCGTCGAGGTCGACGCCGCTCGCCGACCGGCCGCCGACGCCGCGCTCGACTGGGCCGCGGTGCGCGACCGGGACGTCCACGATCGCTACAACGAGTTCGTCACGCAGACGACGGCCACCGAACCGCCGCTCGAACTCGCCGATCTGGCCGCGTCGATCGCCGCCGACCACGACCCGGCCGCCACGGCCCAGCAGGTCAGCACCGCAGTGCACGACGCCGTCACCTACGTCGTCGGCGCGACCGAGGTGCATACCGTGGCGGCGGAGGCGTGGCAGGCGCGCAAGGGCGTCTGCCAGGACTACGCGCACCTCGTCGTGGGCGCGCTGCGCCACGTCGGCATCCCGGCCCGGTACGTCTCGGGCTACCTGCACCCGTCGTCGGCGCCGGTGATCGGCGAGAAGGTACAGGGCGAGAGCCACGCCTGGGTCGAGTGGTGGCTGGGGGAGTGGGTGGCCTACGACCCGACGAACCTGGCCGCCGTCGAGGAACGGCACGTAATGATCGGCAGCGGGCGCGACTACCCCGATGTCGCACCGATCAAGGGCATCGTGGCCGGCCCGCACCGCACCACCGGGCTCACCGTGACGGTGGAGCTGACGCGGTTAGCGTGAGGCTCGGCGCGTTTATGCCTGGGGTGATGCCGGGTATCGCTTTGTAGTACGCCGTTGCCGAACAGAGGAGATGGCATGAGCGCCACAGACAAGATCAAGAACAAGATCGAGGACGTCCAGGGCAAGGCGAAGGAAGGCCTCGGCGCTGCTACCGGCGACAAGTCGACGGAGAACGAGGGCAAGAAGGACCAGTCCAAGTCCGACCTCAAGGACGCCGGCGAGAACGTGAAGGACGCGTTCAAGCACTGACGCCTGCATCGACCTACCGCGGCCCCGGAGCACGTGCTCCGGGGCCGCGGTGCGTCTGGCGGTAGCGTCGGGGGCCATGACCGACGCCACGCCCGGGATCCGCAGCCAGCGCCGCGGCCGGCGCATCGCCATGACTGACGACGAGCGCGACGCCTTCCTGGGCGACGAACGCACCTGCCGTGTCGCGACGATCGGCGCCGACGGGCCGCACGCGACGCCGCTGTGGTTCGCGTGGGACGGTACGGACCTCTGGCTCTACTCGATCATCAAGAGCCAGCGGTGGACCGACCTCCAGCGCGACCCTCGCATCGGCGTGACGGTGGACACCGGCGCCGAGTACTGGGAATTGCGCGGCGTCGAGATCACGGGACGCGCCGAGCCGGTGGGGGAGCTGCCGCGTACCGGCACCGACGACCCGACGCTGGCGCCCGTCGAGGCGCTGTTCGGCGCGAAATACATGGGCGCCAACGAGGGCCGGATGGTGCACGACCAGCGGCACGGCTGGCTGCGCGTGCGGCCGGCGAAGATCGTCAGCTGGGACTTCCGCAAGCTCGCCGAACTCTGACCGTCACCGAAGGGTGGGTCGGCTCAGCCGAACTCGACGCCCTGCGCGAGTGGCAATTCGGTCGAGTAGTTGACGGTGTTGGTGGCGCGACGCATGTAGGCCCGCCATGCGTCCGAGCCGGACTCGCGCCCGCCGCCGGTCTCCTTCTCGCCGCCGAAGGCGCCGCCGATCTCTGCGCCGGACGGGCCGATGTTGACATTGGCGATGCCGCAGTCGGAGCCGTCGGGCGAGACGAACCGCTCCGCCTCGCGCACGTTCAGCGTGAAGACCGACGACGACAGGCCCTGCGGCACGTCGTTGTGCATGGCCAGCGCCTCGTCGAAGTCGGAGTAGGTGAGGACGTAGAGGACCGGTGCGAACGTCTCGGCCTGCACGATCTCCGACTGGGTGGGCATCCGCACCAGCGCCGGCTGGACGTAGTAGGCGTCCGGGGCGTCGTCGGCGAGCACGCGTGAGCCGCCGGCGACGACCTCGCCGCCGTTCGCGACGGCCTTCTCCAGCGCGTCGGCGTAACCGCGGTAGGCCGCCTCGTCGACCAGCGGGCCGACGAGCGTGCCGGACTCCAGGGGCGAGCCGATGGGCAGCGACGCGTACGCCGCGGTCAGCCGCGAGACCAGCTCGTCGGCGATCGACTCGTGCACGATGACGCGCCGCAGCGACGTGCAGCGCTGGCCCGCGGTGCCGGCGGCGGAGAACACGATGCCGCGCACGGTGAGGTCGAGATCGGCGGACGGGGCGACGATCGCAGCGTTGTTGCCACCGAGCTCGAGCAGCAACCGTCCGAACCGCCCGGCCACGCGCGGCGCGACGGCGCGGCCCATGCGGGTCGAACCCGTCGCGCTCACCAGCGCCACCCGCGGGTCGTCCACGAGCGCCTCGCCGACGGCGGCGTCGCCGACGACGACCGACGAGATGGCCGCCGGCGCCCCGACGCGACGCGCCGCCTCGGCCGCGAGGGCCTGGCAGGCCAGCGCGGTGAGCAGCGTCTTCTCCGACGGCTTCCACACGACGGGGTCGCCGCAGACGAAGGCCAGCGCGCAGTTCCAGGACCAGACGGCGACCGGGAAGTTGAAGGCGCTGATGACACCGACCACGCCGAGCGGGTGCCACTGCTCCATCATGCGGTGGCCGGGGCGCTCGGAGGCGATGGTGAGCCCGGTCAGCTGCCTCGACAGGCCCACCGCGAGGTCACAGATGTCGATCATCTCCTGGACCTCGCCGAGGCCCTCGGACCGGATCTTGCCGGCCTCGATCGAGACGAGCGCGCCGAGGTCGTCCTTGTGCTCGCGCAGCAGCAGGCCCAGCTCGCGGACGAGGGCGCCACGTACCGGCGCCGGCACGGTGCGCCACGAGCGGAACGCCTCGTGCGCGGCGTCCACCGTCGCGGCGACGTCGGCCGGCGTGTGCGCCGCGACGCGGGCCAGCTCGCCGCCCGTGATCGGGCTGCGAGCGGCCAGCTCGCCCGCCCCGGCGGCATCGGGCAGGACCACGCCCAGCCGGTCGAGGATGGCGCGGGTCTCGGAGACCAGCTCGTCGTGCTGGGGAAGGCTCATCGGAACTCCTTGAAGTCTTATGACTCGCTAGGATATGCCGTAAGTTCTACTTATGGCCAGGTGGCTGGGATGAGGGCGGCGTCGTGACGCGGGGCGAACCGCTCGACGTCGGCCGGCTGCGGCTGTTGCGCGAGGTCGGCCGACGCGGCTCCATCGCAGCTGCCGCCCGGGCCGTCGGACTCACGGCCTCGGCGGTGTCGCAGTCACTCGCCCAGCTGGAGCGCGATGCCGGCACCCCGCTGCTCGACCGCTCGCCGCGGGGCGTGGTGCTGACCGGCGCCGGTCAGGCGCTCGCCGATCGCGCGGGCCAGGTTCTCGACCTCCTCGGTGCCGCGCGAGCCGACCTGGACCGGCTCGCCGGCTCGCTGGCGGGGCCCGTCGTCGTCGCGTCCGTCGCGAGCGCGGCCGCGACCGTGGTGTCGGCCGCCGTCCGTGCCCTGCGCGTAGACGCGCCGGGCGTCGCCGTCACGGTGCTGTCCGCCGAGCCGCAGCACGGCCTCGGCCTGCTGCTCGCCGGGGACGTCGACCTCGCGGTGGTCGACGAGTACGACTACGTGCCCCTGGCGCTACCCGAGGCGGCGGTGATCCGCGAGCTCGACACCGAGGCGCTGGTGGTCGTGCGCCCGCCGCACGCGGCGCCCCACCGGGTTGCCCTCGCCGATCTCGCCGACGCCGACTGGGTCATGCCGCCCGAGGACGCCGCCTGCGGCCGCGCCGTGCGGGCTGCCTGCCGCACGGTCGGCTTCGAACCGCGGGTGCGCTGGGAGACCGACGACATGCTGCTGTTGACCCGGGCGGTGGCCGACGGCCACGGCGTGGCCGTGCTGCCGCGGCGTTCCGTGGCGCTCGAGGCCGCCTCGGGCTTCGCCGACCCGCCCGTCGAGGTGACCCCGCTGCGATCGCCGGCGTTGACCCGGCGCCTGCTCGCGGTGGCCCGGGGCAGCGGCGCCACCCGGCCCGTCGTCGGGGCGGTCCTGGACGCGCTCAGCGACGCCGTCGCCCGGTCGCGCCCGTTCTGAACCGGTCGGGCTGCGGCGGTCGTACGCCTGCCACGCGCGGGGCGTGTCCGGTTTGCCGGACCTTCGCCAGGTTTTCCGCGAACGAACCGGCGTGTCGCGGCGGATTTAGCAGTCACCCCGCTTGACGTAACGGAACGACACGCGTGTAATTTGCATCAGTGTTATTCCGCTCGCCCCCAGACTGTAGCCCCCGGAGGTCATCGTGACGGAACTGATCGGTGAGGTGGACGGCGACGAGCTGGCCGAGATCTTCGGACTGCCCGAGGAAGCGAGTTGGCAGGAGCGTGCGCTGTGCGCCCAGACCGACCCGGAGGCGTTCTTTCCCGAAAAGGGCGGCTCGACCCGGGAGGCGAAGCGCATCTGCACCGGCTGCGAGGTCCGCGGCGAGTGCCTGGAGTACGCGCTCGAGCACGACGAGCGTTTTGGCATCTGGGGCGGTCTCTCCGAGCGTGAGCGCCGCCGCCTCAAGCGCCGCGCCGTCTGACGTCAGCGCCGCCAGCGCCGCCTGCGCTGACGCTCAGCCGATCTCGTCGGCGTCGCGCCCCAGGAACTCGGCGGCCAGATCGACCACGACCATGAAGACGAGGTCGGCGCGGTCGTCGCCCTCCGGCGCGCGGGCCTCGATCGGACGCCGGTACACGACGATCACCGGGTGCGGGATCTCCGGCAGCCCCTCCCGGTAGAGCCGACCCAGCGGGACACCGCGATCGAGCACAATCTCGGCTCCGAACGCCGGCCCGTCGCCGGGCGGCGGGACGTCCTCGACGGCGAACTCGAGCCCGGCCAGATCGCCGGCCCAGTGCTGTTCCAGCTCGTCGACGGCGTCGAGGACCAGCTCGTCGAAGGCCTCGCTGCGTGTGCGCCGCAGGGGCACCCCGGACGGCGCCAGATGACCCCGCACCCCACGGCCGCGGCGGTCGCGGCGACGTGGCGACTGCCGGGCCCGCCGCACGGAACGGGTGTCGGCCGGTGACCGGGACTCGCCGGCCGGCCTGGAGTCCGCGAGCGAGCGGGGTTCACTCGAACGCCCGCCGGACCGCACACCGGACTCGCCGCGTGGGCGGCTGTCCTCGGCACCGTGTCCGGGACCGGAACTCGCACCGTGGCGCACCCGTCCACCCTAACCAGTTCCGCGGCGGCGCCCCGGTCGGCGACAAGCCGTCGCCGGCCGGCGACGCGACACGGCCCGCGCGCCTGCACGCAAAAGCGACGCCCGGCCGTCCGCGGGGGATACAGTCCCGCGATGTGAAGGGGGCCGCATGATGCATGTCCGGCGGTGCACCAAGACCGGGTGCTCGCGAGCGGCCGTGGCCACGCTGACCTATGCCTACGCCGACCTGACCGCGGTGGTCGGGCCGTTGGCGTCCTACGCCGAGCCGCACTCCTATGACCTCTGCGAGGAGCATGCGGTGCGCCTGACGGTGCCGCGCGGCTGGGAGGTGATGCGGCACGTCGGTGACTTCCCCTCCCCGATTCCGCACGCCGACGACCTCGAGGCGCTCGCCGACGCCGTGCGCGAGGCGGCCCGCGCCGAGCCCAGCCCCCGCGCCGCAGACGGCGAGACCGGCAGGCGAGGCCACCTCCGGGTCGTACCGCCGCCGCACTGATTCCGTCCCCGCCCACCTCGGTCGTGGGTAAGGTCGCTCTCGTGGACCTCTCGGCACTGGTGAAGGCGTACGACGTCCGGGGCGTGGTTCCCGACGAACTCAACGAGGACATCGCGCGCGCGATCGGGGCGGCGTTCGTCGACGTCACCGACGCGCAGCGCATCGTCACCGCGCACGACATGCGCGAGACGGGCCCCGGGCTCGCCCGCGCGTTTGCCGAGGGCGCGATGAAGCGCGGCGCCTCCGTCGTCGAGGCCGGCCTCTCGTCCACCGACATGCTCTACTTCGCCACCGGTCACCTCGGCCTCCCCGGCGCGATGTTCACCGCCAGCCACAACCCGGCCAAGTACAACGGCATCAAGATGTGCCGCGCGAACGCGGTCGCGATCGGCCAGGACACCGGGCTCACCGAGATCCGCGACCGGGCCACCGAGTACCTCGACTCCGGCATCCCGACCGCCGAGGGCGGCGCGTCCGACGCGGAGGCCGAGCAGGTCGACCTGTTGACGCCCTACGCCGAACACCTGCGGGGGCTCGTCGACCTGTCCGGCAGCCGCCGGCTGAAGGTCGTCGTCGACGCCGGCAACGGCATGGGTGGCTACACGGTGCCCGCCGTGCTCGGCGACACCGTGCTGCCGGCCCTGCCGCTCGACATCGTTCCGATGTACTTCGAACTGGACGGCTCGTTCCCCAACCACGAGGCCAACCCGCTCGAGCCGTCGAACATCGTCGACCTGCAGGCCAAGGTCGTCGAGGTCGGCGCCGACCTGGGCGTGGCCTTCGACGGCGACGCCGACCGTTGCTTCGTCGTCGACGCCGCCGGGGCGCCCGTCTCGCCGAGTGCGATCACGGCGCTCGTCGCGACCCGCGAGCTCGTCCGCCACCCCGGCAGCACGGTGATTCACAACCTGATCACCTCGCATGCCGTGCCGGAGATCGTGCGCGAGCACGGCGGCACGCCGGTGCGCACCCGCGTCGGGCACTCGTTCATCAAGGCCGAGATGGCGAAGAACGACGCCGTCTTCGGCGGCGAGCACTCGGCCCACTACTACTTCCGCGACTTCTGGTTCGCAGACACGGGCATGCTCGCCGCGATGCACGTCCTGGCCGCTCTCGGCGAGCAGGACGGCACGCTCGCCGACCTCACCGCCGAGTTCACGCGCTACGTCGCCTCCGGGGAGATCAACTCGACCGTCGACGACCAGAAGGGCCGTGTCGAGGCGGTCCGGTCGGCCTTCGCCGACGACGCCAGCAGCATCGACGAGCTCGACGGGCTGACGGTCGAACTGCCGGACGGCGCGTGGTTCAACGTCCGCGCCTCCAACACCGAGCCCTTGCTGCGCCTGAACGTCGAGGGACCGGACGAGCAGTCCATGGCCCGGGTGCGCGACGCCGCGCTGGCCGCGATCCGCGATTGAGGCCCGCCGTGCCCCTGGACGCCGACCTGCTCGACCTGCTCGCCTGCCCGAGCGACGACCACGCGCCGCTGCTCGAGCTCACCCGCGACGGCGCCGACGTGCTCGTCTGCACGTTCTGCGCGTCGTCGTTCCCGATCACCGACGGCATCCCGGTGCTGCTCCTCGATGAGGCGACCCCCGGCCCCAACGGAGTCGGCGTGCAGGCGCCCGAAACGGCACTTCCGTCCGCTGCGGGCAGCAGCGGTGGACCGATCGACGGCGCATGAACCACGCGGCTGCGGCGCGCCGGTGAGCTTCGACGAGTCGTTGCTGGACGAGCCGGCCCGGCTGGAGCAGCGCGACGAGCAGCGGCTGTTGTGGGCCCTCGCCACCTCCGGTGCGCAGGTCCGCCGCGCGGTCGAGACGGCCCGCGACTTCGGTGTCGAGGCCCTGCGCGGTGGCGAGCTGCCGCGCGCGCTGCTCGTCGCCACCGACGCCGCGCCGTCGTCGGCATCGCGGTTGATCACCCGGCTGTCCTGCACGCGGACCCCGGCGCTCACCTGGCACGGCGTCGAGCTGCCGCGCTGGGCCGGCCCCGCCGACGCGCTGCTCATCGGCTCCGTGGACGGCCGGCACCCGCGGCTGGCGAACCTCGCCGCACAGGGTGTGCAACGCGGGTTGGCGCTCGCGGTCGTCGCCCCGGCCGGCAGCCAGGTCGCCGGCGCGGTCGGGGGTCGGGCACCGTTGCACGAGCTGCCCCGCGACCTGCACCCGCGCGCCGCGCGCTGGTCGGTGCTGACGCCGCTGCTGCAGGCGATCGACGTGCTCGGCGTCAACCCGATCCCGGCCGGCCTGCTCGTCGAGGTCGCCGACGCCCTGGACCAGCAGGCCGAGGCGTGCCGCCCGCACGGCGACGCGTTCACCAACCCGGCGAAGGCGCTGGCCGTCGAGTTCGCCGCGTCCGCCCCGCTCGTCGTCGGCGCGGGGGCGCTGGCCGGAGTCGCCGCGCGCGCGATCTCCGACGCCCTGCAGCAGTTCGGCGGCGTGTCGTCGGTGTCGGTGAGCCTGCCGGACGGCGTCGGGCGCGCGGGCGCGCTGTTGCGCGGGGCCGCTGAGCCCGGCGGTGTCGAAGACTTCTTCCGCGACCGGCTCGACGAGCCCGACGTGCGGCGACCGCGACTGCTGGTCGTGGGTGACGACGGCTCGGCCGACGACACGCTGCTCGGCGAACGCACCGACGCCCAGATCCAGCTGGACGAGGTCGCGGCACGACGCGCGGCCAAGGCGCTGCACGATCTGGCCGGCCAGCTCGGGCTGCGCTCGTCCACCGTCGACGTCCCGAACGGTGACCCGCTCGCTCGCTTCGCCGCGGCGACCGCCTTCGGCGACTTCACCGCCGCCTACCTGGCCCTCGGCCTCGGCCTGAACCCCGGTGCGCGCGGTCCGGCCGAGCTCGACCACTGACATGAGCGGGGGCGGCACCCGGGCGATCGTCGCGGCGCTGGGGTCGAACCTCGGCATCGCCGTGATCAAGTTCGTGGCGTTCGCGATCACCGGCTCGTCCTCGATGCTGGCCGAGGGCGTGCACTCGGTGGTCGACTCCGGCAACCAGCTGCTGCTGTTGCGCGGCGGCAAGCAGGCCCAGCGGCACGCCGACCGCGAGCACCCGTTCGGCTACGGCCGCGACCGCTACGTCTACGGCTTCCTCGTCGCCTTGATGCTGTTCTCCGCCGGCGGGCTGTTCGCGGTCTACGAGGGTGTGCAGAAGATCCGGCACCCGCACCATCTCGACTCGCCGCTCGTCGCGGTGGTGGTGCTGCTCGTCGCGGTCGGCCTGGAGGGGTTCTCGTTGCGGACCGCGGTGGTCGAGGCACGGCACACGAAGGGCACCGACACCTGGGTCGGATTCGTGCGGCACGCGAAGAATCCCGAGCTGCCGGTCGTGCTGCTGGAGGACACCGCGGCGCTCATCGGCCTGGTGCTCGCCTTCCTCGGCGTCGGGCTGTCCGAGCTCACCGGCGACGCGGTCTGGGACGGCATCGCCACCTGCGCCATCGGCGTCCTGCTCGTCGCCGTCGCGATCGTGCTGGTGATCGAGACCAAGAGCTTGCTGCTCGGCGAGTCGGCGGCCCCCGTGCAGGTGTCCGCGATCGAGCGTGCCCTGCTCGGCGGGGTCGTCGAGCGCGTCATCCACCTGCGGACGATGCACCTCGGGCCCGACGAGCTGCTCGTCGGCGCGAAGCTGGCCATGCCCGCGAGCGCGTCGCTCACCGAGGTCGCCCGGGCCATCGACGAGGCCGAGGTGCGCGTGCGGGCAGCCGTGCCCACCGCGCGGGTGATCTACCTCGAACCCGATCTCGACCGCGGTGAAGGCGCCGGCGTGAGCTGAGTCCCGAAACGCACCCGCGGGGCTCGACGTCAATCGCGATTCGGCGCGCTTGTGGACGGCCGCAGCGTTGTCCACAGTCAGTTTCTTGTCGCCCAAACTGTCGGTGCGTTCGGTTATGTTCGATTCATGGAAGGCGCGGTCGCGGCACGCAGGGTGACGGAGTTGTCGCTCGACGACGCCCTGGAGGAGCTGGCCGTTCTCCAGTTGGAAAAGGCGGCGCTGGACGCCCGGGAGCAACGCCTGGTGGCCCGCCTCGACAGCCTGGACCGGGTCGAGAACCCTGACACCCGGTGGACGCGGGAGAGCGTCGCGGCGATCTTGCGGTGCGCCCCGGTCACCGCCCAGCACAAGCTGACCATGGCCGGCGTCCTTGTCACGGAGCTACCCGCCACGCTGCAGGCGCTGGACGCAGGAGTTCTGACGCCGGCCCATGTGCGCGTGGTACTGGACGCGGTCACCGTCCTGGACGTAGGGGCTTCCGCCGCGCTGCAGGCGCGGGTGCTCCCGCAGGCCGAGTCGCTGTCGGTTGCCGAGTTCCGCAAACGCTGCATCCGAGCGGTCCTCACCGTCGACCCCGACGGCGCCGACCGACGCCATGAAGCCGCGCTGGACCAACGTCGGGTCGACATCCGCCCCACCGAGAACGGCATGGCCGACCTCTACGCCCACCTGTCCGCAGACGGGGCCGCCCGCGTCCGCCAACACCTCGACGCCTGCACCGGCGCGCGCCGCGAGACCGCCGCCGCCCCCGGCCTGGACAGCGGGCAGGGCCTAGACGCGAGGCGTGGCGTGGACGCACTCCGCGCCGACGTGCTCGTCGCGCTGTGCACCGGTGGCGCGATGGCGCCGACCCCCCGCTGTCGGCCGGTGCTCATCGACCGCGACGGACGCCTCGAAGCCCTCGGCGCCCGCCGCTACCGGCCCTCCGCGCTGCTCGAACTCACCCTCAAGCTCCACGACCGGACCTGCCAGTTCCCCGGCTGCCGCCGCCGCGCCACCCGCAGCGAGACCGACCACGTCATGCCTTTCGACCACGACGACCCAGCTCTCGGCGGCCTGACCGTGCTGGCCAACCTGCACACGCTGTGCAAACGCCACCACCGGTTGAAACACGAAGCCGGCTGGACGGTGGTCCGCAAAGACGACGTCACCCATTGGCGCTCACCCGCCGGGCGTCGCTACAGCAAGCCGGCCTACCGCTACATCGATCCCGCACCACAACCCGAGCCGCTGTCCTCATGACGTCCGGCGGTGCCGAACGGTCCGGCACCGCGCGCTCCCCGTACGATCGGCGCGATGTCGGAACCGAAGGTGATCCCGCTCGAGGGCGTCGAGCGCGACTACGCCTGGGGTTCCCGGACAGCCATCCCCGAGCTGCTCGGCCGCGAGCCGGACGGAACTCCGGTGGCCGAGCTCTGGTTCGGCACCCATCCCGACGCCCCGGCCGGCGTCCCCGGAACGCAGGACGACACGCTAGCGGACCTGATCGCGGCCGACCCCGAGCGGACGGTCGGGCCGGCGGTGCTCGACAGCTTCGGGCCGCACCTGCCGTTCCTCGTGAAGATCCTCGCCGCCGACTCGCCGCTGTCGATCCAGGTGCATCCCACGCTCGAACAGGCGCGCGCCGGCTTCGCCGCCGAGGAGGGCGCCGGCGTCCCGCGCGATGCTGCCGAGCGGACCTACAAGGACGCCAACCACAAACCCGAGCTGCTGTGCGCCCTCGGCCCGTTCGAGGCGCTTTGCGGTTTCCGACCGGTGGACGAGACGCTCGCCGCGCTCGAGCAGCTCGACGCGCCGCAGCTGGCGTTCCTGTCGGACGTGCTCCGCGGTCCCGACCCGCTGCGTGCCGCGATGGCCGAACTGCTGGCGATCGACGACCCGGAACCGCTGGTCGCCGAGGTCGGACAGGCCGCCCGGGCCCTGGGGCGACACGACGAGCTGCGACGGGTCGTCGAGCTCACGTCCGCCGCCTTCCCGGGCGACGTCGGTGTCCTGGTCGCCCTGCTGCTGAACTACGTCCGACTTGCGCCCGGCGAGGCCATCTACCTGCCCGCGGGCAACGTCCACGCCTACCTGCGGGGCGTCGGGGTCGAGGTCATGGCGGCCAGCGACAACGTCCTGCGCTGCGGGCTGACGTCGAAGCACGTCGACCGCGACGCCGTGCTCGAGATCGCCGACTTCCACGAGTTGTCAGACCCACGCTGGCCGGCCGAGCACGGTGTGTTTGCCGTGCCGGTGCCGGATTTCCGCCTCGTCCCGTTGCCCGTCGGCGAGCAGCCGGTCTCGCTGGGCGGCGCGGAGCCGTGGATCGTGCTCTGTACCGCAGGTGAGATAACCGTCGACGCCGTGCGGCTGCGACAGGGCGAGGCCGCCTTCGTCCCGGTCGCTGCGCAGCCGGTCACCGTCGTGGGCAGCGGGCCTGCCGGCAGCGGGCAGGTGTACGCCGCGGGAGCAGCCGGCGCCTGACGTTCATCTCGGCTCGCCGAAAATCTGACACAGCTGTGGTAAATTCGTCGACGATGCAGTCGATGACCATGCACGAGGCGGCGGAGGCGACCGGTTGGTCGCAACGCATGCTCCGTTACCTCGAGCGGGCCGGCCTGGTGGCCGCCCTGCGCACCGCGGGTGGTCACCGGCACTACGGCCCGCGACAGATCGAGCGCCTGCAGAAGCTGCGGGAACTGCTCGACGAGCACGAGTTGGGCATCAGCGACATCGCCTTCGAGCTGCGGATGCGTACCGATCCGCACGTCGCCCGGGCCGTGGACGACTGGTTCGGCCCGATCCACCGTTCCGCCGCACCACCGCAAGCCGGCATCTACCGCCGTCTCGCCACCCCGCTGTCAACACGAGTCCCCGAACCGCGGCCCGACCGTGCACCAGACCATCATCACCACGCAGAAGGAGAGCACGTGACCACGACCCTCACCGCCGACTCGGCCGGCAGCGTCACCGACTTCAAGGTCGCCGACCTGAGCCTCGCCGCTTTCGGTCGCAAGGAGATCGACCTCGCCGAACACGAGATGCCGGGCCTGATGGCCCTGCGCAGAGAGTTCGGCCCGTCCCAGCCGCTGAAGGGCAAGAAGGTCGCGGGCTCGCTGCACATGACCGTGCAGACCGCGGTGCTCATCGAGACGCTGGCCGCCCTCGGCGCCGACGTGCGCTGGGTCAGCTGCAACATCTTCTCCACCCAGGACCACGCCGCCGCGGCCATCGTCGTCGGCAAGAACGGCACGCCGGACGACCCGCAGGGCATCCCGGTCTTCGCCTGGAAGGGCGAGACGCTGGAGGAGTACTGGTGGTGCACCGAGCAGATGCTGACCTGGCCCGACGGCACCGGCCCGGACTCCATCGTCGACGACGGCGGTGACGCCACGCTGCTGATCCACATGGGCACCGAGTACGAGACCGGTGGCGTCGTGCCGCAGGCCGAGGACACCGACTCCGAGGAGTACAAGGTCATTCTCGACCTGCTCCGCCGCTCGGTCTCCGAGCAGCCCGGCAAGTACACCCGCATGGGCGCCAACATCATCGGCGTCACCGAGGAGACCACCACCGGCGTCCACCGCCTGTACGAGTTCGAGCGGGCCGGGACCCTGCTGTTCCCGGCGATCAACGTCAACGACTCGGTCACCAAGAGCAAGTTCGACAACAAGTACGGCTGCCGCCACTCGCTGATCGACGGCATCAACCGCGGCACCGACGTCATGATCGCCGGCAAGCTGGCCGTCGTCTTCGGCTACGGCGACGTCGGCAAGGGCTGCGTGGAGTCGCTGCGCGGCCAGGGTGCCCGAGTCGTCGTCACCGAGGTCGACCCGATCTGCGCGCTGCAGGCGGCGATGGAGGGCCTCGACGTCGTGACCCTCGAAGACGTCGTGTCCAAGGCCGACATCTTCGTCACCACGACCGGCAACAAGGACATCATCATGGCCGACGACATGGCCAAGATGAAGCACCAGGCGATCGTGGGCAACATCGGCCACTTCGACAACGAGATCGACATGGCCGGCCTCGCCAAGACCCCGGGTGTGCGCAAGATCGAGGTCAAGCCGCAGGTGCACGAGTGGCAGTTCGCCGACGGGCACTCGATCATCCTGCTGTCCGAGGGCCGGCTGCTGAACCTCGGCAACGCCACGGGCCACCCGAGCTTCGTCATGAGCGCCTCGTTCTCGAACCAGACGATCGCCCAGATCGAGATGCACAAGAACAAGGACGCCTACGTGGTCGACGGCAAGCCGACGGTCACCACGCTGCCGAAGCACCTCGACGAGAAGGTGGCCCGGCTGCACCTCGACGCCGTGGGCGCCAAGCTCACCACCCTCACCAAGGACCAGGCGGAGTACATCGGCGTCGACGTCGCCGGCCCGTACAAGCCCGAGCACTACCGCTACTGATCCGCCTCTCCGGACTTCACTGATCCGCCTCTCCGGGCTCACTGCTGTCGTCCTGATCCAGCTCGCTCCGGCGGGTCCGCTGTTGCCTTCGGGTTCCAGCGGGCCCGCCGGTTCGCCTTTTTCGGGCGCATGCCGCGAGAAAACTGCCGGTTCGCGTGCTGATGACGTGTACGACCTGCCGATTGCAGAAGGTCGTCGACCCCGACTACCTCAAACTGCGCGAGCGCAATCGACGGGTACGGATCCTGCAGACCAGCGTCGGGGCGGTGCTCGGGGCGCATCAGGTCAGCCCGTTCACCCTGTTCTGGGGCGGGTCGGACTGGACCGAGCACGTGGGCGCCGCCGGCGTCCTGGGGCATCGACCCGCCCACGGCGCCGGACTGAACACTTCGTCCTCCCGACCCCTTCAGCCGCGGGGTGACACCATGGTGGGCGTGAAACCGCGCGTGCTGGTGGTCGACGACGACTCCGCCCTCGCCGAGATGCTCGGCATCGTGCTGCGTACCGACGGCTTCGAGCCGGCGTTCGTCGCCGACGGATCGCGGGCGCTCAAGGCCTTCCGCGAGGTCAAGCCCGACATCGTCCTGCTCGACCTGATGCTGCCCGGCACCTCGGGCATCGACGTCTGCCGTTCGATCCGGGCCGAGAGCGGCACGCCGATCATCATGCTGACGGCCAAGACCGACACCGTCGACGTCGTCCTCGGCCTCGAGTCCGGCGCCGACGACTACGTCATGAAGCCGTTCAAGCCGAAGGAGCTCGTGGCCCGGATGCGGGCCCGGCTACGTCATCACGAGGAGATCGCCAGCGAGACCCTGCAGATCGGCCCGCCCGACTCGCCGGTCGAGATCGACGTCCAGGCCCATCAGGTGCGTCGCGACGGCGAGCCGGTCGGCCTCACGCCGCTCGAGTTCGACCTGCTGGTCGCGCTCGCCCGCAAGCCGCGCCAGGTCTTCACCCGCGAGGTGCTGCTCGAGCAGGTGTGGGGTTACCGGCACGCCGCCGACACGCGCTTGGTGAACGTGCACGTGCAGCGGCTGCGGGCCAAGGTCGAGCGCGATCCCGAACGCCCCGAGGTGGTCCTGACCGTCCGCGGGGTGGGGTACAAGGCGGGCCCCGCGTGATCCGGCCCTGCCTGATCCGGCCGGACGCCGGGCGGCGATGACCGAGGCCCCGCCCCGCACGGGTGCTCGGCACGAGCCCGCGGCCGGTACGCCCACGCCCGGGAGCAGTTCACGGCCCACGGCCCCCGGTCGCGGGCGCCGGACCTTCGACTCGGCGCGGTCGGCGGGCGCGGCGACGTTGACGGCGGTCGGGCACGGCCTGGCGACGGTCGGGCGGGCCTGGCGCCGGTCACTCCAGGTCCGGGTCGGCGCCACGACGGTTGTCGTCACCGGCATCATGGTGTTCCTCATCGGCCTGTTCCTGGTGGACAAGGTGTCCAGCGGCGTGCTGAAGACCAAGCGGGACGCTGCGGTGAAGCAGGCCAAGCTGGGGCTGCCCGTGGCGCAGAGCGTGCTCGCCCAGATCGACGCCGGGGTGTACGCCGAGGTCGGGGCCGCCGCGCAACAGATCACGGCGACCCTCACCGCGGGCGGGACGAGCGCCGGCCTGTTCAGCCTGGGCATCGGCTCGGTGTCTGACAACGTGAACCGGGAGCCGGTCAACGTCAGCGTCCCGATCTCGCTCCGCGAGATCGTGCAGGACGGCAATCTCGCCGTGCAGTACGCGCAGGTGCACCCGCGGCCCAACTCGAAGGCGCTCGTACCGGGCCTGATCGTGGGCGAGCCGGTCAAGGCCCGGACCGGCATCTTCGAGCTCTACTACCAATTCCCGTTGACCGCCGAGCAGCAGACGATCCAGTTGGTACAGCGCACCGTTGCGGTGGCCGGGTTGGCGCTGGTCATCGTGGTGCTCGGCATCGCGCCTGCTGGTCACACGGCAGGTGGTGCGGCCCGTCCGGGTGGCGGCCGAGACCGCCGGGCAGCTGGCCCGCGGCGACCTCGCCAAACGCATCGAGGTGCGCGGCACCGACGACCTGGCGCGGCTCGGTCAGTCCTTCAACGACATGGCGGCGAGCCTGCAGAGACAGATCCGGCGCCTGGAGGACCTGTCCCGCCTCCAGCGCCGGTTCACCAGCGACGTCTCGCACGAGCTGCGTACGCCGTTGACCACGATCCGGATGGCGGCCGAGCTGCTGCACGGTGGCCGGCACGACTTCGACCCCGCGCTGATGCGTTCCGCCGAGCTCCTGCGTGACGAGCTCGACCGCTTCGAGTCGCTGCTCGCCGACCTGCTGGAGATCTCCCGCTACGACGCCGGCGTGGCCAACCTGGACTCCGAGCCGGCCGACATCCGCCTCGTCGTTGCCGCCGTCGTCGAGGCGGACCGGGTGCTCGCGGAGCGGCACGGCAGCGACGTCGTCGTCGAGCAGCCGCACGAACCCGTCCTGGTCGACATGGATGCCCGCCGGGTGGAGCGCATCCTGCGCAACCTGCTCAACAATGCCCTGGACCACGGCGAGGGCAGACCGGTCGTCATCACGATCGGTCAGGACGAAAACGCCGTGGCCATCACCGTGCGCGATCACGGCGTCGGGCTCAGGCCCGGCGAGGCCGGGCTGGTCTTCAACCGGTTCTGGCGCGGCGACACCTCGCGCAGCCGGCTGACCGGCGGCACCGGGCTCGGACTGGCCATCTCCCTCGAGGACGCCCGGCTGCACGACGGCTGGTTGCAGGCGTGGGGGATGCGCGGCCGGGGGGCGCAGTTCCGGCTGACGCTTCCCCGGCGGGCGGGGCACATGCTCGTGCATTCCCCGCTGCCGTTGGACCCCGACGAGTCCGACGAGGACGACGAGTGAGCCGCCCACGTCAGCGGTTCGCGCTCGCGATCGCAGTAGTGCTCGTGGCGTCGGCCCTCGCGGCCTGTACCGGCGTGCCTACGTCGAGTTCGCCGCAGATCGTGAAGACGCTGCCGATCGGCGCGCCGGTGCAGCAGAACCCCATCACGCCCACCGCGGGCGAGTCTCCGGCGAGTCTCGTCCGGTCCTTCCTGCTCGCGAACGCTCTGGGCGACAGCAAGCACGCCTCGGCCCGGACGTTCCTGACGGCCGCCGCCCGCAACCGCTGGAACGACGGCACCGCGACGGTGGTCGACACCGCCGACGTCGGGAAGTACGTGCCGGGAAAGCCGGTGGTGGTGCGGGGGCGGGTGCTCGGCAACCTGGACGCGAGCGGGGTCTACAAGCCGACGCTGCAGGGTCGGTCCGCCCCGCAGGTGCAGTTCCAGTTCGACGTCACCAAGGTCAACGGGCAGTACCGCATCGACAGCCTCCCGGTCGGCGTGCTGGTGGACGAGAGGCAGTTCCTCGGGTCCTACAGCCAGCGCAGCCTCTACTACTTCGACCTTGCGCAGCGTTACCTGGTGGCCGACCCACGGTGGACCTCGATCACCGACCCGGCCCAGCTGTCGAGCTGGCTGATGACCCAGCTCGCCGGCGGTCCGAGCGACCTGCTCGCCAATGCCGTCAGCAGCGACACGCTGCCCACGCAGACCGCGACCGAGAACATCACCGTCACCTTCGGCAACCCCATCAAGATCGAGATCCCCGGGTCGTCGCAGCTGGACGGGGGTGCCCGGGACCGCCTCGCCGCGCAGGTCGCGACAACCCTCGCCGACGCAGCGCGCGGGCAGACGCTGGTGATCACCGACGGAGGCGCGCCGGTGTCGATCCCGGACGCCTCCGGCGCGCAGTTCACCGCCTCGGAGTTCGGGGACACCAGCGTGCAACCGCCGCCGCCGGAGGTGTACTACCTGCGCAGCGGGCGGGTCGTCGACTCGGCCGGCCGGCGGCTCGGCGGCGCGATCACGAACGCGCCCTTCCTCACCTCGATCGCGGCCAGCCGTTCCGCCCCGGGCGGTGGCCTGGTGCTGGCGGGCGTATCGCTGATCGACAACTCGCCCACCCTGCTGGTCGGGTCGCAGCTCGCGGGGTTACGCACGACGACGGTGCGAGGCGTGACGTCGCGGCCGGCCTACGCCCCCGACCGGGACGAGGTGTGGATCGGCGACGGCACGCGGATCGTGCGCGTTCCGGTCTCGGGCAACCGGGGCACGCCCTCGCCGGTGACCCTGCCGGCCTCGGCCAACGGCGGGAAGATCGTGGCCCTGCGGTTGAGCCCCGAGGGTTCGCGCATCGCGGTGGCGATCCAGGACTCGTCCGGTCACCAGCAGCTGTTCGTCGGGGCGGTGGTCCGCACCGGCGATCAGGTCCGGATCGACACCTTGCAGCCCATCAGCCCGGCCGGCGTCGTGATCACCGATCTCGCGTGGGTTGAGCGGCTGAAGCTGTACGCCATCGGCTACGACACGCCCTCGGGCAATGCGCGGCTGTACTCGACCGGTGTGGACGGGTCGTTGTGGGACGCGCAGGGCATCGGCCAGCTGCCGGACCCGCCGACGACGCTGTCGATCTCGTTGGGGCAGCCGGGTTGGGTCACTTCGCAGGACGCGGTGTGGGTGCAGAGCGGCGGCAGCACGTGGGACAGCCCGGGCGCGGGCCGCCACACACCGGGGGTCTCGCCCACCTACCTCGAGTAGGGGCCATTACACCTCCGAAAGCCCGCCGCTCGGTTTTCCACAGGTCGGTGCACCGGATGGACCGTCGTCCACAGCGGGGCGGTTCGGACCGCCGGGGCGTCGCGGTGCGGGCACGGTGGTCCTGTGCTCGCCGTACTCGCCGCTCTCCTGGATCTCGTGCTGCCCCGCTCGTGCGTGGGCTGCGGGTATCCGGGTGTCGCCCTCTGTGCGGCCTGTGGGCCCGGGGAGCCGGTGCGCCGCCTGCTGCCCGGCGGCCCGCCTGTACTGGCAGCAGGCGAGTACGACGGGGCGCTGCGGCGGGCCCTGCTCGCCTACAAGGAACGCGGGCGCCGTGATCTGGCCGACCCGCTGGGCCGGCTGCTCGCGACTGCGGTTCGGGAGTCGACGTCGACCGCCGCTGCCGCCGCCAGGGCTACGGCCGGGGTCTGGGCGGGCGAGACGTCGGCGCGGGGTTCACCCCCCGTCAGCCGCGGGGCGCCCCCGGTGCTGGTGTGCGTGCCGTCCGACCGCGCCCGTGCCGCGGAGCGTGGCGGCGACCACGTCCTGCGGCTCGCCCGCGTCGCCGCCCGGCGCAGCGGGGTGCGCGTGGCGCCCGGCGTGCTGCGACAGCGGCGGGTGGTCGCGGACTCGGCCGGGCTGGGGATCCGTGAACGGGCGGCGAACCTGCACGACGCGCTGACGGCCCGGCCGGGGGGCGGACGGGTCGCCCTGCTCGTCGACGACATCGTGACGACCGGCGCGACGCTCGGCGAGGCCCAGCGGGCACTGCAGTGCGCGGGCTGGGAGGTTGCGGGCGCAGTCGTCGTCGCCGCCACGCCGCGCCGGGTTCCTCAGCCCATTGGCAGCACCCATGCGACCGGTCTAGCGTCAGGATGACCTGATCCAGCAGGCGTGTCTCGGCCGGCACACGGCCCCGAGAACCCCCCGTGTGCGGCCGGCTCGCCACGAGCACGGTGGAGGTCGCATGGAAAGTGTCGCGAGCCGGATGGAGATCGTCGTCCGCGGTCGGAACGTTACGGTGCCGGACCACTTCAGGCAGCACGTCGCCGAAAAGCTGGCCAAGGTCGAACGGTACGACAGCAAGATCCATCGGACCGACGTCGAGCTGCAGCACGAGAAGAACCCGCGCCAGAACGGGAGCTGTCAGCACGTCGAGATCACCTGCCGGACCCGCGGACCCGTGGTGCGCAGCGAGGCCTGCGCTGAGGACTTCTACAGCGCTCTCGACCTGGCGGCCGACCGGCTCGAGCGACGGCTGCGCCATGCGGCCGACCGCCGCCGCGTGCACCACGGCCGGCGTACTCCCCAGTCCGTCGCCGACGTGACCGCCGCGGTGCTGGATGCGGAGCCGGACGCGGCGGCCGCCGACAGCACGGGGGGCGCCGACGACGAGCAGGGTCCGGGCCGCATCGTGCGCACCAAGGAACACCCGGCGACGCCGATGTCGGTCGACCAGGCTCTGCTCGAGATGGAACTGGTCGGGCATGACTTCTACCTGTTCAAGGACGTCGAGACCGACTGCGCGTCCGTGGTCTACAGGCGCCACGCCTACGACTACGGCCTGATCAGGCTCGGCTGACGCCGGCGCCAGGGTTGCGGCGCCGGCGACTCACGGCCCAACGACAGCGGCTCAGGCTCAAGCTGACCGACCGCCGCTGCTCAGAGGTAGCGCGGGTTGACGGCCACGAAGCGCGCCTCGTCGGCGAAGCTTCCGTCGGCGTTGCGCAGCCGTCGTAGGCGCACGCCTTCGGGCTCGAACCCGGCCGACAGGGCCGCCCGCTGCGAGGCGACGTTGCCGATCTTGGCCCCGACCTCCAGCCGGACGATGTCGGCCCGCTCGAAGGCCCACGGCACGATCAGGCGCAGCGCCCGAGCCGTGTAGCGCCGGCCGCGGAACTGCGGGTGCACCGAGTACCCGACCCCCGCGATCTGGGGCGGCCCGCTGCGCCGCAGCTGCAGAGAGCCCGCGTACCGCCCGGTCGAGACGTCGTCCATCGTCAGCGCCGCCATCGGCCCCACCAGCCATTGCAGGCCGGCCCGCGACACGTAGGCCCGGGACTCCTCCTCGCTCGGCGGGTGACCGGTGAAACCCCACTGCACGGACACCGGGTCCTCGGTTTCGACGTGCCCGGCGGCGTCGCCGGGGGCCGAGACCCGTAGCCGGATCACGCCATCGGTCAGCCCACCCGGCGGCAGCGGCGGGAACGCGTGCGGGACCGGCGCGCCCGGGTCCGACGGCAGCCGGGCGAACACGGCGTCGTCGCCTCGCTGCTCGGGCATCCCGTCCGTCCCGCCGCCCTGGTACGCGCCGCGCGCCAGACCCTCGTAGCCGAACCCGGCGCGCATCGCCGTGCGCACCGACGGCAGGTTCTGCACATCGCAGGCCACCCGCACCCGCGGCACCCCGACGTGGAAACCCCATTCGGTCAGCGTCCGCAGCGCCTCGGCGGCGTAGCCGTACCCGCGGGCGCCGGGCGCGACCCAGTACCCGACCTCGGCCCCACCGCCCAGCTGCAGGCGCGCCGACCCCACCAGTCGGCCCGAGCCGCGATCGACGAGGGCGCAGCCGAGATCCCGGCCGGCGGCCCGCCCCTCCTGCCGGGTGCGGATGAACGTCCGGGCCCGCTCGAGGGTGTAGGGCTGCGGTGGTGGCTGGTACGGGTACTGGGAGGGGTCCTGGAAGGCCGCGCACACCGCCTCGGCGTCGTCGGGGCGCCACGGGCGCAGCAACAGCCGGGGGCCGGTGAGCTCCAGGCCGTCCAGCTCGACGCCACGGAAACTGCCCACACCGCCACCCTGCCATGCCCGCGCCGTGCGACCCGGGCGTCCCGCCAGGCGCGGCCCGTACGATGGCCGCGTGGTACTAGCCAAGCTCCTGCGCGCCGGCGAAGGCAAGATCGTCCGGCGGCTCTCCGCGATCGCCGATCACATCGAGACGCTGGAGGAGGACTACGTCGATCTGACCGACGCCGAACTGCGCGCGTTGACCGACACCTTCCGCGAGCGCCTCGACGATGACGAGACGCTCGACGACCTGCTGCCCGAGGCGTTCGCGGTCGTCCGCGAGGCGGCGCGGCGCACGCTCGGCCAGTTCCACTACAAGGTCCAGCTCATGGGTGGCGCCGCGCTGCACCTCGGCAACGTCGCCGAGATGAAGACCGGTGAGGGCAAGACGCTCGTCTCTACGCTGCCGGCCTACCTCAACGCGCTGTCCGGTGACGGCGTGCACATCGTGACCGTCAACGACTACCTCGCCAGCCGCGACGCCGACTGGATGGGCCGCGTCCACCGCTTCCTCGGCCTCTCGGTCGGCAAGATCGTCAACGACCTGCCGCCGGAGAAGCGCCGCGCCGCCTACGAGTGCGACATCACCTACGGCACCAACAACGAGTTCGGCTTCGACTACCTGCGCGACAACATGGCGTGGTCACTCGAGGACCTTGTGCAGCGTGGGCACAACTACGCCATCGTCGACGAGGTCGACTCGATTCTCATCGACGAGGCGCGCACGCCGCTGATCATCAGTGGCCCGGCCGAGGAGAACCAGCGCTGGTACCTCGAGTTCGCGCGCATCGTGCCGCGGATGAAGAAGGACACGCACTACGAGGTCGAGGAAGGCAAGCGGACCGTCGCGGTCACCGAGGAGGGTGTCTCCTTCGTCGAGGACCAGCTCGGCATCGACAACCTCTACGAGGCGGCCAACACCCCGCTCGTGGGCTATCTCAACAACGCGCTGAAGGCCAAGGAGCTGTTCAAGCGCGACCGCGACTACATCGTGAACAACGGCGACGTCATGATCGTCGACGAGTTCACCGGTCGCGTGCTGCAGGGCCGCCGCTACAACGAGGGCATGCACCAGGCCATCGAGGCCAAGGAGGGCGTGCAGATCCAGCAGGAGAACCAGACCCTCGCGACGATCACGCTGCAGAACTACTTCCGCCTCTACGACAAGCTCTCCGGCATGACCGGTACGGCGCAGACCGAGGCCAACGAGCTGCACCAGACCTACAAGCTCGGCGTCGTCCCCATCCCCACCAACAAGCCGATGGTCCGTGACGACGAGACCGACCTGATCTACAAGACCGAGGACGCGAAGTTCGCCTCCGTCATCGACGACATCATCGAGCGGCACGAGCAGGGCCAGCCCGTGCTCGTCGGCACCGCGAGCGTCGCGAAGTCCGAGCGCCTGGCGTCGCTGCTGCTGCGCAAGGGCATCCCGCACGAGGTCCTCAACGCCAAGCAGCACGCGCGGGAGGCCGCGATCATCGCCGCCGCCGGCCGTAAGGGCGCCGTCACGATCGCCACCAACATGGCCGGCCGCGGCACCGACATCATGCTCGGCGGCAACCCGGAGTTCATGGCCGACTCGGCGCTGCGCGAGCGCGGGCTGACCCCGGACGAGACGCCGGAGGAGTACGAGGCGGCCTGGCCCGACGAGCTGGACAAGGCCAAGGAGGCCACCGCCAAGGAACACGAGGAGGTCGTCGACCTCGGCGGGCTGTACGTGCTCGGCACCGAGCGGCACGAGTCGCGGCGTATCGACAACCAGCTGCGTGGCCGCTCCGGACGCCAGGGCGACCCGGGCGAGTCCCGCTTCTACCTCTCCCTCGGCGACGACCTGATGGTGCGCTTCAACGGCGAGCGGGTCGCGGCGATGATGAACATGCTGCGCCTGCCCGAGGACGTCCCCATCGAGGCGAAGATGGTCGCCAAGGCGATCCAGTCCGCGCAGACGCAGATGGAGCAGCAGAACTTCGAGATCCGCAAGAACGTCCTCAAGTACGACGAGGTCATGAACAAGCAGCGCACCGTCGTCTACGACGAGCGCCGCCGCGTCCTCGAGGGCGAGGACATGTCCGACCAGATGCGGCCGATGATCGACGAGGTCGTCACCAGCTACGTCGTGGGCGCCACCTCGTCCGGCTACCCGGAGGAATGGGACCTCGAGCAGCTGTGGACCGCGCTGCGCACGCTGTACCCGATCTCGCTGACCATCGAGGAGGCGATCGAGCAGGCCGGCGGCGAGAAGTCCGACCTCACCCGCGAATTCCTCGTCGAGGAGATCGTCGCCGACGCCCAGGCCGCCTACGACCAGCGCGAGGAGGACCTCGGCGCGGAGGTCCTGCGCGAGCTGGAGCGCCGCGTGCTGATGTCGGTGCTCGACCGCAAGTGGCGCGAGCACCTGTACGAGATGGACTACCTGCAGGAGGGCATCGGCCTGCGCGCGATGGCCCAGCGGGACCCGCTGGTCGAGTACCAACGCGAGGGCTTCGACATGTTCGCCGCCATGATGGACGGGGTGAAGGAGGAGTCGGTCGGCTTCCTGTTCAACCTCGAGGTCGAGGTCGACACCGAGGGCACCATCACCGCCGGGCCGGCCGAGTCCACGCCGTCGGTCGCCACGCCGACCCAGGAGTCCGGGCCGGGCGAGCCGGGGGAGCCGGACCAGGTCGAGGCGCTCGGTGACGGGCTCAGTGACGGGCCGAAGCTGGACGTCAGCCTGCTCAAGAGCGCGCAGGACGAGCACGAGGCGGCGACCAACGGCGCGTCGCCGAACGGGGCGGGTAAGGGCGCCAAGCCGGCCGTCCGGGCCAAGGGCCTGGAACGTTCCGAGCAGCGCGGGCTCACCTACACCTCGCCCGAGCTCGGTTCGGACGCGCCGTCGGTGACGACGACCGACGACGGTGCCGAATCCTCGTCGAGCTCGGCGACCGCCCGCCGGCAGGCCGCCCGCGGCAACCCGAACCGCGGCAGCCGCGGCAACAAGCGCACCAGCAACGCCAACCGCAGCAAGCGCAAGCGCTGACCCGTCCTCGGGGAAGTGAGACCGCTCTGCGCCGTCCCCCGAGACGTGCCACGGCGCAGAGCGGTCGGTCCGGGGCGAGCCATGAGGGCGGCTCGCGTCGGGTCAGCCCAGTTGGATCCGCGTGCAGACCCAGCGCCCGCCGCGGTCCTCGCAGCGCAGCGCGATCGCCCGGGCCCGGGTGCCCGTGTCGAGTACCGCGCACAGTTCGGCGACGCCGGCGGCCGGTTCGCAGGCGCGGACGCTGGACACGGTCGCGCGGCGCAGCCAGTGTGGCGCGCGGGCCGTCGCGGCGCGCTCGAACTCGGTGGCCAGCCCGCGGGTGACGGCGAAGCTGAGCAGTGACCCGAGCTGGTTGAGCGGACGGCGCCCGCTCGCCGATTCGACGAGCGCGACGAGCAACCGCCGTCCCCAGACGGCCGGGTCGGGCAGGCCCACCGGTCGCAGCGGGCCGGCGATCGGCGCTATACGCCGCGGCGGCGCGTCGAAGGGCAGCCACTGATCGTGGACGCCGGCCGCCGGCGGCCCGGACAGTTCGTCGTCGAACGGCGGTTCGCGCCGCGGTGCCGGACGGACGACGATGCGCAGCGCGGGACGGGACGCGGTCCCGGTCGCACCGGCGCCGGTCGGGGTGCCGTCTGTCCGGGGCGCGGCTGTCCGCGCGGAGCCCGGGGAAGTGGTGTCGGCGAGTGCGGCGGTCATGGCAGCTCCTGCGCGGTCGGGGCCGGCAGGACGAGCTGCTGGCCGGGGTCGATGTGGTCCGGGTCCGCGCCGATCACGGAACGGTTGGCGGCGTAGATGCGCTGCCAGTAGTGGGTGACCCGACCGGGTGACGCGGCGTCGTCCAGCCGGTCGGCGGCGAGCTGCCACAGCGAGTCGCCCGCGCGGACGCGTACCGAGTCCTCGGCGTGGCCGGACGAGGCCGGCGTCGTCGACAGGACCGGTCGCGCGGCCGGGACCCGTCGGGTCGGAGTTGAGTGCGCCGGAGTTGAGTGCGTCGGGTTCGGGTGGCTCGGGTTCGGGGGCGCCGGCGACAGGGGCCAGTTCGGCGCCGGGACCGACGGAACGTCGACTGACGGCGTTGTCGGCCACACCGGACCGGGCACCGATGTGACCGCTGCCGTTCCGGCCGACGGAGCCGACAGTGCCGACGCCGAGGCGGCAACCGGGACGAGCACGATCCCCATGCCGAGCGATCCGACGACCAGCTGCCGCACCATCCGCGGCAGGGTGACCCGCGCGACCCCGCGTGCCACCGTCCCGGCGATCCCGGGGGCGCGGGCCAGCAGCCCGGCGAGCAGGCCCACCCCGAGCCAGACCGCCACCAACCAGATCACTGCAGCAACGAGCTCGGCGATCGCCCCGTCCGGCTGGCTGGTTATCCACGTCGAGGCGTGCGCGAGGTGCTGAGCCAGAGCAGCGGGCCGGGGGCGCAGGGCGGCGAGCACGGCGCCGTCGGCGAGGAGCACCACCGAGTACAGCGCCCGACGCTTGCCCTGTTGCATCGTAAACCCTTCGTTTGCGTGCGTTTGCATTCAACGACGTTCGATGAGTACGCGCAACCCGGATGCGCCGGGCTGTGGACAGCAGCCGTCGACCTGGGCGGCGCCCGTGATTCGATGGGCGTCGACGATCCGGAGGACCGCAGTGCGCTGGCAGGAGCTGTTCGCCGACCTGGAGGCTCAGGCGCAGGCGATCGAACGGGCCGAGCGGGCGGGCGAGATCGACGAGCGGACGCGCGCCGAGGTCGGCGCCCTGCGGTGGCTGGACCGGGCCCGGGCGGCAACCGGCGCCGGGCTGCGCGTCCGCGTGGCGGGCGGGCTGGTGCTCTCCGGTGCCCTGGAGCAGGTCGGCCCGGACTGGCTGCTGCTCGACGAGGGAGCGGGGCGGGAGGCCGTGGTTCCGGCCGCCGCGGTGCACGGCGTGCGGGGGCTGGGTCGCTACACCGCGGTGCCGGACTCCGCCCGGGTCGTCGAGTCCCGCCTCGGCCTGCGCCCGGTGCTGCGGGCCATCGCCCGCGACCGCTCCACCGTCCGTCTGCACCTGGTGGACGGCTCGGTGCTGGACGCCGCGATCGACCGCGTCGGGTCCGACTTCGCCGACGTCGCTGCCCTGGCCCCGGGCGAGGCGCGCCGTCGCTCCGAAGTGCGCGACGGCGAACTAGTACCGTTCACGGCCCTGGCCGCCGTGCGTCGCAGCGTGTGAGCCCCGCTCAGGCCTCCACGTCGTTCTCGGTGAACGGGTGCGAGGCGATGAAGTCACTCGTCTGCTCGTACATGCGCGAGATGTAGTCCTCGAGCTTGTCCCGCTCTACGCGCCACTGACCGCGGCCACCGATCTTGATGGCGGCGAGCTCCTGGTTGCGGACCAGGGCGTAGACCTGCGACACCGAGATGTTGAGGACCTCGGCGACGTCGGCGAGGGTCAGGAAGCGGGGTTCGGGCATGCGGCGCGGCGTCCTCGGGTGTCGGCTACCCGGCCAGTGTGGCAGGTGCTGCAGGCGGGGTGCGTGTTGTCCACAGGCCGGCGCCCCGATTCGCGCGTTGTGCGGCCGTTAGGAGAAAATCGGGGAGTGAACGCCCCGTCGCCGACGCCCCGGCGCATCACCACGCCGCGTTGGCTCGACGTCCGGCTGGTGCTCGGCGTCGTGCTCGTTCTGGGTGCGGTGCTGCTGGGCGCGACGGTGATCTCCCGCGCCGGTGACACGCACGCGGCCGTCGCCGCCCGTCACGATCTGGCTGCCGGCACGGTGCTGCGCGCGGCCGATCTGAAGATCGCGGACGTCAAGCTCCCCGGTGGCGGCAGCGGCGTCTACCTCGACGACCTGCACGCTGCGGTCGGCCACCGACTCGACCGGCCTGTCTCGCGCGGTGAACTGGTGCCCTCGGCGGCGGTACGGCCCGTCCGTGCCTCGACGACGTTGACGGTGCCCTTCGCCGCCGGGTCGGCACCCCCGCTGCGGACCGGCCAACGCATCGAGGTGTGGGTCTCGGCCGCCGGCTGCGCCGGTGTGGTCCTGCTGCCCGCCGTCACCGTGCAGGACGTGCGGCAGGACACGAGCGGGTCGTTCGACAACGGTTCGGACGGGCAGGACGTGGTGATCGCCGTCGACCCCGCGAGCGCCGATCGCGTCATCGCGGCACTGGCGATCGACCAGGCCAAGATCCGGGCCGGCGTGCTGGTCGGGCCGGCCTCACCCACGACCGCACCGGCGGCGCCGAGTGCACCGTCCGGGTCCGGTCAGCTGCCCGCCGACCTCGCGGCGTGCGCCAGCCCCAGCACCGGGCGATGAGGCTGGCCGTCCTCTCGGTCGCCGACGGCGCCGAGTGGGAGCAGCGGCTCGTCGGAGCGCTCGAGCGCGGCCGCGCGCCCGTCGAGATCGTGCGGCGCTGCGTCGACGTCGTGGACCTGCTGGCCGTCGCGGCCTCCGGTCAGGGACGCGCGGCGCTCGTGGCGGCGTCGCTGCGCCGGCTGGACGCCGACGTCGTCGACCGGCTGCTGGCCGCCGCGGTCGTGCCCGTCGGCGTCGTCCCGCGCGGGGACACCGCGGCCGAGGAGCGGCTGCGCGCGCTCGGGGTGGAGTACGTGCTGCCGGACGACGCGGATGTCGCCGTCGTGGCCTCGGTGGTGACCGAGGCCGTGCGCAGCGCGGAGGCCGGCGCCGCGACGGAGGCCGGGGCATCGCGACCGGTACTCACCTACGCCGACCCCTCGACCTCGATGGCCATCCCACCCGGCGAAGGCGCGCCCGTGCCGGCGGGGGAGCCGGCGCGGCGCGGGTCGGTGGTGGCGGTGTGGGGGCCGACCGGCGCTCCGGGACGGACGACGCTTGCGGTCACGCTCGCCGACGAGCTCGCGCGGCTCGCCCTGAGCTGCCTGCTGGTCGACGCCGACGTCTATGGCGGGACCGTCGCGCCGGTGCTCGGGCTGCTGGACGAGTCGCCGGGGCTGGCGGCGGCCTGCCGGCAGGCCGCGGCGAAGCGGCTGGACGCCGCCGCGCTCGCCCCGCTGTGCTGGCAGCTGGGGCCGCAGTTGCGTGTCCTGACCGGCATCCCGCTGGCCTCCCGGTGGACCGAGCTGCGGCCGCCCGCCGTCACGTCGGTGCTCGCCGCCGCCCGCGCGCTCGCCGACTTCACCGTCGTCGACTGCGGGTTCTGCCTGGAGACCGACGAGGAGTTGTCCTTCGACACGCTCGCGCCGCGCCGCAACGGCGCCACGCTGGCCGTGCTCGAGGACGCCGATCTGGTCGTCGTGGTCGGTGCGGCAGACCCGATCGGCGTGCAGCGCCTGGTCCGGGGCCTGGCCGAGCTCCGGGACGCCGAGATCGGCGCGCCGGTGTGGGTCGTGCTGAACAAGGTGCGGCCCGGCGTCGTCCCGGGCGACACCGAGGCCGAGCTGCGAGCGGCCCTGGAGCGTTTCGCCGGCCGGACGCCCGCCGCGATGCTGCCCGCCGACGCGCGGGCGGTCGACGCGGCGGTCGCCACCGGCCGCCTGCTGAGCGAGTCGAGCCCGGCCAGCCCGCTGCGGCGCGCGGTCATCGACCTCGCCGCCGCGATCGCCGGTGTTCCCGCGCCGAGATCGGGCCGGCGGGCCCGGCTGCGGCGCTGACACCGCCGCTGTTGCCGACGGGGTGAACCGCAGCGGCCGGGCGTGCCGGGCGCGACGCACGTGTCTGTGAGAATGACCGGCGGCAGGGCGAGCGGGAGGAGCGTGATGAACGAGCGGATGGCCTCGGCCGACGTCACCTTCCTGCACCGCGAGACCCGCACCGCACCGCAACACGTCGGGGAGCTGGCCGTGTTCGCGCCGCCGCCCGCCGGGTTCGACTACGCGCGGCTGGTGCGGTTGCTCGAGGAGCGGATCTCACTGGCGCCCCGGTACCGGCAGAAGGTCCGCATGGTGCCCGGCCACCTCGCCAACCCGATGTGGGTCGACGATGCAGCCTTCGACATCACCTACCACGTACGGCGGTCCGGGCTGCCGCGGCCGGGCAGCGACGTCGAGCTGCTGGAGTTCTGCGCGCGCATCGAGTCGCGGCTGCTCGACCGCAGCCGGCCGCTGTGGGAGATGTACCTCGTCGAGGGGCTTTCCGGCGGGCGGGTCGCGATCGTGACGAAGACGCACGCCGCGATGGTCGGTGAGCGCGACGGCATCGACATCGCGCAGGTGATCCTCGACGCCGCGCCCGCCCCGCGCCGTACCGTCGAGCCGATCTGGATGCCGGGCAGCGAACCGTCGAACCTGGGGCTGGTCCGCGACGCGGTGGGGGAGATCGCGCACCGGCCCATCGCGCTCATGGACACTGCGCGAGCGGCGGCGCGAGATGTGAACCTGACCGTGCGGCGGGCGACGTCGCTCGCCGGTGGTGTCGTGTCGATGGGCACGGCGTTGTTGCGTCGCCCGGTCGAATCGCCGCTGCACGCCGAGCTGAGCGAGCAACGCCGCCTGGCCGTCGCCCGCACCCGGCTGCAGGACTACCAGCGCATCCGCGACACCTTCGGCGGCACGGTGAACGATGCGATCCTGGCCGTGGTCTCGGGCGCGCTGCGCGAATGGCTGTTGGCCCGGTCCGCCGATGTCCGCACCGCGACCTCGGTCCGGGCTCTGGTCCCGGTGAGCGTGCGGGACGCCAGCGATCCGGCGGACGTGCTCTCGCCGGGCTCGGACCTGCATCCGGCCGGCAGCGTCGCGCGGACGGTCGGAGGTGTCGCCCCGGCGCTCCCGGCGGTCGGCGCCGACGGCGGGCCGGCCCGTCCCGACGTCCGCCCGCTGCTCGTCGACCTGCCGGTCGGCGAGCCCGACGCCGTGTTGCGGCTCGCGCAGCTGCGCTACGCGATGGCCTCGCACCGCGCCTCCGGACGCGCCGTCGGGGCGGACACCCTCGCCGCGTTGAGCGGGTACGCCCCGCCGACGTTGCACGCCCTGGGCGCGCGGGCCGCCGTCGGTCTGACGCGTCGGATGTTCAGCCTGGTGATCACCAACGTCCCCGGGCCGCAGTGGCCGCTCTACGCCGCCGGCGCGCGGATGACCGAGATGTTCCCGATCGTGCCGCTCAGCCCGGGGCAGGCCGTGTCCATAGCGCTGAGCTCCTACGACGGCGGCGTCTTCTACGGCATCAACGGCGACCGGGACGCCATGCCCGACACCGACCTGCTCGCGGCCCTGATCCCGGAGGCGCTGGCCGAACTCGTCGCCGCCACCCGGGACGGTCGGGTCCCGCGGCGCGGCTCAATCGCGGGCGACCGCAGCGCACCCCCGGCGGAGACGACATGAGGATCTACCTGCCCGCGACGACGTCCGGGCTGCGCACCCTGCAGGCGACCGGCTCGATCGGGCCCGCTCCGCTGACCGCGTTCGCCGTCACCCCGGGACTGCGAGAGTGGTACGTCGACGACGAGCTCGAGGAGCTCGAGTACGCCGCCTCGACCGAGGCCGCCCGCGCCTCGCTGCGGCTGATCGACACCGACGTCTCGGCCGCGCCGCGGCGGGTCGTCGTCGCGGCCGACGTCGAGGACGCCTCGGTGGAGGTCCGTGACGACCTCGACCGCGGCGTCGTCCGGGTCACGCGCGCCCTCGAGCTGGCCGACATCGCGTCCTTCCACGTGGACGACGCCGAAGCCGACGCGACCGTGCGGGCCGCAGCGGCGGCGATCGTGGCCGCGGATCTCGGTGACGAGTCGGCGCAGGACCGGGTCGACGACGCCGAGGGTCACGAGTTGTCCTGGTACGCCACCCAGGAACTCGACGCCCTGCTCGACACCGTCTGAGCCCGGCCCGCCGGCGCCAATCCGATCCACCGCGGCCGCCGACGCGCGCCGCGGCGAGTGGCACGATCGAGGGATGGACGCCGTCACCTTCCCGCCCCCGCCGACGAACGAGCCGGTGCACGACTACGCACCGTCCAGCGCGGAACGCGACCGGTTGCAGGCCACGCTCAGCCAGCTGGCCGGCGAGACGATCGACCTGCCGATGTCGATCGGCGGACGTGCCCGGATGGGCGGCGGCGAGCCCTATGACGTCGTGTCCCCGCACCGGCACGAGCTCGTGCTCGGCCGCTCCGCCCAGGCCACGCGGGCCGACGTCGACGCCGCAATCGGCGCGGCGCTCACGGCCGCCCCGGCCTGGCGCGACCTGCCCTTCGACGAGCGCGCCGCGGTGTTCCTGCGCGCCGCCGACCTGCTGTCGACGACGTGGCGGGACCGGCTCAACGCCGCCACCATGCTCGGCCAGTCCAAGAGCGTGCGGCAGGCCGAGATCGACGCGGCGTGCGAGCTCGCCGACTTCCTGCGCTTCAACGTGCACTTCGCCCGCGAGATCCACCAGCAACAGCCGGTCAGCGCGCGCCTGACCTGGAACCGCCTGGACTACCGGCCGCTCGAGGGTTTCGTGCTGGCGATCACCCCCTTCAACTTCACCGCGATCGCCGGCAACCTGCCGTCGGCACCGGCGATCATGGGCAACGTCGTGGTGTGGAAGCCGTCTCCCACCCAGCAGCTCGCCGCGCACTACACGATGCAGCTGTTCCAGGAGGCCGGCCTGCCCCCCGGCGTCATCAACCTGGTCACCGGCGACGGGCAGGCGGTGAGCGAGGCGGCGGTGCCGCACCCGGCGCTCGCGGGGATCCACTTCACCGGCTCGACGGGCACCTTCCAGCGGCTCTGGTCGGCGGTCGGCGAGCGGATCGGGTCGTACGCGACCTACCCCCGCCTGGTCGGCGAGACCGGCGGCAAGGACTTCGTCGTCGCCCACCCCAGCGCGGACCCCGCCGGGCTGGTGACAGCGCTGGTCCGCGGCGCGTTCGAGTACCAGGGTCAGAAGTGCTCGGCCGCGTCGCGGGCCTACGTGCCACGGTCGTTGTGGACGGCGTCCGTGCGTGACGAACTGGTCGCGACCACCGAATCGCTGCGCTACGGCGACGTGTCCGACTTCGAGAACTTCGGCGGCGCCGTGATCGACCGGCGCGCGTTCGACCGGCTGGCCGGCGTGCTCGACCAGCTCAAGGGGTCGGCGGGCGCGAACATCCTCGCCGGCGGCACCGCCGACGACTCGGTCGGCTACTTCGTGTCGCCGACCGTCGTCGAGGGCGACGACCCGGCGAGCGCGATGTTCCGCGACGAGTACTTCGGCCCGATCCTGGCCGTGCACGTCTACGACGACCGGGACTGGCGATCCACGTTGGCACAGCTGGAATCGGTGGCGCCGTACGCGCTCACGGGTGCCGTGTTCGCCCGCGACCGCGCTGCCGTGCTGGATGCGTCGGAGACCCTGCGCTTCGCGGCCGGCAACTTCTACGTCAACGACAAGCCGACGGGAGCGGTCGTCGGCCAGCAGCCGTTCGGCGGCGCGCGGGCGTCGGGCACCAACGACAAGGCCGGGTCGGTGTGGAATCTCATCCGGTGGGCATCGCCGCGCGCGATCAAGGAGACGCACGTGCCGGACACCGACCACCGCTACCCGCACATGGGCTGACGGCGGCGCGCCGCGACGACGCCCGTCGTGGCTCACGGCAAGGCCACCTGGACGGGGACGGCCTCGCCGTCCGCCCCGGACGACCAGCCGGCGTCGCCGACGAGCAGCCCACGGCCCGCCGGCACCGTCCCGGCCGGCCGCGCCGCCCGGATCCCGAGCAACTCGCCGTCGACCGGGCCCGGGCGCAGGACGATGCCCGTCCGAGAACGCCGGACGTCGGCCGCGATCCCGCGGTAGGCCGTCGCGAGCTCCTCGCTGCGTGCAGCGAGGACCACCCGGACGTCCGCCTCGGGCCGGGCGAGAACTGCGGCCAGCCGGTCGCCGACGGCGGTGTCGTCGAAGGTCGGCGCGTCGTCCACCAACAGCACCGTGTGGCGCAGGTCGGGCAGGTCCGTGTCCGTGGGCCGGATGCCGACCAGTCCGGCGCGGGCGGCGACGGCGTGCAGCGGCGAGCGGTCCGGCGCGGCGACGGCCACCGGGACACCGAGCCGCACGGCTTCGGTGAGCAGGGTGCACAGGGTCGTGCTGCGGCCCGAACGCGGCGGGCCGGACACCAGCCACCGCCCGCAGCCACGCCACGGGTCGAGCGTCACGACCTCTGCCGCGTCACCCGCGACGCCGAGACGCAGAAGCTCGCGCGACGGCAACAGGCCCAGGCGAACGCCGCTGGGCAGCGCGCGCACGCGGACGACGTCCGGCTCCCGGGGCCCGGCCCAGCGCCGCCGGACCGCCGCCACTGCGCCGGCCAGGGAGGCTGTCACGTCCGGCGCTGCGACCCACCCCTCCGGCACCCCGAACTGCACCTCGGCGCCGTCGGCGGCGCGCACCGCGCGGCCCGGTGGCGGGTCGCCGGGCACCCGGTCGGCGGGCACGCCGAGCAGGACGTAGTCGCCGCGGTCGGGCAGCCGTAGGGCGAACCGCTGGTCGAAGGCCGCGGCCACCCGGGGCGAGAGCAGCGACCGGTCCCCGGCGACGAGGGCGGCCGGTCGTGCGGGACCGGTGAGCAGCCCGGTGATCACGTCGGCGACGTGGGCCGAACCGGCGTCGTCGGCGGCGGTCGCGATCCGGTGCCACCCGTCGAGCAGCAGTAGGCGGGTACGGCCTGCTCGCGGCGGCTCGCCCCGCAGCCGCTCGGCGAGGCGGCCGCCCAGCTCGAGCGAGCCCGGACCCAGACAGCTGGCGACATGCGGCAGTTCGGCGAGCAGCGGGGCCAGTGCGCCATCCGCGTCGATCACGTGGATCTCCAGTTCCTGCGGCGACGCCCGCCCTGCCGCCGTGAGGGCCACGGTCGCCAGGGTCGTGGTGCGCCCCGACCGGCCCGCCCCGACGACCAGCCACGAACGGCCGGAGGCGGGATCGAAGCGCAGCGGTGGCTGCGCCGGATCCGACGGCAGGTCGAGCCGCCCGACGCGGTGCCCGTCGCCCACGCCGAGGTGCAGCACGGCGGGTAGCAGCGGCAGCCACAGACCGCGCGGCGCTGAGTCGGCGGCCGGACCCGCGGCAGCGCGGATGGCAGCGACCAGGGTGGCGAGCGTGTCCTGATGCGCCCGTTGCTCGGGAAGCTGCCGCCACTCCTCCAGAGCGGCGACCCGGACAGCGTCGCGGTCGACCCCGGGCAGCGACGGCGACGCTGTCTGGAACAGCACGGGCCGCCCTTCGATCATGGCGACGGCCCGGCCGGGTACCGCGCGGGGAAGTCTCGCGGCGAGATCCGCGTCGATGACGTCGCGCGATTCCGCGGCGTCGGTGACGCGCAACGCGATGCGTAGCCCGGTATTGGCGCGGATCTCGGCCGAGACCGCTGAGCCGGGACGCTGCGTCGCGAGGACGAGGTGGACCCCGAGGGAGCGCCCGCGCCGGGCGATGCCGACCAGCCCGTGCACGAAGTCGGGCAGCTCGTCGGCGAGGGTCGCGAACTCATCGACGACGATCACCAGCCGGGCGAGCCGGCGTGCACCCGTCGGCAGGCGCTGCCACGAGTCGACCCCGGCGTCGGCGAGCACCTGCTCGCGACGACGCAGCTCGGCGTCCAGGGAACGCAGCGCCCGGCGCGTCAAATGCGGGTCGAGATCGGTGACCAGTCCGACGCAGTGCGGCAACCGGGCGCACGCGCCGAAGGCGGCGCCCCCCTTGTAGTCGACGAGCAGGAAGGTCATGGCCGCTACCGGGTGCTGCACCGCGAGGCCGGCAACCATCGTGCGCAGCAGCTCGGACTTGCCGGATCCCGTCGTCCCCGCGACCAGGACGTGCGGCCCAAGGGCGTCGAGGTCCACCGCGAACGGTCCGTCGACGCCTACGCCGAGCATGGTGCCGGCGCCGCCGCGGTCGTCGGCCCAGCGCCGTCGGATATCCGCCGGATCCGGGCCGGGCAGGTCGAGCAGGTCGAGCAGCGAGCACCGGTGCGGCAGCGCCGCCGCATCGGGCCGGGCTGCGTCGACGAGCCGCGCCAGCGCGCGCGCCGTGGTCTCGGCCCACGTGAGCGAAACGGCGTCGGCCACCCCGACCACCTCGTGTGTCGGTCCCGGCCCGGTGCGGCGCACCGCGACGCGCGTGCTGCGCTCGTCGAGAACGCGCACGACCGTGCGGCAGGCCGGTGGCAGTGACGACGCCTGGGCGGCGAGCACGATGGCGGACCCGGGCCCGGGCCCGGGCACGGGCACGGGCACGGCGCGCGGGTCCTGGGTGTCCACGACCGACACCGTCCAGCCACCCGGGACGGACACCTCGCCGCTGCCGACCCCGGCGAGGTGCGGCAACCAGCGCGCCCAGCGCCACCACGCGGCGGTGTCCGCATCGACGACCAGCGTCACCTGGACGTCGCCGGGGGCGTGCAGCACGCACAGCTGCGTCAGCAGTGCCCGCGCCAGCGCACGGATCACCGCCGGGGGCCCGGCGATCCCGACGGGCCCTGCTCGCAGGTCCACCGTCACGGGGACGTCGTGGAGCATGCCCGCCGACGTCGGACGCTCACCGTCCTGCACCCGGGTGGTCGACCCGGCCTCGCCGGAGCCGACCCGGAGCAGGACCGGATCATCGGCCGAGCGTTCCCACAGGCGGCTGCCGGGTTGCCGCGCCGCTGCGGCGATCGCGACCGGGTCGGGCACCTCGGCCCGGCGGAGCGCGGTCTCGGTAGCCAGTGCGTCGCCGACCGCGGCCTGTGCGGAGGACAGGGCCTGCTCGTGCTCGGCGTCGCCGCGTCGCCGGGCGCGCCTGCGGTGCACCCGCTCGCCGAGCGCCCCGGACACGAGCGCGACCGGCGTGAGCGCCGCGAACAGCAGGAACACCGGCGAGTGCGTGAACCAGGCGATCCCGACGCCGACGGCCGTCGGCACCAGGGCGGCGATCCAGGGCACGCGCGACGCGGCCGGCGCCTCGGCGCGCGTCGGCAGCTCGATGGGTGGGGCAGGCTCGTCCCGGCGCGGCCGACCCGTCCGGTGCACGGCCAGCGCGCCCGGGACCGGTGCGGTCGCGGCCGGGCGGACGGTGGCCGCCCGCACCGCCAGCAACGAGTCGCCGGCGTGGACGAGCTGGTCCGGCCCGATCGGCGTCGGCCCGTCGAGTGCGATGCCGTCGACGGTGCTGCCATTCGTCGAGGTCACGTCCAGGACGACGGCGCCGGTGCCTGTGCGCTCGACGCTCAGGTGGGTGCGCGAGACGAGGTCGTCCGGCAGAACGAGGTCGCAGTCCGGATCGCGCCCGACGGTGACGGCAGCGCGCCCGATCGGCCGGACCGTGCCCGCGCCCGGGCCGCCCACCACCTGCACCTGCCAGCCGGACGTGGGCAACGGCGCCGGGCCGGGTGACGTCGTGATCACGGTGCCCGGCAGCACGTCATCGCCGACCAGGTCGTCGTCGGTGAGCTGTCGATCACCGGCCCACAGCACGCTCGAGGGGTGCAGGCCGGCGGTGCGCAGCAGGCGCCCACGCACCACAGACAGCGGCACCGGCCCGCTCGCCACGACCGCGATGTCGCACTCGTCCGCGACGCCGCGCAGGGTCAGATCGATTCGCACGGCGAGGAGTGTGCGCAATGCCTCCGACGCCGCCCGGCGCCCGGCCGGGGCCTGTGGACAAGCCGCCGGCCGTCCACAGGCGGTCGACACCAGCCGTGCCGCGCACACGCCCTGCCTAACGTCGACGCCGTCGCCGACCATCGGCGGGCAAGGGGGAACGATGTCCACACTCAAGGTCACACCCGGACAGCTGCAGGCGCTGGGCTCCACAACGCACCGGTCCGGCGCCGAGGTGCGGAGCGTCCACCACCAGCTGCGCGCGCAGCTGTCGCCGCTGTTCGGCGCCGACTGGTCCGGTATCGCCGCCGCCCGGTTCACCTCGCTGTACCAGGACTTCGACGTGCACGCCCGCGGCCTGTGCGACGCCCTCGACGGCATCGCCGGACTGTTGGTGAACGCTGGCGTGTCCTACGCCGATGCCGAACAGCAGATCGCCTCGACCTTCCACTGAGCCGGAATGGCGCTTCGGTAGCGTCGCCGCGGTGAGTGACGTGCTCGTCGAGGTCGAGTCCGCGCTGGTCGAGCACTTCGGGCACCGACCGGTGCGGGCATCGGTGTCGTTCGTCGGTGTCGACCCCATCGACGTCCTGCGCTTCGAACCCATCCCCGGCGAGCGTGCCTATGTCAGCCTCGGTATGTCGCGACACCCGATGACGGGTGCGTCCGCCGACATGCTGGCCGCGGACGGCCCCCGGGCCGAGCTGATGCTGCACCTGCGCGACCCCACCGACGAGGACGCGGACGTGTGGCGGCGGCTGGCGCTGCTCGCGGCGACGCCGGCCGTCGAAGGTGTCGTCTACACGCCGGGCATGACCGTGGATCTCGGCGAACCGCTCGTCGTCGCGTCGGCGTGTGTGGGGGTGGTCGTCGACTCCTCGCCCCTCGGTGACGTCGCCACGGCGACGGGTCCGGTGAGCGTGCTGCAGGTGCTACCCGCGACCTCGACCGAGCTGGCGTGGTGCCGGGTCCGCGGCAGCGAGGCGTTGCGCGAGCGGTGGCAGCAGGCGGGGACGGACCTCGCGGACCTGCACCGCACCGCGGCCCGGCTCGACTGACCCGACCGGCCGGCGCCGATCGCGGGATTCGTCACGCCTCGGCGGTCCACGCTGTGCCCTCGGCGGATCACACGGGAGACTGGCCGCACCACACCAGCCCGCGGCCCGCCCGCGCAGCACAGAGGAGACAGCAGCGTGCAGTTCGGTCGGTACTACGAGCAGTTCGAGGTCGGCGACGTCTACAAGCACTGGCCCGGCAAGACGGTCACCGAGTACGACGACCACCTGTTCTGCCTGCTGACGATGAACCACCACCCGCTGCACCTGGACGCCAACTACGCCGAAAAGACGACCGACTTCGGCAAGAACGTGGTGGTCGGCAACTACATCTACTCGCTGCTGCTGGGCATGTCCGTGGCCGATGTCAGCGGGAAGGCCATCGCCAACCTCGAGGTCGAGTCGCTGCGGCACGTCGCGCCGACCTTCCACGGCGACACCATCTACGGCGAGACGACGGTGCTGGACAAGACACCGTCGAAGTCGAAGTCCGACCGCGGCGTGGTGCACGTCGAGACCATCGGCTACAACCAGGACGGCACGATCGTCTGCATCTTCCGTCGCAAGGTCATGGTGCCGACGCAGGAGTACATCGACGCCCGCGGTGGCGAGCAGCCCGGCCGCCCGGAGCCGATCCCGCGCGAGAAGTAAACGTCACTCAGTCGCGCGTCATCGTTCGTTCCGCAAGCGTCACTCAGCCGCGTTGTTCGTTCCACTCAGTCGGGCAGGCAGCCCCACTCGGTGAGCGCCTCGAGCAGCCCCGGCGACAGATCGAGCCGGGCCAGCTCGGCGGCGTCCACCCACCGCGCGTCGTCGGCGTCGTCACCCGCGCGCAACACGCCGGCGCGGACGGCGCAGACGAAGTCGTCGATGACGTAGACGCCGCCGTCCGGAGCGTCTCGCTCGACGCGTCCGACCCACGACAGCACCTCGACCTCGAGACCCGTCTCCTCAGCGAGCTCGCGCACGCACGCCTCCGCCGGCGACTCATCGCGCCGGCAACGGCCGCCCGGCACCGACCACGACCCCTGCGCCGGTGGGCGTCCGCGCCGGATCAGCAACAGCCGCCGATGTTCGTCGAACACGATGCCGCCGGCGCAGGGCTGCCCCGCAGCCGCCCGGCCGATGAGAGCGCCATGAGGCCCGGTCACGGCGCGCCGTCCCGATCGGCGCCGAGGTCTCCGGTACGAACGTGGACAAGTGCGTCCACCCGGATGCGCGACCGACCGCCCCGAGGAGGCGAACCGCCATGGCCAAGGTCGTCATCGGCGTGCTCATCGGCGCGTTCATCCTGTTCTACGTCGTCAGCTCGCCGGACCAGGCCGCGAACATGGCCGACGGTGCGTGGCACAAGACGGTGAGCATCGCGCACGGCATCGGCACCTTCCTGAACAAGCTCGCGTCCTGACGGACCGGTGCCGGCCTTCCTGCCCTCCGAGCTGCCGGTCCGAGCCGTCGCGCGACAGCACTGGATCGTCCTGCTGCGGCCGCCGCGACGCGTGACCGCAATTCTGCTGACCGTACTGTTCGTCGCGTCCTGGATCCGGCCCAACACCTTCACGCTGTTCTTCGTGCTGGTCGCGGTGTTCCTGCTCGCGTTGCGGTGGCGGGAGTGGCGGGCCGAACGCGTCCTACTGACCGGCAAGCGCATCATCCACGTCCAGGGCACCGTCGAGACGACGTCGAGCGAGACCTCGCTCCGCCTCGACCGTGTATCGGGCGTGCGCTACATCGAGCCGGTCTGGGGCAAGATGCTCGGCTTCGCCACCATCGAGCTCGAGGCGCCCGGCAACCACCCCGGCGTCAGCCGCCTGCGTCGGCTCGCCGAGCCCGAGCGGTTCTACCTGGAACTGCGCCATGTCGTCTACGGCGAGGAGGGTCGGCCGGACCCGGACGAGGAGCCGCCGGACAGCGACACCTTCGTCACCGCGCCCATCCCGGCGATCGCGCTGGACGAGCCGCCCCGCCGCCCCACGTTGCCCGGCCCACCGCCGGGACGCCGCGGACCCGGACGGCACGCCGCACGCCGTCGTCCCCGGGACGACTGAGGCACAGGGACGACTGAGGCACAGGGACGACTGAGGCACAGGGACGACTGAGCCACCGCCGCAACCCCCGACTGCACCGGGCCCGCTGCGACCAGAAACGATGCACCCGACCATGCGCATCGACCTGCACACCCACAGCACCGCCTCCGACGGCACCGACACCCCGGCGGAGCTGATGCGTGCCGCGAGCGCGGCGGGGCTCGACGTCGTCGCGATCACCGATCACGACAGCACCGGCGGCTGGGACGAGGCCCTCGCCGCCCGCCCACCCGGACTAACCGTCGTGCGCGGAGTCGAGTTCTCCTGCGTGCACACCGCCGACGACGGCCGGCAGATCAGCCTGCACCTGCTGGCCTACCTGGCCGATCCGGTCGGACGCCGCCATCCAGGCCGAGTGGGAACGGCTGCGCGACGGCCGCCGCGCCCGGGGCCGGCGGATGGTCGAGGCCCTGGCCGCCGACGACTACCCGATCAGCTGGGACCAGGTCAGCGACCTCGCCGCCGGCGGCTCGGTGGGCCGCCCGCACATCGGCCGGGCACTCGTCGACTCCGGCGTGGTGCCCGACGTGTCCACGGCCTTCCGCGACCTGCTCTCCTCGCGCCAGCCGTACTACGTGCGCAAGCCGGACAGCGACGTCTTCGACGCGATCCGGCTCGTCCGCGCGGCCGGGGGGCTGCCGGTCTTCGCCCACCCGTTGGCCCGTCGCCGCGGCCCCGTGGTCGGCGACGAGGTGATCGCGGCGATGGCCGAGGCCGGGATCGTCGGCCTCGAGGTCGATCACCCCGACCACGACGAAGCCGACCGTCGCCACGCGGCCGGCCTGGCCCATGAACTCGACCTGCTCGGCACCGGCTCGTCGGACTACCACGGCACGAACAAGCCGACGCCGATCGCAGCGTGCGTCACCGCCCCCGACGTGTACGAGCGGCTGATCGCGCTGCCGTCCGCCCTCGACCCGATCGCGGACTGACCCGCGCCGTACCGCGGTTGCGTCAGTACCGGCCGTTACCGTGACGGGCGTGACGACGACGGCCGAACCCGGCGGGCAGCTGGTCCTGAACCACATGCCGACCCGGCTGTTCGCCTGCACGCCGTCCCGGCTGGCTGCCTTCGACTGCCCGCGGCGCTACCGCTTCACCTACCTCGACCGGCCGGCGCCCTCGCGCGGGCAGCCCTGGGGCCACAACACCGTCGGCGCGACCGCCCACCTCGCCCTGCACCGGTGGTGGTCGCTGCCCCGCGCGCACCGCACGCCGGACGAGGGCGCAAGCCTGGTCGAGCGCAACTGGCAGAACCTGGGCTTCCGGGACGAACTGCAGAGCAACCGTGCCTGCGCCGCGGCGGCGGAGTGGGTCCGCGGTTACCTCGCCGACGTCGACCCGGCCGACGAGCCGCTGGGTGTCGAGCGCACCGTCGCCACCCGTACCGAACACCTCGCGGTGTCCGGCCGCGTCGACCGTCTCGACCAGCGCGGGGACGAGGTCGTGGTGGTCGACTACAAGACCGGTCGCCGCGGCCTGTCCACCGACGACGCCCGCGGGTCGCAGGCGCTCGCGATGTACGCCCTCGCCGTGCGCCGCACCCTGCGCAAGCGCTGCGTCCGCGTCGAGCTGCACCACCTGCCCACCGGCACGGTCGCGTCCTTCGATCACACCGGCGAGTCGCTGGGCCGCCACCTGGAGCGGGCCGAGAACACCGCGGCCGACATCGTCGCCGCCACCGACACCCTCGCCGCCGGCGCCGATCCCGACGAGGTGTTCCCGGCGCGACCGTCTCCCGGCTGCGGTTGGTGTGACTTCCGGTCGCGCTGCCCCGAGGGCCGGGCGGCCTCGCCCGAGCTCGCGCCGTGGGCCGGGCTCGCCGACGCCGACTGACGTCACTCAACTGAGGTCGTCCGGCTGACCCCACCCCCACCGGCTGGCCGCTGCCCGCCCATGGGTGCTTTGCTGGGGTGGACGACGACGCGCGACGGAAGCGGGACACGATGACGCTCTACCAGGTGGTCAACCCGGCGACGGCCGAGGTCGAGGCCGAGTACCCGACGGCCTCCGACGCCGAGATCGACGAGGTTCTCGAGCGGGCGGCGGCCGGGTACGCGAGCTGGCGCCGCACCCCCGTCGAGGAGCGTTCGGCCGTGCTGGCGCGGGTCGCCGAGCTCTACGCCGAGCGCCGCGGCGAGCTGGCGGCGATCATCACCCGCGAGATGGGCAAGCGCATCAAGGAGGCGCAGGGCGAGCTGATGCTGGTGGCCGACATCTACGGCTACTACGCCAAGGAGGGCCCCGCCATGCTCACCGACATCGCGATCAACCCGCGGGCGGGCGGCCGCGCGTCCGTGCGCAAGGAGCCCATCGGCGCGCTGCTCGGTATCATGCCGTGGAACTTCCCGTACTACCAGGTCGCCCGCTTCGCCGCGCCCAACCTGATCGCGGGCAACACCATCGTGCTCAAGCACGCCCCGCAGTGCCCGGAATCCGCGCTCGCGATCGAGGCGCTGTTCCGGGATGCGGGCCTGCCCGCGGACGCCTACATCAACGTCTTCGCCAACAACCAGCAGGTCGCCGACATGATCGCCGACCCGCGCATCGCGGGCGTCTCGGTCACCGGCAGCGAGCGCGCCGGCACCGCCGTGGCCGAGGCCGCTGGACGCAGCCTCAAGAAGGTCATCCTCGAACTCGGCGGCTCCGACCCGTTCATCGTCCTCGACGGCGAGAATCTCGACCGCACCGTCAAGGCGGCCGTCGCGGCGCGCATGCAGAACACCGGCCAGGCCTGCAACGCGGCGAAACGGCTCATCGTCGTCGACTCCGTCTACGACGAGTTCGTCGACAAGTTCACGGCCGCCGTGGCGTCCATGCAGCCGGGCGACCCGGCCGACCCCGACACCGGGTTCGGGCCACTGTCGTCCCAGGCGGCCGCCGACGGCCTGCTGGAGCAGATCGAGGACGCCGTCGGGAAGGGCGCGACGGTGCGCACCGGCGGCAAGCGGGTCGAGCGGCCCGGCGCCTACGTCGAGCCCACCGTGCTCACCGACGTCACGCCGCAGATGCGGGCGTACAGCGAGGAGCTGTTCGGGCCCGCGGCCGTCGTCTACCGCGTCCCGGACGCCGATGCCGCGGTCGAGCTCGCGAACGACTCCCCGTTCGGCCTCGGTGGCGCCGTGTTCGGGTCCGACGACGAGCAGACCGCCGACGTCGCCGCCCGCCTCGAGACCGGCATGGTGTGGATCAACAGCATGCAGGGCAGCCTGGCCGACCTGCCGTTCGGCGGCACGAAGCGCTCGGGTGTCGGACGCGAGCTGGGCACGCTCGGGATCGACGAGTTCGTCAACAAGAAGCTCGTCTACAACCCGCGGGGATAGCTCAGCTCGCCGGGACGCCGGCGAGTTCCGGCATCGCCTTCGCCTGGCTGCGGGCGAGGAACACCGTCGCTGCGGCCATCGCCACGGCGGCCACCCCCAACGCTGCGGCAGCAGCCGTCCCGACGTCCAGCCGCTCGCGCAGCAACAGGATGCCTAGCCCCGCGCCGAGTACGGGCTCCAGCACGGCGATGACCGGCAACGAGGCCTGCAGCGCACCCGCCTGGAACGCCAGCTGCTGCAGGTAGACGCCGGACAACCCGACCACCAGCAGCGCGTACGTCTCGCCCCCGGTGATCAGCGGCACCAGGCCGGCGCCGATCAGCGACACCACGGACTTGGTCAGCACGGCGTTGACGCCGGCAAGCACGCCGTCGGCCAGCGCGAGCAAGCCCGCGCGCGCGGCGCCCTCGCGCCGGTTCGCGAGCAGCAGGCAGACCGCCACGACGGGGGCGCAGACGACCGCCACCACCAGCCAGCCCGCGCCCGAACCGCGCTCGTGGCCCTGGCTGGGGTTGCCGATGCCGACGAACACGCCGAGCGAGACCGCGAGCACGAGCGCCCACGTCCAGGTCGAGGCCGTGAGCCGGGTCCGGGCCAGCCGGGCGCCGAGCGGCAGCGCGAACAACAGCGAGGTGATGATCAGCGGCGACACGACGGTGAGCGGGCCGAGGGCGAGGGCGACGCCCTGCAGGACGTAGCCGAGAGCGTTGCCGAGCGTCCCCGCCCACCAGAGCGGGCTGCGCATCAACTGACCGACGAAGGCGGCACTGCGGGCGTCGTCGTCGCTGGAGCGGGCCGCGGCGCGGGCCTGCGCGACGGTGGCGACCGCGAACGCCAGGGCGCTCGCCAGGGCGACCAGGACGCAGGCGATCAGCCGTCCGGAGAGCACACGGCCAGTATCCCGGGGCGACGGTCGACGCCCCCGCCGCCGTGACCTGCGACTCGCCGACCCGCCGCGCCGGGTGTCCCGGTGTCCGCCCAGGCCGCGTTCCCTACGATGGACGGCGAACTGCATGCGCCGGGACCCCGGGGGCGTCCCGCCACCGCTCGGCGCCGCACGCCCGTCAGGGGTATGGAGGTTCACCAGGTGCAGCCGATGCGAGTGCTCGGGGCCAAAGCGGCGAGCCGTGCCCGCCGTTGGCTGCTCGGTGTCCTGCTGCGGCTGCCAGGTGGCAATTCCGACCCGACCGCACTGCTGGCCCGCTTCCCGGACGAGTCGCTGCTCCCGCTGCGCCGCCAGGGGTTGGACCCGATCCCCGAGCTCGCCGCGCGCGAGCCGGTGAGCCGGCTGAAGATGCCGCTGGGGCTGCGCGGCTGGCTGGTCACCGGGTACGAGGAATCGCGCTACGTCCTCGCCGCCGACCTCGACACGTTCAGCAACGACTTCAGCAACATGGTCGGCAAGGTCGGTATCGCGCAGGAGGACGACCCCGGTGGCCTGGGCTTCGCCGACCCGCCGCACCACACGCGGCTGCGGCACATGCTGACGCCGCACTTCACGACCCGGGCCCTGGCCAAGCAGGCCCCCCGCATCCGTCGGATCATCGACGAGGCCCTGGACGAGGTCGAGCGGCTCGGCGCCGCCGGCGAGCAGGTCGACCTGCAGAAGCACTTCGCGTTACCCATCCCGTCGCGCGTGATCATGGAGCTGCTCGGCATCGACGAGGCCGACCGCGAGGAGTTCCACCGGCTCAGCACCGAGCGCTTCAACTTCGGCGACGGCGCGGGTTCGTCCCTGGACCTCATCCAGGAATCGATCAACTACCTGCGCGCCATCGTCGCCCGGCAGCGGGTCGAGCCGACGGACGGGCTGATCGGGCAGATCCTGCGCGAGCACGGCGACGACATCGACGACGTCGAGCTGGCCGGCCTCATCGACGGCGTGCTCACGGGCGGCCTCGAGACGACGGTCAGCATGCTCGCCCTCGGCGCGGTAGCCCTGCTCCAGGACCCCGCCGCGGCCGACCGGCTGCGCGAGGACGACAGCGCGGCCGAACCGATGGTCGAGGAGCTGCTGCGCTACCTCGCCGTCGTCCAGGTCGGCTTCCCGCGCTTCGTGCGCCGCGACGTGATCCTCGGCGGCAAGCACCTGTTCGCCGGCGACATCGTGATCTGCTCGCTCAGCGGCTCCGGCCGCGACCCACGCCAGGCTCCGGGCCTGGACACCGTCGATGCCACGCGGCCGCCGGTGCCGCACCTCGCCTTCGGGCACGGCTTGCACCGTTGCATCGGCGCCGAGCTGGCCCGCATCGAGCTGCGGATGGCCTACCCGTCGCTGGTGCGCCGTTTCCCGGACATGCGGCTGGCCATCGCGCCGGACGAGATCCCCTACCGCGACACGTCGATCGTCTACGGCCTGGACTCGCTGCCGGTCACGCTGCAGCCGGTGTCGGCGGCCGCGTCCAGCTGAGTTTCGCCGGGGTTCACGACCAGAAGTCGAGCAGTACCCGGGCGGTGGCGTCGGGATTCTCGACGGCAGGGGAGTGCCCAGCGCCGGCGATGACCTCGTAGCGCGCCCCCAGCCGCGAAGCCATCGTCCGCTGCAGGTCCGGCGGCCAGGCGTCATCGCCCTCGCCGTGCGCCACCAGAAGCGGCAGGCCGGCCGCGGCGAGCTCGCCCACCCGGTCCGGTTCGAGGCGGAGCGCGTCGCCCATGCCCTGCAGCATCGTCGGCGACCCGCCCAGGAAACGCCGTTCGAGGAACTCGGCGAGCTCGGCCGGCGGGGCCTCGTACGCCGGGTCCTCCAGTGCCATGGCCTGCATGGCGGCGTAGACGCCGGTCAGCCCGGTCGAGGACAGCACCGGCTCCATCTGCTCGATCCGCAGGCGTCGCACGCCCTCGAGTTGCGCGGGGCCCGAACACAGCAGCACCAGCGAGTCGAACAGCTCCGTCTCGGCGATGACGGCCGCCCGGGACACCAGCCCGCCGAAGGAGTGACCGAGCAGCCTGACCCCCGGCCCCAACCCGCGGGCGACGTCGCGGACCACCCGGCCCAGCCGATCCGGTCGGTAGTCGTCCCGCTCGGGCAGTCCGGGCGACTCGTGCTGGCCGGGCTGGTCCATCGCCACGACGCGGAACCCCGCCGCGGCGATGGGCGCGAGCAGCGCGGCGAAGTCCTCCTTGCTGCCGGTGTAACCGGGGACCAGCAGAACGGGCGCCCCGGTCTGCGGCCCGGCGGCGAGGGTGGCCACCGGCTGTGCGCCGGCGTCCACGACGATCCGCTGCACGTCGCCGCGGACGAGCTGCGCGTGCGTCACCGCGTCACCGCGTCACCGCGTCACCGTGTCGCCGTGTCACCGCGTCGCCTGGTACGCGGTCGTGCCGGAGCCGGCTGCGACCAGCAGCCCCGTGCCCAGCGGGTAGGCGAGGGACCCGCGCGGGGGCGCCGGGGTCAGCGTGGCGGTAGCGGTGATACGACCGGACTGCACGTCCAGTACACGGGCGCCCTGCGCCGTCGTGACCGTGATCAACGCCGTCGACCGGGACAGGACGTCCTGTGGTCCGGCCGGCACGGCGGTCGGCGGGCCGTCGGACGGGTACGCCCAGTCGGCGCGGTCCGCGCCGATCGACACGACGTAGGTGACGCCGCCGAGCCACAGCAGCTCCGGGCCGGCGAGCGAGGTCGCGGTCGAGAGGGTGGTGTCGCCGGGGGCGGGCACGAGCGCGACGCTCGACACCGGCCGGCCCTTGTCGGCGCGGTAGGCGTCGAGCGCGCGGGTCGTGGTGTTCAGGGCCCCGATGACGCCGTCGGCGGACACCGGGAGATCGGTGTTGCCGACGAGGTTCCAGTGGATGCGGTCGGGGTTGACCTTGTTGTTGTCGTCGCCGCCGGTCACCCCGTCGCGGAGCAACAGCTGCGGGCCGCGGGCGCAGTACTTCTCGGTCTGGCAGCGCGGTTTCGTGCAGTTCTGGCTGATGAGCGCCCCCGCCGTCCCCAGCACGGCGCCGCGGATCGTGCAGCCGTAGCGGCCGAAGATCCACCGGTTGTAGCCCGAGCCGGGATCGATCGCGTAGATGACCGACGGCGTCGTGACCATCACGGTGTAGCTCAGCACCTGGTAGGAGGGGTGGCCGTTGAGCGGCTGGCCGTTGAAGTCGAGGGTTCGGGTCCAGCGGCGCTTCCCGGTGCCCGACCGCACGGCCGTCACCTCGTCACAGTTGCCGTGCACCTCGTAGAACGCGATCGTCGTGCCCGCGGTCTGCACCGCGGCGCAGACGGTGCGGTCGGTGCGGGTGTAGGCCCAGGTCTGGCGGCCGGTGCGGGCGTCGAGCCCGCGGACGGTGTGCCCGCCGTAGACGACGACGGTGCCGCCCCACTGCGGCGCCCCGATCGCGGTGTGGTCGGTGGTGTGCCACGCGGACGTCTCGGTGGCGGCGGGTCGCGCGTCGGTCAGATCGGGCGGCGCGGACGCTGCGGTGTGCAGGGTGGTGTGGGCGATCTCGCCGTGCTCGTAGGCGACGACGGCCAGGACGGCCAGGGCCAGCACGATCACGCCCAGCACGGCGGCGTAGATCGTGCGCGGCCGGCGCATCGACGCCCGGTACCGCTCGAGGGCGGCGTCGGACTCCGACTCCGCGGCTTCGGGAGCGCTGGACACCGGCCGCGGGCTCAGGATGCGGTGGAGACGTCGCCGCCCGTGTGCTCTCCGCCGGACTGCGCACCGCTGCCGGGCTGCGCACCGGCGTCGGCACCCGAACCGGCCTCGCCGGCGGCCCGGCCCCGGCCGCGGCCACCGCGGCGGCGCCGACGGCGCGCTCCGTCGCCGTCGTCGCCCGACGCGACGGGGCCGCCCTGGTCGGTGGCACCAGCGGGCGCGGCGTCGTTCGTCGGCGCGCCGTCGGCGACCGGCTCGCCGGCGCGCGTGCGGCGGCGCTGGCGGTCACGAGCCGGCCGCTCGGTGCGCTCGGTGCGCTCGGGCCGCCCGCGCTCGGGACGGCTGTCGCGGCCGTCCCGACTGTCGCGGCCGCGGCCCGGCCCTCCGCGGCCGGGAGCGCCACGACCGGCGCGACCGGCGGGTTCGCGGCCGCCGAGGTCCTCGACCTGCTCGGCGTCCAGCCCGGCGCGGGTCCGCGCGGCGCGCGGCAGCACACCGGTGACGCCCTCGGGGATGTCCAGCTCGAGCAGGATGTGCGGTGAGGTGGAGTAGGTCTCGACCGGCTCGTGGAAGGGCAGGTCGAGCTCGTCGCAGATCAGCTTCCAGCGTGGCAGGTCGTCCCAGTCGACGAAGGTCACCGAGGTGCCCTGCTTGCCGGCTCGCGCCGTGCGTCCGATGCGGTGCACGTAGGTCATCGCGTCCTCGGGCGCCTGGTAGTTCACGACGTGCGAGATGCCGTCGACGTCCAGGCCGCGGGCGGCGACGTCGGTGGCCACGAGGACGTCAACCTTGCCGGACCGGAACGCACGCAGCGCCTGCTCGCGGGCGCCCTGTCCGAGGTCGCCGTGGATGGCGGCCGCGGCGAAACCGCGGTCGAGCAGGTCGTCGGCAACCTTGGCCGCGGTGCGCTTCGTGCGGGTGAAGATCAGTGCCAGGCTGCGGTTGCGGGCCTGCAGCACGCGGGAGAGCAGCTCGGCCTTGTCCATGGCGTGCGCGCGGTAGGCGAACTGGTCGACGTGCGAGGTGCTGGGCCGCTCGGCGCCGTGCTCGGCGCGGATCTGGATCGGCTGGATGAGGAACTGGCGCGCCAGCGAGACGATCGGGCCCGGCATGGTGGCCGAGAACAGCATCGTCTGCCGGGCGGCGGGCACCATGCGCAGCAGCTTCTCGATGTCAGGCAGGAAGCCGAGATCGAGCATCTCGTCGGCCTCGTCGAGGACGAGGATGCGCGCGGCGGAGAGGTTCAGGTGGCCCTGCTCGGCGAGATCGAGCAACCGCCCGGGCGTGCCGACGACGACGTCGACGCCGTTCTTCAGCGCCTCGATCTGCGGCTCGTACGCCCGCCCGCCGTAGATGGTGACGACCCGAGCACCGATGTGCTTGGCGGCGCCGGTGAGGTCCGCGGCCACCTGCACCGCGAGCTCGCGGGTCGGCGCCACGACGAGCGCCTGCGGCAGCGCGCCCTTGCCGCCCGGGAGGTCGATGCGGTTCAGCAGCGGGACGCCGAAGCCCAGCGTCTTGCCCGACCCGGTACGCGCCTGGCCGATGAGGTCGTTGCCGGCGAGCGCGATCGGCAGGGTGAGCTCCTGGATCGCGAAGGTGCGCTCGATGCCGACGTCGGCCAGCGCCCGGACGATGTCGGGATGGATGTCGAAGTCGGAGAACGCCGGGCTCTCGGGAGTGACCGGCGCGCGGGCGGCCAGCGGGGCCGCGTCGGCGGTGACCCCCCGCTCGTCGATGCCGTCCTCGGGGACGAGATCGGTGCGGTGGTCGGCCTCGGCCGGGCTGATCGGAGCGGCGCCGCCGGAGGCGCCTTCGAGGGTGGTGTCGGTATCGCTGTCGGTCGTGCTGGTGCTTTCGTCGGTCACGGGCGTCACATGAGTCCTTGTCGCAGGTGCGCCGACCGGACGGGAAGGTGATGCGCCTGCGACCCCCTGCTGCCGTCCGGCGGGCCGTCGGTTCGGGGGAGGCGCCAGTGCGGTCAGCGCGCAGATTCGTGGTGCTTCTGGCTGGTGGTTCGGGCCCAGTCTATCCGGAGAGCCCCAGAGGCGGGCGCTAACCTGCGCTGATGCCGTCCCGCGAAGCCGTCGTCGACCTGCTGGCCGGGCTGGCGTACGGCGAACTGAGCGCCTTCGACCGCCTCGCCGCCGACGCCCGGATGGCGCCGACGCTCGCCGGGCGGGCCGAGATGTCGGCCATGGCGACGATCGAGTTCGGGCACTACCAACGCCTCGCCCAGCGTCTGACCGATCTCGGGGCCGAGCCGCAGGAGGCGATGGCGCCCTTCGTCGGGGCGCTGGAGACCTACCACTCGCTGACCGCCCCCTCGACGTGGCTCGAGGGCGTGGTCAAGGCCTACGTCGGCGACGGGATGGCAGCGGACTTCTACCGCGAGGTCGCCACCTTCGTCGACGACCACTCGGCCGAGCTCATCCGCGACGTGCTCGTCGACGAGCAGCGCGCGGCGTTCGCGGTGCGCGAGGTCGAGGCGGCCGTCGCGGCGCAGCCTGCCATCGCGGGACGCCTCGCGCTCTGGGCCCGCCGCCTGGTCGGCGAGGCGATCAGCCAGACGCAGCACGTACTCGCCGAGCGCGACGCCCTGATGCTGCTGCTCGTCGAGGGCACCGGCGATCTCAGCGGTGTGGCGGCCCTGATCGCCCGCGTGACCGATCGGCACGCGGAACGGATGACTGCGCTGGGCCTGCACAGCTGACCGCGCCGGGCACGGGCCGACGTCGGGCGTCAGCTGCCGACGAAGCCCACCTTGCGCTGGTCGGACTGCGCGATGTCGACGTAGGCGATGAGATTGGCCGGCACGATGACCTTGCGGCCGCGCTCGTCGACGAGCACCAGTTGCCCGTCCACGCTCTTGAGCGCCGTCTTGACCAGCTCGTGCACCTCGTCCGAACTCTGCGTGCTCTCCAGGACGATCTCGCGGGACGTGTGCAGCACGCCGATCTTGACCTCCACGCCAACCTCCAGCTCGCGGCGCCCGCGACTCTCGCCGGGCGACCTGCGAACCACGCTAGTCGAGCGGGCGCGGCGCCGCGCCGCCGACCGGTGCGCCGTCAGCGAACAGCGCTCCCGCCGCCGGCCGCAGCCCGGCCGGATCGAGTTCAGGCGGAAGTCAGGGGAGCGAGCTGGACGTCGGCGATACGCAGCAGCAGGTCGAGCAGGATCCGGCGCTGCTCGGGATCGACGCCCTGCAGGGCACGCGACTCGGCCTCGTCGCGGGCAACCGCGAACTCGGCGAAGACCCGGCGCCCGGCCGCAGTGATCTGCGGGATGCGCACCCGGCGGTCGCGGGGATCGACCGTGCGAACGATCAGCTCGTGCTGTTCCAGGCGGTCGAGCACGCTGATCAGGGTCGTCTTGTCGATGCAGACCAGACGGCTCAACTCGAGCTGGGTGCGGTGCTGACCGTCGTCGAGGGTCGCGAGCACCAGCCAGTCGCGGACGTCGTTCAGGCCGATGCGGGCGGCGGCGCGGTCCAGGTCCGCGGCCATCCGGTCAGCCGCGGCGTGCAGCAGGAACATCAGGTCCGTCGGGCGGAAAACCGAACAGGCGGCGGGCGCCTGGCCCGGGTCGGCCGCGTCTTCCGCGTCATCAGACCGGCGGCGTCCCATGACCCGCAGGGTAGCGGCCAACGTGATTTAGGTCAACTCGGATTAGTTAGAACCAGATCGTCTTGACTCGGACGATCTGAGTTCGTAGCGTTCCCGGTATGACTACCAGTCACACCGACTCTCACATCGCCAGCGACCCCTACGTCGCCAGCGACCCGCGCCGCTGGATCGCGCTCGGCGTCATCGCCGTCGCCCAGCTGATGGTGGTGCTCGACGCCAGCATCGTGAACATCGCGCTGCCGTCCGCGCAGCACGCCCTGCACATCTCTGACGCCAACCGGCAGTGGGTCATCACCGCCTACGCCCTCGCCTTCGGCGGGCTGCTCCTGCTCGGCGGACGTGTCGCCGACTTCATCGGGCGCAAGCGCGCCTTCGTCATCGGCCTGATCGGCTTCGGCGTGGCGTCCGCCATCGGCGGCATCGCACAGAACCAGGGCGAGCTGTTCGGCGCCCGCGGCCTGCAGGGCGCCTTCGCGGCCCTGATGGCCCCGGCCGCGCTGTCGCTCATCACCGTCACCTTCACCGAACCGCGCGAACGGGCCAAGGCCTTCGCCGTCTACGGCGGCATATCCGGTGGCGGTGCGGCGCTGGGACTGATCCTCGGCGGCGTGCTCACCGAGTACGCGTCGTGGCGCTGGACCCTGCTGGTCAACACCCCGATCGCGATCGCGACCGCCGTCGCCGGCCTGCTCGTCGTGCGGGAGAGCAAGGCCGAGGGCACGCCGCACTACGACATCCCCGGCGTCATCACCAGCACCCTCGGTCTGGTTGCGCTGGTCTACGGCTTCACCAAGGCGAACGAGAGCGGTTGGTCGGCGACCAGCACGCGCACCCTGCTCGGCGCCGCTGTCGTCCTGCTGGTCGCATTCGTGCTCGTCGAGCGGCGCGCCACCTCGCCGCTGCTGCCGCCTCGCGTCTTCACCGAACGCAACCGCGCCGGCGCGTTCCTGGTCTCGCTGCTGATCGGGCTCGCCCTGTTCGGGATGTTCCTGTTCCTCGTGTACTACCTACAGGGCACGCTGCACTACTCCGCGCTGAAGTCCGGTCTCGCCTTCCTGCCGTTCAGCGCCGGGATCGTGGTCGCGGCCGGCATGGCCAGCAACCTGCTGCCGCGCATCGGCCCGCGTCCGCTCATGGCCGGCGGCACCGTGATGGCCGCGGTGGGCATGTTCCTGTTCACCCGGATCACCGTCGACTCCGCCTTTGCCGCCTACGTGCTGCCGGCCGAGATCGTCATGAGCCTGGGCATGGGCTTCGCCTTCGTCGCGCTGTCGAGCACCGCCCTGATCGGCGTGGACGCGCGGGACGCAGGGGTGGCGAGCGCGCTCGTGAACACCACCCAGCAGGTGGGCGGCTCGCTCGGCACCGCGTTGCTCAACACCATCGCGGCGACGGCCACCGTGCACTACATCCGCGATCACGGTTCTGCCTCGGCCCCGGCCGGGGTCGTGCACGGCTACACCGTCGCGTTCACCTGGGGCCTCGGCGCGCTGATCGTCGCTGCCGTCCTGGCCATGGTGCTGGTGACCAAGCAGCGTCGCGCGCCGTCGGAGCCGACCGACACCCCGGTCGAGGAGAGCACGTTCGAGCACGCCGAGGAACTGGGCGCCATCCTCTGAACGCAGGCGGACGCGGTCAGTTCAGGTCGCGGCGCGGGAAGTTCGAGATCCCCCGCCAGAGCAGCGCCTCGAGCAGGCTGATCGCGTCCTCCTGCGTGACCGGACGGTCACTGTCGAGCCACCAGCGGGCCACCACCTGGGCCGAGCCGGTCAGGGCGGTGGCCAGCAGCTCCGCCTCGGGCCGGGAGAGGCCCGTGTCGGCGGCGACGGTGTCGGCGACCGCCTGCATGGTCCGCAGCGTCACCGACTCAACGCGCCGGCGGACCTCCGGGTCGTTGACGAGGTCGCTTTCGAAGATGAGCCGGAACGCCCCGTCGTGATCGTCACGGGCGACGAAGGCGAAGTAGGCCGACAGCACCCGGTGGATGCGCTCGCGGTTGTCGGTCGTCCCCGCGAGGGCGGCGACGACGGCGTCGGCCAGCGCTTCGGCCTGCGTGTCGAGCAGGGCGAGGTACAGCTCGAGCTTGCCGGGGAAGTGCTGGTAGAGCACGGGCTTGGACACGCCGGCCCGTTCGGCGATGTCGTCCATCGCGGCGGCGTGGTAGCCGTTGGCGACGAAGACCTCCTGAGCGGCGGCGAGCAGCTGCTTGCGCCGGGCGGAGCGGGGCATGCGGGCCGCGCCGCGACCGAGATCGGAACCGACAGCGCTCGACATGTCGCCTCCACTCGCCCGCGCGCAGGCCGAGCCTGTGCGGTTCGTCCGGCTTGTTCCGGACTGATCGGAGCCTACCCGTCGGTAGTCATGCCCGGCGTGAGCCGGACGCGCAGGGCGTCGTCGAGCGCCGGCGCGAACAGGTCGCCGTGCTGGTCGACCCGATCCAGGACCTCGTCGGTGGTGAAGGACAGGTGTTCGCCGCTCGCGACCTCGTCCCAGGTCAGCGGTGTCGACACCGTGGGAGTCGGTTTGGCCCGCAGTGAGTACGGCGCGACCGTGGTCTTGGCCGGGTTGTTCTGGCTCCAGTCGACGAAGATCTTGTTCGGGCGGAGGTCCTTCGCCATCCGGGACACGATGAGGTCCGGACGTGCGGCCTCGAGGCGCTTGGCGATCGCGTGGGCGTACCGGGAGGTGAGCTCGGGGTCGTCGCACTGCACCGGTGCGCTGACCTGCATGCCCTTCGAGCCCGACGTCTTGGGTAGCGGCGTCAGCCCGTCCTGCTCGAGCAGCTCGCGCAGCATGACCGCCACCTCGCAGCACTCGACGATGGTCGCCGGCGGCCCGGGGTCGAGATCGAACACGACGAGGTCGGTGCGGGGCTTGCGGGCGCGCTTCGGCACCCGCCACTGCGGTACGTGCAGCTCGAGCGCGGCGAGGTTTGCGAGGTGCACCAGCGTCGGCAACTCCTCGACGATGATGAAGTCGATGGTCTCGCGGTTCTTGGTGGATCCGGGCACGGGCAGGGTGATCGTGCGAACCCAGCCGGGCGTGCCCTTCGAGGCGTTCTTCTCGAAGAAGAACTGCGCGTCGACGCCGTTCGGGTAGCGCTTCACGGTGAGCGGGCGGTCAGCGAGATGCGGCAGCAGTACCGGGGCGATGCGGCTGTAGTAGTCGATGACCTCGCCCTTGGTGAAACCGGGTTCCGGGTAGAGGACCTTGTGCAGGTTGGACAGCGTCAGCCGGTGCCCGCCTACCTCCACCGTCACCTTCTCCGAGCCCTTAGGCATCGCCCATCGCCTCCTCGACGTCCTTGTCCGCGCGCACGCGGCGGAACACCGGGTGCCGCAGTCGCCCCTCGCCCGTCCACGCCGCGAAGCCGACCTCGACGACCAGTGTCGGGTCGACCCACTGCACGCGGCGGCCGCCGAGCGATCGCGGGATCCCCGCGACCGCCGGCGTGTCGCGATCGGTGAGCTGCTTGCGGATGGCGGACGCCTGCCGCGCGTTCAGTCCGCTCCCGGCCTTGCCGGCGAAGCGGAACCCCTCGTCGGTCGCGACGGCCAGCACCAGCGAGCTCAACGTGCCAGGGGAGTCCTCGGCCGACTCCCAACCGACGACAGCGAAGTCACCGGCCCGGACGAAGCGCACCTTGCGCCAGTCGTTGCTGCGTTGTCCCGGTCGGTACACCGAGTCGACGCGCTTGGCGACGACGCCCTCGAGACCGTGCTCGCGCGCGACGGCCTCGGTGGCCGGGCCGTCGTCGAACGCCGGGCTGAGCGTCCAGCCGTCGTGTTCGGCGGCGAACCGCTCCAGCGTGTGCCGCCGCTCCGCGTACGGACGGCCCGTGAGATCGAGACCGAAACGGCGCAGGACGTCGAACACGACGAAGGTGACCGGCGCCGTCGCCGCCATCGCAGCGACCTCCCGCTTCGCCCGCAGGTGCATGCGGCCCTGCAGCCGTTCGAAGGACGGCCGGCCGTCGACGAAGGCCACGATCTCGCCGTCGAGCAGCGTGTCACCCACCTCGGACGCCTGAGCCACGATCTCGGGATACCCGGCCGTGACGTCGTTCCCGCGCCGGCTGGTGATGCGGACACGGGAGTCGGTGACATCCACCAGGGCCCGTACGCCGTCCCATTTGAACTCGTACGCCCACCCGGCACCGCGGGGCAGCGCCTCGATCGCAGTGGCGAGCATGGGGTCCATCCGTCCACACTATGGACTGTCCGGGCCTTCCCGAGGACTGATCGGGGTATGACCGAACCGACCGGACACCACACGAGGGTGAGGACGAATGCGCTCCATCTGGAAGGGCTCGGTGTCCTTCGGGCTCGTCAGCATCGGCGTGAAGCTCTACGCCGCGACCGAGGAGCGCAGCATCAGCTTCAACCAGGTGCGGCGCAGCGACGGGGCGCGGATCCGCTACAAGCGGGTCGCCGAGAGCGACGGCGAGGAGGTCGCGTACTCCGACATCGCCAAGGGTTACCAGCTCGACAGCGGCGAGACGGTCGTGCTGACCGACGACGACTTCAAGGACCTGCCGCTGCCCAGCACGCGCGTGGTGGACGTGATGGCGTTCGTGCCGACGGACCAGATCGATCCCATCTACTACAACAAGTCCTACTACCTCGAGCCGGACAAGAGCGCCGTCAAGCCGTACGTGCTGCTGCGCGACGCGCTGGTCGAGAGCGACACCGTCGGCCTCGTGAAGGTCGCCATCCGCAACCGCGAGCAGCTGGCGACGCTGCGCGTGCGGGACGGCGTGATCGTGCTCGAGACCATGATCTGGCCGGACGAGGTGCGCGAGGCCGAGTTCGGTTTCCTCGACGAGGACATCGAGGTGCGGCCGCAGGAACAGCAGATGGCGCGCTCGCTGCTGGAGAGCATGGCCGGCGACTTCGAACCCGAGCAGTACACCGACAACTACCGCGAGGCGCTCGAGTCGGTCATCGAGGCCAAGGTGGAGGGCCGCGAGGTCGTCGAGACCGAGGACCAGCAGCCGACCGCCGGCAACGTCGTCGACCTCATGTCGGCGCTGCGTGCGTCGGTCGAGGCGGCGAAGAAGAACCGCACCGGGTCCGCGGGCGGCGCGGAGGACGCGACGTCCGGGAAGCCCGCGGCCAAGAAGGCGGCTGCGAAGAAGGCGCCGGCGAAGAAGGCCGCCGCCAAGAAGGCGGCTGCGAAGAAGGCGCCCGCGAAGAAGGCCGCGGCCAAGAAGGCCGCTGCGAAGAAGTCACCGGCCAAGAAGGCAGCCCGCAAGACGGCGTGAGCCGACCCGGCGTGGCCGCCGTCACGCCATGATCGTGACGGTGGTCGCGGCGCGGAAAACCGTACCTCTCCGTATCGTGGACGGATGCCGAAGCCGCCGAAGCGCCGCGCGCCCGAAGCCCGTCTGGCCGACACCGAGCTGTTGCCGCTCGACGACAGTGTTGCTGCGTGGCCCGTCGAGGAGGTCACGGTCGCAGGTTCGCGGATCGCCGTACGACGCACGCCCCCGACGACCGACGACGCCGAGCCGGCGCTCTTCGTGCACGGGCTGTCCGGTTCGGCGCTGAACTGGACCGATCTCGCGGGCATCCTGCGCGACCGGCTGGCGATCGACGCCATCGACCTGCCGGGCCACGGCTCCTCGCAACCGGCCGCGAAGCGCAACTACACCCTGACCAGGAACGCCGACCTGGTGATCGGTTACCTGGAGCAGTCGGGCCGCGGGCCGGTGCACCTCGTCGGCAACTCGATGGGCGGCGCGATCAGCATCCTCGTGGCCTCCCGTCGGCCGGATCTCATCCGGACCCTGACGCTCGTCTCGCCGGCGGTGCCGGACCGCCGCCCGCGCATTTACCCCCTCAAGAACGACCCGCGCGTCGCGCTGCTGGTGGTGCCGGTTCTGGGCGAGTGGTTCATGCGGCAATTCACCCACCGCATCGCCGTCGAGGCGCGGGTCAAGGGCACCATCCGGCTCTGCTTCGCCGATCGCAGCCGCTTCCCGCAGGCGCGTTTCGAGGAGGCGGTCGCCGAGGCGCGGCGGCGCATGGACCTGCCCTGGGCCGAGACCGCGGTGTTGCGGTCGATGCGCGGCCTGGTGCGCTCGCAGTTCTTCCGTGGCCGCGCGGCCTGGCGGGCAATGGCGCGCATCACCGCTCCGACGCTGGTGGTGTGGGGCGACACCGACCGGCTCGTCGCCCCGGACCTCGCGCCCTACGTCGCGGCGGCCATTCCGGATTCGCGGCTGCGCGTGCTCGAGGACATCGGGCACACCGCGATGATGGAGGACCCGGTGACAACGGCCCGCCTGATCGTCGCGCTGCTCGACGACACCAGGGACCGCGCCCCGTCAGCGGCGCCCTGACGTGCCCGGACATCGACGCTGAGCGTTGCCCGGCCCGTCTTCCGGCCCTGGCCTGTGACGTGTGCGATGGTTGAAGCGTGTCGTCAACGGATCACATGGGGCGCCGCGGGGGGTCGACGATGACCGATCCCCGCACCCACCACCCCGAGGACGACGTGGCCGCGGCCCGTGACGGGGTCCGCCGGGCCGGCGTCCGCTTCGGTGCGCAGCCACCCCCGCGCCTGCCGCGCGACCGCGGGTCGTGGATGCGCGACTTCGTGGCGCGCTACGGATGGCGTGCCTACGCCCTGCCCGTACTCGTCGTCGTGACCGTCATCGCGATGATGACCTCGTCGGCCACGACGCACACCGCCACGCACACCGCGAAGGCCAGGCCCGCTACCGGATCGACCGGCCCTGCCGCGGCGCCGTCGCAACTGGCCCTGAAGGACGACGCCCCCGGCGCCAACGCCGACAACACGGCGCTCAAGGGGTACGCGCTGCCGCATGGCTTGGCCTACACCGCGAAAGGCACCGGCAGCTTCCGCGTGCTCAAGGGCACGTCCCCGGTCGTCGGCCGCAGCGGGCCGCTGTTCCGGTACTCCATCGACGTCGAGAACGGCGTCACCGGCATCGACCTGGCCCGGTTCCAGCAGGAGGTCGTGAGCGTGCTCGCCGACCCGCGCAGCTGGTCCGGCCACGGCGTGCGGCTGCAGCGGGTGGACTCCGCCACCGCCGACTTCCACATCACCATGACCTCGTCGCTGACCGTCCGGAAGTTCTGCGGGTACTCCATCCCGGTCGAGACGTCGTGCTACGCATCTGCGGGCTCGGACGGCTCGCCGGTGAACCGGGTGATCTTCAACGACGCGCGGTGGATGCGCGGATCGACGGCCTACGTCGGTGACCTCGCCGCCTACCGCATCTACATGATCAACCACGAGGACGGGCACGCGCTCGGCCATCAGCACGCGCACGCGTGCCTGCCCGACGGGCTGGCGCCGGCGATGATGCAGCAGACCTTCGGGCTCCGCTCGGCCAAGACCGGCAAGCTCTGCGGGGCCAATCCGTGGCCCTACCCGCCGGGCGCGACAGGTGCTCCGGGCGCGGAGTCGGCCGACACCGCAGCCAACGACGAGTACGCGATCGGCGACTAACCCCCCGTCTTGGCCCCGGGGCGGCGGCGTGCGCGGCGTGTCTCGCCGCAGCGCGGCCACGACCGGAGGGTTGGCCCCGCGGCGGCGGCGTGCGCGGCGTGTCTCGCCGCAGCGCGGCCACGACCGGAGGGTTGGACCCGGGGCGGCGGCGTGCGGCGCGGAATGCCGCCTGGGCACGGCGCGTTGCCCTCGAAGGTGCGCGCGACGCTGCGCGCGCGACAATGGGCGTGCGCGTCCGAGCACGGAAACCGAGCGAGAAGGAACTGTTGTGAGCCTGCCGCCCCTCGTGGAGCCCGCCGAGTCGCTGACGATCGACGAGGTCCGCCGTTACAGCCGCCACCTGATCATCCCCGACGTCGCGATGGACGGGCAGAAGCGGCTGAAGAACGCCAAGGTGCTCTGCATCGGGGCCGGCGGCCTGGGATCCCCGGCATTGATGTACCTCGCCGCCGCGGGTGTCGGCACGCTCGGCATCGTCGAGTTCGACGAGGTCGACGAGTCCAACCTGCAGCGCCAGATCATCCACGGGCAGAGCGACATCGGGCGCTCCAAGGCCGAGTCGGCCCGCGACTCGGTCAAGGAGATCAACCCGCTCGTGCAGGTCAACGTGCACGAGCTGCGGCTCGACTCGTCCAACGTCATGGATCTGTTCGCGCAGTACGACCTCATCGTCGACGGCACCGACAACTTCGCCACGCGCTACCTCGTCAACGACGCCTGCGTGCTGCTCGGCAAGCCCTACATCTGGGGCTCGATCTACCGTTTCGACGGCCAGGCGTCGGTCTTCTGGGCCGAGAACGGCCCGTGCTACCGCTGCCTCTACCCCGAACCGCCGCCGCCGGGCATGGTCCCGTCCTGCGCCGAGGGCGGTGTGCTGGGCGTGCTGTGCGCGAGCATCGGATCGATCCAGGTCACCGAGGCCATCAAGCTGCTCACCGGCATCGGTGAGCCGCTGCTCGGCTCGCTGATGGTCTACGACGCCCTCGAGATGAACTACCGCAAGATCAAGGTCCGTAAGGACCCGAACTGCGCGGTCTGCGGCGAGCACCCCACCGTCACCGAGCTCATCGACTACGAGGCCTTCTGCGGCACCGTCTCCGAGGAGGCCCAGCAGGCCGCCGCCGGTTCGACCATCACCGCGGCCGAGCTCAAGGAGTTGCTGGACTCGGACAAGCCGACCTACCTCGTGGACGTGCGCGAGCCGGCCGAGTGGGAGATCGTCAAGATCCCCGGCGCCACCCTGATCCCCAAGGACGAGATCCTGCGCGGCGACGCGCTCGCCTCGCTGCCGCAGGACAGGCAGATCGTCATGTACTGCAAGACCGGTGTCCGCTCGGCCGAGACGCTTGCCGCGGTCAAGGCCGCGGGCTTCCGCGACGCGGTGCACGTACAGGGCGGCGTGACGGCGTGGGTCAAGCAGATCGACCCCACGCTGCCGGTCTACTGACCGATACGGATCAAACCGTCGCCGTGCCCGAGCCCGACGGCTTCGCCGAACGCATCCTGGCCTGCATCGACGCGATCCCGCCCGGGCGCGTCATGACCTACGGCGACGTCGCCGAGTACGCCGGCACCCGTTCGGCCCGCACGGTCGGACGGGTGCTGGCGGCGGACGGCGGCAGCGTCAACTGGCATCGCGTGCTGCGCTCGGACGGCACGCTCGCCGAGCACCTCTACACCGAGCAGCGGCAGCGGTTGCTCGCCGAGGGCGTGCGCTTCGTCGGCCACCGCGTCGACCTCGGCGCGCACCGCTGGAACGGCTCGTTCCCGCGGAGGTGAGGGGACGCCTGCGTCAGGGAACCGTCACGCCCTGCAGCACCACCGGCCCGCGCGAGCGGTCGAGCTCCGTCGCCTGCGACACCCCGGGCGGCGTGATGGTGTCCATCAGCTTGGCGACCGAATTCGGATCCACCGAGCAGATCGCCGCCGTGCCACCCGCAGGGCAGACGGCGAACGAGTACGCATCCGTCGGCGTCGCCGTGAACCCGCGCGCCTGGTCAGAGCTGAACCCGTTCTGCCCGTGCAGCGCGAGGGTGAAGGTCCACCCCGACCCCGGTGTGCCGAACGTCGCCTGCGGCACCGCGATCGTGATCGTCCTCGCCGCCTGCGACGCCACGACCGACGCCGTCCCCACCTGGTTGCCGTTCGCATCGACCCAGACCGGCGAGGCGAAGCCCTGCACCTCCAGGCGCTCGCTCCACGCCGACGACGGCGCGATCGTGTAGTTCCGCGACGCGTACGCCCCGGCGGTCGACGTCGCCGACGCACCCGCCTGCCGCACGAACACGTCGAGCAGTTGGGCGCCGAGCGGGCTGCCGAAGGTCGGCGTGAGGTCGCGCAGCGTCGTGCGCAGGTACACCGTCGAACCCTTCGTCAGCACCTGGAAGCGGGTGATGTCGAAGGCGCCGTCGTGGAAGTCCGATGCGCTCGGGTACTGGTAGGTGCCCGGACCGTGGTCGTCGCCCGAGGGGTCACTGACGTCGTACACGCTGGTGCCGCCGACGAGGTCGCCGACCACCGTGGTCTGCGCGTACCCGGTGCCGCTGCCGGTCGTGGCGGTCACCGTGATCACGTCCGCACCGAAGCCGACGGGCACGGCGACCGAATAGGCCCCGGACGAGGACGCCGTCGTCGACACGAACGACGTCGCACCACCCGTGTCGGTCGGGTCCGAGGCGATGACGACGTGCGCATGTGCCGCCGTCGTGCCACTGACCGTCGTCGTGCCGCTGACCGACTGCCCTGACGTGGGCGCGGTGATCGTCGTCGGCGCGTTCGAGGGCGGGGCGTGCGTGACGTAGCGCGCGGTCGTGATGTCCGGGCGGTCGCCGATGCGGCCGCTGCCGAGGTCGCTGACGAGTCGCAGCTCCTGCGCCTGCGCCCACGTCAGCGGTGACGCCGAGCCCGCGGCGTGCCCGTCCTGGAAGCCGATGGACGCCGTCGTCGGGTCGGTGCCGTACGGGTCGGCCGGCACGTCGGGGTCCTCCCACGCCTGCTCCGGCACCAGGCCGACGCCCGACGCCGAGCCCAGCATGAACGACAGCTGCGAGCGGGCCAGCGCGGTGTCACCAGTGGCGATCGCGGTCTCCGCACGCTCACCGGACAGCACCGGCCACAGGTGCCCGCTGCCCTTGTCGGTGGTAGGCCAGGGCTGTCCGTTCTTCGGGCAGTCGGTCGGGTCGGGGACGTAGCAGTCGCCGTAACCGTCGGTGCTGCCCGCGCTCGCGTCGACGCCGTAGCGGTAGTAACCCGTGCCGGTCGGCGTGCTCTTGCTGATCTGCTTGTCCAGCACGGCCAACGAGTTCTGCACGTCGGGGTCGCTCGCCGGCAGCTCGCCGAGGCGGACCAGCTCCTGGAACCCGCCGTCGATGACGCTGCGCTGGTCGACGGTCACGCTGCCGTTGCCGAGGCTGTACGTCGTGGCCGCGTTCGGGTCGCCGTTCTTGGACAGCCGGATGAAGTACGGCTTGCTGCTGTCGGGCCCGGTGCTCGTGACGTCCCAGCCCTTGATCGAACGCTGGAACTGGTCGGCGACCGCCTGGTACAGCGCGGCGCGGGTGTCGTCGTGCTGCCGGTGAGCGATGGCGGAGGCCGCCGTGAGCCCGGCGATCTCGGCGGCGATGGTGGACGGGGAGTACCCGGACTGCTCCTCCCACCGTTCGTTGCCGAACGACGGTCCGTGGGCGACCACGAAGTCGGCCGCCGGGACGATGTGCTGGGTGTAGAGGGCGTGGTCGCCGCCGAGCCCGGCCTCGTAGGCCATCAGGATCGGGTACGAGCTCTCGTCCAGCTGATCGCCGCCGGTGTCAGGGGCGACCTTGCCGTTGAGCAGGGAGTTGCGCGGCATGCGGCCGTCCGGCTGCTGCTGGCGGTCGAACAGGAACAACGTCGTGGCGCGCGCCGTCGCGACGTCGCCGTCGGCCAGCAGCCCGGTGAACCCCTCGTACAGGTCGCGGGCGAACACCTCGCGGTACGAGCCGAAGTACACCGGCTTGCCGCCGTGCAGGGCGCCGGCACTCACGGCCTGCCCCCACGGGCTGGCCAGCGACGCCACGAGCGCACCCGGGAAGGTCTTGTCGATGCTCGCCTTGAGCACGTTGGCCGAGAAGTAGTACGCGCGCACGTCGGCGAACGGCAGGCGGAACGACGGGCGGTTCAGCGACGCGTCGTAGCGGTACCAGCCCGCCAGGTAGCGCGCTTCGGTCCTGCGGAAGCTGCCCCGCAGCGAGGCGCCGGCCGTGTCGGCGGCGGCGTCGGCGGTGCGGCCGAAGCCGAGGGCAAGATCGATCTGCGGGTCGCGGCCGGGCGGGGTGACGTCGGCGGTGGCGACGATGTGGCCGTTGGGGGCGCTGGTGTAGCGCGCCGGCAGGGCATGTGTGGCGTCGAGCTGGGTCAACCCGTCGGACGCGGTGCCCTCGTAGCCGACCGACGACGCGCGCAGGGTGGAGCGAGTCGAGAGCCATGAATGTGGGGACGGCGTAGCCGCGGTTGACGGCCTCGCTCGCGGTCTGCGTGTCACCGACGACCGGGACGCCCCGTCGCGTGACGGTGCCGGTGTCGGCGCCGCCGTTGTCGGCACCGCCACCGCCGTTGCCGTTGACGTGCGAGTCCAGCCGCACGTAGACGTGCAGGCCGCGCTTCGACTCCAGTCGGGTGTGCACCAGGACGGAGTCGCGGACGGGGTCCGTGGCGTAGGTGGTGACGAGCCGGTAGCCGTGGGCGCTGTTGGTGGCGGTGATCGTGCACGTCATGCCGGTGGCGTCGGCGCGCGCGGTGTAGGTCGTGTCGCGTTGCTGCAGGTCGGTGAAGCTCGAGCCGTCGGTCACGACGTACTGCATCGACTGCACGTTGGTGTTGTCGATCGTCGGCTCGTACACGTCGGACAGCACGCCGCCCGCGACCGTGAACCAGACCTTCGAGCCACCCTGTGCGGTGCCCACGCAGTCCTTGCGGGCCAGGTCGAAGCGCGACTCCGTGCCGGGCGCGCCCGGCGCGGCACTGCCGGGCGACGGCGCGGCCTGCGCGGACGAGGTGGTGGCGAGACCGGTGGCGAGCAGCACGGCGCCGGCGAGCGCGACGGCCGCGCGACGGAGGTGACGGGGTGTGGGGGACAGCGGATGCATGCGCACGAGGTCGGCTCCTCGACGTCGACGGCAAGGGTGCCGCTGATTGTTCGTGGAGCGAACTTAGGAAGTCAATATGCGGGGATTTGTTCGATCGAACCCGCTTGAACCGCGCCGCGCGTGTGGATCAGCAGGGTTTGCTCCAGTCGGTCGGAGCCGGCGCGCCCTTGTCGGACGAGGGGCCGAGCGGCTCGGCCAACCGGCCCAGCGGCGTGGTGGGCAGCGCGATCCAGCCCTCGTCCGCGGCGATCGCCAGCTCCGCGCCGCCGGGCAGGGTCGCGTGCCCGAGGGCGGCGGCCCGTGCGGTGAGCGCCGCGACGACGGCGTCCAGGGCGTGGTCCGAGCTGACAAGGGCCTCGCGGTGCGGATCGACGTCGAGCACGGCCGCGAGCGCGTCGACGATCTGCTCGCGGAAAGCCCGCCCGTCCGTGCCCTTGTACCGGCGGAAGGGCAGGCCCCAGCGCAGCAGCGACCCCGCCGGGTAGGTCTCGACGACGCGGCCGTGCCCGGTTCGGTCGACGGGCTGCTCGAGGTGGGGGAGCAGTCCGGTGCACCGGAACGCGGCGTGCGCGATGCGGTCGGCCGACACGCTGAGCGGCCGCAGGGGCGCGGCGTGGGTGCGCACCCACCGGTCGGTGTCGCGGTAGGCGAGCCGGTCGCGGTCGGCGACGCTGCCCGCCGGCGGGGGCGCGGCGGCATCGGCGAGCATGGCGACGAAGGCGCGCGGCCAGCCGAGCGGGCAGTCGATGCCGACCTTGACCGCGCGATGGCGGTTGCATGCGTCGACGACGGCCCGGTCGTCGGCCCCCACGGCGAGCTCGAGGATCCGGGGGCCGGACAACACCGCCAGCCCGGTCGTCGCCGGCGACGCGGCGAGGTCGATCCCGGCCGTGATCACGTCGGCATCATGCTCAGACGCTACGGGGACGGGTGCGGGCGAAACTGTCGGCGGCCCGTGTTGGGATGTCTGGCGTGACCGAACCCGCCTACCGGCTCGTCCGCACGCCGCGCCCCACCGCGGTCGCGCCGGTCCTCGACGCCGACCAGCGTCGCGTCGTCGACCACGACCGCGGCCCGCTCGTCGTGCTGGCCGGGCCGGGCACGGGCAAGACGACGACGCTCGTCGAGACCGTGGTGGCTCGCGTCGACGCCGGGATCCCGGTCGACCGCCTGCTCATGCTGACCTTCAGCCGCCGGGCGGCGGGAGAGATGCGCGACCGCGTGGCGGCTCGGCTGCGGCAGACGATCCGCGAGCCGATCGCCCGCACCCTGCACTCCTACGCCTTCGGCATCCTGCGCATGGCCGCCGTGACCCGGGGCGAGCCGGCGCCGCGGTTGCTGGCCGCTGCCGAGCAGGACGTCGTCATCCGCGAGCTGCTCGCCGAGGGCGATCCGCAGCGCTGGCCCGCGGCCCTGCGGCCGGCGCTGCGCACCCTCGGCTTCGCCACCGAGCTGCGCGACCTGCTCATGCGCGCGGTCGAGCGCGGGCTGGACGGCCCTGCGCTGATCGGGCTCGGCAGCGCCCGCGAGCGCGAGGACTGGGTGGCGGCGGGGCGGTTCCTGCAGGAGTACCACGGCGTCACGGTGCTGCGCGATCCCGGGGGATTCGATCCCGCCGAACTGATCCAGGGCGCGATCAACGCGCTGCGTGACGATCCGGAGCTGTTGGCGGGGGAGCGCGAACGCCGGCGGCGGATCTTCGTCGACGAGTACCAGGACACCGACCCGGCGCAGGCCGAGCTGCTCGGTCTGCTGGCCGACGGCGCCGACGAACTCGTGCTCGTCGGCGATCCGGACCAGTCGATCTACGCCTTCCGCGGCGCCGACGAATCGGCGATCCGCGACGTCGACGTGCGCTTCGGCGGCGGCGACCCCGTCCCGGTGGTGGCGCTGCGGACGAGCCGGCGTTCCGGGACGACGCTGCTCGAGGCGGCCCGCCGCGTGTCGGCGCGGCTGCCCGGACGCGGCGAGCACCGCGACCTGCGCCCGGTCGACGGCGTCGAGCCGGGGTCGATGCACGTCGGGGTCTTCCGCACCGCGAGCGAGGAGGCCGCCTACCTCGCCGGTCGCATGCGGGCGGCGCACCTCGAGGGCATGCCGTGGTCGCAGATGGCGGTGCTGGTGCGCTCGACCACGCAGACGCTGGGCACGCTGCGCCGAGCCATGATCACGGCCGGGGTCCCGGTGGCGGTCCGCGGCGACGACCTGCCGATCGGCGAGCAGCCCGCCGTCCGCATGCTGCTCGACGTGCTCGCCGTCTGCGCGCGGCCCGAAGCCCTGGACGAGGAACTCGCCGAGCGGCTGCTCACCGGGCCGCTCGGGGGCGGCGACTCGGTCTACCTGCGCCGGCTGCGCCGCGTATTGCGACAGCTGCACCCGGACGAGGACGGCGCGCTCGCGCCGGCGCTCGGCGACGACATCGGCGCCGAGCTGCTGCCTGAGCACGTGCGCCGCCCCGTGGTGCGGGTGGCGAGGGTGCTCGCGGCGGGCCGCGCCGCGCTCGCGGCGGGTTCGAGCGTCGAAGACGTGCTGTGGGCGGTGTGGCAGGCCTCGGGGCTGGCCCGCCGATGGGAGGTGGCCAGTGCCCGCGGCGGGGTCGGCGGAGCGGCGGCCGATCGCGACCTCGACGCCGTCGTCGCCCTCGTCGACGCGGCGGCGAACTTCACCGACCGGCTGCCGCAGGCCCGGGTCGAGCAGTTCACCGAGCACCTGCGCGCGCAGGAGATCCCGGGCGACACGTTCAGCGGGCGCGCTCCCGAGCCCGACGCCGTGGCGGTGCTGACCGCGCACGCCGCCAAGGGTCTGGAATGGGAGCTCGTCTGCGTGGCGCACGTGCAGGAGGGCAACTGGCCGGACCTGCGCCGCCGCGGGTCGTTGCTGGGCACCGAATCGCTGGTCGACGCCCTGCGCGGCGTCGACGCCGGTCCGCTCGCCTCGCTGGCGCCCCAGCTGGCCGAGGAGCGCCGCCTGTTCTACGTCGCCGTCACGCGGGCGCAGCGGCAGCTGGTGGTCACCGCGGTGGCCGGTGAGGAGGAACAGCCGTCCCGCCTGCTCGACGAACTCGATCCCCGCGAGGACGAGCGCCGCCCGGAACCCCCGCTGCGCGGCGTGCACCTGCCCGGGCTCGTCGCCGAGTTGCGCGCTGTCGTGTGCTCGGCGCCGGACGACGTGGACCCCGCGACCGGGGCGCCGGTGCCACAGGCCGACCGTGCCGCGGCGGCGGCCGAGCTGGCCCGGCTCGCGGCGGCCGGGGTCCCCGGCGCCGACCCGGACGAGTGGTGGGGGCTCGCCGATCTCAGCACGCGAGCGGGCGCGGTCCGCGCGGACCGCCCGGTGCGGGTGAGCCCCTCGCGGGTCGAGCAGTTCTTCGAGTGCGAGCTGCGTTCGCTGATGACCGATCTCGGGGTGCGCGACGACCAGGCGCTCGCGGCCTCGCTCGGCACCCTGGTCCACGACCTTGCGGCGACCGCGCCGGAGGGTCAGACCCTCGAGGATTTCGAGCGACGCCTGGACGAGGTGTGGAGCGGGCTGCAGTTCGGCGCCGACTGGTTCGCCGCCAACGAGCGCAAGCGCGCCGCCGAGATGCTGCGACGGCTGGTGACCTGGTTGCGCGACAGTCGGGCGCAGTTCACCCGGGTCGGTGTCGAGCTGGAATTCGAGGTCCCGGTCGGCGACACCGTGCTCGCCGGGCGCGTCGACCGCCTCGAACGCGACCGAGACGGACGGCTGGTGGTCGTCGACCTCAAGACCGGCAAGAGCAAGGCGAGCGATCTCGAGTCGCACGCCCAGCTCGGCGCCTACCAGCTGGCGATCGAGAACGGTGCCTTCGCCGAGAACGGTTCGGAGCCCGGCGGGGCGGTGCTGGTTCAGCTCGGCGCCACCGGGCCGGTCGAGCAGCGGCAGCGGCCGCTGACCGAGGCCGACGACCCACAGTGGGTCCGCGAACGGCTCGACGCGCTGGCGACCCGCATGCGCGGCCACGAGTTCACCGCGACGCAGAACAAGCGCTGCCACGTGTGCGACGTGCGCACCAGCTGCCCGTTGCAGGTCATGGGCCGCCAGGTGACGCAGTGAGCCGGCCCGAGCGGGTCGGCCCGCCGCGGATCGACGCCACGACCCTCGCCCGCGTGCTGGGGCAGCCGCAGCCGACCGACGAGCAGGCCGCAGTGATCGAGTCGCCGCTCGGGCCGGCCGCGGTCGTCGCCGGGGCGGGCTCGGGCAAGACCGAAACGATGGCCGCCCGCGTCGTCTGGCTGGTGGCCAACGAGCTGGTGGCGCCGGACGAGATCCTGGGCCTGACGTTCACCCGCAAGGCGGCGGCCGAGCTCGGCGCCCGCATCAGGCGCCGGCTGGCGCAGTGGCGGCGCGTCGTCGAGCGCGAGCGTCCCGGACGACGTGGAGCAGCTCGCCCGGCTGCAGGCGGCCGAGCCGACGGTGTTGACCTACGCCGCGTACGCGGGACGGCTCGTCGGCGAGCAGGGCCTGCGCATCGGCGTCGAGCCCGACGCCCGGCTGCTGTCACCGGCCCTGCTGTGGCAGATCGCCGACCGCGTCGTGCGGCACTGGCCGGGTGAGCTGGCCGAGTTCGGCGCCATCTCCTCGCTCGTGCACTGGGTGATCGCCACCTCGGGCCAGTTCGCCGACCACCTCGCCGACGCCGACTCCGTCGAGCGGTTCTGCGACGAGGCGCTGGCGTCCTTCTTCGCCCTGCCCCTCGGGCCGCGGGCACGCAGCGAGACCCCCAACGGCACCGGCGACTACGTCAAGGCCATGCGGCAGCGCCGCGCCCTCGTGCCGATCGTGCGCGAGTACCTGCAGGCCAAGCGCGCCTTGGGTGCGGTGGACTTCGGCGACCAGATGCGCGCGGCCGCCCAGCTCGCTGCGCTCCCCGAGGTTGCCGCCGTCGAGCGGCAGCGGTACCGCGCCGTGTTGCTCGACGAGTACCAGGACACCGGGCATGCGCAGATCGTCATGCTGCGCGGGCTGTTCGGCGCCGGCCACCCCGTCACCGCGGTGGGGGACCCGTTCCAGTCGATCTACGGCTGGCGCGGCGCGAGCGCCGGCAACATGGGCGCCTTCGACATCACCTTCCCTGCGGCCGACGGCACGCCCGCGCCGGTCTACCCGCTCGCGACGAGCTTCCGCAACGACCGGGCGATCCTCGAAGCCGCCAACGCCGTCGCCGCCGAGTTGCGCACCAGCCACGTCACCGTCCCCCTGCGCCCGCACGCCGGCAGCGGCCCGGGCGCCGTCGCGATCACGTTCGCCGCCACCGTGGATGAGGAGGCGGCGTGGGTGGCGCAGCGTCTTCGCGGGGCGTGGGACGCGCTGCCGGGTGACGCGCGGACCGCGGCGGTGCTCGTCCGTCGGCGCAGCCAGATGGGTCCGGTGGCCGACGCGCTCCAGAACGCCGGTCTGCCCTTCGAGATCGTCGGGTTGGGCGGGCTGCTCGAGACCCCGGAGGTCGTGGACGTCGTGGCCACGCTGCGCGTGCTCGGCGACCACCGCCCGGGCGGGGCGCTCATGCGGTTGCTCACCGGCGCGCGCTGGCGCATCGGCCCGCGCGACCTCGCCCAGCTCAAGGTCCGCGCGGCCTACCTGGTGCGTCCGCCGGAAGCTGCCCCGCGGATCGACGCCGCCGTGCCGGCAGCCGCGGGGCCGGGTGCGGCCGTACCGGTCGCCGCCGAGCCCACCGGCGACCCCGCCGTGCCGGTCGCCGACGAGCGTGAGCCGCTGAGCCTGGTCGAGGCCCTGGACAACCTCGGGCCGGCCCAGGCCTACTCGCCGGACGGCTATCGACGCATGCAGCGCCTCGCTCACGAACTGCGCACACTGCGGCGCCGGCTCGCCGCGCCGCTCGCGGAGCTGGTCTCCGACGTCGAGCACGCGATCGGCGTCGGGATCGAGGTGGACGCCCGACCGCACCGCACCCGGGTCGGGCGGGTGCACCTGGACCGCTTCCTGGACGAGGCGGCCGCGTTCGCCGCGGAGGCCGGGGACTCGAGCCTGCGCGCGTTCCTGGCCTACCTCGAGGCCGCCGAGGACGAGGAGAACGGACTCGAGGCCGGCGAGGTGGAGGTCGCCGCCGAGCGCGTACAGATCCTGACCGTGCACGCCGCCAAGGGCCTCGAGTGGGACCTCGTGGCGGTGCCGGGCCTTGCCTCCGACCTGTTCCCGGGCAAGGGCACCGGCATCAACTGGACCCGGGCCCGGCACGAGCTGCCCGGCCCGCTGCGCGGCGACAGCGACGGCCTGCCCGAGCTGGACCTCACCGGCGTCGGGTCCCGGTCCGAGATCGGCGAGCGGCTCGCCCGGCACCACGACGCGGTACTGGAACGGCACCAACAGGAGGAGCGGCGGCTTGCCTACGTCGCGCTGACCCGGGCCCGCTCGCTGTCGCTGGCGAGCGGTTACGCCTGGGACGTCACCCGTCAACCCCGCACGCCGTCGCCGTTCCTGCTCACGCTGCGCGAGTTCGCCGAACCCGACGAGTGGTTCGAGCCCGAGCCGGACGAGCCGAATCCGCGCACCGTCGACGCGGTCACGACCGACTGGCCGGCCGACCCGCTCGGGCCGGTGGGCGGGGTCGGTCCGCAGCTGCGGCCGGCCGTCGAGGCGGGCGCGGCTCTGGTGCGGGCGGCCGGGGACGTCCTGCCCGGCATGGCGGCGCTGATGACGCCGGGCGAGGCGGACGCGCGCAGCGAGCGCGCGGGCCGTTGGGGCACCGACGTCGACGTCCTGCTGGCCGAGCGGGCGCGGCTGCAGCGCGGGTCGACGATCGACGTCGAGCTCCCCGACCAGCTCTCGGTGTCCCAACTCGTCGAGCTGCAGCGCGACCCGGGTGAGCTGGCCCGGCGCATCCACCGTCCCCTTCCGGCCGCGCCGGCCCCGTGGGCGCGGCGGGGTACCGCCTTCCACGAATGGCTCGAACGCCGCTGGACCATGCCCTCGTTGCTGGACGTCGACGAGCTGCCCGGCGCCGCCGACGACGGCGCCGCCGAGGCCCCCGACCTCGCCGAGCTGCAGGCGGCCTTCGAGGCCAGCGAGTGGGCCACCCGCACCCCCACCGAGGTCGAGGTGCCCTTCGAGATGACGGTGTACGGCCACGTCGTGCGCGGCCGCATGGATGCGGTGTTCGGCTCGGACGAGGACGGCTGGCTGGTCGTCGACTGGAAGACGGGGTCCCGGCCACGGGGCGCCGCGGCGCGCGCCGCCGAGGTACAGCTGGCGGCGTACCGGTTGGCCTGGGCGCGCCTGCACGGCATCGACGATGCCGAGCTCGACAGCGTGCGCGCCGCGTTCCACTACGTCCGGACCGACGAGACCGTCGAACCGGCGCACCTGCTCGATGCCGCGGGTCTTCGCGATCTCGTCGCCGGCGGGGTGCCGGCCGCCGAGGTCGTCGGTTCGCCCGCGGGGTGAGTGACGATCAGCCGTCGGCGGCGAGGCGGCGTAACCGCTCGTGCACCTCGGCCATGCCGGGGTGTCCCCGTCGGGGATCGGGCGCGTCGACGCCGGCGAGCAGCGTGTCGAGGTAGCGGCGGTCGGCGTCGAGCCGTTCGGCGGGCCGGTCGGTCGGGTTGCCGTGCCCCGGCACCAGCGCGCGCGCCGCCGCAACATAGGGCGCCAGCACCTCCAGGCCGGCGAGATAGGCAGCGAGGTCGTCCGGATCGAAGGGCAGCGGCAACTCCAGGTCACTGAGCATGTCGCCGGCGAGCAGCACGCGGCTGTCCGGCAGCCAGATCGCCGCGTGGCCAGGGGCGTGCGCGTCGTGCTCGACCACCTCGGCACCCAGGCCTGCGACCGGCAGCTCGTCCCCGCACGGGGACACCGTGCCGACCAGCGCGGCGAGCTCCGCCGGCCACGCGGGCCCGAGCGCCGCGACCAGCTCGGCGCGGTGCTCGTGCACCAGTCGTGCCGTCGTGGCGCTCGCGTACCTCGGCACGTCGCCCGAGACGCGGATGCCACAGCAGGTGGTCGTGGTGGGCGTGGGTGGCAAAGCCGGCTGCGGGCCGCCAACCGCGCCGGGACACCGCGCCGGCGAGCCCGGCCAGCTCGTCCGGCTCCCACGCCGGGTCGACCAGCAACACCGCTCCGTCGGCCGCCTCGACCACTGTCGATGTGGTGCGGTCGCGCCGGCTGTGCGCCACGTGCACGCCGGGCGCCACCTCGACCAGCTCCCGCGTGACCGACTCCCGCACGCGTAGCCTCCTTCGCCGGAGCCCCTCGCCGCGGGACCACCGGCTCCGGTTCACTGGTCCCGTGCTGGATCATCTCGTGCTCGCCACCCCAGACCTGCTCGCGACCACCAAGGTCGTCGCCGCCCGGACCGGTGTCGTTCCGGTCGCCGGCGGTCGCCACCTCGGCATCGGCACGGCCAACACGCTGCTCGGTCTCGGCGGCGGCGCCTACCTGGAGATCATCGGGCCCGACCCGCAGGCCGCTGCCGGCCACGCTCCGCGGCCGTTCCTGATCGACGAGCTCGACGACGCGCGCCTCGTCACCTGGGCCGTCCACCCGCCGGACCTCGACGCCACGCTGACCACCGCCCGCGACTGCGGTTACGACCCCGGCACGGCGTACCCCATGCAGCGGCGCACCGACGACGGGCAGCTGCTGCGCTGGCGGCTCACGCGCGCCGAGTACGAGCGCAGCGACGGCCTGGTGCCGTTCCTGATCGACTGGGGCGACACCCCGCACCCCACGAGCCGCCCGCTGCCCGAGGTGGGGCTCCGCCAATTCACCGGTACGCACCCGGACCCCGACACCGTCGGCCGACTGCTGGCCGCCCTCGGTGTCCGCCTCGACGTCACCGAGGGACCGCCCGGGCTGCACGCCGTGCTGGACACCCCGAACGGAGCCGTCGCGCTCTGATCGTCCCGCGCCGCAAGTTATCGTCGGAACCGTGACCAGCGTCCCCGAGATCGCCCCGAGCCCCGAGCGGGCCTACGTGCAGGACCACCGCGACGACCTGCTCGCCGACCTCGACCGGTGGCTGCGCATCCCCGGCATCAGCGCGCAGCCCGAGCACCACGGCGACGTGCGGGACAGCGCCGACTGGCTCGTGGCCGCGCTGCGGCGCACCGGCTTCCCGGTCGCCGACGTCGTCGAGGGACCGTGGTTGCCGGCCGTCTACGCGGAGTGGCCGAGCGACGACCCGGACGCCCCTACCGTGCTGGTCTACGCCCACCACGACGTCCAGCCCGTCGACCCCGTCGAGCTCTGGCACACCGACCCGTTCGAGCCGACGCTGGACGGTGACGTCCTGCGCGCCCGCGGCGCGTCCGACGACAAGGGCCAGCTGCTGTTCCACCTGCTGGGCGTGCGCGCCCACCTGGCCGCCACCGGCCGCACCAGCCCGGCGGTCAACCTCAAGTTCCTCGTCGAGGGCGAGGAGGAGTCCGGGTCACCGCACTTCGAGGAACTGCTCGACGCCCTGCGCGAGCGCATCGGCTGCGACGTCGTGGTCATCACCGACACCGGCATCGTGGCGCCGGACGTGCCCAGCACCGTCACCGGCATGCGCGGGATGGTCTCGGCCACGCTGACGCTGCGCGGGCCGGGGATCGACCTGCACTCCGGCGTGTTCGGCGGCGCGGTGCCCAACCCGGCCACCGCACTGGCCCGGCTCGTCGCCGCGCTGCACGACGATGACGGCCGCGTGCAGGTACCCGGTTTTTACGACGACGTCCTCCAGCTCACCGACACCGAACGCGAGCTGTTCGCCCGGGTGCCGGCCGACGACGACCAGTTCCTCGGCGTGGCGCAGTCGCGTGCGCTGCACGGCGAGGCCGGCTTCACCACCCTCGAGCGCATCGGGGCCCGGCCCACGGCCGAGGTCAACGGCCTGGGCGGCGGTTACCAGGGGGCCGGCCACAAGACGATCGTGCCGACGCACGCCTTCGCCAAGCTGAGCTTCCGCCTCGTGGCCGATCAGGACCCGAAGAAGATCGTTGACGGTGTCGAGTCCTTCGTCGCCGCGCACACGCCCACCGGTATCGAGGCCGAACTCGAGTGGGAGGGCAACGGCGTCCGTCCCTGCCTTGTACCGCTCGGTACACCTGCCTACACGGCGTTGACGGATGCCATCAGCGCAGCCTTCGACGGCACCGAGGTGCTGCCCACCCGGGAGGGCGGCAGCGGTCCTGAGGCGGCGCTGCAGGCCGTGACCGGTGTCCCGCTGGTGTTCCTCGGGTTCATGCTGCCGGACGACCAGATACACGCGCCGAACGAGAAGGTGTCCGTTCCTCTGCTCTACAAGGGCGCGGAGGCGGCCGCGCATCTCTGGTCGGGTTTCGCGCGGACCGGCGCTCACGCGCTCCGGGAGGGCTGACGAGGTGACGACGTCCTCCCGGCGTCCGCGCCGCAGGCGCGGCGCGGCGCGACGTGGTGCCGCCGTGCTCGCCGCTGTCGCTGTGCTCGCGGCCGGGTGCTCCGGCTCGTCGGGTGGCGATCCGTTCCACATCTCCGCGTCGGCCTCGTCCGCGGCGTCCTCGGCGTCTGCCTCGTCAAGCGGCCTGCAGCACTTCCCGCCGGAGGACAGCACCTCGGCCGATTCGTCGTCGCCCGTCCCGTCGGACAGCGCCGGCTCGAGCACGGCGCCGACGTACTCCTGCCCGCAGGTCGACTACCAGCTCGCGCACCTGCGCTTCAACTGCATCGCCGACGGCCTGACCTTCCGGACGGACGAGCCGATCTGGCCGCTGGTCGGTTCCAAGTCGGTCGAGCCCTCGACCAGCTGGGTCTTCGAGGAGGGCGCCGACAACTACGGGGACCTCGGCAGCAAGACGCTCGCGGACATCCCCCGCGGCGCCCGCACCCGCATGATCGATCTCGGGTTCTACGGCACGACGCCGAAGGTCACGACGGTCGCGGACAAGGCGACGACGGTCGCCGGCCAGACCGCGCACCTGTTGCAGACGACGTTCACGCTGAGCCCGACGTTCCGCGCGCTGCGCAAGACGAAGGTGAAGCAGGAGAAGCTCTGGATCATCGCGATCCAGAACGGCAACGACGTCGTGCTCTGGTACACCTCGCTGCCCGATCTGGTCTCCAACCTCTGGGCCAAGGTCCCGGCCACGATCGCATCGATCAAGATCACGGGCTGACCGCCCGCAGACCGGTCGCGCGCAACCGTAAGGTGGACGGCGTGCCGCGAACGCCGAAGCTTCCGAGCCCCACCTTCGACCTCGTCCATCACACGCTGGACAACGGTTTGCGTGTCGTCCTGGCCCCCGACGCCTCGGCGCCGGTTGTCGGGGTCGCCGTGCTCTACGACGTCGGTATCCGCAGCGAGCCCGAGGGCCGCACCGGCTTCGCCCACCTGTTCGAGCATCTGATGTTCCAGGGGTCGGCGAACCTGGAGAAGCTCGAGCACTTCCGCTACGTGCAGGGCAGCGGCGGCACCTTCAACGGCAGCACGCACTTCGACTACACCAACTACTTCGAGTCGCTGCCGTCGAACGCCCTCGAGCGCGGGCTGTTCCTCGAGGCCGATCGCATGCGCAGCCCGCGGATCACCGCGGAGAACCTCGCCAACCAGCTTGAGGTCGTCAAGAACGAGATCCGGGTCAATGTGCTGAACCGGCCCTACGGCGGGTTCCCGTGGATCCACCTGCCGGCGGTGCTGTTCGACACCTTCGCCAACTCGCACAACGGGTACGGCGGGTTCGAGGACCTCGAGAGCGCGACCGTCGACGACGCCGCCGACTTCTTCGACCGCTACTACGCACCGGCCAATGCCGTGCTCAGCGTGGCCGGTGGCCTCGACGCGGACGAGACCCTCGAGATGATCGAGAAACACTTCGGCGGCATCCGCAAGCGCCGCGCCCCCAAACGCCCGAGCTTCGCCGAGCCGGCGCTCACCGCCGAACGCCGCGACACCATCCGCGACGCCCACGCCCCGATCCCCGCCGTCGCGATCGGCTACCGGGTGGCCGACCCGGTCGCCTCGTTGGACGACCTGCTCGCGCTGCTGCTGCTCACCGAGGTGCTCAGCGACGGCGACGCGTCGCGGCTGCAACGACGGCTCGTGCAGCGCGATCACCTCGTCACCGACATTGCCGCCTACGTCGGCGAGTTCGGTGACCCGTTCGACGAGCGCGATCCCACGACGTTGACGGTGTCGGCGCACTACGCCGACAAGGACGCGCTGAACCGCATCCTCGCCGCGCTGGACGAGGAGCTCGCCCGCATCGCCGACGACGGCCTCGAGCCCGGCGAGCTCGACCGCGTACGCGCGCGCCTCGTCGCCTCGATGCTCCGCGACGCGGACGCCGTGATCAGCCGCGCGCTCGAGCTGGCCAAGTTCCAGCTGATCCACAACCGCGCCGAGCTGATCACCGAACTGCCCGGCCGGCTCGCCGCGATCGGCGAGGCCGACGTCCGCGCCGCCGCGGCGTCGCTGACACCCGAACGTCGAGCCGTGCTCGAACTCATCGCCGGAGGTGCCGCGTGAGCCCCGCCGCCGCGTCCACGGGCCGGGCGTCGACGAGCCGCGCTCGTCGCGACCAGCCCAAGCTGCCCGTCCCCGCGCTCACCGAGCCGCGTCCGCCGAAGGCGCTGCGTTCGGAGCAGACGGTGCTCGACAGCGGGCTGACCGTCGTCGCCGTCCGCAAGCCGGGCGTGCCGCTCGTCGAGATGCGGCTGCGCGTGCCGTTCCTGTCGGCCAAGGCGGCCCACCCGGCGCAGGCGACCGTGTTGGGCGAGACGCTGCTGACCGGCGCCGGCTCGCTCGACCGCGCCGGGCTCGCCGCCGCGGTGCAGGCGCTGGGCGCCGACGTGCACGCCTCGGTCGACGCCGACCGCCTCGTGCTGTCGGGCAACGCGCTGGCCTCGAACCTCGAGAAGCTGCTCGGCGTAGTCGCGTCCGTGCTCACCGAGCCGACCTACGCCAAGGCCGAGGTCGGCACCGAGCGCGAGCGCCTGGTCGAGAAGCTGAGCATCGCCCGCGCCCGGCCCGGCGTCGTCGCCGGTGAGGCCCTCGCCCGGCGGATGTGGGGCGAGCACCCGTACGCCCTCGACCTGCCGACGCCGCAGGCCGTCGCCGACGTCACGCCGGCCCAGCTGAAGTCGCTGCACCGCAGCCTGGTGCGTCCCGGGACGGGCACGCTCGTCCTCGTCGGCGACCTCACGCCCGCGAAGATGATCGGTCTCGCGCAGCGGACCCTCGAAGGCTGGACGGGCACCGCGCCCACGCCCCGCGTCCCGGCCCTGCCGACACCGCCCGGCGGCCCGTTCCTGCTGGTCGACCGGCCGGGCTCGGTGCAGACCTCCATTCGGATGGGACGTCCCGGGCTGCTGCGCACCGACCCCGGCTACCCGGCCCTGGCGCTGGCGAACATGATCTTCGGCGGGTACTTCTCGTCCCGGTGGACGGAGAACCTGCGCGAGGACAAGGGCTACACGTACGGACCGCACAGCCGGGTGGACCAGCAGGTGCTCGGCGCCGTGCTCGCCCTGGACGTCGAGGTCGCCACCGAGGTCACCGCGCCGTCGATCCTCGAGACCCTCTACGAGCTCGGCCGCATCGCGTCGCTGCCGGTGAAGGACACCGAGGTCGAGTCGGTGCGCCAGTACGCCCTCGGCACGCTCGCCATGGCCGCGGCGACACAGGCGGGACTGGCGTCCATGCTCTCCGGGCTGGCGGCGTTCGGGCTCGGCCTGGACTGGATCACCCAGCACATGCAGCGGCTGCGCGCGCTCACCGTCGACGAGGTCAGCGCGGCGGCGGCGCAGTTCTTCGCCCCGTCCGGGTTCACCTCGGTGCTCGTCGGCGACGCCGAGACCATCCGTGACCCGCTCGCCGCGCTGGTCGCGGTCGAAGGCTGATGTCGTTGGCCGACGGCACCGGCGGCGGACTGCCCGACGGCCCACCGCTCGCGCGTGCGACGTGGGACCGGGCCGGTCTGCGGCGCGACGACACCGAATGGCTGGCCGCGTCGTGGGACACCGCGCGGGTGCTGCTCGTGTCGCCGCGCTCCGAGACGCCGGTCGATGCCGCGGGTGGCCTGGCCCTGCGCCCGGCTGCCGATGCCCCGGAAGGTCCGCGGCGGCTGCTGGGCGTCGTCGACGGCGCGGCCGTCTTCGCCGTCACCGCGGACGCGCCGGCGGACGGTAGCTGGCGCACGCTGCGGGACATCGGGATGCGGATCGGGGACCTGCAGGCCGGGCTGATCGCCACCGCGATCGGGCTCGAGCAGTGGCACCAGAAGCACCGCCACTGCCCGCGCTGCGGCGAGGTCACCGTCGAGACGCAGGCCGGGTGGACGCGGACCTGTCCGCGAGACGACAGCGTGCACTTCCCCCGCACCGACCCGGCCGTGATCATGCTGATCCACGACGGCGGCGACCTCGCCCTGCTCGGTCGCGGCCCGCAATGGGGCGAGGGCCGGTTCTCGACGCTCGCCGGTTTCGTCGAGCCGGGCGAAACGCTCGAGGGCGCGGTCGCACGCGAGGTGTTCGAGGAGGTCGGCGTCGCGATCCGCGACATCCGCTACGTGGCGAGCCAGCCGTGGCCGTTCCCGGCCTCGCTCATGCTCGGCTTCACGGCCCGGCTGGACGGCGACCCGTCCCTCACGCTCGATCCGGCCGAGATGGCCGAGGCAGGGTGGTTCAGCCGCGACGAGGTGCGCCGCGCCGCGGACTGGACCGACGACCCGACGGCCGCCGATGACGTGACTCCCGTCGATGATGCGACCGGCTCCCGGTTGCACGCGATCCCACCGGTCTTCTCGATCTCGCGCTTCCTCATCGACCGCTGGCTCGCCGGCGACGCCTGATCGCCCTCGGCTCTGCCGGGAGCGAACACACTTCCCGCAGGCGGTCCGGACGGGCACGCTCGATACATGACCGAGCCCGAGCCGGACGACCCGGACGTCGCGATCGTCGAGGCCGCATACCGCGCGTACGCCGCCGGTGACATCTACGCGGCGGTCCGGCACCTGCATCCCGACGTCGAGTGGATCGAACCCGCCGAGTTCCCGAACGGCGGCCGACGGTTCGGCCCGACGCAGGTGTTCGACTACCTGCACGCCTCGTACGCGTCGTGGCGTGAGCTGCGCTCGACGCCCACGGTCACGCGGCGCGGCGACCGCATCGTGGCGATCCACCACGTCGAGGGCGTCCTGAAGGATGGGACGCGGCACGAGATGACCGTCGCCGACGTGTTCACGCTGCGCCGCGGCCAGGTCGTGCACATGCAGGCCTACGCCGACCCGGCCGACGTTCCCGACTGAACCTGGTCGAGCCCGCGTCACGCGTCCTGGATCGCCTGTTCGAGCACGGTCATGGTGGCCAGGGGCGTGAAGCCGACCTGCTCCAGCACCGGCGCGGACATCGGCGAGGCCTGCACTGCGAGTGGTCCGGCGCCGAGTCGCTGCGCTTCCACCCAGCGGGCGTGCACCAGTGCCCGGTACAGCCCGCGCCCCCGTGCGGCCCGCACCGTCGACCCACCCGACAGCACCGCGACGCCGTGGTCGGTGAGCAGCAAGCCGCCGGCGGCCATCGGTACGCCGTCGACGTAGGCGAGGAAGTTCAACCGCCGGCCGCCGTAGCTCGTGAAGTCCTGCCATGCGGCTGCGTTGCTTGCGCGGATCTGCGCCTGCTGCTCGTCGCTCACCGAATCACGTGCGTCGGCCACCGCACTCATCAGGCGGCACGTCAGCAGCTGCTCGGGCGTGGTCACCGGCCGGATGTCCACGCCGGGCGTCGGCGCAGGCTCGTGGTCGAGCAGCATTGCGGTGCCCGGCATGAGCACCCGCGCCCCGATCGACGTGAGTGCGTCCACAGCGTCGTCGGGACGGGACCGCGGCCCGACGAACCACACGAAGTCCTGCCGCCCCCGCTCGGCGAAGAAGCGGGCGGCGTCCTCTGCGACGCGCTCGAGCCGCCCGGCGTCGGCCCGCAGCGCCGAGACGTTGGCGAAGGCCTTGATGGGGCCGGGCTGGAAGTTCAGGCACGATTCCGCGGACCGGGAGCGTGACCCGCTCGGTGGCAGCGGGACGTAGGCCATCAGGTCTTCGACGAGTTCCGCGACGTCCACGTGCGTAGTGAAGCAAACGACGACGCGATCCGGGCGGCGCGGCTGAGGACGGGCCATGGGTGGCGTTTGCAGGTCCGGCACCGGCGGTAGCACCGGGCATGCGACTTCTCGATCCGCACCTGTCCGATCTCACGCCGGCGCACGTCGCGCTCTTCTGGCGCTACCAGGTCGTGCGCACCCTGGTCGACTTCGGCGCCGCCGTGTGCTTCGTCGTCGGGAGCGCGTTCTTCTTCTTCGTGAGGCTGGCGACCGAGGCCGACTGGCTGTTCCTCGTCGGCTCTGTGCTGTTCGCGCTCAAGCCGACCATCGACGTCGTGCGCTCGGCCCACCTCAACCGGCTGCCCGGTCAGGCCCACGGCCCGGCGCACCACGCTCCGGCGGGTGCCGGTGGCGACACCTGACCAGGTTCGGACCCCGGGGTTCAGGGCAACCGGAGCGACGAGATGACGGCGCCGTGCACGTGGCGCTCAGGCGCCGCCGGCAGCGGCGAGGCGTCGAAGGGGAAGCCGAGGGTCTGGACGATGACCAGCGCGGACGGGGTGCGGATGACATGCACGAACCAGGACGAGGTCTGGCGAGCTGCGCCCACCTGGGTGTACGTCACCACGTAGTCGGTCACCGCGCTGCCGTCGGACAGGTCGTGAGTCCGCACCTGCTGCATTGCGACGTCCCGCCCACCGGCCTTGCGCTCGCCCGCGGTGGTCCAGGCGCCCGCCCACGGCAGCGCCGAGGCGTCCAGCGGGCGGTCGCACTCCGCCGCGATGTCCACGCTCGCCTGCACGATCGGTCGCTGCCCTTCAGTGGTGATCCACGACCGGATGCGGCAGGTCGCGCGGTCGCCGACCCGACCGGTCTGGTCGACCACGCGCGGCCGGCCGGGCAGGTCGAACGAGATTCCGCTTCGCGGGTCGCGGACGTGGGCGGCGGACGGCGACGGGCCGGCCGACGCCGCCGCGGTGGTGGTGCGTGGCGCGATGGACGCCGCCGGGCTCGATGAGGTCGGGGCCGCCGTACCCGAGCCGTCACCGGAACACGAGCTCAGCGCACCGGCGAGCACGACGCCTGCTACCGCGATCTTCGCCCGCACACACGACACCGTAGAGCGTGCGCTCCGGGCGCACGCGGCAAGCCCAGCGGCCCTACGCGGCGCCGGCGGTCTCGAAGGCCTGCCACATCCGCGCATACGTGCCGCCGCGCTCGAGCAGGTCCTCGTGGGTGCCCAGCTCGGCCACCGCGCCGCGGTCCAGCACGGCGATGCGGTCGGCGAGCCGAGCGGTCTGCAGCCGGTGCGCGATGACGATCGTCGTACGGTCGCGGGCCACCGACCGCATGGCCGCCGTCACCCGTGACTCGGTGGCGAGGTCGAGGTTCGAGGTCGCCTCGTCCAGCAGCAACAATGCCGGATCGGCCAGCTGGGCGCGGGCCAGCGCGATCAGCTGCCGCTGTCCCGAGGACAGCGACGCGCCGCGCTCGGTGAGATCGGTGAGGTAACCGCCGGGCAGGGTCGCCACCACATCGTGCGCACCCACCGCGCGTGCCGCCGACTCCACCTCGGCGTCGGAGGCGTCCGGACGCCCATAGGCGATGTTGTCGCGCACCGTCCCGGTGAACAGGAACGCCTCCTGCGGCACGTAACCCAGGTGGGTGCGGAACTCGTGCAGCCCCAATCGCCGCAGGTCGTGCCCGTCGAAGCACACGCTGCCGGTCACGGGGTCGTAGAAGCGGGCCAGCAGCTTGAGCACCGTCGACTTGCCGGCGCCTGTCTCGCCCACGAGCGCGACCGTCTCGCCCGGCCGGACCAGCAGGTCGAGCCGGCGCAGCGCTTCCCCGCCGCCGGCCGAGGGGTAGGCGAAGCGCACGCCGTCGAGCGTGACCTCACCGCGCACGTCCTCCAGCGCTTCGGGGTCCGCCGGATCCGGGGTGAGCGTGTCCTGTGCCATCAGCTCGGCGATGCGCCCCACCGACACCCGGGTCTGCTGCCACGCGTCGAACACCTGCGACAGCTGCTGGATGGGCGAGAAGAACATGTCGACGTAGAGCAGGAACGCGATCAACGCCCCGACCGTGAGCGAGCCGTTGCGGATGAGCACCGCGCCGATGCCGAGCACCAGGGCGTCGGCCACCGCGGCCAGGAACTGCACGAACGGGAAGTACAGCGCCACCAGCCGCTGCGAGGCCACGCGCGACTCGACGTAGGAGCGGCCCAGAGCGTGGAAGCGCTCGATCGTCTGCGGCTCGTGCGCGAAGGCCTGCGCCTCCCGCACCCCGGACAGGCTCTCCTGGAAATCGGCGTTGACGACCGCGATGCGCTCGCGCGACAGGTCGTACTGCCGCGACGCGCGCCGCCGGAACCACACGGTCGCGATCGACAGCGGGATGATCACGCTCAGCGTGACGAGGCCGAGTTCGACGTCGACGACGAGCAGCGTCACGCCCACGCCGACGAAGGTCACGACGGCGACGAGCGCGGACAGCAGCCCGTTGGACACGAGCGACTCGAACTGGTCGACGTCGGTGGTCATCCGCGTCATGATCCGGCCGGCCAGCTCGCGCTCGTAGTAGTCCAGCGACAGCCGCTGCAGCTGGGCCCAGATGCGCACGCGCAGCGCCAGCATGATCCGCTCCGCGGTCCGCCCGGTGATGAAGGTCGAGCCGACGAGCACGACGAGGTCGAGCAGCGTGACGGCGAGGAAGGCGATGCTCGCGGCGTAGAGGACCGACGTCGAGTGTCGGGAGACGCCGTTGTCGACACCGACCTTGACCAGGGCCGGGCCGGCGATGAAGGCCAGCGCGTCCAGGACGACGAGAACCAGCCCGACCAGTAGCGGCCGGCGGAACTGCCGCAGCAGCCGCACGAGGCCGAACTCCCGGCGGTGACGCGCTGCGTCGGCGCGGTCGAGGTGCGACACGTCGCGCACCGGCGGCAACGCGTCGACGCGGGCGAGCAGTTCCGGCGTCGCCGGGAGGGCCGCGATGACGGCGTTGAAGCTGTGCGCCCCACCCGAGACGCCGGCGAGGGCCTGTGCCGCCGTCGAAGTGCGGGCGCGCCGTGACGACTCGGTGGCCTGCCAGGCGGACGCGGTCACGCCGTCGCGGGTCATGGTCGCGAGTTCCTCGATGCGGTCGCCCGCGGCGCGCAGCGGCTCCTCCTCGAGCCCGGAGATCAGCTCGCGGTAGTGGGCGCTGCGGCCCATCAGCTCGGTGTGCGTGCCCAGATCGACGACCCGCCCGGCCTCCAACACGGCGATGCGGTCGGCGAGGTGGAGCGTCGAGAGGCGGTGCGCCACGAGCAGCGTGGTGCGGTGGTCCAGGACCTCCCGCAGGCCGTCGTGGATCGCCTCCTCGGTACGCGCGTCGACGGCGCTGGTGGCGTCGTCCAGCACGAGGACGGCGGGGTCGGCGAGGATGGCGCGGGCGAGGGCGATGCGCTGCCTCTGGCCGCCGGACAGCGTGAGACCCCGCTCGCCGACGACGGTGTCGTAACCCTTCGGCAGCTCGCCGACGAACTCGTGCGCCTGGGCGGTGCGGGCGGCCGACTCGACCTGGGCGTCGGTGGCGTCCGGTCGGCCGTAGGCAATGTTGGCGCGGATGGTGTCGGAGAACAGGAAGCTCTCCTCGAACGCGACGCCGACGTGTCGCCGCAGCGAGCGCACCTGCACATCGCGCAGGTCGTGCCCGTCCAGCCGCACCGATCCGGCGTCCGGGTCGTGGAAGCGCGAGACCAGCGACGCTGCGCTGGACTTGCCGCTGCCGCTGGCCCCGACCAGTGCGACGCGTTCGCCGGCCGCAATACGCAGGCTGAAGCCGTTGAGCACCGGGCGGTCCTGGCTGTACCCGAAGCGGACGTCGTCGAAGACGAGTTCGCCGCGGACCTGCTCGAGTTCGACGGCGTCGGGGGCGTCGGCGATGGCGGGGCGCAGCTCGAGCAACTGCTGGATGCGCTCGACGCCGGCCCGTGCCTGCTGGCCGACGGTGAGGATCGCGGCCAGCTGCCGCGCCGGGGAGGCGAACTGCCCGACGTAGGTGCTGAAGGCCAGGAAGGTGCCGATGCTGATCGTGCCGTGCAGCGCGAGCAGGCCGCCGAACAGCAGGATCGAGACCTGCGCCAGGGTGGGGATGGTCTCGAGCGCGGGTTGGTAGCGCGCGTTCAGCCGGGTGGCGCGCAGCCGTGACCCGTACAGGCGTTCCGCGGCGTCGGCGAGGCGTTCGAGCTCGCGCGTCTCCTGCCCGAAGGCCTTCACGACCCGCACGCCGGTGACACCTTCGTCGACGATCTGCGCGACGTCGCCCTCGCGCTGCTGGGCGTCCCACGTCGCCGGGAACACGCGGCGGCGCATGCGGTAGGACACCGCGAACAGCGCCGGCACGACGATCAGCGCGAGCAGGGCCAGCAGCGGCGACAGCACGAACATGACGACGAGCGACAGCAGCATCATCAGCAGGTTGCCGGTGAGCAGCGGCAGGAAGCTCAACAGCCCCTGGATGAGTCCGGAGTCGGAGTTCGCACGCGAGACCAGCTGGCCGGTCGGCAACCGGGACAGCGTCGCCTGATCCAGGCTCATCAGGTGGTCGTGCATGCGGTTGCGCAGGTCGTACTGCACGGCGAAGGCGACTTGGCCGCCGCGGTACCGGCGCAGGTAGGCGAGCCCGAACGTCAGCCCGGCGGCCACGAACAGGGCAACCAGCCACGGCCACAGGGCATCGCGTCGGGTGACGATCACGTTGTCGACGATCTGGCGGCTGATCAGCGGCACCAGGATCTGCGTCGCGCTGCCGACGACGGCGGCGGCGAAGGCGATGATGACGTTGCGCCTTGTGCTCCAGCAGCGCGTGCCACAGCACGCGCAACCAGCCCGGGCGGCGCGCGTCGGGTGGGCCCGATTCGACAGCCGCCGTCTCGGCGGCGTCGAGGGTGGCGGTGCTGCTCATACCTGCCTCGACAGTCGATCCCGGACGCACGTACCCCAACGTACGGGGCGGGGACGACAGCGGGTCCGGGCCGGTATCCGGCTGCTCAGCGATCGCAGCCGAGGACTAATCGGCAACGCGGCCGGAGCTGGTGTGGCGGGCGATCGGCGTCAGGGGCCGCACCGACGGTGACTCCTCGAGCAGGTCGGCGAGCTCCAGCTGTAAGGCCTGGAAGAAGTCGTGCCGGAAGTGCTGCTGCACGGCGGCCGGGTCCTGGAACTCCTCCCACATCCAGACGAGGTCGTCGTCCTGCGGGTCGGAGGCCACACTCATCAGGGTGGTGCCGGGCTCGCCGTCCTCGAGGGTGCGCAGGTAATTGGCGAGGATGCGCAGGACCTCGTCGCGCTGTCCCTCGCGCGCGGTCAGGGACACCAGCACACCGAAGGCCGAGGGCTCGCTCATGCCCTCACTCCGTTCGGGCATGCAGAGACGCCACGGTCACATTGGCTCGCTCGCAAGCGTCGCTCGCTCATGCCCTCACTCCGTTCGGGCATGCAGAGACGCCACGGTCACATTGGCTCGCTCGCAAGCGTCGCTCGCTCATGCCTCGTCCAACGTCTCGGGCGGCGCCCAGGATTCCCGCCGTGCCCGGTCAGAGCCCGTGCACCGCGGGATGGCGCAGGTCGTCAGCCCGCACGACCACGTCCGCGATCCCCGCGGGGTCGCTCTGTTGCTCGTAGGCCTCGTACGCCGGCAACGTCCACGCCAGGTCGGTCGGCGTGCGCCGGGTGCGGGCCGCGGGCGACACGAGCAGGTGGACGGTGCGGTCGAAGGGCAGCCCTCGACCGAGCAGGAAGCTGCCGCTCACGACCAGGACGGTGCCCTCCGGTGCCGGCCGGGCCGGCGCGCGCGTGGAGCGGTTGGTGGCCGGATCGCGCAGGCTGGGCAGGTAGCTGCCGGTGGCCGACGACGGGGTCGAGCACCTCGCGGCGCAGGGCGTCGGCGTCGAGCCAGAACGGGTAGGACTCGACGTCCTCGTGCCCGTACTCCAGGCGCAGTGACGCGTCGCGCCAGAACGTCTCGGCGTGCACGAGCGCCACCGGTCGCCCGCGCTCGCGCAGCGGCTCGACCAGCGAGGCGGCGAGTGCATGCGGTTCCGCGACGGGCGGGCCGTCGACGGCCACCCGGACGGTGCCCGCAGCGGCGGCCAGCAGGTCGACGAGGCGCTCGGTCAGCGCCTCGGGCGTGAGCGGTGCGTAGCGTCGCTCACGCAGCGAGCTTGTCCTTCACCTGCGCAACGCTGGGGTTGGTGAGGGCCGAGCCGTCCTCGAACACCACGGTCGGCACGGTGCGGTTGCCGCCGTTGGCAGCCATGACGATCTCGGCCGCTCCCTCGGTGCGCTCGATGTCGACCTCGTTCCAAGCGATGCCCTCGCGCTCCAGTCCACGCTTGAGACGGGCGCAGAAACCACACCAGCTGGTCGTGTACATCGTCATCATGCCGGTGCAACGGTAGGGCCAGCGTCGACATTCCGACACTACACAAGACACGTTGCACAAGATGTCTTGTGCATCTAGAGTGGGGGGATGAGCGAGCGCAGCATCCGCCAGATCACCGACTCCCGTGTCCTCGCCGCTATGGCCCACCCGCTGCGCCGCCGGCTGATGGACGTGTTGCGCGTGGACGGGCCGGCCACGGCGAGCATGCTCGCCGGACGCACCGGACAGGCTGTCGGCAACATCAGCCACCACCTGCGGATCCTGGCCCGCGGCGAGTTGATCGAACAGGCGCCGGAGCTGGCCCGCGACCGGCGCGAGCGCTGGTGGCGGCTGAGTGCCGACTCGGTCAGGTGGTCGACGTCGGACTTCGAAGACGACCCGGCCGTCGAGGCGGTCGAGCAGGCGGTGATGTCGCTCAACCTCGAGCGACAGGTCGAGCTCGTACGGGCCTACAACGCCACGGGTCCCGCCGGCCGCCGGGACTGGCCCACCGGCCCGTTCAGCACCAACCACTGGCTGCAGCTCAATGACGCCGAGCTCGCGGAACTGGCCGGCGAGGTGATCGCGCTGTTCAGCCGCTGGGCCGACCGCGAGATCGCCGACGACGGGCAGCAGCGCGACACGGTGTTCGCCTTCGCGCACGGCGTCCCCGCTCAGCCGTGACGGCAGCGCTCGCCTTCCGCCGCGCCGGTACGGGCCTGCGGTCGAATGCGGCGTTCCGCCGGCTGTGGCTGGGGGAGTCGGTGTCGGCGCTCGGCGCCAGCGTGTCCTCGGTGGCTCTGCCGCTGCTGGCTCTCGGGGCACTGCACGCGGGCCTCGTCGAGGTGGGGGTGCTCGGGGCCATGGCGTGGATTCCGTGGCTGGTCATCGGGCTGCCGGCCGGTGCGTGGGTGGACCGGCTGCCGCTCCGGCCGGTGATGATGAGCTGCGACGCGCTGGCGCTGGGCGCCCTGCTGTCCGTGCCGGTCGTCGCGTGGTGCGGCGGGCTGACGCTGACGCAGCTCTACGTCGTCGCCACCGCGGTCGGTACGGCCCAGGTGTTCTTCTCGACCGCCTACCGGGCCCTGCTTCCGGCCGTCGTGGCCGACGAGCACCTCGACGACGCCAACGCCCGGCTGATCGCGGCAGAGTCCGGCGCGACGGTGGCCGGTCCGGGCGTCGCGGGTGCCCTCACCCAGACCCTGGGCGCGGTCACGGGTGTCCTGGCGGATGCGCTGTCCTACCTAGTCTCGCTGGTCTGTCTGCGCGGTTTGCGGGTGCCCGAGACCAGGGCGATCGCGCCGCGGCGTCCGCTCCGTACCGAGATCGCGTCCGGCCTGCGCTTCCTCGTCACTGACCGGCTGTTGCGGCTGTTCGTCGCGACCGGTTGCCTGGCCAACCTCGCGCTGGCCGGCTTCGGGGACATGACCGTGCCGTTCCTGGTGCGGACGGTCCGGACGTCGCCGGCGGAGGCAGGAGTCCTGCTGGCGCTGGGACAGATCGGCGGGGTCGTCGGCGCCGCGACGGTGCCCCGCCTCGTCCGGCGGTGGGGCAGCGCGCGTGCCCTGTTGATCGCCAAGGTCGGGACGGCCCCGATCGCGCTGCTCGTTCCGCTGGCGGCGGCCGGACCGCGGCTCGCCCTGTTCGTCGTCGGCTCGCTGGGTCTTGTCGCCGGGGTGATGGCGGGCAACGTGGTCTCGCGGACGTTCACCCAGCGCTACTGCCCGCCCGAGCTCCTCGGCCGGGTGACGACGGCGATGCAGCTGGTCAACTACGGCGCGATCCCGCTCGGCGCAGTGCTCGGCGGCGTGCTCGCGGACGCCCTCGGGCTGCGCCCGGCGCTCGGGGTGCTGCTCGCCGTTTTCGTGGCGTCCACCGCCCTGCTGGCCGCGTCCCCGTTGCGCCGGCTGCGCGATCTGCCCACAGCTGCCGACCGGGCGCCGGACCTGTCGTAGTCCGCTGGCAGGATCGGCGAACGTGCCGGACGCCGATCGCATCCTCGAGGGGCTCGACCCCGAGCAGCGCGAGGCTGCCCTGGCCGTTCGCGGCCCGGTCTGCATCCTCGCCGGCGCCGGCACGGGCAAGACCCGGGCCATCACCCACCGCATCGCCTACGCCGTCGCCACCGGGGCGGTGCCGGCGAACCAGCTGCTGGCCGTCACCTTCACCGCCCGCGCCGCCGGCGAGCTGCGCACCCGGTTGCGCGCGCTCGGGGCCGGCGGCGTGCAGGCGCGCACCTTCCACGCCGCGGCCCTGCGCCAGCTGCAGTACTTCGCGCCCCGCATCCTCGGCGGCGGCCTGCCCGAACTCGTCGACAACCCGCTGCGGCTCGTCGGCAACGCGGCGGCCCGGCTGCGGCTGCGCGTCGACCGCACGGAACTCCGCGACCTCGCCGCCGAGATCGACTGGGCCAAGGCCACCCTCGTCACGCCGGCGTCCTACGAGCAACGGGCCAAGGCGGCCGGCCGGGCAACCAGCACCTCGGCGGCCACCGTCGGCCGGTTGTACGCCGAGTACGAGCAGACCAAGCACCGCGCCGGGCGCATCGACTTCGCCGACCTGCTGCTGATCATGGCCGCCGGCCTCGACGAACACCCCGACGTCGCCGAGCAGGTGCGCAGCCAGTACCGGCACTTCGTCGTCGACGAGTACCAGGACGTCTCGCCGCTGCAGCAGCGTCTGCTCGACGCCTGGCTGGGCGACCGCCAGGACCTGTGCGTCGTGGGCGATGCGAACCAGACGATCTACTCCTTCGCCGGGGCCACGCCCGAGCACCTGCTGGGCTTCCGCCGCCGTTTCCCCGAGGCCGTCGTCGTGCGCCTGCACCGCGACTACCGCTCGACGCCCCAGGTCGTCGCGCTGGCGAACGCCGTCGTGGCGCGTGGGGCGTCCGGGCTGACGCTCGTGGGACAGCGACCGGACGGACCGGAACCCACGTTCGCCGAGTTCGACGACGAGCCGGCCGAGGCCGCCGACGTCGCCGACCGGTGCCGCCGGCTGATCGATGCCGGCACGACCGCGGCCGAGATCGCCGTGCTGTTCCGCATCAACGCGCAGTCCGAGGTCTATGAGAAGGCGCTGACCGACGCCGGCGTCCCCTACGTGCTGCGTGGCGGCGAGCGTTTCTTCGACCGCACCGAGATCCGCGAGGCGCGGCTGTTGCTGCGCGGCGCCGCGCGCAGCGGCGAGGCCGGCGACGAGTCCCTACCTGACGCCGTGCGCGGCGTGCTCTCGAGTCTCGGGTGGTACTCCGACAACGCCCCGCCGAGCGGTGCCGCCCGTGAGCGGTGGGAATCCCTGGCCGCCCTGGTCACGCTGGCCGACGACCTGCTGGCGGTGGCGCCCGAGGCGACTCTCGAGGCCTTCGTCGCCGAACTGGATCAACGCGCCGGCGCCCAGCACGCGCCCACCGTGCAGGGCGTCACGCTGGCCTCGCTGCACTCGGCCAAGGGCCTGGAATGGGACGCGGTGTTCCTCGTCGGGCTGACCGACACCACGCTGCCCTACCAGCACGCGTCCACGCCCGAGCAGGTCGCGGAGGAGAAGCGGCTCTTCTACGTCGGCATCACCCGCGCTCGCGAGCACCTGGCGCTGTCCTGGGCGCTGGCCCGCAGCCCCGGCCAGCGCCGCGGACGCCGCCCCAGCCGCTTCCTCGACGGGCTGCGTCCGGAACGCGCCCGCGTGGCGCTGCCGAAGAAGTCCCGCTCGCCGCGCCCCGAGGCCGAGGACGCCGAGCTGTTCGGACGGTTGCGCGAGTGGCGCAAGAGCCAGGCCGCGTCGCAGAAGGTGCCGCCCTACGTCGTGTTCAGCGATGCGACGCTGGTCGCCATCGCCGACGCGCGCCCGTCCAGCCGATCGGGGTTGGCGCAGATCGCCGGCGTGGGGCCGACCAAGCTCACGCGCTACGCCGAACCGGTCCTGGCCGTGCTCGGCGGGGCAGACCCGCAGGCCGTCGACCCGGTGACGGTCGACTGACGCACGTCAGCCGTCCGACGGGTCCGGGGCCGGCTCGCGCACGAACGCCGCCACCGCGGCGGCGATCACCGCCAGCACGGTGGCGACGAGCAGCGCCAGCTGCAGCCCGTCGAGGAATCCCTTGACGAAGGGCTGGAAGAAGCTCTCGGTGACCAGCTGGCGCAGGTCGAACGAGCCGCTGCTGCCGCCGGTCTCGAGTACCGCGACGGCCTGCTCCTTGAGCTTGCCGCCGCCGACCTTGGCCAGCGTCGGGTCGGAGAAGGCCGCGTTGACCGCAGACGTCAGGTGCTCGTTGATGATCGCGCCCAGCGCCGCCACCCCGACCACCGCGCCGAGCTGACGCGCGGTGTTGGTCGCCGACGCCGCCATGCCGGACCTCGCGGCCGGGATGTGGGTCAGCACGGCCGAGGTGATGGGCACGACCGTGACGCCGAACCCCAGGCCGGCGACCGCGAGAGCGAGGGCGAGCAGCGCGAAGGACAGGTGCCTGCCCTCGCCGAGCTCGATCCGCGCAAGGATCATGCCGGCGGCGCCGACCAGACAGCCGACGACCGTCGGCGCCCGGGTGCCCGCGCGCGCGACCCACGGCCCGGCGCCGATCCCGCCGGCGGCGATGGCGACCGCCATCGGGGCGAACATGCCGGCGAGCTTCCACCCCGAATAGGACTGGCCGATGTCGAGGTAGAGCGCGGTGAAGAAGAAGATCGCGAACACCCCGAAATAGACCGCGAACGCCGCGAACAGCGCCGAGGCGATGATCGGGCGGCGCACCAGGCGCAGGTCGAGCATGGGGGTGCGGGCGCGCAACTCCACGCGGACGAAGGCGATCAGGCACAGGCCGCCGACCACGAACAGGGTGACGATCCACCAGGTGCCGAAGCCCTGGTACTCGCCGGAGATGGCGGCGTAGATCGCGGCGCCGAGGCCGACGACGCCGAGGACGACGCCGGGCAGATCCAGCCGGCCGGGCTGCGGATCGCGGCTCTCCGGAACGGTGGCGACGACGGCCACCAGCAGCACGAGCGCGAGCAGCAGGTTGAACCAGAACACCCAGCGCCAGCCCTCGGCGCCGACGAGCAGGCCGCCGATGACGGGACCGAGGGCGAGGGCGAGCCCGGACACCGCCGACCAGGCGCCGAGCGCACGGGCGCGACGGCCACGGTCGGGATAGAGCTGGCGGATCACCGACAAGGTCCCCGGCTCGGACAGCGCCGCGCCGAGACCCATCACCGCGCGCCCGGCGATGACCAGCCCGATGTCCGAGGCGAGCGCGCACACCACCGAACCCGCGGCGAAGACGACGATGCCGATGACCATCAGCAGCCGCCGGCCGTAGCGGTCGGCCAGCGCGCCGCCGAGCAGCATCAGGCTGGCGAAGACGAGAGCGTAGGCGTTGATCACCCACTGCAGCGGGATGACGCCGGCGGAGATGTCGGTCTCGAGGTCGCCGAGGGTGACGCTGACGATCGTCGTGTCGAGGAAGGTCAGGAACAGCACGCCGAGCACGGTGACGAGAGCGGCGGCCGGTCGCGCGGCGGGCGACCCGGACCGCAGGCGGGCGGCGAGGTCCGAGGCGGGCACGCGGACAGTCTGGCAGCCCGATGACAGTCCGGCCGGTCGGCCACTCGGACGTTTCGTGCCATCGCCGTCAGGGCCCGGAACCGCGCTGCTCCCGATCTTGTCCGGGGTGGCGAAGGTCCGATTGGCACGTCATGTCCACGTCGTCGGAAATTCGGTTGCCCCGCACTTCTGACCGCCGATAGCCTGCCTGCACTGACCCGCAGCCGGGCCCTGATGGGGCGCGCTGCCGACCGAGAGGAGGTGCCGTCGTGGAGAACTTCACCACCGCGATGCCGGCAACCCTCTCGGGCCACACGCCGACGTACACGCGCCTGCGCACCAGCTGGCTCACCGGCACCGAAGCGGTGTGCCCGTCGATGCGCAACGAGTCCGTCCGGATCCAGCCCCAGATCGATGCCGTCCCGTCGCTCGTCGACGGTCGTGGCGCCGGTGCCGGCGTCTCGAACCACGACGCAACCGCCAAGTCGGGCCCACCTCGAGGAGAACCACGCTGACACCGTCAGCGATGGCTCCTCGAGGCCGCGGCTCCCGACAAGGGAACCGCGGCCTCGTTGTTTTTCGGGCCGTTCGCCGACAGCGCACAGGGATCCGATGAATTTCGAAACGCCAGCAAGTCCTACACGTATCGAGAAGCCTGACCGTGACACGAACGTCCACCCGCACCGAACCCACAACCGCACGAAAAGAAGGAGGTGACCCGACGTGTTGACCAGCTGCCCGACCGCCGCGGACGGCGTGCTCGACCTCGACCCGCTCGGGATCGACACGCTGGACCCGCTCGCCAAGGAGTGCCCGGACGACCTGCCCTGCCGGGTGGAGAACTCCGACCTCTGGTTCGCCGACACCCCGGCCGACCTGGAGCGCGCGAAGTCGTTCTGCCAGGCCTGCCCGGCCCGTCTGACCTGCCTGGCCGGCGCTCTCGAGCGTCGGGAGCCCTGGGGGGTCTGGGGCGGCGAGATCTTCGAGCGCGGCACCGTCGTCGCTCGCAAGCGTCCGCGCGGGCGTCCGCGCAAGTCCGATCGCAACGAGGTGGCCGCGTGAGCGACGCCTGCGGAGTGAGCCATGTGATGGAGCTATGCCGGCCGAACGGAGTGCGGCCGTGAGCGACCACGCCGACCGAATGACCGATCCGAAACGGAGCACGACCATGCAATCCCTGCACGAAGCCCTGGCGCGAGATCGAATGCGCGAGGAGGAACGGCGCAGCCGCGAGGCGACGCTGGCCCGTGAGCTGACGGCCCAGCGCCGGTGGGCTCGCGTCGCGAGCTATGCCCGTAGGGCCGAGCGGCGGCACGCCCGCCGCGCCGGTTACGCGCTCGCCCGCTGAGGCCGTTCCACCGCCGAGTCGTTCCGGCTTCGTGGGGTCACCGCCCCGCGAAGCCGGAACAACTCACCACCACTCGCGGTCGAGCTTGGCCTCGATGGAGCGGACGTAGCGGCGGGTGCACTCGATGCACACCCAGCGCGTGCGCGCGCCCTCGCTCGTCTCGACCACGTCGGACGACCAGCCCAGCGGCGGCTCGTCCTCGTCCTGTCCTGCACGCGCATCTGCGCTACCGCACACGGAACAGGCGACCACCATGGTGACCATTGCTATCGCGTGGCACGGGCACAGGTAAAGCACCTCGCCCCGGCGATCCGCCCGACATCGCTCCCGAACCGGACAAGTCGACGCCCGCCGACGTCCGACTCAGCCGGCGTGCTGCTCCGCGTCGTCGGCGAAGCCCGGTTGCCACTCCTCCGCCAGAGAGCGGTAGGGCGCGGTCGCGCCGAGCTGGCAGAGCACCCCGATCGACCCGAGCGTGACCCGGTGGATCAGGAAGTAGGACGGCGGCAGGTTGAACATCCGGCCGACGCGGGCCTCCTCGCTGCGTGGGTCGCCGAGACGGGCCGCCTGTTCGCGCATCCACGCCCGGCTGAAGGTGAACGAGGGCTCGCGCAGCGGATCCACGATCGGGTCGAGGTAGCGCATGACCTCTTCGGCGTTCAGCGGGATGCCCGGGCGGACGAAGCCCAGCTCGCGCAGCAGCCGGTACACGCCGTCGGCGTCACCGTCGACCGAGAGCCGCGTCAACCGGCCGAGACCGACCGGGTAACCACCGGGCAGGCGCGCGACCGCGCCGAAGTCGATGACGCCGAGCCGCCCGTCGGGCAGCATCCGGAAGTTGCCGGGGTGCGGGTCGGCGTGCAGCAGGCCGGCCTTGGCCGGTGCCGAGTAGTGCAGCAGGGCCAGCAACGAGCCGACCGTGTCCCGCTCCTCCTGGGTTCCGGAGGTGATGATCGCCGACAGCTGGCGCCCCTCGATCCACTCGCTGACCACGGCCTTCGGCGCGCTCGCGACGACCCGGGGCACGGCGATCGACTCGTCGCCGGCGTAGGCGGCGGCGAACGCACGCTGCGCGTCGGCCTCGAGGGTGTAGTCGAGCTCCTCGAGGACGCGTTCGCGCATCTCGGCGAGCAACGGCTTGACGTCCAGGCCGGGGGAGAGCCGGCTGAACAGCCGCGCGAAGCGGCTCAGCTGGGTGATGTCGGCCATCAGGGCGGCCCCCGCCCCCGGGTACTGCAGCTTGACCGCGACCTCGCGGCCGTCGGACCAGATCGCGCGGTGGACCTGGCCGATGCTGGCCGCGGCGGCCGGGACCTCGTCGAACTCGCGGAAACGCTCGGGCCAGGAGGCGCCGAACTGCTCGTTGAGGACGCGCCGCACCGTCGCCTTCGGCATCGGCGGCGCCGCCTCCTGCAGCTTGGTCAGCGCTGCGCGGTAGGGGGCCGCGCTCTCCTCGGGCAGGGCGGCCTCGAACACCGACAGGGCCTGGCCGAGCTTCATCGCGCCGCCCTTGAGCTCCCCGAGCACCGTGAACAGCTGCTCGGCGGTCTTGGCCTGCAGCTCGGCGGTGACCTCCTCCGACGAGCGGCCGGTCATCCGCCGGCCCAGCCCGACGGTCGCCCGACCGGCGGCGCCCAGCGGCAGCGAGGCGAGCTTGGCGGTGCGGGCGATGCGGCGCTGCGGGATGTCGTCGGAACCGCGTCGACCGGCTCGTCGGTTCGTCGGCTCGTCGCTCATGCCGGCCTCGTGCCGGTCACGCGGGCGTCCTGTCGGTCACGCGAGCCTCTTGTCTGTCACACAGCCATTGTGCCCAACCCGCGTGACCCGCCGGCGTGAGTTCGGACGCTCCGCGCCTACGCAGGGCCACGCCCGTCCCGGCCGCCGGCGGTCACCGGCGCCAGCCCGCAGTCGCAGGACGGATGCGGGCTCCAGCCGCGCCGCCGCACCCGCCAGTCCGGCAGCCGCACCTCGAGCGTGCCGTCCACCGTCGCGGGGTCCGCCCCGTCGAGGAAGGCCAGCGCCTGCATGGCGGCAACCCCGGCGGTGATCGTGGCGACGACGACGTCCGTGCTAGGCCCGTGGCGGCGCGGGAGCGCCAGCTGGGTCGCGAGCACCGACCATTGCGGGTCCCGGTCCCGCCGGTGCAGGTCGGCGCAGCGCAGGCAGCTGGTCAGCCCGGGAACGACGAGCGGCCCGACCACCCCGTGCTCCACCCCGGTGGTCACGGCCAGGTGTGGAGTCCCCGCCGCGTGCAGCCCGGCGCGCCGCTCGTCGTCGACGGGGCCCTCACCGGCGATGACGAGCAGGTCCGGAGCGGTGTCCGGAGGCAGCGGGGTGGTCTCGGCCTCGGGGGCGGCGCGCCGCACCGCCGCCGCGCTCGCGGCGGTGATCTCGAGCCCCTCGTCGCCGGGCAGCAGGCCGCCCGGGGTGGCGTGGGCCAGTCGGGCGGTGCCGGCGGGTGGCGGGGACGACGCGGCCGACCCCGGACGCGGCGAGCAGGGCGGCGAGGTGGGCCGGGACGCGGCCCTGCCCGTGCACGGTGACCGTGCTGCGCCGACGGGCGGCGAGGGTGTCGACCCCGCGTTCACCGTGCAGGGCGGCCAGGGCGGTCAGTTCCGGTCCGAGGCGGGGAGTGGGCGGCAGCAGGCGGCCGTCGGGGACGGCGGCGGACCGGGGCCACAGATAACCGTCGCGGCGCAGCTCGGCCAACGTGGCCCGGACCGCCGGATCGTTGACCTCCGGCTCGTGGTCGGCCGCGCCGGCCTGGGTCACGTACCGGATCGCGGTGGCGGGCAGGCCCTCGACGACAACCGCGCGGCCGGCGAGCTCGAGGTGCACCGCGCGGGGCGAGCGCCACAGCAACCGCACCGCAGGGGCCAGCGCGAGGTCGGTGTCACCGTCGGGGACGTCGCGCGCGCCGGGCGGGGGAAGGCTGCTCACGCTCCCGAGCTTGCCGGTCCTCATCGCCGCTTCGCCGGTTATCCACAGTGCGGGCGGAGCACTGCTGGCATGTCCACAGCACGTCGTTCCGGCGACCGGGAAGTAACCCTGAAGTGAACATGCACACCTGTGGACAGATCTGTGGACAACTCCCGGACGGGGTGTGGACGGTGCGGACCCGGTGTGGAAGGCCGGGGGGAGCAGGGATCGACGCCGCCGGACGACCGGGCCGGCCGGCGGGGAACGAGGCCGGACGGCGCGGTTGCGGGCCGTCGTCGGTGTGACTGACTAACCTCGACGCCGTGGAGCAGCCGCCGAGCCAGCCCGCCGCGTCGCGCACGGCGCCGCTCACCTCCGGGCGGACCGATGTCGCGGGCGAGCACGCGGCGGCCCCGCCGGCCGCGCAGCCGCTGGGTTCGCCTGCGGCGCAGCCGCTGGGTTCGCCTGCGGCGCAGCCGCTGGGTTCGCCGGTGGAGCAGCCGCCGGGCGAGGTACCGGTCGAGGTGCGGCGCAGCGCCAAACGGCGGCGCACGGTGTCGGCCTACCGCGACGGCGATCGTGTCGTGGTGATGATCCCGGCGCGCTTCACCGCCGCCGAGGAACGCGAGTGGGTCGCGCGCATGGTGGCCAGGGTGCTCGGCAACACGGCCCGCCGCGGCGACACCGACGCCGCCTTGGCGCGCCGGGCTCGCGACCTGTCCGAGCGCTACCTCGACGGACGCGCCCGGCCGGCCGCCGTGCGGTGGGTGCCGCCGATGCGCACCCGCTGGGCCTCGTGCACCCCGGCCGACAGCACCATCAGGCTCTCGCGGCGGCTGCTGGACATGCCGAGCTGGGTGCAGGACTACGTGCTGGTGCACGAGCTCGCGCATCTGCTCGAGCCCGGGCACGGTCCCCGCTTCTGGCGGCTGGTCGAGCGCTACCCGCGCACCGAGCGCGCCCGCGGCTACCTCGACGGCGTCAGCGCCGCGGCCAACCTGCCGATCGCCGACGACCTGGCCGGTGACCTCGTGGATCCGCAGGACGACGAGGCGTCCGCAACGGGCTGAACTCCCGTCGCGCCGCGCCGCCGCGCCGCCGTGTCAGGCCTGCGTGGTGGGGCCGTCCGGCTCGCCTGGCTGCTCGTCGCCAGGCTCGTCCTCACCGGGCTGATCCTCGCCCGGCTGCTCGTCGTGGGGCTGCTCGTCGCTCGCCGGCCCCGCCCCCGCCTCGGTCTCGGCTGCGGTCTCGGACCCGAACAACCCGCTCAGGTCGTCGGGAGCGACGAAGTCCTCCGCCGAGAGCACCTTGTCCCCGAAGTCGAGCGGGTCGTCGAGATCGTCGGCGGTGGGCAGCAGGTCCGGGTGCGACCAGATCGCGTCCCGTCCGCTGATCCCACGCTTCTCGGTGACGCCCCACCACAGCGTGGCGGCATCGCGTAGCCGGCGCGGGCGCAGCTCGAGGCCCACGAGCGTGGCGAAGGTCTGTTCCGCCGGGCCGCCGCCGGCTCGACGACGCCGGCTCGCCTCGCGCAGCGCGTCGGCGCCGGGCATGCGCTCGCCCGCGGCGGCCGTGACGACGGTGTCGACCCAGCCCTCGATGAGCGCGAGCAGTGTCTCCAGGCGGCGGAGCGCGTTCTGCTGGTCCGGAGTCTGCTGCGGGGTGAACAGGCCCCCGGACAGCGCATCCTGGATGCCCTGCGGGTTGGTGGGGTCGATGCTGCCCATGGCCTGCTCCAGCGTGGCCATGTCCAGGCTGATGCCGCGCGAGTAGGCCTCGATGGTGTCGAGGACGTGCTGGCGCAGCCACGGGACGTGCCCGAACAGCCGATGGTGCGCGGCTTCGCGCAGCGCGAGGTAGAGCCGCACTTCGTCGGCCGGGCGTTCGAGGTCCTGGCCGAACGCGGCGATGTTCTGCGGCAGCAGCGCCGCGACGCCGGCCGGCCCGATCGGGATGCCGATGTCGGTGGCGGCGACGACCTCCTGCGAGAGACCGCCGAGACCCTGCCCGACCTGGGCGCCGAACATCAGGCCGCCGACCTGCTGCATCATCCCGGCGAGCGGGTTGCCGCCGCCGAGCGCCTTGAGCTGCTCCTCGGGGATGGCGCTGGACATCGCCTCGACCACGCGGGCGGCGATCGGCTCGCACATCGCCGACCACACCGGCAGGGTGCGGTCCAGCCATTGGGTGCGGGTCCACGACTCGATCGAGGTCACGCCGGAGGGGAAGTCGGTGGCGTCGTCGAGCCACAGGTCGGCGAGCCGGATGGCCTCGGGCACCGCCATCCGGTCGGCGGGGCTGACGACGCTGCTCGCACCGCTGCCGGCAAGCGTCGACACCGCGACCTGCTTGGCGAGGTCCCAGTTCACCGGACCGCCGGACCACGACAGCAGCTTCTGCAGCTCGGCGAACAGTGGCATCTGGCTCGCCATGTCGTTCGGGTCGTCGGGGTCGCCACTGCCGCCGGCACCGAAACCGAAGCCGAACGGGAAGTTAGTCATGCCGCTCACGGTAGTAGCGACGTGCGGCAGGCGCTCAGGGTTCCGCCGACGCGCGCCGATCCGGCGCGTTGCGCCCAGGGCGAACGGTCCGGCGTCGGTAGCGTGCCCCCATGACCTGGGCGGTGTGGTTGGGCGTGCCGGCGGTGGCTACCGCGCTGGCGGCGGTCTGGACGTGGCTGCGTTCCCGCCCGGCCCGGACCCCGAGCACAGCCGACGCGATGAAGGCGCACAGCGACTACCTGGATGCGCTGGCCGCGGACGCTCGCGGGCGGCGCCGCGTCGACGAGATCACAGCCGAACGCCCGCACCCCCGCTGACGCATCGCCTGAGGCGTCGCCCCACTGCCGCCCGGCGGTACGCAAGCCACTCGTTAGGCTGCCTGGCGTGAGCCGTCCCCAACCGCCGTCGGGCGATCGCCCGTCCGGCGACGGGACCGGTGCTCCACCCACCGGCTCGGCGACCGCGACCGCGCCGCCGGCTCCGGCGGGCGCACCACCCCGCGGTGGGCTGAGCCGCCGGGTCAAGACGCTGATCGTCGCCGGCCTCGCGTTCGCCGTGCTGTTCGCGCTCGCCCTGGTCATGCCGGTGCCCTACGTGATCCTCTCGCCCGGACCGACCTACAACACGCTCGGCAAGGACGATCAGGGCAACACGATCATCGTCATCAAGGGCCGTGCGACGAAGACCACCAGCGGCCACCTGAACCTCACCACGGTGAGCGTGACGACCGACAAGATCACCGCGTTCCAGGCCTTCACGGGCTGGCTCGAGCATGACGAGGTCGTCGTCCCGCGGGCAGCCGTGTACCCCCCGGGACAGAGCCAGAAGCAGACCGACCAGCAGAACACGCAGGACTTCGTCTCCTCGCAGGACAGCGCCACCTCGGCGGCCCTGTGCGAGCTGCACTACCCGCAGGGTTTCGGCGTCATCAGCGTGCTCACCGACGGCCCGTCCCGCGGCCTGCTGCAACCGGGGGACAAGCTGCTCGAGGTCGACGGCAAGCCGGCATCCAGCGCGCAGAGCCTCTCGTCCGTACTCACCTCACTCACCCCGGGCACGCGCATACCCGTGGTGGTTCAGCGCAAGGGTGCGAAGGTCACCGTCACCGTCACGCTGGGCAAGCCGCCGGCGAAGGCGAAGGGAGCGCGGCTCGGCATCTCGGTCGCCAACACGTGTCTCGCACCGTTCACCGTCGACCTCGGTCTCGCCAACGAGATCGGCGGACCGTCGGCGGGACTGATGTTCGCGCTCGGGATCATGGACGAGATCGGGACACGGGACCTCACGGGCGGACGCTTCGTCGCCGGCACCGGCACCATCGACTCCACCGGCAAGGTCGGCCCGATCGGCGGTATCGCGTTGAAGATGATCGCCGCCCGCGGGAAGGGCGCGACGGTCTTCCTGGCGCCGGCCGGCAACTGCTCGGACGTGCGCGGCAACATCCCGTCCGGCCTCGACGTGGTCAAGGTCGACAGCCTGCACACCGCCGTGCAGTCGCTGCTGGCGATCCAGCAGGGCAAGGCCGTCCCGCACTGCTGACGCGCGGGCTGGTCAGCGGAAGGTGGCCTGCAATGCCGCGACCAGGTTGGGCGCGAGCTCGGCCCCGGTGAGCCGGTCCGGCTCGCCCCGCAGGCGCAGCAGCGCCGCGCTGCGGCCGTCGCGCAGCACGCCGACGGCCAGGCGGGCCTCCCGCCGGTCGGGGTGTCGGGCCGCGCGTTGCACGCTGTCGGCGGTGTCGGTGGCGTCGGCCAGCTCGGCCTCGGCCGCCGGCGGCAACAGCACGATCTCCTGCGTCACGGCGCAGCCGTCGACCTCCGGGGGCCACGCGATGCCGGCGAGCATCTCGTCCAGGGCACCCTCGGGGACACCGTCCTGCTCGACCGGGGTGAACGCTTCCGGGGGCTGCCGGTCGATGCCGAGCCGGGCCGCCGTCAGCGGATCGTCGGCGGCGAAGCGGCCGGCCCGCACGAGTGCGAACAGTACGGGGCCGCGGTCCCAGCCGGCGGCGTGCACGTGTTCCTCCAGCTCGGCGACGGCCGCGGTCAGCAGGTCGGCGTCCTCGGGCACGCCGTCCATCCTGCCGCAGCGACCCGCGGGCGCGATCCACAGGCACCGCTCCTGCGGGTACCGCGCCGGAACCGCGGACGCGGCCGGTACGTTGGCTCGACGTACGTCCGCGCCTGCGGGACCGGCCCGACCCCCGAGCCGCCACCGCACGCCGCGCCTGAGGAGGAACTCGCCTGTGGCGATGCGGCCAGGAATTCCGCCCGTGATCCTCTCCCGCCGGGCCAAGATCGCCCTCATCGTGGTCGGCGTCATCGTCGTGCTGCTGGTGCTGCTGGTGAAGCTGTCCGCGGTGTTGATCAACTACCTTTGGTTCGGCGAGGTCGGGCACCGCGGCGTGTACGGCACGATCTTCTGGACGCGCCTGATCCTGTTCGTGGTCTTCGGCCTGCTCATGGCGTTGATCATCGGCGGCAATCTCGTGGTGGCCTATCTCGTTCGGCCGCCGTTCCGCCCGATGTCGCCGGAGCAGCAGAACCTGCAGCACTACGCGTCGATGGTCGAGCCGCGCCGCAAGCTGGTGCTGATCGCGGTGGCCGTCATCGCGTTCCTGGCCGCAGGCGCATCCGCGCAGGGCGACTGGGCGCAGTGGCAGCTGTTCCTGCACGGCGGCTCGTTCGGGACGACGGATCCGCAGTTCCACCTGGACGTGAGCTTCTACGCATGGGACTACCCGGTCTACCGGACCCTGCTCAGCTTCGGCTTCACCGCGATCGTGTTCTCGCTGATCCTCACGGTGGCGGTGCACTACCTGTCCGGTGCGATCCGGTTGCAGACGCCGGGGCCGAAGATCACGATCGCGGCGCGCCGGCAGCTGACGATCCTGGTGTTCGCGTTCATGGTCTTCAAGGCCGCCGCCTACTGGCTCGACCGCTACGGGCTGGTGTTCAGCAGCCGCAGCAAGTTCACCGGCGCCTCCTACACCGACGTGCACTCCCTGCTGCCGGCCAAGACGATCCTGTTCTGGATCACCATCATCCTGGCGCTGGGGGTGCTGGCGAGCATCTGGCTGCGCAGCGCGGTATTGCCGTTCATCGGCTTCGTGGTGCTCGTGGTGCTGAGCATCCTCATCAGCGGCATCTACCCGGCGATCGTGCAGCAGGTGACGGTGAAGCCGAACGCCAGCACCAAGGAAGCGCCGTACATCCTGCGCAACATCGACGCGACGCGGCAGGCGTACGGCATCGTCACGCGCGACGCCAAGAACACCGCCGGCACCGTCACCTACCGGCAGTACGCCGCGAGTTCGAACCCGTCCTCCTCGGCGCTGACGGCGACCGACGCGACCGTGCCGAACATCCGCATCCTCGATCCGAACGTGCTGTCGCCGACCTTCGCCCAGCAGCAGGCGCAACAGCAGAACTTCTACGGGTTCCCGGCGAAGTTGGACGTCGACCGCTACACCGTCAAGGGCAAGACGAACGACTACATCGTCGGGGTGCGCGAACTGGCCGCGCAGAACCTCACCGGCCAGCAGACGAACTGGATCAACCAGCACACCAACTACACGCACGGGTACGGCTTCGTCGCCGCGAAGGCCAGCCAGGACGTGACGCAGAGCAACGTCTACGCCGACGGCAACATCCCGCCGAGCGGCACGCTCAACAGCGCGGTGCCGCTGACCCAGCCGGACGTGTACTTCGGCGAGCTCGTCAGCGACTACGCGATCGTGGGCGCCAAGGGCACCCCACGCGAGTTCGACGGTGACGGCGCGAAGAAGGTCACCTACCACGGCAAGGGCGGCATCGCGCTGTCCAACCCGTTCACCAAGCTGGCTTTCGCGATCCACGACCGCGAGACGAACTTCCTGCTCAACGACGCCGTCAACGCCTCGGGCGCCCGCATCCTCATCAACCGCGACCCACGGCAGCGGGTGGAGAAGGTCGCGCCGTTCCTCAAGGCCGACGGCGACCCGTACCCGATCGTCGACCAGAAGACCGGCCACGTCGTCTGGATCGTCGACGCCTACACGACGATCAACAACTACCCGTACAGCGAGCGCAACTCGCTGTCGAGCCTGACCGCGAGCTCGTTGACGAACCAGGACCGCACCGCGGGGCAGCCGAACAGCGACGTCAACTACATCCGCAACTCGGTCAAGGCCACCGTCGACGCCTACGACGGCACCGTCCACCTGTACCAGTGGGGTTCCAAGGACCCGGTGCTCAACACCTGGAAGAAGGTCTTCCCGGGCCTGATCCAGAAGAACTCGGCGATGCCGTCGTCCATCCGCGAGCACGTGCGTTACCCCGAGGACCTGTTCGAGGTGCAGCGCAGCGTGCTCGAGCAGTACCACGTCAGCAACCCGGTGACCTTCTACAACGTCGGCGACAAGTGGACGGTCCCGAAGGACCCGGCCGCGCCCGCGTCGGACCAGCCGCCGTACTACGTGCTCGCCGACCCGCAGAACACCCCCGGCACCCAGCCGCAGTTCCAGCTGACGACGCCGATGAAGGTCAACAGCAAGACCAACCTGGCCGCCTACGTCACCGTCGACAGCGATCCGGGGCCCGGGTACGGGCAGATGACGGTGCTGACGGTGCCCAGGGGATCGGTCATCAAGGGACCGGAACAGATAGCGAACAACTTCAAGAGCTTCGACGTGATCTCGAGTTACATCACCCTGCAGGACCGTGCCGGGTCGACGGTTGTCGACGGCAACCTGTTGACGTTGCCCATCGGCAACTCGTTCCTCTACGTCGAGCCGCTGTACGTGCAGGCGCAGGCGAACGGCTATCCGTTGTTGCGCCGCGTGCTCACCGCCTACGGCAACAAGGTCGGTTTCGGGGCGAACCTGGCCGATGCGTTGAGTGATCTGCAACCCGGACACTTCACCGGCGAGACATTGGGTGCATCCGGGTCCGACACCGGCGCGAGCGGCACCGGCAGCACGCCGACCACGACGCCGTCGACATCGGCGTCCCCAACGGGTCCCAGCAGCTCGCCGACCACGACGCCGGCGGCCGGGGGCAGTGGCGGATCGACGTCGCTGCCGGCCCTGCTGACCCAGTTGAACCAGGCCTACGCCGACTACCAGTCGGTGGCCAAGTCCGGCGACCAGGTCAAGATCGCGACGGCGCAGACGCGCATCGACAACCTGGTGAAGCAGATCATCGCGGCGCAGACACCGGCGGCCAAGCCGACGAAGTAGTCGGTCAGGATCCACCGGGCCGCACGAGGCCGCTGTCGAAGGCGAACACGACAGCGGCTGCGCGATCCCGCAGCTGCAGCTTGGCGAACACGTGGTTGACGTGCGTCTTGACCGTGCCCTCGCCGAGCACGAACTCGGCGGCGATCTCGGCGTTGCTGCAGCCACGCCCGATGCGTTCGAGCACCTCGCGCTCGCGAGCGGTCAGGGAGGCCAGCCGCGGGTCGGGCCGCGCGTCGGCCGGTGCGGCCCGGTAGGTGGTGAGCACGCGCGCGGTGACCGCGGGGTCGAGCCACGCCTCGCCGGCAGCGACGCGGCGGACGGCGCGCTGCAGGTCCTCCGCGGGCGCGCCCTTGAGCGCGAAGCCGGCCGCCCCGGCCCGCAGCGCACCGGCCAGCACCTCGTCGTCGTCGAAGGTGGTCAGCACCAGCACCGGCGGCGCCTCGGGTTCCTGCCGCAGCAGCTGCGTCGCGCGCACCCCGTCCACGCCGGGCATCCGCACGTCCATGACGACGACGTCCGGACGCAGCCGCTGTACCGCAGCAGGCACCTCGGCGCCGTCGGCGCACTCACCGACCACCTCCAGCCCGTAGCGCGGGTGCAGGATGCCGCGCAGCCCGGCGCGGACCAGGTCCTGGTCGTCGACGACCAGCAGGCGGATCATGCTGCCGGCCGCGGCGCCAGCGGCAGCACCGCGTGCACCCGCCAGCCCAGGCCGCCGGGGGCCGCGGTGCAGGTGCCGCCGACCGACTCGGCCCGTTCGCGCATGCCCACCAGCCCCAGCCCGGGGCCCGTGCCGGGAGGCGGAGCCGCGGCGCTCTGCACGTCGACGGTCACCTCGTCCGGGTCGATCCCCACGTCGACCACGACGGGAGCCGACGGGGCGTGCTTGGCGGCGTTGGTGAGTGCCTCCTGCACGATGCGGTAGACGATCAGCCCGACGGTGGCGGGCAACGCGGCAAACCCGTCGGCCACCTGGGCCCGCAGCTCGGTGCCCGCGGCGCGGAACCCGGCCAGCAGGGTGGGCAGGTCGGTGCTACCCGGCAACGGTGTCGCCGGGTCAGGTGCACCCGGGTCGCGCAGCAGGCCGACGGCGTGCCGCACCTCGTCCAGACTGGCCCGGCCGAGGCGCTCGGCCTCGGCCAGCGAACGGGCCGCGTCCTCGGGAGCATCGGCGACGGCCAGCCGGGCGGACGAGACGTGCAGCAGCGACACGGTGAGGCTGTGCGCGATGACGTCGTGCAGCTCGCGGGCGATGCGGTTGCGCTCCTCGGCCTGCGCCCGCGCCGCGAGACCGGCCTGCGCGTCGCGCAGCTGCGTCACGAGGATGTGCTGCCGCCGTGCGAACACCGATGCGCCGACGCTGACGGTGGTGCCGGCCATCCAGGCCACCCAGCCGGAGTCCACCTCGATCGCGGTCAGCTCCACGACCATGAGCGCCAGCGCCGCCGCCCAGTAGGCGAGCAGGATCGCCGGCCCCTCGGTCCCGGCGATCCAGGACGCGAGAGTGCACAACCCGAACCAGCCGACGCACGACGCGGCGCCGTGCCCGACGACCGCCACCCCCGCCGCCGCCAGGACCGCGGCCGGGACCCGCGGACGTGCCGGGCCGAGCGTCGAGACGGCCCCGCTCACGGCGGCGAGGGCGGCCCCGAGGGCGGCGATCCGCTCGGACGGCCCGGGGTGCAGCAGGCCGGCGCCCAGGAAGACGACGAGCACGCCCAGGACCGTCCACCGCACGCGGCGGGTGGGCGGTCGTGGCGGAGCGGTCAGGCCGAGCACGTTGCGCATCGTAGGCACGGGGCGGACGTGTGCCCGATCAGAGCGCGCACCGCCGCACGGCCACCACGGAGGCGACGACCGCGAGCGCGGCGACCTCGAGCAGCGTGCTGGCCGAGGTGGCGAGCCCGAGCCACGGGCGGCGCACGGCGTCGGTGACCCAGGTGAGCGGCAGGACGTCGGCCACGTGCTGCAACGCCGAGCCCATCACGTGCGGGGGCGGGCCGCCGGCGCCGAGCAGGAAGGACGGGAAGAACAGGATCAGCCCGACGGCCTGCGCGGCGCGGGCCGAGGGCAGCACGGTGCCCAGCAGCACGCCGATGCTGACGAAGCCGACCGCGCCGAGCACGAGCCCTGCCACGACCTGCCACACGTCGTGCATCGGCGGGATGCCGTAGACCGGGGCGGCCACCGCCAGCAGGACGGCGCCGGACACCGCGATCGTCGCCAGCCCCATGACCAGTTGCGCGAGCGCGAACGACCAGCGGGGGAAGCCGGCGGCGGCGAAGCGGCGCAGCACGCCTCGTTCGCGATAGCTCGCGAGGTGCACCGGCAGCATGATGAGCCCAGCCGCGGCGATCACCACGGTCAGGTACGAGGCCACGTACCAGTGCGATGGGTTGGTGTTGTCGAACCCCGGGTCCGGCTTGGTGCCGAACGAGCCGCCGATGATGAGCATGGTGACGACCGGGAACACGAGCACGAAGGTGAGGACGAGCGGGTCGCGGACGGTGAGGCGCAGTTCGGCCCGGACGAGGCGGGCGGCGGCGGAGGTCATGCCAGTACTCCCGTCATGTCGGCCGCGGGATCGGCAGCGGCGAGTGGGGTGGGGGTCGCCGCGGTGTCGGCGGCGGTGTCCAGCAGGTGCAGCAGCGCCGCTTCGAGGTCGGGCACCACGACGCGCAGGTCCGGCGGCACGGGCCCGCGGCGGACGAGTTCGGCCCCGACGTGGGCGATCACCTCGCGGCGGCCCCGGACGCTGACCTGGCCGTGGTCGGCGTCCACGTGCTCGACGCCCGGCAGCCGGCGCAGGTCGTCCAGCAGGTGCCCGTCCGCGGCGGGTGCGCCGAACTCCACGCGGGCCCAGGGTGCGTGCCGTGCGACCAGCTCGGCCGGCGCGCCCTGGTCGAGCACCCGCCCGTCCCGCAGCGCGATCACGCGGCCGCACAGCGCCTCGGCCTCGTCCAGCTCGTGCGTCACGAGCAGCACCGTGGTGCCCTCGTCCCGTAGCCGGGCCACGGCGCCCCACACGCCGCGGCGGGCGGCCGGGTCGAGGCCCTGGGTGAGCTCGTCGAGCACCACCAGCCGCGGCCGGTTGAGCAGCGCCAGCACGAGGAACAACCGTTGGCGTTCGCCCCCGGACAGCCCGGCGAACGGCGAGCGGCGCCGGTCGGCGAGCCCGAAGCGGTCGAGCAGCTCACCGGCGTCCTGCGCGGCCGACGTCGCGAACAGCTCCACCGCCTCGCCGACCCGCATGCGGTCCGGCAACGCCGAGGCCTGCAGCTGGCTGCCGATCATGGGGCGCAGCCGTGCGGCGTCCCGGATCGGATCGAGCCCGAGCACGCGCAGGGTGCCGGCATCCGGACGGCGCAGGCCCTGCACGCACTCGACGGTGGTGGTCTTGCCGGCGCCGTTGGCCCCGATGAGGCCGACGACCTCGCCGGCGTGCACGTCGAGGTCGAGGTCGTCGACCACCCGCCGTCCGGCGTAACTCTTGCGCAGCCCGCGGACGGCGATGACGGGGGCGTCCCTGTCTATGTCGATCTCGGTGTGGGTCATACCGACGATCGTCCGGCGCGGGACGGCGGAGCACATCTACCCCAGGGTGGAACCCGGTCTCCACCCGGCGGGATCAGGCGAGCAGCGACTCGAGGGAGACGTCGCGGGCAGCGGCGGCAGGACGGGTGATGAAGCACTCGGCGTGGAACCAGCCGTCCGCCTCCTTGCCCGCTGGGTCGAGCCCCCGGGCGCGGACGTCGTGCACTGCGGCGTCCTGCTCCTGCGCATCCGCGAAGCGGCGTTGCAGGAAGGTGCGGCCGAGCACCTGCTCGGTGACCAGTCCCCGCTCGGACAGCGTCGCGATGATCTCGTCGTAGTCGAAGACGCGCAGCACGAACACGGCCAGCCACAACCGTCCGGGGTCGTCGACGAGGTCGAGCAGGGTGCCGAAGGTCGACGCGCCGATGTAGCCCACCCCGCCGGTGCAGGTGACGACGCCGATGTCGTGGACGCCCTTGCGCAGCGACTCGGACGGGGAGTCCGACTCGAGGTTCTCGGCCCAGCCGCCGTCGAGCAGCCCGACCTCGGTGCCGTAGGCGATGGCGGAAGTCGCGGCGTCCAGCCCGAGGACGCTCGGGGCGTCGGGGCGACGGGTGCGCTCGAACCAGCTGCGGTCGTCGTCGAGATGCTGCTCGACCGGGTCACCGTCGCGGTCGAGGTAGTGGTGTGCCAACTGGTTCAGATCGAGGTTGCATCGCAGCAGCGCCGCGTTGATGCCGTACGAGCAGCAGAGATCGAGCACCGGCGCCGGGCCGGACGACTCGTCGGCGGCGGCGATCACTGCGCGTAGGACCGGAAGGGCCTGCTGCGGGATCTGGTAGTCCAGCGGGCTCAGCGTGCGGAAGTAGGCGTCCGGCGTGCGCTGGTCGTAGATCGAGGTGAAGTCGGCTTTCCGGGTGCTCGTCTCGGCCTGGTGGGTGCTCGGCATCGGTTCCTCTGGGTCGGGGCGGGCGAGCCGCCGGTTTGAGCGTAGCTTCAGAGCGCATTGAGCGTGGCTTACTACGGTAGTACCAGACGCCGTCCCGATCCGGAACAGTTGTGCACCGACAGATCGGTCACGTCGCGGTTGCCGGGAATGCGACAGGGCGCGGGGACGGAGCCGTGACGGCCCGTTCCCCGCGCCCTGGGCGCGCTCGTGCGGTGCTACGCGGAGGGTTCCTCCAGCGCGGCGGCGACGCGGCGGTGCGCCTGCCAGATCTCGTCCGGCAGGTCGTGGAAGTGTCCGAGGTGCTCCTCGCGGTGGGCCATCTCCTGCCGCCACCGGTCGGTGTCGATCGACAGGATGCGCTCGAGGTCGTGCGGCGGGATCTGCATGTCGCCGAGGTGCAGTTCGTCCTCGGTCGGGATCACGCCCACCGGGGTCTGCTGCCCGGTGACCTCGCCGTTGCGGAGCGCGAGCAGCCACAGCAGCGGACGCAGGTTCTCGCGGTACCCGGGCCACAGGAAGTGCCGGTCCTCGGGGTCGCGCTGGAACCAGTTGACGTGGGCGAAGATCGGCTTCTCGTCCGCCTCGGCGATGATCTTCAGCCAGTGCGCTGCGTAGGCGCCCTCGGCGTAGGACATGAACGGGCGCATGGACATCGGGTCGTAGCGCAGCATGCCCTCGACACCCTCGGCGGCGAAGGTCGCCTCGGCGCCGAGCGTCAGGCCGTCGTAGACACCCTCGGCGACGTCGGTGATCGCGCGCACCAGCGGCTCGCGGTCGCTCGTCCGGCCGCCGAAGATGATGGCGTCGATCGGCACGCCCTTGGGCTCGTTGAAGTCCGAGGCGATGTTCGGGACGTTGGTCAGCGTCGTGGTGAACCGGCTGTTGGGGTGCGCCCACGGCTCGCCCTGCTGCTCGGCGGTGCGCTCGCTGACGCGGACGCCCTTCCAGTCGATCCAGCCGTCCACGTCGGCCGGCGGCTCGGGCGTGCGGCCCTCCCACCAGACCTCGTGGGTCTTGTCGTTGTAGGCGACGTTGGTGAACAGCGTCCCGGTGCCCTCGGCGATCGCGTCGACGGCGGTCGGGTTCGTCGTGTCGTTGGTGTCCTTCGCGACGCCGAACACGCCGTTCTCGGGGTTGATGCCGAACAGCTTGCCGTCGTGCACCCACAGCCAGGCGATGTCGTCGCCGTAGAACTCGACGTGGTAGCGCTCGCCGAGGTCGTCCGGCGGCAGCATCATGGCCAGGTTCGTCTTGCCCGACGCGCTCGGGAAGCCACCGCAGATGTGGTACTTGTGCCCGGTCTGCTTGTCGGTGATGCCGATGAGCATGAACTGCTCGGCCAGGAAGCGGCCGGACGTCCAGCCGTCGTAGGCCGCCTGCCGCAGACCGTGGGCGATCTTGCCGAGCAGGGCGTTGCCGCCGTAGGACGAGCCGTAGTGCAGGATCAGCCGCTCGTCGGCGACGGTGACGAAGTAGCGCTGGTCTTCGGCGGTGCCGTGGCCGAGGGTCTCGAGATCTCCCGTCACGTGCACGCCGCGGACGAACATGTCGGGCTCGACGAGGTTGTTGACGAGGTCGACGCCCACCCGTGCCATGCGGATCATGTGCAGCACGACGGTGCGGTGGTCGGTGAGCTCGACCCCGGCGGCGTACGCCTCGAGCGGGGAACCGGGAGGGGCCATCAGGTACGGCACGACGTACATGGTCTTGCCGCGCGAGGCGCCGCGCATGAGCCCCTCGAGCTTCGGCTTCATCTCCGACGACGGGTGCCAGTTGTTGTAGACGCCCTCGTCGGACGGGGTCGCGGTGGCGACGATGGTGCGCTCCTCGGAGCGCGCGGTGTCCTTGGGGTGGCTGCGCGAGTAGTACAGCCCGTCGCCGGCCGGCAGGATCTCGCCGGCGTCCAGCGACTCCTGGATCAGCCGCGCGTCGTCGGATGCGCTGACGACCTCGATGCGGTCGGGTTCGGTCACCCCCGCCCACTCGCGGACGTACTCCCGCACGTGTGGATTGGTGAGACCCGCCCGATCAAGTTCGGCGTCGACGTCGACCACTGTGCACTCGCTCCCATCCAGGCATCCGCATCGACGCCGTCCGGTGCCTCGTCTGCGCCGAAATCCGATGTCGGCGTCGATGCGGGTCACGACCTTTTGGCGGACCATAGCGACCTGTACCCGGGCGCGCTCACGGGCATCGCGTCGATATGACGCGCACCCCTTTGCGGCGCTGCCCGGGCGTCGTAGCCTGCACGCGTGGCCGTCGCGGCAGCATCCGGTACCGACCCGGGCGGCGACGCCGCGGGAGCGGCGGCGGCGGCGCTGCTCGGCTCGCTGAGCCATCCCGATCCCTACCCCGCGTACGCGCGGATGCGGGCGCTCGCACCGGTGCACGTCCCGCCGGCCGGGCCGGTGCTCGTCACCTCCTACGCCGGCGTCCAGGACGTCCTGCACACCCCGCTGGCCGGCAAGGACTCCGACGTGCGTTTCGCGCTGCAGGGCATGCCCGACTGGCGTGCGCACACCGGGTTGCGGCTGATGTTCACCTCCATCCTGCAGATCGACGGCGCCGATCACGCGCGACTGCGCGGGCTCGTGTCGCGCGTGTTCACGGCGCGCCGGGTGGCGGCCCTGCGTCCGACGGTGCGGGCGATCGCGGCCGACCTGACGTCCCGGCTGCGGGACCAGGCGCCGGGAACGGTCGACCTCGTCGCCGGGTGGGCGCTGCCGCTGCCCATCAACGTCATCGGCGACCTGCTCGGCGTCCCCGAGCCCGACCGGGTCGAGGTCGCCACTCGCGTCACCGACTTCGGGCTCGCGCTCGAACCGGCCCTCGGCCCCGACGAGCTGGCCCGCTGCGACGCCGCCGGTGACGCCCTCGTGGAGTACTTCACCGACCTCGTCGCGGAACGCCGCCGCCGGCCGCAGGACGACCTGACGTCGGCCCTGGCCGCGGAGCCGGATCTCCCGGACGACGAGCTGCTCGCCATGCTGGCGCTGGTGTTCGCGGCCGGGTACGAGACCACCACGCAGCTGCTGGCCAAGTCCGTCGTCGCGCTGGCCGCGTTCCCCGACCAGCTCGCGCGCTGGCGCGACGACCCGGCGCTGAGCGCGGGGGCGGTCGAGGAGTTGCTGCGTTTCGACTCCCCGGTGCAGCTGAACTCCCGATTGGTGCGTGGCCCGCTGCGGGTCGACGGCGTCGACGTCCCGGCCGGCCGCATCGTCTTCTGCCTGCTCGGGGCGGCGAACCGCGATCCCGACCGCTTCCCCGATCCCGACCGCCTGGACCTCGCCCGTCCCGGCGTGCGGCCGATGAGCTTCGGCGGTGGCCCGCACTTCTGCCTGGGGGCCGCGCTGGCCCGGATGGAGGCGGCCGAGGCGCTGCCGATGCTGTTCGCGGCCCTCGACGTCCACCCCGGCCGGCCCGACCCGCGGCCCGGGCTGGGACTGCACGGCTACGCCCGGCTGCCCGCCGAACTCGCTCCCCGCCCGGCTTGGCACTCCGTCGGTGGCGTCAGTTGATCTCCACCACACGCCGTACGGGGTGACAAGCAATGGACAGGCGGACGATGATCGGCCCGTGACCAACCGCGCCGACGCCTACGGTCCGCGCGAGGCGGTCGTCGGCAAGTCCGGCCGCATCGTGACCCCGACGCGCGGGGCGGCCGGGCCGGGCGAGGCCGAGTTCGCGATCCGCGGCGGCACCGAGGTCTTCATCGCCCGCTCGAGCACGCCGCTCGCGCGCGGCACCACCGTCATCGCCGTCTCGCTGTCGGGGGCCCGGGCCGTCGAGGTCGTCCCCTTCGCGGATCCGTCGGACGAGTTGCTGGATCTCAACGAAGGGGTGTGACGCGATGTTGGGTTACAAGGTGCCGGCAGGCAACCAGGCCATGATCGTCTCGGGCGGCAAGGCTCAGGGGGCGAGCCCGTTCCGCGTCGTTGTCGGGCACGGCGCGTTCGTGTTTCCCGGTTTCCGGAAGGCGGCGTTCCTCGACCTGTCGATGTTCGAGGCGTCGGTGACCGAGACGTGCGTGTCGCGACAGGGCATCCAGCTGCGCGTCATGGCGGTGATCGCGGCCAAGGTGGCCTCGGACGAGGTGAGCATCGTCAACGCCGCTCAGCGCTTCCTGGCCGACCAGAGCCAGATGGCCACGCTGACCGGGCGGATCTTCGCCGGCCACCTGCGCAGCATCGTCGGGTCGATGACGGTCGAGGAGCTGATCACCGAGCGGCAGAAGCTCGCCACCGAGGTCCTCGACGCGTCGAAGGAGGAGATGGCGCGTATCGGCCTGCTCGTCGACGCCCTGCAGATCAGCGAGATCAGCGACGGCAACTCCGGCTACATCTCGGCCATGGCCGCGCCGCACAACGCCGCCATCCAGCGCGCGGCGCAGGTGGCCCAGGCCGAGGCCGACCAGGCGGCGGCGCTGGCGCGGCAGCAGTCGCAGCGCGCCCAGGCGCAGTACGAACGCGACACCGTCATGGCCCAGGCCGGTTACAAGGCCGAGCAGGCAGCGGCGCAGTCGCAGGCCGACGCCGACGCCGCCAAGGCGCAGCAGGCGGCGCTCGCGTCGCAGGCGTCCTACACCGCCGAGACCGAGTCGGCGCAGGCCAAGGCGCAGCAGAAGGCGGCGCAGGCGCGGCTCGAGGCCGACGCCGCGCAGTCGCAGGTGCAGGCGACGACCGAGGCGGCTCGCGCCGAGGCCAACCGTGCGGCGGCGCAGGCCAAGCAGACCGCGCTGGCCGCGCAGGCGGAGTACGAGGCCAAGGCGAACGCCGCGCAGGCTCGCGCGTCGCAGGCCGGCCCCCTGGCCGCCGCGCAGGCGCAGCAGGAGGTCATCGACGCGCAGACCCGCGCCGCCGAGAAGCGGGCCGACCTGCGCGAGCAGGAATTGGTGGCCGAGGTGGTCAAGCCGGCGCAGGCCGACGCCGAGAAGCTGGAGATCCTCGCCCGCGCCGAGGCCAAGAAGGTCGAGCTGGCGTCGGCGGCCATGGCGACCTCGAACCGCGTCGCGCTGGACCAGCTGCTCATCCAGCAGCTGCCGGAGATGGTGCGGGCGGCGGCGAGTGGGCTGCAGGGCGCCAAGCTGACCATCCTCAACGGCACCGAGGGCGTCAGCGACGTCACGCAGGGCATCGTCAGTACCGGGATGTCGCTGTTCACGACCGTCAAGAGCCTGCTGGCCAGCGAGCAGTCGCCGTCGGCGGGCGACCGGCCGGCCGTGAACGGGGCGGCCCCGGACGCCGACTGACGCGCTTCCCGGCTGGTGTGGTCGCCGACACGCCGCGTGTCAGCAGCCACACCGGCCGGGAAGGCGGGGGTCGGTCAGTACGAGACGCGGACCAGCTGGCCGGTCGGGGCGCCGGGGTGCGCCGGCGTGCCCGTGAGGATCGACCAGTTCGACACGAACAGGTGGCCCTTGCTGTCGGTCGCGAAGCCCTGCGGGAAGAACAGCGCCCCCGTACCCAGCACGTGCCGCGCCCCGCTGTGCGTGAACTCGACGATGTCGCCGGCCGGGTTGCCGCTGGGACTCGGGTTGAAGCCGTGCGACTGGAACTCGACGGCGAAGAAGTTGCCCTTGGCGTCGAAGCCGCAGCCGTCGACCACGTTCAGGCCGGTCTTCCACACCGAGAGCGTGTGCCGCGTCAGCGAGTACCGGTAGATCTTGCTTCCGTTGGCCGGCGCGCCGGGCGAGAGCTCCCCGACGTACAGCGCATTGTCCGGTCCCTTCGCCACGCAGGTCGGGACGGCGTCGCTGGTCGCCGGGTTGGGCAGGAAGGCGATCGGGCGCACGTAGCCGCCGGTGACGGCGTCGATCGTGTTGGCGCCGGCGTCGGCGACGTAGGTCGTCGAGCCGACGGTGATGACGTCGTTGGGGTTGGCGTCCGGGAACTGGTCGGGCACCAGGCGCTTGTTCACCGAGGTCCAGCTGTAGTCGGCGTCGCCGACGTCGGCCAGGCGGCGGTCGGAGTGGAAGCTGAGCAGCCGGAGGGCGCCCATCTGCGCGCGCACGGCGCGGTCGTCGGTCGCGTGCAGCCGGTGGGCGGACGGGATCTGGGATTCGAAGCCGACCACCGACTCGCCGTAGAGCACCTGCAACCCCTGCGGGGTGGCGTTGACGCTCTCCGGACCCTCGGCCGCCTCGCCGCCGGGGATGTCGGAGAACGAGATGAGGTCGCGTTCCAGGGTGGCCGTCGGACCGCCGGCGGCCGGCACCCGGATGATCTTGCCGGTACGGCCGACACAGAGCGGCCCACCCTCCTCGCCGGTGACGCCGGCCGGGCAGTCGGTGCCGCCGCGGCCGGCGACGGCGACGAAGACCTTGCCGGCGGCGTAACTGACCCCGCGCGGGTTGTCGAGGCCGGACTTCAGGACGGTGACGCTCGCGGCGTCGGCCACCGGTGCGGTGGCCAGGCCGGTGACGAGCAGTACAGATGCCGTCCCGACGAGCAGACGGCGGACGATCCGACGTGACATGGCAACCCCCCGGTCGCGTGGGCGCGCCCCACAGGCGCGAGATCGGCGCCATGCTGGCCCGACGCTCAGCGGGCCCACAAGAGCCACGGCCGAGTTCCGGCACGCCCGCGACGGGTTGCGCGCCGGACCGTTCGGCGGTCCGCACCGACGTGCCCCGCCCCGGGCGAGGCCCTTGTCGGGGACCGGTCGCGCTTCTAGGCTGACGGGCAAAGGGTGCGTCATACGAATCGAGTAGCGCTATGCGCAACAAGAACCGCGCCGTGCTGCGCCGGTTGCTTTCCCACGCCCGCTACGAGGTGCTCCCCACGCCGTCGTCCGAGGACGTCGTCCGCACCCACCTCGACCCGGGCTTCACCGTCACCGTCACGGCGTCGCCGTCGAAGGGGTTGGACGCGACGCTGGACCTCGCGGAGCGGCTCGCCGGCGCGGGGTACGAGGCCGTGCCGCATCTCGCGGCACGGATGATCTCCGGACGGAGCGAGCTGGCCGAGATCTGCCAACGCCTGACGGCGGGCGGGGTGCGGGCGGTGTTCGTGCCGGCCGGCGACGCCGACCCGCCGGCCGGCGACTACCACGCATCGCTGGACCTGTTGCAGGACCTCGACGAGCTGGGGCGCCCGTTCGCGCACGTCGGGGTGACCGGCTATCCCGAGTCACACCCGTCCATCCACGACGACCTGACGGTGCAGGCCATGTGGGACAAGCGCCGCTACGCCACCCACGTCGTGAGCAACCTGACCTTCGACCCCGCGACGCTGTCGACGTGGCTGAAGCGATTGCGCGCGCGGGGCATCACGATGCCGCTGCTGGTGGGGATGCCGGGCCCGGTCGACCGGACGAAGCTGGTGGGGATGGCCACCAAGATCGGCGTGGGCGAGTCGACGAAGTTCCTCGTCAAGCACCGGCGGACGCTCACCAGGCTGGCGGCGCCCGGCGGCTTCACCGGTGAGCGATTCCTCGAGCAGACGCTGCCCGCGCTCAGCGCACCGGACGCGCTGGTCGCCGGGCTGCACGTGTTCACCTTCAACCAGGTCGCGGCCACCGAGCAGTGGCGGCGTGAGTGGCTCGACCGGCTCGGCGGCCCGGAGCCCGTCGGCGGGTCGGTGCCCGGCGAGATCAGCGCCAGGGGCTAGGCGACCAGGTCGGCCAGGGCGCGTTCGAGGCCGGCGTGCCCGGTCTCGACGACCGTCAGCGGCAGTCCGATGCGGTCGGCCGCCTCAGCGGCCAAGGCGTGCAGCTCGGCATCGTGATGCTGCGCCAGCCACACGACGCGCGTGTAGTTGCCGAAGTAGGCGTCGCGCAGCTCGGGGTAACGGTCCAGGCCCAGCTCGCGCAGCACGGTGCGGGCGAACGAGCGGACGAGGAAGTCGGTCAGCAGGTACGTTCCCGGCTGGGCGGCCAGGAGAGCTTCGATGCGCGCGGCACCCCCGTACACGTCGTAGCAGTGCAGGCCGGGCAACCGCTCGAGCCCGAGGCGGCCGCAGACCTCGTCGAGCGCGCCGTAGGTGCCGCAGTCGGCGTAGCCGATCGCGATGCGGTCGTAGCGCCCCCGCAGCTCGCCGACCAGCGCCTCGACCTCGCCGGCGATGAGCTGCGGCTGGTTGTGCAGCAGCGGCGGCAGCGGGTGGACGTCCACCGGCCAGCCGCGCTGCGCGACGACGTCCTGGGCCGGCTGCGCGAGCGCGCCGCACGCGACGAGCGCGACGCGGGCCTCAGCCGGGGAAGGCGAGCTGGTCGACGAAGCGGTCGTTGAAGTCCTGGCGGTCGGAGAGCTCGACATAGCGCACCTCCTCCCGCAGGGCCGTGGCGCCCTCGCGCTCGCGACGGCTCAACAGGGCCATCTTCGCGCCCTCGCCGGCCACGTTCCCGGCCGAGACGATACGCAGCAGGGGCAGCTTCGGCACCAGGCCGATGCGCACCGCCGACGCCGAGGACAGGTAGCTCCCGAACGAGCCCGCCAGCAGCACCTGCTGCACCTCGGACGGGTCGACGCCGAGCTCCTCCAGCAGCAGCGACCACCCCGTCGCGATGGCCGCCTTCGCGAACTGCAGCTCGCGCACGTCGCGCTGCGACAGGTAGACGGTGTCGGCGGGATCCGTGTCGTGTTCCGGTCGGTACAACACGAACACGCGTTCCTGGCCGATCTTCGTCAACCGGTCCGCGAGCGCCGGCACGAGCTCGGCCGCCACCTCGTCCGGGACGAAGCGACCGGACGCGTCGATGACGCCGACACGGACCAGTTCGGCCACCGCGTCGACGAGGCCCGAACCACACAGGCCCATGGGCGTGACGTCGCCGATGACGCCGAGCTCGACGTCGTCACCGAGCTTGACGACCTCGATCGCGCCGTCGGCGGCACGCATGCCGCAACGGATCGCGCCGCCCTCGAACGCCGGGCCGGCCGGGGCCGCGGTGGACAGGATCCGGTCGCCGTCGCCCAGCACGATCTCGCAGTTGGTGCCGACGTCGATGAACAACCGCATGCGCTTGTCGCGGTCCATGCCGGTCGCCAGGATGCCGGCCACGATGTCGCCGCCGACGTACGCGCCGAGGGCCGGGAAGATCGTCGCGCGCGCGCCGGGGTGCAGCGTGAGGCCGAGCTCGGTCGCGGGCAGAACGGGCGGCGCGAAGGACGTCATGATGAACGGCGCCACGCCCAGCGGCTCGGGGTCGATCCCGAGCGCGAGCGCCGTCATGGTGGCGTTGCCGGCGAGGGCGACCTCGTACACCTCGGCCGGGTTGACGCCGGCGTCGTCGCACACCTCGCCGGCGAGCTCGACCAGCGTCTCGTGGGCGAGAGCGGTCAGCCGGCCCAGCGCGTCCGGGTCCATCATGGTGGCGCTGATGCGGGTGATGACGTCCCCGCCGAACGGCTGCTGCCGGTTCAGCCGCGAGCGCACCGCCACCGGGGTACCGGTCGTGAGATCGAGCAGGGTCGCGACGACGGTCGTGGTGCCGAGGTCGACGGCGAGCCCGAACTGCCGCTCGCGCGTGTCGCCGGGCTCGACGTCGATCAGCGTCTCGTCCACCACGACCGCGGTGACCTTGAAGTCGGCGGCGCGGAGCACGCCCGGCAGGCGGCGCAGCGCGTGCAGGTCGGGCTGCAGCTCGAGGTCGTCGATGGCGTCCAGCAACCGTTCGAGGTCGGGGCGCTGGTCGGCCAGGGTCGGTTCGGTCAGCTCGACGTAGCGCTTCTGCACCGCCGGCCGCAGGATCACCTGGCGGCCGACCCCGACGGTGGCCGCCTTGGGCCGTGTCATCAGCGGCGGCACCTCGACGGTGAGGTCGGACGTCGCCTGCGCCAGGCAGGCCAACCGCCAGCCGTCGCGCAGCTGGTCGGCCGTGAAGGCCCGCGCGTCCAACCGCGACACCGGGACGGTGCCGCTGGTGATCTGGACCTTGCACTTCTTGCAGGTGCCGTGGCCGCCGCAGGTCGAGTCGATGGCGATGCCGTTCCAGCTGGCGCCGTCGAAGACGGTGACGCCGGGCGGCACGCGGACGGTGCGCCCGGCCGGCTGCAGGGTCAGCCCGACCCGACCGGTCCCGTCGTGGGCGCCGGCGTCGGGAGGTTCACCCTCGCGGGTGGAGGGCGGGTCGATGAGCCCCTCGCGGCGCAGGCTGTCGACGTCCGTCGACGTCAGGCCTTCGGTCATGGTGTTCCAACTGGTACAGAGAAAGGAGCGGGCGTCATGCTCCGGCGGCCTGCTTGGCGCGATGCGCGGCGATCCAGTTCATGCCCCACTCGTCGTGGTTGAGCAGCAGGTCCGCGGCCTTCACCGACTCGACGACCTGCGGGGTGCGGACGTCCATGATGGCGCTGGTCAGCCCGGAGGTCATGGCCATCGGCAGGAACGTCGCGTTCAGGGTGTGCCGGGCGGGCATGCCGAAGGACACGTTGGACCCGCCGCAGGTCATGTTGAGGCCGAACTCGTCGCGGATGCGGCGCATCGTCTCCATCGTCGCGAGCGAGGTGGAGGTGTCGGCGCCGATCGGCATGGCGAGCGGGTCGATGACGATGTCCTCGAGCGCGATGCCGTACTCGGTGGTGGCGACCCGGACGATCTTGGCGACGAGCTCGAGCCGCTTCTCCGGCTCCATCGGGATCTCGTCGACGTCGTTGGGCAGGGCGATGACGGCGGCGTCGTACTTCTTGACGAGCGGCAGCACGTCGGCCATGCGCTCGTCCTCGGCGGTGATCGAGTTGACCAGCGCGCGGCCCTGGTACACCGACAGCCCAGCCTCTAGCGCGTCGACGACCGAGGAGTCGATGCAGATCGGCAGGTCGGTCAGGCTCTGCACCAGGGTGATCGCCTTGGCCAGCAGCTCCGCCTCGTCGGTCAACGGCACGCCCATGTTGATGTCGAGCATCGTGGCGCCGCCCTCGACCTGGGCCTTGACGTCACGCTCGATGGCCGAGAGGTCACCGGCGCGCAGCTGCTCCTGGAAGAGCCGGCGCCCGGTGGGATTGATGCGCTCGCCGATGAGGCAGAACGGCTGGTCGTGCCCGAGCACGACCTCTTTGGTGGCCGAGCGCAGGACGGTGTGCAGGGACATGTGTTCCTCAGACGTTCGCGAGTGCGGCGCGGCGGCGCTGGATGAGTTCCTTGGCCTTCTTCACGGTGGCCGAGGCGTCGGGCGCGTACCCGTCGGCCCCCACGGCGTCCGCGTACTCCTGCGTCACCGGCGCGCCACCGACCATGACGGCCACCGCGTCGCGGATACCGGCCTTCTCCAGGGCGTTCATGTTGGCCTTGAACATCGGCATGGTCGTGGTGAGGAAGGCGGAGAAGCCGACGATGTCGGGCTGGTGCTGCTCGATGGCGGCGACGAACTTCTCCGGCGCGACCTGCACGCCGAGATCGATGACCTCGAAGCCGGCCCCCTCCAACATGATGTTGACGAGGTTCTTGCCGATGTCGTGGACGTCGCCCTTGACGGTGCCCATGAGGAACTTGCCGATCGTCTGCACGCCGGTGTCGGCGAGCAGCGGGCGCAGCACCTCCATGGCGCCGGCCATCGCGCGTCCGGCGATGAGCATCTCGGGGACGAAGAAGTCACCGCGCTCGAAGCGGGCGCCGACCTCCTCGAGCGAGGGGATCAGCGCCTCGAACAGCAGCGTCTGCGGTTCCATGCCGAGCTTGAGGCCCTGGTCGGTGAGGTCGAGCACGGCGGGTGCGTTGCCCACCAGGGTGAAGTCGTAAAGGCCCTTGAGGACCTCTTCCGGTGTCGAGGTCATGCCACGCCTTTCGTACGGATGCGGGGTCGGAGCAGGTGCGACAGCGACGTCGCGTGCTTGGTCAGCAGACGACCCATGTCGTCGAGGTTGTCGTTGAGCCGGGCAGAGGGGCCCGAGACGCCGAGGGCGGCGATCACGGCGCCGTCCGGGCCGTGCACCGGTACCGCCACGCCGTTGAGCCCGATCTCGAGCTCCCCGCGGGTCACGGCCCAGCCGGTACGCCGGACCGTGTCGAGATCGGCCAGCAGCTCCGGCAGGTCGCGCAGCGAGAGTTCGGTGCGCGGCTCGAGCGGGCCGTCGGGCACGGCGAGCGCGTCGAAGGCGTACAGCACCTTGCCCAGCGCGGAGCAGTGCGGCGGCACGTCGACCTGCGTCCAGTCCCGGGCGCCGAGCATGAAGGTGGAGTCGACCTGGGCGATCTGGACCACCGCGTCCCCGCGGGGCACGGCGAGGTTGACCGTCTCGCCGGTGTCGCTGCCCACGTCCTCGAGCACCGGACGGGCGAGGCGGGCGACCTGCGACCAGGGATCGTGCCGCGCTGCGTAGTACGCGAACAGGGCGCCCGAGCGGTAGGCACCCGTCGCGTCGCGCTCGAGCAGGTGGTTGGCCTCGAGCGCGGCGAGCAGGCGGTGCGTGGTGGAGCGGGCGAGCCCGGCGTCGTCGACCAGCTCGGTGAAGCTGATCGGACCGTCCGCCTGCACGACGAGGGTCAGCAGCTGGGCGGCCCGGTCGACCGCCTGCGATCCCGTGGTGCTCATGCCCTCCCCGTCCGGAGCTGTCGTCCATAATGTGGAACTCGACTTCCACATTGTGAGGCTATGATCCGCTCGACAGATGGTCAAGCAGGGTCCGGGGAGGCTCGCCGATGTTTCGAAACTCGATGCCGCGCTACGAGGTGCTGTCCGCTGACGCGATGGCGACACTCGACACCGGGTGGAAGCGGTTGATGACCGAGATCGGCGTCGAGTTCATGTCCGAGCAGGCGCTCGACCACTTCCGCAAGGCCGGTCAACGCGTCGAGGACAACACCGTCTTCCTGGACCCGGACTTCGTCCTCGAGCAGGTCGCGAAGGCGCCGCGCGAGTTCGACGTCGCCGCGCGCAACCCGGCCAACACGGTGCACATCGGCGGCGACGCCATGGCCTTCGGCGCGGTGTACGGCCCGCCCTTCGTCCGGCAGGGCGACGTGCGCCGGGACGCGACGATGGACGACTTCCGCAATTTCAGCCGGCTGGCGCAGACCTTCCCGGTGCTCGACTCGGCCGGCGGCGTCGTCTGCGAACCCAACGACACGCCGCTCGACTCGCGGCACCTCGACATGACCTACGCGCTGCAGACGCTCACCGACAAGATCTACATGGGGAACGTGGTCTCGGGCGTGAACGCCCGCGACACCATCGAGATGAGTTCGATCCTTTTCGGCGGCCGCGACGTCATCGAGCAGACGCCGGTCACGATCTCGCTGATCAACTGCAACTCGCCGCTGCGCTGGGACGACCGCATGCTGGACGCGCAGCTGGAGTACAGCGCCGCCAACCAGGCCGTCGTCCTCACCCCGTTCATCCTCATGGGCGCGATGTCGCCGGTGACGATCCCGGCCGCGCTCGTACAGCAGATCACCGAGGCGCTGTCCGGCATCGCGCTCTCGCAGCTGATCCGGCCGGGGTGTCCGGTCATCTTCGGCTCGTTCCTGTCCAACATCGACATGCAGTCGGGCTCGCCGACCTTCGGCACGCCGGAGTCGGCGATGGGCCTGCTGTGCACCGGGCAGATCGCGCGGCACTTCAACCTGCCGTTCCGCTCCGGCGGGGCGCTGACGTCCTCGCAGGTTCCCGACGCGCAGGCCGGTTACGAGGCGCTGATGACGCTGATGCCGACCTTCCTCGCCGGCGCGAACTGGGTCATGCACTCGGCCGGCTGGCTCGAGGGCGGCCTGGTCGCGGGTTACGAGAAGTTCATCGTCGACATCGAGCTGCTGCAGATGATGCGCGAGCAGTTCACGCCGCTCGAGATCGACGAGGCGTCGATGGCCTTCGGCGCCCACGAGGAGGTCGGGCACGGTGGGCACTTCCTCGGTGCGATGCACACCATGGAGCGCTTCCGCACCTGCTTCTACCGCCCGTTGCTGTCCTCGTCGGAGAACTACGAGCGCTGGATGCGCAACGGCGGCGTGGACGCGGCCGGGCGGGCCTCGCGGATCTACCAGCAGAAGCTGGACGAGTACGAGGCCCCGCCGATCGACGACGCGATCCGCGAGGAGCTCGAGGCGTACGTGATCCGGCGCCGCGCCGAACTCGGCGACTGACCCGCGTCAGCTGCTGCGGGCGGCGGAGAGCTGGTCGAAGCAGTAGTAGACGGCCAGCGCCCCGTGCACCGCGAGCGTCGCGACGGCACTGACGAACGACAGGCCGACCAGCGCGAGGTAGACGAGCCCGCCGCCACTGAAGCGGATCAGGGATTTGCGCGCCGTGGCCCGGTCGATGGGGCGGCGGAGCAGGCGCGCGTCCCGATTGAGCGCCAGGAACAGCAGGGTGAACCCGATCGACATCGCGAACGACGTGGCGCTGTAGAGCGCGGCGGCGACGTGGGCGTCGTTGTCGCCGGCGGTGAGGTACTCGGCGAGCACCCGGGTGGGGAACGGGATCACCGACACCGTGAGCAGCAGGAACAGGTTCGCGAACAGCACCCGCCGGTCGACGCGCCGAGCAAGCGTGCACAGCGCGTGGTGGTTGATCCAGATGATGCCGATGACGAGAAAGCTCACCGCGTAGGCGAAGTAGGCCGGCCACTCGTGGCCGAGGCCCGCGGCCAGCGACCGATCGCCGCCGCGTTCCGGCACCGCGAGGTCGAGCACCAGCAGCGTGATGGCGATGGCGAAGACCCCGTCGCTGAACGCCTCGAGCCGCCCGGTCGTCAACAATCCGGCCTCGGTGTCGTCCCCTGTCTCGGTGTCGTCCCCGCTGTCACTCATCGGGTCGGGTCCGCGGTCCATGGCACGTACTCGTAACCCTCCGCGCCTGCCCTGGTGCGGGCCGACCGCAGCTGAAACTCGGTGATCCCACCGGCCTGCCACGGGCCGGGGGACGCTACCCCGCGCACCTGCTTCGGGGGCAGGCGCAGCTCGCCCCGGACGACGGTCACCGGACGGTCCGCGATCGCGAACCAGTCGGTGTCGAGGAAGTCGTGACTGCCCTCGAGCAGCGCGCCGCGGCGCATCGCGTCGGCCAACCGCGCACTCGTGCCGGCGGTCGACAGGTGCCCAGGGCTCGCCTCGAACAACCCCGCCCCGGCGGCGAGATAACCCGTCTCGAACAGCGACACGATCATCGCGAGCAGCGAGAACCCGCGGGGGTCGTCGTTGGCGCGGGCCATGAAGGCGAACACCTCGAGCTCGCTCTCCAGCGTCGTGCCGTAGTCGGCCAGCACGTGCACCCAGTCGTGCTGGGCGAGCAGCGGCGGCGCCGACCCCGGCCGGCCGGGGTAGACGAAGCCGCGGTCGCGGTAGAAGTCGACGACACCACGGCCGAGGGTGCCGACGGGCAGATCCTCGAGCGAAGCCCATCGCCCGGCGAGCGCCGGGTCGTGGTCCACCGCGGCCCAGGGCTGGGCGAGCGCCGCGGCGTGCAGCGCGTTGAGCCGGGCGGCGTCCATCGCAGACAGGTAGCCGTTGCGAGCGAAGTCGGCCGCGGCGACGTCGAGCGAGCCGGCGGCGTAGGCCTCGGTGACGTCGATCATGTCGTCGTCGACGCAGAGCTGCGCGGCGGTGTCCCGGACGCGGTCGGCCACCTCACGCGGCAGCGGGTGCAGCACGAGCTCGCCGAGCAGCATCAGCTGGACGATGCGCGTGCGGAAAGCGAGATCCCGCCGCGCCAGGGCCTGGGCGAACTCCGCTGCGGTGATCGTCTCGAGCGAGGCGGGGTCGACCTCGTGGCCGGTCATCGCCACCACGAGCGCGGCGATCAGCACGTCCTGCAGCGGCGTCAGCCCGATGTCGGGCCGGACGGCCGCGACGATGCCGCGCGCGATCAGCCGCGCCTCCGCGGCGCCGGGGCGGGTGTGATCGGCCTGGTCGGGCCGAGGCAGCGCTACCGGCATGACCACCCCCTCGTCCCGTCCGGAGACGCTGGCACCGGCCGATTACATGATTACCGCACGGACGGGGCCGGTGCCACGCTTTTCCGCGACGGCCCGGGCGGGGGAGCCGTGCTCAGCGGAAGACGACGGTGCGGTTGCCGTTGATGAGCACGCGGGTCTCGGCGTGCCACCGCACTGCCCGGGAGAGCACCTGGCTCTCGACGTCCCGCCCGGCCGCGCGCAGCTGCGCGGCGCTGAGCGAGTGGTCGGCCCGCACGACGTCCTGTTCGATGATCGGGCCCTCGTCGAGGTCACCGGTGACGTAGTGGGCGGTGGCGCCGACCAGCTTCACGCCGCGGTCGAAGGCCTGCTGGTAGGGGTTCGCGCCCTTGAAGCTCGGCAGGAACGAGTGGTGGATGTTGATGGCGCGCCCCGCCAGCGCCTGGCAGGTCGCGTCCGAGAGCACCTGCATGTAGCGGGCGAGCACGACGAGGTCGATGCCGAGGGAGTCGACCAGGCCCAGCAGTTCGGCCTCGGCCTCGGGCTTGGTCTCGGGCGACACCGGGACGTGGTGGAACGGGATGCCGTAGCTTTTCACCAGCCGCTCGAGGTCGGTGTGGTTCGAGACGACGGCCGGGATCTCGATGGGTAGCGCGCCGATGCTGTGCCGGAACAGCAGGTCGTTGAGACAGTGCCCCTCGCGCGAGCACATGATCAAAGTGCGGTAGCGGGCGTCGGCGTCCCACATCTGCCAGGTCATGTCCGAGGCACGGGCGACGGACTCGAACGAGGCGCGCAACCGCTCGAGGGTGAACCTGTCGTCGTAGACCTCGAAGTGGACGCGCATGAAGAAGCGGTCCTCGAGCCGGTCGTCGTACTGCTGGCTCTCCAGGATGTTCGCCGCGCTGTGCACGAGGAAGCTCGAGACCGCGAACACGATGCCGGGACGGTCCGGGCAGGTGATGGTGAGGACGTACTCGGGGTGTGGGTGACGTTCGGGCGCTGCCGACATAGACATCGCAATCTCCCAAAACCGGACGTATACGGGGCGGTTGTTGCGCGATGCGAAACGAGCGGTGCAATACGCAACAACTTTGCGCTAGCATACCGCTCGTGACCCGCAGTGAGACCGCGTCGACCGGAGTGCAATCCGTCGAGCGAGCGCTGGTCATCCTCGACATCCTGGCTCGCGCCGGCGAGGCCGGCGTGACCTCGCTGGCCCACGAGATCGGCGTGCACAAGAGCACCGCGCTGCGCCTGGTCGCCACGCTCGAGCAAGGCGGCCTGGTCGAGCAGACCGCCGACCGCGGCAAGTACCGCCTCGGCGTCGGCGTGCTCCGGCTGGCCGGCGCCACCGCGGCTCGCCTGGACGTCGTCGCCGAGGCGCGGCCGATCTGTCGCCAGCTCGCCTCTGACACCGGCGAGACGATCAACATCGCCGTGTTGTCCGACCACGCCGCGCTCTACGTCGACCAGGTCGCCGGCTCCTCGACCCTGCAGCCGCACAACTGGGTGGGCCAGCGCATCCCGCTGCACGCCACGTCCAACGGCAAGGTGCTGCTGGGCTGGGCCCCGGAGAGCGAGCTCGCCGGCAGCCTGCGCGATCTCGACCGGTACACCACCCACACCGTCACCGCCGCCGACGTGCTCCGCAAGGAACTCGACGAGGTACGGCGCCTGGGCTGGGCCAAGGCGGTCGATGAGCTCGAGGTCGGGCTCACTGCCGTCGCGGCGCCGATCCGCAACGCGCACGGCGACGTCGTCGCGTCGCTCAGCGTCTCCGGGCCGACGTTCCGGCTCGGCGACGACCGCATGGACGAGGTCGTGCCGCAGCTGCTCGCCGCGGCCGACGAGATCTCGCACCGCCTCGGCTGGGGCTGACCCGGTCGCCCACGACCCCCATCACCGCATCGTCACAGGAGAAGTCATGGCAAGCGTTCCGAACAGCGCCCGGGTCGTCGTCATCGGCGCTGGCATCGTGGGCAACAGCCTCGTGTACCACTTGGCACGTCTGGGTTGGCGCGACATCGTCCAGATCGACAAGGGCCCACTGCCGAACCCGGGCGGCTCCACCGGGCACGCCTCGAACTTCATCTTCCCGGTCGACCATTCGCGTGAGATCACCGATCTCACGCTGGACTCGATGCGCCAGTACAAGGAGATGGGCGTGTTCACCGAGTCCGGCGGCATCGAGGTCGCCCGGTCCGAGGAGCGCATGCAGGAACTGCAGCGCCGCATGTCCAGCGCCAAGGCGTGGGGCATCCCGTCGGAGATGCTGACGCCCGAGCAGGTCGCCGAGAAAGTGCCGTTCCTCGAGTCGTCGGTGATCCTCGGCGGTTTCTACACGCCCAGCGTCGGGGTCGTGGACTCCCTGCGCGCCGGCACGATCATGCGCGAGCGCGCCCAGGAGATGGACGCGCTGACCATCGTGCCGAACGCCGAGGTCACCGGCATGACGGTCGAGGACGGCCGCATCACCGCCGTCCGCACCTCCAGCGGCGACATCGCCACCGAGTGCGTCGTCATCGCCTGCGGCGTGTGGAGCCCGAAGGTGGCCCGCATGGCCGGCGCGCACATCCCGCTCACCCCGGCCGTGCACCAGATGATCAGCGTCGGCCCGGTGCCGCAGCTGGCCGAGAAGCCGGGCGAGATCAGCTGGCCGATCGTGCGCGACATGGACACGTTCTGCTACGAGCGCCAGCACGGCAGCGACATGGAGGTCGGCTCGTACGCCCACCGCCCGATCCTCATGGAGCCGGAGGAGATCCCGTCCATCGAGCAGGCCAAGCTGTCGCCGACCGAGATGCCGTTCACGGACGAGGACTTCGACCCCCAGCTGGAGCAGGCGCTCGAGCTCATGCCGGAGATCCTCGCTGCCGAGGGAGCCGAGATCCGGTACGCGATCAACGGCCTGCTGTCGCTGACCCCGGACGGCGCGCCCGTCCTCGGTGAGACGCCCGAGGTGAAGGGTCTCTGGTCCGCCGCGGCCGTGTGGATCAAGGAAGGCCCCGGTGTCGGGCGCGCGGTCGCCGAGTGGATGACCGACGGCAACCCCGAGATCGACGTGCACGGCACGGACATCGCCCGGTTCTACCCGCACCAGCGCACCCGCGAGCACATCAAGGCGCGCACCAGTGAGAGCTTCAACAAGACCTACGGCATCGTGCACCCGGCCGAGCAGTGGGAGAGCAACCGCAAGGTGCGCCTCGCCCCGATGCACGCCGCGCAGGTCGAGCAGGGCGCCTTCTTCTACGAGACCGCCGGCTGGGAGCGCCCGCACTGGTACGCGAGCAACGAGGCGCTGCTCGGCGAGTACGGCGACAAGGTCATGCCGCGCGAGGCGGAGTGGGACTCGCGTTGGTGGTCGCCGATCATCAATGCCGAGCACCTGGCGATGCGCGAGCGCGCGGGCTACGTCGACCTGTCGGCGTTCGTCGTGTTCGACGTCGTCGGTCGTGGCGCGATGGCTGCCGTCCAGCGCATCGCGGTCGCGCAGATGGACGTCCCGGTCGGGCGCGTCGTCTACACGCCGATCATCGACGGCCGCGGCGGATACCGCGCCGACCTCACGATCATGCGGCTGGACGTCAACCACTTCCGTGTCGTCACGGGCGGCGCCCACGGCAACCTCGACCGCAAGTGGTTCCGCGACCACCTGCCGACCGACGGTTCGGCGCAGGTCGTCGATCTGACCTCGTCGTTCACCACGATCGGCCTGTGGGGACCGCGGGCGCGCGACATCCTCGGCTCGATCACCGACGACGACGTGTCGAACGAGGCGTTCAAGTTCGGCACCTGCCGGTCGCTGGAGCTCGGTTCGCTGGACGTGCTCGCCTCGCGCATCAGCTACGTCGGCGAGCTCGGCTGGGAGTTGTACCTGCCGATCGAGCAGGGTGCGCGGCTGTGGCAGCTCGTCCGCGAGGCGGGCACATCGCACGGCGCGGTACCGGTGGGCATCGGCGTCTACGGCACGACCGGCCGCATCGAGAAGGGTTACCGCGCCTACGGCGCCGAACTCGACGCCGAACGCACGATCGTCGAGGCCGGCATGCAGCGACCCAAGGTCAAGGACGCCGACTTCATCGGCCGCGAGGCCTACCTGAAGCAGCGTGACGAGGAGCCGTCCACCGTGCTCTGCACGCTGACCGTCGACGACCACACCTCGAAGTCGGGTACCAAGCGGTACATGCTGGGCGGCGAGGCGGTCCTGGCCCGCGACGGAAGCCTGCTGACCGACGGGCACGGCCACCACCCCTACGTCACCACCGCGGGTTCGGCCCCGTCGCTCGGCAAGCACGTCCTCATGGCCTACCTGCCGCCGGACTCGGCCGTCGTCGGCACCGAGCTCGCCGTCGAGTACCTGGGCGAGCAGTACCCGGTGACGGTGGGGTCCTCCGACGCCACGGCCCTGTTCGATCCCGCCAACGAGCGCATCCGGAGTTGACCGACCATGAGTGATGTTCTTGTCTGCATCAAGCGGGTGCCCGACGTCTCGGGCGAGGTGCTGCTGACCGACGACGAGCAGTCGGTCGACGCCCGGCACGTGGGATTCACCGTCAGCCCGCACGAGGAGTGTGCGGTGGAGCTGGCGACGCAGATCGCGGACGCCAGCGGTGGCAAGGTCACCGTGCTGACGGTGGGGCCGGCCGAGGCCGTCGAGCAGCTGCGCAGCGCGCTGGCCGTCGGGTGCAGTGACGCCGTGCTGGTCGAGGCCGACCTCGTGGCGCTCGGCCCGGCCGACGTCGCGCGCGCCATCGCCGACGTCGTGCGGGCGCGGGAGGCCGAGGGCCGGTCCTACGACCTGGTCCTGCTCGGCAACGACGCCGCCGACACCGGCGACTTCCAGGTGCCGGTGCGGCTGGCCTACGCGCTGGACCGTCCGGTGGTGACGGGGGTGGCGAAGCTGGAGCTGCAGGACGGCACCGCCGTCGCCCGGGCGGACGGGCCGGAGGGTACCGAGATCTACGAGCTGCCGACGCCCGCCGTCGTTGCCGTGATGGAGGGCGGGGTGTCGCCGCGCTACCCGACGATCCCGGGACGCATGAAGGCCAAGAAGGCGCCGATCGAGACGCTGGCCGCGCCGGCCGATCCGGTGGGGTCGGGCCGCGTGCGCCTGACGCTGCCGCCGAAGCGCCCGAGCACAGTGCAGGTGCTGGGCCGCGGAGCGGAGGCGGCGCCGGCCGTCGTCGACCTGTTGCAGGAACTCGGAGTGGTGGTGAGCGCATCGTGATCCTCGTTCTGGTGGAGACGGACGTGAAGGGAGTCGTCGGCGTCTCGCAGGAGGTGCTGACCTTCGCCCGTGAACTCGGCACCCGCTCGGCCGCGGCCGTGACCGCCGTCGTCGTGGACGAGCCGACCGACACCGTGCTCGCGCAGCTGGGGGAGCAGGGCGTCACCGCCGTCCACCACCCCGACGACCCGCGGCTGACCGACTACGCCGCCGCGGCGTGGGCCGCGGCCGTGGTCGACGCGGTCGAGACGCTCTCGCCATCCGTGGTGCTCGCCGCCGGCACCCCGCGCGGCAGCGAGGTGCTGGCCCACGTCGCGACCCGCCTCGATGTCGCCATGGCGGCGAATGCGGTGCTCGTCGACTCGACCGAGCCGTTCGTCGTCACCCGTCAGGTGGTCGGTGGCGCCGCGCTGGAGCAGATGTCGCTCGACGGCCGGGTCGCGGTCGTCTCCGTGGCCGGGCACGCGTGCGACGCGGTTGCGGCGGCCGCGCCGTCGCAGCCGGACGTCGTGACGTACACGCCGACGCTCACCGAGCGCGATCTCGTCGCGCGGGTCCGGCGCGTCGAGGCCACCGAGTCCGACGACACCGGCGCACTCACCAGTGCCCGCGTCGTCGTCGGGGCCGGACGCGGTGCGGGCGGCCCGGACGGTTTCGCCGAACTGCTCGAACTCACCGAACTGGTCGGCGGGGCGCTCGGCGTGTCGCGCGTCGTGACGAGCCTGGGTTGGCGCCCGCACAGCGAGCAGGTCGGCCAGACCGGCAGCCGCATCGCGCCCGAGGTCTACATCCCGTGCGGCATCAGCGGGGCGATCCAGCACTGGGCCGGCTGCCAGAGCGCCAAGACGATCATCGCCGTCAACACCGACGCCGAGGCGCCGATGGTGACCAAGGCGCACTACGCGGTCATCGGCGACCTGCACGAGATCGTGCCGGCCATCAACGCCGAGTTGCGCGCCCGCCTGCGCCGCTGACTCGTGCTGCAGGGTGGGGTCAGGGGAGCAGGACGGCGGGGCGGCGGCCGCGGAGCGAGTTGACGAGCTCGATGGCCTCGGCGCGGCGCAGGTCGTCAACGGTGAGTGAGCGTTCGGCGGCCTCGCCGCCGTCCAGGGCCACCGCCCGCCCCACGCCCGGCAGGCAGCCGTCGGCCGTCGGCGGTGTCCACCAGCGGCCGTCCAGGCACACGAGGACGTTGGCAATGCAGCTCTCGGTGACGTGCCCGTCGCCGTTGACGAGCAGTACGTCGTCGGCCCCCGGATGTCGGGCTCGCGCTGCGTCGTAGACGCCGCGCCGGTTCGTCTTGTGTGCCAGCCAGAGCGAAGCGGCGTCGACCGGCACTCTGTCGACGGCCAGCCGGACGGGGCGCTCGGCCGCTGCCGGAAACGGGTGCAGGTCCACCGCCGGCACACCGTTGACCGCCACGCGCAACCGCAGCCGGGCGTCCGCCTTCCCAGCAGCGGCGGCCGCAAGCGTCCGCTGCGCGACCGCCCGGTCGAAGGGGATGCCGAAGTACGCCGCTGAGCGGCGCACGCGGTCGAGGTGCCGCTCGACGTGCTGTAACACCCCGCCGACGCAGCCCAGCGTCTCGAGCAGCTGCAGCGGTTCCTCGTCCTGCGTCGCGTCGAGCACGGCCGCCTTGTCCAGCAGCTCTCGGTACTCGGCGGCCGGCTCCGAGCCGATGGTGATACCACCGCCGGCGCCGTAGACCGCGCTGCCGCTCTCGCGGTCGATCACGGCGGTGCGGATCGCGACGCTGAACCGGGCCCGCACCGGCTCGTCCGGAGGTGCGACCCACCCGATCGCGCCGCAGTACACGCCGCGCGGGGCGCCTTCCAGCTGGGCGATCACGTGCGTCGCCGCCTGCTTCGGGGTACCGGTGATCGACCCGCTCGGGAACAGCGCACCGAGGACGTCCTCGATGCCGACGCCGTCGCGAGGCTCGGCCTCGACCTCCGAGCTGAGCTGCCAGACCTGGGCGAACGGCTCGCACACGCCGAGCCGCGGTACGCGCACGGTGCCGGTGCGCCCGATGCGGCCCAGATCGTTGCGGACGAGGTCGACGATCATGACGTTCTCGGCGACGTCCTTGCCGCTGGACACGAGCGCGGCGGCGGCGTGCCGGTCCTCGTCCGGCGTCGTCCCGCGGCGGGCGGTGCCCTTCATCGGCCGGCACCGCAGCACCCCGCCCGCCCATTCGAGGAACAGCTCCGGGCTGGCGCTGACGACCGCCGTCGTGCCGAGGTCGAGCAGCGCGTTGTAGGAGGCCTGCTGGGCGTGCACGAGGTCGGCGTACATCGCCGTCAGGTCGCCGCGGACGGTCGCGTGCAACCGGGCGGTGAGGTTCGCCTGGTAGATCCCGCCGGCCGCGATCTCGTCGCGGATGTGCTGCACCGCGCCGCTGTGCTGCTCGGCCGTGGTCGCCGGTCGCCACGGCGTCGCGTGGTAGGGCCGGGGTCCCGACGGCGCCGCGATGAGCGGCGCCCGCTGCGGCGCTCGGCCCACGCCGAACCAGGCCAGCAACCCCGGGTCCGGCGGCGCGTGCACCGCCAGGCCCGGGTCGAGACCCGGCGCCGCCTCGTAGGCGAGGTAACCGAACGCCCACGCACCGCCGGACGTGACACGGTCGAGCTCGGCCAGCAGCGGGCGCACCTCGCCCGGCCGCCGGGCGACCAGCACGCGGGACGGCGGCGTGAACACCAACGCCGAGCCGTCGAGCGCGTCGTCGAACCGGGCGCCGGTCGTGGGCGGTCGGTAGGGCACGGGGGGATCGTCCCGCCCGGGTCTCAGCGCAGGACGGCGAGGGGTGGGCTCGTCACGCCCGCGACGACGGCGGTGGCCGGGTTGCCGCCCACGTCGACGATCCGGTTCGCGGCGTCCACGTGGACGACGTGCGGCACGAAGGCGCGGGCGTCGGCGTCGGACATCGTGCGGTAGGCGATGACGATGACGGTGTCGCCCACCGCGACCAGGTGCGCGGCGGCGCCGTTGATGCCGAGCACTCCGCTGCCGCGCTCGCCCTCGATCACGTAGGTCTCGAGGCGGGCGCCGTTGGTGACGTCGACGACGGCCACCTGCTCGCCGGGCAGGATGTCGGCGGCGTCGAGCAGGTCCGCGTCGATGGTGATGGAGCCGACGTAGTGCAGGTCGGCGTGGGTGACGGTGGCGCGGTGGATCTTGCCGCTGAACATGGTGCGCTGCACGGTGTCCTCGCATCTGACGAGTCGCGCCCCCGGGCGGGGTGCACGCTGGACGGAACGCGGCCCATTGTCGGCCTCCACCCGACCGGGTTCACACCCTGGGTGAGCGCCGTCACGCCGCACCAGCGTCCGGACGAGCGGCGATGAACAGCGGGTGAACCCTCCTGTCCGGGTGCATCGACACCCGGTCGGGGCGGGAAGCGTGACGGCATGCAGCACACCGTCCTGCTCGTTCTCGTCATCGCCGTCGCGGTGTCGTTCGACTTCACCAACGGCTTCCACGACACGGCCAACGCCATGGCCACCTCGATCGCCACCGGGGCGCTGAAGCCGAGGGTGGCCGTGGCGCTGTCCGGCGTGCTGAACCTCGTCGGCGCGTTCCTGTCGGTGTCGGTCGCGGCGACCATCGCGAGCGGCATCGTCGACTCGGCCAAGGTGACCCTGCCGATCATCTTCGCCGGCCTGCTCGGCGCGATCGCCTGGAACGTCTTCACCTGGTACGTCGGCATGCCGTCGAGCTCCTCGCACGCCCTGGTCGGCGGCGTCCTGGGCGCGACGATCGTCGCTGCGGGCACCGGCGCCATCAAGGGCTCCTCGATCCTGTCGAAGGTGATCGTCCCGGCCGTCCTGTCGCCGTTCATCGCCGCCCTCGTGGCCGGGCTCGCGACCTTCGCGGCGTACCGCATCTCCCAGCTGCACCGGCCGGACGAGGCGGAGCGGACGCGCGCCACCTTCCGCTACGGCCAGCTCGCGTCGGCGTCGCTGGTCTCGCTCGCGCACGGCACGAACGACGCGCAGAAGACGATGGGCGTGGTGACGCTCGCCCTCATCGCCGACCACCGCCTGGGCTCGAACGCCAGCCCGCCGTTCTGGGTCATCCTGATGTGCGGGCTCGCCATCGCCCTCGGCACCTACCTCGGCGGCTGGCGGGTCATCCGCACCGTCGGGCACCGCCTGGTCGACATCGAGGCGCCGCAGGGCTTCGCCGCCGAGACGGCCTCCGCCGCCGTCCTGCTCATCTCGACGCACGGCGGCTCGCCGCTGTCGACCACGCACATCACCACCGGCTCGGTCATCGGGTCGGGGTTGGGCAAGAAGGCCGCGCAGGTCAAGTGGGGAGTCGCCGGCCGCATGGTCGCCGCCTGGATCCTGACGATTCCCGCCGCCGCCGCCACGGCAGCACTGATCGGGCTGGTCACCAAGAACGGCAACGCGGTCGGCGTCGCGGCGGTGACGGTGCTGGCGGCCGGGATCCTCGGCACGGTCTGGCTGCGCTCGCGTCGCGACGCCGTGACGGCGGACAACGTCAACGCCGGGGCCGACAGCGGGTCGACACCGCTCGTGCCGGCCGGTGCGTGAGGAGGATGTCGTGTCGAAGCTGATCGACTGGACCGTGACGGGCCAGATCCTGCTCGAATCGCTCGCGGCCGGGGTGCTGATCGTCTCCGCGTTCGCGCTGGGCGCTCGCATGGTCGCGGTCGGGCAGGTGCAACGCGCCGCCGGCCGCCGTCCCACCGCCGCCCTCGGCGCCGCCATCCTCTGCTTCCTCGTCGCGCTGGTCGCGGTCGGCGTCGGCGTCTGGTTCACCGTCGACAAGTAGGGCGCGACAGGCGGCGGACCCTGGCGATCGGGGCGGGTACGCGGTAGACCGGTGGCATGGCCCGACGCCGTCCACCGAAACCCGTGATCCTCGCGATCCTCGCGGTGCAGACGGTGTCGGCGGTGTTCGCCTGGCGCGATCTGTCGCACCGGTCCACGGCCCACCTGCGCGGGTCGCGGCGCTTCTGGCGCGTGGCCATGCTGCTCAACCCCGGCAACTCGCTGTTCTACTGGGCCGTCGGCCGGCGCCGCGGCTGAACCGCATGACGCGCTGGCGACCTGCCGCCGCCGAGCCGGTACGCGTCCGCGTTGCGCTCGAGATGTGGCGGCTCGACGACGTGGTGGTCGACGTCCGCACCCCCGAGGAATACCGGCACGGCCACGTGTCGGGCGCGCTCAACGTGCCCGCCGACGTGCTGCTCGACGTCCTCGACGACCTGCCGCCCGGTCAGATCATCGTGACCTGCTCGCTCGGCCGCCGCTCCTCGCGGGTGGCGCACACGGTCGCGGCGGCCGGACGGACGGCCTACTGGCTCGACGGCGGGGTGAAGGCGTGGGCCGCCCGCGGCCTGCCGGTGACCTTCGGCGACGAGGTGGGCACGCGGGACGAGCGGCCGCGCCGGTGGTGGCGCCGCCGCCGGGGAGGACCGGCGCCGCGGGTCTGGCGCTGACCGTCCGCTGTCCGATTCGCGGCGTTCGTGATCATCGCTTCGTGCCATCTCCGTCCGCAGGAGCATCGCGCGGGCCCGGTTGATCTCTACGTTGTCGACGCGGCACCACCAGGGGTGCCCACCGCAACGACAGGACCGCCGCATGTCCCACCGCCGCCTGCGCTCCCTGATCGCCCTCCCGCTGCTCGCCGCCGCCCTCACCGCGGCCACCGCGGCCGGCACCGCAACCTCGGCGCGGGCCGACACGTTCCCCCGTCCCGAACCAGCCCCGGCCACGACGACCGACCAGTACTGGTCGGGCCTCGTCGCGGAGCGGCCCACGCTGTGCACGAAGCCCGAGAAGGGCGCCGTCCCGAGCGCCCGCACCGCCACCTCGCGCAGCTGGGCGGCGATCACCGCACGGCAGGGTCGGACGCGGGTCGCCAACCTGCAGGCCTGGGAGAAGAAGCGCAGCGCCAACCGGCTCGTGCACGACGCGAACTCCGCCTTCGCGGCCGGACGACCGGACGCCGGGCTCGCGATCCTGCTGCTGCTCGACGCACGGGCGCCACGCAATCCGCAGTACCTCACGAGTACCGCCAACGCGCTCGTCGCGGCCGAGAAGCCGCTGGAGGCCACCGCCTTCGTCAACGCCTCGCGCGCGACCCGCCACTACGCGCCGACGTCGGTGGGGCTGACCGGCAAGCAGGCCCTGCAGCTGGCCCAGGCCGGCATCGCGTTCCGGCTCGGCAAGTACGCCTCGGCCCGCTCGACCTACGCCGCCGTGTGGAGCGCCAATCACGAGGTGGTCGAGGCGGCCGAGGGTGTCGTCGGCGCCTCGACGTGCCTCGACGACCGCACGACGGCGATCTCCTGGGCCGGTCGCGCGCGCGTCCGCAACGACACGCCGGTCACGGGACCGGCGGTGACAGCGGCCGTCGCCCGCGAGGTGCAGGCGGCGAACCCCGGCGGCCTGGCCAACCCGACCTACGACAACCTCGGCGCTTCCCGCGTCGACACCGACGATACGTTCACCCCGTGGAACCTGCAGTTCCCCGGTGACGTGCCCAACCTGATCGCCGACGACAGCTTCTTCCACACCCAGGCGACCGCCATCGTGCCGTTCCCGGCGTTCAACGCCGAGTACGGCGCCATCAGAAAGGTGAACGTGCACACCGCCGGCGGGCGCTGGCACCAGGCGGTCTTCGATGCCGCCTTCGAGCCGCCCAACGTCGACAGCGACGGCACAAGCGGTGACAGCCAAGCCGACGCGTACTACCGCGCCACCTGGTTGCCGGCCGCCCGGGCCGCGTCCGAGGCCGTCGACCCGCGGTGGGACAACACCTTCGGGTCCATGGGCGCGATCTACCTCGCGGTCAACAAGCAGGACTGGGAATGCGAGCAGGAGGCGCAGACGGCGGACGGTTTCGACGAGACGATCTACGAGAACTGCCAGCAGACCGTCGAGTACCCGATGTGCCGGGCGCAGGTGGACTCGGCGACGCAGGACGCGCTGACCAAGATCACGAACTTCGACACGGCCGGCAAGGGCTACCACGCCATCCTCGAGAAGCACGCCAGTCAGCTCGGGGCGCTGACCAACGACGTCCACCTGCGCAACGCGATCATGCTGCGCGAGCAGGCCGCTCAGAACGGCCAGGTCCAGAGCACGTATGACGACCTGTACTGGCTCAGCAACCAGCTCCAGCAGAACTTCGCCGAGTGCTACGCCGCGCCGGCCGACCAGCCGCCGGCGCCGGCGACCACGACGGCCGGCACCAGTTCCACCTGCCCGAGCTGGCTGTCGTTCTCGGTCTCGATCGGCGTCGTCGAGGCCAGCATCAGTTGCGATTCGCAGGAGGTCACGGTCGCGACCGGACCGATCGGCGGGTTCCTGCAGGTCAAGCACAGCTCGAAGAAGGACTCGGTGACGGTGTTCGCCGGTGGCCAGGTCGGCGGCGGCGTCGGGGTGGCGTCCGCGATCGGACGAGCCGGCGCGTTCGTCACGATCGACGGGAACGGCGAGGTGTCCGGCGTCGGGTTGCGGGCGACCCTCGACCTGAGTACCACCGTCGGGCCGGTACAGGCGACGGTGTCGAACGAGGTGGACGCCGACGTCATCGCCGGGCTGCAGGTCAATCCGAGCTAGTTTGCTCGGGTGGGGACCGCGATCGTCGACCGGCTTCGTGCCGCGCTTCCGGCCGACGCGGTCGTCACCGACCCGGACGTGCTGGCCGCCGTCGCGCACGACGAGGCGGAGTGGGCGCCGTGGGAGCTGCCCGTCGCGGCGGTGCGGCCGCGCGATACCGCCGACGTGCAGGCCGTCGTACTCGCCTGCATCGCCACCGGGACGCCGCTGGTGCCCCGTGGCGCAGGCACGGGACTGTCCGGCGGCGCGAACGCGACCGTGGGGTCGCTCGTGCTCGACCTCGCCCGGCTGGACCGCGTGCTGCACGTCGACGAGCTCGAGCGCTACGTGATCACCCAGCCCGGCGTGGTCAACGACGACCTGCGGCGCTCCGTCGCCGCCCACGGACTCTGGTACCCGCCGGACCCGGCCAGCTCGCCGTGGTCCACGATCGGCGGCAACATCGCCACCAACGCGGGTGGCGTCTGCTGCGTCAAGTACGGCGTCACCCGCGATTACGTGCTCGAACTGGAAGTGGTGACCGGTACCGGCGACATCGTGCGCCTGGGCCGACGTACGGCCAAGGGCGTCGCCGGGTACGACCTCGCCGGTCTCGTGGTCGGATCCGAGGGGACGCTCGGCGTCGTCACCGAGGCGGTGCTGCGACTGCGTCCGCTGCAGCCCCCGCCGCGCACGGTGGCCGGCTACTTCGACTCGATCGTCGCTGCGGGCGACGCCGTCACCGCGGTGGCCGCCGCCGGGCTCACCCCGTCCGCGCTCGAACTGGTCGACCGGCACTGCCTCGCCGCCGTCGACGCGTGGAAGAACATGGGGCTCTCGGCCGACGCCGAGGTCGTGCTCCTCGGCCAGGTCGACACTGCCGGGGCCGCGGGCGACGCCGAGGCGGCCACGATGCGCGACTGCTTCGAGAGCGCCGGTGCGACCTGGGCGGCCGTCAGCTCCGACCCCGCCGAGGCCGAAGCCCTGATGTCGGCGCGGCGGCTCGCCTACCCGGCACTCGAGCGGCTCGGCCCGGTGCTCACGGAGGACATCTGCGTGCCGAAGGCGGCGGTGCCTGCCATGTTGGCCGAGATCGAGCGCATCGCCGCCCGCACCGGAACGACGATCGCGAACATCGCGCACGCCGGCGACGGCAACCTGCACCCGCTGCTCATCACGCCGGCGGACGACCCGCAGGCCCGGACCGGCGCCCAGCAGGCGTTCACCGAGATCATCTCCGAGGCGCTGCGCCTGGGCGGCACCGTCACCGGTGAGCACGGCGTCGGCCTGCTCAAGCGCGACGGCATGGCCCGCGAGCTGTCGCCGGCCGTGCTGGAGATGCACCGCGCGGTCAAGCGGGCGCTCGATCCGCACGGGATCCTCAACCCCGGCAAGGCGGTCCCGGACGCGGTGTGATCGGCGAGGCCGGCGTCGCCATCTGTCGATGCCCGATCCGGCCGTGTGGCGTGAGTCCCTAGGATCATGGGTACGTAGCACGGGGCAGTGGCCGACCCCGGCCCTATCGAGCACCTCCCCGATGGAGACGGCATGACGACCGACGTACGTGGCCGGCCGCAGGACGAGTCCGAAGGGCCGGGTCAGACGCTCTTGACCGCGGTCACCAGATTGGACCAGGGCCCATTCGACCCGGACATTACCGGCGAGCTGGACGTCTGGCAGACGGTCGAACGCATCGCGCGCACGCTGCACCTCAAGGAACCGGATCTCGAGTCCACCCTGACCGCTGTGCTGAGCACCGCCGTCGAACTCATCGACACGTCCTGCGCCGCGGGGCTCAACCTCTGGGAACGCGGCGTGTTCACCCCGCAGGCCGTGGTCGGCGCCGAGCCGCCGGCGCTGGACGCGCTGCAGCAGCGCACCGGCACCGGCCCCTGCATCGACGCCTCCCGCGACCAGCAGATCGTCTACATCTCCGATCTGCGCAACGACGAGCGTTACCCCGAATTCGGCGAGCTCGCCGTGTCGCTCGGGATCGGTGCGATGTTCTGCGTGCCGCTCTGGATCGACGACCTGCGCCTCGGCTCGCTGACCCTCTACTTCGCGGCGCTCGAGAGCCGGCACGAGCGCGACCTGCGGATGGCTGCGCTCATCGGCGTGCACGCGGCGGCCGCCATCGCCGACGCCAAGCGCACGGACAACCTGCGTCGCGCCATCGGGAACCGGGACCTCATCGGACAGGCCAAGGGCATTCTGATGGAGCGGCACCGGCTGACGGCCGACCAGGCATTCGCAGTTCTTTCGACGGCGTCCCAGCGCACGAACCGCAAGCTCGTCGAGATCGCCGAGGGCCTCGTGCTCACCGGCGAGGTCCCTACCTGAGCGTCAGGACCACAGTGCGCGGGCGGCCTCGGGGATGCCGTCGACCGCGTCCTCGCCGGCCAGCGCCAGCTGCAGGATGAATCCCGGCACCACCATCACGATCAGCCGGGCGAGGGCCTCAGGGTCCGCGTCCCGCGGCAGCGTCCCGCGCTGCTGGTGAGCGCGCACGACCTCGGCGAGGTCGCCGCGCAGTTCGTCGAGCAGCAGGGTGAAGCGCGTGGCCAGGTCGGGGTTGCGCAACGCTTCGGACCAGACCAGCACCGCCAATGCGCCGAGCCCGTTCGTCCGGTGCTTCTCGCGGACGATCTCGAGCACCGTGGCGAGCGCCGCGCCCACACCTTCGCCGCCGCAGGGTTCCCCGGCCATGGTGTGGATCAGTCCGATGACCTCGCGCAGGTTCTGCTCGGCGATGGCCAGGATCATGTCCTCCTTGCCGGGGAAATAGCGGTAGACCGCGCCGGCCGAGAGCCCGCTCTCGTCGAACAGGTCCTGCATGGACGTCTCGTGGAACCCGTCGCGCAGGAAGCACCGCACCGCGGCGTCGAGGATCTGGCCGCGCCGCGCGTCGCGGTACTCCTGGGTCACCTTCGGCATGTGGCCCACTGTACTAAAGAAAACGAATATTCGTCTTGACAGTCTTGTGAGGTTCGGAGGACGGTAGGAAATAAGAGAACGCCCATTCGCTGTTGGAGGTGTCATGCCGCATCAGACGAGCGCCCGCCCGTCCTTCCGGCAGGTCGCGATTGTCGTGGTCGTGGTCCCGATCGCGGTTACGCTCGCGGTCCTGAGCTTCACCTGGCCGGCGGCCCGCTTGCACCCGCGCAACCTGGCTGTGGGCGTCGTCGGGACCAGTCCGGACAGCGCCCAGGTCGTCCGCGGCCTCAGTTCGGCGCACCCGGGTGCCTTCGACCTGCGGTTGTTCGCCGACCCCGCGCACGCGCGGGCGGCCATCCGGGACCGGGACGTCTACGGCGCCGTCGTCGTCGGCCCGACGCGCGTCGAGGTGCTCGAGGCGAGCGCTGCGTCACCCGCCGTCGCACAGGTGCTGGACACGGCCGGGCAGGCCGCGGCCGCCGCGGCGTCGTCCGCGTCGACGGCGCACGGTGGCCCACGTGTGCGGTTCGCCCGCACCGACGTCGTCCCGCTGTCCGCCGACGACCCCAAGGGCGTCGTGTTCAGTGCCGCCCTGCTGCCTCTCACGCTCTGCGGCATCGCCCTGGCTGCTGTCATCGGCGTGGTGGTCCGGGTGCGGCCCGCCGTCCGTCAGCTCGTCGGCCTCGCCGTCGGCTCGGCGGTCGCCGCGGCCGGCACCTACCTCGTCGCCGGTAGCTGGCTGGGGGCGCTCCCGCACCACGGCGTGGAGGTCTGGGTGGCCACGGCGGCGACGATCCTCGCGATCGCCACGGCGACGGCCGGGCTCGTCGCGCTGGTCGGCGTGCCGGGTCTGCTGGTCTCCGCCGCGTTGATGATCGTGCTCGGCAATCCGCTGTCCGGCGCGTCGTCCGCGCCCGACCTGCTCCCGAACGGCTTCAGCCGCCTCGGCCAGTGGTTACCGCCGGGTGCCGGAGCCTCGGCGCTGCGCTCGATCACCTACTTCGACGGGCATACGGCGGGCTCGCACCTGGGCGTGCTCGCGGCGTGGATCGTGCTCGGTGCGGTCGCCGTCGTCGTCGGTCACCACGCCCCGATCCAGTTCGCTGCCCGCACGATGACCGAGAACGAGGTCGAGGCGAAGGCCGAGGCCGACGCCGACGCCGCATCTCCCGCCCCGGCCGAGCACGGCCGCCCCGTCACCGGCGCACGCGCGCTCGACGCAATGTCCACGGACGACCACCCCCGCCATCTCGACGAGTCGGACGGTGCGGGCCCCGTGCCCGGCCGGGACGTGCTCGTCGCGGCGGGCTCCCCACCGGCGGGGTGACGGGTCGCACCCGTCACCCGGCCGTCCACAGCCCCGACCCGAGGAGGTCACCGTGCCACTCTCCGACCACGACCGGACGGTGCTCGCGCGCCTCGAACAGGACCTGGCGTCGGCGTCCGGTTCACAACGCGACGGCGCGCGCGAGTGTCCGGGCCGAGCGCGTGCGCTCGCCCGCGCCTCGGCCGGCGCGCTTGCCGTCGTCCTGATCGTGATCGGGCTCGGCAACGGCGTCGTCGGCATCGCACTTGCGGCGACGGGGTACCTGCTGGCGGTCGCCGCTCTCACCTCCGCCGCGGCCGCGGTCCATCGGCGCCGTTCCACGCCCGGCGCGGTGCCGCGGAAGTACTCCATGACGCTGCTGCGGCGCTACGCGCCCGGCCCGGACGGGGCCCGCTGACATGACCCGACCGAGGCGACGCACGACGGCACTGCTCACCGTGGGTGCGGCGGCGGTACTGGTCGGCGTCGAGCTGCTGTTCGTCCGCGGCCAGCTCGCCGCGGCCTGGGACGCGCTCGACGACGCCCGGCCCGTCTGGGTGCTGGTTGCCGTCGCCGCCACGCTCGTCTCGATGCACGTCTTCGCCCGGGTGCAGCGCCGCATGCTGCACGCGGCGATCCCCACCGATGCCCCGCGCGTGCCCATCGCCCGCATGGTCGGGTTGACCTATTCGGCCAACGCCGTCAACACCACGATGCCGGCGGGCACGGCGATATCGATCGGCTACGCGCTGACGCGCATGCGCTCGTGGGGCGTGCCCGGCGTGGCGGCGGGCTTCGCCGTGCTCGCGTCCGGCGTGCTCAGCTCGGTGTCGTTCGCCGTGCTGCTCCTCGTCTGCGCCGCGGTCGCCGGGGGAGTGGACGTCGGCTGGGTCCTGCTCGGGGTCCTCGCGGCCGTGACGGTGATGGGACTGCTCGCCGTCCGCCACCATGCCTCGTTCAGCATCCGGTCTCTGGTGCGGGGCAGCTTCGAGCTGGTGGCCCGGGCGCTCGATCGTCGCCGCCCCTCCGCCGCGGCGGCCGTGCGGAGAACAGCCGACGAGCTCGACGCGGTGCGCCCGCGCGGCCGTGACTGGGTGGCGGGCGGCTCGTTCGCGCTGCTCAACTGGCTCGCCGATCTGGCCTGCCTGGTCGCTGTGTTCCATGCGGTACACGGGACGGAGGGGACGTCGTTCCCGCTCGTGCTCACCGCTTACGTCGCGGGGATGTCGGCGTCGTCGGTCGCGTTCCTGCCCGGCGGCCTCGGCGTGGTCGAGATCGCCATGATCGTCGCCGCGCACGCAGGTGGCGTCGCCACCGCACCGGCCACCGCCGCCGTCCTGCTGTACCGCCTGATCAGCTGCATCCTTGTCGTCGCGATCGGCTGGCTGTTCGTCGTGGGGTCGGCCGTGGTCCGCCGCCGCGCCGTCGCGGCGACGGTGCGGCTCGACAGCCCCGCTGAGCGTCCGGTCGTCCCAGTTGCGGTCGTTGCTTCGATCCCGGCGCCGGTCGCTCCGGCGCGCCGTCAGTGCTGCCCGGCCACCCGCTCGCGCAGGCCGGCGGCCATGCCCGCCACGGTGAGCAGGTCGAATGCCTCACCGACGGTCCGCGCCAGCCACGGCCGTTTCAGGCCCTGGAGCCGCAGACGAAGACAGACGCGGGTGCCGGTGGGTGCGTCGTCCAGGCACAGTGACCAGGTGAGATCGACCGTGCCGCGTCTCGAGGTGTAGACGAGCGCGCGAGGCGGATTGATCTCGGCCACCGTGAACGTGTCGTCGCGCCGGCCGTAGTCGGGGACGACGTCGCCGGCCCCGAGCAGCTGCCACTGTCCGTCGATCCGGCGCAGCGCCCGACGGCGTCGCGGCAGGAGGCGCTCGACCACTGCCGGGAGGTACCAGCCCGCGCGGGCCTTGCCCAGTTGCACCAGCCACGGCCAGACCCGGTCCGCGGGAGCGTCGACGGTGAAGCCGCGGTCCATGACGACGTCGGCAGGCGAGAGCAGTTCGTCGCCCGGCCGCGGTGCAGCGCGTTCCCGGGCCGTCGGGGTGACGAATGCGAACGGGTGAGGATGGTGCACCCCCCGATCCTCGCGCACGCCGGTCGGCACCAGCCCGGCGTGGCACCAGCCCGGCGTGGCCCCGGGGCGGCGCGACGCGCGGCGGGTTGCGCCGCAGCGGGGCCACGAGCGGCGGGTGAGCGCAGCAGCTCGCCTGGGGCGGGGGTTGTGGCCCCGGGGCGGCGCGACACGCGGCGATTCCCGCCGCAGCGGGGCCACGAGCGGCGGGTGAGCGCAGCAGCTTGCCTGGGGCGGGGGTTGTGGCCCCGGGGCGGCGCGACACGCGGCGATTCCCGCCGCAGCGGGGCCACGAGCGGCGGGTGAGGGTCGAAAACATCGTGCGGGACCGAGCACAATCAGCACGTCATGACCGAAACCGCCGCAGCGTCCGACGCCGTCGTCGTCGACGAGCTCGTCAAGCGCTACAAGAAGAACCCGACCCCGGCCGTCGACGGGGTCTCCTTCGCCGTGTGCGCAGGCGAGGTGTTCGGCCTGCTCGGACCCAACGGGGCGGGCAAGACCACCACGATCGGCGTGCTGACGACCCGCGTCCTGCCGACCTCGGGGCGGGCCTACGTCATGGGCGTGGACGTCGTGGCCGATCCTGTCGGGGCCAAGCGGCGACTCGCGGTCGTGCCGCAACGCAACAATCTCGACCGCTCGCTGTCGATCCGGCAGAACCTGCTCTTCCACGCCCAGTACCACGGTGTTCCGCGCGCCGAGCGGATCCCGCGGGCCGACGACCTGCTCGACCGCTTCGGCCTCGCCGACCGGGCCGGCGACAAGGTCGAGATGTTCTCCGGCGGCCAGATGCAGCGCGTCATGATCGCCCGCGCGCTCATGCACGCCCCGGACGTGCTGTTCCTCGACGAGCCCACCACCGGCCTCGACCCGGCGGCGCGTCTGTTCCTCTGGGACCAGATCCGTGAGCTGCGCGCCGAGGGGCGCACCGTGGTGCTGACGACCCACGACATGGACGAGGCGGCCGCGCTCTGCGACCGCGTCGGCATCGTCGACAAGGGTCACCTGCTCGTGCTCGACACGCCCGAGGCACTGCGCCGGTCGCTACCCGGGCACTCCGGCCTCGAGCTCGGCGTCGCCGCACCCGACGAGCAGGCACGGGAGAAGACCCTGGCCCGGCTCGGCGAGCTGGCGGCGGTCGAACGGGTGGAGGTGCTCGGTCCCGATCAGGTCTCACCCGCGGGCGTGCGCATCCGCGTCTACCTCACCGGCGAGGCAGCCGAGTTCATCCCGGACGTCACGGGCGCCGTCGAGTCACCGGCGAAGCTGAGCGACCTGCGCACCGTCACGCCGAGCCTCGAAGACGTGTTCCTGCACCTGACCGGAAGGCTGCTTCGATGAGCGACGCTGACCGAGCCAACAGTGTCTCGGCGACCGGAAATCCCCGCGCCGAGCGGAGCGAGGCCACCCGATGACGACGGTGACGCGACCCGTCGCGCAGACGACGATCACGCCGACGCGCGTGTTCTGGGCCGTGCTCAAACGCGACCTGTTCGTCACCGGCCGCGACGCCCCGGTGTTCTTCGCGCAGGTGATCCTGCAGCCGCTGTTCCTGCTGTTCGTGTTCGGCCGCATCCTGTCCGACCTCGGCTTCACCCGCCCCGGGTACTCGGAACTGCTGTTCCCCGGCATCGTGGCGTTCACGGCCACCCTTACCGGGTTGCAGAGCACGTCGTTCCCGCTCGTCATCGACTTCTCGTGGACGAAGGAGATCGAGGACCGCCTGCTCGCCCCGATGCCGATCGCCTGGGTCGCGGTGGAGAAGATCGTCTACGCCGCGATGCGCGCCTTGATCGCCGCCGCGGTCATGTTCCCGGTCGGCGTGATCGTTCTCGGCTCGATCCCCTGGCGGGCGAGCGGTGTCCCGCTGCTCATCGCGATCCTGCTGCTCGGCTCGCTCGTCGGCTCGGCCCTCGGCATGGTGCTGGGGACGTTCGTGCCGCCGACACGGCTGAACGTCGTGTTCGCCCTCGTGCTCACGCCGCTGCTGTTCACCGGCTGCAGCCAGTACCCGTGGCCGTCGCTGAGCCACCTCGAGTGGTTCAAGTGGCTGACGACGATCAACCCGCTGACCTACATCAGCGAGGGCATGCGCGCGGCGCTGGTGCCGAGCGTCCCGCACATGGCTTCCTGGGTGTGCCTGCTGATGTCGGTGCTGTTCCTGATCGTGCTGACAGTGGTGGGCATCATCGGCTTCCGGCGCCGCGCCATCGACTGAGTGCCGGGATGGAAAAATAGGCCTGGTGCAGACGGACAGCCCACGACGCCGCCGGGCCGTGGTCGGCTGGGGCGCCGCCGCGTTCGTCTACTTCTTCGCCGTCTTCAACCGCGCGTCGCTCGGCGTCGCCGGGCTGGTCGCCGAACGCCGCTTCGACGTCGGACCCGGCGCGCTGTCGGTCTTCGTCCTGCTGCAGGTCGGCGTGTACGCAGCGATGCAGGTCCCGACCGGCGTGCTCGTCGACCGCTACGGGCCGCGAAGGTTGCTGATCGCCGCCGCGACGATCATGGCCGTCGCGCAGCTGGGTTTCGCGCTCGTGCACTCCTTCCCGTTGGCGTTGCTCGCCCGCGCCGTCCTCGGCTGCGGTGACGCGCTGACGTTCGTCAGCGTGCTGCGCTACACCGCGACGCGCTTCGACAAGCGGCGCTACCCACTGCTGGTGGCGGCGACCGCCATGCTCGGCACGGTCGGCAACATCGGCGCGACCGCCCCGCTCACCGCCCTGCTCGACGGCCCAGGGTGGGGGACGAGCTTCCTGATCGCCGCCGCCGGTTCCGCCCTCGCCGGCGCCGGGGTGATCGCGATGGTGCACGACACCGCGCCCACCCCGCGTCGGCTGCGGCGGTCCGAGGTCGTGACGGGACTGCGCAGCGTGCCGAGTCCGAGTCCGCGGCGCGTGGGGCCTGCCCGGCACGCGGCTCGGGTTCTGGGTGCACTTCGCCAACACCGCCGTCTGGGCGACGCTCGCGCTGCTCTGGGGGCACCCGTACCTGGTCGAGGGCGTGCACTTCTCCGACGCCGGTGCCAGCCGGCTGCTCATGCTCGCCGTCATCGTGGCCGGGATCGGCAACCCGGTGGCCGGCGTGGTCACCGCCCGGTGGCCGTCGAGTCGCATCCCGTTCAGCCTCGGCACCTGCGGGGTGACGATCGCGGGGCTCGTCTGCCTGGCAACGTGGCCCGGTCACACGCCACCCGAGGTGCTGGCCGGTGTGGTGCTGGTGCTGATCATGCTGGGGGGCCCTGCGTCGATGATCGCGTTCGCGGTGGCCCGCGACTACAACCCCACGCACACGCTGGGCACCGCGTCGGGCGTGGTCAACGTCGCCGGGTTCTTCGCCACCGTCGTCGCCACGGTGCTGTTCGGTGCCGTGCTGGACGTGGTGGGCGGCAGCAACCCGCACTCCATGCGGCTGGCCCTGCTGGTGCTGATCGCGATCGAGGCGCTCGGCGGGTGGCGGCTCGCAGTCTGGTACCGACGGGTGCGGGCCCACGCGCGGCGTCGTCAGGCCGCGGGCGAGGTCGTGCCGGTGCGGGTGGGGCCGCGATTGTGGTTCGATATCCGCGAGCTGGAGGGCCCTGTGGTGAGCACGCACGAGGCGCGGGACGCCGGCGAACTGGCGGGCACGGGCAGTCCGGACAACCTGTGAATGTCGCAGGCGTCGTGTCACGAAGCAGGTTCCGGGTTGGCGGTCTCTCAGCCGGCGTCTAGGGTCGCGGCGTGCGGCAAACGGGGCATTTCACCGTCGGCGCCCGGGATCTCGGCCCGGGTGACCATGTCGCGTACGTCGGCAAGGGCATGGCCGATTTCAGCCGCCTGGCCGTCCACGTCGTCGCCTCGGCCGCTGCGCACGAGCGGGTCGTCGTGTGCGCCGACGGCGACTGGGAGGCCGCGGGCGCGCTCGAGTCCGAGATCGACACCGGACGAGTGCTGCTGTTGCCGGCCGAGGGCATCTACGACGCGGTCCTGTCCGGTGCCCCCGGCAGCGCCGCCGCGCAACTGCGCGAGTTCGACACCGTCGTCCAGGACTCGCTGCAGGCCGGGTACACCGCCGTGCGGGTCGTCGCCGACAACACCGCCCTGCTGAACGGACCGCCCGACGTCGTCGACCGCTGGCTGGTCTGGGAGCAGGTGACCGACCGCTGGCAGGCCACGCAGCCCGTCACCGGCATTTGCTACTTCGCCGCCGACCAGGTGGCCGGCGACGCCCTCGCCGCGGTCGGGCACCGGCATCCGATCGTCGGCGGCCTGGGCGCCGAGCCGACCTGGTTCGTGCACCACGACCTGTACGACGGCGTGATCGGCCCGGCGCTCGTGGGCGCCGTCGAGGCCTTCGACGCCGACGAGCTCGCCCGCGTCATGCAGACCGAGTTCACCCTCGACGCTGCCGGCCCGGGCCGCCCGCCGGTGGTCGACCTGTCGGGCGTCACCTACCTGCACCACCGGGCCGTCGAGGCGATCGGCGTCGCCGCGGTCCGCGCCCAGAGCCGCCCGGCGCGGCTGGCCGAGGCCCCGAGCGTGGTGGCCCGGCTCTGCGGCGTGCTGAACCTGCCCACGGTCTCGCTGGTCTGACGCACGACCGCGAGCGCGACCGGGCCGGCCTCGGCTCAGGCGAGTTCGACGCTGCCGGTCAACCAGCAGGTCGCGAGGGTGCCGTCGGAGGTGACGTCGAAGCTGACGACGATGCGTGACGGCCGGCCCATCGCGCGCCCCTGCCGGACGACGACCGGCCCGTCGGGCGTGACCGTACCGTCGGCGACGAGGCCTCCGGCGAGCGCCGTGGCCGCGACGCCCGTCGCGGGATCCTCCGGGTAACCGGACGAGCGCGGGAACTGCCGCGCGTCGAACTGCCGGTCGCCGGTGCGCGCGTAGGGGTACAGCCCGGTCGAGTCGACGGCGTCGCAGGCGGTCTCGACGCGGTCCCACGCCGGGGACAGCGCATCGAGTACCGCCGGGTCGGCCACCGGAACCAGGGTCTTGGTGCGGCTGGTGCGCGCGTTGCGGACGGGACCGGCCAGCTGCCCACGCTCGAGGCCGAGCACGTCGAGGACGCCGTCGGCGTCGTTCACCGGCTCGACCGACGGCGGGGCCTGGCTGACACCGACGGTGTCGTCAGCGGCGACACGAGCCCGCACCGGCCCGCTCCTCGTGTCGATCCGCAGGTCCCGCACCGATTCGGGCAGTAGGCCGTGGTGCCGCAGCAGCCACACCGCCCCGACGGTCGCGTGCCCGCACATCGACATCTCGTGGTTCGGCACCCAGTAGCGCAGCGCAAGGTCGCGATCCGGCCCGCGAACATCGACCACGAACGCGCTCTCGTGCCCGCTGTCGCGCGCCACGGCCTGCATCTGCGCGTCGGACCAACCACGGGCATCCAGGACCACGGGCGCCGGGTTGCCACCCCCGGGCCCGTCGCCGAAGACGATCACCGTCTGCACCGCTGATCGGGTCACGCTGCAGCCACCTCCATGGGTCAGGCGGCCGGGTCGAGGTCGACGACGAGTGGCCGGTGGTCGGACACGGGCAGGGACGGGGCGGACGTCGCGGTCAGGGTGCCGAGGTCCGCCAGGGCTCCGCGCAGCAGGATGTGGTCGAGCTGGAACCGCGGACCGAAGGACGGGAAGGTCGGCGCGGTCGCCAGGGCCCGGAAGCCGGTCAGTCGGGCCGGAGTGTCCCCGCGCAGGTTCAGATCGCCGAGGACGAGCAGCGGGTCGGGCCGCGAACGCACGTGCTCGACCACGCGACGCAGCTGGTGCCGGTTCCAGCCGGGGACGAAGGGCAGGTGGGTGCCGACGACGGTCAGCCCGCGTGGCGTCCCGATCTCGGCCCGCGCCATGATCGCCACCCGCGGCTCCTCCCGCACCACCACCGCGCCCTGGCCGGGCACCCACAACGGCAGCGCGAGCGGGGCGGCCGGCATACGGAACACGCCGACGTCGCCGAGCGGGACGCGGCTGAGCAGCGCGCAGCCGTAGGCGGCACCGCTCTGCGGCCGGTCGCCGGCCGCCGTCCACTGCTCGCCTGGCGTGCCGTACAGCGCCGGTGCGAAGACCTGATGCGGCGCGCCCATCGCCGCCGCCGCGATCGCGGTCAGGTCGTGACCGCCGGAGCGCTCCTGGTCACGGTCGACCTCCTGCAGCGACAGCACGTCGGCGTCCAGCTCGGCCACCGCCGCGGCGAACCGGTCGACGTCGACGAGGCCGTCGGCCATCGAGCGGCCGGAGCAGATGTTGAAGGTCGCGAAGCGCACCACGAGGGAGTACCCACCCGCGCCCGTCACGGTGGGCACAATGGCCGGGTGGCGGCGCGGGACATCGAGCTGGGCGCGCCCGACCCCGACCGTCCCGAGCTCGCACGTCGCTGGTCGGCGCTGCACCACGACATCGATCCGAACGGCATGCCCTTGCTGGCGGGCTGGCTGCGGTTCATGTGGACCGGCGGGCGGGTGCTGTCCCGGGCCGGGGTGCCGCCCACCGCTGTGACGGTCGCCGGGGTGGCGTGCGCCGCCGGTGCCGTCCGGTTGGCCGGCACGCACCCGGTGGCGGCGAGCGGTGCGGTGGTCGCTGCCGCGCTCTGTGACGGGCTCGACGGGGCGACAGCAGTGGTCGGGGGCCGGGCGACCCGGCTCGGGGCCCGGGCCGACGCGGTGGCCGACCGGCTCTGCGACGGCGCCTTCGCCGCCGTGCTCTGGCGCCGCGGTGCACCGGGCTGGGCCGCCGCCTCGGCCGCGGGCGCCGCCTGGGGCGTGGACACCCTGCGCCGCGTGCGCCGGGTACCGGACCGCGTGACGGTCGCCGAGCGGCCGACATTCACGATCTGCGCCGCGCTCGCCTGCGTGTCCGCGGGGTTCACGACCGGCCGGTGGCCGGCGCAGCTCAGCGCGACGGTGTGGATCGGCGCCGGAGCGGTCGGCGTGGGCCAGCTGCTGCGGACCCCGGCCCGGCCGCCCGCCTGACCTACGTCCGTGCCGGGTGGAGCGGGCGGTTCCGCAGCCCCCGCACCAGGCGGCGCACCAGCGGCACGGCGACAACGCCCATGGCGACGAAGCCCCACGCCGCCGACGCGCGCAGGTCGAGATAGAAGACCTGCGCCACCGTCCACCCGATCCAGAGCCACAGGTACAGCGCGATGGCGGGGCCGTCCGGGCCGTCGCCGACCACCTGCTGCAGCGCGAACGACAGCACCAGCGAGACGAGCAGCCAGCCGGCGTAATTCGTCAGCGGCACGGTGTCGACGCCGGGCAGGTGCGGGTTCGGGTCGGACCAGCGCCAGGCGTGCAGCGCAACCAGCTGCGGGTCCAGGAACAGGTCGGCCGCGGTCAGCGCCCACGCCCCGACGAGCACCCGCACCACCCGTCCGTGCACGAGCCGCCGGGCGACGACCGCCGAGGGCCACGCCAGCATCGTCCAGGCCAGCGCGACGATGAGCGGCACGCCGAACACCCGCGTGCCCAGCACGTCGCTGTAGGCGTAGCGGCCGAACGGGAACCCGGTGTGCACACCGACGAGTTCGGCGGCGAAGCCCAGCCCGGCACTGATCGCGACAACGGCGATCGCGGTACGCGGGGACCGGCTCGTCGCCGCGTGCGCCACGCACGCGGCGGCGAAGGCGGCGACGATGAGGACGGCGAGGTGGGCCTGCATCGAGCCGGACGCGAGCGGATAGCAGATCTGCAGCAGGATCGCGACGACGACGAGCGCGGGGGCGATGACGGCCGCCCGGGACGAGAACGGCGAGGCCGGCGGACCGGCCACATCAGAGTGGTGTCGTCGCAGCGGGCGCGGACGGACCGCGGGCCTGCGAGCGATGCCGCCGATGCCGTCCTCCTTCACAGTCCGCCTTATCCGGTGCACCGGCTGGGTACCCACATCACGGCCGGCGGCATCGGATCCGTGACCCGCTACGCCATCGACACCATCGACATCGACCCATCGTGGACGGGGAGAGCAGTGCGACGCCCTATCCCGTTCGTCCGTGCCATTGTCCCCGCCCTCCGCGCCCGTGCCCGACGCTCTGACGCCATGGTCGTCGCCGCGGCGCTCACCTGCTACGCCGCCTTCGGTGTGGTGCCGCTGCTGGCGATCGGCGCCCGGGTCGCGTCCGCGTTCTTCGGCCCGTCGGCGGTGGTCGCGACGGCCCGAGACCTGGGCCCGTTCCTGCACGGGCCGCTGCACCTGGACCGCGAGGTGGTGGCGTTCGCGCGTTCGGCGGCCGGCGCCCGGTGGTGGACGTCGCTCGTCGCGATCGTGCCCGTCTCGCTCTACACCGAGGGCACCGTGCGCAGCCTGCAGCGCTTCTCCCGCGCGCCCGAGCGGGTGTCGCGGACGGTGCGCGGCCGGGCGTTGACGCCGGTGTTCGTCGGGCTGGCGATCGCGTTCATGGTGGTGACGGTCGGGCTGCTGCGCCCGCTGCTGACCGACCCGTTCGGCACCGGCCTCGGCGCCCGCCTGCTCGGCATCTTCGTCGCGTTCAACCTGCTGTTCTTCGCGGTGTTCTTCTCGCTGCTGCTCGTGTACCGGCTGTTCGCCAGCACCCCGCTGCGCCGCGGCCCGCTGTTCTTCGCGGCTTTCGCGGCGGCGTCCTGGATCGCCGGGCAGACCCTCGGGTACGTCGTCGCGATCCGCGTTGTGTCCGGGTTCGCGAACGCGTTCGGTGGTTACGCCCCGGCCGCCGAGGTCGCGGCGCTGTCGTTCCTGATCTACCTGCAGCACCTGATCTTCGTGTTCGGCTACCTGCTCGCCCTGGTGCTGCACGAGGAGCGCGACCTCGCGTCAGGCCGGTCCGATGTCGGCGGCGACGGCGCGAGCCGACAGCGCGACGAGGGGGAGTCCACCGCCGGGATGGGTGGAACCGCCAACGAGGAACAGCCCGCGAGTACGTGAGCGGTTGTGCGCCCGCGCGACGGTCGCGAGCGGGCCGTGCTGCACCTGGCCGTAGATGGCGCCGCCGGGCGCGCCGGTGTCACGCTCGAGGTCGGCCGGGGTGCGGACGTCGCAGCTGACGAGGCGGTCGCGCAGGTCGAGCCCGCGCGCCGCCAGCAGGTCCAGCACGGTCGCTGCGTAGCGGTCGGCGAGTCCCGGCACGGTCCAGTCCAGGGTGCCCGACGCGCCGGTCGTGGCGTGCCGCGCGGCGTTGACGAGCACGTAGACGGCGCGGCACCCGTCCGGGGCGACGCTCGGGTCGTGGGGCGCGTTCACGTACAGCACGGGATCGGGGACGAGCCGGCCCGGGCCACGCACACCGGCGCTCACCCGCGTGCCGAAGACGGCATCGAACTCGTCGCCGTAGGGCGCGCCGCCGTAGCGGACCGTGTGGTGGCCGAGCGACGGCAGCGGATCGTGGACGCCGAGCAGCAGCACGAACCCGCTCAGCGAGTCGGCCGGCGGCACGTGGCGGCGGGTCCGGTGCAGCTCGCCGTGTAGCACGCGGGCGTCGGTGTCGGAGACCACGACGTCAGCGGCCAGCTGCGTCCCGTCCGCGAGCTCGACGTGCGTCACCCGCCCGGTGCCGGCCACCCGCGCGACGCGGGTGCCGAGCCGCAGCTCACCGCCCAGCGCGGCGAAGCGGTCGGCGAGCGCTTCGGCCAGCCCGTACAGCCCGCCGTCGACGTACCACGCGCCGAAGCGGTGCTCGAGATACGGGACGACCGCGAGCGCCGCGGGCGCGTGGCGGGGGTCGGAACCCTCGTAGGTCGCGTAGCGCTCCAGCATCAGTCGCTGGCGCGGGTCGGGCAGCAGCTCGCGGGCCACCGAGTGCAGGGTGCGGTGCGGGGCGACGGTCCGCAAATCGTCGAGGCGGGCCAGCCGGCGGCCGAGCGACAGCAGGGTGCGGCCGGAGAGCGTGGACCCGAAGATCGGTTCCTCGACGGCCTTCCAGATCGCAGCGCCGCGGTTGACGACGTGCTGCCAGGCCGCGCCGGTACCGGCGCCGAGGGTGTCGTCGAAGGCCTGGCGCTGGCGGTCCGGGTCACTGACGGTGTCGACCTCGGTGCCGTCGGCAAAGCGGTAGCGGGCGATGGTGTCCAGGCGGCGCAGGTCCACCGCGTCCGACAGCGGTGTGCCGGTCTCGGCGAACAGCTCCTCGAAGACCTGCGGCAGCGTCAGCAGGGTAGGGCCGGTGTCGAAGGTGAACGTCCCGAGCTCGGTGTCGCGGCGGTGCCGGCCGAGCTTGCCGCCGACGACGGGCGCGGCCTCGCACAGCGTGACGTGGTGGCCCACGGCGGCGAGCCGTACCCCCGCGGCCAGACCGCCGACGCCGGCCCCGATCACGACGACACGAGCCACCCGATCGACAGTACGTGCGTGGTTACCCGGCGTCCGGCCGGGTGACCGGACGTGGATGGCACGATCGAGGGGTGACCTACACCGAGGCCGCGATCCTCGGCGTGGTCGTGGCGGCGATCATCGACCTGTTCGTGCTGCGCACCCGCCTGCTGGCGCGCCGGGTGTTCTGGGTGTCCTACGCGATCATCGTGTTCTTCCAGCTGATCGTGAACGGGATCCTGACGGGCCTGAAGATCGTGCGCTACAAGGCGTCGGAGATCATCGGGCTGCGCATCGTGTTCGCGCCGGTCGAGGACCTGCTGTTCGGGTTCGCCCTGGTGCTGCTCACGCTGTCGGCCTGGGTGTGGATCGGACGCCGCAGCGCGCGCCGCTCGGACCGCGCCGAACCCTGACAGGTGGCCATGATCATGCCCGCGGCCACCATGACGAGGGCACCATGGAGGGCAGGCCCTGCACGACGAGGGCACGCAGCAGCAGTGGAGGCTCATCGATGACCCGGACCGTTCCCGCCCGCCGTTCGCACCGGGCGGACGAGCCCGAGGTGGCGACCCCGGACGCCCCGCCTCGCGGCCGGCGCGTCCCGATCGTCCGCATGCCGCGCACCCCCGAGGACCGTCTCGCTCCTACCTGGCGGCAGGCAGATCCCGACCGCATCGCCGCAGCGCTCGCCGCCGCCGAGCAGCGCGACCCCGGCGGCTGGTACGTCGTGGCGGCGTCGTCGGACGTGCCGGCCGGCCGGTCCACCGTCCGCACTGTCGCCGGCCGCGAGGTCGTGCTGTGGCGGGCCGCGGACGGCCGCGTCGTCGCCGGTCCCGGCGCCTGCCCGCACCTGGGGGCCGCGTTGGACGGCTGCGCGGTGAGCGGCAGCACCATCCGCTGCAGCTGGCACGGCCTGGCCTTCACCCCGAACGGCAACCCGAACTGGCAGCCGTTCGCGGCGCACGACGACGGCGTGCTGGTGTGGGTCCAGCTGCCCGGCAACGACGCGACGACCGCCCCGGCGCCCGTGCTGCCCGAGCGCCCGCCGCTCGACGGTTCGGTGGCCGGTGTCATCGTGGCGACGGGCCGCTGCGAGCCGCGCGACGTCATCGCGAACCGCCTCGACCCGTGGCACGGCTCGTGGCTGCACCCGTACGCGTTCAGCCACCTGACCGTCGACGACGAGGCCAGCTCCGACGACAAGCTCGTCGTGGACGTCGCCTTCCGGCTCGGCCGAACGTACGGGGTCCCCGTCCGTGCCGTGTTCTCCTGCCCGGACGCGCGGACGGTGGCGATGCACATCGTCGAGGGCGAGGGCGCAGGCAGCGTCGTCGAGACGCACGCGACGCCGATCGGCACCGACGAGCACGGCGCGCCGATCACGCAGGTGACCGAGGCGACGCTGGCCTACAGCGAGCGCAGCGGCTTCCGGGTCGCGACCGCGCTGGCCGCGCTGGTGCGCCCGGCCATGCGGCACACCGCTCGGCACCTCTGGAAGGACGACCTCGCCTACGCCGAGCGTCGCTACCGCGTGCGCACGGGCGAGCTGGCCTAGGCGTCCCGCTTATGCCGCGCTGCGGCCAGAAAAGCGGCCGGAATCCAGCCGCAGCGCACCATAAGCGAAGCGGACGGCATAGGTCAGCGGCGGGCCCGGCCGGCCTGCCGGGCCAGCCGGGTACGGGCGCCGAGCGGCACGGTCCAGAGGTCGTGGCCGGCCAGCTGCCAGTCGGCGAGCAGCGCGTTCGCGGCCTGGAATCCCGTCGTGGCAGCGCGTTCCATCAACGCGGTCGGGAAGCTGCACCGCACGCCGTCGCCGGCCAGCACCACGCGCGGGTCGGGGGTCATGACCTCCGGACGCAGGGCCCACGGTGCGGTGTCGACGAGCGGGCAGTCGGCCTGGACGAGATACTCCTCGCCGACCGTGCCGGCGCCGGCGAACTCGGGGTACAGCCGGTCGAGCACGGCGCGCATCTCGGCCCGCACCGCGTCGTGCGACACGTCGGCCGGCAGGGCGTAGGCGTGCAGCTCGACCACCGAACCGCCGGTGCGCAGCGCCCACGTCGCGGCGCCGGCCTCGAAGCGTTCGAGCACGCTGATGTTGTCGACGACGCCGTACCCGGCGGTGCCGAGGAACGCGTGGCGGTCACCGCGCGCCGGCCGGTCGAACCAGGCGCGCCAGACCGCGAACGACGGTGCCTGGCGCAGCGCGGCGAGCCGTGAGCGCCACGCGTCGTCAGCGCGGAGGGCGTCGTCGGCGGTGAGCAGGCGTTGGGTGGTGGCCTGGTCGGTGGCGACGACGACGGCGTCGGCGCGCAGCGAGCCGCCGTCGGTCTCGATGTCGACGCCCTGCGCGCCGGACCGCACGCTCTGCACCTCGGTGCCGGTGCACACGGCCACCCCGAGCGCGGCTGCGTGGCGGGCGAGCGGCGCCCACAGCGCGGTGTCGTAGTCGTCGTCGGGCACGTCGAACAGCAGGCCCTCGGCCGAGCCGAGGAAGTAGGAGTGGAACATCGCGATCAGCTCACCGGCGGCGAAGTCGGACGGGTCGGCGAAGAAGCTGCGCGCGAACACCTCGAGGGCCAGGTGACGTGCGGCGTCGGGGAAGCGGAGTCGGTCGAGGAACTGCGCCGCGCTCTCGCCGTCGTGCGCGCCGAAGGTGCGGGGGAACTCGACGTCCAGCAGTTCGCCCGCTGCCTTGACGTCGATCCGGCGCAGGTCGGCGAGGGTGAACGTCGTGCTCCGCAGCACGAACGTGGCCAGGTTGAACGGCGGCGTCCTGGGGATGCGGGCGAACGAGTCGCGGTGCCCCTCCGCCGAGACGAGCGGGTAGTCCGCAATCGGCGTGAGCCGCGACAGCGTCGGATCGGTGCGCCGCAGCAGCGCGCGCAGGTTGTAGTACTGGCGGAAGAAGGCGTGGAACCCGCGGCTCATCGTCGCCTGCCCGTCGGCGTGCGAAACCGGCCACGACCGCACCCGTCCGCCGAGCTGGTCGTGGCGTTCGAGCAGGGTGACGGCCACGCCGCGTTCGGCCAGCGCGACCGCCGCGGTCAGCCCGGCGATCCCGCCGCCGAGCACCGCGACGTGGTGCACGCGGGCATCGTCCAGCGATCCCGGGACGGCCGGATGGTGTTCGGCGCGGCGGTCACGCCCCGGCCGCCAGGCCGTGCGTCCGTCCCTCACGACGTGGGCTCCGTCACGACGCCGGCGGCCGGCGTGCCGCGAAGGTGTGCAGGATGCCGTTCTGCCAACCGTCGACGCTGGTCACCGACACCTCGTCGAAGCCGGCGGCCGCCAGCCGGGCCTCGAAGCGGGCGACGGCGTCGAAGCGCAGCACGCTGCGCCAGAGATAGCGGTAGAGCTTCGTCCGGCGGGTGAGCACGAGGCTGAGCGGGATGACGATGGCCCAGCACACCAGCGACCACAGGGCGGCGGAGCGCCGGGAGCCGGCGACCGAGTACTCCTGCGTGACGAGCCAGCCGCCGGGGGCGAGGACGTCGTGCACGGCGGTGAGGGCCGCATCCCGGTCGCCCACGTTGCGGAACAGGTACGCGGCGAACACCCCGTCGACAGGGACGGGGAGGTCCCAGTCGGCGGCGCGGGCGGCGACGTCCTCGGCCATGCCGTGCCGGAACCGCACGCCTGCGGGCCAGCTCTTGCGGCGCGCGACGGCGAGCATGCCGTCCGAGGCGTCGACCCCGACGATCTCGGCCGTGTCCGCGCGCCCGGTGCCGAGCCGGTCGACCAGCGCGCTCGTCGACGCGCCGGACCCGCAGCCGAGATCAAGTAGCCGCAGGGAACGCCCTTCTGCGTCCGGCACGCGGTCGGTCAGCGTCTGTGCGGCAGCGCGCAGGTGCTCGTGGTAGCCGGGGTTGAGCGCGACCATGAGGTCGTAACGCTCGGCCGTCGCGTCGAACTCGCGCTCGAGCACGGCGGCCTGGTCGAGGCTGTTCGTGGTGATGTCTCGTCCCCTTCGATGATCGGGTCGGTCGGTGATCGGGTGGTCAGTGCGCGGGCAGGTAGACCTGGACGCGTTCGGCGGCCAGCCGTCCGGACAGCAGCACCATCGGCACGCCGACACCCGGCGTGGTGCCGGCGCCGGCAAACACCAGCCCGGGCAGCTGGCGGGTGGTGTTGGCGGGGCGGAACGGGCCGGTCTGCGCGAACGTGTGCGCCAGGGCGAACGGCGTGCCGGCGGACAGGCCCTCGGCCTGCCATTCGTCCGGCGTGACGAGGTGCTCGGTGACGATGTCCGTCGGATAGCCCTCGGCATCGAGGAAGTCGAGCAGCCGGTCGCGCATCGGCTTGGCCTCGGTCGTCCAGTCGAGATCGGCCCGGAGGTTCGGAACCGGCTCGAGGACGAACAGCGTGCTGCACCCGTCGGGGGCGAGCGACGGGTCGGACGCCGAGGGCACCGAGACCAGGCGGGACGGGTCGGGCATCAGGCGGTGCGTGCGGATGAGCGCCTCGAACGCCTCGCCCCACTGGTGCCCGAAGTGGATGTTGTGGTGCGACGCCCCGGCCGGCGCGGTGCCGCGGGCGCCGACGTGCCAGACGACGGCCGACGGCGCGTACTCGCCCTTGCGCACGCCGCGAGGTGCGCGCAGGTCGGGCAGCAGCCGGCGGTAGGCCTGGGCCGTGTCGACGGTGCACACCACGGCGTCGGCGGGCAGCTTCTCGCCGTCCTCGAGGGCGACGCCGGCGACGCCGGTGCGGTCGGTCCGGCGCAGGATCTCGGTGACGCGGGCGCCGTAGCGGATGGTGACGCCGGCGCGGGTGGCGGCGTCGGCCAGCGCGACCGGCACGGCGTGCATGCCGCCGTCGGCCACCCACACACCCTCGACGGTGTCCATGTAGGTGATCACGGCGTACAGAGCGAGCGCGCGCAGCGGATCGAGTCCGGCGTACAGCGCCTGGAAGCTGAACAGCCGTTGCAGCCGGTCGTCGTCGAAGTAGCGCTTCACTGCGCGCCCGAGCCGGCCGAAGCCACCGAGGCGCACCAGTTTCGCGGCGGCGGCCGGTGCGGACACCAGGTCGAGCGGGGAGTCCATGTTGCGGTCGATGAAGTGCGGCATCTCGACCTCGTACAGCTCGGTCAGCCACTGGGTGAAGCGGTCGAAGCCGGCGGCGTCCTCGGGGCTGCACTGCGCGGCGATCTCGGCCCGCATCGCCTCGTGTCCGGCGCGGACGTGGATGGTGCTGCCGTCGGCGAAGCGGGCGCGGTAGGCGGGGTCGAGCTGCGTCAACGGCAGGACGTCGTCCATCGATGTACCGGCGGCGGCCAGGACGTCGCGGATGATGGTCGGCATGGTCAGCACGGTGGGACCGGTGTCGAAGGTGAACCCGGAGTCACGCAGCTGGCCGCAGCGGCCGCCCGGGGCGTCCGTCGCCTCGAGCACGGTGACGTCGTAACCCTGTTGCGACAGGTGGCAGGCGGTCGACAGGCCGGACAGGCCGGCGCCGATGATGACGACGGGGTGCATCGGGGGTCAGCGCCCGCGGCGGGCGAGGTCGCTGAGCACGCGGGTCAGCTCCGCCACGCCGTCAGGGGACAGGCTGTCGGTGTCGAGCGCCGCCATGGCGTCGTCGACGCGGTCGTCGATCATCGACTCGACGGTCTCGACCACGCCCTGCGCCACCATGGCGTCCTGCAGCATGCGCACCTGGGCGTCGGTCATGTCCCCGGAGCCGGCTGCTTCCAGTGCGCGCGCCGGGCGACCGCGCAGCGCGGACTGGGCGAGGGCCAGCAGCACGGTCGGCTTGCCGGAGCGGATGTCGTCGCCGGCGGGCTTGCCCGTGGTGCGCGGGTCGCCGTAGACGCCGAGGATGTCGTCGCGCAGCGCGAACGCCTCGCCGGCGTGCCGGCCGTAGCCGGCGAGCGCGGCGAGGGCCTCGTCGTCGGCGCCGGCCGCGGTGGCACCGAGCTGCAGCGGGCGGGCGACGGTGTAGTAGCCGGTCTTCTGCCGGGCGACGGCGCGGGCGAACTCGATGCGCCGGTCGGCAGCGGCGGAGCCGACGACGTCGCGCAGCTGGCCGGCGAGCAGCTCGAGCACCATCTGCTGCCACACCCGCCGCATGCGTCGGGGCAGGCCGGCGGCGAGCCGGTCGGCCTCGGAGTGGGCGAGGTCGCCGACGAGCACGGCCACGCTGTCGCCGAAGCGGCCGCTGGCGCCGCGCCCGCGGTGGACGGCGTGCAGGCGGGCGGCGGTGTCGTGGACCGTGGCGTGGCCGCGACGGGTGGGGGACTCGTCCATCACGTCGTCGTGGATGAGGGCGAAGCAGTGCAGCATCTCGATCGCGCACGACGCCAGCACCATGTCGTCGTGGCCCTGCTGCGTTCCGTGGACGTCACCGGCGAGCCAACCGAGGTAGGTCATCACCGGACGGGTGCGCTTGCCGCCGCGGCTGAGCAGCTCGCGAAGCTCGGACGGCGGGTGCACTGCATAGGGCGCGCCCGCCTCGGTGGCGTCCTCGCCCCAGAGCTCGGTCAGCTCGCCCAGCTCACGGCTCAACTCCCGCTCGACGAGGGCGACGTGCGCCCCGATGCGCTCGAGCGACGCGGCCAGACCCGGGTCGAACCGGCTGCGGTCGTGGTCGACGGCGGCCGACATCCTTGCTAACACCCGGGACTCCACTCACGTGCTTGTCAGCCCATCGCGCCCTCCGCGATCGCTCTCTGTCTCTCCTACCCACTACAGACTCCGCGTGCAGGTTTTTGGAAGATTTTGACAGATTGCCATGACGCCGGGGACTTCGGCTGACACAGAGCCCGTGGTTTCGGTTCTCTGGCCCTTCCAGTATCCGCTCGGCACCATGGGTTGGACGGGCAGGTCTCAGGTTGGACGGGAGTGGCCATGGCGGCGATCGAGGTCCGGAACAACCCGGGCGGGCACCGGTACGAGATCTTCCTCGACGGCGAGCTGGCCGGGTTTGCCGCGTACGAGCTCGCAGACGACCGGGTCGTGTTCACCCACACCAAGATCGAATCGTCGGCCGGCGGTCACGGGCTCGGTGGTGAGCTGGCCCGGCAGGCGCTCGACGACGTCGCGCGGCGCAAGCTGGGCGTCGTGCCCGTGTGCCCGTTCATCGCGGGGTGGATCGGCAAGCATGCGGACTACCAGCACCTGGTCGTCGGATCCACTCACCACCGCCAAACATCCGGCTGACCCGGATTGCGATGGCTGGGTTCGGTGCTGCCGAGCGATCGCTTACGACGTCTTCAGTACCCGGAGTTGGTCCCACCGGTCGATCCACTGCGCGACGCGTTGGGTGCCGATGGCGTGGTGGTCCGACTCGGGGTTGACCGGCCGCGTCCCACCGCGGAACCGGAGGTACTCATCGTGCTTCTCGCTGATGTCGTTCCGTATCCACCATTCGGGCACCACGTAGCAGACCGCCGTGTTGAGAGCGAGGTGTACCAGGACCCAGAACGTGGTCGGGTGCTCCTCCTCTGCTCTGGGTTCGCCGTAGCTTGCCTTGGTCTGCCAGTCGCCGGCGGTGCGCGTGCGGACCACCAGACGCATTGCATCGGCGTCGCCGTCACCGGTGACGACGACCTCCCGCCTGTTTCCCTCACGCTCGACCCGTGCGTGCCCTCCGCGCCGGGTGACCTCCTCGATGACAGCGGCGATACCGCGCTCGTTCACGGTCAGCTTCGCTTCGGGGACGTGGGCCGTCGCGCTTACCGCACCGGGACGGCGCGCGCGTGGGGCGGCCGCCTTCCGGGACGTCGGGGGAGCAGCGGACCCGCTGGCAGCAGGTGTGCGGGCCTGACGCCGCCTCGCCGGAACCATCCAGGAGACCGGTCCCTCACCGCCATGGCCGAAGCGACACGTGTAACGGGTCCCCTCGGCCGCGGTCGTCCAGGTGACGGCGGCGTCGCTTCCGCAACGTGGGCAGGTCGGGTCCATGACTCGCATCGTGCCAGGCGCACCGGGCCGACACCGATCCCGTGCCTACCGCAAGCCGCCGTTATCCGGCCTGTGCTGCTGCAACGGAGCGAACGATGTCGGCGACGATCTTTGCGGCGGACCGTTGGCGTCCGGGCCGACGCGGCGTCACCACCGGGCGGACGGCGTCCGAGACCCTGCGCCCCGACTCTGACGCCAGAGGGGTGGGCCGAACTGCTCGACGACGTGCGCGCAGAGTTGCGCCGCCACTTCTCGACGGGGCCGTGAAGTTACCCGCCGCATTGTGGCTGGCGAGGGCAGGCAACCCGACCTGATCCCGGTCTCGCGCTCCGGCGACGCCGGGCCACCCGTGGGGTCGTCGATTACGCGGTGCCTGCCACTTCCAGTTTTAGCAGAGTTCGGCGCGCCTCATGAGCTGGTCGACATCGGCCTATCGTCACCGGCTCGACGCCAAGGTCAATTCCTCCGGAGGATCGCCATGCCGAAACCGCCGACACCGTTCGAGATCTACGAAGAAGGAACCCTGCTGCACGGAACCAAGGCCCAGCTCGCGGTCGGTGACCTGCTGATACCTGGCCGACTGTCGAACTTCGAGCCAGGCAGGGTGATGAACCACGTCTACGTCACCGCGACTCTGGACGCGGCGACGTGGGGCGCCGAGCTGCCGCCCGGCGACGACCCGAGCCGCATCTACGTCGTGCAACCCACCGGGCAGATCGAGGACGACCCGAACGTCACCGACAAGAAGCTGCCCGGCAACCCCACCCGCTCTTTCCGCACCCGCGAGCCGGTGCGGATAGTCGGCGAGGTCACCGGCTGGGTGGGGCACACCGACGAGCAACTGCAGTCGATGCGGGATCGGCTCGCCGAACTGCGGCGAGAAGGACGTGCCGTCATCTACGACTGAGCGCGGCGGTGAGCCGGGATGAGCGCGGTCAAGACGTCCGCCGCACCTGCAAGTCGGAACGAGCCCTGATTCGCCCCACCCGAGTTGAGGGCGGCCGTCGCCACGGTCGCCGCGCCGAGGGGAGATTCGCGAACAGCCGTAACCCGAGTCGGACACAGTCGTTATGCCGGGAAACCGCCTCATCCTCGAGGGGAAGCCCGTGCGCACTCGTCTTGCCGGTTTCACAGCGACCGCGACGCTCGCGACCGCCACGCTCGTCGCGGCCTGTATGGCCACGACAGCGACCGCGACCGCGGCTCAGACGGACACCACCACGTTCGGCATCACGCAGAACCTGCTGCCCGGCCTGGCGTCCGCCACTGACCTCGGACCCGCGGCGGCGAGCACGCCGCTGCACCTCGTCCTCAGTCTCGCCAGGCCGAACGCAGCCGGCGAGAAGGCGCTACTCGCCGCCGAGCACGACCCCTCCAGCCCGGAGTACCGCCACTTCCTCTCGCCCGGCGAGTTCGCAAAGCGCTTCGGCGTCCCGACCGCGACGCGGCAGGCCGTCACGAACTACCTCACCGGCGGCGGACTGGCCGTCAATGCGGTGTCGGCGGCCGGGGACCAGATCACCGCCAGCGGCGACGCCTCGCACGTCGCCGCCCTGTTCCACACCGCGTTCAAGCGTTTCGCCACCGGCGGGACCACCTTCGTGGCTAACACGAAGGTGCCCTCGTTCCCGTACGGGCTCGACATCACCAACATCCTCGGGCTGAACACGCTGCAGCGGTACTCCCTGCCGGCCCGGGCCCGCACCGCTCAGGACACCTGTGTCGGCAGCACGTGTCTCGGCGTCACGACGCCCCAGGACCTCTGGACCGCCTACCAGCAGCCCACCGCCTACCAAGGGCAGAGCCAGGGCGTCGCCGTCTTCGGCGAGGGCCAGAGCGACGGCGTCATCAGCGACCTGCGCCAGTTCGAGACCGAGCGCGGCCTGCCACAGGTGCCGGTCACCGTCAAGCACCCGGCCGGCGACACCACCTTCACCGACGACGCCGGGCACGAGGAGTGGAACATCGACACCCAGGCGTCCACCGGCATGGCGCCGCAGACGTCAGGCCTCACGATGTACTTCGGCAGCGACCTGTCCGACGCCGACGTCGCCCGCGTGTTCAGCCAGTTCGCCGACGACGCGAGCGGCCCGCTGCAGGCCTCGGCCAGCTACGGCGAGTGCGAGACGATCCCGGTGGTCAGCGCGCTCGCGAGCCAGGCGCTGAGCAACTCGACCATCGCCTCGCTGCCCGTGAGCATCGGGCTCGGCAACAACTCCGACGCGACGCTGGACGCGATCACCCGCCAGGCGGCCGCCGAGGGCAAGACGATCTTCGTGTCCAGCGGTGACACCGGCTCGTCGTGCCCAGTGGTGGCGGCACCGATCATCGGCGCGGGCAACGGCGTCGTGAATCAGGTCGTGCCCGTGACGAACTCGCCGGCCTCGCTGCCCTACGTGGTAGCTGTGGGCGGCACCGTCCTCTACACCGACGGCAGCGGCCACCGCGCTCGCGAGTACGGCTGGACGTTCTCCGGCGGTGGGTCGTCGCTGTTCACTCCGGCACCGGCGTACCAGCAGGGGACGTCCGGGCTGTCGCTGCCGTGCGTGACGTCCACCGCGACCTGCCGCGGCGTGCCGGACGTCGCCGCGCAGTCCGGCGACGTCGCGACGAACGGCTACGACATCGTCAGCGCCGGCGCGGACACCCTCGGCGGCGGCACGTCGCTGTCGGCCCCGCTCGAGCAGGGCATGTGGGCCCGGGTGCAGTCGGCGGCGCCGACCACGGCCGGCAACGGGTTCGCGAACTACTCCTACTACCGCGTGGGCAAGAGTTCCGCGTACGGCTCGTCGTTCTTCGACGTCTCGTCCACGGACCTGACCACCGGCGCGCCGGCGAGCAACGGCCTGTACCCGACGACGCCGGGCTACGACTACGTGACCGGCCTCGGCGTGCCGCGGGTGGCCGGCCTGATCTGCGCGGTCGACAAGGTGGGTTGCTGACCGCAGAACGCAGCCCACTCGGGAGCGGGGACGGCTCACGGCCGTCCCCGCTTTTGTTTCGTACCTGATCCGACGTTCGCCCGTGGCAGGGTGCGTGTGTGCCGGAACTCCAGCAGGTGCGGGCGAGTCACACCGCGGCCGTCCTGGCTTTCGAGCGCGAGAACCGCTCGTACTTCGCCGCGTCGATCTCGGACCGGGGCGACGACTTCTTCGACCGGTTCGCCCAGCGTTTCGATGATCTGCTCGCCGACCAGGCGGCCGGCACCAGCGCGTTCTTCGTGCTCGTCGAGCCCTCCGGCGAGGTGGTCGGCCGGTTCAACCTCTACGACATCGCCGACGGTGTTGCCACGATCGGTTACCGGGTCGCGCAGCGGGTCGCCGGCCGGGGCGTAGCGACCACGGCGGTGATCAACCTCTGCGAGGTCGCGACCCGGCTCGGCGTGCGTGTCCTGACCGCAGCGGTTTCGCACGACAACGTCGCGTCACGACGCGTGCTGGAGAAGGCCGGGTTCGCGCCGATCGGGGTGGCCCGTCCGTCCGAGCTCGGCGGCAAGCAGGGAATTCGCTACCGGTGTCACCTCGCGCCATAACCCCTGCGCCGGGGCAGGACGCGTGCTCCGCCCGGATACGTAATGACGTGTTTGCGCCCGGCTTGTTGCCGAACCGCGGCACGGGGGAGCAGGGTGAGCGACTCCGGCCGGGGAGGCCAGCTCATGACGTCGCTGTGGGAGCAGTTGCCTGCAGCGCTGCAGTCTGACCACTCGCTCGACAGCCTGCTGGACCTGCTCTCCGACATCGACGGGCAGACCGGCGCGCCCGCGGCGGCCACCGACAACGACGGCCGCGCCGTGCAGCGCCGCACCGGCCACGTGAACGCCAGCACGATCACCGGGCTGACCTTCGATCCGCTGTCAGGGCAGTTCTCGCACAGCGGGTCCGGCGGCGACGCGAGCCCGGTGTCGCCGACGTCGTGGCTCACCTTCCCCGACCTCGCCCTCGACTGGGTGCTCGACGAGTACGACCCGCAGCCGGCGAGCGAGGTCGCGCTCTACCTCACGCTGCCCTCGGCCGTGCTCACGCTGCCGGGCCTGCGCGGGGCGCTGCTCGACGCCAACCAGCTGCCGCAGCCGGACCCGGCGCACCCGACGGTCCACCTCACCCTGCCGCGTCTCACGGTCAAGGTGCACTGGACGGGCGTGGGCCAAACCGAGACCAAGCTGGTCAGCGCCTCGACCGTGCCGGGCAGCACCGGCACCGAGAACGTCTACCAGCTGGTGCGGATGGACCCGACGCACGCGCTGGTCGGGCCGGGGACGATCTTCGGATTCGGCTTCGACTCCGCCGAGCTGTTCCTCGACCACGACCCGCCGGGCCTGCCGCCCGCCGCCAAGGGCGGTCCCTCGCCGTGGTCGGGCGTGCACGTCGCCGACGCCCACATCTACGTCGCCCCCGAGGGTATGCAGGGCGTCGCCTGCGCGGCGGGCGTGCACGATCTCTACGTCGGCTTCGGCACGCACTCCGGCGTCACCGGTGTGTTCGACGCGCTCGTCGTCGAACGCGGTCACGCGCCGACGATCAACCTGAGCTTCGTCGCGGCGGACGGCAGCACGACCCGTATCGACGACGCGGCGACGACGGCGGGCGTCCCCGCCGGCGCGGGGCACCTCGTCGTGCTGCTCGCCGGCGGTGTCGCCCCGTACACGACCAGCGTCGCCGTGCCGGGCGGGCCGCCGGTGACGAGCGTCGACGTCGCCACCCCGGTCGCGGTCACCGTGCCCGACACGGGCACCGTCGCGATCTCCGTCGACGCCGGCGCCGGGTCTCCGGTGCAGAACGCGCCGACGCGGCACATCACCCTCAGCGCGTCCGCTCCGGCGGGCGGTGGCAGCAGCGGTGGTGACGGCGGGACGGGCAGCGTCACCGTCGACGACAGCCGCATCCGGATCGTCAGCAGCGACGCCACTTCGGTGACCGTCGGGCTCACCGACACCACGATCGCCAGCGCGACCTGGACGTGGGACGGCGGCACCAGCACCGGCGCGACCGCGGTCGTCCCGCTCGCCGCCGGTGCCACGACCAGCATCACGGCGACGTACTCGACAGCCGGCACCTCCGACGTCGACGTCTACTTCCGTTACGACCACCCGGCACTCGGCGAGGACGGCACGGACCCGACCGTCACGACCTACCCGTACTCCAGCGCCCCGGACCACACGAGCACGGCCGAGGCGGTGAACACCGAGGACCATGCGGCCTGGAGTACGGGCGGCGTGCCGGTCAAGACCGTTCCGGACCTCGCCGCGCGCCTCGCCCTGCTGCCCGCGGGCACGGCGACAGTCACTGGCCACGCGTCGTGGGACCACTACCCGAACGACGACCACGAGGCGTACAACGACCAGCTGGCCGACCGCCGCGCGCACGGCGCCGCGCACCTGCTCGCCGCTATCGCCGACCGCACCGACCTGATGTTCACCACCACACCGGTCGGGCCGGGCGACGGCTACCGCGACAGCCTGAACGCCGGCGGCGCCGACCCCGCCCACTACTGGCGGGCCACGCTGCCGAACGTGCCGCTCACCGGCAGCACCACGCTCCACGCCACGCTCACGCGAGGGACGGCGGACGGGACGCCGCCGGCGCCCCCACCGACCAACCGGCCCGCGGGCCCCGCCACGCCGTCCTGGTTCCGCAAGCTGCAGGTCACGCTCAAGCTGGAGCGCTCCCGCTTCGTCGAGCTCAAGATCCTCGGCGAGGTCGACTTCTACACCGCCACCGAGCACGCGCTGGCCAGCGGCAGCACGCCTCAGCACCTGCCGGACCGTCCCAACACGATGGACGGCGTCACGGACATGACGCTCGACATCACCGTCGACGACGCCGCCGCGACCTGGTCGGTCGACGCGAGCTTCCGTGCTGTCGAAGGCGACACGGACGGGCTGTGGACCCTGAACCGCCCGGCCAGCGGCAGCACGACCGCGATCGACCTCGTCGGCGCGTACGCGGCACTGGCGCCCGTGCTCGCCGACGTCGCGCCGGCCGGCCCCTCCGGCGGCGATGTCGTGCCGCTCGTCATCGCGACGGCGGCGACGTTCCTGCTCGGCGGCGCCGGCATCATCCCGGTCAAACAGGTGACCCTGCACGGCGTCGAGGCCATCGTGTCCGGCGGGCCGGCCGGCACGCAGGTGGCGCTCATCGTCGACGTCGAGACGAAATTCGGGTTGTCGGCCGGCATCCTGACCTGCGACCTCGACCACCCGATCACCACGCGCTACAAGGCGATCGGCTTCGCGCTCGGGTGGAACGCTGCTGGCGTCGACAGACTGCAACCCACCTTCGACGCGACCAAGGGCTACACGATTGACATCCCGAACGGCGCTATCCACGCAGTGTCCCCCCTCGGCGACCTGCTGCAGGTCCTCGGCGTCAACGTCAGCCGCGACAACCCGACCTACGTGGAGACCGAGATCGGGCTTGCGGCCGACCTCGGTGTCGTCAAGGTCGACCGGGCCAAGGTCCGGGTGCGCATCGACGCGCTGGAGGCGCCGACCCTCACCGGGCTCGGGGCCAGCATCGACGTCGGTGTCGTCAAGGGCAGCGGCTATGTCAGCGTCAACCCGTCCAACGGCGACGTCGCGGGCTCGCTGGACGTCACCCTCGCCGACCCGCTGAACCTGCGGGTGATGGCGGGGCTGAAGATCCAGCACGACCCCGCCACCGGCGCGCTCGGCGTCTTCGTGGGTATGGAGCTCGATCTGCCGGTGCCGATCCTGCTCGGCTCCACCGGGCTCGGGATCTACGGCTTCCTCGGCGGCGTCGGCGTCAACATGCGCCGCGACGAGCACCCCGACGACACGATCCCCGCACTCGCGTGGCTGCAACGCCAGCCGCAGCAGAACCCGATCGACCCGCAGGGCTGGGTGGCGGCGCAGGGGCACTGGGCCTTCGCCGTCGGTGCCCTACTGGGGACCGCCGACGGCGGGTTCATCCTGCACCTCAAGGGCGTGCTGCTGCTCGAGCTGCCCGGCCCGCGGCTGCTGCTGGTGATGAAGGCCGACATCCTGTCGTTGCCGCCGGGCCTGCACGACGCGAGCCAGCAGGCGACGATCCTCGCCGTCGTCGACATCGACATCGGCGCGGGCACGATCACCATCGGCCTCGTCGCCGACTACTCGATCCTCGGCCTGGTCTCCATCCACATCCCGGTGCAGGGCTTCTTCACCTTCGCCGATCCGCCGGAGTGGTTCCTCGACGTCGGCACGTACGCCGCGCCGGCCACCGTCAAGGTCTTCGACGTCTTCAGCGGCTCGGGCTACCTGATGCTGCACGGCAGCGGCATCACGCCTTACCCCCCGTTCCCGCAGCTCGCGACCGGTGGCTTCACCATCGCCGTCGGTTTCCACGTCGACCTCATCTGGGGCGACGAGGACGTCGGGCTCTACCTCAAAGTCGGCGCCGGCTTCGACGCGATCATCTCGTTCGCGCCGTTCGCCCTCGCCGGCAAGATCGTCGTCGGCGGCGAGCTTCGCCTGTTCATCATCTCGATCGGCGCCAACGCCGAACTCGACGTCATCGTCGTACCGGACGGCAGCGGCGGGGTGTCGCTCTGGGTGCACGGCGAGGTGTGCGGCCACGTCGACTTCTTCTTCTTCAGCGTCGAGGGCTGCGTGTCCTTCGAGCTGGGCAGCCAGCCGACCGTGCACCACGACCCGCAACCGCTGGTGAGCGGCGTGCGGCTGGTGTCGCGCTCGCCCGCGCTCGTGGAGGGCAGCGGCAGCGACCGGTCGATCGACGGCGTGCTCGCCAACGCTCAGCAGCAGGGAACCGCCGACCCGGCTCCCCACTCCGTCCCGCTCGACACCATCCCGGTGGTCGACTTCGACGTCACGCCGATAACGCCGGCGGGGTTCACGGTGCTGGGCGCCGCTCCGGGCGCCTCGAACGGCGCGCCGGCCGGCGGCTGGGTCAAGCGCGGGTCGCTGTGGTGGCGGTACACGCTGACCTCGGTGACCCTGGGCGGCGCGTTGGGCGCCGGCCAGACGCCCACCACATGGTGGACCCGTGCCGCCACCGTCGACCCCGCCGAGGGCTCCCGGCTCGCGCTGCTGTCGTGGCTGCCGACCCCCACGCCGGCCGCCGTGCCCTACGGCGACCAGCTGGTGACCGATGTGCACGAGCGCTGGGGCTCGGTGTGCGAGCCGGCGGCACCGCCCGCCGCGGTGCTGTGGACCTTCGACGACCAGCGGGCCGGCCCGTCCGCGACCGGCTGGCAGCTGTCGGGCATCGCATGGCCGGACCCGCCGGGTAGCACCCGCTCGGCTGTCGTGCCGACCTCGTTGGGGGTGCACGAGCCGTGGCGCTGCGGCAACGCGGCCGCGGACGCGCGGCGGGGCATCGATGCCGCCCGGGTGATCGCCGCGCGGGTGCCCTGCGCCGTCAACCGCGACCCGGCCCAGGGTGTCGCCGTTCTGCCCGATCAGCCGAGCTGGCTGGAGGTCGCCGCCGATCCCACCCTGGCCGCCGTGCCGCTGTCCGGGCTGCGCCAGGCGTTGATGCGCACGCCGGCGCCGGTGCTCGCGTTCGAGCGCCTCTGTCCTGGTGCGGTGCTGCGCTCGCCGTTCGCCGATTCGCGTGAACCGTCCAACCACCGCGACGGGACGCATGCCAAGGACGTCGAGAAGATCTGGGAGACGCTCGGCTTCACGCCCGACCCGTTGGTGGACGCCGTGCGGCTCGACGCCGGGCAGGGCATGGGCGAGGTGTTCGTGCTCGTCGCCGTTCCCCGCAAGCTCATCGAGGGCCAGCTGGTGTTCCGTGCCCTCGGTGCGGACGGGTCGGAACTCGCCCGCACCGCACTCACGGCCGGCGACATCGGACTCGGTCGCCTGCCGGGGGAGTGGACCGACCCGATCGGGCCGTGGGCGGCGCCGGTGCAGTACGCGCTCGAGGTCCTGCAGCAGGCCACCGTGGGCAACCCGTCGCGGGTCGGCGGCTACGTCCCGGCGGTCGTCAAGGTCGGCGCTCCCGACGGCACGACGGCGATCGACATCGGCTGGGATGGCAGCCGACTCGGCTTCGTCGCCGCGCCGCCGTTCTACGTCGTGGGCGCGCAGGCGGTGCTGGCCTCGGAGCAGGTGCGCTTCAGCTGGGACGACGCGAGCAAGACCGCCGACCGCACGGCACTGTCGACCGCGCTCACGCAGGAGCCCGACGACCACGCCCTGTTCACACCCGGCACGACCTACACCGTCCAGGTCACGTGGAGCGCCGAATGGCGTGATCAGACCGATGCGCCGGCGCCTGCCGACGGCGGCACCGCCGAGCCGGCTGTGACGCAGACGTTCACCTTCGCCGCCGACGGTGTGGACGCGGCGCCCGACCGGCTCGACCCGTGGGTGCTGTCGACGAACCCGGGCCCGGGCGAGCCCGGCGTGTTCTGCGACGACACCACCCGCGTCGTGTTCGCGACGTCCAAGGTCGCCGACCTGTTCGCGGCCTACGGCGACACCCTCGAGCTACGGCTGCGCGCCGCGTCGGGCAATCATCCGCAACCGGGCGGCCCGCGTGGCACCGGCGGCGCGATTGCGAGCGTGGAGCTCGACCCCGTCGTGCAGGCGGTCGGCGCGCTGCGCGTCACGACGCCGTGGGAGCAGGCGGTGCGGCAGGTCGTCGCCGACGCCGGTCTGGGATGCATCGCCCCCGGCACGCGCGACTCGCACTCGGTCGTGGAGATCGACTATCCGCTGGAGCCGTGCACCGACTACCTGATCGACGTCGTCCGCGTCGGGAACGGTGCCGAGGAACTGGTGCTGCGCCGGGCGTTCACGACGGGCCGGTTCCGGTCCCTCGCCGACGTGGCCGCCGCGTTCACCGCGACCCGCGTCGAGCACCGCGCGCTCGGCCCCGGCGGAACGTCGGCCGGGCTCACCGCGCTGACCCCCGTCCCGCCGCTGCCCGCCCCACCGGCTCCGCCGCCCCCACCCGCCACGCCGACCGGCGACGCCGTCGACGCCGCCTTCGCGCAGGCCGGGCTCGACCGCCCGAGCGTGCCGCGGCTGCCCCGCGTGCAGGTGGTGTGGTCGACCGACGCGACCCCGCAGCCGCTTGCAGTGGTCGTCGAGGCGCCCGAACCGTTGTGGCGCAACCACCCGGCGCCGGCCCTGGTCGACAGCGACGACCCGCGCTCACCGGGCGGCAAGGCGTGGCGCGACGTACCGACGAACTACCTGCGCCTGACGCGCGACGCGTCGTCGACCACGGCGGTCGCGTCCTTCGTCGCCGCGCCCGGCCTGCAGCGCGGCATCGTGCTGCTGCCGCCCGGGCAGCGCGGCACCACCCTGGCGCTCGCGCTGGCCAGGGACGCCGAGCCGCTGGTCACCGGATCGATGCCGGCCGCCGCGCCGATCGCGCGCATCGACCTGTCCGCCGCGCCGTGGGAGGACCCGGGCCCATGACGCGGATCTACGACCCGTACGCCTTCCACGCCACGCTCGCCGCGATCGACTGGGCGGCGATCGGCCGCGCCCGCAACCAGCGCGTCGAGGCGCCGCCCGTCGTGCAGCTGCGCTGGCTGCCCAGCCAGGACCAGGGCGTGCCGCAGACGCCGTTCGTCGTGTCGACCCGGTTGCCGACGGGCAAGTTCGGCGAGGCCGGGACCTCGATGGTCGCCGGGGACGGGTTCGTCGCCTCTGTGCTGGCCGAGCCGTACGTCACCGTCGAGGTCGACATCGACCCGGACTCCCCGGGCACGACCGTCACGCTGCTGGGCTTCGCCGAGAGCCCGCAGCTGGAGTCGCTGGTCGCGGTCGCCTCGGAACCGGCGCCCGGGCCGGTGACACTGCGGATCCGGGCGAGCGGCATCCGGCAGTTCGTGGTGCGTGGTGGGACGGCCACCGCCGTGCGCGGCGAGTCGGTCCGCGCGGCGCTGGCCGACGACTGGACGGTGATCGAGACCGTCGGGCTGCCGGTGGACGACGCCTGGAACGGCTCGTCCTACCCGCTCGACAAGCAGGGCAGGACCGGCAGCGAGCAGCCACCGCCCGACGCCGCGCTCGACCGGCTGCACCGCGGGCAGGCGCCGGTCGGCTGGCCCGGGCAGACGGCGACGGCGCGGATGGTTCCGGCCTGGCTACCGCCCGATCCGGAGCGGTTCCTGCGCGGCCCGGCGTCCGCGATGCTCGCCCAGTCGCGTCCGCTGTTCGACATCGGGGTCGAGCCGTGGCAGCAGGACACGATCCGTCCCACCCGATCGGTGACCGCCCCGACCAGCGGCGGGCGCACGGCGAGCGGCGCCTCGAACGCGACGGTGCCGCTGCTCGGCGCGCTGCTCGTGACCGCCGGCAACGAGGCGACGGCGGCGCTCGCGCTCGGCTTCGGCACCGCGTACCCGCTGTCGCAGCTGACCAACCCCACCCTCGTGCGCGGCCAGGGGTTCCCCGACTTCCTCGTCGTCGCGGCCTACCCGGACGGCACCGAGCTCGCGGTCGTGCTGCCGTGGCCGGGCCAGGCCGCGCGAGCACCCGGGCCGCCGACGCACCTGAGCGTCGACCGGGCCGGGCTGCTCACCCCGGCTACCGACACAGCGCCCTGGCTGGAGACGCTGCGTGCCGACTTCGACCGGGTGCCGAAGACCGTCGCGCTCGAACGGCCCAGCGTCGGGGCCATCGTCCGGTACGACCCGACCGACGTCGCGCCCGCAGAGCCAGTCCAACCCTTCGACCCGGACGTCGACTGGTGGCCGCCGCAGCTGCTCGCCGCCCGCCCGACCCCCAACGACGGCCAGGTCGCCCTGACCGATCCACTCGGCGCCGAGCTGCCGATCGACCTCTCGCCGCGCACGAGCGCGCACGCGGTGGCGGTCGCCGACGTCTACGGGCTGTGGTCGGCCTGGTCGGACGCGCAGCACGCGGGCGTCGCGCCGCCGTACCCGATCCCGCAGGTCGTCGCCGTGCGCGCCGACGCAAGCTACGCCGGCTCGAGCACCTGCCCGACGGCGCTGTCCGCCGACCTGGTGATCGACTGGCAGGCCCGCACCCCGGCGATGCTCGAACTGCGCATCGCGCTGTGCCCGGCCGCGTACCCGGGCGCCCCACTGCCGGCCGGCGCGGGCCCGTTCGGTGTGCCTCCCGGTTGCACGCTGCTCACCGAGTCGTTCACGGTGACCGGTGCGGAACTCACTCCGTCGTCGGGCGGCGTCGCCGTCGCGTACCTGTCCGCGGACGGCACGCAGACCGTCACGGCGACCGACCCGTCGACGCGCTCGGCCGACGGGGACAGCCGCCGCTACCGCATCACCGTGGCCGGGACGACGCTCGACTTCGCCGCGAGCGACCACTGGGCCGTCGCCATGTGGGCCCGCGAGCTGACCACCGTGTCCGGCGCGCCGTGGGGCGACGTCGCCGCCAAGGCTGTCGTCGGCTACGCAGGCTCGCCGGTACCACCGGTCGCCGTGTTCACCGCGCTGCCCGCGGTGCCGCTCGGTTCGCTGCCCGACGCCGACGGTGCCTCGCACGTGCACGTCTCGACCGCCGGCGTGGTGGGCGCGGCGTCGGTGACGGTGTGGTCGGTGGCCGAGTCCAGGCTGCGCCGCGCCGCGAACCTGCCCGAGCAGGCCGACCGGCACGACACGCTGCCGCAGCGCTACGCCGCGCTGAAGGCGGCCTACGACGGGCTGGACGCCGCCACCCGGCGCGCGGTGTTCACGCGTTACGCCACCTACCCTGCCGGGACCGACGGCGTCGACGTGACGCTGCCGCGCGGCTCGCAGGACATCACCTTCTACGCCGTCACGGCGGTGAACGCCGCCGGGGTCGAGTCGGCGTGGCCGGCCTCGTCGGCCGGCCTGCAGGCAGCGGCCGGCCCGCGCACCGTCGCGCCGACGATGCCGATCGTGTCGGCCGAGCTCGCGGCGGACGGGATGTCAGCTGCGATCACGCTGTCCGCGCGCTGCGCGTTGCCGATCGCATCGTTCGAGCTGCACGCCACGCGCGTCACCGCCGCGGCCAGCGGCGTCGCGTCGATGGGTCCGCCCGTGCTGGTCGTGTCTGTACCACCTGGTACGCCCGATCCCGAGCCGCATCCACCGGGCCCGCTCGCGACGATCACGGTGCCGGCGTTCCCGGTCGTGCCCGACTGGCGCCCGCTGCGGCTGCGGGCGGTGGCGGTCGCGGCCCGCACCGACGACGACACCGGCACGTACGGCGTGCGGTCGGTCGCGTCACCCGTCGCGGTGCTCGCCAACCCGCCGTCCGTCGCGCCGGACCTTTCGGCGCTGACGATCCACGGCTGGGGCACGGACGACACCGGCATCCGCGTCGAGTTCACGAGCGCGTTGCCGCCGTCGGTCGGCACCGTGACCGTGCAGGTGACCGCCGCGGGGACGCCCGTCTACACCACGTCGGCCGCGTTGCCCGACCTCGCGCGCGTCGACCTCGCCGCCGTCGACCTGCCCGACGCCACGCCGCCGACGGGCGCTGCCACCGGCGTGCTCGTCGCGGGCGACCGCTCCGCCGGTGTCACCCCGTACGAGGCGTGGTTCACCCGGCCGTCCGCGGGCACGGCGCTGGACGTCGAGGTCGTCCTGCGCGATGCACGCGGACGCGTCTCGGTTCGGCACGCCACGGTCGCCGCCGGCGCGATCGACCCGCCCCGGATCACCGTGCTCACCTCGCGGGTCGCCGCGCCGTACCTGCTGGCGACGTGGACGACCGACACCCCCGCCGACGACGGCACCGGACCTTGTGTGCTCACCGTCAGCGGGTCGGGCGGGCGCATCTTCCGGCCACTCCTCGCGCTCGGGGTCGGTGGCGGACGGCTGCCGATTCGCCCACCGTTCCCGTTCCCGCCGCCGCGGGTGAGCGTCAGCCAGTCGTTCCCGATGACGGCGATCCGCGACGCGACCTCGCCGCTCATGCCCGTCGGCGTGGACGTCGTCAAGACCGTCAGCGGTGGGAAGACCACCTACACGGCAGCGGTGCGGGTTCCCGCCCCCGGTTCGATGACGCTGTCCATCGCCACCCCCGACGGCCAGGTGGGCAGCGCGCGCATCGCATTCTGACCGGTTGGTGCGGTTCGACCGGTCGGGTCAGCCGACAGCGAACGCCCATTGTCCGGGGACGACGCCTCGATAGCGTGAGCTCATGATCGTCACGCGTGAGATCCACTACGAGACCGACGGTCTGACCATGACCGGCCACCTCGCGCAGCCCGCGGGTGCCGGACCCTGGCCGTCAGTGCTCCTCGGGCACGACGGCATCGGCCTCGAGGACTATCAACGCAGCCGGGCCGACGAGCTGGCCGAGCACGGCTACCTCGCCCTGGCGATGGACTACCACGGCGGCCGGGTGTTCTTCGGCGAGCCGGACGCCATGCTGGCCCGGGTGCTGCCCCTGCTCGCGGACAGCGACCGGATGCAGGCGATCGGCCGCGCCGCGCTCGACGTCCTGCTCGCGCAGCCGGGCGCGGACCCGACCCGGCTCGCCGCTCTCGGCTACGGCGCCGGCGGCCAGATCGTGCTCGAGCTCACGTGCACCGGCGTGCCGTTCCGCGCCGTGGCGGTCGTCCACCCGGGACTACCCGACGCGCGCCCGGACGACTGGGCCGGAACAGCGGCATCGGTCCTGCTGTGCACCGGCTCGGACGACCCGTTGTGCACCCCTGATCAGCTGCTGGCCTTCGGTCGCGCGCTCGGCGAGGCGGGCGTCGACTGGCGCGCCACCGTCTACGGCGGCGCGCAGCATGCGTTTTGGGCCAGGCCCCACAACGCGGACGGCTCGCCGGCGGGCGGCACATCCCACGCCGCCGCGACCGTGCCGGGTGTGGGCTACCACCCGACGCACGCCGCCCGTGCCTGGCGCGCCGTCCTCGACCTCGTCGACGAGACCATCGGGTCGGGGCGGGTGGTCAGGTCTTCGTCAGGTCCTGCGCCAGCATGACGAGGATGCCGCTCGGACCGCGCAGGTAGGTGAGCCGGTAGACGTCGCCGTAGGTCGCCACGCCGCGCACCGGGCGGCAACCGTGCCGGGCCGCGATCGCGAGCGCCTCGTCCAGATCGTCGACCGAGAACGCGACGCGATGCATCCCGATCTCGTTGGCGAGGGTCGGTTCGGTCTCGATCGCGTCGGGATGCAGGTACTCGAACAGCTCCAGACACGCGGTGCCGTCGGGCGTCCGGAGCACGGCGATCTTCGCGTGGTTGCCGTCGAGACCGACGGCGGTGTCCGCCCACTCGCCGCTGATCGTGTCGCGGCCGGCGACGCTCAGCCCGAGATCGGTGAAGAAGGCGATCGTCTCCTCGAGGTCGCGCACGGCGATGCCGACGTTCTCGAACTTGATGGGCATGGGTGCTCACTCCAGTCGTCCGTGGTATTCGCGGTTACCGAGAACGGTCCGTCCACGGGTGCGATGAGCCTAGGGTGACGCCATGCAGGTCCGGCTGTTCGGCGAGGTGCAGGTCGACGTCGCAGGAGCGCCCGTGGCCCTGCGCGGGATCAAGCAGCGGACGTTGCTCGCCGCGCTCGCGCTCTCGCCCGGACAGCCGGTCGGGGCCGACCGGCTGATCGACGTGCTGTGGCACGACGCCCCCGTCGCCCATCCGGGAAACGCGTTGCAGGCGCAGATCGGTCAGCTGCGGCGCGTCCTCGGAGCAGACGCCATACGCACGACCGCCGCAGCCGGTTACGCGCTCGACGTCGCCCCTGACGACGTGGACGTCGTGCGGTTCGATCGGTTGGTCACGGGCGGCCAGCGCGCCGCAGCGGACGGCGACATCGAGACGGCGTCGGCTCTGCTCGCCGAGGCGCTGGACCTGCGGACGGCCGAACCGCTTGCCGAGTTCGCCTTCGCCGGCTTCGCGGACGACGCGAGGGTGAGGGTGGACGAGCTGCTGCTGAGTGCCGTCGAGACCTCGGCCGGCCTCGACCTGGAGCGGGGCCGGCACGCGGAGCTGGTGGGTGAGCTGCAGGTGTGGGTCCGGCGGCACCCGCTGCGCGAACGCCTGCTCGAGTTGTTGATCCTCGCCCTGTACCGGTCGGGGCGGCAGGGCGAGGCGCTGAGCGCCTACGCCGCGGGCCGTGCGCGCCTGGCCGACGACCTGGGTGTCGATCCGGGGCCGGCGTTGCGCGAGCTCGAGGTGCTCGTGCTGCAGCACGATCCCTCGTTGCACGCCGTCGCACGTCGCTCGCCGCCGCCCCGTCCACCGCCTGGCCCGAACGGCAACCTCCGCGAGCGCCTGACGAGCTTCGTCGGCCGCGGCGTCGAGCTGCAACATCTGCGCGACGCGGTGCACGACAGCCGGCTCGTCACCCTCATCGGACCCGGCGGAACCGGCAAGACCCGCCTCGCGCTGGAGGTCGCTGCCGCGCTCGATGCCGACCTGCCGGACGGCGCGTGGCTGGTCGAACTCGCCGGCCTGACCGCGGCCGACGGCGTCGCGTCCGCCGCGGCCGGCGCGCTCGGCGCGGCGTCGGCTGCCCTGCCCGGGCCGCAGCCCCCGGGTTCCACCGTCGACCTGCTGGTGCGCCATCTCGCCGGGCGCTCGCCGCTCGTCGTGCTGGACAACTGCGAGCACGTCATCGACCAGGCGGCGCACGTCGTCGACGCCCTGCTCACCGCCCTGCCGGGACTGCGCATCATCGCCACCAGCCGCGAACCCCTCGGCGTGCCCGGCGAGCTGCTGCTGCCGGTCGACGGCCTGCCGTCCTGGGCCGCGGTCGAGCTGTTCGTCGACCGCGCCCGCACCGTGCGCCCGGGCTTCACCGCGGACGACGCCACCCGCGTCGTCGTCGAGCAGATCTGCGTCCGGCTCGACGGCCTGCCGCTCGCCGTCGAACTCGCCGCCGCCCGGCTGCGCTCGTTGACGGTGACGATGATCGCCGAGCGTCTGGACGATCGTTTCCGGCTGCTGACGGGTGGTGCACGCACGGCGCTGCCCCGGCACCAGACGCTGCGGGCTGTCGTGGACTGGAGCTACGAGTTGTTGTCCGACGAGGAGCGCCGGCTGTTCGGCCGCCTCTCGGTGTTCACCGGGGGCTGGGACCTCGACGCCGTCGAAGCCGTGTGCGGCGACACTGCCGGATCGTCCGAGGATGTGCTGGCGGTGCTGAGCCGCCTCGTCGACAAGTCGCTGGTCACGATCGACCTCCACGGCGATGTCGCGCGGTACTCACAGTTGTGGACGCTGCGCCGGTACGCCCGCGAACGCCTCGACGCCTCGGGCGAGGCCGACGAGTTCGGCCGGCGCCACGCCGCGTGGTTCCTGCTCGTCGCCGAACGGGGTCGCGGGGGACTGCGCGGGCACGACGGGCTCGCCTGGCGTGCCAGGCTCTTCGCCGAGTTGGACAACCTGCGTGCGGCCCTGGACTGGTTCATCGCTCGTGCGGACGCGGCGTCGGCCCTCGCGCTGATGCGCGCGATCGCCTACTTCTGGTTCATCAGGTCCGACTTCCGGGAGGGGTACCGCTGGCTGGGTGACGCGCTGGACGTCGAGGCGACCGGATTGGACGGACCGCACGGGCTGGTGGGTCTGTGGAAGGCCTACTTCGGAGTACCGGTCGTCGGCCTGGGGGCCGCGCTCGAGCAGGGACGCGCAGCGATGGCGGAGCTGCGCCGCGCGGGGAGCTGCGACGCGCTGCCGACCGGCCTGCTCGTCTTCGCCGATCTGCTGAACCGGCACGGCGACCTGGGGGAGTCTCAGGCGGCGTTGGACGAGGCGTACCCGCTGCTGCTCGCGACGGGGGAGCCCTGGGGTTACGGCGCGCACGACGTGTTCGCGGCCCGCAACCTCGCCGCCCTGGGACGCCTCGACGACGCCGAACGCGTCGGCCGGCGCGGCGTCGCGGTGCTCCGTGAGTCCGGCGAGCGGTGGACGATCATCTACGGGCTCGGCATGCTGGCCGGGCTGCAGGAGACCCGTGGCGATCTTGCCAGCGCCGGCGCCGCCTACCGCGAACTCGTCGACGCCAGCCGCGTCAACTCGATGATCCACTTCGAGACGATGTGGCTGACCCGGCTCGGCGCCCTGCACGCCCGGCTGGGCGACGACGTCACGGCCGAACGCCTGTTCGCCGAGTCCGGAACGGCCAACCCACGCACCCCGAACCCGGCGGCGCTCGTCGGGCGGGCCGCCGCCGCCCGCCGCCTCGGCGACCTCGACGGGTGCCGCCGGTGGCTGGGCGAGGCGGAGGCGCTGTACGCAGCAGGTGGCCTGCCTGCGGGATCCACCGCCGCGCTCATCGGGCTGACGTGGTGGGCGCTGGCCGCGGGGGAGGCGCACCTCGCGACCCAGTACGCCGACCGGGCGCGGGGCATGGCGTCTCTGGCCGCGGACCCGGCGGTCGGCGTCCTGGCCGACACCGTCGCCGCCGCGGTCGCGCTGACCGCGTCCGACACGGCAACCCACCGCACCGCCTTCAACCGCGCGCTCGCCCGGCGCGCCTCGGCGGGGCGTTCCGCGGCGTTCCTGGAGGGCACCCTCGACGAGCCCGACGTCGACGCCTTCGCGGCGCAGCACGGGCTGTCGGCCGCGTCCGCGCCCTGACCTTCGGATCACCTCAGCGCCACGGCAGTGCCACCTCAGCCCTGCCGTCCAGGCTTGCCTCCGTCAGCCACCCAGACGGAAAGGCACCATCATGATCCAGGCCCAGCACCTGACCAAGCGGTACGGCACCCGGGTCGCGGTCGCCGACCTGTCCTTCGACGTCGTCGCCGGGCGGGTCACCGGGTTCGTCGGCCCCAACGGCGCCGGCAAGTCCACGACCATGCGGATGATGGTCGGCCTCACCCGGCCCGACCGTGGCGACGTCCGCTACGACGGCGTGGCCTACCGCGACCTCGTCCAGCCCGCCCGCACCGTCGGAAGCGTGCTCGACGCCCGCTGCATGCACCCGGGCCGGACCGCCCGCAATCACCTGCGGGCGACCGCGGCCCTCAGCAACATCCCGCGCCGCCGGGTCGACGCCGTCCTGGGCGAGGTCGGGCTCGAGAGCGCCGCGGACCAGAAGGCGGGCAGATTCTCCCTCGGCATGCGGCAGCGGCTCGCCCTGGCGGCGGCCCTTCTCGGCGAGCCCCGGGTCCTGCTGCTCGACGAACCGTCCAACGGTCTCGACCCCGACGGCATCCGCTGGTTGCGCGGCCACCTCACGGACTTCGCCGCCCGCGGCGGCACCGTCTTCGTGTCCAGTCACCTGATCGGCGAGCTCAGCATGTTCGCCGACGATCTCGTCGTCGTCGGGGCCGGCCGTCTTCTCGCCGCCGAGACCGTCGCCGCCATCACCGCCCGCAACGAGATCGCCGTCGTCGTCACGACCCCGCAGCCGGACGAACTCGCGGCGCTGCTCGCCGCCCACGGCATCGCCGCCGAGCGGGATGCCGGACGGTTGGTGATCCGCAACAGCAGCACCGACACGGTGTCCCGGCTCGCCTTCGACAACCGCGTCCGCATCGTCGAGATCACCGAGCGCGCCCGATCGCTCGAGGACAGCCTGCTCGACATGACCCGGGAGTACGCCGAGTTCGCCTCCGCCTGACCTGCCCTGACCGTCTACCCGCTCCGACTCCGACTTCGACTTTCGACTCCGAACAGAGGACATCATGACCATCACCGCTCCCGCGGCCACGACCACATCGCCGCGCATCCCCTCGCCCTCCCGACGCGTCAGCGCCCGGACCCACGCCGGCGCGGTCGCCGCCGCTCTCACCAGCGAACGCATCAAGGTCTCGACGATCGGCACCAATCGCGCGATCCTCGGACTCACCGCGATCGGCGGCGTGCTGATGTCCTGGCTGGTCGCGAAGTTCGTGACCGACAAGGTCCTCACCGTCACCGAGGTCGGCTTCTTCTGGACGACCGTGGTGTCCGTGCTGGCGATGATCTCCGGCGTCCTGCTCTACACCGGAGAAGCGCAGCACGGCACCCTAGCCGGCGCGCTCACTGCCCAGCCGGCCCGCTGGACGATCGCCGTCGCCAAGACCCTCGCGTCGGCCGTGTCCGGTCTGCTCCTCGGCGTCGTCGGGCTCGGCTCCGGGTTCCTCGGCGCCGTGACCTCCGGCCTGGGCGCCGGTGACACCGGCATCATCCCGGCCACGATCGGCTGGGGTCTGATCTTCACCACGCTGTCCGCGGTGCTCGGCCTCGGCATCGGCATGATCGTCCGGCACAGCGCCGCGGCCGTGTCCGGAGTGCTCGTCTGGGGCTTCGTGATCGAACCCCTGCTCAACGCTTTCCTGCCGGCCAAGAGCGCGCGCTTGCTGCCCTTCGTCTCCGGCAACCACCTGCTCGCCTACAAGTCGGACATCAATCCGACGAAGTCGATCCCGGTCCAGCTGTCACGTCCGGAGAACCTGCTCATCTTCGGCAGCTACGTCGCCGTCGCCCTGATCGTGGCGACCGTGCTCCTCAACCGCCGCGACACCAACTGAACAGTCTCGTCCTCCGTACCGGCTCAGGCGGTTCAGGCATTCGCCTGGGCCGCCTGAGGCATGTCCGTGAGATCGCTCGTCGTGCGGCTCGTTCAGGGACGCGCCGGCATCTTTTGTTCGGAGGCCCCGCGGCGGGCGCGGAAGGCCGCCACCTTTGCCGTGCCCCCGCGCAGATTCGGGGTTGACTTTACGCAGAACTCACGTAAGGTCGTCCTTGGCAGTTGGTCATCGGATCCGGGGGGAACGTGACCGCCTCGCATCAGCAGGATCGATGCGTGTCTGCAGCGGCTGGAGCTGACCCTCTCGGGGGACAGCGGTCAGCTCGCCGTGGGTAGCCTGCCGAAAACTGCAGCAAGCAGCCCGCTCACGCGGGAATGTCGCCAGAGTTGGAATCCCCCGGTTCCTCTGCTCTGAGCGGCATTTTTTTTGCCCGGCTCCGGACAGCCGCCGTACCAGGCAGCCGACGGGGACGAGGTCCGCGCTGGGTCTAGCGGCGGGTACGGCCCTCGCGGAGCATCTGCAGCGTCTGCTCGACTCGCGCCAGCGTCGTCTGCTCGCGCTTCGCTTCGTCGACCCACCGCGCGAACTCCTTGCGGTGCGAGGGCGCCAGCGCGTCGAACGCCGCCCTGGCCGCGGGATCGCCGGCGAACGCGTCGGCCAGGGCCTGGGGCAGCTCGACGGTCCGCGGTTGCGTGTCCGGCGCGATCTCGACGTCGATGCTCTGACCGATCTCCACCGCCAGCTCCGCGCGGTTCCAGCACCGCCTGCAGGCGCAGCACGCCGTCGTCCTCCGCCATGGCGTGCAGGCTACCTGCGACACGCCCGGGAACGGGTTCAGCTGAACCCGTCGAACGCCGGGGCCGGGCGACCCCACGTGATGCCGTGCCACCCGGACGCCGGCGAGTCGATGATCACCTGCGCGATCCCACCCTGGGCGTCCAGCGGTCGGTAGGAAACCTCCGGCCCGTCGAAGCGTTCGCGGGCGACGTAGGAACAATCGTCCCGTCCGGAGGGAAAGCTGGCGCGCAGCACGCACAGGTGCGCGGCACGGCTGAAACCTTGACCGACGACGTTGGCCGTCGCCGGGCCGACCGCCGCCGCAACCTCCGGCGAGTCGGCCGGAGCGGGGAACTCGGCGGTGACCGCCAGGCTGTACCGCTCACCCCGTCGCAGCCGCACCGGCAGGCCGAGCTCGAACACCGTCCAGCGCGAACCGGGGGGATGGATCGTGCGCGTCAGGGTGACGCCGTCGACCTCGATGATGCGCGGCTGCGTGGGCCTGTCACCGGAGCCGCCGAGGGCGAGGATGACGGTGTCGACGTGGTTGCGGTCGGCCTCGATGACCTTGTCGGTGCGCTCGAGTTCGATCGACCCGCTCGCGCCGACCCGGACCGCGCGCACGACCGAGACCGCGTGCGTGTCGTGGAACCGGGCGCGGACCTCGTCCGGCACACCGGCTCGCCGCCCGGCCGGGCCCATCATCTGAGCCACCGTCAACGGCTGCCGGTCGCGATTGATGCCCCAGGCCTTGAGGAAGATGCGGCGATCGCCGGCGGTGAGTCCCAGCGCGTCGGCCAGTCGCGTCACGGACCCCGCGCGCGGAGTCGCCGTCGCGTCGAGCTCCAGGGAACGCAGCGTGCGCACGGACAGCTCGGCCCGGGTGGCCAGCTCCTCCTGCGTCAGACCGGCGCGACCGCGCGCGCTCCGCAGCACGCGGCCTCGGGCGGTTACGGCCATCGGATGACCATAGAACGCGGACGAATGGGACGCACCGGGTCGACCGGAACGAATCTGCCGGTCAATTGCCGCCCACACCGAGCTAGTCGGCGTCAGGCTCACCGTCAAGATCACGTCGGAAGGACGTCCACCATGCGACACACCACCACGCCTCGCCGCGCAGTTGCCCGCTCGGTCTCACGCCTCGCCGTCATGGCGCTGATTGCCGGCACCGCCGCCATCGCGGCGCCGGCGGCGGCGTCCGCAGCGACCGACGGGGCCGCGTCGACCGGAGGCACGGCGACGCCGGACAGCCTGTGCAGCGGGGAAAGGCACGGCCGCGCGGTGAAGCAGACCACGGTGAGCTACGCGTCGTTGGGCACGGCCGCCGGCAAGTACAACGGCAGCGGCAGCACCGAGACACTCACCATCACGATGAGCCGCACGAAGACGACGTCGAGCGCGTGGCAGGGCGGCGGGGGTGTCAGCGTGAGCTTCGGCATCGCCAGCGTCGAGGCCAAGGGTTCCTACACCGTCACGAAGGAGACGACCACGTCGAAGAGCGTCACCGACCAGGAGGTCGTGGCGTCGCACCACTACGGCTACGCCCAGCCGAAGGCCGAGAAGCGCACCTTCCACATCTACGACTGGGTCGAGGAGAAGAGCTGCCACATCGCCGTGGTCAAGGACTACGGCTACTTCGCCGCCATCACCGCGTACCCGTTCTACTCCGAGTGCGTGTCCACGAAACCGTGTACCCCGAAGCCGTGACGCGTCGTGTTCCGAGGGCTTGGGCGGACTGGTCAGGTGGCCGGCGCAGGGCCGAGCAGGTCGACGGTGTCGTGGTCGCGGATCTGCATGTCCAGCGCGCGAGCAAGCCGGGCCAGCGCCCCGTCGAGCATCGTCAGGTCGCGTAGCGCCAACCTGAGGGCGGGGTCCGCGGCGGCCGGCTGCGCGCGAGCCGCGTCATCGACGAGCGCGGCCGCTCGCATGTAGACCCCCTGCTGACCCGTTTCGATCCGGTTCTCGATGGCCGCCGCCGACGCGCGGAGGTCCCGCGTGGCAGGACGCAACTCCGGGACGACAGGCGTCTCGACGGCCCGCACTGCTTCGGCCATCGAACGCAGGTAGAACCGGGTCGCCGAGCTGACGGCTCGGATCTCGGCGAGCTGGGAGGAGTTGCGGCCGAACGTCGCGTGCCGCAGCGGCTGTGCGGTCGCTTCGAGGGCGGCCCACGACGCGTCGACCTCACGAATGGCCGGTCGGAGGTTGCGCGGCTCACCCCCGAGCAGGCGGTCGAGCGAGGCGTCGAGCAACGTCGACACCGACCGGAACCAGAGCAGCACGGCGGTCGTCAGGACTCGCTGGGGACGCAGCGGGAGCACCACCAGGACGGTGAACACGACCGCACCCACCCCGACCGCGGTCTCGCCGAGGCGCAGCACGAGCAGGTGCCAGCTGAACTCGCCGAGCTGGTAGTACAGCAGCGACAGCATCATCGTGATGCCGATGACCATGAAGGTGTAGTTCACGCGGATCAGGTAGATGCCGAGGAACAGGACCACGAGCACGATCGGCAGCGCGGCCCAGACGTTGCCGCCCGTCACGTGCACCAGCAGGTCACCGATGACGATGCCCACCGCCGTCCCGGCCACGCGGAACAGCGCCTTGCGTACCTGCTCGCCGGTGTTGGTGGTCGCCATGAACGCCAGGAACGCTGCGAGCACGGCCCAGTACAGGCGGAACCCGTCGACCGCATCACCGGCGACGACTGCGATGGTCGAGGCGATGGCGATCTGGATGCTGGACCGGAGGTACGGCGGGAGCGTTGCCTGCTCGAACCGTCCACGGCCGGGGGTGGTCGACGCTTCGGCGCTCACCGGTACCGATCCGGGCAGGAAACCGTTGGTGAGTTCCACTGCCGGCACGAACGTGGCGACCGTCTCCCCCCGACGGCGATCCTCGATCGCCTGATACAGCCGGTCACGTGAGGACGCGTACTGCTCGATCGACAGCGCAAGCCGCCGGACGAGGGTGGTGACCCGGTCCGTCGAACCGGTGCGTTCGCGCATCGCCTCGGCCAGCTCCCGTGCTCGTCTCCAGTCCCGGGCCCGGGCCGCCGTGAGCGCCGCGATCGCGTTGTCGCGGAGCTCGCTGTCGGCGGCGGTGAGGGCATGGCCCAGCGCGGCGGAGAACCGTGCGCAGTTGGTGAGCGAGAGTTCGGCCGTGAACAGCTCCTGCGCTTCCAGCCGCGCAGAGGTCGGTGAGGTGGTCACCAGCTGCGCCTCGACGATCAGGGTCGACTCGTTGAACCGGACGAGCTGACGACGCAGCCGCACCTCGGCCGCGTCGCGTTGATAGCCGTCGCGCCCGTGCGGCCTGTGGTGCCCGGTCTGCGGCGCCGCGACGGCCTCGGCACTCAGATCGAGCAGCCGGGTGGCCCGGGACTGCCAGGAACGGCGCATCCGGTCCAGCGTGCGTTCATGATCGGTGCGCAGGACCGCGAAGCGGATGAACAGCGAGGCGACGATGCCGAGGCCGACGTCCGCCGCGAGCCAGCCGATGTCGCGCACAGCGAGCTCGCGGTGCAGGAAGAACCCGAGGAACCCGCCGTTGAAGGCGACAAGACCCGCCGCGAACCCCCGCGGACCCCAGCGGCGGACGTAGACCGCCGCGGTCATCAGAACGACGAGGAAGACCAACGACGGGATGCGGTACGCCCCGAGCGCCAGGCCGGTCGCCATCGCGCCGAGGATGGGAAACGGCAGGATCAGAGTCGACACCAGCTGCTGCTTCGGCGAGGAGTCGTTGACCGTGAAACCGGCCATCATCGCGACGATCCCGCCTACGAGGATCGACACGATGAGCAAGGCGTGGTTGGTGGCGTTGATCACGGCGGCGGGGCCGGCGCCGGCCGGGAGCTGCAACGCGCCGGTCAACCGGACGAACCCGTAGACGAGCCCGACCGCGAGAATGATGCCGAGGATCGCCTGGCCCGAGGTGCGAAGTTGGCTCAGTCCTGGATCCGCTCCGGCCAACCGGTCGATGGCCTCGCGGAACCAGCGGGATAGCGATCGGTCAGACGGACGCTCGACGAGGGCTTCGTCGCTGAGCCCCGACCCGGGAGCGAGACGCATGAACCGAGACCTCGACACTCGATCCATCATCCACGACGTCGCTTGCGGTGATCGGACAGCGCACGCTCGATGTCGCGTTGGGCGTCGCGTTCGGCGAGGTCGTGTCGGCGGTCCCAGGTCTTCTTGCCGCGGACGAGGGCGAGCTCGACCTTGACCCGGCCGTCGCTGAAGTAGAGCGACAGCGGCACCATCGACAGGCCGCGCTCGCGGACGGTCTGCTCCCACTTCGCGATCTCGGCCCGGTGCAGGAGCAGCTTGCGTTTGCGCCTGACCTCGTGGTTGGTCCACGTGCCGAAGGCGTACTCGGCGATGTGCAGGTTGTGCAGCCACATCTCGTGGTCGTCGATGGTGGCGAAGGCGTCACCCAGCGAGGCCCGGCGCAGCCGCAGGCTCTTCACCTCGTTCCCGACCAGCGCGATCCCGGCCTCGACCGTGTCCAGCACGACGTACAGGTGGCGTGCTCTGCGGTTCGTGGCAACCGGCAGACGTCCACGCTCCTTCACGCCCACCAGTGTCACAGTCTTCGTCAGCATGTCGATCTATCGATCGAGGGTGCTCGCCCGTCGGCAGTTCTCGTTCGCGACGCTTGTGGGCTGCCCGCGAGTAGACACACCTGCCGTTACGTAACTGCAGAACGCGGTTCGGGCCGTTCGGCAACGTGGAGCGTGTACGCGGGCAGCCCACAAGCGTCCAGGACGCAGGACCCTGGGCGCTGCGCTTCCCAGCGACGCACCGCCCACGTCAGCTCTGCGATGAGGAAAGACCTCAGCGCATGGCGTCAGGCCAGGTAGGTGCCCAACGCCTCGAGCAGGCCCCGGGTGCCACCCTCACGGTTCGGCCCGTCGGCCCAGAACTGGTCGAAGAAGACGCCGTGCTCGGCGTGCGTGAACCGGGTGCCCTCGCCGGTCGGCTCGAATTCGAGCGACGCCACCGAGGTCGACATGTGGATCCCGTCGAGCCACATGTCGTAGGTCGTCACGATGCGGACGTGCTCGACGATGTCGGTGTACGTGGCCTCGTACCGGGTGACCGGTCCGTCGTGGAATGTGCCCTCGGCGACGTCACGCCCGCCGACGCGGAAGTCGAACGCCCACTCGCCGGGCTCGATGGCGTCCCCGCCGCCCCACCAGGCCAGTTTCTGCTGCTCGTCGGCGAACGCTCCCCAGACGCGTGCGACGGGAACGGGGTAGTCGCGCGTCAGAGTGAAGTCAGCGCGAGCAAGTCGGTGTTCAGTCGTCATTGTGACCGTCTACCGCGCGAAGGTGACGTGGATCGTGCCGCTCTCGGCGACCTCGCTCGTCACCTTGTGGGTGAGGTCGAGGCCCCGCAGGTCGTCCCAGAGGCGGTTGCCGCGGCCGAGCAGGATCGGGGCGATGGCGACGTGCAGGTGGTCGACCACCCCAGCACGCAGGAAGGCCCGCGCCGTGCTGACACCCCCGCCCACGCGCACGTCCGCTCCACCGGCGGCCTCGGTCGCCTCGGCGAGCACGTCCTCGACAGCGGTGCTGCGGAAGTGGAACGTCGTCCCGCCCTGCAGGGGGATCGAGGGCCGCGGCGCCGTGTGGGTGAGGACGTAGACCGGGCAGCCGAACGGCGGTCGGTCGTCCCACCAGCCCTGCCAGTCCGGGTCGTCGGGGAACGCGTGCAGCCCGAACATGCCCGCGCCCATGATCTCGGCGCCGATGCCGTCGAAGTACGCGGCGGCGTAGGAGTCGTCGACCCCGCTCGTGCCGCTGCCGCTCGCGTCGCCGAAGACGCGTTCGCGGAACGTGCGGGTGGCGGTATACGCCCCCGTGAGGCGTCCCCAGTCCTCACCCATCGGATTGTCGGGCGCGGGGGAGCCGGAGGCGAAGCCGTCGAGCGAGATGTTCAGATCGATACGGACGCGGGTCACGTCAGGTCTCCTTCGAAGCGGTGCGGGTCAGGTGGATGCCGAGCCGGTCGGCCTGGCGTTCTGCAGGTGTTCGTTGCTCGTCGAGCCACAGGTGCAGGACGTCGAGCCCTCCCGGCCGCAGGCTCACGGTGCGGACGCGTCCGTGCTTGTGCGACGTGACCAGCCCCGCGCTCTCGAGGACGCCCAGGTGCTGCAGCAGAGACGGCAGCGCCATCGAGAACGGTGCCGCGAGTTCGGATACGACGGCCGGGGATTTCACCAGCCGTTCGACGACGGCCCGGCGCGTCGGATCCGCGAGAGCGCGGAGCACGGCGTCGAGCTCGTCGTGATACTTAGGCACATACCTAACTATGACGGTGGCGGAGGGTTCGGTCAACCGACCCATGTCAGGAGCCGCTCGTGGTGCCAAGCTGGGTGCGTGTCCACCACCGCCAACTCCCACGACATCACGACCACCGGCCGCCGGGGTCGGCGTCGCAGGAAGGCCGGGGCGTCGGCGGGCAACCCACGCGTCGTGGTGGTCGGTGGCGGGTTCGCGGGGTTCTACGCCACCAGGCACCTGCGTCGCCTGCTCGGGAATCCGGCGCAGGTCACGCTGGTGTCGCCGACCGACTACCTGCTCTACAGCCCGCTGCTGCCCGAGGTCGCCACCGGTGTCCTCGACCCGCGGGACATCGCCGTCCCGCTGCGCCAGGCCGTCCCCGGTGTGCGGCAGGTGCACGGGCGCGTGACCGCCGTCGACCTCGACGGTCGCACGGTCTCGATGGATTGCCCGGACGCCGGGTTCCGGACGGTCGCCTGGGACCGGCTGATCCTCGCTCCGGGATCCGTCACGCGCCAGTTCGACATCCCCGGCGTCGCCCAGCACGCCCACGGGTTGAAGACGTTGCAGGAGGCGGCGTTCCTGCGGAACCACCTGCTCGCCCAACTCGATCGCGCCGATGCCCTGCCGGACACCGAGGAGGGACGCAGGGAGCGAGCCGAACGGCTTACGGTCGTCGCCGTCGGGGCCGGCTACACCGGTACGGAGTACGTGGCGCAGGCCCAGCACCTGCTGCGCGGTATCGCCGAACGCTGGACGTCGGTCGACCCCGACGACGTGCGCTGGGTCCTCGTCGACATCGCACCGCAGGTGTTGCCCGAACTCGGTCCCTCGCTCGGCCGGTCCGCGCTGCGGGTACTGGGGCGCCGCGGGGTCGACGTGCGCCTGCAGACCACCGTCACCGAGGTGACCGCCAGATCGGTGACGCTGTCCGACGGCAGCCTGGTCCCGACCCGCACGCTGGTGTGGTCCGCCGGCGTCGCACCGAGCCCGCTGGTCGCGCGACTAGGACTCCCCACGAGCCACGGTCGGCTCGTGGTCGACACCGACCTCGCCGTCCCCGGGACCACCCACGTGTGGGCCGCCGGCGACGCCGCCGCCGTCCCCGACACGACCATGCACGCCGGTCCCGGCGGCGAACGACCGCTCACCGCGCCCACGGCCCAGCACGCGCAACGGCAGGGCGCCACACTCGCCCGCAATGTCGCGGCCAGCCTCGGCCGCGGCACCCGCGTCCACTATCAGCACCACGACCTGGGCCTGGTCGCCGACTTCGGCGGCACCGCCGCCGTCGCCCGCCCCCTCGGCGTGCCGCTGACCGGACCGATCGCCAAGCTCGTCGCGCGCGGCTATCACCTCTACGCCCTGCCCACCGCGTCGGCGAAGATCCGCGTCGCGACCGACTGGCTCTACGCCGGCGTGCTGCCCCCGCGCGTCGTGCAGCTCGACAACGTCCGGGCCGAGGATGCGCTCATCGAACGCGCCCAGGCCACCGGGATCTACGACTGACGGGCGTGCGCGCTGGGCCTGACGGTCGCGGCTTCCGGCCGGTTCACCCCCGGATTCGGGCGTTCCCCGGGTCGTACGGGGCGCGCAGGTGCACCGTGGCAGGGCACCGGCGACCGCCGACGTCGACGGTGTAGTCGCCGTTCTCGAGGTAGTCCCTGGTCACCGCGTCGCCGTCGCGCCGCCGCACGTAACCCAGGGCCACCGCAGCCCCGACCGTCGCGCCCCACGCCGCCGATCGCACCTGGCCGACGGCCACACCGTCGCGCAGGATCAACTCGCCGCCCCACATCATGACGTCCGGATCGTCGAGCACCAGCGAGACGAGCCGTCGTCGTGCGCCCGCCGCTCGGGCCTTCTCGACGCTGTCCCGGCCGAGGTAGTCGGTGCCGCTGCAGGTGAACAGCAGGCCGGCCTCGACGGGTGTGTCGTCGGGGGTCAGGTCGCTGCCCCAGGCGCGGTACCCCTTCTCCAGTCGCAGCGCGTTGATGGCGTAGTAGCCGGCCTGGGCCACGCCGTGATCACGGCCTGCCTCGAGCAGCTGCTCGTACACACCGACCGCGAACTCGCTCGGCACGTACAGCTCCCAGCCCAACTCGCCCACGTAGGTGATGCGGGTGGCGCGGACCGTCGCGTGGCCGAGGTCCAGCAGGCGGCTCGTCGCGAACGGGAACGCCTCGTTCGACAGGTCAGCGCGCGTCAGTGCCTGCAGCAGGGCGCGCGAGTCGGGACCCATCACCCCGTAGACGGCCAGTGCCGACGACACGTCGGTGACGGTGACGTGCTGGTCCGAACCGGTGTGGCGACGGATCCAGTCACGGTCGCGCTCCACGGACGCCGAACTCGTGACGAGCAGGAACTCCTCCGGCGCCAGCCGGGTGATCGTCACGTCCGACTCGTAACCGCCGCGCCGGTTGAGCATGCCGGTGTAGACGACCGAACCCGGCGCGACCGCGATATCGGCGGTGCACAACCACTGCAGTACGGCCTCGGCGTCGCGACCGGTGATGAGCAACTTGCCGAACGACGTCTCGTCGAACACGGCGACGCGCTCGCGGGTGGCCTGCTGCTCGGCGACCGACCACGCAAGCCACGAGGGCTTGTCCCAGGTGTAGTCGAGTTCGGGGGAGACGCCGGGCGGTGCGAACACGTTGGCCCGCTCCCAGCCCATCTTGGAACCGAACGACGCGTTCGCGTCGTGAACCAGGTGGTACACAGGCGAACGGCGGAACGGTCGGGCGCTCGTCAGCTCGCGGTTCGGCCACGGCAGCTCGTAGTGGAGGCCGAGGATCTCGGCGACGCGATCGTGCAACCACTGGACGTTGCCGTGGAACGGTGCGAACCGGCGGATGTCCACACCGGACAGGTCCTGTGTCGGTTCACCCTCGACGATCCACTCGGCCAGCGCCGCGCCCGCTCCGCCTGCCGACGCGATGCCGACGGAGTTGAAACCGGCCGCGACGAAGAAGTTGCGGAGCTCCGGCGCCTCGCCGAGCACGAACTGGTTGTCGGGCGTGAAGCTCTCCGGGCCGTTGTAGAACTTCTTGATGCCGGTGTTTTCCAGGGCAGGGATGCGGAGCAGCGCGCTGTCCATGAGCACCGAGAAGTGCTCCCAGTCCTCGTCGAGCAGCTGGAACTCGAACGGATGGGGCAGCGCGTCCGGGGCGACCCACGGCTTGGCCTGCGGTTCGAAACCGCCGACCACCAGGCCGCCGACCTCTTCCTTGAAGTAGGTGTAGCCGTCGGGGTCACGCAGGATCGGCAGCTCGCGGTGCACGCCGTCGATCTGCTCGGTGACGACGTAGAAGTGCTCGGCCGAGTGCAGCGGGACGTTGACCCCCGCCAGCCGACCGACGGCCCAGGCCCACTGGCCAGCACAGTTGACGACGATGTCGGCCTCGACGTCGCCGTGGTCGGTGCGCACGCCCGTGACGACCCCGTCCCGCTGCTCGACGCCGGTCACCCGCACGCCTTGACGGATCAGCGCGCCGCGGTCCCGGGCGCCCTTGGCGAGGGAGTTCGTGACGTCGGTGGGGTTGGCGGTGCCGTCACCGGGCAGCCAGATCGCGCCGACGAGATCGTCGGCGCGCAGCACGGGATACCGCTCGCGGGCCTGGTCGGGCGTGAGGAGCTCGCACTCGAGGTCGTAGGCCTCGGCGGCCGCCGCCGTACGCCGCAGCTGCATCATGCGGTCCTCGGTGCGGGCGACGGTGACGCCGCCGCAGCGCTTGAACCCGGTGGCGAGCCCGGTCTCGGCCTCGAGCGACTCGTACAGCCGGGCCGAGTACTGCACGAGACGGGTGCCGCTCTCGCTGGCACGCAGCTGACCGACGAGCCCGGCCGCGTGCCAGGTCGTGCCGCTGGACAACCGGCCCTGCTCGAGCAGCAGCACATCGGTGACGCCGAGCTTCGTCAGGTGGTAGGCAACGCTGGCGCCGACAACGCCACCGCCGATGATGACGACGCGGGCCCGGTCGGGCAGGGGTTGCGACATCGGGGCTCCTCGCTGATCCGTCCGGCGTCAGTCGGCGTGGTGAACGTCGTCGAGCAACCGGTCGAACTCGGCGCCGCCGAACATGGACTCGGCCGCGTCGTACTTCTCCATGCCCCACTCCCAGAAGTCGAAGTCGATGGGGCTGGTCGCCGCCTGGATCGACGCCCACAACGTCCACCCGTAGCGCGACATCAGGCCCTGCAGCTTGGCCCGCGCGACGCGGCTCGGGCGGGGCCGGCCGTAGTAGGTCGTGACGAGCTCGTCGAGCTGGCCGTCGTCGAGATGGCATTCGCTCCAGATGTTGCCGAGCTCGAAGCACGCGTCGTTGTTGCCGGAGTACTCGTAGTCGATGAGCCAGATCTTGTCGCCGTCGTCGACGAAGTTGGCCGCAAGCAGGTCGTTGTTGCACGGCACGAGCGGCACGGGGTCGGCGGCGAACGCTGCGTGGATGCGCTGCACCTGCGGGGCGTGGTCGAGATAGCGGTCCGGCAAGCGGTAACCGCTGTCCTGCACGATCGTCAGGTAGCGCCGTTGCGTGTCGAACATGTCGAAGTCGCTCACGAACGGCGCTCCCGCGTGCAGCTGCCGGCAGGCCACGGCCACCCGCGCGACGTTGGCCGCCACGTCGGCGTCGCCGAAGGTGATGCCGTCGATGTAGCCGACGACCAGCACGTGCCGTTCGGGCAGGTAGTCGACGACGGGCGCCCCGACTCCGGCCTGTGCGGCGAGCACCGAGTTCCGGTGCTCGTGATCGCGGTTGATGGCGAGCGCGCTTGCGTCGTCCGAGCACACCCGCACGACGTACCCGCCGTCCGGCGTCGTGACCTTGTAGTTGTGGTTGGTCAACCCGCCCGGCAGCGGCTCGACCTCGCGCGGTTGGCCGCGCAGCACGGCGATCTCGTCGAGGATCTCGTCCAGGGCCACCGTCAGCACCTGATCCTGCGCCCGGTGGGGTCGTACATCGGGCCGCTCTCGCGGCGGGCGAGGACGCGCTCACCGGCGACCTCGACGACGAAGTCCTGCTCCGGCGCCAGCTCGACCGGGACGTAGGCCGAGAAGATCGTGCGGCCGACCGTGTGCCCGAAGCCGGCGCTACGCACGGTCTGCGTCAGCGGCAGGCGTTCGTGGGTCAGCATCTCGCCACCGTGCATGACGACGTCTGCGTCGGCGGAGAACCAGCACAGACTGCGGGTCACGCCGGCGTCGCGGATCCGGCGCAGCGCGGGACCGGCGAGCAGATCGGGCTTGTCGGGGTTCACCGCGAACCCCAGGCCGGCCTCGTACGGCGTCGTCGCGGACCAGATGTCGACCGCCCACGCGAGGTACTGCTTCTCCAGGCGCAGGGACTCCACGGCCCGGTAGCCGACGTCGCGCAGTCCGAGGTCCGCGCCGGCGGCGAGCAGGTCGTCGTACACGCCGCGGACGTACTCACTCGGTACATGCAGCTCCCAACCGAGCTCGCCGACGTAGGTCACGCGCAACGCCCGTACCGGGGCGGTGCCGACGTCGATGTGCCGGGCTGTCATGTAGCCGAAGGCGTCGTTGCCCAGGTCGGCCCAGGTCAGCGGGGTGAGCAGCTCGCGCGAGCGCGGTCCGCACACGTTGAGGACGCCGAACGCGGAGGTGACGTCACGGATGTGTACCGAGCCGTCCGTGGCCGCGTGCTGCAGCAGGAAGGTGAGGTCGTGCCGGCCGAAGGCGCTGCCGGTGACGAGGTAGAACTCCTGCTCGTCCACCCGCGTGACCGTTACGTCGGCCTCGATGCCGGCACGGGCGTTGAGCAGCTGGGTGTAGACGACGCGCCCGATCGGCACGTCGAGGTTCGCGCCGGCCACCTTCTGCAGCAGTGGCAGCGCGCCGGGCCCGGTGATCTCGTACTTGGCGAAGCTGCTCTGGTCGACGACGCCGACCCCGGTGCGCACCGCCTGGTGCTCGGCCGCGACGGCGGCGAAGGCGTTGCTGCGGCCGAAGGTGGGAGTCTCGACCGGGTCCGGGCCGAACCAGTTGGCCCGCTCCCAGCCGAACTTGGTGCCGAAGTAGGCGCCGCGGGCGGCGAGCCGGTCGTACAGCGCGCTCGTGCGCTGGCCCCGCGGGCGCGCGAGTTCGCGGTTGGGGAAGGCGATCGCGTAGTAGCTGCCGTAGGCCTCGATCGAACGTTGCTCGAGATAGGCCGGGACGGTGTGTGAGGGGCCGAAGCGGCGGACGTCGAAGGCCCAGAGGTCGAGTCCGGGGTCGCCGTCGACGATCCAGTTGGCCAGTGCCCATCCCGCACCGCCCGCCGCTGCGATGCCGGCCGAGAATCCGCAGCAGTGGAACAGGTTGTCGACGTCCTCGGTCACCCCCATCAGCGGCTCGGCGTCGGGGGAGAAGGGGATGGGGCCGTTGATCCACGTCTGGATGCCGAGGTCGCCGAAGGCCGGGATCCGCCGAGCGGCGCCGTCAGCGATGCCGGCGAAGCGCTCGTGGTTCGGCGCGAACAGCTCCGGCCCGAGGTCGAGGGGAATCCGTCGCCAGGGCGCGCGGGTGCCCTCCTCCCAGCCACCGACGACCAGCCCGCCGGCTTCCGGTTTGAGGTAGAACCGCGCGTCCGGGTCACGCAGGGTCGGCAGGTCCGGTGGCACCACGTCGGACTTCTCGGTGACGACGTACTGGTGCTCGACCGCGTTCACGGCGATGTCGGCGCCGGCCAACCGTGCGGTCTCGGTGCCCCACATGCCGGTCGCGTTGACGAGCGTGTCGCACTCGATGCGGCCCTGCTCGGTGATCGCGGCCGTGACCCGCCGCCCGGTGCGCTCGATCCCCGTCACTCGGCACTGCTGCACGATCCGCACCCCCGCCGCGCGGGCGCCGGTGGCGAAGGCGTGCGTGAGCTGGTTCGGGTCGACGTAGCCGTCGCTCGGGATCCACGTGGCGCCGTGCACGCCGGTGAGGTCGAGCAGCGGGAACAGCTCGGCCGCCTCGGCCGGTGTCGTCAGGTGCACGTCGAAGCCGAAGCTGCGGCCGGTGGTGGCCAACCGCTTGATCTCCGTCCAGCGGTCCGCGCTCGACGCGATCCGCAGGCTGCCGACCCCGCGCCACCCGGTGGCGTAACCGGTGCGCTGTTCGAGCGTCTCGTAGGTGGCCACGCTGCGCTGCATGAGCTGGGTGAGGCTGCTCGACGTGCGCAGCTGCCCGACCAGGCCGGCCGCGTGCCAGGTGCTGCCGTCGGTGAGGCGCCGCCGTTCCAGCACGACGACGTCGCTGACGCCGCGCTCCGCGAGGTGGAAGGCGATGCTCGTGCCGACGACGCCGCCGCCGATCACGACGACCTGGGCGCGGTCCGGTACGGCCATCGGCATCCCTTCCCTGCGATCGGTGCCGTGGCTCAGAGCGGGGTCACGTAGGCGCCGCTGATGCCGCCGTCGACGAGGAAGGTGGAGGCGGTGATGAACGAGGCGTCGTCGCTTGCCAGGAAGGCGACCGCGGCGGCGATCTCGTCGGCCTCGCCGAAACGACCCATCGGGATGTGCACCATGCGGCGCGCGGCCCGCTCGGGATCGCTCGCGAACAGTTCCTGCAGCAGCGGGGTGTTGATCGGCCCGGGGCACAGTGCGTTGACCCGGACGCCCTCACGCGCGAACTGCACGCCGAGCTCGCGGCTCATGGCCAGAACGCCGCCCTTGCTCGCGGTGTAGGAGATCTGCGACGTCGCCGACCCCATGACCGCGACGAAGGACGCCGTGTTGATGATCGAGCCGCCGCCGGCCTCGCGCATGTGCGCGATCGCGTGCTTGCAGCACAGGTAGACCGACGTGAGATTGACCCGCTGCACACGGTCCCAGGCCTCCATCCCGGTCTCGAGGATGGAGTCGTCGTCGGGCGGGGAGATCCCCGCGTTGTGGAACGCGACGTGGATGCGGCCCCGCTCGCGGATCGCCTGCTCGTACAGCGCCGCCACCTGCGCCTCGTCGGCGACGTCGGCCTGCACGAAGCTGCCGCCGACCTCCTCGGCCGCCCTCGTGCCCGCGTCGGCGTCGAGGTCGACGCACACGACGAACGCACCCTCGGCGGCGAAGCGCCGCGCCGTCGCCAACCCGATGCCGCTGCCGGCACCGGTGATCAGCGCTGTCCTGCCGTCCAGTCTCGGCCCGCCCGACCCGGCCATGGTCACTCCTTCGTCGCGATGAACACGTTCTTGGTCTCGGTGAACGCCAGCGGCGCGTCCGGTCCGAGCTCGCGGCCCAGCCCCGAGGACTTGAACCCGCCGAACGGCGTCCAGTAGCGCACCGACGAGTTCGAGTTCACGGACAGGTTGCCGGCCTCGATCCCGCGGCTCACGCGGATGGCGCGACCGACGTCGCGGGTCCAGACCGATCCGGAAAGCCCGAAGTCGCTGTCGTTGGCGATGCGGATCGCGTCGGCCTCGTCGTCGAAGGGCACGACCGCGACGACCGGGCCGAAGATCTCGTCGTGCAGCACCCGGTCGGTCGGGTCGGACGGGGTGAGGACGGTCGGCGGGAACCAGAAGCCCGGGCCGTCCGGGGCGGTACCGCGGAACGCCACCTCGGCGTCGTCCGGCACGTAGGCCGCGACCCGCGAGCGCTGCTCGGCGCTGATCAGCGGCCCCATCTCGGCGCTCTCGTCAGCCGGGTCGGCGACGACGACGGCTTTGACGGCCTGCTCGAAACGCTCCAGGAACGGCTCGTACGCCGAGCGCTCGACGAGAATGCGCGAGCGCGCGCAGCAGTCCTGCCCGGCGTTGTCGAACACCGCGTACGGGGCGCCCGCAGCGGCGGCGTCGAGGTCGGCGTCGGCGAAGATGACGTTGGCGCTCTTGCCGCCCAGTTCGAGCGTCACCGGCTTGATGTGCTGCGCGCAGCCGGCCATGATCTGGCGCCCCACCTCGGTGGAGCCGGTGAACACGATCTTGCCGACGTCTCGGTGCTCGACCATGCGCTGCCCGACCACGCTGCCCTTGCCGGGCAGCACCTGGAACACGCCCTCGGGCAACCCGGCCTCGAGCGCCAGCTCGGCCAGCCGCATCGCCGTCAGCGGGGTCAGCTCGGCCGGCTTGAGGACGACCGTGTTGCCGGCCGCCAGGGCCGGCGCGAAACCCCACGACGCGATCGGCATCGGGAAGTTCCACGGCACGATGACGCCGACCACGCCGATCGGCTCGTGGAAGGTCACGTTGATGCCGTCGGCCACCGGGATCTGCTGTCCGATCAGGCGTTCCGGTGCGCCCGCGTAGTACGCGATCACGTCGCGGGCGTTGCCCGCCTCCCAGCGCGCGTTGCCGATCGTGTGCCCGGAGTTGGCGACCTCGAGCTCTGCGAGGTGCTCGCGGTCGGCGTCCACGACGTCGGCGAAGCGCCGCAACAGCCGCGCGCGATCACCCGGGGACACCGCCCGCCACGTGCTGAACGCCCGGCGCGAACGTGCGATGGCGTCGTCGGCCTGTTCGGCGTCGAGCAGGTCGACCGACGCCACCGTCTGCTCGGTGGCCGGGTTGATCACGGTGTGGCTGGTCATGTCAGATCCGTTCGAAGTTCTGCCGCCGTTCCCAGTCGGTCACGACGGCGTTGTAGGCCTCGATCTCGACGCGGGCGGCGTTGAGGTAGTGGTCGACGACGGCGTCACCGAGCGCCGCGCGTGCGAGGGTCGATCCGGCCAGCAGGTCGCGCGCCTCGTGCAGGGTCGTCGGGACGCGGTCGAAGTCGGAGGCGTAGGCGTTGCCGGCGTGCGCCGGCGGCAGCTCGAGACCGTTGTCGATGCCGTACAGCCCGGCGGCGATCATGGCGGCGACGGCGAGGTAGGGGTTGACGTCGCCGCCGGGCAGCCGGTTCTCCACGCGCAGGCCCTGGCCTTCGCCCACAACCCGCAGCGCGCACGTCCGGTTGTCGAAGCCCCAGGCGACGGCGGTCGGCGCGAAGGTACTCGGCTGGTAGCGCTTGTAGGAGTTGATCGTCGGCGCGAAGAAGAAGGCGAGGTCGCGCAGACCGCCGAGCATGCCTGCGAGGAAGCCCTCGAACGATGTGGACAGCCCGCCCGGACGGTCACCGGCGAACACCGGGCGTCCGTCCTCATCTCGCAGCGACAGGTGGATGTGGCAGGAGTTGCCCTCGCGCTCGTTGTACTTCGCCATGAACGTCAGCGAGCGGTCCTGGTGCGCGGCGATCTCCTTGGCGCCGGTCTTGTAGATGACGTGGTTGTCGCAGGTGGTCAGCGCGTCGGCGTAGCGGAAGGTGATCTCGTGCTGGCCGAGGTTGCACTCGCCCTTGGCCGCCTCCACCTGCAGCCCGGCGTCGCGCATGCCGAGCCGGATCGCGCGCAGCAGCGGCTCGATGCGCCCCGTGCCGAGCACGGAGTAGTCGATGTTGTACCGGTTGGCCGGGGTCAGGCCGACGTAGCCGCTGTCCCACGCGGCTTCGTAGGAGTCCTCGAACACGATGAACTCCAGCTCGGTGCCGACGTGCGCCGTCCAGCCCCGTTCGGCCAGCCGTGCGAGCTGCGCCTTGAGCACCTGGCGTGGCGACTCGACGACGTCGGTGCCGTCGAGCCACTCGGCGTCGGCGAGCACGAGGGCCGTGCCCGGCTGCCACGGCACACGTCGCAGCGTGGCGAAGTCCGGTTGCATGGCGAGGTCGCCGTACCCGCGCTCCCACGAGGAGATCGAATACCCGTCGACGGTGTTCATGTCGATGTCCACCGCGAGCAGGTAGTTGCAGCCTTCCGAGCCGTGCTGGGCGACCTCGTCGAGGAAGTAGCGGGCGTCGAGCCGTTTGCCCTTCAGACCGCCCTGCATGTCGGTCATCGCGAGCACGACGGTGTCGATCGACCCGTCGTCCACGGCGAGGCTCAGCGCCTCGAGAGTCAGTGCAGGCTGCATGACCACAACCTCTCTGAAGGTACGAGCACCATACCTTCGCTCCGGTTCTTCACGTCAACTGAGGAAGCCGCGCAGCAGCGCCGCGGTCGCGTCGACATGCTCCTCCATCTCGACTCGCGCGCGCTCGACGCGCCCGGCCAGGATCTCGTCGACGATGGCCTCGTGCTGCCGGTCGGAGTGCGCGATGTTCGCCGCGATCACCGGGATGGCGTGCAGCAGCTCGTCGAGCCGCATCTGGACGTCGGCCGCCGCGGCGGTGACCAGCGCGCTGCCGCCGAGCGCGGCGATCGCGAGGTGCAGGCGCGAGTCCGCGCGCCGCCGCACGGCCGGCGTGGCGTCGCCGGCGAGGTCGAGGTAACGCCGCAGGCTGGCGCGGTCCGCAGCGGTCAGGGTGCGGCTTGCGGCGAGCGCCGCGGCGCCCGGCTCGACGACCCGGCGCAGCGCGAGCACGTCCTCGAGCGACTCGGTCGGCGCCCGGACCGTGCGAGACAACTCCTGCGCCGGGGCCGCGACGAAGGTGCCGCCGCCCCGGCCACGCCGCGACTCGACCAACCCCACCTCGCGCAGCGCCTTGATGGCTTCGCGCAGGGTCACCCGGCTGACGCCGAAGGTCTCGGCGAGTTCGCGTTCGGGCGGCAGGTGGTCGCCCTCGACGAGCACGCCCAGCCGGATGCTCTGGGCGAGGCGTTCGACGGTCACCTCGAAGGCGTTGCGCACCGGCACGGTCGAGAAGATCGTCCGGTTCCACAGCGCCTCGACGTTGCCCGGGGTGCTCATCGCCGCGCCCCTGCGCAGGCGGCGACGAAGGCCCCGAACAGGGCGTGGCCGTCGTGCGCCTCCGGATGCCACTGCACGCCCACGACCCACCGCTGTTGTGGCAGCTCGACGGCTTCCACGACCCCGTCGTCGGCCCACCCGCACGCGACGAGCCCGTGTCCGAGGACGTCGACGGCCTGGTGATGGTGCGTCGCGACCGTGGCGGGGGAGGCGACGATCCCGGCCAGCCGGCAGCCGGCGTCCAGGCTGACCCGGTGCCGCCCGAAGGCGCCGGGCGACGGTGAGTGGACCTCGCTGCCCACGATGTCCGGCAGGTGCTGCACCAACGTGCCGCCCAGCGCGGCGTTGAGCACCTGCAGACCGCGGCAGACGCCGAGGATCGGCACGTCGCGTTCCAGGGCCGCGCGCACCAGGGCGAGTTCCCACTCGTCGCGGTCGGCGAAGGCCGGCCCCGTGCGGGGGTGCCGCGCCGCGCGATACCGCTGCGGGTCCACGTCGGGGCCGCCGGAGACGACGAGCCCGTCCAGCGTGCCCACGGTCTGGCCGGCCAGCCGGGCCGGCACCGGTGCCAGCAGCAGCGGAAGGCCGCCGGCTGCAACGACCGCGTCGGCGTAGTTCGTGGGCAGCAGGTCGGCCGGCTGGTCCCACTGACCCCAGCGGGCCCGGTCGCGGTAGGTCGTCATGCCGATGCGCGGCAGCACAGCCGGGCCGGTCACGGCCACGATGATCGTCCGTCCACGACGCGCCCACAAGACCAAAAAGGTCTGGGATCTAGACCGATTGTCAGGCTGCGCTCTAGTCTTCCGAGCACGTCGCCGTGGTGGGGCGGTGACAAGTCGTCCTTCGAGGAGACACGCCGTGGCCGAAATGATCGAGCTCGACGAGGACGAACGCCGCCTGGCGGAGCTGGGTTACAAGCAGGAGCTGAACCGCTCGTGGTCCGGCTTCTCCAACTTCGCGATCTCGTTCTCGATCATCTCCATCCTGGCCGGATGCTTCACGACCTTCGGCGTCGGGTGGAACAACGGCGGGCCGGCTGCGATCGCCTGGGGCTGGCCGATCGTGTCGCTGTTCATCCTGGTGATCGGCCTGTGCATGTCCGAGCTGGTGTCGGCCTTCCCGACGTCGGGCGGCATCTACTGGTGGGCGTCGAAGCTCGGCGGCCCGAAGGCCGGTTACTACACGGGCTGGCTGAACCTCATCGGGTTGCTGGCCATCGACGCCTCGGTCGCCTACGGCTGCGCCACGTTCTTCGACGGGACCCTGAGCTTCCTCGATTCCTCCTACACCCCCGGCAATCTCAACCGCGTCTTCCTGTACTTCATCGTGGTCCTGGTGCTGGTCGCCGCGGTCAACATCTTTTCCAGCCACCTGCTCGCGGTGATCAACAACGTGTCGGTGTGGTGGCACGTGTTCGGTGCCGCGATCGTCGTTGTGATCCTCTGGTTCTTCCTCAAGAGCGGGGCGCACCACGCCTCGGTCAAGGACGTGTTCACCGGGACGCTCAACAACACGGGGTTCTTCAGCGGCCATACGCACGGGATCGGTTTCCTGTTCTACGTGCTGCCGCTGTCGGCGATCCTCACGCAGTACACGATCACCGGGTACGACGCGTCCGCCCACCTGTCCGAGGAGACGCACAGCGCTGCGAACTCGGCCGCGAAGGGCATCTGGCGCTCGATCTTCTACTCGGCCATCGGCGGGTGGATCCTGCTGCTGTCGTTCCTGTTCGCGGTGCAGGACAAGGCCAAGGTCGGCGGCTCGGTGCAGGTGATCTTCCAGCAGGCACTGACGTCGAAGGCCGGCGGCGTCATCATGATCATCTCGACGGCAGGGCAGTTCTTCTGCACCGTCGCGTGCATGACCAGCACGACCCGGATGCTGTACGCGTTCAGCCGCGACGGTGCGGTGCCAGGAAGCCGGTTGTGGTCGAAGCTGAATGTCAAGCGGGTGCCGGTGTACGGCGTGCTGCTGTCGGCACTCATCGCGATCGTGCTGACCCTGCCCGCGCTCGTCAAAGTGGACATCGGCGGCGTGCCGACGCCGGTCGCGTTCTTCGCGGTGGTGTCGATCGGCGTCGTCGGCCTCTACGTGGCGTTCGCGATCCCGATCTTCCTGCGCTGGAAGGCCGGCTCGAACTTCGCGGCGGGCGGCTGGACGCTCGGCGGGAAGTACCGCTGGATGTGCATCGTCGCCGTGGTCGAGATCGTCGTGACGTCGGTGATCGCGCTGCTGCCGACCTCGTACGCCGGGGTGCCGGGGAACGACGGCTTCGCATGGAAATACGTCAACTACACGATTCTTGTGGTGCCGGGCGCGCTCATCCTGTTGTGGGTGTGGTGGCACGTGTCGGTCAAGAAGTGGTTCACCGGCCCGAAGAGCACGTTCAATCAGCCGGTGGATCCGGAGTGACCGCAGCCGAGCGCGGCCGCTCCTAGCGCTGCTCGGCCGCTACCGCCGGCCGGTCATACGGCTCCTTGGCCCGCGGTGCCTGCCGGGTGCGGCCGGAGAACCTGCACGTCGAGTCCCTGGGTGAGTTTGCCCCGCAGAGCGCCGCCGAGTTCAACGAGCGCGGGCGCGCCGCGGTGAACCTCCAGCGCCCCTTCGTCGGCCCATTTCTCGACCATGACCAGCCGGTCGTCGCCCTCGTGCAAGGCGTACAGCTCGCAACCCGGCTCGCTGTGCACCTGTTCGATGGCGGACTCGAACGCGGCGACCACCTCGGCTCGGTGCTCGGGTTGTGGGTAGACGGTGGCGATGACGACAACGGACATCTGTGCTCCTCGTTGGGCTCGGGGTCAAGACCCAACCTAGCTATCCGACGCCGGGACGCGGACCAGCTCGGCGGCCGACGTCGTGCCCGGCAGTACTACCGCGCCTCAGGACCCTTCGCGAAAGGTTCCCTCGGTCCAGAGGAGGCACTACGTCGAGGTCATTGGGCGCAAGCGCCGCACCGAACAGGGCGGGCACCGTGGACCCGCTCATCACCCACCGCACGCGGTGACGCTCAAGTGCTGCGACCAAGGGCGCGATCCGTGGAATCGGTCGATCAGTCGGATCCAACACGATCACACCGTAACTACGCGATCGGCGAACTTAGCCTGGAATCAACGATCGGCCCGACTCCGACCGGCGTGGTGTGGGATCGCGCGGAGGCCATGGACGTGAGGGGTGCTGACGCTTACTCGCTCGACCGGAACCCAACGGCCGCGACGAGAGCAGCGATCACCAGGCAGACTCCGCCCGCTCCGACTGCGAGATGGTAGCCCGCGAGGAACGACTGGGTCGCCGGGTGACGATAGGTGCTGCCCAGCGTTCGGGTAACCGCCGCGATGCGGGCTCCACCGACGTTCTGGGCCTGATGTTGTGCAGCGTCGCGGATTGACGGCGGGAAGCCGGTGATCCTGGTGTCCCATGCCGAGACGGCGGTGCGGACGCCGAGCGTCGCGAGTATTGCGAGGCCGACGGAGGTGCCGAGTTGGCGAGCGGCATTGAGTACGCCGGAGGCGACGCCCGAGCTACCGGGCGTGACGTCGCGCATAGCCAGGTGCGCGACGCCAGGGGTCAGCGCGCCGAATCCGATCCCGGACAGCACGAATCCGGCCGCGGCGAGGACGAACGACGTTGAGGGGCTGGCAAGGCTCAGGGCGATAAGTCCGGCAGCGGCGGTCAGACAGCCCAGGCAGATCACGGTGGTCGACGAGAGTCGCCGGTGGAGTCGGCTCGTGAGCTGGGCCAGGCAGAGGAACGGGATGTTCATGAGCAGCCAGGACAGCCCGGTACGCAGTACCGACCAGCCGGCTGCGTCCTGGTACATCAGGGTCACGTAGAACAACGCCCCGCTGAAGGCTGCGTAACTGATCAGGTAGATTCCCGCGGCGCTGACGAAGCTCCGCGCGCGTATCAGGCTGGGGGGCACCATCGGATGAGACGTGTGCTGTTGCCAGAGGCCGAAACCGGCGAGGCAGGCCACGCCGACCACCAGCGACGCGATGACGGGCCAGGATCGCCACGCGTGTGAGGCCGATTCCACGAAGCCGAGCGTGACGGCGAACAACCCGGCCGCGCTGAGCGCGACGCCAACGTGGTCGAGCCGACGGGACTGTTCATTGCGGGACTCGGCGACGGCCACCACGGTGAGCCCGATCCCGATGATCGAGATGGGGACATTCACCCAGAACACGGACGCCCAGCCGAAGCTGCGCAGCAGAACGCCGCCCGTAACCGGCCCCACCCCGAAGCCGGTTCCGCCGACTGCTGCCCAGGTGCCGATGGCGCCGGCCCGACCTGGCGTCGGAAAGGCCTCCGTGATGATCGACAACGTCAGTGCGAGCATGCCCGCACCACCGATCCCTTGGACCGCACGCGATGCGATCAGGGTGGTGCCGGTCGCGGACACTGCGCAGGCTGTCGAGCCGACAGCAAAGATGGCCAGTCCGATAAGAAATATCCGTTTGCGGCCGTAGCGATCGCCGAGCGCACCTCCGACCGGGATGAGCGCAGCCAGGCTGAGCGCGTAGGCGCTGATCACCCATTCCAGGGCACCGGGGCCGACGCCCAGATCAGCCTGGATACGGGGCAGCGCCACGTTCACCACGGTCACGTCGAGCTGGATCATGAACGTGGCAAGGCACATGGCCAACAGCGTCAACCGCTGCCGCGCGGACGCGACGACAGGCTCCTGGACATCCGTGGACACGATCATGCGGTACCTCGCTGAGTGGGGGCACCGAGCATCGCTTGGGTTTTGTCGATCTTGGCGCCGCAGCGTTCTGGTTCTCTACTGTGTTGACGGATGGCGAGCGGCAGAGGTGACCGATGACCGCAGGGGACGAGCTGGCGGACCAATTCGAGGCCCATCGCGGCAGGCTGCGAGCGGTCGCATTCCGGATGCTCGGCTCAGAGAACGAGTCCGACGACGCAGTGCAGGAGGCGTGGTTCCGCCTTGCCCGCACCGATGCCGACGACGTGCACAACCTCGGTGGGTGGCTGACCACGGTGGTCTCGCGAATCTGTCTCGACCTACTTCGCTCGCGCACAGCGCGGCGCGAGGAGTTGGTAGGGCAGCACAGCCCCGACGATCATCCTGACGTCGGTCGGTCTGACGGGCCCGAGCAGGAAGCGGTGCTCGTCGACGAGGTCGGCCGGGCCGTGCTGGTCGTCCTGGACAGGCTGTCCCCGCCCGAGCGCATTGCCTTCGTCCTGCATGACATGTTCGCGGTGCCGTTCGACGAGATCGCGACCGTGCTCGACCGCTCGACCGCGACGACGAAGAAGCTGGCCAGCCGGGCGCGTCGTCGCATCCGGGGACGGCCCGTGGCTCCGACGGCGGACCTCGATCGCCATCGCCGCACCGTCGAGGCATTTCTCGCCGCGTCTCGTGCCGGCGACGTCGACGCGATCATCACGGTGCTCGCTCCTGATGTCGTGCGCACAGCCGATCACGGTGCGCTGCCGGCCGGTCGCGCTGGTGTCGTGCGTGGGGCCAGCGAGGTCGCGGGAGAGATCGTGGTGTTCGGACGACAAGCACGGTTCGCGGCGCCTGCATTGGTCGGCGGAGAGGTCGGGATCGTCGTCGCGCCGCACGCTCGCCTGCGCCTGGTGCTGGCTGCTCGCTTCTCCGGAGACAAGATCGCCGGTTACGAGCTGATCACTGATCCGGCTCGGCTGGCGCGACTGGACGTGAGCGTGCTGCCCGGCTGATCGAGCGCCGTTTATGGTTGCGCCGCGCGAGTATGTTCGCGGCCGTGAGTGCTCGAAGTACGTTCCCCGGTGGGCGAGACGTCTGGCTGAATCGGATCGACCGGGTCCGCAACGTGGTCCGGCAGGAACTGATCTCCCGCCAGCTGGACCGTCACATCCCGCCACCACCAGCGCGGATCCTGGACGTCGGCGCGGGGCAGGGAACGCAGTCGATCCGGTTGGCCCGGATGGGCTATGAGGTGCTCGCCGTCGAACCGGATCCCGAGATGCGGGCCAGCCTGCGTGCGGCGTTGAACGACGAGCGCAGCGAGGTGCGGGGTCGTCTGAGCGTCGCCGACGGCGGGCTCGGCGAACTCGCCGCTGTCACGGGCAACGAGGGGTACGACGCGGTTCTGCTCCTCGGCGTTCTCATGTACCTGCCCTCTAGCGACCCCGTCATCGCCGAGCTCGGATCCCGTGTCGCACCGGGCGGGTTCCTCGCCATCGCCACACGCACGACGACCTCGGCGCTGTGGCGCCCGGCAGCGCGGCAGGACTGGGGAGCAGCACTCGCCGCATTCACCGAATACGACGCCGCACGCAGGGATGAACGCGACATGCGCTATCTCAACGAGCTCGGCACTCCCGCCCGCGCCGATGACTTGGATGCCCTGATCGCCGTCGCCGCCAAAGCGGGTCTGCACGTCGAGAACTGGTACGGCGTGCGGATCGCCGTCGACATGGACGAACTCGATCCGGCACCGCCGACCGACCCCGACCAACTCAGCGCGCTCCTCGACGTTGAGGAGCGACTCGGCGCCGCTGACCCCTATCGCCAACTGGCGCAGCTTGCGCACTTGATCCTTCGAAAGTCGCCCTCTCCAGCCAGCGGAGATCAGACCGGCCAGCCTGGACTTTTCGCATGAGCTCGTCGGTCGTTGCCAGAAAGAAGTTGTCGTGTCTGCCGGCTATCTGATCTCAGTGGTTGCTCCAGGGGTGCCGACTGCAGCAGCGCTCGCCCGCCCACCCCGTGGCTGGACCTCCGGCCAGCTGTGCTGGCGGCTCGCGCTCCAGATCAATGAGGTGCCGGCACTGGCCGCCGCGTGGGTCCTTGCCGCCACGGTGCTCGCCGCCGTCCAAGGGGATCTGGGCACTCCGGTCGGTATGGTCGGCGCCGGTCTCGCTGCGCTGACACTCGCCGGTCTCGCCGTCGTGGTGGAACGTGCCTTACGCGCCGGGCCGGCCGCCGCGCGGGCGCTGGTCGACGGACTGGGCGAAGACGCGTGTGCAGAGTCGACGAAGGACGCGAGTAGCCGACGCCGCCCGTGGTTGCGCCTGCTGTTTGCCCCGTTGGCCGTACGCCGGCACGACGTCGTGCGGCGAGCCGGCCTGGCGTACGGCCCCGCGGGTCGACGGAACCTGCTCGATGTCTATCTGCCACGATCCGGCGTCGCGGCCGGGCCGTGCCTGGTCTACTTCCACGGCGGCGGCTACCGCAGCGGCCGAAAGAACCGCGAGGCCCGTGCCCTGATCTACCGTCTGGCCAGTCAGGGCTGGTTGTGCATCAGCGCGAACTATCGGCTCGCCGGTGACGCGCCCTATCCTGCGCCCCTGGTCGACGCCAAGCGGGTGATTGCGTGGGTGCGCGAACATGCTGCGAGTTACGGCGTCGACCCCTCGACCCTCGTCGTCTCAGGTAGCTCGGCCGGAGCACACCTCGCGGCGATGACCGCCCTCACCGCGAACGACGCCAGGCTGCAACCCGGCTTCGAAACAGCCGACACCAGCGTCTCGGCGGGAATCTTCCTCTACGGCTTCTATGGCAGCCCGACGTGGATCGAGCGCGAGACCGACGTCCTGTCGGCTCCCATGGACCACGTTCACGACGGCGTGCCACCAGCGCTCGTCGTCCACGGCACCAGCGACTCGTTCGTACGTGTCTCCGTGGCCCGTCAGTTCGTCGAACGCTTCCGGACCGCTGCTCCGACCAGCCCGCTGGTGTACCTCGAGCTGCCCGGCGCCCAGCACACCTTCGACCTGTACCGGTCGCTCCGCTTCGACACCGTCACCTGGGCTGCGGAGCTGTTCACCACACATGTCCTCTCCCCCAGGAGATCCAATGGGCGCCCAATCCCCCCAATCACGCCAACCTCGTGACCGACGAGTGCCTCTCGTCGTCGCCGATCTCGCGCCGACCGGAGTCCTGCGCGCCTCGATCAACCTCGGCAACCCGGTACTGGCCTCCGGCACGCCGGAGGCGCCCGCAGGCGTGACGGTCGACATCGCCCGCGAGGTTGCGGCTCAGCTGGGCGTCCCCGTCCAGTTCGCTTGCTTCGACGCGGCCCGCAAGTCCTTCGAGGCGGTGCGCGTGGGCCAGGCTGACATCTGTTTCCTCGCCATCGAGCCGGAGCGCTTGAACGACATCGCGTTCACCGCGCCCTACGCGCTCATCGAAGGGGTTTTCGTCGTCCCCGACGGTTCCGGCATCACCACACCGGGCGAGGTCGACCGGAACGACGTCCGCATCGGTGTGAAGGAAGGTTCGGCATACGATCTGTTCCTGACCCGCTCGCTGCAGCGCGCGCAGGTGGTGCGCGGGCACGAGGGTTTCGATGTCTTCCGCGAGTTGGGTCTTGAGGTCGGTGCCGGCATTCGTCAGCCGATGGTCGACGCCGTGGCGCGCCACCCAGGTCTGCGTGTCGTCGAAGGCCGATTCATGCAGATCCGGCAGGCGGTCGGGACGGCCAGGACCCGCACCGACGAATCGCTCCGGTTCCTCTCTGCGACGATGGAAGAGCTCAAGGCCACCGGTTTCGTACATGACGCGCTGCGCGCCTCGGGGCGCAACGACGCGACCGTCGCCCCGCCCTCAAGTGGCGCTTGGTCATGACCGCCATCGCCGGGCCGACGGCGTGGTCGGCCAACGGCATCCCTTTCGCGGGGTGGCGGTCGCTGGCTACGGCATGAGCAGTAGGTCCAGCTCCTGCTCGTAGCGCGGTGAGACTCCCAGCCCGCGTCCCTTGGTACGCGTGAGCCATCCCAGGTCGAGGAAGGCGAGTGTGAGCGCTGCCGGCAGGGCCCCCGCGAGATGCGGGCGGCGCTGGGTCCAGTCCAGACACGACCGAGCAAACACCCGGCGAGTCGTTCGGAGCCGGTCGACGTCGATGTGCAGATCGGCTAGGACGCGCGCGCCACCGTCAGTCAGGCGATGGTCGCGATCATCGACACATTCCACGACACCGGCGGTCAGTAACCGCTCTCGCAGCTCGACGCCGCGCCGTCCAGCGAGGTGGTCGTAGCACGCGCGCGCTTCGGCGAGCGCGTGCGCGTCCCGGTGTTGCCGCAGCGACCGGACAGGCACGGTGGGGGCAATCCGGGCGAGCGTCTCCAGCACCGCAGCGACGTCCGGCCCGCTCAGCTCGTGGTACCGGTGGCGCCCCTGTTGCATGACCTTGACGAGGCCGGCATCGACCAGCCGACGCAAGTGTGCCGTCGCCGTCGCAGGGGACACCCGGCCTGCCGACGCCAGCTCGCCGGCCGGTAGCGCTCGCCCATCAGCAAGCGCGGTCAGCATCGCCACCCGGGCCGGATCGCCGAACAGCGCACCAGCGGCGGCCAGATCCAGGTGTCGGGCTGGGTCGTCCATACCTACCATCATGGCGCACGGACGTTTCGATCAACGACGTAACGTCCACTCGTTAGCGTGGCGTCCATGACCACCGCGCCCCAACCCGGCTGCACCGCCACGCCCGAGGATGCTTCCTTTGTCCACCACGAATGGGACCGGCGCACCCGTGCACGCGACATCGACGGGCTGCTCGAGTTGTACCTGCCCGATGCCATTCTCGAAACTCCGCTGATCCCTCGCGTGCTCGACCAGCGCAGCGGCGTGCTCACCGGGCGCGAGCAGATGCGCCCCTTCTTCCAGCGCGGCACCGACAACCGTCCGAACGAACTCGTCCGCTGGTATCGCACCGGCCGGTACCAGTTCAACGGACACACCCTGATCTGGGAATACCCGCGCGCGACGCCCGACGGCGACCAGGTCGATCTGGTCGAGGTCATGGACCTCCTGGGCCCCAAGATCGCCCACCACCGCATCTACTGGGGCTGGTTCGGCACCCCCCTTCTCCAGCGCACGACCGCGTTCAGTGCGTGAGTCGCTGATGACGTGCCACGAGGGGCAGGAACAGGTCGTCGACGATCGACTTGATCCGCTTGGGCTGTAGTGGGTTGAGGGTCATGAGGAGGTCGTGGTGCAGGAGGTCGAACGCATGGCCAGTACTGCGGGCGGGATGCTGCCGAGGTCGATCTCGCCACGATCATGGGCGCGGCGGAAGATCTCGTCGCTCCAGAGCGCCGCTGGGCTGTCTCGGACCGCGGCAGATGCGGGCGTAGTCACGTGCGCATGCTGGTGGGGTGAACGCGCAGGCTTCCCGCTCGCCGCTGCGCCTCAAGGGAGGCAACGAAACTAGCTCGCGGGAAGACCAAAGTCCGGCCAGTCCTGATGCGGTGGGCTCAACAATGGGTCTTGGGCCAGGCAACTGATCCTGAGGGGACTGGGGAGGCCGATACGACCAGCAGGACCGAGTAGTTGGCTGTGGATGAGGATGACAACGACCAAACCGTTGTCCTGCTGCCTGATGATCGTGTCGGTCCGCGGTTGTGTCCAACCCTCGCCCTCGATCCACTGCTCGAGTCCGAGACTCCATTCGGGGCCGTCGACGATCAGCTCGACGGGTGCGGACGAAGTTACGTCGTAGACGCCGTCCGTAGTGGTCGAACCGTCGACCCGGAATCGTTGCACCCCGCCACCCCCAATCCAAGGGGCCTTCGCACTGAGCTGCCAGGGGCCGTACATCGTCTGAGGCATGTCAGGGTTCCAGTCCGCACCGCCGCGACATGGCGTTCGAGAATCGCTGCCCGCCCCCGGACACTCGCCGTAGCCCAGACCGCCACTGGTCGAGCGCCATGCCGTGGGTTCGCACGACGTCCGACTCTGTCCAGTCGCAGCGTTGCCCCCAATGCAGGATCCCGTTGTAGAAGGGGTGGTTGGCTAGCAAGATTGCATGGTCGATGAGGTCAGTGCCACCGGTGACGTCTTTCAGAGCTGACACTTCGATGGCACAGGTCGTCGACCACAGCTGTTCGGCCAGCAGCGCCGTGCTCGGCCCGGTGAACCGCAGGGATGCATAGCCCGAGATCGACTTGCCGTTCAGTTCCTGTGCGCGTTCGAACGCGACGAGGTTGTCTATAAAGACCAACGCTTGTACCGCGACGGGGAAGAACACCTCGATCGAGTCCACGTTCACCTCGCAACTCACGCTGGGGTAATCGTGGACGTCCATGACGGCGTAACTTATTGCGGTGTAATCGCGATCGCTCTGCAACGCGCTGAATGCCACGTAATTGATCATCTGCCAGGTGAACACGCCAGCGGCTTGTTCGAGCGGCCCCCCCGAGGCCGTCTCCCCAAGCAGCGCGGTCTTCGCCTCGTTGAGGACCTGCCCAAAGCGGACGTTCGAGCCGAGGGAGTTGGCCAATGCTCGCAATACCCGCGCGAAGATTTTCAGAGCCTCAAGCAGGGCCAACGCGCCGAGTGCTGCGACACCGCCGACGATGCCTGCGACTGCCGCGACCGTAGGACTCACGGAATGCCCGGCGCTGTCGGCAAACTGCTCGATGTCGTCAGCAACCGCCAGTATGAGACCGCGCACGAAGTCTCCGTCCGCGCAGGCCTTGTTGAGCATGGTCGGGCCGCCGCCCTGTTCCGGGTGATTGGGGTCGGGACGAAACGCCCAGCTGGTTCCGGCGTTGCTGAATCGAGTCGCGTTCAGCAGCGGGTCAGGGTCGGCGCCGGGCACGCGGTCACCGACTCGTTCCATTGCACCTGGGAACGAGGAACTTGGCTCCGCGTTCCAGCGCTTGGTGACGCCGACTAGGTTCCTCGTGCCGTTCCAATGCGGGACGAGCGACACCACAACCTGGAGAAAGCGCTGGTCGCCGACGGCGCCGGGCGGCACGGAGTCGTGCCACAGCGGACTAGTTTGATCAAGAATGTCTTGCTTGATGTCTTGCCACAGGTGGAGTCGTCGCTTTTCGGTGAGCCCGTACTGCGGAACCGCCCGCAGCACGATTGAGTAGATCACGCCGAAACGACCCAGTGAGATCAGCGCCGAGTCGAAGACTGCGTTGTCCGGCTCGCGAATAATCTCGAAATTGCCGTCGCCCCAGAGTGGATCGCTGCCGTACAGCTCGATGAGCTTCGCGTCGTCGGTCATCTGTGGCAGGTCGGGATCTACCTTCTCGATCCAATAGTGGCGCCCTCCGTCGGCGACAAGGTGTATTGCGAGCACAGAGTCGGCCAGCGGTGGACGATCGAAATCGCCGCCGTGCGTGCCGGTGCTGAGTGCGCCGACAACTGTCTGGCCGCCGGCGCCGCCCAAAGTCTCGAACGCCCAGCGGGTTCCGCTGTGGTCGGGCTGGTCGAGTTCGGCGTAGAGCTGGTAGATGCGCTTACCGGACTCAATGTGAACGACGTTCCACCGGCGATCCGGAGGTGCGGTCACGCGCACTCGCGTGTAGTCCGCGGTAAGGCACCCCGGCACGACCTCGTGAAGCGTGCGCCCGAGCGCCGGGTGCCGCTCATCCGGATCGTGAGTCTCGATGAAAGTGTCATCGCTGACAGCAGCTTCCGACAATGCCCAATGGCTACCAGCTGCGTGAAGCGCTCTCCCGGACGACTTGTCCCGGCACAGGGTGATCAAGTCGGGTAGGGACTGGGGATACGCGATGAGCTGGGCATGCGGGATGTGCGGCACCCCGGGTTCGTCGTGCTTACGCGTCCAACTCGCCCCGGTGACCGATTCGACGTCAACCACTGCCAACCTCCCCCGCAGGCAACGCATCATGGCAAACCGACACAGTCGACGCCAGGCCCATCGGCCCGGTGGCGCAGCGCTCGCGATCGCTCTGGTTGGCACCCAGGCCGGCGGAACCACACGCGGATCGCTTGCCCCAGTGCGTCGCGCACCGCGGCAGAGTAGTGCCGCGCGCACCGGTTCTGCTTCCGCCTCGGCGTCACGCCCTACGCATCTGACCCGCGAATGCGCTTGCCGCTCAGGCATCCCCGGAACGAGAGCATGCGAGCGTGGGACACGTCGACGGATGGAGCGGAACCTGCCGAGGTCGATGACGCTCGGTTTGGCATGTAGCGGCTCAAGAACGACGATGGGCTGGCCGTGCGTCGGTCACATTCACCCGTGCTGTCGAAAACGGCGCCGCACAACTGGTCTCGATCCCTGTCCTGCCGTCAGCGACCTGGCCGGTTACGTAGGTCTGCGTCGTGTGGATTTGCTATCGAGGAGTGCGTCGACGAGTGATTCGCCGACGAACTCGCCGTAGCGGTCGGGCGTCCAGCCTCGGGTCAGGACGAGCAGGCGGTAGAGCTCGGGAGAGCTGTAGGTCCACATGATGTCGGCCGTTTCGGCGACGGTTCGACCGGTCCGCAGCGGTGTCTTGTTCGCCAAGGTTTGTGCGACCTGGGTCATCCGGGTGAGTCGGGCCTGCTCGAGCTGGGCGTGAAGGTCGGTGAGCGCGGGATCGTTTGCGGCGGCGGAGGTGACCAGCAGCAGGAGTGGCGCGATGCGCGGCGCGATCTCGGCGGTGAGCGTGCCGAGACCGCGCAGCAGCGTTGCCGAGTCGGGCGCGGTGGCCTGCATGGCGTCCGAGCGCCGTTCGGCCGGGACAGGACCGCCGCCACGCAGCGCCTCTTCGCACATCGCCCGCAGCAGGCCGGGCTTACCGCCGAATGACTTGTAGATGGTGTCAGGGGATGCGTCCGCCTCCTCGGCGATCGACGCGATCGTGGTGGCGGCGTAGCCGTCGTGCAGAAATCGGCGCCGGGCAGCGTCGATGATCGCCTGCCGAGTTCGCAACGCCTGCGCGCGGCGGCGGCTGGCGTCGTAGCGGCGGGGGTTGACAGACTCCAATAGTTGACTCCATAGTCATGGAACGAATCCAGCAAGCTGGACCTAATTTAGTTCGGCACGCCGACCGGCGCAACCATCGCAGCCAACGTGTCGGACCAGCGATCGGAGCGCCATGTCCCAGTCCGCCGGACCGACAGACCCGGCCGCAGTGGTCGAGCGACTGCGGGATGTCACCAACGCCCATGACCTGGACGAGATCGTCTCGTGCTTCGCGGCGGACTACCGCAATGAGACTCCGCTACACCCAGCGCGAGGATTTACCGGGAACGAGCAGGTGCGTCGGAACTGGACGCAGATCCTGACCGCCATCCCTGACGTGTCCACCGACATCGTCGCGTCTGTCGCGGACGGTGATCAGGTGTGGAGCGAGTGGGAGCACCGCGGCACCCGCCCGGACGGGTCCCGGCATCTGATGCGCGGCGTAATCATCTTCGGCGTCCGAAGCGGCCTGATCGCGACGGCACGGTTCTTCCTCGAGCCGGTCGAGGAGACCGGCGACACCATGGACACCGTCGTGCGCCGCCAGGTGAGACCAGACGCGTCGTGACCGGGCGGGTGCTGGTCGCCGGCGGAACCGGGCGGTTGGGGACGGTCCTCGTGGCCGCGCTGGCTCGGCGGAATGTCGACGTGCGGGTGCTGACCCGCGAGCCGCAACGCGCGGCGGCGGAACCCGCTGCACATGTGCAGACCGTGTTCGGCGACGTTCGCGACCCGGCGAGCCTCGTGGCCGCGGTGGCCGGAGTCGCCGTGGTCGTCTCCGCGGTCCACGGCTTCACCGGGCCGCGCGGCGTTTCGCCGGCGTCGGTCGACCGCGACGGCAACCACCACCTGATCGACGCCGCCCGCGCCGCCGGAGCACACATGGTGCTGATGTCGGTGGTCGGAGCCGCTCCGGACAGCGCAATGGAACTGTTCCGCATGAAGCATGCGGCCGAAGCCGAGCTGACCGCCAGCGGCATGCCGGCGACGATCGTGCAGGCGACCGCGTTCCTCGAGCTGTGGATCGAACTGCTGCGCCAGACCGCCGGCCGGAAGAACCGGCCACTCGTTTTCGGCCGGGGACGGAACCCGATCAACTTCGTCTCTGTCCGCGATGTCGCTGCTCTCGTCGAGCAGGTGATCATCGATCCGACGACCCGCGGCGAGACCCTCCAGCTCGGCGGACCCGACAATCTCACCCTCGACCAACTGGCCGGCATGGTCGCCGCCGACAACGGCGTCGCGGGCAGCCCGCGCCACATACCCCGAGCAGCACTCCACGCGATAGCCGCCACGGTAGGTCGGATCCGTCCCGAGCTCGGCCGCCAAGCCCGCGCGGCTCTCGTCATGGATCACCACGACATGACCTTCCATGACCACGCAACACGCAACCGCTTTCCCGACCTGCCCTGCACCTCGGCTGACGAGCTTCTTCGGAAAGAGACGTCATGAGACACGCCCGCTCGGCGACCATCACTGGCACGATCTGCGGCGTCGCCGCGAACCTCGTTCTGGCCGCATGCAGCAACAGCAGTCCGGCCGCCCACTCCGCTAGCTCTGTGCAGGCCACCCAACGCCAGGCGACCGGCTCACCGATCGCAACACCCAGGGCCCCCGCGAGCGTGGCTGCATCCCACACGAGTAGTCCGCCGAAAAGCGTGACAGTGGTCGCGGCGTGCTCCCTGATCACCGAGCAGGACGTCGCCACCGCCGCAGGCACCGACCCCGGCCCCGGCGCCGCCAACAGCCACCAAGGTGACACCGCATGCGCCTACGGCAGCTACCCGAAGCAAGTCCTCACCGTGAACGTCGTCCCTATCCGCGGCCGTGCCGGCTATGCCCGATTGCGGCGAGACCCCCACCTCGCAAGCGGAACAGGGCGCAGCGTCGCCCACGTGCCTGATCTCGGTGACCAAGCCTTCGAACTGTCCGGCGCCCACACCGACGCCATCTACTTCACCAAGGGCGACGCCCTCGTAGTCATCGGAGTCTCCGGACCGAGCGCGCCCACAAAGGGCGCCGCCCTCGCCCTAGCCAAGATCGCCGCGGGCCACCTCTGAGTGGCGACCATCGCCCGCGCAAACACGTCAACGCCACGAAGGCGGATCGCTTGCCAACCGCGTCCCCGTCACAGCTGTGGCCCGACGCGGGCAATGCTGGTCTACGCCTTGCCGTTGCTCCGACGCCATAGCGATTCATCTGTCTCGTCGGCCTCGACCTCTACTTGGGGAGCATCTGGGCGAGATAGGAGTCGATTGCGGCGTATACCTGCCCTTCCTCAGGTGGGTGCCCCCAGATCAGGGCGAGTGCGTGGCCGTTGCCCGGTACCACAAGCAGCGTGTCGTTGCCTTGGTGTGCCGTCGCGATCGCGGCGCTGGTTCCCTTCGGGAACGCCCAGTCGTCTTCGCTGGCGATCAGCAGAATCGGTCCAGGGAACGTGGCGAGGGAGCGGATGGTGGGGAAGCCGTCGCTCGCCGCTGGGCCGCCGCTGACCGAGATCACCCCTACCACTCGCCTCCCGAGACGTGACGCTGTGCCAAGCCCGATCAGGGCGCCGCGGGAAAATCCTCCGACCACCACTCGGCGAGCGCCGTCAGCGATCAATGCTTGAGTTGCCCGGCGCATGTCCGCCGCAGCGTTGGAACTCCAGTCGAAGACGGCGACGTGATACCCGAGCGCCCGCTCGCGCTCGGCGATCGGCAACATCTGGCAGATACCGCCGTTCGACTGTCCACCGAGCACGATCCCGCGCGGTCCAGCTCCCAACAAGAGGACCGCGTTCGCGGCGGGAGGCGAGGGCAGGTATCGATGTCGTCCCGAAATCGGTACCCCGCAGGACGGTGGGGCTGAATCTGCAGACGATCTGGTCGCGCTAGCCGTTGTCGACGCCGGCGAGGTGCGGGAGCGAGACGGCGTGGACTGGCTGGACTGGGTTGTGCAGCCGGTGACGAGCAACGCCGTCGCCGCTAGCACGCAGCCCAGTCGGCGGACGAGGCCTCTCATCGAGTTGCCGGCGACGAACCGTGTTGCTGCGGAGGTCCAGGCGCATGATCGGCTCATCCGAACGACCTCCAAGCAAAGTTCCGATCAGGCTCTGGATACTGCACGCAACGTCGGGTCAGACCCCTACAACGTGTTCACACACGGCGCTGAATCGTCACGCCGGCTCACACCACCTAGGCATTTTCCAGGATTGCCGCCATTGCGGCGTCGATTAGGTCGCAGGCCGGGCCGAGGCGGCTCCCGAGATAGTTGCCGGGCAGGTTGCGCCGGCTGCGAGGCGAGGTGAAGGCGTTGCCGGCGTAGAAGACCGCCGCTCCTGAGTCGGTCGCGGCGTGCAGTGATTGGATCGCGCGCTTCCGGCCAGTATTCAGATGCGACACGACGACGACCGCGCGCGCATCGGTGGCGCGGATGGCTGTGGTCAGAGTCGGAACCGAGGTGCGGGCGCCGAGAAGCCGGCACGGCCAGCGGCGATAGCGCAGGAGGGTGGCCATCGCCTCGAGGCCGATGGTGTGCAGGTCGGTCGGGCCGCACGCGAGCACGATGGACGCCCGGCTCACCGGTTGCGGCGCACAGGCCACTACCGACTCCAGCCATGCTCGGGCCGCTTCGGTGGTGAGGTGCTCCTGCTCAATGTCGCAGCGCCCGGTCTGCCACCACAGGCCGACTTGTCGCATCGCCGGCAGCAACACGTCGTCGAGGCAGGTCGACAGCCCCAACGCGGCGCAAGCCCGGCCCAGCTGGTCACGTACCGCGAAGGGGTCGCCCCGTTCCGACGCAGCAAGAATGGCCCCGATGAAGTCGGCCGGGTCGCCAGCGATGGCAAGTAGCGTTCGGACCGATTCAGCGGCCAGGCTGGCTCGCGTGCCACGCGCGATCTCATCGCGCATCAGTCGCAGTGCGTGCAGCTCGTCCGGGGAGTACCGGCGGTGCATTCCGGCGACCCGCACTCGTTGCGGAATGTTGTAGCGAAGTTCCCAGGAGCGCAGTGTCGCCATCGGAACGCCCAGCTGGCGCGCTACATCCGCGATGGGCGTTCCGCGCGGTTCGGGAGCCGCAGCGGGACTCATGTGGCCCATCTTGCACTTTGCCAGCCAATTACCGGTGGGAGGAGCCAGCTCCGGTGGCGACGATGGTCGCGCAGGCGGCCTGCAGATTCGTACCAAGGAACGTCCCGGGAACGTTGCGGCGCAGGCGCACCGTGCCGAAGGCCGCGCCGGCATAGAACAGGTCCGCACCGAGCGGCGCCGCGGTGCGCAGTGCCTGGGTCGCGGCCAGCCGGTGGGCCCGCAGGTGCGACACCACGACGACTGCCCGCGCCGGGCCGGCCCGGACAGCGGTGACGATCGCCCGCGGCGAAGCCCGGGCGCCCAACACGCGACACGGCTGCTGTTCGTGACGCAGCAGGGCGGCGAGAGCCTCCAGGCCGACGGTGTGCTGATCACCTGGCCCGCACGCCAACACGACGGCAGCGGCGTCAGCAGGGACAGGGGCCGCGCCCGAGACGCCCGCCACCCACGTCCGCCCCACCTCGGTGGCCAGCCGCTCGATGTCGGTGTCACACTGCTCGGCTTGCCACCACGACCCGATCCGGCGCAGCGCGGGAAACAGCACCTCGTCCACGCTTTCGCCGATTCCGCCTTCGGCCCCAGCGCGTTCCAGCTGCGCCAGCATCGTTGCGGCATCCTGACGGCGCGCGGCGTCGAGGAAACGATCCAGATAGGCGTCCGGTTCGCTCATCGGACGCGAAACCATTTTGCATAGTCTGCAATCGGCGCCCAGGCCCTCGGCTGGGAAAGAATCCGATCAGACAACAGCACCTTCACCCGGCCTTCCCGACCGATCGGAGTCGCCGTGGCCTTCGCCCTTCAGCGAGTCGCCCCCGCGCCGAACGTCGCGTCCGTTCCCGATCCCGACTGGTCGGTAGACGCGACCGTGGCGATACGCGCCGCCGAGAACCGCACGGCCTGGGCCCAAGAGGTGGCGCGAGCGCTCGAATCGCTCCCTTCCGCAGACCGGTCCTTCATTCTGCTCAGCTACTTCGGGGGATTCGGGCACGCTCAGATCGCCGCGTCGGCCGGCGTCCCACTCACCACGGTGTCGCGGGCCATTGCCGTGGGCATGCAGCACATCGCCTCGGCCATGCAACTGACCTGAGCTCGCGACCAAGTCGCGGCCGACAACCACCCGGGTGTGAGCGCCGCCGACGTTCCCGGCCCAGGGACGGTGACGCGGGCCGACGCTCAGCCGCACCCGCAGCGCCCGGATCACGGCCAGCGCTGCACCCAAGGCGAGCCACCGAGTGCGCACAACTCTTGTTCGTCACCGGGACGCCGGCCGGATTGCCGTCAGCCGTTCGCTATGCAAACCGCGCAGGAACCTTCGCGGACCGGGGTCGCGCAGTGGGCGTGTCCGCCCTGTCCCATCGCGCCGCAGGTCGCCCGATCCAAGCTTGTTGGCTCGCATGCGGCGTTCGACGGCGAATCCAGCCATGTCGGCGACAGTTGGCCCGTTCGCGACAGCCGGGGCCAGCGCGCTGACTGGATCGTTGACCTCACCTCGACTGCAACCATCCTCTCGATCGAAGGATCGAGCATCAGTAGATCGACGCCATGCGAATGTGACTCGCCTGCTACCTCATTGAGGGTCCTTCACGCCTGGCGCGCTGCGACGCCCCGCCTCGCGCAGCTCCCATTGATCTTCAGCGGCGCCCTCTCGGCGATCGCGGGCGTTACCTTCGCCGCGACGGCTGCCTGACGCACCGCGCATCTGACATACCTCGGCGGCTACGCCATCCCTGGCGCGGTCTTCTTCGTCATATTGGCCGCCCTCAATCGCAGGAGCGGGGCCGCCGCCGGGCCAGAGACCCGGTGACCACGACATTCGTGAACGGTCCTACTGACCGGTGCGACAGGCTGGCCGCCCGCCGAGCGCGCTTCGCGGAAGTGTCGCCGGCTCGGTGCGGGCTTCAACGGCGCACGAGCAGGCTGGCCAGCTGCGCGGCTGCCTTCTCGGCGCCGCCGCGGCGCACCGTCCGGTACGCGGGGCGGGTGGCGCGAGCGGCCACCAGCGCGGCGGCGAGTTCGGGGGCCGTGGTCGTCGCGAAGTCCATCCGGGTGCCGGCGCGGTAGTGGTCCAACCGGTGGGTGACGAAGTGCTGCTGCTCCCAATGCTGCGCGAGCGGGAAGTAGACGAAGGGTCGCCGCGCCGCGACAAGCTCCATGGTCGTCGACAGCCCGCCCTGGACGACCGCCGCGTCACATGCGGCCAGGTGCACGAACAGGTCGGGGACGTAGCCGCGCTTGTCCATGCCCTCGACGTCGGGCAGCGCGTCCGGGGCGAGCCGCGGGCCGGTAGCCATCACCATGCGCGCCTCGGGCTGCTCCTTGCGCACGATCGCGAACGCCTCGGCGGTGAGCTCGAGCAGGTCGCGTCCGACCGCCGTTCCGCCGACCGCTGCGACGTAGAGCGGGTACCCGGTGCCGTAGCCGAGTGAGCGGCGCAGCGCGTCCGGCTGGCGGAACGCCGACGGGTTGAACGGCACGATGTACGGGACGCTGGTGTAGGTCTGTTGCGACCAGGCGCGCAGGCGGGGGAGGCCGGGTCCCATCGAGGCGTCGGGCAGTTCGGCGAACGCGCCGATGAAGACCGACCGGTCGCGCACGTACGGGTAGCGGTCCATGTGCTCGATGATCTCGGCGTTGTAGTCGGCGCATAGGCCGGCCTCGCGCGGGTCGCCGATCGGGTCGACCGGCAGGAAGCCGGTGACGTCGGTCAGGAAAACGTACGGCGCGATCTTGCGCTCGGGATTTTCGTGGAGGAAGTGGTCGACCTCCCACGACTCGTCGCCGACCCACAGGTCGTAGGGCGTCTCACGTACGACCTCGTCGAAGAGCATGTAGTTCGCGCAGAAGATCTCGTCCATCCGCCGGAATGCGTAGAAGGCGTGCAGCTCGTGGTCGGCTGCCTCGCTCTCCCAATGCGCCGATTCCGAGGCGAGGTCGGCGCTCGCATCGTGCACGATCTCGCCGTGTGCGGCCAGCACCTCCGACACCGGGCTCTGCGCCAGCCACTCGATGCGCAGGTCGGGCACCTGCTCGCGCAGCGCCCGGGCGATCGCGAGGTCGCGCAGCACGTGACCGAGCCCGATCGGCGAGCACACCCACAGCGCGCGCCGGGTGCGCTCCCGGGCGAACACCCAGGTGCTGCGGGAGGTGCGATCGGGCGCAGCGTGCATGTCGACGAACTCCTTGATCAGGTGGTTTACCCGAACGGGATGCCGGCCGTGCGGCAGGTGGCCCGCGCCCTCGAGGACGACGAGCCGGCCGCGCGGGACGACGTCGGCCAAGCGGCGACCGCGCTCCAGCGGCTGGCACCGGTCCTCGGTGCCGTGGACGACGAGCACGGGGCAGGTGATCGAGCGGGCGAGTTCGATCGCGTCATCCTCGGTGGACGGGTGCAGCGGCGCGTGGGTGCGGTCGGTCAGGACGTCGACGTCGGTCTGATGGGTCCACTCGACGAGATCGTCGAACACCTTGGATGAGTGGGGCTCTGGCAGCAGCAGATCGGTGTGGTAGATCGTCCACTCCTCCAAGTGGCCCTGCCACGGCTCGGCGTCAACCGGGTCGATGGGGTCCGGGTGCGGGGCGAGCGGATGGACGCCCGGCGCGATCGCAACGATCCCGCGTACCCGCGACGGCGCGGCCGTCGCCAGCAGCAGCGACCACTTGATGCCGGAGCACAAGGCCACGAGGAACACGGCGTCGGTGCCCGTCGCATCGAGCACCGCGAGCGCGTCGCGCGCGTACACCTCGTCGCCGTAGGCGGCGGGCCCCACCGGCCGATCGGATCGCCCGTTGCCTCGAGCGTCGACGGTGATCACCCGGTAATGGCGGGCGAGGTAGGGCACTTGCCCTTTCCACTGCCTTCCGTCGACGACCGGGAAGGTGCCCATGAGTAGCACGGTCACCGGGCCGGAGCCGAACTCCTCCCAGTAGGTCCGCACGCCCTCCTGCACCGCCCAGCCGGTGCGGTCTGGTTCCCGCGCGCGCATCAGCCGACCCTCTCCGCGAAGCGCTGTAGCAACAGGTTGACCCGCAGCGGGTGGCGGCCCTGCACGCAATGACCGCCGCCGGAGATCACCTCGAGGTGACCGCCGAGCGCGGCGGCGAGCTGGCGGCCGGTCGCTACGGGGACAATGTGATCGTCCGAACCGTGGATGACGAGCGACGGGCAGTACAGCCGGCCGGCGAGCTCGAGGGCGCCGGCCTCGTCGGGCCGCAGGCCGTCGCCGAGGAACGGGGCCCGCTGCGTGGCGATCATGGTTTCGGCGTGGGTCTGCGCCGCCCAGTCGACCGCGTCGTCGATCTGCTTCGACGAGTGCGGCTCGGGGAATGCCTCGGAGAAAAAGAAGCGGGCGAAGCCGGGGAAGTCGCGCCGCCAGTAGTCGGCGGTGAACCGGTTCCACCCTTCGTCGGAGTCGGACACCTGCTCGAACGGCTGAAGCCGTCGGGGCGGCGGGGACGCGGTCGTCCGCACCGACGGGCCCAGCAGAGCGAGCCCACGAACCCGATCCGGGCGGGTGTCGGCGACCTGAAGCGCGATGCGCGCCCCCATCGACGATCCGACCAGGACGGCGGCGTCGATGCCGGCCGCGTCGAGCACAGCGATGGTGTCGTCGACAAGCTCCCGGTCGGCGTAGAGCTCTGGCCCGGCCGGACGGTCTGAGCGGCCGTTGCCGCGCGGATCGGCAGTGAGCACCCGGAAATGCCGGGCCAGGTGCGGCACTTGCAGCTTCCAGCACCGCGAATGCACGATCGACCACGTGGGCAGCAGGAAGACCGCCGGGCCGCTGCGCCCGGTCTGCTCCCAGTACAGGCGCACGCCGTTGCGCACGGTATAGCCGCTGTGATCCGGCGGGCGCGCGCGCACGGTATCCACCCTCCTCCCAGTGGACACCGCGCGCACCGGTCCGAGCCCGACTGTCACGGACGCGCCTCGTACACGATGTTGAACGGCGTCTCGGCGGCCCGGCGGAAGCGAGTGAAGCCGGCTTGGCGCACGACGACACCGATGGCCTTCTCGCCGGCCTGCGCACCGAGGGAGTAGCCCCCCGGCTGCGACAGCGCGTTCGGCACGCACAGGAACGTCGAGAAGCCGTAGTAGACTCGTCCGACCGGATTGAGGTTGTCCGCGATCGTGTCGCCGGCCGCCGGCTCGACGATCAGCCAGGTGCCGTCCGCGTCGAGTGAGCGACGGATGTGCTCGGCGGCCCCGACCGGGTCGCCCATGTCGTGCAGGCAGTCGAACGTGGTGACGAGGTCGTAGCCGGAACCGGTGAAGTCCTGCGCGCTCGCCACATCGAAGGAGATGCGGTCGGCAACGCCGGCGTCGGCCGCCCGCTTGCGAGCCAGTTCGATGGATCCACCGTGATAGTCGCAGCCCATCATGTGGCTCTGCGGGTACTGCTGGGCGAGCAGGATCGTCGACGCCCCCAGCCCGCAGCCGATGTCGGCCACCCGGGCGCCGGCCGCGAGCTTTGCCTCGACGCCGGTCAGCGCCGGAATCCACGCCGGTACCAGGTTGGCGTGGTAGCCGGGGCGGAAGAACTGCTCGCAGCCGACGAACACCCCGTGATCGTGCTCGTGCCAGCCGATGCCGGCGCCGGTGCGGAACGCCTCGGTCACCCGCGGTTCGGCCTGTAAGGCGCCCAGGGCCAGCACGAACGCGCCCGGCGCGTACACCGCTCCGTCCGGGTCGGCCAGCACGAACGCCTGCTCCTCGGTGAGCGAGTACGTGTCGGCGTCGGCGTCGTAGGTGACGTAGCCGCCGGCTGCCTGGCCGCGCAACCACTCCGCGACATAGCGCGGATCGCAGTTCGTCAGGGCCGCCAGGTCGTCGGTCGTCGCCGGCTCGCCCGCCAGCGCCTGGTACAGCCCGAGCCGGTGCCCGATCACGACGTTGCCCGCCGCGATCGTCGCTCCCAGATCGCCCACGAAGCGGTGCAGGAAGTCCATCAACTTGTCCTCGTCGAGTGCCATCTCGATCGTCCCCTCTGTCCCTGGCCGCGCGGTGCGGCCGGTGACGTCAGGTCTAGGGCTGGTCGAGACGGACCGGAATACGGGATAACCCCTATGGGGTGCGCCGGGCCATCCAGGCGGCGACGCCGGCGCGGCTCGGCGTCGCGAGTCGCTTCATGATGTTGTGGACGTGGATCTCGGCTGTCTTCTCGCTGATCCCGAGCCGGGACGAGATCTGGCGATTTGTGTCGCCCGCGGCGATCCGTTCGGCAACCTCCCACTGCCGCGGCGTCAGGTTGGGAGCCTCGAGCTGCGGCTCTGCGGTCACGCGCGCGGCGAGCTCGCGGACATCGGCGGCAGGCATCGTCTGCCCCGCATGCCGTTCGTGATCGGCAGCCGAACGGCCGAGGACCCGGGTGAGCTCGCGGTCGAGCCCGGCGGCGCGCGCGGCCTCTGCTTCGGTCGGCGCGGCCCCGGCGCCGGCGCGCTCTGCCTGCGCGGCACCGGCCAGTCGTGCGGCCCACGACGACCGACCGCTCGCGAGCGCCACGAGGGCCAGGCCTTCGAGACACTGCGCGATGCCGCGCCGGTCGCCGACCCGCGCGTGCAACGCCAGCGCACGATCGAGCATCGTGCCGGCCTCGCCCGTCTCGTCGCCGTCGCCCACTAGTGCCAGCGCGAGGGCCTGGGTACACGCGGCGACGGCCCAGTCGTAGCCGAGGCCCTCGAAGCTGGTGATCGCCGCGCGCAGCAGGGCCTGGGCATCACTCCACCGCTGTTGCTCGACGGCCAGCAGCGCGAGGTCGTGATCGGCCCAGGCGGTGCCCCGTCGGTTACCGAGCCTGGCGTAGATCGCCCGGGCCGTGGCGTAGCGCCCAGCCGCGGAATCGGGGTCGCCGCGATCGCGCGCTACGTGGCCGAGGAACGCCTCCGCGATCGCGATGCGGCGTTCGTTGCCGTCGGCGCCGGCCAGTTCGCGGGCGTGGTTCAGGTGCCGGCCGGCCGTGTCCAGGTCGGACAGTCCGAAGGCGACGACTCCCGCGGCCAGGGTCGCGGCGCCGCGGGCGTCCGCGTCGTCGATCCGGTCGGCCAGGACGTCGATCGCAGCGATGATCTCGGGCCCGTTGCCGAGGCGGCCGCGGGTGTAGGAGTACCAGCCGACCGCGGCGGCGAGCCAGGGCAGCCGCGTGGTGTCGGCAATGGCACCGGCCCGCTCGAAGGTGACGGCCAGGTCGGCCCGCAGCGCGCCGAGTTCGGTCCAGGTGACGTTCTCCGTGTCCGTCCCGACGGTGTGCTCCCAACCGCGCGCGAGTTCGGCGACATAGGCGATGTGCCGGTCGCGGGTCGCGTCGTCCTCGTCGGTCGCGACGAGCTGCTCCGCCGCGAATTCCCGCACGCTGGTCAACATCCGGAACCGGGTGGTCACGCCTTCGGATCCGGCGCGCTGGACGAGGCTCTTCTCGAGCAGCGACTCGACCGAGCCGAGGACGTCGGGCACCGCGCAGACGGTGTCCGCCGCCGCGATCGTCCACTCGCCGGGGAAGACCGCGAGACGCCGGAACACGGTGCGGTCGCGGTCAGTGAGCAGATCGTGGCTCCAGCTGATGGCGGCGCGAAGGTCGCGATGACGGGCCGGGGAATCCCGCGGGCCTCCGACGAGTGGCGCGGTGCGGTGCTCCAGGCGGAAGGAGAGCTCGGCAGGGGTGAAGACGCGCAGTCGGGCAGCGGCCAGCTCGAGCGCGAGCGGCAGGCCGTCGAGCCGCACGCAGATGTCGGCGAGCGGCCGCGCCGAGCGCTCGGTCAGCGAGATCCCGCCCGGTGCGCGGGCCAGTAACAGCGCCATTGCGTGATTGCGGCGTAGGGCCGGGAGGTCGCCGAGCTCTGCGTCGTCGGGCATGGGGAGCGGCGGTACGGCGAACTCGCGCTCAACCGTCAGGTGCAGTCGTTCCCGGCTCGTGGCGAGGATGCGCAGCCGCGATCCCGCGGTGAGGCGGTGAGCGAGTTCGGCGACAGCTTCGATCAGGTGTTCGCAGTTGTCCAACACCAGAAGCGCGGCGCGGTCGGGCAGCGCGTCGATCCGCCCCTCCAGCGCTCGCGCGACCTCCGCCTGTAGCTGATGCGCGTCACGCACCGGCACCAGGTCGACCCACGCGACGCCCTCGGCGAACCGGTCTGCAACCAGGTCGGCAACGGATAGAGCGAGGCGGGTCTTCCCGACACCAGGCGGACCGGTGAGCGTGACCAGCCGGCTGTCGACGACGAGGTCAGTGACAGCCTCGAGCTCCACGACGCGTCCGACGAGCATCGTGGTCGGCAGCGGCGGCGCGCTGGCGCTGAGCACCCCGCAATCGTAGGAGTGGAGCCGCCACGGAGATCGACGTCGCTCTTCTGCGCCACACTTGTCCGCTGACCAGCGAGAGAGCCTCCTCGAAGACTGCGCTGTCAGGGTCCCTCAACCGGCCGCATACGGATTGATCTGCGCGAGTCATCGCTACGAACTTCGTACACGATATCGACGGGTAGTGGGCAGCGTCTCAGTCCTTGGCTCTGTCGCACAGTCTCGACGGCCGAGGTGTCGCCACGGCAGTGCATAGCGCGCACGCATGAGTCGCTCGTGATGACCTGTCGCCGTTGCTGGGTAAACCCCGACGAGGGGGTCAAGAGAGACGGAGTCCACCATGAGCGGCGTCGACAGGCTCAAGAACCAGGCGGAGAAGTTCTCTGGCAAGGCCAAGGAAACCGCCGGCAAGCTCTCCGGTAAGCCGGGCACCCGAGACCGGGGCAAGGGGAAGCAGGCGAAAGCTGACCTGAAGAATGCGGGCCGGAGCCTGAAGAAGGCTGCCAAGCACTGAACGTGGGCGCGACGCCGAACGACTCCTATGAGACCGCGGCAGCCATGCCGCTAGGTGGGCGGCGCGCCCAGTGCATCCCTCGGCACGACAAGACCCGTTTCGTAGGCTAGGACGACAGCCTGCACCCGGTCCCGAGCATGAAGCTTGCTCAGCACCCGGCCTACGTGCGTCTTGATCGTGCTCTCACTGAGGTGCAGTCGTTGCCCGATCTCGGCGTTCGACCTGCCGTCGGCTACGAGTCGCAGGATTACCAGTTCCCGCGGCGTGAGGGCACCCAGGGCGGCAGCGTGACCGGCTGACGGTGGAGGACGACGGCAGAAGCTCTCGATGAGCCGTCGGGTGATCGCGGGCGCCATCAACGCGTCGCCCGCTGCAACGGTGCGGATCGCGTCGATCAGCTGGACGTGGCGCACGTCCTTCAACATGTAGCCGCTGGCTCCTGCGCGCAGCGCTCGATACAGGTAGTCGTCCTGGTCGAAGGTGGTCAAAATCAGTATTTTGGCCCGAGTTGTCGCGGCGAGGATCTCGGCGGTGGCTTGCAGCCCGTCAGTCCCGGGCATTCGGATGTCCATCAGCACGACATCTGGCTGGCGGTCACGTGCCAGACGCACGGCCTCGGCCCCGTCGGCCGCTTCCCCGACGACATCCATGTCGCTCTCGCGCTCGATCAGCGCGCGGAAACCTTCCCGAACCAGTGACTGGTCGTCGGCGAGCAATACCCGGATCATCCGCTTGCAGCCTGCACAGGGAGGACGGCGTGAACCTCGAACCCGCCGCCCGGCCGGGGGCCGGTATTCACAGTGCCGCCGTAGAGGTCGGCGCGTTCGCGCATACCAAGCAGGCCTCGGCCGCTACCCGGGCCAAGGTCGGCACGGGTCGACTGACCGTTCGTCACCAAGGATTCGATCGATCCCGTCTTGCGGGTCACACGCACCTGGATCGGCGCCCCGGGTGCGTGGGTGATTGCGTTGGTCAGCGCCTCCTGCGTGATTCGGAACAACGCGAGATCAGCGCCGAGAGGTACGTCGGCCCACTCTCCTCGGTGTTCCAGCTCCACAACTACGCCGCCCGCGCGCAACCGTTGCATCAAATTTGCAAGATCGAGTACTCGCGGCTGCGCCTCTCGCGGCACAGGCGCATCGGGGGCCTCGATCGCTACGAGACGCCGCATATCGGCGAGCGCCTCGCGTGCGACCTCCTCGATGGATTTCAAGCGCGACTCTGCGATCGCGACATGACCGTCGCGGATCGCTGCTTGCGCAGCCATTGACTGCACGATCGTGACGTTGACGCTGTGCGCGATCACGTCATGCAATTCCCGCGCGATCCGAGCGCGCTCCGCGGCTGCAGCTGCCAGAGCCGCGTCCTCGCGCCGACCCTGCTCGGCCGCCAGCTCAGAGATCAAGGCAGCCCCGCGCGCGGCGCGCGCGGTGACCAGCCGGGCGATCAGGGGGCAGGCGAGCAGCACCACATAGGTCGCTTGAATGCTCTCGACGGCGTTGGACGCCTGTGGATCGCGGGAGTAATGGAACACCAACGCAAGTAACGCAATCGCCGCGGCGATCACGGTCCGCTCCAGCCGGTCCTCGACCCGCGCCACCGTGTACACGGCGACGCACAAGGCTACGAATCCGGCAAAAGTCCCGCTGTCCGGCGCAGGCACCGCCTCGAGCGTCAAACCGCCCACCATGACAGCGAACACCGCCCAGGGCGCCTTGCGCCGCCACACGAGAGCGATCGCGGTAAACCCCCAGACCACCGAGGAGAACGTCGTATGCGGGATCACCCGGTGCGGATCTGGAGCGGCAATCTGCACCTCCCCCAAGATCAACAGCCCACTCGCGAGACATACATCCCATAGCAACGGTCGCCACCGTCGCGAGGCTTTCATGGCCGAAGCGTAGTGCGGAATCGGCGCCTCGACGTCAGACCGGAAGGCGACGAGACCGGCACCGAGGTACCGCCCGTTCGGTACTTGCGGCTCCATGATCCGAACCCCAGCTCCGACGACCGGATACCGCCCCGCCGCGCATGCTCGGGGACGCCTTCACTTTTCCAAGGCATCGTCTCTTGAGGAGCACACATGTCACACATCTCCACCCGGCTGTTCGTCCTGTGCGGCCTGTTCGCCATCGTCGCCGGCATCCTCGGTGTCGCGCACGCACCCGAGGGCCTACCCAAAGCGTTCTGGGGCGCCATCGCCGTCCTCGGTGTAGCCAGCATCATCTACGCCGGCATCAGCCGGAGGAAGACTTCATGACCGGCAGGCCCAAAGCGTGGTGATTCAAGCAGGTGGCGAAAGGGATGTCTGCGACGTTCCGTCGCGGAGGAGTTGCTCGACGAGTCCGGTCCGATCCGGGCCGGCCCGGTTCTTATCGCAGTTCCTCGCCGCGCAGCTATAACCGCCAGGGATTTCCGGCCCGGAGGCGTGATCCAGGTCGACATCCGGAACTCGGCGGAGTCCGCCGGCCGGTGGCTGGCGCCGCCCGCTAACTGTTCTGATCGAAGTAGGTGAAGAAGACAGTCTGGGTCGCGTACGCGACAAGCTGACGTCCTTCGTCCCAGATCGTGGTCTCCAGGGAGGCCCAACCGTCGTCGGCGCAGCGGGCGCGGTCGTGGGCCAACACCCAGGTCGACCGGACGGGCCTGAACAGGTGGACCGTGAGGTCGGCGCTCGGCGCGAACCATGGGGGCGGAGCGAAGGCAGTCCGTTCGCTTACGCAGATCGGCATGCGGTCGGCGAGCGTGACGACAGACAGGGGGTCCAGTGCGCCGCCGCGGTCCCGGGGCGGCCGATCGAAACGCAACCACGTCGCCACGTCGGACGCAGTCGGTTCGAAGCGTTCCCACGGCGCGTGGCCGAGCGCGGATCTACCTTCCACCTGCCGCCAGAAGGGCCCGTAATCGACGAATTCGACCCCATCCGGCAGCGGGTCGCGATACGAGGCGCAGTCCTCCGGGGCCGGCACATCCGGTGCGGTGACATCGACGAAGGACGGACCCCGCCGCGACGAACCGAACACGGCCAGAATCGTCGCGCCGGCGTCGACGTCGGCGTTCCGTACCTCGATCGACACCTGGGTGGCTGACCGGCCGCTGCGCAACACCCGCACTGCGACATCGATGGGGCCGGACGAGACCGGCCCCGCGAAGACCGTGGTGCTCGACCGCAACTGCTGCAGGGTTTCGCTCACCTCGACTTGGCGCGGCCCGCAGTCCGATGGCGGTGACGATGCCGCCCTGCGCGTAACGGTTCAGGTTCCAGGTGCCGTCCAGTGTGGCCGTGTAGCGGCCCGGAGCGGCGCGGTGCACGACGACAGTGTCAGAAAACGCGCTCACGTCGGCCGAGGCTACTTGCAGTCGAGAAGTCGTGCGGCCGAACTCCGACAGGTTGCCCGACCCGCGGTTCCACACTGCACGGCTGATATCGCGCGCCGCGACACGCTCGAGATCGCGTTCAGCTGAACCCGCCGAACGACGGTTCTGCGTCCTCCCCGGCGGTCATCGCCGCTTCGACCACGCCACCATCGCTGCTGCGATCCGGGACTACGGCACCTGCGGCGGCCCGTGCAGCTGACCGCGCTCGCGGTCCTCGCTGGGCCCGGTGATCGTGATCGCGCGCTGGGGCTGCCGCCCGGGCACCACGCCGTACAGGCTTGCCGATCGCCGACCGTGCCTGACCAAGCACTGAGCGGCACAGCCGGCGAGCGTCGCAACCGCCACCGCGCCACATAGGAGTCGGATCATCACGAGGTACCTCCCCTGCTCAAGACGAGGTCACCGCGACGGTTGGTTCCACCTCCGGGCCGAGTCCGGGCGCGATGGCGTTACTCGCTCGGACCGCCGCGGGGGGTCCGGCCCATGACCAAAGATCACCTGAATTGCTCGCTGCATCGGCAAGAGCGGCAACCGTCATAGCGCCGTACAAGCTCATCCGCGCGGGCGTATCGCAGAATCGCGCCGGAGGGGGCTTGCTCGCCCGAGGCCGCAGCGCCTAGCTTCAGCGTTCGGGACTCGCCCGGGATCTCGGGAGGGAGCTGGCAATGAGCCTGGCCTACTTGGCGGCCGACCACCAGAAGATCGAGTGGCTTGGTGGCAGCACGATGGAACTTCTCCTTGATGCAGACGCCACCGAGGGCCAAGTGTTCATGGCCCGAACAAGACTCGTTGCGGGCGATGCATCTCCAGTGCACATGCATACCAGGGAAGACGAGATCTTCCTGTTGCTCGATGGCACCGCGACGTTCTGGTTCGGCGAGGAACGCTACGAGGTCGAACGTGGTGGTGTCGTCTACCTGCCACGGGACGTCCCCCACGCCTACCGGGTAACGGCCGATGCCGACATGCTGACGATCTGCACGCCGGCTGGTGCTGAGAACTTCTTCCGCGCAGCCGGGCACGACATGGCTGTGCCGAAGCCCGAGACATGGGCGATTACCCCTGCGGCCCTGTCCGCAGCCGCGGCAACGACCGGACTCCAGATCCTGGGTCCGCCTCCTGCGTGACGACCGAATACTTCGTCTTAGGCGCGGATAGACCTCAACGCGGTCTATCCGTCTGCGGCGAGCAGATCGACGGCTCGGCGCGCGCAGGGCGAAGCTTGGATGTATCGGTGACGTATCTGGTTGTCCCGCCGCCGATCCGCCAGAGGTGGGTGGCTGGGACCGAATCGCGGTCTACACCCGTTCGTCGGCTCGGATAACGGGCTTGATGTCGACCAGGGGCGTTCCGTTGATTGCCTCGAGCGGCTGGACGAGTAGTCGGCCGTCCTTCATCGCGACGATCGTGACGCGGTGTAGGCCGAGCGGATTGGGCCGAGCCGGTGAGCGGGTGCTGAACACGCCTCGCTCGGGACCAGTCGGATCGTCACCGGGTTGGGTGGCCAGCTCGTCGCGCCGCGCCTGGTGCAGCCACGTCAGCACGAGAATGTCCGAACCAACCTGGAGATCGCGGATGCCTTCGCGCACCTCCGGGTTGATCACGAGCCACGCATCCGGCGCGCCTTGATCGCCCTGGTTCGGTGCGTCTGCCGGGTCGACCAGCGTGGATTCGACCCATCCGATCGGCCGCACCTGGTAGGCCTCTGCGCGGGAGTCGTCGCGACGATCAAGGCGGGCCTCAGCCAGCGTGGGCTCGAACAGCTCGACCGGATTCCCGGACGGATCCTCGATGAGGATCTGTTTGCCGCCTACCCCGGTGACGATGTCATTGCGGAAATGGGCGCCGGCCGCTCGCAGCCGCGCCACTGTGTCCTCGAGGCGCTCGACCTCGATCGAAAACCGGTTCCAGCCACCCGGCTCGGGTAGCGTCCCGTCCGGCATCTGTTGACCGCCGCCCGGGCCCGCGCCGGGCGCGCTGAGCACGAGACGCAAGGCGCCGCGGGTCAGCATGGCGAACGACGGCGCCGGATGCATCTGCTCGCTGAAGCCCAACTGCCCGCAATAGAACGCGAGTGCTGCATCCACATCGTTCACGATGTATCGGACGCTCACAGCATTCACGGGCTGGCTCCATTCACTGCCCGTGCCCAGCATGTCGACGCCTTCGCGAGCTCGCATCCACTGTACGGATGGTGACCCTTCTTGTGGTCCGGCGGACGCGAGGGGCGAGCGACTGTACGGTCTGATCTGCGCGCCGGTCCCGGCCAGCCAAATTCCCAGATGCCGCGGAGGGCTACACCAGAGCCATGACCCGCGCGGGCGGCATCGCGCTTCTGCTCTGCTGATGGTTGTCCTCATCCTCGGCGTCGACAACCAACCAGTCGCGTCGAGCGCTGCCGCGCGACTCATGGCCTCGCTCGATCACATCCTGAGGGCGCTGTTGAGGGGCACGACTGGAGTTGACGTGTCGGCGCTGTCGCGCCGCAGCACGAACACGGCGACGGCGAACAGTGTGACGAAGAGCAGGTAGTCCGGAATCAGGCTGGCGCCTCCGGAAAGGCCTGCGACCCCGAGCACTGGCGTGAGGATGAATGCGACGCCGGTCCACCGCGGCAGCACGCCCGCGCGGAATACGGCAATGCCGAGACAGATCATGCCGATGAGTAGCACGATAAGAGCTGGCGCTTCGAAGACGTCCAGTCCGGGAAGGTCGTGGTTGGGCAGCCCGCCGTGCTTGGCGAGGTATGGCTTGACGAATCCTTCGACGCATCCCTCGCCGACGTTGAGGATGACCAGGGGGACGAGGACGCCGGCATAGCCGATGAGTGTCAGTGTGCGGGACCGCTCGCGGTGCACGCGGAGGAGCAACGGCAGGCCGAGGATGACGAGCACGTTGCCCAGCAGCGCAATTGTGTAGAGCGGGGTCCACGAGGACCCGGTGAAGCGGCCGTCGCCGTTTCCATTGGCCAGGAAAGCGGACAGGTAGCCGGCTGCGGCAACGACCGTTCCGATCATGAGAGTCCAGGCGGCGCAGCGGACAGGTGTGTGGTGCATCGGTGATCCCTTCGACGGGCGACGAGCCGCGCTCTGCGGCGCCGACAGCGTCGCGCCTGAAGGTGGTGGCCGTCGTCGTCCGACGGGATGGCCTCGCGTACGACTTCGGATGCCCATCGGTGATACCTGGGGATGATGTTCGTGAACGCCCTGGGCGTTAACGTGATGGACTGTGACGGCCTCGTCGAACGGGCGGCCGCTTCTTCCGGACGCGGTCCTGGCGGTGTGCCTTGCCGTGTTCGCCCAACTCGACCTGCGTTTCAACCTCGACAACTCGACGCACTACGGGTCGGACTTCGCCGCGGCTGTGGTCGTCGCGATCGCAACCCTTTCCCTGGCATGGGCCCGTCGGCGACCGCTCGCGGTGCTGTGCGTGATCGCAACGGCTGTCGCGGCGCCGGACCTTTACACCAGACTGACCGTGACGCTATGGGGACACTTCGTTCCCGTGCTCGTCGCCTCGTACCTGGCCGCCCGCTGGTGCGAGACCCGGCGCGGGGCGGCCGTGGGAATGCTCGTCACCTTCGCCGCAATCGCTGTGCTGATGGTTCGGCTGCCCTCGGTGCACACAGCGGCGAACCTTCCGTTCACGATCGTGCCGATCACTGCCGCCTTCGTGGCCGGACGGGTGCTTCGGCACCGTCAGCAACGGCACCAAGAGCTCGCCGTGCACGCGTCCCGTCTCGAAGCCGATCTTGACGCGCACATCGCTCAGGCGATCGATGACGAGCGGGCGCGAATCGCACGCGAACTTCATGACATCGTGGCCCACTGCGTCAGCGTCATGGTCATCCAGGCCGGCGCTTCTGAGGACCTGCTCGACCGTGACCCGCAACGAGCGCGTGAGCCGCTGCGGGCGGTGCAAGAGACCGGACGGCAGGCCGTGGCAGAGCTGGGCAGGATGCTCGGTCTGCTGCGCGACAGCCGTCGTGCGGACGATGCCGCGCCCGCCGAGCGTGCTCCTCAGCCTGGTGCGGAACAGCTGCCGGAGCTGGCCGACCGTATGTCTGCGCTCGGCCTGCCCGTGCAACTGACGATCCACGGCGAACCGCGGGGATTACCACCCGGCATCGCTTTGGCTGTCTACCGCGTAGTACAGGAGGCGCTGACCAACACACTCAAGCACGCCGGTGCTGGCGCGAAATCCTACGTAGAAGTGCGTTACCTGCCGCATGTAGTGCAGGTCGACATTACCGACGACGGGCGCGCAGTGTCTCCTCCTGGCACCGGACATGGCCTCATCGGGATGACCGAGCGCGCCACGATCTTCGGTGGCACTATCGAGGCCGGCACCTGCCCGGCCGGCGGATTCCGCGTCCGTATGCGTCTGCCGCTGGACGCCGCGTGATCCGCGTCCTTATCGTGGACGACCAAGCCCTCGTCCGCGGCGGATTTCGCTCAATCCTCGAGGGCCAGCGCGACATCGACGTCATCGGCGAGGCCGAGGACGGCCTGCAGGCAATCGACCTCGCACAGCGGTGCGCACCGGACGTCGTGTTGATGGACATTCGCATGCCGCGCATGGACGGCATCGCCGCCACGCGCGTGTTGCTCGAATCTGGAGGCGAAATGATGCGCGTCTTGGTGCTGACGACCTTCGATCAGGACGAATACGTGTACGAAGCGCTGCGTGCGGGTGCCTCCGGCTTCTTGTTGAAGAGTGCACCGCCGCGGGAACTGGCCGACGCGATACGCACCGTCGCGGGAGGAGACGCACTGCTCGCCCCAGACATCACCCGGCGGCTCATCACTCACTACATCAGCCATCCGCACGGCGTCGCTGAACGTCCCCCCGGCTTCGAGGCCCTCACCCCACGCGAGACCGAAGTGCTGACCCTGATGGCGCGAGGCCGATCGAATGGCGAGATTGCTGCAGAGCTCTACCTGTCCGAGCCGACAGTCAAGACACACGTCACCCGCGTCTTCAGCAAACTCGGAGTGCGAGACCGCGTCCACGCCGTCGTACTCGCCTATGAAACCGGCCTCGTCCGGCCCGGCTCGACCCACTGAGGCTTCCTCGCCTGCGCTCAAGGCCGAGCGCCGCCCGATGCCGCCGGCCAGCCCGGGCCGGTGCCGCCCCGAGCGTGCGATCGGCCAGAGTCCAGTCGATGTGATTGTTCGAAGACCCGCTCGAGGATCCGCCGTTTCGCCAACGACATACCCTCCAGTCCAGCCGGCTTCGGAATTCTGGCACCGTGCTCGCGGTTCCTGCCGCTGGCAGCACCCAACATCAAGGAGGACCCGCAGTGGTCACGCTTGAAGACGCCGCCGCCCTTGCCCGCAACGAGAACGGGCTGGTCGTCATCTCGACGTTGCGGTCCAACGGCACGATCCAGTCGTCCCTGGTCAATGCTGGCGTGTTGGCCCACCCAGCTACGGGCGAGACCGTCCTGGGGTTGGTCACCGCCGGCGCAGTCAAGCTGGCCAACCTTCGCGCACGACCCCAACTCACGGCGACCTTCCGTAACGGCTGGCGATGGGCGGCTGTCGAAGGTCGCGCCGAGCTCGCCGGACCTGATGACCCCCAGTCTTGGCTGGACGCTGAAGGGTTACGGCTGCTCCGCCGAGCGATCTTCATGGCCGCCGGCGGCGAGCATGACAACTGGGATGAGTACGACCGGGTCATGGCCGAGGAACGGCGGGCCGCCGCCTTGGTCCGGCCGGACCGGATCTACAGCAACTGACGAACGCCCTGGCGGACTAGCCGTGACTGGACCGGCCGGCATAGCGCCATTCGGCGGCCTGCCGACATTCGTCGATAGGTGTCCGGTCTGGGCGTGCGGCGACTCCGCCAATGAACTTGAGGATCGACCTCAGAGATGAGGGTTTCCCGGCTCAGTTGCCAGCAACGTGCGCTCACGATCCAATCGAGGTAACGCCGCCAGATCGCGCCGTAGAAGTCGGCATCCTCCGCGCTGAGGGCGAGGAACTCAACCGTCATCTCTGTCTTGTCACCGGTGGGGCGAACGTGATCTCCACCAGTGTCGGCGACCCATCAGCCGGCAATGAGGGAGAGGACGGTGTCGACCGCAATCTCGAACGGACGGGGACTCCGGTGCACCTGGGCGAGGAGAAGCCCTCCTTCGAGCGTGGCCAGCAGAGTAATGGCGAGGTCGTCCGGGTCAACATCGCACAGGAGTCTGCCTTCGGGATGAAGGGATCGCAGTCCATCGGCAATGGCGGCCGCCCACTGATCGAACCCGGCCGCGATGAGGGTCCGGGCCTCGGGGTCGGTCTCTGCTAGTTGACCAACGAGCGCGCCAAGTGCGCAGCCCCCCTTTGCCTTGGTGCGCTTCGCGGCGGTAATCACCATCTTCCGCCAAGCCTCGACTCCGTTCGCGCCGGCGAGGGCCTGCCGGTTGCGATTGACGATGGCGTCGGCGTTGTGGTCGATAACCGCCCGCACGAGTTCGTCCTTGTCGGGGAAGTAGTGATACATCTGCGAGCCGCTGACTTCCGCAGCCACCTTGACGTCTTCCAAGGTGGTTGCCGCGACTCCACGCTCATGGATCAAGGCGGCGGCCCCCTCCACTATCCGTGCCCGAGTGCGCGCTCCCTTGACGGTGAGCCTCGGCCGGCCGCTCAAGTCGTTGTCCATGCCCCCACCCTAACAAGTTCTGGGTTTGACAGCCCAGTTCTCTTGTGTGAAAGTGAGTCACACAACCCAATCCATCCAAAGGAAGCCACGCCTCACATGACTGACCTCAACGGCAAGACAGCTCTGATAACGGGCTCAACGAGCGGGATCGGCAGGGCCACGGCCGTCGCCTTGGCCGACCGCGGCGCTCAGGTTCTGATCGTCGGACGCGACGAACAGCGCGCCAAGGACGTTGTCGCCGAGATCGAAGGCAAAGGCGGCACCGCGACGTACCGGCTCACCACGTTGAGCGACCTGGCATCGGTCCGGGACCTGGTCGAGTGGGCCACTGACGCCAGCGACGGCCACGTCGACATCCTGATCAATAACGCCGGTGTGGCCGACATGGGACCAAGCAACGAAGCCACCGAGGAACAGTTCGACCGGACCATCGCGGTCAACGTCAAGGTTCCGTTCTTCCTCGTCGCGGCCTTCGCGCCGGCGATGGCCGAACGTGGATGGGGTGCGATCGTCAACGTCTCCACGATGGTCGCCAGCTTCGGACAGGCCGGCATGGCTCTGTACGGCGCGAGCCGCGCAGCGCTCGAACTCCTGACAAAGGCCTGGGCCGTCGAGTACGGCGGACGTGGCGTCCGGGTCAACGCCGTTGCCCCCGGCCCGACACGCACTCGAATGATGGCAGCAGTCCCCGACGAGATGGTGAATCACCTCGCAGGTCTAGCGCCTGCAGCTCGCGTAGCCGAGCCGGAGGAACTTGCTGCAGCGATCGTCTTCCTCGCCAGTGACGGTGCCAGCTTCGTCCACGGGGTCACCCTTGCCGTCGATGGAGGCCGAGTAGCTAGCTGACACTCGCCAGGCGGCGACACCCAAAGGTGAAGGCCGCAGAACGTCGATCGCAGGTAGCAGCTATTAAGTAGGGAATGTTCGGATGAGCGCATAAGCACCACGGAGCCCAAGCTCTGGCCAACGGCGACTGGGAGATGTGACGCGATGGACGTCCGTTTCAGCCTTCTCGACGGCGTCCCGAACTGATCGAGGCGCCCCCAGACCCCCCACCGCGCTGCTGTGGCGGGTCACGCGGTCCGAACTAACGCGGACCTCCTTGCCGCCAGGACTTATCCGACAGGAGAAAACACATGAGCAAGTTCGACGCCCAATTCGCTGACAGGCTGGACAATCAGACCGTCTTGGTCACCGGCGCCAAGGGCGGAATCGGCCAGCAGACAGCCCAAGGCATCGGCAACTGTGGGGCGACCGTGCTGGTGCACGCCCGTCATGCCGACCACGCCCGGCAAGCAGCAGACCAGCTGGTGACCAACGGCAACGGCAACGGTCGATACGTGGCCGTAGCCGGGGACCTCGGATCGTTGGCCGGTGTCCGAGAACTGGTCGACGCAGTGCACCAGGCCGCACCGAAGGGGCTCAACGGACTGGTCAACAACGCCGGCGCGGCGTTCTCCAGCAAGCTGCTGTCACCCGACGGGTACGAGCGGACCATCGCCATCAATCACGTCGCACTGGCGGCACTTACCGACGGGCTCCTCGACCTGCTCCGCAAGGGCGCTGACGATTTCGCCACCCCCTCGCGGGTTGTCAACATGACCGCCCTGGTCGAGTCGAAGGGCAAGCCGATCACCGACTGGAGCTACCCGGGGAAGTACAAGCAGATCCAGGCCTACGGCACCGCCAAACTGCTGGCCCTGATGTACACCTTCGCCCAAGCTCGCCGCCACGAGGGCGAAGGCCTGACGTTCAACGCAGTCAGCCCGGGCGCGGTCAAAACCACCCTCGGCAGCAAGGCCGGCGGCCCGTTCAAGATCATTCAGGCGTTGACCAACCCGTTCATCCCGCCCCCGGAGAAGGGATCACGCGGCTGTGTGCGACTGATGGCCGACTGGGAGCTCGCCACCGCAACCGGGGGCTACTACAGCTCCGCGAAGTTGAATCAGTCATCCAAACAGTCGCGTGACGAGGCTGCTCAAAACCGCGTGTACGAACAGACTGAAGGCGAACTGCACAAACACAACTAAGGCGTTGCCACACCGGCTACGCCAGCACAGCCGATGCGGCAACGGCGAGCCGCCGCCCCCTCGAAAACCAAGAACCTCGCTGCGCCGAAGAGTCCCAGAGGCCCCAGAGCCCCAGAGCCCCAAAGCCTGTCGACCGTGCCCAAAGCGTTCCGCCGTGGCGGCCCGTCAGATGGGGATGTCGCCGCTGCGGCCCCACTGGATGGTTGCCAGGCCGCGGACGTACCAGGTGTCGTTGGCGGGTCGCCAGACCGCGAAGTCGGTTCTGCCGTCGCCGTTGAAGTCCCCGGCCACGGGGATGTCGCCGCTGCGGCCCCACTGGATGGTCGCCAGGCCGCGGACGTACCAGGTGTCGTTGGCGGGTCGCCAGACCGCGAAGTCGGTTCTGCCGTCGCCGTTGAAGTCCCCGGGCACGGGGATGTCGCCGCTGCGGCCCCACTGGATGGTTGCCAGGCCGCGGACGTACCAGGTGTCGTTGGCGGGTCGCCAGACCGCGAAGTCGGTTCTGCCGTCGCCGTTGAAGTCCCCGGCCACGGGGATGTCGCCGCTGCGGCCCCACTGGATGGTCGCCAGGCCGCGGACGTACCAGGTGTCGTTGGCGGGTCGCCAGACCGCGAAGTCGGTTCTGCCGTCGCCGTTGAAGTCCCCGGCCACGGGGATGTCGCCGCTGCGGCCCCACTGCATGGTCGCCAGGCCGCGGACGTACCAGGTGCCATTCGAGGGTCGCCAGACCGCGAAGTCGGTTCTGCCGTCGCCGTTGAAGTCCCCGGCCACGGGGATGTCGCCGCTGCGGCCCCACTGCACCGTCGCCAGGCCGCGGACGTACCAGGTGCCATTGGAGGGTCGCCAGACCGCGAAGTCGGTTCTGCCGTCGCCGTTGAAGTCCCCGGGCGCAGCGGCCCGATGGATCAGCCCCTGGGCCTGCTTGGCCTTGAGCACCAGTAGCGCTGCCGCATCGACCTTGGCCCGGAACGAGGAGCTGCTCGCAGCCCGGGACGACACGGCGTTGACCATTGCCGGGAGCACGCTCGGGGTCACCGTCAGCACCATGTCGCCGCCGGCGTTGATGAAGTCGATGGCGCGGTTGCCAGGCGACCATGCGGCGACCTGCTTCGCCGACCCGAGGTCGTCGCTGACGACGACGCCCCTGAAGCCCATCTCGCTGCGCAGCATCCCGCCGATGATCTTCGAGGAAAACGCCGCCGGACGGGTCGCGTCGATCAGGTGGTAATAGGCCGTCGACATCATCGCGAACGGCGCACCGGCCTGAATCGCCCTCTTGAACGGCGCGAGGTAGGCGTTGGCAAAGGTCGTGACGTGATCGGTCACACCGGAACTGGTATCGGGGTTCGCGTTGACCCGGCCGAGCCCCGGGAAGTGCTTGACCGTTGCCGCGACGCCCGCCTGCGCCATCCCCTCGCGCGAACGCCGTGCCGTGCGGGGCGACCACGGCGGTGGTGTGGCCGAACTCGCGGTTGAAAAAGCCGATCGGCGGGTTGACCTCACCGGACGGCACCGTATCCATCACCGGTGCCAGGTTGAGGTTCACGCCGGCCGCCTTGAGCTGGCCGCCCCAGGTTCGGGCGCTGGCCTGCAACGACGAGGTCGACCAGGTGCCCTGGGTCAGCGCCTGCGGGATGCTCGAGAAGCCTTTGCCGGACAGAACTTGGACGTTCCCACCCTCCTGGTCGGTGCCGATGAACAGCGGGACGCGTAGCGTCGCCGCGGAGGTTGCCCTCGCTTGTAAGCCATTCGTGACCGAACGCGTGGCGCTGACTCCGGCGCTGCTGCGACCGGTCAGAATGACGTTGCCCACGTGATAGGTCCTGATCGCCGACAGGGTCGCCGAACCCACGCCCGTCGCAGCGCCCCCCAACATGAACAGCTGACCGATTCGCTGTGCCTCGCTCATCCGATTGAAGATGACCTGCGCACCTCCCGTCGGCACGGTCGTCGACGAGACAGCCGATGCCACGACGACGCTCCCCGCCCCCGCGCCGATCGTCGCCACGGCACTGGCACCGACGACGATCCGCAGCCACCGCATCCCCTGCTGCAGCCTCATGGCGGCCGCCCCTTTCCCGCCCCAGCCGGCCGACGCGATGTCGGCCCGCGACCAGTCATCCACTTTGACGCCGCACTCGCCCGCACTGTCACGGGCGGGTGCGCGCATTCGACGTTCAGTGAACGCCTACCGCCGCGAGATATCCCGTGTCCGGTCGCACAGAGACCCATCCCGTTGCCCTGCTGCCCCGGATGCGCTACACCGAGGGTGACGATTTCCGCTGGGATGTCGTAGACCGGGAGTACGTCGGGTCGTTGTGCTGAGCTGCTTCCGTCTCAGGGGGACGCTCATGCCCAAGATCATCTACAACGGAAACGGCAGCACCGGCGGATCGGTCCCGGTCGACAACACCAACTACGCGGCCAACGCCGGTGTGACGATCGCCGGTCCGGGCAGCCTGACCAAGGGATCGAATCCCTTCTTCTACTGGAACACCAAGGCCGACGGGACCGGGACCATCATCGGTTCGGGCGCCGGCACCTTCCCGAACCAGTCCACGAACCTGAACCTGTTCGCGGTCTGGGGCGTGACCACGGGACTCACCGGCGGCGGCGTCACGACGCATTTCAATTTCTTCTACGACGCGACGCTCGGCGGGGCGGGCGGCATCGAACCCGGCCGCATCAATCAGGTGCTCGCGACTGGTGCGAACAGCAAGCCGGTCATCGAGAACGACTTCGACTGGCTGCAGGCGCAGTTCGCCGGGGTGGACATGACCACAGGCCGATCCTTTCCGATCCCGGTCCAGGTGACCGCTGTCGTCGAGCCGGGCTACAACGCGAGCTGGGGCTGGCCGCTCGTGATGAACGCGGGGAACAACCCCTCGACGCTGCTCCGGTCGATGTTCGTCGCCGAGGTGTCCGAGGTCTTCATGTTGGCTCAGCGCAAGGGCTGGGGCTACTCCAACGGCGTAGGCGACGAGGAGAGCTGCGGCGAGGCGCTCTCGCTGTTCCTCACCGTCCAGTTCCAGCTGTCACAGGGCCTGGGCTCGACCTGGCTGATGAACGACACACCGGCGACGTGGCTCAACACCTCGCTGCCGGCCAGCAACCCGGCGTCCACCGAATTCGACGCCACGGGTGCGAACGGCGGGCCCACGACAGGAACCCACTACGGCTCGCGCCAGGACTACGTCGGCAGTGTCAAGCCGTTCGCCGGCAATGGTCCGGCGACCGGCGCCTGCATGGCGTTCCTCTACTACCTGTTCCACCAGCTCCAGTTCACGTCGATCCCAGACATCATCGCCAAGGCGCCGGGGGTCGACTCCAGCGGCAACGTGATCGGTGGGTCCTGCCTCAAGGGCGTCTACAAGAACCTGACCGGTGACGACACCGACCCGTTCCCCTACTTCGCCGGCCTGCTCGCCTCCGCCTACCCGCCCGACCGGGTGGCGACCATCCCCGGCCCGAACGTCGACGATCCCTGGCCGATCGGCACGCTCAGCTTCGTCGGCGCCAAGGACAATTGGGGCAGGGACGAGATCACCGACGTCATCAACCGTGGCGGGACCTACCCCGACGGGTTCCTCGTTGCGCTCGACGGCTTCAGTCTCAACGTCGTCGGCGGGGCACGGCCAACGCTGCCGACCATCGCCTTCCAGGGCGTGACGACCACTCTGTCCGCGACGACGCCGGACATCTACCACCAGAGCGACAACGCCAGCGTCCCGCAGCAGATCCTGTTCGCCTACGACGTGCTGTTCGCCAACCCACTCGGCGCGTTCCCTGCGACGGGCGAGACGCCGGCTGCCGTCGACACACGGATGACCGTGCTCGGCAAGGCGCTCCCGGCGACGACCGAGTTCTTCTTCACCGCTAGCGCGACGCCCTACTTCACGAACGTCGTGCCCGATCCCGGGCATCCGAACGGTGTCAATGTGCCCTGGCTCAGCGAGGATCTGCGCGTGTTCACGGCGACGCCGGGTCTCTCGGCCGCCGCACGCACCCCTGTGCCCGGCGGCCCGCAATTCGTTGAGAACTCGTCCGGCGGAAGCTTCGACACCGCCGGCGCGTACGCGTACGTCCAGGCGCTGCTGACCTATCTCAACCAGAACTTCGCCGGCGGGTCGGTCGACCCCTTCGACCCCGGCAGCGGGGTGATTCCGCAACAGGCCGGGCAGCTCGACGCCGACTCCTCGGTGACACCCTTCACGTTCTCCAACTTCGCCTTCCACAACAACTACAGCTTCGCCATCGCCCGCGTGCGCCTGAAGGGCATCGCGGCTACGACGAGCGCGGCGAACGTCAAGGTGTTCTTCCGCATGTGGGGGACCCAGACCACCGACACCGCCTGGGATCCGGTGAGCACCTATCCCAGCCAGACCGACGGCGGCGGCAACCCGATCTGGCCCAAGGCTCCGGCCGGCGACCACACGATCCCCTTCTTCGCCACCGGCCAGGCGCCGAACTTCAACGATGCCAACGACCCGGAATTCAAGACCGGCGGCAGTACCGGCACCGGCGCGAACAACCAGACCGATCGCCATCGCGTCCGGCGACACCCGGTGGGCTTACTTCGGCTGCTATCTCGACGTCAACGACCCCACCAACGTGGTCAACGGCACGCCCATCTGGCAGGCGTTCCCGGGAACCCATCACTGCCTGGTCGCGGAGATCGCCTTCGCCGGCACGCCGATCCACGTCGTCAACGGCATCGTCCCGACTCCCGAGGGCAGCGGCCTGCTGGCGCAGCGCAACCTGCAGGTGACGACGTCCGACAACCCCGGTCCCGTCTCCGCGCACCGCGTCCCGCAGACGTTCTCCACCAAGCCGAGTGCACCGCCGCCCGTGAGCGGACCGCTCGCCGGACGGCCCGACGAGCTGCTCATCTTCTGGGGCGACACCCCGGTCGGATCGAAGGCCGAGATCTACTGGCCGGGCGTCTCGGCGGACGAGGTGGTCGGCCTCGCCGACTGGATGTACGGCGTCCACCCGTTGCGCGCCACCGAGCCGCACCTGATCGAGGTCACCACCGTGAAGGGCGTGACCTTCGTGCCGATCCCGGTGGGTACGGCGGACACCTACGCGGGACTGTTCAGCATCGACCTGCCGCTGACGGTCACGACGGGCCAGGAGTTCGACGTCGTGGTGCGCCGGATCGGCAAGAGGTTGCGACCGGCGGCGCCGCCACCGCCACCGCCACCACCGCCGCCCCCGAGGATCGAGGCTCGCGGCAGGGCGGCGGAGGCGGTCGAGCCGGCCGCGGCCGAACAGCCCTCGACCGCGGTGCTGGAGCACGCCACGCAAGAGCGTCGGGTCTGGGAGCGCTACATCGCCGGGTCCTTCCAGGTGAAGATCCCCGTCTCGACCGGACGGGCCATGCGCCACGCCGAGGAGACGACGTACGCGATCCTCAAGGCCCGGCTCGACGGCTGGCCGCACGCGAGCCCCTGGTACCCCGTGCTGGTGCGCTACGTCGAACTCATCGCCGGCCGGCTGCGCGGGATCGGCGTCGATCCCGAGGACATCCCACCCTCGCTCGGCGGCTACCGGCCGGGGAAGGGACGCCATCACCACGAGCCCGGCGAGCGGCGCCTCGCCTTCACCGGCAAGGTGGTGAGCCTCGTCTACGACCGCTTCGGTGACTTCCGCGGGTTCGTCCTGGACACCGAGGACGGCCGTCGACGCTTCGTCGCGCGTGAACCGGCGACCGAGCGTGTCGTGAACCGCGCGTGGGTGGAGCGCATCCTGACAACCATTTACGTCGAAAGGCACGCGCTGGAGACCCCGGAGGAGATCGTGCTGCACAGCCCACCGAGGCCGTTCACCGCTGAGTCGTTCTGAGCCGGTTGTTCGGCGCTCGTCCTGCGGTTGGTCGCGGGCGCTGCACGGCTAGCGTCGGACGTGTGTCGTTGCTGCCGCCGCCGGCTACGCGATGCGGGGCGAGCGGGTCGTTGGTGCGCAGACGCGACCACGCGTCCGCGTCGCCTACGACGCCGCCGAACCGCCGGTCGTGTCGGTGAAGCTCCAGGAGGCGTTCGGTGGACGCAGACACCAGACTCGAGGAACGACGCGCCGACCTACGAGCCTGTTATTCCAAAGTCCGTGGCCCTTCACCGCCGAGCCGACCGCACGCTCGAACCGTCGCAATTGGCGTCGAACGCTGACCGGCCACAGGTCCTCGCGGAGCCCTCGCATACAGACCGATCTGGGCGTGCCAACCAAGCCCGCCCGGCGTTGAGCACCTGGCGACGACCCTCGACCAGCGGCTACAGCGTCGGACGCTATGTCTTCCGCGCCCGACCAGCGGCAGAAGCGGTTGTGGCAGTCAAGGAGCTGGTCGCCAAAATCGCCGCCGCTACGGAACGACCCTCAAGACCTGCAAGTTTGTCACCGCAGGCGCCCGGGTACGTCCCGCGGTACTGGCTGCCGCCGACACACTCGTCACGTGCGCCACGGACCGATCCGGAGGCACTCGTGGTGTTCATTGGCGGCTGGGGCCGCAGACGCAGGCGGTACGAACCGGGGTACGGTCCGCCGCCCGGCTACGACCCGAGGTACCCGCCCCCCGGGTACGACCCCTACGACCCGTACGGTCGCCGCGGCTGGTCTCGCCAGGGATACGGCGGCGGGGGCGGCGGGTCCTGCCTGCGGGACGCCCTGCTTGTCGAGGGCGGCTGCTGCCTGGCCGAGTCATTGGGATGCGGGCCTCAGCTGCTGCTGATCGCCCCGAGTGCGACGAGACGCAGCAGGTCGGACCCACCGTCGCTGACGCCGGCTCACGGTCGCATCGTCGGCTTCCTGCTGCAGCTGATCGCCTCGTACCAGCGCGACGTGAGCCCACGCCGCAACGCTTGCTGTCGTTTCGCCCCAACCTGTTCCGCGTATGCGGCCGAGGCGCTTGGCACCCACGGCCTGCTGCGGGGCCTGTGGCTGAGCGGTCGCCGCCTGGTGCGCTGCAGGCCCGGCGCTCGCGGTGGCGACGACCCCGTTCCCTAGCGGGGCTGAGCCGAGTTCGAGGACGAGCCCAGTGATGCCGTTTGACCTCTCCGTCCCTCTCGCCAATCGATCCATCCTCGCTCTGCTACGCCAGGCTGAGTGCGCTCTATAACGACGGTTCTGGAGCGCATTCATCGCGACAGACGCGGCAAAGGACGCAGCGCGCAGACGGGTCGGTCGAGAGATTCTGTGTTGCGGAAATGGACGGACCTTGGTGGCGGGCGGGTCACGGAACGCTGGTGATGCGGTCCGCTTCGATGCTGACGATGAGCCGGGTCTGCGATCGGCCGCCGTACCAGGCGTAGGGCTGGCCGGTGTACTTGTGGGCCAGCGCGTCGATCGAGTCCTCGCCACCGTCGCTGGTCATGCCGACCACTCTGCCGCGCACCTGGGTGAACAGGTTCGGGTTGGCCGGATCCGACACGGCCACGGCCACCCGCGGGTCACGCTCGAGGTTGCGTGCCTTCTGCATGCCCTCAACGATGTTGATCACGACGCGTTCACCGTCCGTGTCGACCCAGGTCTGCGTGAGTTGAGGCGACCCGTCCGGCATCACGGTGGCGACGTAGCACAGTGCTGGCGTGCGCAGCAGCGTCACGAGGTCGTCGGGCAGGTCCATGCGGTTGTCTCCCTCGTAGCGTGCCGTCCGCGAGACGCTACTCCCGGCTGCGACCTAGAGGCCCGGACAGTAGGACGACAGACCGCGCACGGACGGCGCGACGGCAAGACCCCGCGGACGGCGGCCAATGAGTGCGTTGGCTCTTGCCGGCGGCGGGTGGGAGGCCAGTGTCTTTGCCCGCAAGCCGATGACTGACCGGCTAGGGACCTGCATTGTCTCCTGGATGGCGCAGTAGGTCAGTGGCGGCCGAGGAGGTTGTCGGCGACGTGTTCGAGGTGCACGCGCATGGCTTTGTCGGCCTGGTCGGGGTCGCGGTCGGTCAGGGCGGCGACGACGGCGGTGTGCTCGTCGTGGTAGCAGGCGCGGCGTTCGGGGGTCGAGGTTCGTCGTTTGAGGCTGCCCCAGACGGGCAGCGTTCGGGCGGTGTTCATGACGTCGAACATGTTGATCAACAGCCCGTTGTGGGCGGCGTGAGCGATGGCGCGGTGGAGTTTGGCGTCCCAGGCTTCGAAGGGTTCGAACGCGTCTGCTGCCCCGCCGGCGTCGAGGCACTCGGTGATGCGGTCGAGGTCGGCTTGGGTTGCGAGTCGGGCGGCCAGCGCGGCAACGGGCGGTTCGATGACGAGGCGTACTTGCATGATCTCGGCCGGGCTGGTGTCCGGCGGCGCGGCGTCGGCGCCCACCCGTGCGGTCTCGGACAGAAACGTCCCGCGTCCGACGTGGCGAACCACGGTGCCCTCGGTCTCGAGCTGGTCGAGCGCTCGCCGGATGGCGCTGCGTGGGGCGGAGAGCATCTCGACAAGCTCACGTTCGGTGGGCAGCCGGGAGCCGGGGCCGAGCGCCCCGGTCGAGGTCTGCTCGTCCAGGAGAGCTCGCAGGGATTGCTCGACTGTCATTCGCACTCCACGACCGTACCTCCTGGAACCAATCGAGACCAATGAGAAACGCGGCAGAACGGGGCTTGACGCGCGCTCGGGCCCTCGACACGTTCCGATTAGCGGCGTACGTTGCGACCAAGTTACCAAATTGGTTCCGAATTGGTCAGGATTGGTTGCACAGATGAAGCTAGTGACGTTCTCCTCGTCCATCGGCGGTAAGCGCGTCGGCGTCGTCGATGCAGAAGCCGGTCTCGTGTTCGACGCCACGGACGTGCTCGACGGCGCCGATATGGAAGCGGTGATCGAGTACTGGGACACCACGCGGGCGAGGCTCGATGCTGCGCTGGCCGCGTTGCCGAGCCAACGCTTGGACGCGGTGACCCTGCACGCACCGATGCGCCCGGTCCGCAACGTGTTCTGCGTTGGCAAGAATTACCGCGAGCACGTCGCGGAGTTCGGGCGCTCCGGCTACGACAGCCCGGACAAGTCCGAGGAGCTGCCCGAGAAGCCGATTATCTTCTCGAAAGCCACCACCTCCGTGACCGGCCCGTTCGACGACGTCGACGCGCACCACGGTGTCACCCATGAGCTGGACTACGAGGGGGAGCTCGGGGTCATCATCGGCCGAGGTGGACGCGGGATATCCCGCGCCGAGGCCTTCGAGCACGTGTGGGGCTACACCGTCGTCAACGACGTGACCGCCCGGGACCTGCAGCGTGATCACAAGCAGTGGCTGCTCGGTAAGAGTCTGGACACGCACTGCCCGATGGGCCCGTACGCCGTGTCGGCCGACGAGATCGGCGACGTCCAGACCCTCGAGGTCGAGACGAGCGTCAACGGCGAGCGGCGGCAGTTCGCCCCGGTCAAAGACCTGATCTTCGACATTCCCGAACTCATCGAGACCATTTCGGCCGGCATCACCCTGCTGCCCGGCGACGTCATCGCCACCGGCACACCGGCCGGCGTCGGCATCGGCTACGACCCGCCGAAGTTCCTCCTCAGCGGCGACCTCGTCGAGGTCACCATCACCGGACTCGGGACGCTGCGCAACCGCATCGCCTGACCCACACAAGACACGCGCCCCGAACATCGGGCGACAGGAAGGACACCATGCACATCAACGGACACGAACTCGCAGTCGAGGTCGAGGGCAGCGGCCCACCAGTGCTGATGGTTCACGGGCTGGGCGGGACATCGAACTTCTACCAGGTCCAGGCCGACGCGCTGCTCGACAACTTCACCGTCATCAGAGTCGACTCCGCCGGCGCCGGCCGATCCCCGGCCACGGACGACGTCACCATCGACGCCCACGCCGACGACCTCGCAGCCGTGCTCGACGAACTCGGCCACGACAGCGCTGCAGTGATCGGTCACTCGATGGGCACGCTCGTCGTCCGCTCGCTCGCCGCGCGCTACCCGGACAAAGTCAGCAAGCTGGCCCTGCTCGGCGCCGTCGCCGAGCCCGCCGACGCCGGACGCCGGGCACAACGCGACCGCGCGGCGACCCTGCGCGAGAAGGGCACGGCGGCCGTCGCACCCGGTGTCGTGGCCAACGCACTGTCCGAACAGACCCGCACCGGCAAGCCCGAAGTCGCGGCATTCGTGCGTGAGCTGATCATGCGCCAGGACCCCGAAGGCTACGCCCGCAACTGCGAGGCCCTCGCCGGCGCCGGCGACCCCGGCCCGGTCGACCCACAGCTGCCCCTGCTGCTGGTCACCGGCGCCGAGGACAAGGTCGGCCCCGAATCGGTCAGCCAGGCCCTGGCCGACGCCCACGGCTCAGCCGTCGTCCACATCGTCGCCGGCATCGGCCACTGGACGGCACTCGAAGCTGCCGGCGAGGTCACCGAACAACTCCAGAAATTCCTGTAGTCACCCACCCCGGTTCCCGCTCAACCCGGCCAGCGACCGGCCGCACCTCGACGAAGAGGAGTCACCCGCAATGCCCGTCCAACCCGACAAGATCCTGTTCCGCAACGTCTCGATCCTCGACTCCACCGGCGTCGACCCCTACCCCGGTGACGTGCTCGTCGAGAACGACCGCATCGCCGCCGTCGGGGTCGTTGATGACGCCACCCGCACCGGCGCGCGAGTCATCGAAGGGCGCGGCCGCACCCTGATGTCCGGGCTGGCCGACGCCCACACCCACTTCTCCTGGATCAACTCCGCCGACCTCGACGGCCTCGGCACCATGCCGGTCGAGGAACACCTCATCGGGTGCATGGAATCCGCCCGCACCTACATCGACTCCGGCTACACCATGTGCCTGGGCGCGGCATCGGCCAAGGACCGCCTGGACGTCGTCATGCGCGATGCCATCGACGCCGGCCGGGTACCGGGGCCTCGTTACTTGGCCAACGGTCCGGAGATCGCGGTCACCGGCGGCGCGCTCGTCGAATCGATCACCAAGTACGCCGACGGCCCCGAAGGCATGCGCAAGGCCGTCCGCGAACTCGTAGCGCTCGGCGTCGATCAGATCAAGCTGTCGATGACCGGCGAGGAGATCACCGGCACCCAGCGCGCCGAGGACACCTACTTCTCCGACGAAGAGGTCGCCGCCGCCGTCACTGAGGCCCACCGCCGCGGCAAGCGCGTCTGCGCCCACGCCCGCTCCGCCGAATCGGTGAAGATGTGCGTGCGCCACGGGGTCGACATCGTCTACCACGCCTCGTTCACCGACGCTGAAGGCCAGGACATGCTCGAGGCCGCGAAGGACTGGGTGTTCGTCGCCCCTGGCCTGAACTGGCTCATCGCCACCCTTTACGAGGCCGAGGCGTTCGGCTTCCCTCAGGAAGCCGCAGAGGCCGTCGGGTACAAGAAGGAACTCGAGCAGGCCGTCGCGGGGCTGCGTGAGATGCACAAGCGCGGCGTGAAGCTACTGCCTGGCGGCGACTACGGCTTCGCCTGGACCCCGCACGGCACCTACGCCCGCGACCTGCAGCACTTCGTCGAGTACCTCGGCTTCACGCCCATGGAGGCCATCCTGTCGGCCACCGCGCTCGGCGGCGAGATCATGCTGCGCCCCGACGAACTTGGCAAGGTCCAGCCCGGCTACCTCGCCGACATGATCCTCATCGACGGCAACCCGCTCGAGGACATCACCGTCCTGCAGGACCACGACAAGCTGAACTACATCATGAAGGACGGCAAGTTCCACAAGGAGCCCGGCGACACCGAGGCCCCGGCGCCGGACATGGACGAGCTCACCACCAGCAGCACCCAGCAAGTCGTCACGCACCGCCCCTGACCCGACCCAGCTCGCGACGCCCGCCGAGCCCACCTCGGCGGGCGACGTCGCATGTCCGGAACGTGCCCTGACCGTGCTCATCTGCAAGTCCTGCCCCCGCTACGTCTTGGGCCCGAACGGCGAGTCGAGCGAGCGCTCACCGTGGCTCTACGCGACGCGGACGTCACGGCGCAACAGGTCGCCGCGACCCGCACGGTGCTGTGTCTGGGCGGCTGCCCGAACAACGGCGTCGCTGCCCTCGACGACCCCGGCAAGGCCCGAGTCCGCTTCACCGGGTTGACATCTGAGGACGCGTGGCCCCTGCTCGCAGCCGCCGCGAGCTCGCAGCCCGGTCGGCGTACAAGGACAGACTGGCGAGCACAGCGACGGTTCAATCCCGCAGAACCGGCCCCGAGCTGGATCACACCGATGCCGGCTCATAGCGAGTGCTACACCGCTACGAGCATTCGAAACTGACGTAGACATCAGCGGGCGTGGGGGAGTTGCGGGCGACGATGTCCTGCAACGATCTGGTGTCGCTGATGACCTTCATACCGTGCGCGGTGAACGTCGCGTCGGTGAAGATGTTGCGCGCGAGGAGAGGGTTGGTGAAGGCCTGGGTGAAGGCATCGTTGGCCACCATCGTGGTCATGAGTTCGCCCATCATGAGGTAGTCGGGGTAGTCCTCGGCGAAGATCCCGACGTACCACTCCACGTCGTCGACGGTGGGGTACAGCGCGCGGAGCCGCTCGCGAACAGTCTGGTCCTTGGTGAGCTGGTCAAAGGACGCGTGGCGGGCGAGCCCGTACGCGGTGCGGTAGTCGTTGAGCGACCGCAATTGCGCTTGGCGGCTCAGGGTGACGGTCCGTTCTTCGATCGATGGCCAGTCGGGCCTGGATCGATCGACGAGGAATGTCGGAGTGTTGAGCAGGCCGATCTTTCCCGAGCGTTGCGTGGAGCAGAACGCCAGCAGCTTCTCCAGGCCGGTGGAGAGGACGAGCGGGTTGTTGTTGCGCCACTCGGTCGAGGACAGCAGCTCAGCGCCGTCGCCGATGGCGTCGGGCACCAGGGAGTGCCACCGGTAGAGGATGTTGAACTCGACGGCACACCAGTTCGGACGGTTCCAACGTTGCTCGTCGGCGATGAAGGGAACGAGTTCAACGGGGGTGTCCCAGGGGCCGATGTGTTCGATGTATTCCTCGACGACCAGTTTCAACAGCAGCACGATCATGATGTTGCGGGCCGTTTGGAACAGTCTCTCGTCATCCCACTCGGGGTTGTCAGCGGCGAGCATGTCGGCCAGCCGGTTGTGTTCGCGCAGGCTGACGATGTTCAGCATGGTGCTGCCGATTGTCGAGTTGCCGTGTTCGAGTCCGACGGCGAAGAACGAGTCCTTCCGGTCATCGGGGGCGCCGGCGAGGATGACGTCGGTGATGAAGGCCGGGTCGAACAATCCGTCGAACTCCGTCTTGAAGATCAGCGGGGCGCCCGGCTCGCGGGGTTGGAACAGGAAGGCCGGGTACTCCTCGCCGTCGATGAGTTGGCTCTTAAGGTGGCCGCCGGCGCCTGAGCGGAGCAGGTCGGTCTGGGTGATCGTGCGGCCGTAGATCTGGCACATGTCGATCTCGTGGTTGGACTCGTTCTTGCGGAAGTCGGCAAGGTCGGTGCGCAGGAAGCTGTCGGTGAACCATTGCGCGAAGAACACGAACGCGACGCTGGTATCGGTCGAGAGGACTTCCTCCTCGCGCCGAAACAACGCAGTGACGTCTGCCTCGCTCGGCAGGCCGGCCCGGTACTCGGGCGTAGAAGGAGGCAAGTGCCGGCCGGAGTAGCTCTTGTCGGTAAGGCTCAGCCAACTGGTGTAATCGCTCGCCAAGGACAACGGGCGGGGACGCAACGTCGTCGCATAACCAAACTGGTTGATCACCTTGCGGCTGAGAAACCGAGCCAGCGGCGGGATCGAGGCGATCGGCTTCACGATCATCGGGATCAACCGCTCGATCGGAGCTGGGAGGTTCGGGAATGTCGGCATGACGTACCTCTCGGGTCGCCCAACACGCGCGACGAACCCTACGGCTCGAACGTTTGGCTGGAAAGGCATCCCGAACCAATCGCACCGACCGACGAAGATCAGCGGCGACCTGCCCGAGATCGGCGGATTGCGTGCGTGAATGTCGGTCGTTGACGACGACGCGGTTCTGAACGATGCTGCGCCGATGACGAGACCGGGCGTTGCGCGGGTGCAGGAGCTGATGCGGCTCGGGGAGCGGGAGGCATGGTCGCTGGCCGCACTCGCGCTCGTGCTGCAGGCAGAGGGTTCGCCGGCGCTGTTGAGTGCAGCCGAGGCAGTGCTGGCCGCGCACGACCTCGATGCGGTCACTGATCTCGCCGATCTTGATCGGCGGCTGGCGGCTGGCCAGGCGGCGGCGCCGCTGTTGCAGACGGCGAGGTTGGTGTCCGGCGATGCACCGAATTGGCAGGATCAGTCGGACGAGGCGTTGCTTGCTCAAGGGCGGGCCAGCGGCCAGGCAGCCGCGGCGTTCAAGATGTTCATGTTGCCGGCGATGACAGGTTTGGCGGAGGCGTTGAGCCGACCGGGCGCCCGCATGCTCGATGTTGGGACCGGCACCGGTGCGCTCGCCGTCGCCTACGCAGAAACGTTCGAGACGTTGACGGTAGTCGGCATCGACGTCCTGCCACGGGCGCTGGCATTGGCCGAGGTGACCGTCAGCGCGAGTCCTGCTTCGCAGCGCGTCGAGCTCCACCTGCAGGACTTCGCCACGACCAACGACTCAGCCGAATACGACTTGGCCTGGGTGCCGGCTCCCTTCTGTCCCGAGCCCGCGCTGGCCGCGGGGATCCGTGCACTCGCTCGCGCGCTGAAGCCCGGAGGTTGGCTGATGCTCGGCCACGGAAAATTCCACGGCAACAGCCTGGAAGACGCGCTCACCCGTCTCAAGACGATCGTGTTCGGTGGTACTGCGCTCGACGATGTTCAGGCTCAGCGGCTCTTGGCCGACAGCGGATTCATCGACGTCCGCACGATGCAGACCCCACCTGGGGCACCGGGGATCAGCGTTGCTCGTCGTTCGGCGCCCTGATTTGCGATTCGCGGGCGGCGTCGACCTGGTCGCCTGTTCGTAGCCACGTACGTTCCGAGAACGGCGCGCGACTGCGGTTCGATGTCCAGCCTTGCGGGCATCAGTAAGCGTTGCTACCGTACAACCAAATGGTTGTAGATTCGGTTCTGAGTGACGCGGAGATCGACCGGCTGTTTCGGGCGCTCGCCGACGCCACCCGACGCGACATCGTGCGCCGCACGCTGATCGCCGAGGCAACCGTGTCTGAACTCGCTGACCGGTACGCGATGAGTTGGGCCGCGGTGCAGAAGCACGTCGCGGTGTTGGAAGGGGCCGGGCTCGTGACCAAGGAGGCGCGCGGCCGCGAGCGGATCGTGCGCGGCAACCCGGCCCAGATCCAGCGAGCCCAAGCGCTTCTCGACTCCTATGAACAACTCTGGCGGCTGCGCGTCGACCGTCTCGACGCACTCCTCGCCGACGACGTCTGAAAGGACTCGCCATGCCCATCACCTCGGTCACCAAGGACCCGGAGAATCTGACCATGACCGTGGTCGCCGACTTCCCGGTGCCGCTGCGCCGACTCTGGGACGCCTACGTCGACCCGCGCCAACTGGAGAAGTTCTGGGGCCCGCCGGAGTCTCCGGCGACCTTCACCCGACACGACGCCTTCCCCGGCGGCGTGAGCACCTACGTCATGACCGGGCCGGACGGGTCGACGCACGGCGGGTACTGGGAGTGGGCCGAGGTCAAGGAGCCCGAGGGTGACGTGGCGTCGTTCGAGGTCCGCGACGGTTTCACCCTTCCCGACGGGACGCCCAACCGCGACATGCCATTGATGTCCATGAGCTTCTGGTTCGAGTCGACAACGGACGGGTCCCGTGTCACGACCACCACCCACTTCCCGTCGACCGAGGCCCTCGCCCAGCTGCTCGGGACGGGCATGGAGGAGGGCCTGCGTTCTGCGATGGCGCAAATGGACGACGTGCTCGCCGACCTGCAGTCGTTCGCGGCCGGTCGGGGTACCACGCTCGACGTTCTCAGCGAGACCCAGATCCGCATCAGTCGTGTCATCCGTGGCGCGGTCGAGCAGGTCTGGCGAGCGCACACGGAACCGGAGCTGATGCGGCAGTGGCTGCTCGGTCCCGACGGCTGGGTGATGACCAAGTGCGAGTGGACGTCGACCGTGGGCGAGACCTACCGCTTGGGGTGGGCACGCGAAGACGGCACTGACGGCTTCGAGTTCGGCGGTGAATTCCTCGACGTCCAGGCGCCGCACCGGCTCGTCACCACGGAGCGCATGTTCGGCGACGACGGGCCCGAGACGGTGCAGGTCATCACGCTGACCCCACTCGACGAGGGCACGCTGCTCACCCAGGTGCACACCTACCCCGACCGCGAGGCACGCGATCAGGCGCTCGACTCCGGCATGGTCGAGGGCATGGAATCGACCCACGCGAGGCTGGATGCATTGCTGGCCTGACGTCCGCAAGATCTGTCGTCCGGTCGGCCGGGCGTTCGTCCGGCGTCCTCCCGACTACTGCGCTGCCCGGGCTCCATCGGGGCGGCGCCGCAGCGAGGCGTCCGCGACTTCCGGCCCGCGGTAGACCATGTCCATCGCGCCGATGCTTTCACCCGGCGGCACGATGGCATCGATGCGGTCAAGCACCTCGTCTGGAAGTGACACCTCAGCTCCGGCCAAGGTGTCTTCGAGCTGCTCCATGGTGCGCGGTCCTGCGATGGCCGACGTCACGCCGGGGTGCGCGATCGTGAAGGCCATCGCGAGGTGCGTGAGTTTGATTCCGACCTCGTCCGCCAGTGCCACGAGCTGTTCGATGGCGGCGAGTCGACGCTCGTCGCGGAAGTGCCGCATCCCGGTGCCGGCGCGGAAGTTGTCGTTCGCCTGCCCGGCGCGGTACCTGCCGGACAGCGCTCCGCCGGCCAGTGGACTGTAGACGAGAGTGCCCATTCCGTACCGCTGCGCGACGGGCAGGATCTCGCGTTCGATCTCGCGGTCGAGGATCGAGTAGTTCGGTTGCTCGGTCCGGAAGCGCTCGTACCCGCGACGCTCGGACACCCATTGCGCCTCGACGATCTCGGAGCCTCGCATCGACGACGTGCCGATCGCGCGGACCTTGCCCTGACGCACCAGATCGGTGAGCGCGGACAGCGTCTCGTCGATGTCCGTCTCGGGGTCGGGACGGTGCAGCTGGTACAGGTCGATGTGGTCGGTGCGCAGGTTGCGGAGCGAGCGCTCGACGGCCTGCATGATCCAACGGCGGGACGCGCCACGGTGGTTCACGTCGTCGTCCACCGGCCCCCAGAACTTCGTTGCGAGCACGACGCCGTCCCGGCGCCCCTGCAACGCTGCGCCGACGACCTCCTCCGAGTCCCCGTACCGGTCGGCGGTGTCGATGACGTTGATCCCGGCGTCGAGCGCGCGGTGGATGATGCGCACGCCCTCCTCGCGGTCCGGGTTGCCCAAGGATCCGAGCATCATCGCCCCGAGTGCGTAGGGGGTCACCTTGACGCCGGTCCGGCCGAGTGTGCGGTACTGCATGGAGGCCTCCAGTAGGCTCAGATCCGGAACACTGTTCCGTCTCCGACCACTATATGGAACAACGTTCCGGTAAAGCAAGGAGGTCGACCGTGTCGTCCACCCCTGTCGGGCGCCACGTGCGCGCTGACGCACGCCAGAACGTCGATGCTCTGCTCGCCGCCGCGCGCGCGGTCTTCGCCCGCTCCGGCGTCGACGCGCCGGCCCGTGCGATCGCCACCGAGGCCGGAGTGGGCGTCGGGACGCTCTACCGGCACTACCCGAACCGCGCAGCGCTCGTCGCCGCCGTCTTCACCACCGAGATCGACGCGACCGCCGCAGCCGCTGCGACGCTGCTGGCCGAGCACCCTCCGGGGCAGGCGCTCGATCTTTGGGTCACCCGGTTCACCCGCTTCGTCGCGACAAAGCAAGGACTGTCCGCAGCACTCCGCTCCGGCGACCCGGCCTTCGACGCCCTGCCCGCCTACTTCAGAGACGCCCTCGGGCCCGCGATCCGGTCGCTCGTCGAGGCGGCCGAGGCAGCGGGTGAGGTGCGCTCCGGGATCGATCCGCTCGAACTGCTCCAAGCCATCGGAGACCTCAGCCATCGGGCACCCTCGCCGGACGGTTCACCCAACCCGATGGTGCGACTCTTGCTCGACGGGCTGCGCGTTCAGACCTGATCGCGCCCGGGAGAGGATCGATACATGGACGGCGGTCCGCAGCCGAGCTGGCGTGAACACTGGTTCGAGCACGACCAGGTGCTGCACCTGGCCGGGGCGACGAGCCACGTCGCGGTCTACTTCGATGCCGACATGGACGACGACGTCGCGCGTTGGCTGGTGCCGTATCTCGACGATGCCTGGCAGTACACCAAGCAGACCTACGGAGAGTTCGGACCCGACCCGGTGCTGCGCTCGATCTTCCACCAGGGTCGCTACGCAGGCGGCCACCCGTCCACCTATCAGGACCCGAGCCACGACAACCGCAACGTCACCGACTGCGGGCCCGGCCCGTACCGCGAGGGCGACAGGGCCGTCCATGAGCTGGTCACGCACGAGATCTCGCACATCGTCGAAAGCGCGAACAACGGCGCGTGGGGTTCGCCGGCGTTCCCGATCTGGGGCGACAGCAAGTGGGCCGAGTTCTTCATCCACGACGTGTACACCGCACTCGGGCGGTCTCAGTGGGCGGCCGACGTCGCGACGGCGTTCGACCACAACTCGGACGTCTTCCCGCGCGGTGACACGCACTGGTTCCGCGACTGGTGGCGTCCCCTACGCAGCGATACGGGCGGAGGCCCGCAGGTCATGGTGCGGTTCTTCCAACTGCTCGCCGAGTACTTTCCGCGCGGTGCGGACACCCGTTACGTACGCGACCTGACCTGGGGCGAATACCTCCACTTCACCGGTGGCGCCGCCGGAGGGGACGTCACCGACCTGGCCCGGCGCGCCTTCGGCTGGCCACGCAGGTGGACCCGGGAGTTGGCGCGGGCGAGGGACACGTTCTCGGCGATCACCTACTGACCGTCACGGCCTGGGCGGGGTATGGCTGCGTCAACTGGACCGGGCCCGGTGTTGGCGACGCCGTACGCGTTCGAGGCGCTCACGGGTGAACACGCGATCGACCCGACGATCTACGAACTGCATGTCGACTGCTACTGAGCGTTCGAGACCCGTACGTGACCGAGTCAGGTCGACGTCAGCTGCGGATTTCGCATCAAGGTCAGCAGGTCGGTCATCATCGGCGGCACCGTTTCCGGCGCCAGGTACTGCAGTCGCACGTCGAAACCGGCATTGCGTCGGTGCAGCAGGAGCGAGCCGATGCCCGGTGGATCGGGCGTGAGCGGACTTGTCGCCGCTGAGCCGTGGTCGACCCGGATCACGACGGTAGCGGACCGGAAGTAGGCGTTGAGGTCGCGTTCGATCATGCGGCTCGGACTGTTCCGCGAGCCGACGACCAGGAAGGTCTGGACGTGCAGTACGACATCCGGTGACAGGTGTTTGCGGGCCAGCGCCGCGATGCCAGCAGGGACGTTCGAGCGCACCACGCAGCTGTCGATGCCGCTACACGGAGCGCGGAGTCGGACAGGGCTGGGTAGGACAGCGCTGGGTCGGGCAGTGCTGGGTCCGGCGGTTGGCGCGGTTGGCGCGGTTGGCGCGGTTGTCGGCGTGGCAGCGCTCTTGTGCGACGAGGAGAGCCGGGTCGACAGCACGATGATCGGAGCAGCGATGACCAGCACGAGCACGAGCCATGGCCAGCGCCTGCCCTGATGCCGGCGAACGCCGAGCTCGAGCAGCTCATCTGGTGACGCATCCGGCTCGCGACCCGGAGGCGACGCAGTGCTCATCGTCGCCTCCCTCTCGCAGCGTGGGCGCCCTCGGCCTGGAAGCCGGATCAGATGCCGATGCTGCCACCTCCGCGGCGTCGAGGTGTGGGCCTCAGGAGCGCCCGTCGCAGTCGGTCGCGGGCGCCGCACGGCTAGCGTCGGACGTGTGTCGTTGCTGCCGCCGCCGGACGTGCCGGGTGCAGATCTTCCCGTCCGCGCGGTGCTGCCCGACACGATCGCGGCGATCGGGCGTACCGGCACAGCGGTGCTGGTGTCCCCACCCGGGTCCGGGAAGACGTCGCTGGTGCCGCTCGCGCTGGCCGACGCCCTTGATGGACGGATCGTGGTCGCTGAACCGAGGCGGATCGCGACCCGCGCCGCGGCCCGGCGGTTGGCCGAGCTGCTCGGCGAGCGACCGGGCGGCCGTGTCGGCTACGCGATGCGAGACGAGCGGGTCGGTGGGGCGCAGATGCGGATCGAGGTGGTGACGACCGGCCTGCTCGTCCAGCGTATGCAGCGCGATCCCGAACTGCCTGGTGTCGCCGCCGTCATCATCGACGAGTGTCACGAACGTCATCTGGACGCCGATCTGTTGCTGGCGTTCTGCGTCGACGTCCGTGACACGCTGCGTTCGGATCTCGTGCTCGTGGCGACCTCGGCGACGCCGGACACGGCTGCACTCATCCGCGCGCTCGACGCGCCGGTCGTCACCGCTACGTCGGCGTCGTACCCGATTGATGTCATCTGGGCTGCGCCGTCTGTTCCGCTCCCGTTGTTGCCGGGGTCGCGCGTCGACCCGCGGCTGCTCGTGCACGTCGCGGATGTCGCGCGGCGCGCGCTGGCCGACGGTGACGGGGATGTGCTGGTCTTCGTGCCGGGCGAGCGGGAGATCGCAGTAGTGGGGCGGGCGTTGCACGGTGTGGCTGCCGACGTGCGGCCGCTGTTCGGGCGGCAGTCGCGCGCCGAGCAGGATCTCGCCCTCACCCCCGGGCCGCGGCGCAGGATCGTCATCACCACCTCGGTCGCCGAGAGTTCGTTGACCGTGCCCGGCGTACGAGCCGTGGTCGACGCCGGGCTGGCCCGCGAACCACGTACGGACCAGGCGCGCGGACTCGGTGCGCTGATCACCACGCGGGTGTCGAAGGCGTCCGCCGATCAGCGCGCCGGCCGCGCCGGACGCGAGGCGGCCGGTCGCGTCTATCGCTGCTGGTCGGCCGAGCAGCACGGTCACCTCGTAGCTCATGCGCTGCCGGAGATCGCCACGGCCGACCTGGCCGGGTTCGCGCTGACGGCAGCTGCGTGGGGTGCACCGGGCGGCCGGGGTCTCGCACTGCTCGACCCGCCGCCGGCGGCTGCCCTCGACGCCGCGACTGCGCTGCTGCATCGCCTCGACGCGACCGACGCCGACGGCCGCATCACTGCCCGTGGCCGCCGGATGGCCGCTGTGGGCGCACATCCGCGCCTCGCCCGCGCTGTCCTCGACGGAGCAGAGCTCGTCGGTGCCGACCGAGCGCGTGAGGTGGCGGCGCTGCTGTCCGACGACTCGCTCGCCGGTCGCGGCGACGACCTTGCTGCGCGTTATCGCAACCTCCGCGACGGCGGTGATGCCGGCGACCGCGACACTGTGCGCCGGTGGCGGCAGGAGACCCGCCGGCTGGGCAGCGGCGGCCCCGCCCGCACCGCGATGCGCGACGACCTCGCGGTCGGCACCGTCGTCGCCCTCGCCTATCCCGATCGCATCGCGCGAGCTCGTGGCGCGGACCTGGCCAGCTACCTCATGACCGGCGGAACCGGGGCCCAACTGGCGGAAGCCTCACCGTTACGGCGCACGCCGTGGCTCGCTATCGCCGTGGCCGACAGACAGCCCGGCCGCGCCGATGCCCGGGTACGCGCCGCGGCGCCGATCGACGAGCCGACGGCGCGCGCGGTCGCGGCCGACCTGCTCACCACGTCGGACGAGATCGAATGGACCGACGGCACCCTCGTTGCGCGGCGGATCCAACGCCTCGGCGCGATCGAACTCTCGAGCGCTCCGCTGCGCCGTCCTGATCCACTGCGGGTACAAGCCGCCGTTCGCGACGGGCTGCGGGAGCAGGGCCTCGATGCCCTGTCCTGGACCGACACCGCTCGCGACCTGCGCGCGCGGCTCGGCTTCCTGCATGCGGTGCTCGGCGACCCGTGGCCCGATGTCTCCGACGCCGCGCTGCTCCGGCGCCTGGACGAGTGGCTCGATACCAGCGCGGTGTGGCGCGACGCCGACCTGCGCCGTATCGACGTGCACGCCGCGTTGCGCCGGTTGCTGCCGTGGCCGGCGGCGAGCCGGTTGGACGAGCTGGCACCGGAACGGCTGCAGATGCCGTCCGGCTCCCGTGTCCGCGTCACCTACGACGGAGCCCAACCGCCGGTGGTCTCGGTGAAACTGCAGGAGGCGTTCGGGTGGACGCAGACGCCGAGGCTCGCGGACGGGCGCGTGCCCGTGGTGTTGCACCTGCTTTCTCCGGCCCGACGCCCGGTCGCCATCACGGCAGACCTGACCTCCTTCTGGCGGCAGGGGTACCCGCAGGTGCGCGCCGACCTACGAGCGCGGTACCCCAAGCACCCATGGCCCGAGGACCCCCTCACTGCCGAGCCGACCGCGGCCACGAACCGTCGCAGCTGACGCCGAACGCTCACCTGCGACATTTGACGGTGCGAGCGTCGGCGAGCGGTTTGATGGTGATATCCGAGCAGGGACACTGCTCGTCCTGGTCGTAGCCGGCCATCTACGGTGAACATCCTGGCGGCACTGCAGCCGCGATCAGTGAGGGAGACACCGTGGCCGATCTCGATGCACAGTTCGAGCAGGCGCAGGCCGACGTCAAGACGTTGAGCAGCAAGCCGAGCAACGACGACCTGCTGAGCCTCTACGCGCTGTTCAAGCAGGCGACCGCCGGCGACGCGACGGGAGCGAAGAAGCCGGGCCGGTTCGACCTCGTCGGCAAAGCCAAGTACGAGGCGTGGACGAAGGTCGGCGGTACGTCCGCCGACGAGGCGAAGACGCGCTATGTCGCCGAGGTGAACAGACTGCTCGGCCGCTGACCCAGCCCGTCGGGGATCCGCGGTCGGCGCCGCGACGGGGCCAACACCGGCCCTGTGGCCTCGTAGCGGCGCGACACGCCGCGGTCGGCGCCGCGACGGGGCCAACACCCGCCCTGTGGCCTCGTAGCGGCGCGACACGCCGCGGTCGGCGCCGCTACAGGGCCAAGACGGGGGTGGCGCGGCGTGTGCCGCTCGGTACATGCCGCAGCCCCGTACCGTCGGTGTGGTGTACGAACTCCTTGCTGGCCGCTACAGCGCGAGCGTGTCGCCGGTCGGTGCGGCGCTCGCCTCGCTGACCTTCGACGACCGTCCGCTCGTGCTCGACACCCGCTCCCACGTCGCGGCCGGACAGGTGCCGATGCCGGCGTACTCCGGGGCAGTGCTGGCGCCGTGGCCCAACCGGATCCGCGACGGCCGCTACCGCCTGGGCGACACCGAGCTGCAGTTGCCGATCACCGAGGTCGAGCGGGGCTGCGCGCTGCACGGGCTGCTGGCCTGGACGCGGTGGACGGTGGTCTCGGCGGGCACGACGGCCCTCACCCTCGAGGCGACCGTCAACCCCCAACCGGGTTATCCGTTCACCGTGACGGTCACCGCCGAGTACGAGCTGACCGACGCCGGGTTGGACATCACGATCTCGGCCCGCAACGACGGCCCGGCCGGCGCGCCGTTCGGCACCTCGATCCACCCCTACCTCGTGCCCGGAGTCGCGGACGGCGACATGGATGACTGGCTGCTGACCGTGGCCGCCGACGCCGTGCTCGAGGTGGAGCCGGAGCGGTTGCTCCCACGCTCGCTCGTCCCGACGCCCGGCACCGCTTTCGATTTCGGTACCGCGCGCCCGCTCACCGACCTCGCACTCGACCACGCCTTCCGCGCGACCCCGACGGCGACGGCTACCGTCACCGGGCCGGACGGTTTCGGGGTGGTGATGAGCTGGGACGAACGCAGCCCCTGGGTGCAGGTGTGCACGATCGACCTGGCGCCGGGGCGGTGGCGGCGGTCCGGCCTGGCGGTCGAGCCGATGACGTGTCCGCCCGACGCCTTCAACTCGGGAACGGACGTGTGGATGCTGCAGCCCGGGCAGCAACGCGGTATGGCCATGCAGCTGCGCGCCGAGCCCGGGCCGGCGTAGCGCCGCGGTCTGAGCCCGCGTAGCGCCCGGCCCGGCCGGCCCCGCTCACGGACGGTCGCGGGTCGCACCCCGTGCCCGGCGTAGCGCCGGGTTCTCGGCGACGACACGACGGGTGGTCGTGCGCAGCCGTTCCGCAGCCTGGGCGCCGGGACCGCGCGCGGCGGCGGCCTGCTCACGCCGCTGCTGCGTGCGCCGTCGTCGTTCTTCCGCGTCGAGCTCGGCGAGCACCCGTTCGACACCGGCCAGCAGCGAGCCGCGACGCTGCCAGAGCCCCACCGCCTCGTGCGGATCGACCAGGAGGAGTTCGGTCAGCCGCACCCGAGCCTCGCGCGCCGCCTCGAGGGCGTCCTCGAGCTCGGCGACGTGCGGCTCGCCGATCTCGTCGCCCTCGGCGCGGACCAGCGCACCGTAATCACGGACCGCGGTCGCGATGTCGGCGATCAGCACCGCGATCGCGTCCCGCAGGTCGTCGTCGGCCGACCCGTCGGGGCGGGCCTCGTCGCCGCTCGCATTCGGTGCCTCGGCCAGCGAGCGGAACACCGCCCGCAGCGCGATCGCGGTGTGTTCCAGCGCCTGCAGCCCGGTGCGCAGGTCCGGCGTGGTGTCCGGCATGCCCACCACGCGGGGGTTGAGCCGCCTGCTCTCGCTCGCCTCGTCGAGTTCGCGCTCGATGAACTCGACGCGCTTGCCCAGGCCGCGCGCATCGTCCAACCATGCGGCCGCCATGTCCGGCGAGACCGGCCCGTCGTGCAACGCGGACGCGACCCGGTCGAGCAGGCGCGCGATGTCGTCGGCGAAGCGTTCGACCGCCATGCCCGCGCTGCGGGTACGTGGGCGCTGCGGCACGACCACGTTGACCAGCAGCCCGACCGCGGCCCCGATCAGCGTCTCGACCACGCGGTCGAGGGCGTTCACGCCGGCACCGCCGGCCGCGAGGATCAGCATCGCGCTGATCGGTACCTCGAGCAGGTGCGGGCCGAGCCGCAGCACCTGGCCGACCAGGATCGACACGAGCACGATCGAGGCCAGGCTCCACCAGGTGAGCCCGACGAGCAGCGACGCGCCGATGGCGAGACCGACGCCGACCAGCACGCTCACGATCCGCCGCAGCGTCTCGGTGATCGTCCCGAAGAAGGTCACCTGCACGATCAGCAGCGCCGTCAGCGCCGCGGTGACGGGCTTGGCGTCGGCGGAGAACCGTTGCGCGACGAGATACGCCGCGACCGCCGCGACGCTCAGCCGCAAGGCGCGGGCGGCGGACGCCCGTCCGCCCTCACGAATGCGGCGGCGGGTGTCCACCCACACGGTCCGGACCGCTGGAGGCACGCCTCGATTCTGCCCGCTCCGAACTTTGTGCCGGGCAGCTATCAAGTCGGCCGTTCAGCTGCCGATAGAACACAGGAAGGCCGGACCAGAGCGCACGGCGAACCGGCGGGACCGCTTCACGTCTCCCACGGCACGCGAGAGAGCAGGGTGACGATGCGAAGCCTGTGGTCGCGCCTGCGTGCCGGGGTGGTCTACGCGTTCGTGTTCTTCACGGTTGCCGCCGCGGGAATCGGCATCGTCGGGATTGCGGCCGTCGGGTCGGCGACGAGCGCCGGGAACTCGGTGACGAGAGACGAGTTGGCGACCGCCAGCACCACCGCGCAGTTCAATCAGAACCTCGACGGCGTCTATGCCAGCGCCCAGGCCGCGGCGCTGAGCGCGGACCCGGGCCGCCGCACGCAGCTGGTGACGAGGCTGTACGACCAGCAATTGCCCGACACCGATGCCGCGCTCACCGCGCTGCAGGAGATCCACGCCCGCGACGGCCAGTCCGAGCGTGCCGACATGACCCTGCTCAGCCACCAGTGGGCGACGCTGCGCAAGCTCGTCACGCCCATCGCGACGACGACGTCGAAGCTCAATCGCGGGTTGGCCGCTCGACTGGACGCGGCCTACCAACCCCTGATGAGCCACGTCACCGCCCTGATCGATCGCGAAGGCGCCGACGGGCGCAGGGACCAGGCCCACGCCTCGGCCGTCAGCAGCCGGATCCGATGGGTCATCGTCGGGGCGATCGCACTCGTCATCGTCCTGTCGGCCGGGATGGGATGGATCGGGCTCCGCCGCCTGCGGCAGGCGCTGGAACCGGGACAGGACCAGATCGAGTTCGCCGACACCCTGCAGCTCGCCGAGGACGAGAGCGAGGCCCACCAACTCCTGCAACGCCACCTCGAACGCACCGTGACACGCAGCGCCGTGACCGTCCTGAACCGCAACAACAGCGCCGACCGGCTCGAGGCGGTGACCCCGCTGCCGGACGATTCGCCGTTGATCACCACCCTCGCCCACGCCGAGCCCCGGTCGTGCCTGGCCGTGCGCTCCGGGCGGAACCACCACGAGGACGAGCACCGCGCCGCGCTACTGGGCTGCCCGGTCTGTTCGCAATGCACGGGTGCGTCCACCTGCACGCCGCTCACCGTCGGCGGCGAGGTGATCGGCTCGGTCCTGGTCAACCGGGCAGCCCCCTACGACCCGACCGAGCAGCAGGTCATCCGGGACTCGGTCGGGCAGGCCGCCCCGGTGCTGGCGAACCTCCGTAACCTCGCCATTGCCGAACTGCGCGCTGCGACCGATTCCCTGACCGGGTTGCCCAACAAGCGGGCTGTCGGAGACACCCTCAAACGCATGCTCGCGCAGGCCTCGCGAACCCTCACACCGCTGAGTCTGCTGCTGCTCGACCTGGACCATTTCAAGGACATCAACGATCGCTACGGCCACCCCGTCGGCGACCAGGCGCTCGCCAACGTCGGCGCCGCCCTGAGCTCGGCACTGCGGGACAGCGACTTCGCGGGACGCACCGGAGGCGAGGAGTTCGCCGTCCTGCTGCCCGACACCGACACCGCGGGAGCCGTCCTCACCGCGGAGAAGATCCGCGACGCCATAGCCCAGATCAGCCTGACCGGGCTCGATGTCACCGTGAGCGCCAGCGTGGGCATAGCCTGCTACCCGGATCACGCCACGACGCCCGAGCGTCTGGAACGGCTGGCCGACTCCGCGCTGTATCTCGCGAAGCGAACCGGGCGCGACCGCATCGAGATCGCGTCGCCGGGAACTGAGCCCGCCCCACCCGCCGTGGCGCCGGTTGCGACACCGCACACGCCGAACCCGGCACCGGTCGAGCTCGGTGTTCTGACCTGACCTGCTGACGTTCAGCGGCTGGGCACGAGCGCTTCCACCGCCCAGCCGCCGGTCTCGGTTGGCCCGGCGGCGAGCTGGCCGCCGGTGCTCTCGACGAGCTCGCGCAGTCCGCGCAGCACCGCCGACCGGCTGCAGAGGCGCAGGTGTGCAGCTATCGTCCGACCATGAGCGGACTGTTCGACACGGAGGCGATACCGGCCGCGTACGAGCGCTACCTGGTCCGGCCGATCTTCCAGCCGTGGGCTCATGTGCTGCTGCAGTACGCACTGGTGTCCGCAGGCGACGCTGTCGTCGATGTCGCGTCCGGTACCGGCATCGTCGCGCGCACCGCGGCCGGGCTGGTGGGCGAGCACGGCCGGGTGTTGGCCACCGACATCAGCCCCGGCATGCTGGCCGTGGCGAGCGCGGCCGACGCGCGTGTCGGGACGCTGGTCGCAGCAGCGGACGACCTCGCGGGAGCGCCGGACGGTTTCGACGCCGCCGTGTGCCAGCAAGGTTTCCAGTTTCTGCCCGACCCGGTGGCGGCCGCCGCCGCCATGGGGGGCAGGTGCCGGGACGGCGGCCGGGTCGCACTAGCGGTGTGGCTCACCGGAACAATGCTCGAGCCGTTCGACGTCTACGGCCAGGCCCTGCAAGCGTGTGACGTACCCGAGCCGTTCCCGCGCGCGTACGCCTACGGGTACACCATGTCCGTCGACGACGTCTCGCGCATCCTCACGCAGGCCGGCTTGTCCGACGTCGACGTCACCACGCGCGAACTGGAACTCACGTGGCCGAGCATGGACGACGCCGTGCGCGGCATCGCCGGTACGCCCTACGGCCCATCCGCCGGCGCGATGTCGCCCGATCAGCAGGCGAGATTGGACCGGGAGCTGCGTGACCGGTTGCGCTCACCGTTTCCCATGTCTGCGGTCCTGGGTCGGGCTCGGGCGACGACGCGCAACTGACGCGCCGGACGTGATGTCATCTCGTTGCGGCGGCGCCGGCCAGGCGCGGGTGGTCCGCGGGCGATACCGGCTTCTGTGGCTGGGGGAGGAGCTGGCCGCGCCCGAGGGCGAGCATGGTGCGCGCGGCGATGGCCGCGACGAGAGCGGTGATGAGCGTTAGGACCAGGTACTGCCAGACGCGGTATCCGGTCACGTGCGTGGCCTGCAACCAGACGAGGGTCACGCCGGCGACGGCAGCCCAGCTGAAAGTGAAGGCCCAGGTGCTGGGCATGAACGGCAGCCGCCGGTAGGCCGGCGCCAGCCGCAGCTGGGCGACGACCATGAGGACGCCGTAGCCGGCCAGGGCAGCGGCGACGGCGTCGACCCGCGCGCCGTGGATGCCGAACCACGCCGCGCTGGCAACGGCGGCGGGGGCGACCTCGATCGCGAGGGTCGGCTGCAGGGCGGGCGGCAGCATCGGGCGGAACAGCAGGCGTCCGAGGATGATCGACCCCAGCACGATCCAGCAGATCAGCCCGAGCCCGAACATGAACTCGGCCAAACGCTGCTGGCCCACCGCAGCGGCCGATGCGGACCCGACGAGGCCGCCGGCGACTGTCGGCAGGAAGTAGCCGGGGTGGAACCTGTCGAGGTCGAGTCCGCCGTAGATCCACTGCCCGGTGAACCAGCCGCCGAGCACGACGGTGAGCACGAGGAAGGCGTCGGTGAGCACCCTGCCGGCCGTCTCGGCATAGGGGTGGAGGCCCACGCTCGCCAGCAGCATCGGCGTGATCAGGACCAGCGACGCGAACGGGGCGGCAATCGGATCGAGCAGGTCCGTCCTGATCACCGCGCGATCGCGCACGAGGTGACGTAGGTAGGCGGTGACGACGATCGCCCAGACAACCGCGGACAGGATCAGGATGATGTCGGCGACGGCGACCGGCGCGCGGTGATAGTGCGCGGCGATCGCCCACGTCTCGCCCAGCCCGGCCAGCCCGAACGGCATGCCGAGGAAGTTCAACGGGATCTTCGGGCTGCTCATCGCTTCATGCAAGCGCGCCCGAGACGCCGGAAAAAGCGGCGATGTGCCAAGGGTGCGATCGGCCGGCTCGATCAATCCGCGGTACCGGACAGCATCGGGACGCCGCGACCGCTAATTTGACGCGATGGAGCTGCGCCAGCTCGAAGCGTTCGCGGCCGTGGCCACCGAACTGCATTTCGGGCGCGCGGCCGAGAAGCTCTTCATCGGGCAGCCGACGCTGAGCGACCTGATCCGGCGCCTGGAACGGGAACTGGGCACTGCGTTGTTCACCCGCACCACCCGCCGAGTTGCGCTGACCGAGGCGGGCAGCGAGCTGCTGCGGTACTCCAAGTCGATCCTCGACGACGTGGCGGCGGCCGGCGCTGCCGTTCGGCGCATCGCCGGCGGGGACGGTGGCACGGTCCGGGTCGGCATCACCCCTCCGGTGGCTCCGGTCCTCGCTCCGCACCTGTACGAGTCGTTCGCTGAGCAGGCGCCCGCAGTAGACGTCGTCGAGTCGCAGATGTGGCTCCCTACTCTGCTGCACGCGGTGGCCGACGGCGCCGTCGACGTCGCCATCACCTGCGGTGTGCTGCCTGAAAGCGATGGTGTCGCCAACGAGGTGTTCTGCGCCGAGCCGCTGCTCGTGGGGCTGCGCCGGGGTCACCGGCTGGCCGGCGACAGCGCCGTGACGTTGTCCGCGCTGGCCCATGACGTGCTGGGCGCGACCCCGGAGGCGCTGTTCCCGGCGTGGGCTTTGGTGCAGCAGCAGGCGCTGCACGCTGCCGGGATGGCGCCGCCGCAGGTGCCGCTCGTCGCCACCGACCTCGCCGCGGCCCGGTGGACGGACCAACCCGAGCTCGACTGGATCATGCTCATAGGATCGCTGGCCCGCGGCCACACCGACACGGTCATCCGTCCGATCGCCCCGACCTACGACGTGATGTTCACCCTGCAGTGGAATCCGACCCGGGTCCAGACGCCGGCCGTGGCCCGCTTCGTGAGCCACGCCCTGTCCGTACCGCCGCCGGCCGGTTGGTCGCCGGGGCCCGGCCACCTCGGCGCCGGCTGACGTCCCGAACTCAGCGGTGCACCCTGTATCGCAGATGGAGTACGCGGTCGCCCTGGATCACGACGTCGGGGTCGTCGAGCAGGCCGCGGCTGCCGACCCGGCCGAAGTACGGCTTGCCCGCGCCGAAGACCACGGGCACCACGTCCATCGCGACTTCGTCGACGAGACCGAGGTCGAAGGCCTGACCCCCGACGTCACCGGCGCACAGAGCCACCACGCCGTCGCCGGCTCGCCGTCTCGCCTCGTCGATCGCAGCGGCCACGTCCTCGAAGAACGGCACGTCGGCCTCGGGGTGCCACCCGTCGGGCTTGGGCCGGTGCGACACGACGATCAGATGCTCGCCGGCGGGGGGCCGGGCCTCCCATCCGTTGGTCAGGTCGAACAGGTGCCGTCCCTGGACGGTGGCGCGGATGCTGCCCCAGAACGACCGAACATAGGACGCCGATGCCGACGACACCCGGAACGGCGAATGCTGCTGTTCCAAGGGCTCGTCGACGAGCCGCTGGTCTCCGTTGAAGTACCAGTCGAACAGGGGACCGACCTCGTCGTTCTCGTCGGCGATGTAGCCGTCGACCGAGGTCACTGCGTGCATCACCACGGTGCTCATCGAGCCTCCTCTACGTCGCCCTGCGCCCATCCTCGCGGACGCCGGTGTCTACGTCGCTCGAACAAACAGCGGTCAGCCGTCTGGCGGTGTCATGCTGCCGAAGCGCGCCGCCGAGTGCTTCGCGTGCGCCAGTCGGCGTAAGGCCACCAGCGCCGATTCGAAGACGACCGTGCCGATGACGACGTCCTCGATCATGCGTTCACCACCCCTGGCCGGGTCGATCGTGGACAGTTCCTGTCCGGCCAGGACATCAGCGGTCTCGGCGTAGAGGGTGAACACCTCCGGTCCGACATCGCCGCCGAGGCGACGCAACGCTGTGAGGGCCTCGGCAAGCACCCACATCGGCGGCGACATATCCGTCGCCGCGTCCGGCCAGCCGAGGCCGGCGAGGAAATTCGCCACTTCGCTCCGTGCCGTCGCGACATCGTCAGGAGGCGCCTCGATCGGTTCTCGTCCGCGCGCGGGTAGTGCGGTGTGCGCGGTGCCGATGAGGTGGTGCCAGTTCACGGCGGGGTCGTCCACGGCGTGCACGGTGTCGCGTGCGGCAGCCACGCTCAGCCCACCGACGCGCAGCAGGGTACGCACGAGGTGCAGGCGATGGACATGGCGCTCGGTGTACTCAGCCTGGTTGAGCGCCCCGGCATCGTCACCGGGCGGCAGCAGGCCTTCGCGCAGGTAGTACTTGATCGTCGCGACGGACACGCCGGTGGTCCGGCTCAGCTCACTGATACGCATGTCCGTCCCGACTTCGAGTTGACACCGTCCGCCCAGATAGTAACGCTATCCAAAACGGATAGTGCCACTATCGGATTGGAGGCGTGGTGCCCACGCTGCCCTGGATATCCTTCGGCGAGGCCGACCCCACCCGCGACTATGTCGTGCTGGCCTCGCGGTTGCCGCTGGCCCGATTCCGGGACATCCCGATGTTCCTGCGGGCGACGCTGGCCATCCGCCGCCAGCTCGCCAGAGCGGATGGACTGCTCGGCTACGGCCTCGACGCCCGTCTTCTCCGGCGCACGTTCTGGACGCTGTCCGTCTGGCGCGACGAGGACGCGGTCGCTGCCTTCGCGCGCGCCGACCCGCACGAGGCGCACGTCGCGAGGATCCGGCCGCGCATGAACAGCACCACGTTCGTGACCTGGGACGTGCAGGGCGCGCGCCTTCCCGTGACCTGGACGCAGGCACGTCAACGGGTCGACGCCGCCGCGGTCTGAGCGGCGCTATGTGGTGACGCGCTCGGCAGCGAGGAAGGCGGTGAACGCGGTGGCGATGACATCGATGCACGTCTCCGCGGGCACGAGGGTGCTGTCGAGCTGCATGTCGTACAGCTCAGGGTCGTCGATGTCGCGCCGGTAGAGATGCCGTACGTAACGGGCGCGCGCCTTGTCGACCTCGATGAGACGGGCGGCCGCGGTGTCGAGATCCACCACCTCGACGATGGCCGCGTGCGCTATTCGCCGCTGTTTCGCACCGAACAGGCGCACCGTGAACACCTCCGGCAGTCCGTGCAAGGCGGCCGCGCCCGCGCGTCCGAGGATCACGGCCCCGCCGGCCACAGCCGCTCGCATGATGTTCTCGGCAGATTGCCGGAACACCTGGTCGTTGTCGGCGATGAGCGCGGCGTTGATCGCGTCCTGCTCGTCCGGGCTGACCACTGCGTCCGACATCGCGGACAGCGGCCCGTAGAACTTCTCGGCGAAGCTTCGTTTCTTGCTGCCCTTCTCGGCTTCGGCCACGCTGACGTTGAGGTGCTGAGCGACCTCTGCGCTGATCGCCCGGTCGAGCAGCGAATAGTCCAGTCGTTGCGACAGCCCGCGAGCGATCTGGCTCCCGCCGGTCCCATAGGCCGCGGACAGGGTGAGTGCCGGCATGACGTCTCCGTTCCTCGTGACCTCCCGGCTGCACCCAGCAGATCACGGGTGCACTCCGGTGCAAAAGGGAACGCGCCGGGGATGGTCGCCGCCTGTCAGTTAAGACTTGATCGGTTCAAGTTCGGGGAGTAAAGATGGTCGGGTGTCGTCGGCGCCCACCTCCGAGCGGATCGCGTACGAGCAACTGCTGCGCGGCGCCGGTCTGCGGGTCACCCGACCGCGTCTGGCCGTACTGAGCGCGGTCACCGAACGACCGCACGCCGACACCGACACGATCATCGGCGCGGTGCGCGCCGAGGCCGGAGCGGTCTCGCACCAGGGCGTGTACGACGTGCTCCACGTCCTCACCCGTGCCGGTCTTGTCCGTCGGATCCAGCCTGCGGGCTCGGTCGCCCGCTACGAGGCCCGCGTGGGCGACAACCACCACCACGTCGTGTGCCGGCAATGCGGCGTGATCGCCGATGTCGACTGTGCCACCGGCTCCGCGCCGTGCCTGACCGCCTCCGACGACCACGGCTTCTCCGTCGACGAGGCTGAGGTCGTCTACTGGGGCACCTGCCCCCACTGTTCGATCGCCCGTTCCTGAGTCGTAGCCCGCATGGAAGGAAAGACATGACCGACCCCAAGGCCGAAGGCTGCCCCGTCGCCCACGGCAGCGCCACCGAGACAGGCAGCGAGAGTGAGAACCCGGGGATGCCGGGCCCGCACGCTCCCAGTGACCGGCGACCGCGTTCCAACCGGGACTGGTGGCCGAACCGGGTCGACCTCTCGGTGCTGCACACCCACTCACCGAAGAGCAACCCCCTCGGCAGCGACTTCAGCTACGCCGCCGAGTTCGCCAAGCTCGACGTCGACGCGCTCAAGGCCGACATCACCCAGGTGCTGACCACCCCGCAGGACTGGTGGCCGGCGGACTTCAACCACTACGGCGGCTTGATGATCCGGATGAGCTGGCACGCGGCGGGCACGTACCGCGTCCACGACGGCCGGGGTGGTGCGGGCGACGGCGGCCAGCGCTTCGCCCCGTTGAACAGCTGGCCCGACAACGCCAACCTCGACAAGGCCCGCCGACTGCTGTGGCCGGTGAAGCAGAAGTACGGCCAGCAGATCTCCTGGGCCGACCTGCTCGTGCTGGCCGGCAACGTGGCCCTGGAATCCATGGGTTTCACGACGTTCGGTTTCGGCTTCGGCCGCGAGGATGTGTGGGAGCCCGAGGAGATCTTCTGGGGACCGGAGGACGCTTGGCTCGGCGACGAGCGCTACGTCAGCGATGCCGAGATGTCGCCCGTGGTCGGCGCCACCGAAATGGGCCTGATCTACGTCAATCCCGAAGGCCCCAAGGGCAGCGGTGACCCGGCCGCGGCGGCGCACTTCATCCGCGAGACCTTTGCCCGGATGGCGATGAACGACGAGGAGACCGTCGCCCTGATAGCCGGCGGCCACACCTTCGGCAAGACGCACGGCGCCGCGCCTGCCCCCGAGCACGTCGGCCCCGAGCCCGAGGCCGCCCCGCTCGAGGCGCAGGGTCTGGGCTGGTTGAGCAATTACGGAACCGGCCACGGGGCCGACGCCATCACCAGCGGGCTCGAGGTCACGTGGACCGACCGGCCGACCCAGTGGAGCAACCGCTTCTTCGAGATCCTCTTCGGTTACGAGTGGGAGCTCGAGCAGAGCCCGGCCGGGGCCAAGCAGTGGGTGGCGAAGGACGCCGAGGCCATCATCCCGGGCCCGACCCCCGACGCTCCCAAGCGCAGGCCGACGATGCTCACCACCGACCTCGCCCTGCGCGTCGACCCGATCTACGAGCCGATCTCCCGCCGCTTCCTCGAGAACCCCGACGAGTTCGCTCTGGCGTTCGCGAAGGCTTGGTACAAGCTGTTGCACCGCGACATGGGTCCGGTCAGCCGCTTCCTCGGGCCGTGGGTCCCGGAACAGCAGCAGTGGCAGGACCCCACCCCTGCTGTCGACCACGAGCTCGTCGACGACGCGGACGTCGAGGCACTCAAGGCGACGCTCCTCGACTCGGGGCTGACGGTGCAACAGCTGGTCTGTACGGCATGGGCTGCAGCGTCGAGTTTCCGCTACACCGACCGGCGTGGCGGCGCGAACGGGGGGCGCCTGCGCCTCGAGCCGCAGCGCAGCTGGGAGGTCAACCAGCCCGACGAGCTGGCCACGATCCTGAGCACGCTGGAGCAGGTGCAGCAGGAGTTCAACACCGCGCAGAGCGGAGGCAAGAAGATCTCGTTCGCGGACCTGATCGTGCTCGGCGGCTGTGCGGCGGTCGAGAAGGCGGCCAAGGACGCCGGCCACGAGATCACCGTGCCGTTCCGTCCGGGACGTACCGACGCCACCCAGGACCAGACCGATGTCGAGTCCTTCGGCTACCTCGAGCCGCAGGCAGACGGGTTCCGTAACTGGGCGCGAGCGGAGGACAAGGTGCCGGCTGAGCAGCACCTGGTCGACCGCGCGTACATGCTCAACCTGACCGCGCCGCAGATGACCGTGCTCGTGGGCGGCCTGCGCGTGCTGGGAGCGAACGCGGGCCGTTCCGCCCACGGCGTGCTCACCGATCGGCCCGGCAGCCTAACGAATGACTTCTTCGTCAACCTGCTGTCGGCCGGTGCGGTCTGGAAGGCCTCGCGTGACGAGTCCGGCGTGTTCGAGATTCGGGACGGCGCGAGCGACGAGGTGACGTGGACGGCCACGGCGGTCGACCTGATCTTCGGCTCCAACTCCGAGCTGCGCGCCCTTGCCGAGGTCTACGCGAGCGCCGACGGCCGGACGAGGTTCGTCACCGACTTCGTCGACGCGTGGACGAAGGTCATGGAGCTCGACCGGTACGACCTGCGCTGAGCGAGCAGTGCATCGCGAAGGCCCCGGGTGACGAGCCCGGGGCCTTCGCCGTGGCCATAGACTTGCCGGCGCTATGAGCGCGACTGTGCAGGCCGTCGACCTGGCGGCCGGGCACGGTGCGCAGGTGCTGTTCGCCGATCTCGATCTGGTGGTGGCTCCCGGCGACGTCGTGGGGCTCGTCGGGGCCAACGGCGCGGGCAAGTCGACGCTGCTGCGGATCCTGGCCGGCGAGCTCGAACCCGAGCACGGCTCGATCGTGCTGAGCCCACCGACCGCGACCGTCGGCCACCTGCCGCAGGAACCGGAGCGCCGTCCGGACGAGACGGTGTTCGCCTTCCTGAGCCGGCGTACCGGCGTCAGCGCGGCGCACGAGGCGATGGAGTCGGCCGCCCACGGGCTGGCCGACGGCGACGACGCTGCGCAGGACGCGTACTCGATCGCGCTGGAACGCTGGCTGGCGCTCGGTGGCGCCGACGTCGACGAGCGGGCCGATGGTGTGGCCGCCGACGTCGGGTTGGGCGTCGATCTGCAGACACCGATGACCGCCCTCTCGGGTGGTCAGGCGGCGCGCGCCGGACTGGCCGCCCTGCTGCTGTCGCGCTACGACGTCCTGCTGCTCGACGAGCCGACCAACGATCTCGACCTCGACGGGCTAGCGCGGCTGGAGCGGTTCGTGCAGGGGCTGCGCTCGCCTGCCGTGATCGTCAGCCACGATCGCGAGTTCCTGGCCCGCACCGTCACCCGGATCGTCGAGCTCGACCTGGCGCAGCAGACGGTCGGGGTCTACGAGGGTGGCTACGACAGCTACCTCGCCGAGCGCGAGGTGGCCCGCCGGCACGCCCGTGAGGCCTACGACGAGTACGAGGGCAGGCTCGGGGACCTGAAGGATCGCGCTCAGACGCAGCGCAACTGGATGGCGCAAGGCGTGCGCAACGCCCGGCGCAAGTCCAGTGACAACGACAAGATCGGCCGCAACAAACGCGCCGAGACGAGCGAGAAGCAGGCGGCCAAGGCGCGGCAGACGCAGCGGATGATGGAACGCCTCGACACCGTCGAGGAGCCGCGGAAGGAGTGGGAGTTGCGGATGACCATCGCCGCCGCCCCGCGTTCCGGCACGGTGGTGGCGTCCCTGTCGGGCGCTGTGGTGCGCCGCGGGTCGTTCACGCTGGGCCCCGTGGACGCCCGCGTCGACTGGGCGGACCGCATCGCCCTCACCGGCGCCAACGGGTCCGGCAAGACGACGCTGCTGGCGGCGCTGCTCGGCCGGCTCCCCATGGACGAGGGCACCGCCGGTCTCGGCTCGGGCGTCCGCGTCGGTGAGATCGATCAGGCGCGGGGACTGTTCCTCGGTCCGCAGCCGCTGGCCCGCGCGTTCGGGGAGGCGGTGCCGGACTGGACCGAGGCCGACGTGCGCACCCTGCTGGCCAAGTTCGGGCTCGGCGGTCACCACGCCACGCGGCCCGCGCAGACGCTGTCACCGGGCGAGCGCACCCGGGCCGCGCTGGCGCTGCTGCAGGCGCGCGAGGTCAACCTGCTGGTGCTCGACGAGCCAACCAACCACCTCGACCTGCCCGCGATCGAACAACTCGAGCAGGCGCTGGACGGTTTCGACGGCACCGTGCTGCTGGTCAGTCACGACCGACGGATGCTCGAGACCGTCCGGGTGACCCGGCGCTGGAGCATGGACGCGGGCAGGTTGACCGAGACCTGACCCGAACGAGCTGCAGTGGCCCCGTGCGTCCGGTCGTCGTACAGCAACGGCAGCATGTCCTCAGCCGGGCCCGGCCGGCCGATGAAGTAGCCCTGCGCCCGACGGCAACCGAGGTGGACGAGCGTGGTCAGCGCCTCCGCCGTCTCGACCCCCTCGGCCATGGTCTGCAACCCGAAGGAGGCCGCGAGGCCCAAGATGGAGCGGACGATCGCCTGATCGTCGCGGTTGTGCGCGATGTTCGTGACGAACCCCCGGTCGATCTTGAGCGTCCCCACCGGCAACGTCTTCAACTGGGCGAACGAGCTGTAACCGGTGCCGAAGTCGTCGATGGCCAGCTGCACACCGAGATCGGTGAGCGCCTGCAGGGTTTCCCGCGCGCGGCGCAGGTCGGCCACCACCGCGGTCTCGGTGATCTCGAGGGTCAGGTTGCGCGCGTCGACACCACTGCGGCGCAGCGCGGAGGCGACGTCCGCTGCGAGGTCGAGGGTGATCAGCTGGGCCGCGCTGACGTTGACCGCGAGACAGAAGTCGGACAGGTCGAAGCGGCGTTGCCAGTACGCGAGCTGGGCGCAGGCGGCGGTCAGCACCCACCGGCCCAGCTCGCCGGAGAGGTTGGTGACCTCGGCTGTGCCGACGAAGGCGTTCGGCATCAGCAGGCCCCGGACGGGATGGTTCCACCGCACGAGGGCCTCGGCGCCCACCAGCTTGCCGGAGATCAAGTCGATCTGCGGCTGGTAATGCAGCGTGAGTTCGCCGTTGCTGATCGCGGCCCGCAGATGCAGCTCCACGTCGGCCCGCTCGTCGTTGTCGATGCGCATCTGTTCGGTGAACACCGCGAGGTCGTTGCCACCCCGGTCCTTCGCGGAGACGGCCGCCTGGTCGGCCTGGGCGAGCAGGTTGACGGCGTCGACGTGCCCGGGCGATCCCACCGCGACGCCCACGCTCACCGTTCGAGAGAGGTCGTTGTCGCCGAGCCGGATGGGCGCGGTCATGAGCTGCTGGATTCCGCGGGCCGACCGCATCGCCTGGTCCGCGGTCGTCGGTGCGCCGAGTACGACGACCAGCTCGTCGCCACCGAAGCGCGCGACGACATCCGCGGGATCGACGTGCTCGGCAAGGCGGCGGGACACGCGGTGCAGGAACTGGTCGCCCGCGGAGTGGCCCAGGAAGTCATTCATCGCCTCGAGCCGGTCGAGGATCAGGAACAGGACCGCGACAGGTCCCGGCCGACCCGCCTGGAGGCGGTCCTCGAGCTGATCGAGCAGCGCGCGCCGGTTGACCAGGCCCGTCAGCTCGTCGTGGTAGGCGAGATGGCGCAACTGGGCCTCGGCCGTCACCCGTGACAGGGTCTGCGCGAGCAGCCCGCCCAGCGCGGTGAGCGCGCTGATCTCCGCTGCCGTCCACCTCCGATCCCCGTACTTGATCAACCCGACGACGCCGATGGTCGTCCCGCGACCCAGCATCGGCACCGTCACCGAGGACACGGCGGGAATTCCGGATCCGTCACGCACACGCTGCTGGTAGCTGGTGTCTGCGGCGTCCGGTCGCGCGATGAGGACTTCGGTCAGGTCCTCGATGGCCGCGAACACCGGATCGGCACCGGCGAAGTGCACCACCCCCAACGGATCCGGATCCGGCACGTCGACCCGCGCAGGCCACTCGGCCACCAGGATCGTCGCGCCGAGGTGGTGGTCGTTACGCCGAACGAAACTGAGGTCGACGTCGAAGTGCGTGACGAGGCGCTCAAGGACCAGTTCGCACGTCTCGACCAGACCTGAGGGGCCCACCGTCATGAGCGCGGTCGCCATCTCGGTGACGAGCTGGTTCAACGTCTGAGAACGTTGCCGCCCGGCCATGATTGCCTGCTCTCCGAACATCGGACGGTCGGCCGCTGGGGGGACCAACAGCACCAGGGCCGCGGCCGACGGGGCACTCAGTGTGAAGTAAGTGTAACTCTAGAACTTTGATCCATTACAGATTCAGAATCTCTGCTTAGCCGACATTCGGTGCATGCCAGAGTTGAGCGCGGCGCATGCGCCGGTGGACGATGAGCCCGACGAACGGAAGGTGCGCAGAGTGCGGATCGGCGACGGCGCGCGGGTCGCAGTCATCGGCGCGGGCCCGGGCGGGCTCGTGGCTGCGAAGCACGCGATCGAAGCGGGTTTCGACGTGAGCGTCTTCGAGGCGAGCGACGACCTCGGCGGCCAGTGGAACACCACGGCCGCGCACAGCGGCATCTGGCCGGGCATGCGGACGAACACCAGCCGGGCGATGACGGCGTTCTCCGATTTCGGGCCGCCGGCGGCCCACGAGCTGCACCCGTACGCCGAGCAGCTGCACGATTACCTACGCTCCTACGCCGAGAGGTTCGGGGTGGTAGACCGGATCCGCTTCGCGACGCCGGTCCGCGACCTGCAACCGGGGTGGCGGGTGGACGGCGAACCCTTCGACGCGGTCGTCGTCGCGTCCGGACGGTTCCGGTCGCCGCTCCTGCCCACGGGTCTGGACGGCTTCACCGGTGAGGTGCTGCACGCCTTCGACTACCCCGGCGTCGAGCACTTCCGCGACCGGCGCGTGCTCGTCTACGGCAACGGCGTCAGCGGCCACGAGATCGCCTCTGACCTCGCGACGGTGACCGACGTCGTGTCGGCGTACCGCAAACCGCGCTACGTCCTGCAGAAGAACGTCGACGGCGTCTCGTCGGACTGGCAGTGGTACACCCAGATCGGCGCGCTGCGGCGGGCGGCCATGCCACCGACCGCCTACGGCGCCCTGCTCCGCGAGCGCGTACTGCGCGTCGCGGGCAACCCCGTCGACTACGGAGCGCCCGAACCCAGCGCGGACTTCCTGCTCGCCGGCCATTCGCTGTGTCAGGACTACCTGGACCAGGTGCGAGGCGGCAGCATCGTGTGCCGCCCGGCCGTCGTGGCGGCGGACGGGAACCGGGTGACCTTCACCGACGGCAGAGTCGAGCGGGTCGACGCGATCGTCTGCGCCACCGGGTACCGCCTCGACATCCCCTACCTGGCGCCGCAGCTGTGGGGGGTGCTCGGGCCAGAGCTACGTCTGCACCACCGCACACTGCACCCGGACCTGCCCGGCTTCGGCGTCGTCGGGCAGTTCGCGTTGCAGGGTCCCTACCTCCCGCTGCTCGAACTGCAGGCCCGCTGGATCGTCAACGCCTGGTCCGGTGCGGGGCCGGCGCCGGACGGGCCGGCGGCACGCGCAAGTGTCGGCGCGCCCCCGCCGCCGATCGACTCGCACAATGTCCTGGCCGCCACCCTGGCCGACGCCGCCGGAGTTGCCCCGGACGTGCGCGCCCACCCCGAGCTCGCCGAGCCGCTGCTGTTCGGGCCGATGCTGCCGCCTCGTTATCGGTTGGACGGGCCGGGCGCACGCCCCGATGCGTCGGCGATGTTCTGCGACCAGCTGGCCGCGTCGCCGCGTCCTGCCGTGGAGCCCGACGACATCGCCGCTCTGGCCCACGTCGGGTACGGCGATCTGCTCCCGGCGCTCGCCGCCAGGATCTAGTTCGGCGGCACGTCCGGCCACCGTGCGAGGCGGCGGCGATCAGCTCGACCCGTCGCGGACCCGCCGGTAGCGCTCGAAGATCACCCGGGTCTCGAACGTCCGCGTCTCGACCAGCTCCAGCGGGAGGGCCTCGGTGACCGCCGGTAGGGAGGGGGTCCCGCCCCCGACGAGGATCGAGTTGCGGAACAGGTGCAGCTCGTCGACGAGGTCGAGCGCGATCGCGGCCGCCGCCAGCCCCGCGCCGCCGACCGCCACGTTCTTGTCCGTCGCTGCGAGCGCCGCGCCGACCTCCTCGGCCAGCGAGCCGCGGGCGAGCCGCGCGTTGCCCTCGACGGAGTCCAGAGTGTGGCTGAAGACGACCTTCGGCAGTGCCGACCACACGTCCGCGAACGCGGTTCCGAGCTCGCCGTCCCGCAGCGCCGGATCGGTCTCCCAGACCAGCATGGTCTCGTAGAGCCGGCGGCCGAGCAGATGAACACCGGTCTCGGCCACCTCCTGCAGGTGGAAGCGGAACTGCTCCTCGCTGGGCACCGACCAGTCGAAGTTGCCGTTCCGGTCGGCGATGAAGCCGTCGACCGAGACGCCCGTCGAATAGATCAACATCTCGTCACCCCGCAGAGACCCGGTCGGCCGCTCACCCCGCAGTGGCCGACCACCCCGTCACGCCGATGATGCGGCACACGAGCACGCGGTGGAAGGGCTTGCCGGCGTACTGCGGCACGGAGAGCGCCAAGCGGTCGGCGAGGCCGTCGGTCACCGCCGACGGCGGGTCAGGCACGTGGCGCAGGTCGGCCCGCACCCACCACAGCCGTGACCAGTCCTCGGTCTCCCAGTGCTCGATGAGCAGGGTGCCGCGAGGGTCGGCCTCGAAGTTGTCCTCGCGTTGGAGGCGGGTCCTCGCCTTGGGCTTGACGCGGTCGATCGGCACGCCGAGGTGACCGTCGTCGTCGACGGCATAGACGACCGGTTGCGGGTCGGGCCCGCGTTCCGGATGCAGGGTGCAGAGCACGCCGTGGTTGCGCGCGGCCAGCCGGGCCCGTGCCTCGTCGGCGTCCATCCTCATCGCATGCCTCCGGTCAGCCGGTGCCGTGGGGCGTGAACGCGCGCGCGCCGGCCTGCCACGTCAGGTCGAGGTCGGAGCCGGGGACGAAGCGGCCGTCGATCTCGAGGATGAGGGTGCCGTGGGCGAACGCCCACAACGCCTGCGCCCGGTAGGGGTCGCCGGTCGCCCGGTAGAACGGCTCGCCGGCCCAGTCCTCCAGCCCGGGCGTCAGCTCGGCGCGGGGGAGCGTGCCGGCGGTGACCAGCCGGTACAGATTCGGGTGTTCGTGCCCGAAGGTCCGGTAGGCCAGCAGCAGCGCCTCGACGGGACCGACGGTGCTGTCGTCGCTGTCGTCGTGCTTGTCGTGGTTGTCGGAGGACGCCGACACCGCCGCATGCATCAGATCACCGGTCCGAAACAGGGTCTCGTTCACCACCTGCGCGACGACGGCCTCGCGGCCGGGCAGGTGCTTGTAGAGCGACGGTGCCTTGATTCCCAGCTCGTCGCCGAGCCGGCGCATGGTCAGCGCGTCGGCACCCTCGGTCTCGACGAGCCCGCGCGCGGCCTCGACGATCTGGGCGACGCGCTCGCTGCGCGTGGGCCGGTCCGGACGCGGCGCGACGGGCGGTAGGGCCCGGCGGGTCCGGGTGCTCACGCGGCGGCGAGCTCGAAGATCGGGTGCTTGGGGGCGATAGCGGCCAGCTCCTCGTCGCTCGAGTCCGGTCCGGTGCCGTCGAAGAAGACGCCCACCTCGGCCTTCCACCGCGCGAGGTAGGCCCGCAGCACCTGCACCGTGCGGGGGTCGGCGGCGTCGAGTTCGCGAGCCACGTAGGCCTGCCGGTGGCGGCCGAGGATCAGTGTCAAGCGGCCCTCGTCGGCGCGGACGTTGCGGACCCACTGCCCGTGGCCGCGCGGCGAGACCAGGTATTCGTGCCCGTCGAGGGCGAGCAGGTTGACCGGCGTGCGCCGCGGCTCCCCGCTCTTGCGGCCGCGGGTCTCGAGCACCCGCGACCCGAGCACGCTGACACCCAGCCGGGTCAGGCGCGCCACGGCACGGTTGAACACGTTGCGGGTGAACCAGCCGGGGGCGCGGTAGTGGGCAGCGGTGGTCATCGGTGTCTCCTCTGTCGCGGCTAACGTCGTTAGCTGACAGTAGAGCTAACAGCGTTAGCCGTCAAGGGATACGACGAACGCGACGGCAGACCCTGCCGACGGTCAGCAAGCTCGCCGTCGGAAGGCCAGGGCCGTGACGTCGTCGGCGTCGGCGGCCGCGTCGGCGCCGCGGTGTTGGGTCCGGACGAGGTGGCGCAGAGCGGCGGCGAGGTCACTTGTGCCGGCGAGCGCGCCGGCCTGCTGCCGGATCCGTTCGAGTCCGACGTCGATGATCTCGCCGCGTCGTTCGATGAGCCCGTCGGTGTAGAGCAGGACGATCTCGTCGGGCCGCAGGGGGACGACGGACTCGTTCCGCTCCTCCCCGCCGGCGCCGAGTGGCCGTTGCGGCTGGATGCCGGCGAAACGAGCCGTCCCGTCGCTGGAGACCACCAGCGGCAGGTAGTGCCCGGCGCTGATGAGGGTCATCTGCTCCAGGACGGGGTCCACGACCAGGTACGCCAGCGTGACCAGGCGCGAGATCGCGAATCGGTCGAACATGCCGTCGAGACGGCGGACGACGCTGCCCGGGCTCGCATCCCACGTCAGGTAGGCCCGCAGGGCGGCACGGACCTGCGCCATCGCCGCCGCGGCCGCGACGCCGTGCCCCATCACGTCTCCGATCACGACGGCGAGCCGACCGTCGGGCAGTTCGACGGCGTCGTAGAAGTCCCCGCCGACCTCGGCGCTGCCGTCCGGGCTGTAGTGCGTCGCGATCTCCCAGCTGAGGAGGGTGCTGAGGTCGTCGGGCAGCACGGCCTGCTGGAGTTGCAGAGCAACGTTCTGGGCCTGGTCGTGCAGGCGGGCGTTGTCCACGGCCTGGCCGGCCCGACGTCCGAGATCCTCGGCGAAGACGAGGTCGGCGTGCCCGTAGCGGCGTCCGTCCTTCGGGCGGAGCAGGGTGATGACCCCCAGGACCCGGCCCCGGGCGGTGAGCGGGACCATCATCGCGCTGCCGATGGACAGGTCGCGCGACAGGGCGAGGTGCTCCTCGTCGCGTGCTCCGGCGACGAGCAGCTCGTCGGTGATCTCTTCGTAGAGTTCGCTGCGGCCGGTGTGTGCCACCTTCGCCGCGCCGCGGGTGGGGTCCTGGTCCGTGGGGTACCGGTCCTGCAGCTCCCATGCCCACGCGACGCGGGCGGGGTCGACGTGGGCGACGGCGACGGTCGTCAGCCCGTGCTCGCCCGCCATCGCCACGGCGCACCACTCGGCGAGCGTCGGCACCATGAGTTGCGCGACGTTGGACAGGGTGACGTGGTAGTCCAGGCTGCTCGTCAGTTCGATAGACGCGTCGGCCAGGAAGGTGAGCTGCCGCGCGCGCTCCTCGAGCTCGTCGGTGGCCCGCGCCCGCTGGATCGCCTGCGCGCACCCGCCGGCAAAGGTGGTGAGGAAATCGAGCTCCTGCGGTTGCGGGGTCCAACTGTGCTCGAAGGTGAGGCCGATGACGCCGAGCGGCTGGGTCGTCGTCGACAGGGGCAGGCAGAGCAGCGACCGCCCGGGCGGCATGCGGGCCGCGAGCACTGGGTAGCGGGCGCCGATGCCGTCCGCGGCGGACAGCACCACGGGCTTGTCGGTCCGGACCGCCTCGCTGGCCGGGTTGGCGTCGTCCACCCCGAACGCCGCGAACTCCTCCTCGACACCCTGCTGGACGCCGTGGGCGGCGACGAGCAGGAGGCGGTCCCCGTCCCGGAGCATCAGCGCGGCGACCGCTGCCCCCATGGCCTGCGCGATATGGCTCACAACGACGTCGACGATCGTCGTCATCGACTCGGCGGCCGCCAGTTCGGCCATGACGGTCGCAAGCTGCCGCAGGCGTAGTGCCGACGCGTCGGGTGACGACAACGCCTCGGCCGCAGACGGCCGATCGCCTGGCGCAGCGTCCTTACGCACGTGGGCATCATGGCACCGATTGCCCTGCCCGGACGATGTCGTCCGATCCGGTGGTGCCGATCGCACGCAGGTCAGGGCGCGCTGCCAGCTACCATTCGCGCTCGCACCGAAGGCTGCCAGTGACGTCGGTGTCCTTCATCAGAGCGGGGGGTCATGAGCGGGTCGGACTGGGTGCGCAACGCGATCCTGTGGCACGTCTACCCACTCGGGTTCGCCGGCGCCGACACCACGGGTGCCGATCGCAGCGACACCGGTGGCCTGCGCGCCCTGATCGACCGGCTGGACCACGTCGTCGAGCTCGGGTGCTCGGGACTACTGCTCGGGCCGATCTTCGCGTCGCAGACCCACGGCTACGACACGCTCGACCACTTCCGGATCGACGAGCGGCTCGGTTCGGACGACGACTTCGCCGCGCTCGTCTCAGCGTGTCGCGGACGGGGGTTGCGGCTGGTGCTCGACGGCGTGTTCAACCACGTCGCCCCGTCGTTCACCGCGCCGGACGACTGGTTCCTGTGGCGCGACGGCGCCCGCGACGTCTTCGAAGGCCACCAGGGTCTGGTCCGCCTCGATCATTCGAACCCTGCCGTCGCAGCGCATGTCAGCGACGTCATGCGGCACTGGCTTGCCCGCGGGGCCGACGGCTGGCGGCTCGACGCCGCCTACGCCGTGCCGGCCGCGTTCTGGCGCACCGTCCTGCCGCCGGTCCGCGCCGAGCATCCCGAGGCCTACATCGTGGGGGAGATGATCCACGGCGACTACGCCGGCTACGTCGCCGGGGGCGCCCTCGACGCGGTGACGCAATACGAGCTGTGGAAGGCGATCTGGAGCGCGCTGAACGACAGCAACTTCTTCGAGCTCGCCTGGGCGATCGAGCGGCACGTCCACTGGCTCGACTCGTTCGTTCCGCAGACCTTCGTCGGCAACCACGACGTCACCCGGATCGCCTCGCGACTCGACGACCGTCGCCACGTAGCGCACGCCGTCGTGCTGCTGTGCACGCTGGCCGGTACCCCGTCGATCTACTACGGCGACGAGTACGCCCTGACCGGGGTCAAGGAGGACCGCGTCGGGGGTGACGACGCGGTGCGCCCCGCCGGCGCCGTCCTTGACGACGGACCCGACGCAGGACCCGACCTCGACGTCGCAATGATGCGCTTGCACCAGGACCTGATCGGCCTGCGTCGCCGGCACCCGTGGCTGCATGCCGCGCGCACCGACGTGCTGCAGCTGGCCAACCGGCGACTGGCCTACGAATCGTCGGCGGACGGCGAACGCCTCCGCGTCCTGCTCAACCTCGACGACGAACCGTGGACCTATGACGGCGTGACCGTCGGCCCGCACAGCTGGGCCGTTCCCGGAGAACTCGACGGTTGACCCGCCCTCGCCTCCCGGCAGGACTTCCGCAGCGCCAGGTCGAGCACGAGGGGTCGGTGGTCGGACACCTCCGGCGCGGCCAGCACCGCGAACGAGGTCACGGCGTCCAGGTCGGAGACGAGCAGGTAGTCGGCGTGTCGCAGGGGCTTGGTGTAGGCCGAGGTCCGGGTATCGGCGTCGCCGACGAGGTCGGTGAGCCCGGCGCGGCCGAGCACCTCGAAGGTCTCGGAGTCCGGCAGGAGGTTGAGGTCTCCGGCGACGACCACCTGGTCGTCCGGCCCGCGTACCCGGCCCACGAGCGCCGCCACCCGCTCGGCCTGGAGCCTGCGTTCCGGGGTGTCGCCCTTGCCGCCCGCCATCCGAACCCCGTGCAGGTGTGCGACCGTGACGTGACCGCCGTCGGCGTCCGCGACCCGGACGGCGTGCGCCAGGCGGCCGCGGTCCTCGTTCGGCCAGGCGTCGTGGTGGACGAACGCACCGTGCACGAACGATGCTTCGCTGCCGATCACGGCCAGCTGTGGAGCGATCAGGGTGGCGATGCCGAAGTGCTGGCGACGGACCACGCCGTCCTCGCCGCGCACCGGCCCGGTGTCGCAGGTGACGAAGTGCGCCTGATGGTCCGGCAGCGCGCCGCGCACATCCTCGAACAGGCTCGAGCGTTGCCACAGGGCCCGGTCGGCGTCCACATAGCTCACCCAGCCGTCATAGCCGGGGGTCCAGGTGACCTCCTGCACGCACAGCACGTCGGCGCCGCAGGTGGGCAGCCACTGGACGAGCGCCTCGAGCATGCCGCCGCACCAGGCGTTCAGGCTCACCACGCGCACCGCGCCGAGAGTGCCAGCGGGCCTGTACCTCCACAAACGATTTCGCTGCCCTGGGTGCGCCGGGCTTGCTCGTGGACCTCGAACGCTGCATACTTAACACGAACTTCACTTCGCGGACGACGGTGCAGGAGCTTAGAAGGCGAACCCGATGGACCTACTGATGCAGTTCCTGCCGCGCAACGCGGCGGTGGCGAAGAAGATCCTCTTCGTGCTGACCCTCGTGGCTGCGTCGGTCACGTCAGTGTTCGTCGTCCTCGACCCGACGCCGGCCACCCGGCACGCACCCGGCCTCACCATCGGCGGTTGCGTCCTCATCACCGCGCTCGCGGTCTGGCTGGTCGTGTCGCCGGCCCCGCCGCGCTGGGTGTGGGCCGCCTACCCCTTCGTGGCCACCGCGCTGATCGCCGTTCTGGACCTCAGCAGCAGGGACGCCGGGGTCACCGCGCAGGTGTTTCTGTTCTTCCCGGTCCTCTACGCCGGCGCGCAACTTCAGCGTTCGGCCGCCGTCGCCATCTGCGCGGCTGCTGTGGCCGCCGAACTCACCCTCACCCTGGCCCTGCTCCCTGCTTCGACGGCGCTCGTCGACGCCGGCTTCGTCAGCGCGACGCTGCTCACGACCGCCTTGCTGCTCGTGCACTCCGCCGAACGCACCGACAGCCTGATCGCCAAGCTCGAGCGGCAGGCCGCGATCGATCCGCTCACCGGATTGTTGACCCGGCGGGTCCTCGACAGCGCCGCTGCGTCCGCGTTGACCAGCGCGGCCAGTGACGGCGGCACCGCGTTGCTGCTCATCGACATCGACCATTTCAAGTCCATCAACGACGTGCACGGTCACCCCGCGGGGGACACGGTGTTGAAGGAGATCGGCGGGATCCTCAGCCGGGTCAGCCGACGCACGGACGTGGTCAGTCGGATGGGCGGCGACGAGATCGCGGTGCTCCTGCCCGGCTGCTCACTGGGGGCGTCGACCGAACGCGCGACGATGATCCTGAACGCCGTCCACCAGCACATCTTCGACGTCACCGAGCAGTCGATGGCATCAGAAGCGGAGACCTCGACCCTCCTGCGGCTGACCGTCTCCATCGGCATCGCCCACCTGCCCACGCATGCACGAGACCTCCGCGCGCTGTACGCCGCCGCCGACTCGTCGCTGTACAGCGCGAAACGCAAGGGCCGCGCTCAGGTCGGTGACCACGTCGTACCGAGCGCCGGCGAGCTGACTCGCTGACCTACCCCGTAACGGGTGACCGACGACCAACGGCCGGGCCCGACAGGTCACCGTGCGGCGCACCTGCCGGGTCCGACGTCACGCCGGAGAGGTTGCGTCAGACCTTGACGCGGAATACCTGCCCGGTCAGCTCGCCGACGTAGACGTAACCGCCGTGCAGTCCGAGCCCCACGGTGGGCGCCGCGAAGCCCGTGAGGAGTGGCTTCAGGCCGCCGCTCTTGGTGTTCAGCGAGTACACCTCACCTCCGGGCCCGGCACCCTTCGGCCCGGCGAACGACGTGAGGTAGAGCGTGCTGCCGCTGATCGCGATTCCCATCAGGTCGGTGTGCGGTCCGAACGTGCGGAACGGGGTGGCGTACCCCTTGCACGCGGCTTTGCTGGTGTGGTTGCACTTCGGGAACCCGTAGTTCTGTCCCGCCTTCACCCGCAGGATGAAGTCCGGCGGGTTCTTCGCGCCGGAGTCCTGACCGAGGTCGGTGACGTAGGGCGAGTTCGAATGCGCCGGGAAGGCCATCTGCCACGGCTGACGGATGCCCCTGGCGACGACCCGCTCGTCCTTGCCGTCGGACCGGAACGACAGAATGTCGTACACGTGCGGCGTCTTGGCCGGACCGTGGTCGTTCCCGCTCAGCAGGCCGACGTCCACCCCCGCGTAGAGCCGTCCGTCGGCGCCGAACCCGATCCCGTTCCAGCCGTCGAAACCCTTCGACGCCTGGAAGATCGCCCGGCGCTGGGTGAAGGTCTTGCCGTTCCAACCGCTCCACTTGATCAGCTGCCACACCACGCCGGTCGGGCGCAGCGCGCCACCGCTGATGTACAGCGCGTTGTCGTGCCAGGCGAGACCGGCGACAAACTTGATCCGGGTCGAAATGCGCGAGGCCTTGCCGCCGGAGACGACCCACACGCCGCCGTTCGGCGGCCCGGAGCCCTCGGAGTTGCCGCCGTCGCCGACGAAGATCTTGCCGGCACCGAAGGCGAACGACGTCGGCGTGGCCGGCCCCGACGCCACCAGCTGCACCGGGTGCCCGTTGTGCGAGGTGGGCGGCGGCGGCGGAGCGGGTTGGGCGTCCGCGCCGGACACGGTGAGCCCGAGGGTCAGGGTCGTGGCCGCGACGCTGGCGACCAAGGCGAACTTGCGAATGGACATGCTGCTCCAATCCGACGGCTGGCGTTCCCGCGTGGGCGGACCCGGCCGGTCGGGGGCGCACACCCGCCACCCAGCCGAGGCACGGCGCACGCTATCGCCGCCGGGGACGGGATGGCCATGGCCGTTCGTAGGCAATTCACGCCAATTCCAGTCGGCCGCCGACCCATCGGACGGGCTTTGTCGCGATTTGTCGCGGCGTGACATCGGACTCCCCTCGGGGGGAGGACGTGCTATGTAAGACGGCCCTCCGGGTGCCCGCGCGGCCGATCAGCTCGGGTGGATGTCGAACCAGACGATCTTGCCTGCGGCGTTGGTGCCGGGGATGACTCCCCACTGTGTGGCCAAGGCATCGACGATGCCCAGCCCGCGTCCGCCGGTCGCCGCGGGATTCTTCGGCATTACGGCGGGACGGTCGGGCAGCTGCGCGCCCGCGTCCGCGACGGCGATGCCGAGGGCTGGCGGGTCGAGCCGGAGCTGGACGACGATCTCCGGTCGACCGTAACGAACGGCGTTGGTGACTATTTCTGTGACCAGTAGTTGAGCGTCCTCGATCATTGACGGATCGAGATGGTCTCGGTGCTCGTCGATGAACTGCCGCGCCAGCGCGGGCGCGCTCGCGTCATGGGGTAGCGAGATGACGGCCGTGACGTCCTTGCTCGCGTCGTGCGAGGCGTCCTCGTCGTCCATATGGAAGGAATGCCCTGGCAAGGGGGTGCGTTATCGACACGGCTCCCCGCTCTCTACGAGGGAACGGATTTCCGGGCAGCGGCGTTGGTTGTCTGTAGGTCCGCCGGAACCATTCCCGGCACTCGGGCGCAGGTCAGCATCGCGCTGCCGGTCTGAGCACTTAATCCACCGAAGGCAAAGGAATCCACATGCAGGTCACGATCGATTCTCGCGAACCGCTCGAGCGCGTTCTCCCGGTCATCAACGCGTTGTACAGCGTCTCGCTGTCGATCTCGGACAACCCCGCGGCCCCGACAGACGCGGCACCGGCCACCCCGCGTCGGACGCGCTCGTCGGCGAAGGCGACACCGAAGGCGACCGGACGTCGGAGCAAGCGCGCCGCGGTGAGCCCGGGAACCGTCCGCGAATGGGCCCGGAGCAATGGTTACGCCGTGAGCAGCCGCGGACGCCTGTCCGCCGAGCTGCTCGACGCCTACCGCGCCGCCAACTGAACGGTCCGGCGCACACCGGATCGTCAGGACGGGAAACGTAATCGCGTGACGAGTACGTACGACTTCGCGGTCGCGGATGCGGCCGGCGAGCAGGTATCGCTCGGCCATTACGCCGGCAAGGTGCTTCTCATCGTCAATGTCGCCAGCAAGTGTGGCTTGACGCCGCAGTACGAGGGACTGGAAGCGCTGTACCGGGAGTTCCGAGACCGTGGGCTGGCGGTCCTCGCTTTTCCGAGTAACCAGTTCAAAGATCAGGAGCCCGGCACCGACGGCGAGATCCAAGAGTTCTGCCGGACTGCCTACGACGTGAGCTTCCCGGTGTTCGCCAAGATCGACGTGAATGGTGCGGACGCCGATCCGCTGTACACCTGGCTCCGTGCCGAGGCACCCGCCGGCGAAGCGAACGCGGAGACTGCGGCGTTCCTCTCCCGGGTGAAGGGTCTCATCGACGACCCGGCACCCGACAGCGTCCGCTGGAACTTCACGAAGTTCCTCGTCGGGCGCGACGGCGCCGTGATCAAACGCTATGAGTCGCCGGTGACGCCGGACGTCATCAAGGCTGATCTCGACCAATACCTGTAGATCCGGGGCACGGCAATCGCGCCGCGGGTTTCACGTGTTTGCGGCGGGTACGTGCTGCAGCGCCAGCCGGACGGCACCCGCGACCGGCGGCTCGGACAGGGTCTCGGCGTGCAGTCCGGGGTGCGTTCGGTGCAGGGCAGTCGTGAGTGCGTCGGCCAGGGCCACCGAGCCCGTCAACACGCCGCCGGCGTAGACGACCGGCAGGTCGTCGGTGGGCGCCAGAAGCGTCAGTACCTGGCGGGTGCGGCGCGCGAGGTGCTCGGCGGCACCGTTCAGCAGTGGCTCGTGCGCCGGGTCGTCGGTGCTCAGCACGAGCGGTACGTGGCGCGCCCATTCCCCTGGTGCGGGTGTGGCGTGGAACTTCTCGATCAATTGCTCGGGGTTCTCGACCTGCAGTGCCTCGTACAGATGAGCGCCCAGCTCGCCGATCGGCGCCCCGGAATCGACGCGGTCGAGCACCACGCGCAGCGCCTCACGCACGATCCAGTAGCCACTGCCCTCGTCGCCCAGGAGGAAACCCCAGCCGCCTGCGGTCGCGCGCTGCGGTCCGAGCTTGCCGAAGATCTTCATGCCGGTTCCGCTCACGACGGCGACGCCGTCATCGTGACCAGCGGCGGGCAACAGGAGTTCAGCGTCGTTCACGACGGTCACCGAAGGCGTCGCCACCACCGTCCGAACAGCCTCGCGCAACGCCGCCGCGGCAGCCGCCGAGCCGCTGCCTGCGGTGCCGAGACACACCGCATCGACCTGCCGGATACCCCTACGTTCGGTCAGGCGGCCGAGCAGCGAACGGAGCGTCGCGAGCGCTTCCTGCAGGCCCGACGCGCTGATGCTCGCTGTCGGCGCGTTCGCTTCGGCCAGCAGGTCCTCGTGCCGGACGAGACGGCCGCGGGTCGACGTCCCACCGATGTCGATGCCGATGACGATCGGACCGTCGGTCATATCAGCTGCCACGCCGGCTTCGCCGCCCACGTCTGGCGGTAGTAGTCGAGCAGCTGGAGTTCGCTCGCCGCGTCCCCGTCGACGACGACGGTGACATGCGGATGCCATTGCAGCGCGGACGCCGGCACCATCGCCGTAACCGGGCCCTCGGCGAGTGCGGCGACAGCGTGGGCTTTCCCGGCCCCCCAGGCCAGGAGCACGAGGTGCCGTGCCTGCAGGATCGTCGCGATGCCCTGCGTCAACACGTGCTGAGGGACGGACTCGACATCGCCACCGAAGAAGCGCGCGTTGTCCTCACGGGTCTGCCGGGTCAGCGTCTTGAGCCGGGTGCGGGAGCCGAGCGAGGAACCGGGTTCGTTGAAGCCTATGTGGCCGTCACTGCCGATGCCGAGCAGCTGCAGATCGACGCCTGCCGCGCGTACTGCGTCGTCGTACGCAGCGCATTCGGCGGCCAGGTCATCGGCCATTCCGTCCGGGGTCCGCAGGGCGGAGTCGGGCAGGTCCGTTCGCGCCAGGACTGCGCGGCGGATGACCGCACGATAGGAATTGGGGTTGTCGGCCGGCAGCCCGACGTACTCGTCGAGAGAGAACGCGCGGACGTGCGCGAGGGTCATGTCATCGCCCGCGACGCGCGCCGCGAGTTCGTCGTAGACGACCTCGGGCGAGTCCCCGGTTGCGAGCCCGAGCACGGGCCGCTGCACGTCGGCGAGGAGGGCGCCGATCGCGTCGGCCACGAGCCGTCCGCCGGCCACCGGGTCATCAACTACGACGATCTCCATCGCCAGTCCTTTCTGCGCCTGCCATGCTGAACTGTGTCCTTCCCGGCCCGCGGTACGACTGATCACGGACGTCGGCTGGTCGTGGCGGCGGCCCGTGCGCTGACTCCGGACCGCGTCCTCGAGCCGGCGCGTATCGAGATCGCCGGTGGCCGGATCGCCGCCGTCGACTCCGGCGAGCCGCACGCCCATGCGCCGGACGGGAGCGGCACCACGATCGATCTCGGCGACCACCTGGTCGTCCCCGGTTTCGTGGACGTGCACGTGCACGGCGGGGGAGGCGCACAGGCGAGCGGCGAGGATCCGGTCGCGGTCGCGCGCGAGGTCCGCGTCATGGCCGAGTTCCACGTGCAGCACGGGACGACTGCGCTCGTACCCACCACCGTCGCCGAATCACCGCGTCGGCTACTCGCCGCCGTACAGGGAATCGCGCAAGCCTGCGCCCCGGGCACGCCAGCCGGTCCGAGATCACCCGGTGCCGCGACGATTCTCGGTTCCCACCTCGAGGGTCCGTGGATCGCGCCGGGCCGTGCCGGCGCGCACGACCCCGCGCAACTGCGATCGCCCGATCGGGACGAGCTCGCCGCACTGATCGCCGCAGCTGACGGTTCGATCCGGCTGATCACGCTCGCGCCGGAACTACCCGGTGCGCTCGAGCTGATCCGGTCGGCGGTCTCCGCGGGAATCACCGTCTCGGTGGGGCACACCGACGCCACAGACGCGGACGTGCACCGCGCGGTGGACGCAGGCGCCCGGCATGCGACGCACCTGTTCAACGCCATGCCCGAACTGCAGCACCGGGCTCCGGGTCCGGTCGGCGCGCTGCTCGCCGACGAGCGGGTGACCGTCGAGATCATCGCCGACGGCCACCACCTGCACCGGGACATCCTGGCCGTGGTCGGCGCCGCCGCCCGTGGCCGGGTCGCCGCAGTGACCGACGCCGTGGCCGCGACGGGACTGGCCGACGGCGCGCACCGTCTCGGCGCACAAGCCGTCCAGGTGACGGCCGGGCGGGTCACCCTGGCCGGACGCACGACCCTTGCCGGCAGCGTCCTGACGATGGACCACGCCGTCCGCACGCTCGTGGCCGCAGGCTGGTCGCTGACCGACGCCGTCACCGCGGGCACCCGGACACCGGCGGACAGCGTGTTCGCGGCGGCCAAGGGGCGCCTGGAGGTGGGTGCGGACGCCGATCTCGTCGTCCTTGACCGCGACCTGCGCGTGGCCGCCGTGCTCGCCGGCGGCATCGTCGCCCATGACCCCGGTCATCTGTTTGCGCCGATCGAGGCGTGACGACGCCGCCGACCGGGTAGGCCAAGCACATCCGACAAGCAGCGTTCGGACGGCGTATCTGGCTGGCAGGGCAGTCGTCGGAGGCGATGGCGCATGACGCAGGTGACCAAGCAACTGCGGACGGCAGGCGGGTCGACCCTGGCCCGGCGGGTGGCGTTGAGCGCCGCCGCCGTGGGGGTCATCTACGGATACGACACCGGGGTGGTCGCCGGCGCGCTGCTGTTCATCCCGAAGCAGCTGCACCTGACCACGTCCCAGACGTCGTTCATCGCCACCGCGCTCGCGCTCGGGATGATTCTCGGTGCCCTGGCCGGCGGCCGGATCGCCGACCGGATCGGCCGCCGCGCGACCATGGTCGGAGTCGCCATCGGGTACGTGGTGTTCGCGTTGTTGTCGGCGGTGGCGGTCGGCATCGTCTTTCTCGACATCGCGAGATTCCTCGTCGGCATCACCGTCGGGGTGACCCTCGTGACGGCGCCGGTGTTCATCGCCGAGTCGAGCCCGGCCCGGGTACGCGGTGGTCTGCTCGTCAGTTATCAGGTCGCGACGGTTGCCGGGATCATGGTGTCCTACCTCGTCGACTACGCCCTGGCACCCTCTCAGGCGTGGCGATGGATGTTCGGCCTGTCCGCTATCCCTGCTGCCGCGATCGTGTTCGTCATCCTGCGACTGCCGGACACGCCACGCTGGTACGTGATGCGTGGCCGTGACGAGGAGGCACAGCGGGTCATTGCCGAGATCGACCCCGAGTCCGATCCGCGGGAGGAACTGGCCGAGATTCGCGACGCCCTGCACAGCGAGCGGGGCGGTTCGCTTCGGCAGATGTTCCGCCCGCCCTACCGCAAGGCGACATTGTTCGTCGTCGGCCTCGGGCTGCTGGTGCAGATCACCGGCATCAACGCCATCATCTACTTCACTCCGCTGATCTTCACCAAGATCGGACTCACCGGAAACGCGGCGCTGCTGCTCGTGCCCGCCGTCATCCAGTTCGCCGCCCTGCTCGCGACCCTGGTCGCGTTGCGCATCGTCGACCGGGTGGGGCGCCGCCGCGTGCTGCTCATCGGTATCGCGACGATGATGCTGGCCAACGTCCTGATGATCGCCGCCTTCGCCAGCGGGCTGCACGGCGGAGCGAGCGCGCTGGCCTTCATCGGGATCCTGCTGTTCACCGCCGGCTTCGACTTCGGCTTCGGCGCCATGGTGTGGGTCTACGCCTCGGAGAGTTTTCCGGCGCCGTTACGAGCAACCGGGTCCTCGGCCATGCTGGCATCGGACCTCATCGGCAACCTGCTCATCGCCCAGTACTTCTTGTCCGTGCTCGGGAAGATCGGCGGCATCTGGACGTTCTCGATCTTCCTCGCGCTGTGCGTCGTGTCGATCGGCTACGTGTGGCTGTTGGCGCCGGAGACCCGCGGCCGGCCCCTCGAGGACATCCGTCTGTATTGGGAGAACGGCGGCAGATGGCCTGACGCTCCGGCGCGCCCAGCGGCCCAGCGCGACGCGGTCGGCGGCCAGCCGAGCGTCGGGTGACGGCAGTCCCGACCTCCGCTGCGGCGACGCAGACGGTGGGCAACCCGCCACCGCACGTTCACCCGGCGTCCACCGGTCGGGAAGGTGCGGTCGTTACCCAGTTGGCATGACGTCTGCGTGGGGCGGTAGCTACCTGAGGCACTGATGCTGGCCGCTAGCGCGGTTATCGTGATCGCTGAGCTCTGAGCAATCTTCTTCATCAGTCGTTCGTTCCGCGCCTCTCCGGGCACATGTGCAGCAACTCGACGACTCTGCCCCTCCGTCTACTGCTCCAGCGCTCATCACTAGCGACTGGGTGACCCGGCATCGATGAGAGGCGCTCGGCCAATAACTCCGGTCGGAGCCGCACAGAGACGCGCAGTTTTCCGACGCCGGCGTGTGCGGACGTCGAACGCGGTAGCGTGCGCGCAGCCGAGGTTCGATGGTGTCAGGGGGGCACGTGGAACCGGAATTGCCGAACGATGTTGCGCGGCCGCCGGAGATCACTCCGCCGCGCCCCACGCCGGGGCCTCCGACCTTCATCGTCACCCGACCCGACGATCTCGTTCTGCTCGCCGTGACGTTTCAAGGCTTCACGGCCGCGCCGGGCGGCTTCACGGCGGGCGCGAGCGCGTCGCTCGTGGTGACGTTTCCGTCGCAGGCTGCGCAGGAGCAACGGACGACGTCGAACGGGGCGCTGACCCTCCCCGCCCCGGCGGGCTTCGCCGGCCGCTCGACGGTGCAACTCGACGTCGCCGCCGGAACGTTCGTTCCGACGACCGTCCCGGGCGTGCTCGCTGCCATCGACGGGCAACCGATCGCGACGTCCGCCTCGAACACCGCCGTCGAGCTCCCGCTCGGCCTCGTGCTGGTGCCGCTGCCCGCCGCGGCCGGTGAGACGGTCACCCCGCGCCACGTGACCGCGGCGCCCGACAGCGGCGGTACCGCCCCGGTGTGGCAGACCGAGCTGACCGCGCCGTCGGGTCTGGCGGCAAACCCGATCAGAACCAACACCAGCAGCTGGTCGGACCAGCCGATCGACGGTCCGCTCTACCCGTCGCAGGCGGAGCTCATCGTCGCGAACGCGGCGATCCCGGATCCGGCCACGGGCCAGGCGGTGCTGCCGCGCGTCGACCGGATGCGGCTGTCCGCGCTGGGCGGGACCCTCACCGCGCAAGGCAGCTGGCCGGACTTCTCGTGGCAGCACGACATGGCCCTCGGGCGCGATCGGCGGGTGCAGGTCTCGCAGCGCGGTGTCCTGTTGCCGTTCGGCCACACCGCGTTGCTCGTCGAGATCGCCGAACGCACCGTGGGGGACACCGGCGACGGCGGCATCGCGCCGATGCAGAGCCGCGCGACTCTGTACATCGACCCGGTGCGCACGTATCCCACCGACGACGCCTGGATCCGGACGTTCCCGTTTCACCGGGTCGACATTCTCACCTCGACCGTCGAGGGCCTCGAGGCCGTCGACCCGGACCCGAGCGGTGGCCAGCCGCATTTCGTCCCCGCCCAGGGCAATACGCCGGTCGAGTTCCCGGTGCGGCTGTTCGGCACCGCGGGACCGGTCGACGTCACCATGCAGCTGATCTTCGTCGGGACTCAGACCCAGCCGGCCGGGATGTCCGGCGCCGGAGAGCAACGGCACGAGGTGGCCCTCGACGACGTCAGCCTCGATGTCATCCCACCCGACGGTCTCACGGTGCCATCCGTGGCGGTGCCGGCCGTGCCGGTCGATCTCGTGCGTGCCGCGGTCCCGCTGCCGGCCGACATCCACGTCGTCCACCAGCTCGAGTTCGTCACCGAGCTCGACGACGCCAATACCTACCGTCCCTTGATCACGAAGTTGCACGTCGACCTGCCGGCGGTACGCGCGATGCTGCCGCCGGGCGCGAACACGCTGGTGCAGGCCGTCCTGAGTCAGGATCTCGTCAGCCGCGGCGCGCAGGCCGATGAGGTGCTCGACCAGCTGGCCCCGCTCGGGGCGGATGGTATGCCGTCCGCCGCGAACCTCGCGGTCAGCTTCACCAACGCGACCCAGCGGGCCGGCGCGCTGGTCAACCCGTCGTTCGTCGCCGATACCGTCGATCGAACGCTCGGCCCGGTCAAGAGCGACCTGCTCAACGCCACCAAGAACATTCTCGCCGGACTCCCGCCATTGGCCACCGTCCTGGGCGACGCGCTGGGCGACGCACGGGTGCTCGGCCTGAAACTCACCGACCTGCTGGGCAACACGGTGCGTCAGAACCTGCCCATCCCGGCCATCGTGCAAGGCGTCAGGACAGCGGAGCAGATCGCGTCGGGTACCCCGCCGACCGCGACGATGACGTGGAGCGGGTTGCCACTGATCTCGACGGGTTCGTTCCTGTCGGGGATCACGACCGGGGCGGCGACCCTGGACTTGACAGTCACCGTCGGGCCCGACGACTCGACGGTCAGCTGCACGGTGTCCAACTTCAACCTTGTCCTGCCCGACAGCTCGAAGGCCTTGCTGAAGCTGAAGTTCCCGCACGTGATCTTCACCGCGACCAAGGGCAAGCCGCCGACGCTGGACACCAAGGGCGTCTCGGCGAGCTTCGACGGGGCCCTCAAGCTGCTGCAGACGCTCGAGGGTCTCGTCGACCTGGGCGACGCAGGGCAGATCATCAAGGTCAACGGCGACAACATCACGGCCGCCTACGCGCAGAGCCTGCCCGAGGTCGCGGCCGGCATGTTCGACCTGCGCAACATCGACTTCCGCTCCTCGATCGTGGTGCCGCTGTCCGACAAACCGGTCAGCGTGGCGGTGAGCTTCGCCAGCCGCGACAACCCGTTCACCGTGGCCGTGCTGGCCTTCGGCGGTGGTGGCTACATCGATCTGCTCCTCGACGGAACCGGCCTGCAGCACTTCGAGGGCTCGCTGGATTTCGGTGCGCAACTCGCTGTCAACTTCGTCGTCGCCGCGGGCGAGGTCCACGCCTTCGGCGGCGTGCGCTTCACCGTGGAGAACGGGACGATCGACATCAGCGCGTTCCTGCGCTTCGGTGGATCGTTGCAGATCCTCGGCGTGGTCACTGTCTCGGTCGAGGTGTCGATCGAGCTGACCTACGTCGACGACGAGGTCAACAACAGTCAGAAACTCACCGGACGGGCGACGCTCGTCATCGAGGTGGACGTGACCCTCTGGTCCGGCTCGGTCGAGCTGGACACCGGCACCTGGAACATCATCGGCGGCTCCGACCCCACGCGGGCGGCCCTGCGACACGACGATCCCGACCAGCTCGCGGCCTGGCGCGCCTATCGAGAGGCCTTCGCGTCATGAGTGAGCTGCTGTTCGTGCCCGTGCCGGGCGGTGTGCGGGCGGACGGGACGGCGATCCTGCGCGTGGTCGTCGTACCACGACTGGACACCGGAACCTTGTCCGACAACGGCTTGACGTCATGGCCACCCCCCGAACTGCGCAACCCGCTGGCCGTCACCCTGACCCCCGACGGTGCAGCCGCAACGACCCTCGAGATCACTCCACGGCTCAATGACCAGGACGGCTTGTGGTCCCAGGTCTTCGGCAAGGCCACCGTCTCCGCGCCGGTGCAACGCGACCTGGCCACCGACCCGATGGCCATGACGCTGAGCAGTCAGGACATCGACCACGTGCAGGGCAGCTACCAGACTGTCACCCGCGCCTACAACACGGCGATGTCGACCGACCCGGCCACCGCGATGGCCGCGTTCACCGCCGCCGTCGGTGAGCAAGTCAGCTCGACGATGTGGGCAATCCCGCAGCCGGCGCCTCCACCCGCCCCGCCGGTCTCGGCGCCCCCCGCACGACGCGATGACCCGGCGCCGGTGCCATCCACCGACGTCAACCGCATCTACGGCACGTTGCGCGAACACCCACGCGTGCTGGCGGCGCTCGGGCTGATCCTCGAACTCGATCTGCCGGCCGGCTCCGTACCTGCAGGTATCGCCGGCCTCGTCCGGGTGGAGTGGCCCGACGCCGAGTCGGTTCGTCCCGCCCTACCGCATGTCACGCCCCGCAACACCGCCTATCTGGCTGACGTGTTCCTTCCGGCGCCGCAGGTCGACGACCAGAATCCCGTCAGCGATCTGGACGCCGGAGTCGTGCGTCTCGATGACCCCACCCGGTGGATGCTCGCGGCCGTCGATGCCGAGGCGGCGGTGCTGCGTATGCAGGCTGCGCACGCGAGCGGTCCCGATCCGAACACGAGCCGCGGCGACGCCACGACGCCGACGATCACCGTCTCGCTGCCGGCGCTGCGGACGGCCGGCATCACTCTGGTGCGCCCGGGACGCCAGCAGGACTTCACGTATCGGCGGGCGCGGTCCTTGGCTGTCGCCGGCGACGACGAGCCGACCCTCTACGCCGAGGATCTCGTGCTCGGCTACCGCATCGATGTCCGCACCGACGACGACCCGCAATGGCATCCGCTGTGCGCCAGGCAGGCCGGTTACCGCATCAACGACACGGTGGTCGGGACCGTCGATGACATCGAGGAAGGGCACATCAAGGCCCACGCCGCCCACCGTGACGAGTCCCAACAACTCAAGGCCGACGAGGTGGTCACGCGGTGGGACGGATGGAGCCTGGTCGTGCCCCGCCCGTTCCCGCTGCACGACGCGGGCAGCCAGTACGACGACACATCGGGCATCGACAGCTCCGCGTTGCCGTACCTACTGACCACCGACTTCACCGTGCCGCCCGGCAGCCTGCCGCCATTGCGATTCGGGTCGACCTACCGGCTGCGGGCCCGCGTGGCCGATATCGCCGGCGGTGGTCTCGGGGTCGATGATCCCGCCGCCGGAACGCACGAGTCGGCGGCGTTCCCATTCCTGCGCCACGAACCGGTGTCCTCACCGTCGCTGCTGTTGCCGGACGGCGCCGTCCAGGGTCAGCTCGGCGCCGGCGTTCATGCGGCCAACCTGGTGATCACCAGCGAGGGCGGCGCGGGCGCGAGCGCACCGCCCGATCCCAGCACCCCCGCGCAGTCACGCCGTTCGCTCGCTCGTCCCACGGTCTCGTTGACGACAGCCGAATGGCACGGCGCGATAGCCGGTGACGCCGACGCCACCTGGCCGATCGCGCAACAGGCGATCGCCGACGGCCACCTACCCGACCCCATCGCCACCGGGCTGGCCGCGGCCGTGGTACCCGAACCCGGGGGACCCACCGCCGATCCGGTCCGGCAGGCCTGGCCGGGCTGGCCCGACACCACCGGCACCGCGATCCAGCTGCAACCCCGCGCCGCCGATACCGATCCGCTCCTGGCCTGGGATTCCGGCACCCTGACCGTGACCCTTGCCCCCGCCGAGGACGTCGCGGTGCAGGTGTCGTCGACGGTGTCTGCCGGCGATGTCGACCTGCTCGCCGTCTCGGCCTGGGCGGACGGCGACGAGCACGGGGTGGCCGCGGGCCAGGCCGCGATGACGGCTGCGACCGTCGGCGAACACCCGATGGTCACCCCCCAGACCACACTGCGCTGCGTGCATGCCGTCCGACGGCCGCTGGCCGACCCGACAGGGCAGCTCACCGTTGGTCGGGACCTCGGGACGATGCCGGTCACTATCACGCCGACCGTGCCGCTGTTCGGCGTCGACCCGGCGAGCACCAGCCAAGTCGACGTCACCGCCGCGTGGACCGAGGTGACCGACGACCTCAGGGTGCCGGCGAGCGACATCCCGGTGCGCACCGCCCTGACGGCCTCACCGGTCCAGTCGGTGACGGTGCATCGCGGCGACACCGGCTTCGCGGAGCCGATCCAGCATCACCTGCCGGACACTCGGCACCGCCAGGTCACCTACACCGTCACCGCCGTCAGCCGCTTCCGCGACTACTTCCCGGACAGTCCCGACGACGCGTGTGCCTCGGAACCGCTCACCTGCATCGTCGATGTCCCCAGCAGCACTCCACCGGCGCCCCCGAAGGTCGCTGCCGTGGTGCCCGCATTCGTCTGGGAGCAGACACTGGGTCCGACGATCACCCGCACCCGCCGCGGCAACCGCATCCGGGTCGAGCTCGAGCGGCCGTGGTTCGACAGCGGCGACGGTGAACAACTGGCGCTCGTCCTGGCCACACCAGCGGTCGCCGCCTTCCAGCCGCCGGCCACCCAGGTCGGCAAGGACCCGATCTACGACACGCCCGCGCCCATCAGATACCCGACAGCGGCGGCGTGTGTCGGCTCCGGTGGCGTGCCGGTACAGATCACGGGTCTGAGTTCCTGGCCGTTCGACGTCGTCCCCTCCGACGTGGTCTACGACGTCGCCGCGGGGCGCTGGTTCGCCGACTTCGACCTGGCCGGAGTGCCCGGCGAGACCTACATGCCGCTCGTGCGGCCGGCGCTCGCGCGCTACCAGCGACACAGCCTGCCGGGCTGTGAGCTGTCGCCGCTGGTGTTGGCCGACTTCGTCCCGCTGCTTCCGGATCGCACCCTGACCGTCCGGGTGGACGCGGCGGCGGACGGTTCGACGACGGTGACGGTCACGCTGGCCGGGACAGGCCCGGACGGCAGGACGGTCAACCAGGTGAACGCGGTCGTCGAGCGTGGTGGAGCGAACGAGAATCTCGTCGCGACCGCCGAGCACACCGCTCCCGGCAGTTGGTATGCACCGCAGGAATCGGTACAGCGGGCGGTGCTCGGCGAGCCGATGGTGTTCATCGTGCCCGTCGCGGCGGGCGCGTCCCTCGCGGGCTACCGGGTTCGGGTGCGCGAAATCGAGCTGGCCCCGTTCGACCGCACCCTGCCCGACCCGAGCGTGGTTCCCGAGGTCATGGGAACGCTCGACGAGTTGGGTTGGCGAGTGGTCTTCGTCGACGCCGTCCCGCTCGAGTGGTCGCAGCCGGTGGGAGGCTCCGGCGCGGCCTGACGGGCGGGCATCCAGTCGTTTTGCCACTACGTGACACACAGGCGGCGCTGCTCGGCTTGCGGTTCTGACCGGGCTCGGCGTCGTTCGGAACCGGGTCGGCGTGGTGGCGCTCACCCAGGCGGTGACGCTTTCGGCGCCAGGGGGGCGCGGTCACCGTGCCGGCCTGTCTCGGTCCGTTCGGGACGAGTCGACACCGTGGTGGGTGTTCGGGCCTACGTCGATCTCTGGCACCAGAACACCGCGTGAATGAGACACCTGCTCACGCCAACGACCTTCGCGGTCGCGCATACGACGCCGACTCGGGTGGCGCACGATCGGACCCCAAATCCGATCAGCAAGCGTAACGCCGAATATGGCCGGTCGGTGTTCCTGCTGGTTGCTGTCGGCGCTGCTGTTATGAGCGCTCCTAGGCCTTGCTGACCACAAGCGCGGGTGGGTGGCTCAGTTCGAGCCGGTCGGGGTCGGTTGCTCAGCCGACAGGCGCCGCCAGATCCGGCGCAGTGCGGTGCGGTCGGTGGTCGAGGTGCTAGCCAGCAAGGTCCGACGGAGCACGTCGTTGTGCGTGCGCCGGGCGGCCTGGAGCATGCGGTCGCCGTCCTCGGTGAGCACGGCGAACCACTTGCGACCGTCTGCGGGATCGACCTCGCGGCGCAGCAGTCGATCACGCTCGAGGCGAGTCACCAGGTGCGTCGCGCCAGCTGGGCTGAGCAGCACGCGTTCTGCGAGCACGGACATGCGTAGACGTTTGTCCGGAGCGTTGAACAGGGTGATGAGCACGTCGAACTCGGTGACGGCGAGGCCGTGCTCTCGGCAACACGATCAAAGTATTCCAGCCCGAGTGAAGCCGGACCGTAGATGATTCCTTCGGCCAACGCCACAGTTCACCGATTAAATCCGTCAGTCCGATCGGGCCTCCATGCAAGCTCTCGGGTCAGGCACGATCGGCCTGGCCGGTCGCTCGTTATCGTTGCGCTATGGCGGCCTCGTGGGGCGGATCGACGGATCGTTTCGTGGGCCGCGCCCGCGAGTTAGTTCGGGCGGAGTCGTGGCTGTTGGACGCGGTTGCCGGTCACGGGCGGCTGGTGGTGTGCACCGGGGAAGCTGGGATCGGCAAGACGCGGCTGGCGGAGGAAATCGCCGTAGCTGCAGTAGATCATGGGGCAGTAGTGGTGTGGGCCCGATCGACAGATCCGGGTAGCTCGCCGCCGTATGGCCTGTGGCGGCTCGTGGTTGACGAGTTGGTCAGCCGCTCGCCGGAGACCTGGTCTGAATTGCGGGGGGTGCTTGAGCGGCCGACGTCGTCCGACGGTCTGGAATCGGGCTCATCCCAACGGTTCGCGCTGTTCGCGATGCTGCGGACGGCACTTCGCCGGTTCGCTGATCGCACCGGACTGGTTCTCGTCCTGGACGATCTCCAGTGGGCCGACGAAGCGTCGATGGTCCTGCTCGCGGATGTGGCCCGGCAACTGCGGGGCACCCGCATCTTGATCTTCGCGACAGTACGTGCGGCAGTCGACTCGGAGGACGAGCTGACGATCGTTGCCGCCGATAGTGACGTCCAGCGGGTGAACTTGACTGGCCTGCCGCGCGATGCGGTGTCGGAGTTGCTCACCGGTCTATCAGCGACACGAGATCGGGTCGAGTGGATTCTTGAGCGGACGGGCGGAAATCCGTTTCTGGTGCGGGAGCTGGCGCAGCTGCTGGCCGAGACCGGGTCGGCGACGACGTCGGTGCCGGGTCGGGTGATGGATGCGACCATGTATCGGGTCGGGCAGCTCTCGGATCCGGCGCAGACGCTGCTGCGGGCGGCAGCGATCGCGGGCAACGGTTTCTCGATCGGTGTCGTCGCCAAGATGCTCGGGCGGCCGTTGCTCGCACTGCTCGACGTATTGGACGAGTGCCGCGGCGCCGGCTTCCTGGTGTCGGGTGATCGTCGCGGCGACTACCGGTTCTCGCACGCGCTCGTCCAGTCGGCGGTTGTGGCGCAGTTGGGTGCGGCCGATCGACGGCGACTGCACACGGCGGCTGCGGACGCCATCGAGGAGCTGTTCGCGGGTCAGTTGCGGTCGCGGTTGGCCGAGATTGCCGGGCACCGGGTCGAAGCGGCGCTGCCGGGCGATCGGGCATCCGCAGTGGCGGCGTGCGCCGCGGCCGCCGATGCAGCGAACGAGATGTTGGCCTATGAGGACGCCGTCCGTCTCTATCGCGAGGCGCTGTTGGTGGGCGGCCCCGAACTCGACCAAGGGGTCCGAGTCGATCTCGAGTTGGGCCTGGCGTTCGCTCTGTTCAGCAGTGGCGATCTACCGGGCTGGCGGGCGATCGCAGCCGAGGTCGGGCGACGGGCCGAGCGTTCGCGAGACTGGACAAGGCTGGCCCGGGCTGCGCTGGTTCTCGAGGCGACGGGGGAGCCGGAGTGGGATATAGAACTGTGCCGGATGTGCGAGGTTGCCTTGGACTCGCACGAGCTGCCGCTGAATCTCGCCGCGCGCGTGTCATGCCGCTACGCGCAGGCGCTCGCGTACCGCGGGCTGAGCGACCAGGCACGAGAGGTCAGCAATAGGGCGCTCCTCGCCGCGCAGTCATCGCACGACACGGTGGTACTCGTCGAGGCCCTGCACGCCCGACAGCTTGCCTGTAGTGCGTCGGACGGGGTCCTCGAGCGCACGGGGCTGGCCGCGCGGATGCTGGAGGTGGCGACGGCGGCCGGCAGCGCCGTCAACGAAATGTGGGGCCGGCTGTGGCGAATCGACACCTTGTTCGAGATGGGCCAACTCGCCCTCGTCCGCGACGAGCTCGTCGGCCTGGATCTCTGTGCCCGGCGGCTCGGCGGTCCGCTGAGCCGATTCCACTATCTCGAAGTCTCGGCGACGCTGGCACTCGCGACCGGCCGATTCGGTGAGGCTCGCCGCTATGCCGAGGAAGCCTTTCAATTGATGGATGGCATGGGCCACCCCGTCGCGTTCGGCGCCTGCTCGACAATTCTTGGTCAAGCCGGCCTACACGTCGGATTCGACGCGTCGGGTCTGACTGTGCTCTGGCAGAGCCTGCCAGAGAAGTTCCAACCCGAGAGGAGCGATTCCGCGCAGAAGATCGCTAGTGTCTTCCCGGCCCTCACCGCCGCACTGATGTGCCTGCAACGCGGTGACCGCGTAGGCGCAGAGACCGCGTATGCGCATGCCGGTCCAGCGCGCTCATGGGCGCCGAATGCGGCGTTACTACTAGCGTGCTGGGCGCACGGGCTACCCGTCGCCATCGGCCTCGGCCAGACCGAAGACATCGACTATCTCGCCACCCGCTTCGAGGCCTTCCGCGGGCAGCACGTCGCCAACGGCGCCGGCGTTGGCACGTACATGGGCCCAGTCGAACTACAACTCGGCAAGGCGGCAGCCGCGTTGGGACGCCTCGACGCCGCGGTCGATGACCTGTGGTTCGCAGTCGAAAGTTGCGGCGCTAATGGCGCCCGCGGGTACGGTGTCGAAGCCGCGACCGAACTCGCCGCGGCGTTGCGGCGCCGCGATGAGCCGGGTGACCGTGCCGAGGCGTTGCGGCTGCTCGACGCCGCGTCGCCGGAAGCCGAGCGCCTGGAGATGGCACCGTTCATCCAGCGAATCGCCGCCCTGCGGGTCAAACCAGCGACTACCGCCCCCGAATCACCGTTGAGCCGCCGGGAACAACAGGTCGCGCAACTCGTGGCACGCGGGCTCACGAACCGACAGATCGCCGAGCAACTATTCGTGTCCGAGCGGACGGCCGAGAACCACGTCCAACACATCCTGGCCAAGCTGGGCCTCCGCAACCGGACCCAGATCGCGACCTGGGCAGGCGCCACCCTGAAATGAGCACGGCGAAATGAGTACCCGAGATGAGTGGAATCCCCGATGTCCGACGGGGCGTTCGCCCATAGCGTTCCTCCTGCCAACCCACCGCCAGAAAGGCAGGAAGCAATGACCTTCATCCACATCGCAACCTCAAAGGACACCACAGTCGAAATGGTCCAGGGTGTCGAGCAAAAGGTCGGCCCGCGCGAAGAAATCGAGGGTCTGCTGATCGAGACCTACGGCACCGATGGCGACGTGCTTCGCCACGTCACCGTGTGGGAGTCGCAGGCGCACAAGGACCGCTACGAGGCCCAGCAACTATTGCCGGTGTTCGAGGCGCTCGGCATGGCGTCAGACGTAGCAGCCAACACCCAGTTCGCTACCTGCGATGCAGCTGGCCTCTACGTCCGCCAGAGCTGACCGTCTTTGAGCAACGTTCTGGGATGGCGACGCTACCAACCATCCTAGAACCAAGACCCGAACGACCTTCCGACCGATCCCGCAGACCGACCGAAGCAAACCGGCGCCCTATCCGACGAGTCGGCACCTCCGATCGGATGCGTCGGCGGTCCCTTTTCAGCAGCCAACCGCGTGGTCGTACGGGTCCTCTTGCCGATGTAGTTAAGGTGACAGCTACCGAATTCAGGGTCCGGGAGAACATCACCTTCAGGATCGGCCGTCAGATCCGGGGAACCGGTCGCCGAGCGGATCTTCGCCGTATCCGAAGGGCGGCTGCGCGATGGTACGTTGTGCGCATCATCACCGCAGCCGCTTAGATCGCCCATTTCGAGGAGGCACCAGTGCCAACCGTCATCGTTCACCACGACGTGACTGACAAGGACCATTGGCTTGCCTCGGGGACCCGTGAGGCGTTCTTCGGTCCCCTAGGGGTTACGAACATCCGGACGTTCGTCAATCCGCAGGACCCGACGAAGGTCGCAGTCCTCATGGACGTTGCTGACATGGATACGGTGATGGCCGCGGTGCAAACCCCGGCAGGGGCGCAGGCGATCGCGGACGACGGCGTTGTAGCCGAAACTATGGTAATCCTCGTCGAGGAGTAGACAGCTCGATGAGCGATTCGGCGCGAACGATTTGTTCGACGCCGACGACATCGACAGTCGCCGCAATACCTCGAGCGGCACGAGAGCACCGAAGCACGGTGTACTGCGCTTCGGTCGCCGCTCGGCGATGCACGCGCTTCGCCTGCTACCCGGTTGACCTTCACGGCGGCACGCATTGGGGAACTCATATTCGCTGGATTGGTTCCGGCATTGCAGGCTTCGACGCGCCGATGACGGCTCGCGTGCGTTTGTTCGCGGCAGATTCGGTTGAGCCGCTTCGGGGCAGAGTGGCTAGATTCGCTCGGGTTACCGCGGCTGCACCGCACCGGCAAGCCCCATTCGATCGAGAGCCCGGAAGCGATCGAAGAGATCCACGGTGATGGGCAGGGCGAGTTCCTTCAGTGGGTGGGGGCGGGGTTAATAACCTGGGCGTAGATCTCGTACCGCCCGACACTGGCGGGCGCGGGGCGGGGACGGTCGGGGTCAGCTTCTCGGGCAGCGGCGACCCGGGCCATGGCGGCCTGCTGGTCCGCCTCGTCCGACCACACCATCACTGTCATGCGCCGGCCGCTCGCGCGGTCGACGAGCCAGAGACCGATCAGGCCCTGGGCCGGCTGCATCGCCGGGACGACTTCGTCGAGGACGTGCTCGATGCCGTGCTCCAAGTCGGCCGGCGAGTCGTCGAACGTGATCACCTGAGCGAACATTCCGGCACCTCCGTGGTAGGATTTATTTGTCTGCGCAAACAAATACACCCGGAGGGGACGTGTCGTCAACGGCTCCGCTGGACGACGCCGAGCTCGCGGCGTGGCACGGCATGCTCCGCACGCACGCGCTGGTGATCCGCTCGCTCGACGAACAGCTGGCCCGGCAGCACGGCCTGGCCGTCAGCGAGTTCGACGTGTTGATCACGCTGGCCAATGCGCCCGACCGCGAGCTGCGCATGAGCGAACTGGCCGACCGCGTGATGCTCAGCCCAAGCGGGTTGACCCGGCTGGTGGGACGGCTCGAGCGGGATCGGCTCGTCCGCCGGCGGCCGGCCGACGACGACGGTCGCAGCTATCTCAGCCGCCTCACTGACGAGGGGCTGGCCCGGCTCGACGAAGCCCGGTCGACGCACGACGCGGTGATCCGGGAGCTGTTCCTGGACCGGCTCTCCCCGCGCGACCGAACGGCGCTCGGTCGCGCTTGGCGCGCGATCGGTTCGTAAGGCTCATGGCCGGACCCAGGACGGCCGGTTAACTTCGGAAGTCGAGGACCTGTTCGGGAGCATGGAAGTCGTCGGCGAGTGAGAAGCCGTGGACTCGTTGGACGTGATCGCGGAACCACCGATCGAACGGCTCGTCTGACTTGCCTAGTGCGCTGAAGGCGGCGTCGAGATCGTCTGCCTCCAGGTAGACGATGGCCATGTCTCCGGCCGGTGTCGTCTGGATCCACACCGCTTCGCGGGTGATCCCGGCACGGTGGCGGGCGTCTTCGTAGTCGGTCTTGCGGGCACCCGTCTGGAAGGACGTCATGACGTCATGGTCCAGTTCGGTCATGCCCGGTAGCAGTGGTGCGGCGAAGGCGATCGTCGGCATGGGTGGGTCTCCTGTTCGTGCGTGGTGGCGTGGTCGGATCGGGTGGACGGTCGTCCCCGCGGCACGGGGTTAGACGTTTGGCATGCCAAGTAATAGACGCAGGTGTTTGGCGTGTCAAGTACCCGGTCTAGGCTGGGCGACGTGACGGAGAAGCTGGACGACGTGACGGAACAGGAAGTGGGCAGGTGGATGCCTGCCTTCCTTGCCCTGTTGCGGACCCATGCACGGCTCGCTGACCAGCTCGACCTCGACGTCCGCCGTATCAGCGGTCTTAGCGTGGCGCGTTACGACGTGCTCATGCATCTGGACATGGCAGGCGGCCGGCTCGGACTCAGCGACCTCGCTCAAGGCATGGTCCTGTCGCCGTCTGGACTGTCGAAGCTACTTGATCGGATGCAGGAGGCCGGACTCGTCGAGCGGCAACCCCATCCCGACGACGCCCGCTCCACCTACGCGGTTATCACCCGGCACGGCCGTGTGGTGGTCAAGAAGACCCGTCGCCGCCACCACATGTTCCTGCAACACATCTTCGGTGACGTGCTCGATGATCGCGACCTCACCGATCTCATTCGGATCATGACTCACCTCGACGCCGGCCTGCCACGCTGACGAGTCTCGCGAGCCGGCCCCGTGCCATCGGTCATCGCCGCGTGCATTCTTGATCCCCAGTTGCGTGCGATAGCTCCCAATATGCGCGGCAAGACGTCCGACACCGCCCGCCCAGATCGACGGGTAGGCGCGCCGACCGAACGGATCGTGCTGCGGTGTCAGCTCAGTCCATAGACGACGTATACGTCGTGGTCAAATGGCGAGTCCGTATTGGACGGAGCCGTTGCCCGCGGGCGCGGCCGGCGGGTGGACAGTTTGAAGCTGGCCAGCGTGGCGGGGCGACCTTCGCCGCCGCGCCTCGGATGGTGACCGTGGCGGCGTCACCGATCGCAGAGCGGGCTGTTGTAGCGGCAGGCCACTGCTTGCGGGGTTTCGACCGGGGCGCCCGCGTCGAGCGATATGGCCAGGCGGATGTACTGGGCGTGGGTCCAGGCGAGGGGCGTCGCCGAGAAGGTGGGCGTGCCGGGTTGGAAGGCTGGGGACGAGCCGGCGGGTGCCTGGTGGTCCCAGACTTGCTCGGGCAGCAGCCAGCTCGAAGTGTTGCGGGACCGGGCCACGGTGTTCAGATAGTTCTGCGCGGGTTGCCCGGCGGCGAGGGCGTACTCGCCGCGTTCACCGGTCAGGAGCGGCCATCCGCGGCCGTGGGTGATGTTGGAGCCGGTCGGGGTCGGTTCCCATTCGGAGCCGTCGCTCTTCTCGCCGTAGCCGTCGAAGCTGGCGCGATGCCAGAACGGGCCGTTTGGGGTGGTGTAGCCGAGTTGCCGATCGACGACCGTCAGCGAGTTGACGATGCGCGGGTCGTTCGGGCGTAGGACGCCGAGTCGGACGAGTTCGAGGAAGCTCGGGTCGACGACTGCGCGCTGGTCGATGAGTGGGCCGCCATCTGACAGCTGGATCGGAGTGCCGGCGTCGGCGTTGCCGTCGGAGGTGATGCGCAGGAAGTAGGGGCGCTTGCTGTACGGGCCGGTGCTGGTCACGGTCCACCGACTCAGGTTCGCCCGCCAGGAATCGGCGACCGCGAGGTAGTGCTGCGCGCGGGTGGCGTCGCCGTTCCTCCGGGCGATGTCGGCGCCCACCACGAGACCGGAGATCTCGGCCGCGATGGTGGCCGGGGAGTAACCGGCCGCGTTCTCCCAGCGCTCGCCGGGCGTGCTCGGACCGTGGGCGACGACGTAGTCCTCGGAGCGGCGGATGTGGTCCCAGTCGGCGGGGCCGGTGCGGCCGAGTTGCCCGGCGAGCACCGTCGGGAACGACACCTCGTCCATCTGCAGACCGCCGAACACCGGCTCACCGGAAAGCCGGCTGTTCTGCGGATACGAGCCGTCGGGTCGCTCCTGAACGGAGAACAGGTAGTCGAGCGCGCGCCCGGCCGCGGCTCGGTCGCCCATGGCGATCAGGGCGGTGGCGATCTCGTACAGGTCACGTGACCACACGGCGTGGTAGACGGCAAGGGACTGCAGGACGTTGGCCCAGGCCCACGGTCGACCCGGCGAGGCGACGAACCCGCCGCGGAAGGTCTTGTCCTCGCTGGCGGCGAGCACCATCTGCGAGACGTGGTACTCGGTTGCGGCGCCGGCCGCGGATCGGGGACCGGCTTCAGGGTGGTCAAGTAGCGGTGCCACCCGTGGGCGTAAGCGCGCTGGGCCCGGGCAAAGCCGGTGGCGAGGGAGGCCCGCGCGGTTGCCACGGCTGCGGTCTCGGTGCGGGAGAATCCGATGGCCAGCGTCAGCCGCTGACGTCCGACGAGACCGGTAAGGCCGGTCAACCCGGTCTGGACGACGTTGCCAGGCTTCGCCGCGGTGTACGTCCAATCCATGCGGTGATCGGTCGCCAAGTCGGTCCAGCCGTCGCTGGATCCCAGGTACCCGCTGGATGTGCGCCGGAAGCCGCTAGATGACAAGACGGCGTCGCTGGACGTGCCGTCGCCGGCGACGAGGGCGCCCCGTGAGGTCGTGCCGGTGTCGTCGTTCCCAGTCATGCTGAGGGCCGGATCGTGCAGGACGTAGACCTGGTAGCGGTGCCCGGTGAGCGAGCGGAAGGTGACGTCGACGAGCACGGCCGAGCGCGCCGGATCGGTCGTGTAGGTCTTGGTGATGACGTACTTGCCGGACTTCGCCGTGTCGACCTGCTGATAGGTGAGGCTTCGGGGATCGAGTAGCCGGACCCTGTGGACAGTGTCGGTGCTCTCGCGGTCGGTGAAGGTGTGACCGTCGCTGATCACCAGTTGGCTGTCGCGGGTGCTCGGGGTGTCGATGCGCGGGTAGTAGATCTCGCTCAGCTCACCGCCGTGCAGGGTGTACCAGACCTTGCTCGCCGTACCCCGCGCCGTGCCGAAGCCGTCCTTGTCGCCGGTCACCCAGTCGCTGGCCTTACCGGGAGCCCCGGGCGCCTGCGAACTCGCAGCAACCGCTGACCCTCCGGGCGCAACGGCGAACAGGGCCGAAGCGGCCAACACCGCCGCGGAACCGAGCGTGACAACGGCAGACAGCGGTGAGCGCATCTCTCGGGCCCTTCGACAGTCCGGTGAGCAGCGCGCCACCCACCGTAATGCGACGGCCTTACCCTGAATGTCTCCCGGCAAAACCTGCTAAACCTCACGTACGCGAGTAAGAATCCGACCGCTGGCTACGTCGTCACAGGCCGCGCGTGACCGACTGGGACCGACCGGGTTCCGGCCGACGCTCGAATGGATCGACGCACCCTCGGGTATCCGTCTGTGCCAGACATCGGGCCTTATTCGAGCTCCGCGCAGGGCACCAACGGGCCTGCAGATGAGATGCGGCCGGGCCGCACAGGTAGATCGGACTGCGCACCACGGCAACTCTGGATTGCGTCCGCGATCGACGGTCGCATTGCGCACCGGATGACCGGCAATGAATTTGCGCCAGCGCGACGTGGCGATCGGTTCTGCGTCGGCATCCCCGCGGACGGTGGAACGGACGCCGACTTGAAGAGCGAGTGACACACCGGAGAGCCACGAGAGGCGAGTCGTCAAGCGCCATACGGACCGCTCTGCGCAGCTGGCCGAGACGATGGACACGCTCGGTATCGACGGTTATCGAGACGCGACCTGCGAAGCGTTCACCTGATGCGCGTCCTGCCGGCCACTCGCGGTGCGAAATGGCGTACGCCAACGGATGACTTCGACCGCTTCGTCAGAGGGCCTCGTGTGCAGCGTGCCTCGGACTAGTGAGCGGCGTTATAGGCATCCAGCACGTCATGCGCGATGCGCCCCCGCTCTGAGACTGCCATTCCTTGCTCGGCGGCCCACGCACGGACGTCGCTGAGAGCCGGTCCGGGGCGACGGCGGCCCGACTGCCGGCTGCTGCTCCCCGTACGTCGACTAGTCCTGCGCCCCACCCGCGTTGCAGCGGTCAGGTACGGCTTCAGCGCCTTCTCGAGAGCCGTTCGGTTCTTCTTCGAGAGGTCGATGGAGTAGCTGACCCCGTCGTACGCGAAGGTCACCGTCTCGGCAGCCGAGGTGCCATCGAGGTCGTCGGTCACAATTGTCGTCTTCGCCATCATGGGCGCATCGTTCCAGCGCGAGGGCGCCTGACCTGGTTGAACCGCCGATGGGGGCGCGACGCAACGCGCAGAGACGCGATGCGACCGCGGTCTGTGTTGCCTTCGGGCATCCCACGTCTCTGAGACTCCTTGGCGCGGTTCAGCTGAACCGCGTGGCGCCGGTCCCTACGAAGTCGACCAGCGGAGCGGATGGAATTTTGATCAGCTTGCCGGCCCGGATGACCGGCATGGGCCAGGCGCCCTCCCGGATGAGGCGGTAGGCGAGGGTGCCGATGCCGATGCCGAGGACGCTGGCCGCCTCGGGCACGGTCAGGAGAGCTGGGACGGTGTCTCGCGGGGGGTGCATAACGGTGGCTCCTCGATCGTGAGGTGCGGCTTCGTCACTCCGGCGCGTCCGGCTCAGAATTTCCCTGACAAATGCCTGACAAATGATCAAGGGCTCCGATGCCGTGGCATCGGAGCCCTTGACTTACGGGACCTGCGTTGTAGCGGGGGTAGGATTTGAACCTACGACCTCTGGGTTATGAGCGGGTTGCCTGCCCCTCGAAACGTGCCACACTGAGCCCTGTACCCCAGCAATTCCGGGGATTTCGTGTCGGGCCGTGGTGCCTGATATCGGCTCGTGCCATCAAGTTTGATGGCAAATTGATGGCACGGAGGACGCGATGGGCTTCACCAGACGGCGCGTGGGCACCAACGGCGCGGTCAGCTACGCGGCCGTCTACCGCGACGCGCGCGGGCGCGTTCGCCAGGCCGGCACCTTCCCCTCCCGCAAGCAGGCCGAGCGGGCCTGGCAGCACGCCGAGGCGATGCTCGCCGCCGGTCGCCCCGGCGACCCGACCTCCGGACGGGTCGCCTTCGTCGACTACGTCAACGAGAGCTGGTACCCCCACCACGTGCTCGAGCCCTCCACCCGGGAGAGCTACCGCTACGTCCTCGACCGCCACATCATCCCGTGGTTCGGGCCGATGAAGATGACCGACATCCTCCCCATTCACGTCCGCGAATGGGTTACGGACTTGATCGCCGCCGGCGTCAGCCCCGCCAACATCCGCCACCTGAAGATCATCCTGTCGGCCGTGTTCACCACCGCGCTCAACGACTTCGTCATCGCCCTGCACCCGTGCCGCGGCGTAAAGACCCCCACCGTGCCGGTGCGCGAGTACCGCATCGTCACTCCCGAGGAGTTCGACCAGCTCTATGGCGCCATGCCCTCGGACACCGCGCGGCTGTTCCTCGACGTCGCGATCGGATCAGGGCTGCGGTGGGGCGAACTGACCGAACTGCGACCCGGCGACCTACACCTGCCCTCCGGCATCGTCACCGTCTCGCGCGCGGTCAGCGAGATCAAACCCGACTTCCATCCCGACGGAGGACGGTTCCTGGTCAAGCCCTACCCGAAGAGCAAGCGGTCGCGGCGATTCAAACTCGACCCCGATCTCGTCCACGCCATCCAGGCCCACTGCACCCAGCACAGCATCACCGAAGCCGACCTGCTGTTCCGCTTCGACACCTTCCTCGCCGCGGCTCGACCCAAACTGGTGGCGGCCGAGCACCTGGGACTGACCGAACCCAACGACTCAAGGCCGCCGCTACCGGCACGGAACGATGTCGGCCTACACCGCCGGCCGGTGCCGCTGCGAGCACTGCCGCGCCGCGCTCGCCCGCTACCGGTCAACCCGACGAGCCGCCGGCCTCGATACGCCTCGCGGAACCCGCGAGCGGGACACCGACGGGCACCTTCCACGGGACTGGTTCCGCCACCACGTCTGGCAACCCGCCTGCACAGCAGCTGGCCTTGACCCTCATCCGCGACTCCACGACATGCGGCACTCCCACGCCTCATGGCTACTCGCCGGTGGCGCCGACCTCGAGGTCGTCAAAGAACGCATGGGCCACGCCAGCATCGCCACGACCGGCAAGTACATCCACACCCTGCCCACCGCAGACGAAACCGCCCTGGCAGCGCTCAAGCGCATCCGCCACCAGTAGGCGCCACAGCTCTGAGTACCAGTTCCGGACGGTGGCCGGGTGGCGGCCGACGAGGCCTGCCGCCTCGGGTTCAGTCAGCCGCTCCCGCGCGTTGACTGGGCACGCAAGCTCGTCGGACAGCCTGCGCGCTTGAGCGGGCAGCGGCCGTGCCGCGCCGACAGGAGAGCCGGCGAGACGTCGTCGCGACCAGCGGCCGGCCAGCGATCCGGTGGTCACGGTCTGTCGGTCGCTATTCGCAGCCCAGCGCCGAAGCTTGTGAGCGGCGACCTAGGGAAGCTCCCAATGCGGGTGCGTAGTGCTGCCGGTGCAGACGTAGCGGCGACCGTTGGCGTCCCAGCCGCTCGTTCCGTAGCTCGCCTTCGGGCAGAACTCGCCGCCTTGGATACACGTGCCACTCGACGTCTTGGTGCAGGCGTGCTTCGCAGGTGCTTTGATCAGCGCCCGGTAGCTGCCGGCGTTGTAGGCGGTGCTGATGTGCGCGATGGGGCCGTACTTCTTCGAGCCCGACTTGGAGTAGATGACCTCGCGGACAGTCCACGAGGTGTGCGACTTGTTGATCGCACCGATCAGAGCGATGTTGTGCGCGCAGAAATAGTTGATCGGTTTGCCGTGAAAGGTGTCGCCGGCCGAGGCAACCCGGCGAACCCGCGGCATCGCCCTCGACACCCATTTCATCAGTGTGGCGTCCTGCCGCAACGCCCAGATCCGGGTCCGCCAGGAATGAGAAGCGTATCGATCTGATGCGGCCGGACGCTCGCAATCGGCGCGGTGTCGATCATCATCCCGACGTCGGTCGGCACCAGCCCGCCCGCAGCCGAGAGATAGGACAGGGCATAGCCCGCGGCCGGCAACTCGATCTCCTGCAATTCCGCAAACACCTGCGCGGGTCCGGAGATGTCGAGCAGGGTGACGCCGGGAAAGGCAAGCATGGCGATCCGCCTTGCGGGCGCTTTCCGGTGCAGTTCTGGCCGCCGGGATTTGGCAGTTTTCGAGGGCATATTGTCCTTTAGGCCATTCGCCCATGGCTTGTATAGATCAATGCCCCAACGCTCCAGTGGGGCAATGTCGCCAGATTTGGGCAGCCGATACAGGGCCATTCCTTCGCCCTGGCCCGATTATGCGGTCTACAGTTTCCCGGACGCCTCGGTTGTCGGCGAAAGCCACCACAAATCGTTGATGGACGCGATGAACGGCATCATCGCTGTCAACTGGAAGGCAACCGAGCCGCATTGGACCGCGGCCTGCTCGCCGTTCGATGGCCAATACGGCGCTACCTCGTCTTCGACGAGTCCGCCATGATCGCATTCTCCGTCTACCGCGTGCTCAATGTTGCCGGCTCTCCCGCCATCTATCGCAGTGCACCGAGGTGCTTCCGGCGCATCAGGGCCGCGGTCTCTACGGCTTCTTCACGTCCGAGGTCTTGAAATGTTCGGGCGCCGCGGACCGGGGCGATGCCGGCGTTCTCTACGGCTGGCGGACGCGCAATCCGATCGTGTGGGCGGCCAACGCCAGGATCTGCGAGAAGGTGACCCGTCCCTGCTCGGTGACGCGCAGGACCCGACATTGCAGGCCGCGTGCATCGAGATGTGCTCGTCGCTCTATCCCGGCAAGGCGCTTGAAGTGCCCGACATGATCATGCGCGGCGCTTACGGTCATATCAAGTATCACCGGCAGGACTATCACGGCATGGCGTCGCTGGTGGACGCGGCGATGTCGCGCATCATTCCGGACTCCGCCGATGCGTTGTTTTCAGTCGGTTATGCGAGGGTATGATGTCGATGTCGGACAGCAGGCCGTGATCGCTCCGAGGCCGAAGGGGCCTCTGTAGGAGAGCAGAGGGTCAAGGGTTCCGCATCACCGATCGCGCCTACATCGCCTGGACGACCGTTGCCGTCGCCTACGCGATCGCATTCCTCCAGCGGTTCTCCCCGCAATCGGTCAGCCTCGGCTTCATGCACGATTTCGGCACCGACGCCGCAGGTGTCGCGATGCTCGCCTCGAGCTATTTCTGGGGCTACACCCTGATGCAAATTCCGGCCGGCCTTCTGGTCGACAAGCCGCGGCGTCAGGCGTGTGGTGCTGTGCTCGATGGCGGCATCCTCGCTGGGCAGCGCCGCATTCGCACTGGCACCGAACCTGCTCGATGTCTTTGCTGCGCGGCTGATCGTGGCGTACGGCGACGCGCTGGTCTTCACCGCACTGCTGAAGCTGGTGGCGCAAAGCTTCTCGGATGAGCGGTTCGGCTTCATGTCCGGGATCTCGCAAGTGTCGGGCTATGTCGGCGGGGTCATGGCAACGACGCCGCTGGCAGCCGCGGTCAGCAGCTTCGGCTGGCGTGCCTGCTTGATCTTCATCGCCTGCGTAGGCGCGGCAAATCTTGCGCTCGCCTCGGTGGCGCTGAAGCCCGCTCCCGCAACCGCCAGCGAAAAGACCCTGCGGGCGTCCTGTCC